>NZ_JBVAXO010000007.1:0-456958 GCF_055419385.1 Mycobacterium sp. IDUB_24
CGGAAAGGTCTTCATCTCGGCCCATTCCTATCTGCCGGGTCGAGTCAACACGAATGAGCGTTTGCAACAAGACCTTTTAAACGCTTTGAACGACTTATCGCTCACCGGAATGTATCTGTGGGAGGCCGACGCGGATGAAAGTTCAGATGGACAGTCAGGCGGAGGCATCAAACATGCAAGGGTGGAGGAACGGTGGACGCATTAATGCTCTCGTATAGCGATACGAGGCGCCTAGTGGACATGGTCGGAATGGACGTGATAATGCGGACATGTATCGACAGGTTGCGGAACGGGTTTTCGGAGGTTGCCCGCGAACGTTGGCGAGGCTGCCCACCTCGAAATGGGTTTGTGCACGACCAGTGTGTCGGCGGTGGGGTGATCGAGAACATGCCGTATCTCGAAGTCAACCGCGGAATGACATTGAAAACAATCAGCTATAAGCCGAACAACAATGCCGAACATCGGTTGCCGACTGTCGTAGGAGCAATATGTAGGTACAGTGATTCCAGCGGTGAATTGCTCGCGATCTGTGATGCCACTGTTCCCACTGCAATTCGTACCGGTGCCGCTACCGCTGTGGCCAGTTCGATGCTCGCTCGGCCTGGTTCGCGAACTGCGGCGATCGTGGGTGCTGGATTGCAGGCCGTTACGCAGATCCACGCGCTGTGTGTTTCGTTCCCCCTGGAGCGGATCCAAGTTTACGACATCGACAGAAAGTGCGCTGAATCCCTCAAGGATCGTTGCAACTTCACGTCCGCTCAGTTTGAGGTCTTTGATGATCCGCATGGGGTGGTCAAGGGTGCGGACATTCTGGTTACCGCAACATCGGTACGTCCGGGTGCCGGCCCGGTCGTGAGGGATGAGAGGCTGTCCTCCCACCTTCATATAAATTCCATTGGGTCGGATGAGCCCGGCAAGACCGAGTTGCCGTTGTCGGTGCTGAACAGGGCGTACATTTGTGTCGACCATATGGACCAAGCATTGAACGAAGGGGAATGCCAGGTTCTTGAACGGGATGCAATCGACGTCACCCTGCCGGACCTGGTCGGAATTGCAAGTTCGGCTGGCGAACCCCTGCCCCAAGTCCACGAGCTAACCCTGTTTGACAGCACCGGATTCGCATTTGAAGATCACGTGGCCTTGGACGTATTTCTAGATTTCGCAGCCGAGGCTGGTATCGGCGGTAAATTCTCCATCCTCGATGGGCCTGTGGGGTTGCATTCGCCTTACTCGACATCGGCAACCAACTAGAACTGCTCGGCTCTCTTGGAAAGTGCGGTTGAAAATGAGCAATGTACTCGATGTGCTCGACCAGACCATGTTTGACGTGGGGCAAGCTGTCGGAGGTGCCAGCCAACTGCAGTGCATCTGGGTGTACGACCGCCCGATCGACATCGATGGCCTGCGGCGCTTCCACGAACATCTTCAGCGGGGACGGTTATCCCGCTGCATCGAGCGGTCACCCTTGCCGTTCGGCCGCCACCGTTGGATAGCGCCCGACAGGTTGCCCGACCTCGAGATCGTGGAGACGGCCCGCCCGCGTGAAGAATTCGACGACTGGCTCGACGAACAGATCAACACCCCATTGGATTGCGAACGCGGTCCCGGATGGCGCCTCGCGGTGCTCCCGTTCACCGACGGCGGTACCGGGGTCAGTTTTGTCCTTTCCCGTTTCCTCACCGACGGCGTCGGTTTGAGCACCGCGCTGACGGATGCGTCGCTCGGCCGCGACGACCCGATGAGCTGGCCGGCCGCCGGATCCCGCGGGCGATGGCGCGCCCTCCGCGAGGACGCCGGCCAAACCCTGCGCGACATCCCTGCCATGGGCCGCGCCGTCGCCGCCGCCATCCGGTTGGTCCGACGCAGCCGCGGTGGTGCCGGCGGTACCGCCGCACCGGCCGTCACATCACCTGCGCCGCCCGCCGGTTCCGACAAATTGGTCATACACGCAATGGCAACGGTCGTGGTCGATGCGGACGAGTGGGACGCCCGCGCACGCGCACTCGGCGGAACCAGCAACTCGCTACTCGTGGGATTGGCAGCTCGGCTCGCCCAACGGGCAGGCCGGGTTGCTGCGGACGGTTCGGTCGAGGTGATCATGCCGGTCGATGAGCGCGCTGACGGCGACACTCGGGCCAACGCGATCGGCAATGCCACCGTCACCGTCGACCCTGAACTCGCCACGACGGACCTGCGGGAGATCCGGGCGGCGGTCAAACAAACGCTGATTCGCCACCGGGAGGGGGCCGAAAACGAGATGGCAGTGAACGCCATCGTCCCACTTCTACCTGCGGGGCTTCTCAAGGCTGCCCGCAGTGCGACCACTGTCGTCTCACCCAACCAAGTCGGCTCTTCCAACCTTCGTGTGGTCAACCCGGCCGTCGGTCGACCCGATGGCACGGACGCCGACTCCTTCGCCCTGAGGGTTCTTCACTTGGGCGTGACCGAGGCGAGAATGCGCCGGCTCGGCGGAATCCAGTCTGTGCTCTCCGGAACGGTGAACGGCAAGGTCTTCATCTCGGCTATCTCGTACCTGCCAGACTGCCTCAACTCCAATGACAGCTTGAAACAAGAACTTTCGAGTGCATTGAAGGACTTTTCGATCACTGACACCTATCGAGCGGTGAGCTAGAACTCATTCAACGCTGTCGAAAGCTGCATGCGTAGCTCATCATTCGAATTGGCATGGCCCGGCAGGTAGGAACTCAACGAGACGAATATCCGTCCGTCCATCGTTCCGGAAAGCATGGTTTGCACACCGCCGTACCGGTGCAGTGTCGCCGTGGACACACCGGTGTGGTGCAACCTCATGGCGAAGGAATCGGCATCCGTCCCATCTGGCCGGCCGGCGGCGGGATGGATCTCTCCGACGTTCGACGCGCCGACGAGATTGAATGGGTTGCCCCTGGTTGCACGACGGGCGGCGTTCAGGACCCGCTCAGACATGAGGGGCACCAGCGCATTCAGTACCTGCTGGGGGTCGGGTTCCTCCGAGAACCGAATCAGCGCTTGCTTGACCGCGGCCCGGATCTCAGTCAGATCCGTCGTTGCAGACGCCGGGTCGACTGTGGCGCGGACGCCTCCGATCGCGTTGGCGCGGGTGTCGTCCGTAGTGCGCTGGTTCACCGGTAGCGTCACGACCACAGAACCATCCGCCGCAACCCGTCCGGCTCGTTGGGCGAGGCGAGCGGCCAGGCTCACAAGCAGCGTGTTCCGAGTCCCGCCGAGTGCGTTCGCGCGGGCATCCCACTCTTCGGCGTCGACGAAAATCGTTGCCGTTGGGAGCAGGTGGGTTTCGTCGGCTTCAGGGGGCGGCGCAGGCGATGCAGTGGTGGGCCGTCTGACTGTTTCGGCACCGTTGCGCCCTTGTTGTCCAAAGCGTATTGCGGCGGCGACGGCACGGCCGATGGCCGGGAAATCGCGCACAGTCTGGCCGGTGTCTTCTCGCACGGCCCGTAATCGGCCGCGCGACGCGGTAGACGGCCAGCTGATCGGGTCGTCGCGGCCACACGCCGCATCGGCCAACGCCTGCCCCAGTCCGACGCCGTCTGTGAGGCAGTGTGAGACGACCAGGCTCACGCCTGTGCCGCCGTCGGTGAACGGGAGCACCGCAAGGTGCCAGCCGGGACCGTGCTCACAATCCAGTGGGGTGTTCACCTGTTCGTCGAGCCAGGCGTCGAATTCTTCACGCGGGCGGGCCGGCTCGACGATCTCGAGCTCAGGCAGCTTGTCGGGTGCCACCCAGCGGTGGCGGCCGAACGGCAAGGGCGACCGTGCGATACAGCGAGACAACCGACCACGTTCAAGGTGACGGTGGAACTGCCTTAGACCGTCGATGTCGATCGGGCGGTCATACACCCAGACACCCTGCAGCAGAGTTTTCGATCCCGTGGCCTGCTCCATGTCGTACATGGTCTGATCGAGCAGATCGAGTACGTTGCTCATTCTCGTACGGTACGAGCCCAAGCATCCCTTCACTCGGCGATTTTGATGAATCGATACGAAATCGGTTGCGATGAAGCGCCTTACAGGGTGCGGGCCAAGTGGTCGGCGAGTAGTCCGGCGAATTTGGCCGGGTCCTCGGGTATTTCACCTTCAGCTATAAGGGCGGTGCCGTACAGCAATTCGCTGGTTTCTCCCAACCGATGCAAGTAATCAGCGTCACCGCCCGTCTCGTACGCCCGTCGCAAGCCGGTGACCAGTGGATGCGTCGGATTGAGCTCGAGTGCGGGTTTCCCGGCGCTGATTGTTTGCCCGGAGGCGCGATACATGCGCGCCAGCGACGGTGTGATGCCGAACGTGGGGGTGACCAAGCAGGCCGGCGACTCGATCAATCGACCGGACAATCGCACATCCGAGACCTGTTCGCTCAGAGTCTCCTTCAACCAGGCCAGCAGGTCGGCGAACTCCTGCTTCTGGGCTTCTCGCTCAGCCTCGTGCGCGGTCTTGTCTTCCTCGGAGTCGAGATCGACCTCGCCTTTGGCGACCGACTGCAGCCGCTTGCCGTCGAACTCGGGTACCGAGCCCACCCAGATTTCGTCGACCGGGTCGGTGAGCAGCAGCACTTCGTAACCTCGGGCCTTGAACGCCTCCAGGTGCGGCGACTTCCGAAGCTGCTCCGCCGACGGTCCCGTGGCGTAGAAGATCTGTTCCTGACCTTCCTTCATGCGTTCGACGTACTCAGCCAGCGTGGTGGTGGGCCCCTCAGTGCCGTCGCTGCCGGAGAACGTGGAGTGAAACGATGAAATCCTCAGCAGCGTGCCCTGGTTGTCCGGGTCAGACATCAGGCCTTCTTTGAGGACAGCGCCGAACTGTGTCCAGAAGCTGCGGTAATCCTCGGGCTTGCCGGACTGCAGGTCCACGATGGTAGACAGGATCTTCTTCGTCAGCCGGCGACGGATCGCGGTAACCTGCCGATCCTGCTGCAGGATCTCACGAGAGACATTGAGTGACATGCCCTGTGCATCCACCACGCCCTTGACGAAGCGCAGGTACCTGGGCATGAGTTCTTCGCAATCACCCATGACGAAGACCCGCTTGATGTACAGCTGCACGCCCGTCTTGGCGTCCCTGGTGAACAGGTCGAACGGCGCGTGCGACGGGATGAACAACAACGCCTGGTACTCGAAGGTGCCCTCCCCCTTCATCGGGATGACGGCGAGCGGATCGTCCCAGGCGTGGGCGATGTGTTTGTAGAACTCGTGGTACTCCTCTTCGGAAACCTCATCTTTGGGCTTGGCCCACAACGCCTTCATCGAGTTCAGTGTCTGAGTTTCGACGGTGACGGTATCCGGCCCGCCCTCTTCGCCCGCCGGCGTGGATCGCTCGACCTCCATCCGGACCGGCCAGGCGATGAAGTCGGAGTACTTCTTGACGAGCTCTCTGATCTTCCACTCGGCGGTGTAGTCGTGAAGTTGATCCTCGACATCCTCGGGTTTCAGGTACAGAGTGACCGACGTGCCCTGCGGTGCGTCGTCGACGGATTCGATGGTGTAGGTACCGTCGCCGCTCGACACCCATCGGGTGGCTTCGCTCTCGCCGGCCTTACGGGTGAGCAGTTCGACCTTGTCCGCGACCATGAACGTGGAGTAGAAGCCGACGCCGAATTGTCCGATCAATTCCTCTGAGGCCGCCGCCTTCTTGGCCTCTTGCAATTGCTTACGAAGCTCTGCGGTTCCCGACTTCGCGAGGGTGCCGATCAGATCCACGACCTCGTCGTGTGTCATCCCGATGCCGTTGTCGCGGACTGTCAGTGTCCGCGGATCGTGCCCCACCTCGATGTCGATGTGAAGATCGGAGGTGTCGGCGGTCAGCTCCTTGTTCCGCTGCGTTTCGAGGCGCAGCTTGTCCAAGGCGTCCGAGGCATTTGAGATCAGCTCTCGGAGGAACGAGTCCTTGTTGGAGTACACCGAGTGAACCAGCAGGTCCAAGAGTTGGCGTGCCTCCGCCTGAAACTCCAACTGCTCGACGCGTGCAGACATGTGATCCCATCCCCACAGATCAACCTACGTTGGACAGCCGGATCATACCGACCCGCCGATCAGAGGCCGCCCACGCCCCGGAGCACCAAGGAGGCGCCGACAACCGCGCAGATGGCCGCCGCGAACGTCTGGCGATGCGCACTGGCCCATTCGTGCAACTTGCGCAGTGCCGCTTGGGTTTTCTCCGGCGCGACCACGTTGCTGACGAGAATGAACTCCTCCACGAGAAGTACGCCGAAGACGAAGGCGATCACTGCGACCAACTGGACTTCGAACGAGGCACCTGAGGCGACGACGATGGCCAGGGCGAACAGAAGTCCGTCGAGTGGCGGAATCACGATCACCCCGATGACGAAGGGAATCCACGGGGATCCGTTCTGCCAGGCTTCGCGTACGCGACCGAGCAATCCCCGAGATTTGGTATCGGCATCGTCATCGCCCGGGGTGGAGTACAGCAGTCTTGTGATCGCCGGTGGCGCACCGGAATCATCTACGAGCGTCGAGGTGGTGCCGGTGCCGTCGCCTGCCGACTTCCGATGACTACCTGCGGCGACAGGTTTCCGTAGCACGTTGCGGGCCACCATGATCGCGGCGATGGCCAGCAGAGCTATGCCGATGCCGATGGTGATGCGCTGCGTGAGCGGGTCTGCGGTGGGGTGCGCAAACTTCTGCGCGAAGGCGGACGAGGCCGGAGTGGAGTGGAGCACGAACAGTGGAATGACGAGGCTGGCCAGTCCTATCAGCACTGCGCCCGCCCAGTAGGCGAGCAGGTTTTGCACAGGCCGCGGCCGCGAGAGCACCAGAAGGATGATTCCGAGGCGCACAGGATTGATGGTCGTCAAAAGTGCCAGTACTACCAACGAGCCCCACATGACCGGAATCCTACCTCGTCTGTTATTTGCTGTATGCGTTCTTGCCGCCTGACCACGAGCAGTTTTGGGCTCGTCTGTCCGCGCGGATGCGCGGGGCTGTGTACGTCATGGTCGGCGAACCTGAACGGTTTGACCCTCATCGCGTATCGGTTCCGCGGATCTCGGTGCCACCCTGCCGATCCTCCCCGCCGTTTCGGTATTGATTTGTCCAAATGCACTGTCAATAAGCTAGTTTCGTGCACCCATGGTCGGTGGTCGCGGAAACGGGGTGAGAAACAGTCGATCGGCGCGGGTTCTGCCGGAAACCGAGGCCGGCGGCGCGCCGGAGGCGGCGGCCGACGCGGTGCAGGGGTCGGGTGCGGGCCGGATGAATCCGCGGGCACCTCGATACCGATGGCCGCTCACGTATTTGCTGGACGCGGCCGGATTCAGCTTCTTGCCGCCCCTCATCTCACGCAGCCCCCGCGGGCAGCAGCTTTTCGCACAGCAGGTCTGCCAGGCCACGCACGGTCGTGATTCCGGTCGCCGAGATCCGAATGCCGGTTTCGTTCTCGATGCGGGTACGCAGTTCGAGTGCTCCCAGTGAGTCCATGCCGTACTCGGAGAGCGGGCGGTCCGGGTCGACACTGCGGCGCAGGATGACGCCCACCTGATCGGAGATCACATGCCGCAACTTGCCGGGCCATTCTTCCGGGGGCAGCTCCTCGAGTTCGGCATGCAACTTGCCGGTGCCCGTGGCGGCCTGGCCGGTCGAGCGGAATGCTTCGGCGAACGGGCTGCGTTCGGCGAATACGCTCAACCACGGAGTTCCCGTGATCGGCGCATATCCGGTGTAGGCACGGTCATGACGTAGCAGGGCCTCGAACGCATACGCGCCCTCGTCAGGCGCTATGGCGATTCCGGCGCCCTCGGCCAGGTCGGTGCCACGCCCGATCTGGCCCCAGGCGCCCCATGCGATCGCGCTGCCCGGCAATCCCTGCGAACGGCGCCACAGGCTGAAGGCGTCCAGCCAGCTGTTGGCAGCCGCGTACGCACCCTGCCCGGGGGAACCGATCAGCGCTGCCGCCGACGAGAACGAACAGAACCAGTCCAGAGGCTGGCCCATGGTGGCCGTGTGGAGGTTCCACGCTCCATAAACCTTTGGTGCCCAGTCTCTCTCGATCAGCTCGTCGGTGATGTTGGTCAGCGCGGCGTCCTCGATCACGCCCGCCGCGTGCAAGACACCGCGCACCGGATGCCCGTCGGCGGTCGCCACGGCCACCAACCGCTCCGCGGTGGTGAACTCGGCGATGTCGCCGCACTCCACGAGTACGTCCACGCCCGTCGACCGGATGCGCTCGAGAATCTCCGAAGCCCGCTCGGTCGGCTGCGAGCGAGAGGACACCACGATGCGTCCACATCCGTTGGCCGCCATCTTCTCGGCCATGAACAATCCGAGGCCACCGAGTCCGCCGGTGATGATGTAGGCGCCATCGGGCCGGTACACCTGCACCTGTGACGGTGGGACCACCAGGCGGCTGGAGCCGGTGTGTGGAATGTCGAGGACCAACTTGCCGATATGTTGTGCGCCGCTCATCATGCGTATCGCGGTGGCGGCGTCGGCAAGTGGGTAGTGGGTGACCTCCGGTGCGGGCAGATCACTTTCCGCGGTCAGCAGATATACGGTTTCGAGCAATTCCCGGAGCCGGTCCGGATGGCTGACGGACATCAGCGCCAGGTCGACGGCATAGAACGAGAGGTTGCGCCGGAAGGGGAAGAGCCCCAACCGGGTGTCGCCGTAGATGTCCCGCTTGCCGATCTCCACGAATCGTCCGCCGAATGCCAGCAGTTCGAGGCCGGCCCGCTGGGCGGCACCGGTCACCGAATTCAGCACGATGTCCACGCCGTATCCCTGGGTGTCCTGGCGGATCTGCTCGGCGAACTCCACGGTCCGCGAGTCATATACATGCTCAACACCCATGTCGCGCAAGAGCTGTCGGCGCTGCTCGCTACCGGCGGTGGCGAAGATCTCCGCGCCCGCCGCGCGGGCGATGGCCATCGCGGCCTGCCCGACCCCGCCGGTCGCGGAGTGGATCAACACCTTGTCGCCCGATTTGACCCGGGCCATGTCGTTGAGCCCGTAATAAGCGGTGGCGGTCGCAATGGTCAATGCGGCCGCCTCGGCGTCGGTCAGTCCGGCGGGCACGGTGGCTGCCAGGCGGGCGTCGCAGGTGACGAACGTGCCCCAACAGCCGTCGGCGCACAGGCCACCGACCCGATCGCCGACCTTGTGGTCGGTCACGTCGGGTCCGACCGCGGTCACCACACCGGCGAAGTCGATGCCGAGTTGGGGCAGTACCCCATCGAAGGCGGGGTAGCGTCCGAACGCCACGAGCACGTCGGCGAAGTTGATGCTGGATGCACTGACCGCGACCTCTATCTGGCCCGGGCCAGGAGGAACATGCTCGCAGGCAACAAGTTCCAGCGACTCCAGGTCGCCCGGTGTACGGATCTGCAGCCGCATTCGGTCGCGTTCGAGATGGGCGATGGTGGTGCGGCGCTCATCGGGGCGTAGTGGGGCAAGGCACAGCCGTGCGGCGTACCACCGGCCGTTGCGCCACGCGGTTTCATCCTCCTCTGACCCGCTGAGCAGTTGGCGTGCCAGCTGCTCCACGTCGGTGGCCTCGTCGACGTCGATCTGAGTGGCGCTCAGGTGCGGATGTTCGGTGCCGATGACCCGGATCAGGCCACGGAGCTCAGCCTGGTCCAGATTGGCCACATCCCCGGCGATGACCGTTTGGGCGTTGCGGGTCACGACATAGAGGCGAGGTAGTTCGCCGCTCATCTCCGGTAGCTGTCGGGCGATGTGCACCAGATGGCACACATACTCCCGGCCCAACAGGGGTGACTGGTCGGCGTGGTCGCCATTGTTGGGCGAGGTCGTGACGACGACGGCGGTGAACCGGCCCTCCCGCAGATGATTGCCGAGTTGAGCGCAGGTCAGCGAGTCGTCTGGTTGATTGGGCCAGCTCATGGTGGTGCACTGGGCGCCACGCTCTTTCAGGATCCTGCTCAGTTCGTCGGCGACCGCATCGGGGCCGTCGGAGGCATTGATGAGCAGCCAGGATCCGGCTTCGGCGTATTCCACCTCCGGCAGGTCCCGTTGGCGCCATTCGACGGTCAGCAGTCTTTCGCTGAGAACCTGATCATCGTGTCCGCTTGAGGAGGCGCCGGTGCCCAGGCGAAGTCCCTGCACTGTCAGCAGGACGGCTCCGTCCTTGTCGAGTACATCGATGTCGGCCTCGATGCCGGTGGCGTCGGCCTTGACCAGCCGCGTGTAGCAGTAGTGTGCGCTGCGGGCCGAATCGTAGGTACGTAGCCGGCGCACACCCAACGGCAGTCCCAGAGCGTCGCCGCCGAGCGCCTGAACCTCCGGATGCGCCTCGACCGATTGGAAGCACGCATCGAGAAGTGCCGGGTGCACGCCGTACGCGTCCTGTTGTGAGCGGATCGAGCGAGGCAGGGCGACCTCGGCGAGCACCGTGCGGGCATGCGCCTCGCCGGTACGCACGGTGACCAGTCCGGTGAACGCGGGACCGTACTGAATACCATGCTGGCCCACGCGATTACGGACCTCGGCGCCTTCGTCCTCGCACGGGTGGGCGGTGAGGATCGCAGTGATGTCGTACGCGGGCGGTTGCTCATCCACGGCGGTATGCAGGGCCGCGATCGCGTGCCGCGTGTGCTGACCCTCCTCATCGGTCTCGACGATGAAGGTGGCCGCGCCGGGGGAGGACACCGAGGCGGACGCTCCGACCTCCGTCGATTCGTCCAGGAGCAGAGCCTGCTCGAACCGGATGTCACGGACTTCGGAACCCTCGCCCAGCACAGCCTTGGCGGCGGCCAGCGCCATCTCGCAGAAGGCGGCTCCCGGAAGTACCGCGACAGTACGGATTTGATGGTCGGCCAGCCACGGCTGCGCCGCGGTGCCGACATCGGCCTGCCAGACATGGCGTTCCGGTTCTTCGTGCAACCTGACGTTGGCGCCGAGCAGAGGGTGGACCGCGATGGTGCAACCACCGTGGGTCGGGGAGTCATGACCACCGCCGTCGAGCCACAGTCGGCGGTGCGTCCAGCTCGGCAACGGCGCATCCACGAGTTGACCGCTCGGGCAGAGCACCGAGAAGTCGACGGCGGCGCCCGCACTGTGGACGTCGATCAGAAGTCCGCGCAGACCATTCGGCATCGGCTGCTGTCTGCGCATCGCGGCCAGCGCGGCCATCGGAGTTTCCCGGCCTGCGGCGGTCTGCTCGAGGGCACGGGTGAGCAGCGGGTGTGGCGACAGTTCGGCGAAGACCCGATGCCCGTCCTCCAGCGCGGCTTGTACGGCGGTGGCGAAGCGCACCATCCGGCGCATGTTTGTCACCCAGTAGTCGGCATCGCACACCGGTTGTTCTCGGGGATCGAACAACGTCGCCGAGTAGAACGGGATCTCGGGTGTCATGGGTTTCAGATCGGCGAGAGCGGCCGCCAGATCGCCGACGATCGGCTCGACTTGTGGGGAGTGGAAGGCCACGTCGACGGGGACTTCGCGAGCCATCACCCCGCGCTTCTCCCAGTCGGCGACCAGATCCCGCACCGTCTGAGTGGTGCCGGCGATGACGGTCGACTGTGGTGAAGCCACCACTGCCACCACGACATCGTTGATGCCGCGGCCGGTCAACTCGGAAAGTACTTGTTTGGCAGGTAGTTCCACCGCGGCGGTGGCACCTTTCCCGGCAATGCGGGACATCAGGCGAGACCGGCGGCAGATGAGCCGCAGCCCGTCATCCAGAGACAGCGCGCCTGCGACGACAGCTGCTGCGCCCTCGCCCAGGGAGTGGCCGATGACCGCACCGGGGTGCACGCCGTGTGTCTTCATGGTGGCGGCCATGGCGACCTGCATGGTGAACAACGTCGGCTGCAGACGGTCCTGACCGGTGACGACGTCCGCCGACGACATCGCCTCGGTCACCGAGAATCCGGACTCGGCCAAGATGATCGGTTCGGCCTGCGCCACCGTGGCGGCGAACACCGGTTCGGTCGCCAAGAGCTCGGCTCCCATTCCCGCCCACTGCGAACCCTGACCCGAGAACACCCAGACGGGACCACGATCGTCGCGTCCGACCGCCGGCTGATACGGGGTATCGCTGTCGGCGACCTCGCGCAAGGCCGAGATGAGTTCCGGTCGGCCGCTCGCACTGACGGCGGTGCGTACCGGCCGGTGCCCCCGTCGGCGTGCCAGGGTGTAGGCCAGATCGGGTAGTGCGACATCATCATGTGCCTGCACCCAGTCCGCCAGCCGGCCGGCCGTGTTCCGCAGTTCGTCGGCCGAGGTCGACGACAACGGGAACAACATGGGTTCGGTCGCCGATCGGGGTTCCCGGCCTACTGCGGCGGGGTCTGCCGGCTGTTCCGGTGCTTGTTCCAGGATGGCGTGGACATTGGTCCCCGACAGCCCGTACGACGAGACTGCTGCCCTGCGGGGATGATGCCCGTCGGTGCACCACGGCGTGGTCTCCTGGGGCACAAAGAGATTGGTCTGGATCGCGGCGAGCTGCTCGGGCAGACGGGTGAAATGCAGGTTTTGCGGAACCTCGCCGTGCTGCACGGCGAGGACGGCCTTCATCAGGCCGATGGCTCCAGAAGCTGCCTGGGCGTGCCCCAAATTGGTCTTGACCGATGCCAGCGCACAGGGGCCGTCAGTGCCGTAGACCTTGGCCAGGCTCGAGTATTCGATAGGGTCGCCCACCGGTGTCCCGGTGCCGTGCGCCTCGACCATGCCGACTGTGACGGGATCGACGCCGGCGGCAGCCAATGCCGCTCGGTACACCGCGGTCTGTGCGGCATCCGATGGCGTCGCGATGTTCACGGTGTGACCGTCTTGGTTGGCGGCGGTGCCACGCACGACGGCCAGGATTCGATCGCCGTCACGCAGTGCGTCGGGCAGCCGCTTGAGCAGGATGACGACGCAGCCCTCTCCGGACACGAACCCGTCGGCCGCGGCATCGAAGGCGTGACAGCGCCCGGTCGCCGAGAGCATTCCCTCCGCCGAACCCGAAGCGAACTTGCGCGGGTCCAGAGCCAAGGTGGCGCCACCGGCCAGGGCGAGATCGCTCTCGCCCTCATGCAGGCTGCGGCACGCCAGATGTACGGCAGTCAAACCCGAGGAACATGCGGTGTCCACGGTGAGCGCGGGGCCGTGGAGCCCGAGCGCGTAAGCGATCCGCCCGGACGCCAGACTGAAGTTGTTGCCGCTGAAGCCATATGCGGCTTCGAGAGCTTGCGCGTCGGCAGCGAGCATCTGATAGTCGGCGTGCGTGAGGCCGACGAACACTCCGGTCGGTGAATCTGACAACGCCTCCCGGGTGAGGCCGGCATTCTCCATGGCCTCCCAGGCGGTCTCCAACAACAACCGGTGCTGTGGATCGAGTGCGGCGCTCTCTCGTTCGTTGATACCAAAGAACTCCGCATCGAATCCGGCGACGTCATCGAGGAACGCACCCCACTTCGACACCGACCGACCAGGCACCCCGGGTTCCGGATCGTAGTATTCGTCGGCGTCCCAACGGTCGGGCGGAACCTCGGTGACCAGGTCATCGCCTCGGATCAACGCCTCCCACAACCGCTCGGGCGAATCGATGCCCCCCGGGAGCCGGCAGGACATGCCGATGACCGCAACCGGAGTAACTGGTGTGACGCTCAAATTGCCCTCCTCCCGACAGGCCTTTCCGCGGTCCGGCCGCTGTCAGGCTCGATGCCCCCTATTCGTGCGTCGGGCCGCAGAATTAGACCGCTTATGTGGTGCGGCCATTAGGGGCTCAACGCCCGCCAAGGCGGTCGTAATCAATAACAGTATGGTTCGCTGCGGAATGTTGTCGCAGAATCCGTTCAATCGATCGCGAAGATGCCCCCGATTGCAAGCACTTCGCGCGCTTCACCAGGCAAATACCTTGATTGTCAAGATCAGAGGCCATCGTTGTGCGCGCGCCATGGCTTCGCTCGCAGCGATCGACGGCGGGGAATGACCTCGATGTGATTCATATGGTCATCGAAATATAGTTTGCTGATGGTTCCGGATATGTTGTTGCGATTAGCGCGATACTCTGACGTCCGTGGGCGAGGCATCCATTTTGACGCTGCTGCGGGATCGAGCTGGGCTGCAGGGCGACGACACGGCGATGACGTTTGTTGACTACGAAAATGATTGGGAAGGCTCAACCGAGAGCCTGACGTACGCGCAGCTGTATCGGCGTGCGGGTGGCGTTGCGCGGGAACTCGGGAGGTTCGGCGCGCCCGGCGACCGCGCACTCATCCTGGCGCCACAGGGCCTGGACTACATCGTCGCCTTCTTCGGTGCGCTGCAAGCGGGGCTGATCGCCGTCCCCTTGGCGGTTCCACTCGGTGGCGTCAGCGACGAGCGGGTCAGCTCGGTGCTCCAGGATGCGGCGCCCACGGTCATCCTCACCACTTCCGCGGTTTCCGGCGCAGTGAGCGATTTCGTCGGATCTGCGGCCGGCGGATCCGCTCCGGCGGTCGTCGAGGTCGACACGTTGGACTTCGATGCTCCGGCAGCGCATGGAGCCCCGAGTGAAAGCGTGACGGAGACAGCGTATTTGCAGTACACGTCGGGCTCGACGAGGAACCCGGCCGGAGTGATGATGTCGCACCGAAACCTGCTGGTGAATTTCGAGCAGCTGATGTCGGGCTACTTCGCGGAATTCGGAAACGTCGTCCCGGAGGGTTCGACCATCGTGTCGTGGCTGCCCTTCTATCACGACATGGGTCTGTACCTGGGGGTCTGTGGGCCGGTGCTGTCGGGCGTTCCCGCAGTACTCATGAGTCCGGTGGCCTTCCTGCAGCGCCCGGCCCGTTGGGTGCAGATGCTCGCGACCAACGGCCGTACCTACACGGCCGCACCGAACTTCGCATTCGAACTGGCGGTGCGCAAGGCTTCGGACGAGGACATGGCCGGTCTGGATCTGTCGGACGTTCTCGTCATCATCACCGGAAGTGAGCGTGTGCACCCGGCAACGCTCGAGCGCTTCACCCAGCGCTTCGCTCGGTTCAACCTGCCGGGGAAAGTGATACGCCCGTCTTACGGAATGGCCGAAGCCACGGTGTACATCGCCACTCGCGAATCGGGTGAGCCCCCTGCGATCGTGCGTTTCGAGTCCGAACCGCTGACCGCGGGCACTGCGCGGCGCTGCCAGAACGGAGCCGGCACGCCTCTGGTCAGCTACGGCGTCCCGGTATCGCCGCTGATCCGGATCGTAGATTCCGAGACGAGCTCCGAATGTCCGGCCGGAACCGTCGGAGAGATCTGGGTATACGGCGAGAATGTCGCGAGCGGATACTGGCGCAGACCGCAAGAGACGGAATCAACCTTCGGTGGGAAGCTTGTCGCTCCTTCGGACGGCACGCCCGAGGGGCCTTGGCTGCGCACCGGGGACTCGGGATTCATGTTCGACGACGAGCTGTTCATCATCGGTCGTATCAAGGATCTGCTGATCGTGTACGGGCGTAATCACTCTCCCGACGACATCGAGGCGACGATCCAGGAGATCAGCCGGAGCCGGTGTGCGGCCATAGCCGTCCCGGACGGCCATACCGAGAAGCTCGTGGTCATCGTCGAAGTCAGGACGCGGGCGCCGTCGCCCGAGGCGCCGGAGGATCCGCTTTCTGTCGTCAAGCGTGAAGTGACCTCGGCGATCTTCAACACGCACAGCCTGGGTGTCTCAGATCTGGTTCTGGTGCCGCCCGGTTCGATTCCGATCACCACAAGCGGAAAGGTCCGCCGTGCGGCGTGCGTCGATCAGTACCGGCAGGGCGAGTTCGCCCGCCTGGACGCATGAGCAGCCGTGTGGGCGGATGACGGGTGAACCTGGCCTACGAAGACCGCGGCGACGGTGAGCCTGTGCTGTTCATCGCCGGGCAGGGCGGTGTCGGACGTACCTGGGATCTTTAT
Organism: Mycobacterium sp. IDUB_24; assembly: GCF_055419385.1. Taxonomy (NCBI): domain Bacteria; kingdom Bacillati; phylum Actinomycetota; class Actinomycetes; order Mycobacteriales; family Mycobacteriaceae; genus Mycobacterium; species Mycobacterium sp. IDUB_24. Next base: position 15,840 of record NZ_JBVAXO010000007.1, read on the forward strand.
CAGGTGCCCGCATTCCGCGCCGCGGGCTATCGCGTCATCACCTTCGACAACAGGGGTGTGGGCGCGACGTCGGACGGCGACGGCTTCACCACGGCGACGATGGTGGCCGACACGGCGGAGTTGATCGAGCGACTCGACATCGCCCCCGTCCGGGTGGTGGCGGTGTCGATGGGCTCGTATATCGCGCAGGAGCTGATGCTGGCCAGGCCTGAACTGGTGAGCCGGTCGGCGTTGATGGCCACCCGTGGGCGCCATGACTGTACGCGCGAGTTCTTTCGTATCGCGGAGCGGGACCTTGCCGATGCCGGTGTGCGGTTGCCCGCCACATATGACGCGAAATTGCGCCTGCTGGAAAACTTTTCACCGAAGACCTTGAACAACGAAGGCTCTGCTCGGGACTGGATCGACACGTTCACCAGATGGCCGGCGAAGGTGACACCGGGAATTCGCGCTCAGTATGGCGTCGCTCCGCTGGAAGATCGAAGGCCGGCCTACCGGACGGTCAACACTCCGGTGCTCGTGATCGGATTCGCCGACGATCTGGTGATGCCCCCGCATCTCGGGGCCGAAGTCGCAGATGCCCTGCCCAACGGGCGCTATCTTGAGATTGCGGACGCGGGCCACCTTGGCTTCCTGGAACGGCCTCAAACGGTGAATTCGGCAATCTTGAATTTCTTTGCAGAGTCACACAACGGCCATTCAGTCACATGAAAATTGTTAGCCGCGTTAAATTGAGTTCCACGGCGGCGGCCCCGCCAAATGCATTACGATCCCGTATCACCTTGGGAATGGACAGATATGGAGGTTGCCTGAATGCTCTACTGGTCAGGCTCGGATCGTCCTGCCCGGGCTGTTGCATGCTTGCCGTGACACCCATTTGCGGCAGGCCCGAGAGCACTGCCGTAAATGAATCGCCGGCGTCTTTCGGGTATCGGTCGATGCATTTCGCCGGTACCTGCGGCGCGGATTGTCCGGATTGGGCCACGGATTCAGGGGGTTGGTGATTTGGGGGTTCTGAAGCGGATATGGATTCCGCTGTTGGTAGTGGTGGTCCTCGGTGCCGGAGGATTCACCGTTATGCGGCTGCATGGTGTCTTCGGCTCTCAGACTCGCCCCGCATATGCCGACACAGAGCTCGAGGAACGTAGGCCGTACGATCCGAAACAATTGGTATATGAGGTGTTCGGCCCGCCCGGGACGGTGGCGAACATCAGCTACTTCGACGTCGATGCCGAGCCGCGGTTCGTCGAAGGGGCAAGCCTGCCATGGTCGTTGAAGTTCCCGATGACCGAGGCCACCTCCATGGTCAACGTCATCGCGCAGGGAGACAGCGACAGGATCGGCTGCCGCATCATCGTCGATGACGAGGTCAAGGCGGAGAAGGTCGAGAACGGCGAGAGCGCCTTCACCTACTGCCTCCTGAAGGCCGCATGAGTAGCCAGAAGACCGGCGGCAAACCGCCATTCGTAGCAAGGATGATCCGCGTACTGGCGGTGCCGATCATCATCGGTTGGTTGGTGATCGCCTATGTCTTGAGTGCCGTCGTTCCCCCGCTCGAGCAGGTGGAGAAAGAGCACTCCGTATCCCTGATCCCCAATGATGCACCGTCGTTCGAGGCGGTCGAGCGCATGGGCAGGAACTTCGGCGAAGCCACCTCGAACAGCGCGGCGATCATCGTTCTGGAAAGTGAACAGCCCCTGGGCGACGATGCACACCTCTATTACGACGATCTGGTTCGTCAGCTGAAAGCCGACACAGCGCATGTACAGCACGTCCAGGATTTCTGGGGCGACCCACTCATGGCGGGCGCAGCGCAGAGTGCCGACAGCAAGGCCGTGTACGTCCAGATGGGTCTCGCGGGCGACCTCGGCCAAGCGCTTTCCAATGAATCGCTGGAAGCGGTCCGGGGCATCGTCGATCGGAGTTCACCACCGCCGGGCGTGAAAGCCTATGTCACCGGCCCGGCAGCGATGGTCGCCGATTTGAGTGCGAGCGGCAACAAGACGGTCCTGCTGGTCACCGGTCTGAGCCTCGCGGTGATCCTGGCGATGTTGCTCTTCTTCTTCCGTTCGATCTTCACGGCCGTGATCCTGTTGTTCCTGGTGGGCATTCAATTGCAGGTGGCCCGAGGAGTGGTCGCACTTCTCGCCGATCACGGTGCGATCGGGCTTTCCACCTATGCCGTCAACCTTCTGGTGACCCTCGGCATCGCGGCGGGAACGGACTACGGCATATTCTTCGTCGGGCGTTATCAGGAAGCACGTCAGGCCGACGAGGATCGCGAAACCGCCTTCTACACCACATATCTCAGTGTCGGCAAGGTGGTGCTGGCATCCGGCTTGACCATCGCCGGCGCTGTTTTCTGCCTCAGTTTCACCCGCTTGCCCTACTTCCGGACCCTCGGTATCCCATGCGCACTGGGCATGATGGTGGCAGTTGCGGTGGCACTCACGCTGATCCCGGCCGTTCTCGCACTGGGTAGTCGATTCAAGCTGTTCGAGCCCAAGCGCAAGATCATCGTTCGCCGTTGGCGCCGAATCGGCACGGCGATCGTTCGTTGGCCCGCACCCATCCTGGTTGCCACCTGCGCGGTGTCGTTGATCGGGCTGCTGGCGCTGCCTGCGTACCAGCCCGGGTACAACGATCAGCAATACCTGCCCAAGGACATTCCCGCCAACGCCGGATATGAAGCCGCAGCCCGCCATTTTCAGCAGTCACTGATGGCCTCGCCCGACATCCTGCTGGTCGAGGCCGACCGCGACATGCGTAACCCGGCCGACTTCCTGGTGCTCAACAAACTGGCCAAGGGCGTGCTGTCCGTCCCCGGAGTCGCCCGGGTGCAGTCGGCGACACGACCCGAGGGTATTCCCCTCAAGCACACGACGATTCCGTTCATCATCAGCTCCTCGAATGCCGGCCAGATGCAGCTGTTGCCCTTTCAGAAGGCCCGGATGAACGACCTGCTCGCTCAGGCCGACGAAATCACGAAAACCATCGCGGTGATGCAACGCATGTACGGGCTCATGCAACAGCTCGCGGTCGCGACCAACGATGTGGTCAGCAAGACTCACGACCTGGAAGACGTCACGCTCGAGCTGCGGGACCACATGGCGGATTTCGACGACTTCTGGCGCCCGATTCGCAACTATTTGTACTGGGAGCCCCACTGCTTCAACATCCCACTGTGCTGGTCGACGAAATCCCTGTTCGAGGCGCTTGACGGCGTCGACAAACTCACGGTGACGATGCACGATCTGATCGGCAACCTCGATCAACTCAATCTGCTTCTGCCGCAGATGATCGCGCAGTTCCCGGCCATGATCACCACCATGCAGAGCACGCGGTCCATGATGCTGTCGATGCGCAGCACCATGGGGGGAATCCTGGCGCAGATGGATGAGATGTCCGAGGGTGCCACCGCCATGGGCAGAGCCTTCGACAACGCACAGAATGACGATTCCTTCTATATCCCGCCCAACGTGTTCAAGAACAAGGACTTCCAGAGAGTGATGGACGTCTTCTTGTCGCCGGACGGGAAAACGGCGCGGCTGCTCATCACCCAGCGAGGCGATCCGGCGACACCTGAAGGTATTGCTCGCGTCAACCCGATCAGAACAGCTGCAGAGGAGGCGCTCAAGGGCACACCGCTGGAGAACGCCAAGATCCTCCTCACCGGGAGCTCGGCCATGGCCAAAGATCAGGTGGACGGGTCGACCTATGACTTGCTGATCGCCGGAATCGCGGCGCTGTGCCTGATTTTCATCATCATGCTCATCATGATCCGGAGCCTCGTCGCGGCCTTGGTCATCGTCGGGACGGTGGCGCTGTCACTCGGCGCGGCGTTCGGGCTCTCGGTGCTCATCTGGCAACACATTCTCGGGATCCAGTTGAACTGGATCGTGCTCGCGATCGCACTCATCATTCTTTTGGCTGTCGGCTCTGACTACAACCTGCTGCTGGTGTCCCGGATGAAAGAGGAGATCAAAGCCGGCATCAACACCGGCATCATCCGTGCCATGGCCGGCAGCGGAAAGGTCGTGACAGTCGCGGGTCTGGTGTTCGCCTCGACGATGTTCGCGTTGTTGGCCAGTGATGTGCGCACCATCGGCCAGGTTGGTTCGACGATCGGTATCGGTCTGCTCTTCGACACCTTGGTTGTGCGCGCGTTCATGACCCCGTCCATCGCCGCTCTGCTGGGCAGATGGTTCTGGTGGCCGCTGCATGTCCGTCAGCGGCCCGCCAGCGCGATGCTCCGGCCGACCGGCCCTCGCCCGCTGGTCCGTTCCCTGTTGCTCAAACCCGACGAACGTTGACGGCGGTGAGCAACAAGCCGCCGTTTACTGCCAGGATGATCCATCGGCTGGCGGTGCCGATCATCCTCGGATGGTTGGTGATCGTCGCGATTCTGACCTTTGCCGTTCCGTCCCTCGAACAGGTGGGGCGGCAGTATTCCGTCTCGCTGGTCCCCAAAGACGCCCCGTCATTCCAGGCGGCGCAGCGCATGGGCAAGAGCTTCGAGGAATCCGATTCGGACAGTGTGGCGATGGTCGTCCTCGAGGCAGACCAACCACTCGGCGATGAGGCGCACCGCTACTACAACGAGCTGGTTCGCCAGCTGAAAGCCGACACCCGGCATGTGCAGCACGTGCAGGACTATTGGGGCGACCCCCTCACGGCGACCGGTGTCCAGAGCGCTGATGACAAGGGCGTTTATGTCCAGTTGAACCTCGCCGGCAATCAAGGTGAATCACTGGCCAACGAATCCGTCGAGGCAGTCCGGGACCTCGTCGCGCGGACGCCGCCGCCCCCCGGCATCAAGGCCTACGTCACAGGGCCCGCGCCGTTGGTCTCGGATATGAACCACGCCGGCGACAAATCCATCATCAAGATCACCATCGTCACGCTCGTGGTGATCTTCACGATGTTGCTCCTCGTCTATCGCTCCGTCGTCACCGCGGTGCTTCTCCTGGTCATGGTCGGGGTACAGGTTCAGGCGGCGCGCGGAGTGGTCGCGCTCCTCGGTGAACACCAGGTGATCGGTCTGTCGACCTTCGCGGTCAATCTCCTGGTCTCCCTGGGGATCGCGGTGGGAACCGACTACGGCATATTCTTCCTCGGCCGCTATCAGGAGGCACGTCAGGCGGGCGAAGACCGCGAGGCCGCCTTCTATACGACGTATCGAAGCGTGGCCAAGGTGGTGCTGGGTTCCGGCCTGACCATCGCCGGAGCCATCTTCTGCCTCAGCTTCGCTCGGCTGCCCTATTTCCAGACCATGGGTGTCCCCACCGCCGCCGCGATGATCGTCGCGGTCGCGGTGGCGCTCACGCTGGTGCCGGCCGTTCTTGCGGTGGGCGGTCGCTTCGGGCTCTTCGAACCCAAGCGCAAGATCATCGTCCGGCGGTGGCGGCGGCTCGCGACGGCGATAGTCCGTTGGCCCGCACCGATTCTCATCACCGCCTGTGTGATCGCGCTCATCGGGTTGCTGGCGCTGCCGGCCTACCAGACCAGCTTCAACGACCGCCTCTACGTGCCTGCGGACATTCCGGCGAATATCGGATACGCAGCCGCCGAACGGCACTTTCCGCAGTCCCGGATGACGCCCGACGTCCTCATGCTCGAGGCCGATCACGACATGCGCAATCCGGCAGATCTGTTGATATTGAACAAGCTGGCGAAGGGTGTTTTCGCCGTACCGGGCATCTCCCGGGTGCAGGCGATCACCCGGCCTGAGGGCAACCCGATCGATCGGACCTCGATCCCGTTCTTGCTCAGTATGCAGAGCGCAAATCAGAAGCAGGTCTTGCCGTTCCAGCGGGACCGCATGAAGGACCTGTTGAAGCAGGCGAACGATCTGACCACGATGATCAACATCACGCAGCGTCTCTACGATGTGGGCCTGAAGATGGCCGACACCACCCATGCGATGACGCAGGACACACATGAGTTGGACGCCGTCACCGATGAATTGCGCGACCATATCGCTGATTTCGACGACTTCTGGCGGCCCATCCGTAACTACCTCTATTGGGAGCCGCACTGCTTCGACATTCCCATCTGCTGGTCGTTCCGATCCCTCTTCGACGCGCTCGACGGGGTCGACGCGGTTTCCGACGGAGTGCACGATCTCAGTCTGGGGACGGACCGGCTCGATACGCTCATGCCCCAGATGATCGGCCAGTTCCCGCTGATGATCGCCAGCATGAGGGCGATGAGGGCCGGCCTGATGACCATGCACAGCACCATGGCGGGCTCCCTGGCGATGATGGACGAGGTGGGCGAGGATGCCACCGCGATGGGCCAGGCATTCGACGCGGCCCGCAACGATGACTCCTTCTACCTTCCGCCCGAAGTCCTTGAGAACAAAGACTTCAAGCGCGCGATGAACCTGTTCTTCTCGCCGGACGGGAAGTCTGTTCGCTTCATCATTTCGCACCGGTCCGATCCGGCGACGCCCGAAGGCATCTCGAGGGTCGACGCGGTGAGCAAGGCGGCCGAAGAGGCGCTCAAGGTGACCCCACTGGAGAACGCCAAGATCTATTTGGCCGGTTCCGCGCCGACGTTCAAGGACATGCGTGACGGGGCGACATACGATCTGCTGATCGCCGGGGTGGCCGCACTCTGTCTGATCTTCGTGATCATGTTGCTGGTCACGCGAAGTCTCATCGCAGCCCTCGTCATCGTCGGCACGGTGGCACTGTCACTCGGCGCGGCGTTCGGCCTCTCAGTGCTCATCTGGCAGCACATCCTCGGCATAAACCTCCACTGGTTGGTGCTCGCGATGTCCGTGATCATTCTTTTGGCCGTCGGTTCTGACTACAACCTGCTGTTGGTCTCCCGGATGAAGGAAGAGATCGGCGCGGGTATCAACACGGGCATCATCCGGGCCATGGGCGGTAGTGGAAAGGTCGTGACGGCGGCCGGCCTCGTGTTCGCGTTCACCATGATGTCGATGGTGGCCAGTGATCTGCGAATCATCGGGCAGATCGGTTCCACCATCGGTATCGGTCTGCTGTTGGACACCCTGGTGGTTCGCGCGCTGATGACTCCGGCCATCGCGGCGTTGCTCGGCCGCTGGTTCTGGTGGCCGCAAATGGTTCGCCAGCGGCCCGCCAGTGCGTTGTTGCGGGATACGGCTTCGCGGCCCGTTGTCCGCTCCCTGTTGCTGCCGTCCGACGAGAGGTGACGTATGGCAACACTCTTGCGTACGCAATTACGTGTGCTTCCGCATAGCAAATCTCGAAAACCCGGGCCTGCTGACGTCGCGGGGGTAGAGTCCGGACAGGGGGAGGAGGTCCTCACATGACGAAGCGTTCGTCGATCAAATCGGTTGTCGCAGTCGGTGGTCTGGCATTCTCGATGATCGCCGGGGCCGGTGTCGCGTCGGCAGATCCCAGGTTGGATTCTGCCGTCAACAGCTCCTGTAGTTATCCGCAGGTGATGGGCGCTCTGAACGCGCAGAGTCCCATGGCAGGCGCATCGCCGGCAGTTCAGGATGTATTGCGTCAGTTTCTCGGCTCACCGCGGGATCAACGGCAGCGCATGGCTGAGGGCATAGCCGCCCAGCCGGCCAATCAGCCGTATCTGGGGTTGCTGCAGACAGTCTTCGACACCTGTAACAACTTCTGAACACGGCGCCGCAGCGCACCGGCCGTCGCCGCGAGCGCCCTGGACCGATCGTCGGTCGCCTTGTCGGTCAAGGCGCTTCCGATGTGCAGTGATGCCGCCAAGACCTGACGGTAGACGTGGCGGGCCCTATTGCAGGCGCACCGCGCCCGCGCACCGTGGTGTTCATCGAAATGGTGCCCTCGACGGCTGACGCGGCGACCACGAGCGACGAACGGTGGCGGCTGAAATCAATGTCGCGAAGACTTGTTTGCTCGTTTCGTATCCAGCAAACTGTCGTGTTTGGGAGAATCAGCTATGACGCTCAAAGACCGGCTCTACATCGGCCGGCTCTACAATCCCATCGGCTGGAAGCTTCTTCCCACGATGACCAGGTACAGCTATCCCTGGATGACCCGCCGACTCTCGGCCCACGACGTCGTGATGATGAACAACGGCTACGAAGAGGACCCTCCTATGGGGTTGAAGCTGGAAGAGTCCGACGAACCCAGCCGCTACCCCCTCCAGCTTTACCACGCCACTGCCACGCAAGCGGGCGACCTCACCGGTAAGCGAGTGCTGGAGGTCGGTTGCGGCCACGGCGGCGGCGCCTCCTACCTCACCCGCACGTATCGGCCCGCCTCCTATACAGGGTTGGACCTGAACTCTGCCGGCATCGAGTTCTGCCGCAAACGCCATCAGATACCCGACCTGGACTTCGTCAGCGGGAACGCTGAAGACCTGCCATTCCCCGATGAATCATTCGACGCTGTGATCAATGTCGAGTCTTCGCACTGCTACCCGCATCTCAACGTTTTCCTGGATGAGGTGGCGCGCGTGTTGACCCCGGGAGGGCATTTCCTCTACACGGATTCCCGACCGAAGGAACTGCTCGACGACTGGGACGCGGCGCTGGCCAAGACGCGCCTACAGATGATCTCGCAACGCGACATCAGACTCGAGGTGATGCGCGGGATGCAGACCCGATGGGAGCTGGCCGGTATGAGCAAGGGCGACCAGCTCGCACTGAAGCAGCTGTTCGGGCTACGCGACGACATGGACATGAAGAACGGGAAGGTCTACCACGAATTGGAAACGGAGGGCTTCGCGTACCGGATCTATCTCTTCATCAAACCTCCCGCGGACTGATACGCCTGGCCCCTGAGGCTGCAGTCAACTCAGTGCGTCGGCTTGGTCCCGCCGAGTTGGCTGGTCAATGCGTCGGCCGTCGCGACCAGTGCGCGGGCCCGATCGCTGATCCCCTTATCCGTCAATGCGGTTCCGATATGCAGTGACACCGCCATCACCTGGCGCTGATAGTGGTCGAACACCGGCGCGGAGATGACGCTGATGTCATGCGGCGTTCGGCCGTTCGGTCCCTCGTCACGCAGATACACCCGCTCACCGATATCGGACACCAACTCACTCAGCAACGCACGCAGTTCGTCGGGCAGGTTGGTCGACATCCCCGCCATCAGCGCATAGAGCCGGCGGCCCCCCGGTGTGAGGCGTTCCACCAGATATCCATCGGCGCGGCAGCTTTCGATCACCCGGTGCAGTCGGGCGGATTCGGTGCGCAGCGGAATGGTCGGCACCTTGGCCAGCCAGGCGCGCAGCGCGTCGTCGTCCCACAGCACGAACATCAGACCGACGGGCGGCGCGAACGGATAGCTCTGCCCCACCCGCACTCCGGGGTCCCGCCCCGGCGGGCCGACCAGCTCCAGCACGGTGATCCGGTCGTCGACGACGGCGGTGAGGCCCGCGGAGGTGTCGAAAGTGGCTGACAGCGCGAGCAGTTCGGCACGGGCCGCCGGGTTGACGCGCATCGACTCCTGCGCAGCGTGGCCGAGCGAGATCAGGCTCGGCCCAAGGCGGTACGTCTTGTCTTCGCCATCACGGATCAGGTAGCCCGATTCCGTGAGTGTGCTCAGGATGCCCAGGCAAGTCGGCTTGCTCAGCCCGACCTGACGGGTGAGCTCGGAGAGCCCGAACCGCTCCTGCGGATGGCGGGACAGAAAATCCAGGATGGCCACCACCCGGGCAGTGGGTGGTGAGGCACGGCCGGCGGGCTCGGCTTCGGGCATCTGACCTCCACGGGCGTTGACTCGAATTGGAACGCGTTCTAGTGTCAGGTAGGAAACTCTACCACTGCGGTCCAATATTGGACCGAGAGAGCGGGGGTCGCATGTACTCGCAACCATTGGCCGACGCCATCGCCGAGGCCGAAGCCCTGGTCACAGCAGCGCCGTTCATCGAATCCGAGGCGGATCTCACCGAGGGTCTGCAGTACCTGGCCGGCTGTATCGCGGCCTGCACTCACGTCGCGTTCGACTACGACCGCGACCACCCGTTCCTGCACAGCGGAACCGGGCCGTTCACCAAGATGGGCCTGGACAATCCCGACACCATGTACTTCGGCACCCGGGTTCAACCCGGCCACGAGTACGTCGTCACCGGAAAGCGGGGCACCACCACCGACGTCAGCTTCCAGCTGCTCGGCGGGGAGTACACCGACGAGAACGTGCCCGACAGCGAGACCGCATTCGATGATCGCAAGCTCGACATCGCCGCAGACGGCACCTTCGAATGGCGGTTCACCCCGGCTACGCCCTCGCAGCTGGTGATCCGCGAGGTCTACAACGACTGGTCGGCGCAGCGCGGCACCTTCGCGATCTCGCGTACCGACACCGCCGGCACCGCGCCGGCGCCACTGACCCCTGCACTCATCGAGAAGCGTTACGCCACTGCGGGTAAGCAACTTGTGCAGCGAGTCAAGACGTGGCTGCAGTTCCCGAAGTGGTTCTACGACAACCTGCCCGTCAACGCGCTGACCGCACCACGCCTCACCCCCGGCGGGCTTGCCACCCAGTACTCGTCGGTCGGGCACTACGACATGACGCCGGACCAGGCGATGATCATCACGCTGCCGGTCTCGGACGCGCCCTACCTGGGCTTCCAGCTGGGGAGCCTCTGGTACATCTCTCTGGACTACATCAACCACCAGACCTCACTGAACGGCACGCAGGCGCAAGCCGACCCGGATGGCAAGATCCGGATCGTGGTGTCCGAGAACAATCCCGGCGTTACCAACTGGTGTGAGACGCTGGGCCATACCAAGGGTTATCTGCAATTCCGCTGGCAGCGGGTCTCGCGCGAGTTGAGCGCCGCGGACGGCCCGACTGCGGAGCTGGTGGACATCGGTTCCGTGGCCGAGAAGCTGCCGTACTACGAGAGCAACAAGATTTCCGACGACGATTGGCGAGCGCGGATCGCGCTGCGTCAGAAGCTTATTGGCGAAAGGATGGTGGGCTGACCGATGGCCGGACTGCTGGATGGCAAGGTAGTGGTGATCAGTGGCGTCGGACCCGGGCTCGGGACGACTCTGGCCCGCCGATGTGCGGAGAACGGCGCCGACCTCGTGTTGGCCGCCCGCACGGTGGAGCGGCTCGAGGACGTCGCCAAAGAGGTGACGGCACTGGGCCGTCGCGCGCTCGCGGTGGGCACCGACATCACCGACGAGGAGCAGGTCGCCAACGTGGTGGCCCGCACGATGGAGGAGTACGGCAAGGCTGACGTGTTGATCAACAACGCGTTCCGGGTGCCGTCCATGAAGCCGTTCGCGAACACCACTTTCGAGCACATGCGGGATGCGATCGAGCTGACCGTGTTCGGCGCGCTGCGCATGACCCAAGGCTTCGCTCCGGCCCTGGAAACCGCCAACGGCTCGGTGGTGAACGTGAATTCGATGGTCGTGCGGCACTCGCAGGCCAAGTACGGCGCCTACAAGATGGCCAAGTCGGCCCTGCTGGCCATGTCGCAGACCCTGTCCACCGAGCTGGGGGAGAAGGGTATCCGGGTCAACTCGGTGCTGCCCGGCTACATCTGGGGTGAAACTCTGGAGGGCTACTTCAACCACCAGGCGCAGAAGTACGGCACCACCGTCGACGAGATCTACAAGGCGTCGGCGGCCGGGTCCGACCTCAAGCGGCTGCCGACCGAGGACGAAGTGGCCTCGGCCATCCTGTTCATGGCTAGCGATCTGTCCAGCGGTATCACTGGCCAGGCCCTCGATGTGAACTGCGGGGAGTACAAGGCATGACCCCACGCACAAATGTCGGCACCGTCGAGGATCTGCATGCCTCGGCGGTAAAGGCCTGCGGACTCGATGATTTCGGGGCCGACGACGACAACTATCGGGAAGCACTCGGGGTGCTGCTGGAGTCCTATCAGCGTGACGCCGATCTGACCGAGCTCGGCAGCAAGATGCAGCGCTTCTTCACCCGGAATGCGCTGGTGGCCCGTCTCGTCTCGGAGGCTGCGTTCAAGCAGTATCCGCAGCACGTCGATGTGCCCATCGAGCGGCCGATCTTCGTCACCGGCCTGCCGCGCACCGGGACCACGGTGATCCACCGGTTGCTGACCGCGGATCCCATGCATCAGGGTTTGGAGATGTGGCTGGCGGAGTTCCCGCAGCCGCGGCCGCCGCGCGAAACCTGGCCGGACAACCCGGTCTTCAGTGCGCTCGATGCCCGGTTCAAGCAGGCGCACGAGGAGAACCCGGACTACACCGGGCTGCATTTCATGACCGCAGACGAGGTCGAGGAATGCTGGCAGTTGTTGCGCCAGTCGTTGCACTCGGTGTCTTACGAAACGCTGGCCCACGTACCGACCTACTCCCAGTGGCTGGCCCGTCAGGACTGGTCCAAGCCGTATGCCCGGCACCGGAAGAATCTGCAGTTGATCGGCCTCAACGAGCCCGAGAAGCGTTGGGTACTAAAGAATCCCAGTCACCTGTTCGCCCTGGATGCGCTGTTCGCAACGTACCCGGACGCACTGGTGGTCCAGTGCCACCGCCCGGCAGAGACCATCATGGCCTCGATGTGCTCACTGGCCCAGCACACAACCGCCGGGTGGTCCAATACGTTCACCGGGAACGTCATCGGCGAAGACTCCATGGAAACCTGGTCGCGCGGACTGGAGTTGTTCAATGCCGAACGGGCCAAGCATGATCCGGCGCAGTTCTGCGATGTGGACTATTTCGAGTTCGTCGAGGACCCGATCGGTGCGGTCGAAGGCATCTACCGCACGTTCGGTCTGGACTTCACCGACGCCGCGCGGCAGGCCATGGTCGACAGTCACAACGCCAGCAAGCAAGGGCCGCGTGCACCGAAGCACACCTACTCACTGGCCGACTACGGGTTGACCGCTGAGACGGTCAAGGAGCGGTTCAAGGGGCTGTAGGGTCAAACCCCTGAGATGAAGGTCTATCTGGCGCTCGACCCGCGGATGCCGCTGACCGCCACCGCGGACTACGCGCGGCGGGCCGAGCGCCTGGGCTGTGACGGCCTGCACGTCGCTGAGACCGTGCACGACTCCCTGGTAGTCGCGCTGCTGGCGTTGGAGCACACCTCGCGCATCACCGTGCGTACCGCCGTGACACTGGCATTCGTGCGCAGCCCCACACTGACGGCGTACACGGCGTGGGATCTCTCGGTGCTGTCCGGCGGACGATTCGAGCTGGGCCTCGGCACGCAGATCAAGCAGAACATCGCCGACCGTTACGGCATGCCGTGGACCGATCCGATTACCCGGCTCCGGGATTATGTGGGTGCGCTGGACGCCCTGTTCGACGCGTTCCGCACCGGGGACACAGTGTGTTTCGAGAGTGAGAACTACCGGCTGACCCGGATGCAGCCCTACTTCAATCCCGGCCCGAGTGACGCGGTCCGCCCGCCGATCTGGCTGGGTGCGGTCAACGCCGGAATGTGCGAACTCGCCGGCGGCGTCGCGCGCGGGATCGTCACGCACTCGACCAACTCGGACCCCGGCTACCTGCGTGACGTGGTGCGCCCGGCATTGGCACGGGGCGCCGAGGCTTCCGGCAGGGCAGACACACCGCTCGTCATGGCCTCGACGGCCATCGCCACCGGCCGCACCGACGAGGCGGTGGCCACGGAACGGGAACGGCAGCGCCGGATGCTGGCATTCCTGTACTCGACGCCGGCCTATGCGACCGGTCTGGTCTGGCGCGGCCTGGCTGAACTGCCGGATCAGCTGCGGTCGTTGGTGCGTACCGAGCTGTGGGACGAATTGCCCTCGGTGCTGACCGATTCCATTCTCGACGAGCTGTTGGTGTGCGGGCGCCATGATGAATTGCCCGCGATGTTGAAGGTGAGATTCGGCGATGTCGCCGACGGCATCGTGCTGCCGCCGTTGGGCGATGGGGACGACGACGAGTCGCTGGGTGCCTGTGTGGAGGAGTTGCGGCGGGGGAGTGCCGCACCGAGATTGCACTGAGGGACAGAAATCACGCTTCTGCTGTCCCTGACTGCAGTTTGGATGTGAACTAGCCGTCGCCCGGGGACGGTGCCGAGGACACTTCCTCCAGGCACCCTTCGGCGACAGCGTGCTTGATGCTGTCGGTCAATCGCGGGCATGACCGGGCCCGGGCCGGATCTCCGCCGGCGGAGCGGATCTCCTCGAACGTCGCGCAGCGCCGGACCGCCTCCGAAGACCACTGCACGGAAGTGTGTTCCGCGCTGAGCTTTTTCACCTGAACCGCCACGTGGCAGAACCGGCAGTCCACCGAAACCAGGCCTGAGGTCAGGTAGCGCTCGCGGTCGCGTGCGCTGGACTCGCGGACCGCGGCGGCGCGTTGCGGATCGGACGCGAAATCCGGGGCCTTGGACCATGTTCCGGCGGGCGAACCGCCGGTGCCGCCGCCATGATGATGATCGTCATCGTCGTGCGCGCCGTGCAGAAGCAGCATCGAGCGGGCCAGGTCGTCAACATCTGGCGCCTGGCTCCGCTCGTTGCGTGGTGTCATCAGCTGGACTGCAGTGTTTCTGTCTCGGCCGACTTCTCTTCGGCTTTGAGCCTCAGGTTCTCTTGAACCTCGTCGGCCCACTTCTCGTTGGCCGCGGTGGTGTCGATCTCCATCTCGAAACGGTCGGTCATGTCCGGCGTCACATCGGCGACGTCGACGTAGAACTGCTGGTACCAACGACGCATCTGGTAGACAGCGCCGTCCTCCTCGACCAGCAGGGGGTTGTCGATGCGGGTCTTGTGCTTCCAGATCTCGACGTCCTGCATGAAGCCCTGGCTGACGCCTTCGGTCATCGCGTTGGCCAGCTTCTGGGTGGTCTTGTCGTCCATGCCCTTTGGCTTTTCGACGATGACACCCCACTGCAGCATGAATGCGTCCTGGCTGACCGGGTAGTGGCAGTTGATCAGGATCGACTCGGCCTTGTAGCCGCTGTAGTTGTTGTGCAGCCAGTTGATCATGAACGACGGCCCGAAGTAGGAGGCCTCGGAATCCAGGTGCGACTCACCGTATTGGGTGCCCATGCCGCCGATGTCCTGACGGCCCACGTTGTGCAGGTACTGCGACGCGATGTGTCCCTCGAAGACGTTCTTGAAGTACGTCGGCAGGCCGAAGTGGATGTAGAAGAAGTGCGCCATGTCGGTGACGTTGTCGATGATCTCGCGGCAGTTGCTGCCCTCGATCAGCATCGAGTTCCACTGCCACTCGGTCCACTCGTCGCTGTGGGCCTCGGGGATCTCGGGGACCCGGACCTCGGGCTGCGGGTCGTTGCCCTCATGGTCGTGCCAGACGAACAGCAGGCCACCACGCACGTCGGTGTGCCAGGCCCGGGTGCGGGCCAGGCGGGGGGTGCGCTTGGCGTAGGGAACGAGCTTGCACTTGCCGTCACCGCCCCAGCGCCAGTCGTGGAACGGGCAGGCCACGGTGTCGCCCTTGATGGTTCCTTGCGACAGATCGCCGCCCATGTGCCGGCAGTAGCCATCAAGAACTTTGAGGGACCCTTCCGAGTCCGCGAACACCACCAGCTTGGTGCCGAATATCTCGACAGAGTGCGGCTGACCGTCAAGGAAGTTCTTGACCGGTCCCAGGCAGTGCCAACCCCGCGCATAGCGGTCTGGCAGGGCGCCGGTGTCGATCTCTCTGATGCCGGCATGTTCGGTAGTCACGGTGGGCCTCCCGTATCGGTGCTCTCTAACTAGAACACGTTACAGTTTTTTCTGCCCTTCTGGCAATAATTGAGGCGTGACCTGGGGCATACCCGTCGTGAACGGGTGTTACTCACGCTCCGGAAGGCCGATTCGCAGAGCTATCTGTTGCATTCGTCCCACGCTTGCCACCGTCTGAGGCGGCACCGGGTCGTCCGGGTTGCTGTCGAACTCGAGGCGCACCACCGCACGGCCCTGGGTGTACATCAACAGCGTCACCGCCTTCGAGCCGTCGGGTGCGGTCCCCGAGATGACGGTGCCGTTCGAACCCACCGGCACCGGTTGCGGCTGCCCGCCGGTCACCATCGTGCTGACGGCCGCAGAGGCCTGCTTGAGCGTTGCCGAGGCGGTCGCGGCATCCGGGTAGATCAGGATCGTGTCGGCGATCGCCCTGGTGTCGTCGGCATTGACGAACAACGCGCTGGCTCCCGACTGACCATCGGGGTTGACGTTGCTCGACCGCGCGGTGAACGTGTCCGGCGGAATGCTGACATCCTCGGCCTGAAGCAGCAGGTGGCTGTAGTCGGATACCTCCGATTTCGACGACTTCGGCGTTGCCGACGAGGCCGAGGAGGACGGCGTGGCCACCCATGGCGTACTCGGTGAATCGGCGGCCGGCGAGCACGCTGCCGCCGTGCCGACGATGGCCGTGGCAAGGCCGAGGGTGAGCAGGAACTTGGGGCGGTTGGTTGTCGTGAGCGACATAGTTACTGTTCAGGCTACGCGTCGTCGCGCTGACGCCGGTTTCCTGCGGTATATGTGGACGATGCCGCTGTATTCGTTCGAGGGCCGTTCGCCCGTGGTCGACCCAAGCGCTTTCGTGGCCCCTACGGCGACTTTGATCGGCAACGTGACCGTCGAGGCGGGCGCCTCGGTGTGGTTCAACACCGTGCTGCGGGGCGACTTCGCGCCGATCGTCATCCGTGAGGGCGCCAACGTGCAGGACGGCTCGGTGCTGCACGCGCCACCGGGAATTCCCGTCGACATCGGGCCCGGCGCAACCGTCGCCCACATGTGCGTGGTGCACGGCGCACACGTGGGCGAGGAGGCACTGATCGCCAACCACTGCACGGTGCTCGACGGCGCGATCATCGGCCGACGAAGCCTGATCGCGGCGCATTCGCTGGTGGTGGGTGGCACGAAGATCCCCGACGAGGTGTTGGTCACCGGCGCGCCCGCGAAGATCCGTGGACCCATCGCGGGGACCGGCGCACAGACCTGGGTGCAGAGCAACCCGGCGGCGTACCGGGAACTGGCCCAGCGTTATCTCGCCGGCCTCGCCGAGCTCTGATATTCCGCCGAAACGGCATTCCGACAGGTCTCTACTCGCACTTCGTCTGCTGGAATGCCGTTTCGGCAGAAGTTGGTCAGCTTTCGATCTTCTCGGCGCTCGCGCGGTCCACTTCCCAGAAGGCCCGCAGCGCGACCATCTGGCCTTCGTCGTTCACACGGTAGGTGAACACACCCGGGGTGGTGATCCGGTGCCCGCCCATGGTGGTGACGATGCTGCCGACGTTGGCTTCTTCATTGCCGCACTGGAACGTGTCGACGAATTTGAACTCGAGGTTGTCGGTCGGGGCGATGGCCTTGTCCCAGAACGTCGCGATGGCTTCCTTGCCCTGATGGCCGTTGCCTTCGGGGTCGAAGAACGACGGCCCGATGGGGTCCTGGACGATCGCATCGTCGGCGAAATTGTCCAGCCAGGCCTGCTTGTCCCGAGCGGCGACCGCCTCCCGGGATCGTTTGCCTGCCAGGTGTGCCGGGTGCTGAGGATCGGTGACGGCCATCTCAGTCCTGCCAGCCGGAGTGGATGTAGGTATCGGCGAACCGCTTGAGTGAATCCTGCTTCTTGTTCAACGGCGCATCGAAGCCCAGACCTTCGAGCATCCACGGGATCACGATGTTGTCGGTGATGCCCGCTGCGGCAAGTTCCCGGTGTCCGGCGAGGTCGAACTTGTCGATGCACACCGCCTGGAACTCGAAAGGCTCATCGGCCCGGCCGTATTCGGCCCGCAGCTTGTTGATCGCCGTCACCGTCTCACCCAGCTGCGCACACGTCATCATCGCGCTGGTCCAGCCGTCACCCACGCGGGCGGCTCGCTTGAGCGCCACCGATGTGTGCCCGCCGACGTAGAACGGCACCGGCGCCGACGGGGCCGGGCTCATCTGCAGCCGTTCGAAATCGTAGAACTCACCGTGGAACTCGACCATGCCGCCGCCGAGCACGAGCTTGAGCACCTCGATCATCTCGTCGACGCGCGCCCCACGCTTGGCGAATGGAACCCCGCACCACTCGAATTCCTCTGGGGCCCAGCCGATACCGACGCCGAACCCGAACCGGTTATTGGTCAGGTTGGCCACCGAGCCGACCTGGCGGGCCAGCAGCAGCGGGTTTCGTGAGCCGAGCTTCATCACGTTGGTGTAGAACCGCAGCGTCGAGGTCGCCGCACCCATGGAGGCCGCGGCGATCAGCGGGTCCACCCACGGGGTCTCGGCATTCCACATCCGAGACCCGTCCGGGGTGTACGGATAGTCCGCAGCCTGCTTCTCCATGTAGAACAGCGAGTCGGGCAGCGCGATCGAATCGAACCCGACTTCCTCTGCGGTGCGGGCCAATCCGGTCAGGTGCTCGAGCGGGCCCATGGCCACGCTGAGCGTGTACTTCATGCTCATGACGCCGGTTTGTCTGCGGAGACGACCCACATGGAGTAGTACTGCGCGCCACCGCCATAGGCGTGGCCCAGTGCCTTGCTGGCGCCCTCGACCTGGTGGTCGCCGGCCTTGCCCATCACCTGGATTGCCGATTCGGCGAACCGGATCATGCCGGATGCGCCGATCGGGTTGCTGCTCAACACACCTCCGGATGCGTTGAACGGGATCTTCCCGCCGATCGCGGTCTCGCCGGCCTCGGTGAGCTTCCAGCCCTCACCCTCGGCGGCAAAACCGAGGTTCTCCAACCACATCGGCTCGAACCACGAGAACGGTACGTACACCTCGGCCACGTCGATCTCGTCGATCGGGCTGGTGATGCCGGCATCGCGCCACAACGCCGCGGCCGCATCGCGACCGGCCTGCGGGTTGACCTGGTCCCGGCCGGAGTAGGCCAGGGGCTCGGTGCGCAGTGCCGTGGCGTGGATCCAGGCGACCGGATGTCCCTCGGCCACCCGGGCGTCTGCGGAGGCTTCGTCACCGATCACCATGGCGGCGGCACCATCGGAGGAGGGGCAGGTCTCGTCGAAACGGATCGGATCCCACAGCATCTGCGAGGCCATCACCTTCTCCAAGGTGATGTCGGGCTGGTGCAGATGAGCCAACGGGTTCTTCGCACCGTTGAGGCGGTCCTTGACCGCCACCATCGCGCCGATGTGATCGGGCGCGCCGGAGCGGCGGATGTAGGCGCGCACGTGCGGTGCGAAGTATCCGCCCGCGCCGGCGCCGACGGGCTTGGTGAACGGCACCGGAATGCTCAACGCCCACATGGCATTCGATTCCGACTGCTTCTCCCAGGCCATGGTCAGCACCCGACGGTACTTGCCCGACTTCACCAGGCTGGCCGCCACGATCGAGGTGGACCCGCCCACCGAGCCGGCGGTGTGCACCCGGATCAGCGGCTTGTTGGTCGCGCCGGTGGCGTCGGCCATGAACAACTCGGGCATCATCACGCCCTCGAAGAAATCCGGCGCCTTACCGACCACGACGGCGTCGATGTCGGCCATCGTCGCGCCGGCATCTGCCAATGCTCTGTCGATGGCCTCGCGCACCAGGCCGTTCATCGACACGTCGTGACGCTTGGCCACGTACTTGGTCTGCCCGGTGCCCAGCACCGCAGCGAGATTCTTAGCCATTACTTGCCCTCCAAGACCGCGACCAGATTCTGTTGCAACGCAGCACCGCTCGTGGCGTGCGCCAGCACGCGGCCGGCCGAGCCGGAGAAGATGTGCTGCGCGGCGAAACCGATGCGCTCCAGGCCGGCCGAGAACATCGGGTTGGCCGCCAGGGCGCCGCCCGACGGATTGATCTTCGTCGACGAGCCCAGCCCGATGGCCTCGGTGAGGATCAACTGCTGGTGGGTGAACGGGGCGTAGAGCTCGGCCACCTCGATCGAGCCGGCGTCGCCGCCGGTCGCGGCCTGTGCCGATGCGCTGGTCGAGGTCGAGACGGTGAGATCGCGGGCGCCCAGCACCGGGGTCTCGATGCGGTGCTCGAAACCGGTGATCCAGGCCGGGTTCTCGCGCAGCTCGCGGGCCCGGTCGCCGGCGGCCAGCACAATGGCCGAGGCTCCGTCGGCGATCGGGGCGATGTCGTGGCGGCGCAGCGGTTCGGCAAAGTAGGGACGATCGAGCAGCTCGGCGATGGACGACGCGGGTTCCACCGAATCGGTGCGGCCGGCCGCGGCGAACGAGTCCAGGGCCACCTGGGCCATCTGCTCGGCAGTCCATTTACCGGAGTCCAGGCCGAACCGGGCCTGCAGTCCGGCCAGCGACACTGCATCCGGCCACAGCGGTGCGACGGTGTAGGGGTCGGTCTGCAGAGCCAGCACCCGGCGCAGCACACCCGCCGAAGACTTGCCGAAGCCGTAGACCAGCGCGGTGTCAACCTCGCCGGTGAGGATCTTGATGTAGGCCTCGTACAGCGCCCAAGCGGCGTCCATCTCGACGTGCGATTCGTTGATCGGCGGCACAGCGCCGATCGAGTCGATCGCCGAGATGAACGAGAATGCCCGGCCGGCAAGGTAATCGGAGGAGCCGGAGCACCAGAAACCGATATCGGTCTGCTGCAGGCCGAGCTCTGCGTAGAGGCTGGCAAAACACGGCATCAACATCTCGACGCCGTTGGTGGTGCCGTCAGTGCGGCGCACATGCGGGGCATGAGCGAAACCGACGACAGCGACATCACGAAGAGTCATATGGGGGTTCCCTTTACAGGTGGTGCTTGTAGCTGTCGTAGTCGGCGTCGGGCTCACCCGTCGGCCGGAAATGCGAGATGTTGTCGATACCGAGCCCCCATTCCTCCTGGGGCTTCCACACGGCTTCGACCCGCATGCCCATCCGCACTTCGGAAGCGTCGATGTCGGTCACCAGATGAAGGAACGGAATGTCGGCGCCGTCGAGCAGTACGTAGGCCGCGACGTAGGGCGGCTTGATGCGCTGGCCCGCGAACGGGATGTTGATGATCGCGAACGTGGTGACGGTGCCCTGGTCCGGCAGCTCGACGTACTCGGTGAGCTCCTTGCCGGTGGCCGGGTCCGCCTCCTTGGGCGGGAAGTACACCTTGCCCTTTTCACCGTTCACGCCGGAAGTGCGCGCGCCCAGCAGCTTGCCGTCTCGCAGGCCCCGCAGGTAGGCGCTCTCGGGTAGCGATGCGGTGTGTTGGATCTCGATGGCCGATGGGGTCACCAGCATGGTCACCGGATCACGATCGTCGGCGGCCGGCGGAACGTCTTCGGGAGTCTCGCCGGGCACGAAGTACGCGATGTCGGTGATGGCGCCTACCGGCTCGTCGACCCAGTGCACGTGCACCCGGGCGCCGGTGCTGAGGTCGCCTTCCTTGACGTCCACCGCATGCAGCAGCGGTGTGTCGGCACCGTCGAGCTTGATCAACGCCCAGGCGAATGCCCGGTCCAAGGGCTGGCCCTCGAGCGGCTCGGGCTGCCAGGTCCAGGACACCACGGTCCCGACACTGGACACCGGAACCACCTCGGTCAGGGCCTCGTAAGTGACCGGGTCATACTCAGCGGGTGGCACGTGCACGCGTCCGTCCGACCCGCGCACGCCGACGATCCGGCGCTCACGCAGGGCAGTGAAGAACTGGCTGAGCAGTGGGCCCACTGAACGGGTGTAGTCAAACGACAGTTTCAGTGGCGCGGAAAGTGGCGGCTCACGGTGATCTGTCGAGGCCGGGCGGCTTTGGCTGGCTGTCACACATCGAGTAGAACAGGTTCTAAGAATCGTCGCAAGGACGAGTGGGAAGGCAATCTAAATGAAGCTCGGTTTGCAACTCGGATACTGGGGCGCGCAGCCGCCGACCAACCACGCCGAACTTGTCGCCGCCGCCGAGGAAGCGGACTTCGACACTGTCTTCACCGCCGAAGCCTGGGGTTCGGACGCCTACACGCCCCTGGCCTGGTGGGGCCGGGAAACCACCCGCATGCGACTGGGGACCTCGGTCATCCAGATGTCGGCCCGCACACCGACCGCGTGCGCGATGGCCGCACTCACGCTGGATCACCTGTCCGGTGGCCGCCACATCCTCGGGCTGGGCGTATCCGGTCCGCAGGTGGTGGAGGGGTGGTATGGCGCGAAATTCCCGAAGCCGCTGGCCCGCACCCGCGAGTACATCGACATTCTGCGTCAGGTGTGGGCGCGCGAGGCCCCGGTGCGCAGCGACGGCCCGCACTACCCGCTGCCGCTGACCGGCGAGGGCACCACCGGCCTGGGCAAGAACCTCAAGCCGATCACCCATCCGCTGCGCGCCGACATCCCGGTGATGCTGGGCGCCGAGGGTCCCAAGAACGTCGCGATGGCCGCCGAGATCGCCGACGGCTGGCTGCCGATCTTCTACTCGCCGCGCATCGCCGGTATGTACAACGAGTGGCTCGATGAGGGCTTCGCCCGACCCGGCGCGCGGCGCACCCGGGAGACCTTCGAGATCTGTGCCACCGCTCAGGTCGTGGTCACCGACGACCGGCCGGCGATCATGGAGCTGATGAAGCCGCACCTCGCGCTGTACATGGGCGGGATGGGTTCTGAGGACACCAACTTCCACGCCGAGGTGTACCGCCGGATGGGATATGCGGAGGTCGTCGACGACGTCACCAAACTCTTCCGCAACGACCGCAAAGAGGAAGCCGCCAAGATCATCCCCGACGAGCTGGTCGATGACTCCGCGATCGTCGGAAACCTCGACTACGTCAAGGACCAGATCAAGGCCTGGGAGGCCTCCGGCGTCACGATGATGGTCGTCGGTGCCCGTTCCGTCGAGCAGATCAAAGATCTCGCCGCCTTGGTCTGAGTCTGAGTAGACACTTTGTTGCAACCTGTCTACTCGAGGTTCTAGATTTATGGCGTGAGTCACAGCGCGCCCTCTTCCGGGCCTTCGCAACACACCGTTGCCGGCACCGTACTGACCATGCCGGTGCAGATCCGCACGGCCGAACAGCACATGGCGATGTTCTCGGTGGACGCCGCTGCTGCGCAGCGGATGATCGACTACAGCGGTCTGCAGGTCTACCGGCACCGGCCGCACCGCGCGCTCGTCGTGCTGATGCTGATGCACTACATCGACGGTGATCTGGGCCCGTATCTGGAGTACGGCACCAACGTGATGGTGAACCGGCCCGGATCTCAGGACAGCGGTTTGCGCGGTCTGGGGTCGGCCGGCGCCTTGGTGCATCATCTTCCGGTCGACGGGGAGTTCACGTTGCAGGCCGGCCGACAGATTTGGGGCTATCCGAAGGTCTTGGCGGACTTCACCGTTCGCGGTGCGGACAATGGCGCCGGGGTTCGTGACGGTAGGCCGTTCAGCTTCGATGTCAGCATCGACGGCAAGCCGGCGGTGGGCATGGATTTCAAACCTGGGCTCCCGATTCCATCCCGGTTCACCGCCAAACCGCAGGTGCAGTCCACTTTCTCCCACCTCGACGGCGTCCTGCGCGAAACCGAAGGCCAGATGCGGCTTTCCGGTGTGCGGTACCGCCCGGGCGGGGTCACGGTGCGGCTGGGAGAGCACCCGTACGCCAAAGAGCTCGCGGCCCTGGGCCTGCCCAAACGGGCGATGTTGTCCAGTTCGGTCCGCAATGTGCAGATGACGTTTGCTGATGCCAAGGAGATTTCGTGACCCAAGTACTGCTCAAGCCTGATGTCGACCTCACCAACGGCAATTTTTATGCCGACGGTGGCGCGCGGGAGGCCTACCGATGGATGCGGGCCAACGAGCCGGTGTTCCGCGACCGCAACGGGTTGGCCGCGGCCGCCACGTATGCGGCGGTGATCGATGCCGAGCGTAATCCCGAGCTGTTCTCCAACGCCGGTGGAATCCGTCCCGATCAGCCCGGCATGCCCTACATGATCGACATGGACGATCCGGCACATGTGTTGCGCCGCAAGCTGGTCAACTCCGGCTTCACCCGCAAGCGCGTGACGGACAAGGTGCCGTCGATCGTGAACCTGTGCGACACCCTGATCGACGCGGTGTGTGAACGCGGGGAATGCGATTTCGTCCGCGACATTGCCGCACCTCTGCCGATGGCGGTGATCGGTGACATGCTCGGTGTGCTGCCCACTGAGCGCGAGATGCTGCTGAAGTGGTCGGATGACCTGGTCTGCGGGCTGAGTTCACATCTCGACGAGACGGCCGTCAACATGCTGATGGAGACGTTTGCCGCCTACACCGCGTTCACCATGGATGTGATCGCCAAGCGCCGCGCCGAGCCGACCGATGACCTGTTCTCGATCCTGGTGAATGCCGAGGTCGAGGGACAGAAGATGAGTGACGACGAGATCGTCATGGAGACGCTCCTGATCCTCATCGGCGGCGACGAGACCACGCGGCACACGCTCTCGGGCGGGGCCGATCAGCTACTGCGCCACCGTGATCAGTGGGATCGTCTGGTAGCTGATCAGTCCCTGCTGCCCGGCGCGATCGAGGAAACGCTGCGCTGGACCTCACCGGTCAAGAACATGTGCCGCACCCTGACCGCCGACACCACCTTCCACGGAACCGAGTTGAAGGCCGGCGAGAAGATCATGCTGATGTTCGAGTCGGCGAATTTCGACGAGGCGGTGTTCGGAGATCCGGACGATTTCCGGATCGATCGAAACCCCAACAGCCATCTGGCTTTCGGCTTCGGGACGCATTTCTGCCTGGGCAATCAGCTGGCTCGCCTGGAACTGCGCCTGATGCTCGAACGGCTGCTCGAACGACTGCCCGATCTGAGGTTGGCCGACGACAACCAGTTGCCGTTGCGTCCGGCCAACTTCGTCAGCGGTCCGGAATCGATGCCGGTCGTGTTCACCCCGAGCGCTCCGGTGGGGGCATAGCGGTCTGCGTCGGGGGCTTCAGCTTCAGGGCTGGTACCGAGGATTCCAGCCACTATTGAGCAGCAATCCTCGATTTAGAGCTCTGCGCAGACGCGGCACCGGCCCCTCGGGCATGTCAGCCGGCTGTGTACTCCTGTGCGTTGGTTAAGCATCCGCTGTGTAACGCCTTCACGGGTTTCGTATAGCTGGCCTAATTAGATAGGCTCGCGATATCGGGGGATGTGACGCGACGACTAGAGGAGTGCATGAGATGGCACGACATTTACCTGGGCGAAGTGTGTTGAGCGGAGTAGTGCTGGGTGGGGCGCTTTTGGCCGGCGCCATCGGAGTGGCCGGTCAGGCCAACGCGGCGCCGACACCGGGAATGACCCCGGCGCCGGCAAGCGTTCAGGTTGCGGGATCGGTCCCGCTGTCCTCGATGCCCGCTCCGCCGTTGCGGCCGTGGGGCCCGCCACCACCACCTCCGCCGCCATTCTGGGGACCGCCTCCGCCGCCACCGTTCTGGGGGCCGCCACCTCCACCGTTCTGGGGGCCGCCTCCGCCGCCACCCGGACATTGGGGGCCGCCGCCGGGACACTGGAGGCCACGGCCCGGGCACTGGCGCTAGCAGTGCGTCGACCGCCTGAAGCTGAGGCCCTGCTCGAAACATCGGGCAGGGCCTCAGTTTTGCGTACGGAACTACTTCAGCTGAAAGTTGGGCGGCCGCTTGACCGCCAATGCTCTGTTCGCATCGGAGGTGCACTTCGCGGGCACCGAAATCGACACGGTGGTTCCGGGTGGGCTCGCGACCACGAATGTGCCGCCCGCGGCCAGCACCTTGGCGCAGATCGAGGCGAACCCGATGTGGCCATCTTCGACGCTTTGGGCCAGACGCTCCGGCGGAATGCCGATGCCGTCGTCGGTGATGCCCAGTGCGGCCTGAATACCGTTGTACCCCAAGATGAACCGCAGATTATCGGCCTGTGCGTGCTTGATGGCATTCGTCGAGAATTCGCGGGCCGCACTGTAGATCAGGTGATCGGCGTCGGTGCGCAAGTCGTCGGGCCAGCTGCTGGCGTCCAACTGGACCGCGAGGCTGGTGCGCGTCGCGATTCCGTCGGCAAGTGAGGTCATTGCCGCTTTGAGGCCGGCCCGGGCCAACACCTCGGGGTGCAGTTCACGGACCACGTCACGCAGCAGCCGGGAGGACTCCGCCAACGCGAAGTCGACGCGGTCCATCCCGTCGACCGATCCGTCCCGGACCTCCTCCATATCGCGCCGCGCCACCAGCACGTACTGGAGCGCGCCATCGTGCAGGCGTTCGGAAAGCGATTGGCGTTCGCGCTTCTCCAGGCTGATCACTTCTTCGAGCAGGCGAGTCCGCTCCAGGGCGAGGCCGGCGATGGTCCTCGTTCTCGATTGCTGAATCCGCGACAACGCGACCGACCCGGCGGCCAAGCCGAACAGCACGGCGGTCCGTGCCAGGATCGACCCCCAGGGCTCATTGCCGTTGGCAGCCTTGTCGACCCAGCTCACTGCGAAGAAAGTGACCACCGTGGGGACCGCGATCGTGGCGCTGACGACCGGGTCGAGCTGTGCTGCCGCGATCAGTGGGATCAGGAACAGCCCGTGCTGTACCACGTCGGAGGTCCAGGTCTCTGCCGAACTGATCCCTGTCTCCGTTGAAATGATCGCTACCGCAAGGAGATCCACGCACAGCATGAGCAGCGCCACCGACCGCCGGGTTCCCCCGCCCAACCGATCGGCAGAGCGCAGCTCCCACCAGCTCCACGCCGCGACCGCCGCGACATATCCGGCGAAGATCGCCCGGTGCAGCCACAGGTTCGAGTGCGGAGGCTGCGACAGCAGGGCCGCACCGATGAACATCGCCATGAGTATTCGCAGGGCGAGTTGCAGTAACAGGCCATGGCGTACCGAGGTATCGGCGGTCGGCGCAGACGCCTCATCGCGTTCAGACATGCCCGGCTCCCGTCCCGGCAAGTTGGCACGAGTATAGGACTGCTCAGTGCCGCGACGAGGACAGTTGGCGACGAAACCACGACGGTGACGGTCTGTGCCGGCCGCCCCGCGAATCAGCGCATCTGGAACTTGGGCGCGCGCTTCTCCTTGAAAGCCAGCGGGCCTTCCTTGGCGTCCTGGGACAGGAACACCGGGATGCCGTTGGCGGTGTCGGGCTTGAACGCCTCGTTCTCGTGCATGCCCTCGGTCTCGCGGATGGTCTTGAGGATGGCCTGCACGGCCAGCGGGCCGTTGTTGTTGATCACCTCGGCGATCTCCAGGGCCTTGTCCAGCGCGGTGCCATCGGGAACGACGTGACCGATCAAGCCGTACTCCAGGGCCTGGGCGGCGGTGATGTGCCGCCCGGTCAGCAGCATGTCGCAGGCGATCGTGTACGGAATCTGGCGCACCAGGCGCACCGCCGAGCCACCCATGGGGTAGAGGCTCCACTTGGCCTCGGAAATGCCGAACTTGGCGCTCTCACCGGCCACGCGGATATCGGTGCCCTGCAGGATCTCGGTGCCGCCGGCGATGGCCGGACCCTCCACTGCGGCGATCAGCGGCTTGGTCAGCCGGCGACCCTTGAGCAGGCCGTCGATCCGTGACGGGTCGTAGCTGCCGTCCTTGAACGAATCGCCCGGCGGCTTCTTGGTCGCGCCCTTGAGGTCCATGCCGGCGCAGAAGTACCCGCCGGCGCCGGTGAGGATGCAGGTACGGATCTCCGGATCGCTGTCGACGCGGTCCCAGGCCTCGACCATGATCGAGAGCATCTCGGTGGAAAGCGCGTTGCGCGCCTCCGGCCGGTTCAGCGTCAGGATCAGGGTGTGTCCGCGCTGCTCAATGAGGGCGTCGGGCCCTTTTTCGGTCTCGCTCACGAGTGCCAGCCTCTCTGCAATTTCAACCCAGACTTGTCTCGAAATGTAACACGTTCTAGTTTAGGTTCTGTGGCTCTGAATATTGCGGATCTTGCCGAGCACGCCATCGATGCTGTGCCTGACCGTGTCGCCCTGATTTGTGGCGACGAACAGCTGACCTATGCGCAGTTGGAGGAGAAGGCCAACCGTCTGGCCCACTACCTGATCGCCCAAGGCGTCAAGAAGGACGACAAGGTCGGCCTCTACTGTCGCAATCGCATCGAGATCGTCATCGGGATGCTCGGCATCGTGAAGGCCGGCGCGATCCTGGTGAACGTCAACTTCCGCTATGTCGAGGGCGAGCTGAAGTACCTGTTCGACAACTCGGACATGGTCGCGCTGATCCATGAGCGGCGCTACGCCGACCGGGTGGCCAACGTGCTGCCGGAGACGCCGAATGTGAAGACCGTCCTGGTGGTCGAAGACGGGTCAGACGACGACTACCAGCGTTACGGCGGCGTCGAGTTCTACTCGGCCATCGCCGAGCACTCACCCGAGCGCGACTTCGGCCCGCGCAGCGAGGACGACATCTACCTGCTCTACACCGGCGGCACCACCGGCTTCCCCAAGGGCGTCATGTGGCGTCACGAGGACATCTACCGGGTGCTGTTCGGCGGCACCGACTTCGCCACCGGCGAGCCCGTTGCCGACGAATACGACCTGTCCAAGCAGGCCGTCGCCAACCCGCCGATGATCCGGCTGCCCATCCCGCCGATGATCCACGGCGCGACCCAGTCGGCCACCTGGATGGCGCTGTTCACCGGGCACACCGTGGTGCTGATGCCGGAGTTCGACGCCGACGCCGCGTGGCGGATGATCCACGAGCACAAGGTGAATCTCCTGTTCTTCACCGGTGACGCGATGGCCCGGCCGCTGCTCGATGCGCTGCTGGCCCATCAGGACGCAGGGAACGAATACGACCTGTCGTCGCTGTTCCTGCTCGCCAGCACCGCGGCCCTGTTCTCCACCAGTCTCAAGGAGAAGTTCCTGGAGCTGCTGCCCAACCGGATCATCACCGACTCGATCGGCTCGTCGGAGACCGGTTTCGGCGGTACCTCCGTGGTGGCCAAGGGACAGAGCCACACCGGCGGTCCGCGCGTGACGATCGACAAGAACACCAAGGTGCTCGACGAGGACGGCAACGAGGTGGTCCCGGGATCGGGCGTGCGCGGCATCATCGCCAAGTGCGGCCACATCCCGGTCGGTTACTTCAAGGACGAGAAGAAGACCGCTGAGACCTTCCGGACCTTCAACGGGGTCCGCTACGCCATCCCGGGCGACTACGCCGAGGTCGAGGCCGACGGCAGCGTGACCATGCTGGGCCGCGGCTCGGTGTCGATCAACTCCGGTGGCGAGAAGATCTACCCCGAAGAGGTCGAGGCCGCGCTGAAGGGGCACCCGGACGTGTTCGACGCCTTGGTGGTCGGCGTGCCCGACGAGCGTTTCGGTCAGCACGTCGCGGCCGTCGTACAGCCGCGCGAGGGTGCACGCCCGACCCTGGCCGACCTCGACACGTTCGTGCGCAGCGAGATCGCGGGCTACAAGGTGCCGCGCAGCCTGTGGCTGGTCGACGAGGTCAAGCGTTCGCCTGCGGGCAAGCCTGACTACCGGTGGGCCAAGGACACCACCGAGGAGCGGGCCGCCGACGAGGTGCACGCCAATCACGTGGGAGCCAAGTCGTGAAAACCGACCTCTGCGAACGGTTCGGGATCGAATACCCGATTTTCGTCTTCACCCCGTCGGAGAAGGTGGCGGCCGCGGTCACCCGGGCCGGCGGTCTGGGTGTGCTGGGCTGCGTGCGGTTCAACGATCCCGACGAGCTGGAAAACGTGCTGTCCTGGATGGACGCCAACACCGACGGCAAGCCGTACGGCGTCGACGTGGTGATGCCGAACAAGATCCCCACCGAGGGCAGCGCAGTCGACATCGACAAGCTGATTCCGCAGGCTCACCGGGACTTCGTCGCGAAAACCCTTGCCGATCTCGGCGTTCCGCCGCTCCCCGCGGAGGGCGAGCACAACACAGGTGTGCTGGGCTGGCTGCACTCGGTGGCGCGAAGCCATGTCGAGGTGGCGTTGCGCCATCCGATCAAGCTGATCGCCAACGCGCTGGGGTCCCCGCCCAATGACGTCATCGAGCAGGCTCACGAGGCAGGTGTGCCGGTGGCCGCGCTGGCCGGCAGCGCGAAGCATGCGCTCAGCCACGTGGCCAACGGGGTGGACATCGTGATCGCCCAGGGGCATGAGGCCGGCGGGCACACCGGTGAGATCGGCTCGGTGGTGTTGTGGCCGGAAATCGTCGACGCCGTCGACGGTAAGGCCGCGGTGCTTGCTGCCGGCGGTATCGGCAGCGGCCGACAGGTCGCGGCGGCCCTGGCACTCGGTGCTCAGGGTGTCTGGATGGGATCGGCATTCCTCACCGCGGCTGAGTACGACCTGGGCGTGCGTCGCGAGTCGGGTGCCTCGGTGATCCAGGAGGCATTGCTGAATGCCACCTCCGCCGACACCGTGCGCCGGAAGATCTACTCCGGCAAGCCCGCCCGGATCTTGAAGAGCCGTTGGACCGATGCCTGGGACGCACCGGACGCCCCCGAAGCGCTGCCGATGCCGTTGCAGAACATTCTGGTCGGCGAGGCGCATCAGCGGATGAGCCTTTCCGATGACCCGACCGCGGTCGCGATGCCGGTCGGTCAGATCGTGGGCCGGATGAACGAGATCCGGCCGGTCGCCGACATCATCGGTGAGCTGGTGAGCGGTTTCGAGGCGGCCACCAAGCGCCTGGACGGTATCGCCGGAAGCTGATTTTCTCCGGCGAACAGACATGAAACTGCCGCTTTTCACGTGAAAAGCGGCAGTTTCGCGTCTGTTCGTGAGGGAGGAATGGGTTCGCCTCGTTGCGGCGCCGGGTGTTCAAACTGAGCG
The DNA here is from genome assembly GCF_055419385.1 of Mycobacterium sp. IDUB_24. Classification (NCBI taxonomy): domain Bacteria; kingdom Bacillati; phylum Actinomycetota; class Actinomycetes; order Mycobacteriales; family Mycobacteriaceae; genus Mycobacterium; species Mycobacterium sp. IDUB_24. The sequence continues at coordinate 46,341 of NZ_JBVAXO010000007.1, forward strand.
GTCCCGAAAAAACCTAGCGAGACTTCCTCGTGCAGACCGGTATGGTCGCGGCGGCGAGGAAAGGATCAGCTGGTGAACGAAGCCGACGCTCTTGCGGCCAACCGTGCGAACTGGGACGAACGGGCCGATGTGCACGTCCGGTCCCAGATGTATGACGTACCAGGGTTTCTGGCCGATCCCACCGATATCTCATGGGTGGTGCGCAACGACCTCGAGGTGCTCGCGCCCCACCTGCCGGAAAGCGGTGTGAAAGACCGCTCGCTTCTGCACCTGCAATGCCACATCGGTACCGACACCGTGTCGTGGGCGAGGCTGGGAGCCCGCGACATGCACGGCGTGGATCTGTCGCCGAATTCGCTGCGGCACGCGGCCAGGATCGCCGAGGCCGACGGCCGCGAGATCACCTGGGTGGAGGGCGACGCGCGGTTCGCGTCGACGTTGATCCAGCGACGCTTCGAGACCATCGTGACCAGTACGGGAACCATCGTGTGGCTGCCCGAACTGGCCAGCTGGGCCCGATCGATCCACGACCTGCTTGAGCCGGGCGGAGTGTTCCTGATCCGCGACGACCATCCGATCCTGAGCGCGATGGACTACGAGCCGTGGAACATCACCGACGACTACCTCAGCGGCGGCGGAGTCCGAACCTACGACGACCCAGGAACATACACCGAGAACTCGGCCGATCAGATCACCCAAGTGCGCAACCACGAGTGGCGCCACGACCTGTCCGAAGTGATCACGTGCCTGCTGCAGGCCGGGCTCGTCATCGAGGCATTGGCCGAACTGCCCTACATGGACTGGCAGGCATTCCCGGCGCTGGTGCCCTGCCCTCAAGGCTGGGCCCTGCCGCCGGAGGCGCCCCGGATCCCGCTGAACTTCGCAGTCGTCGCGCGACGTCCCCGCTGACAGCGGCGTTGTAGTCCGGATACAACCGGCCCCGCAGAGTTGGTGGCGCCGGTACATCGGAATCCGCCCGCTCGCCGCGTAATTTTCGTCACGAACGCGACGCCGGATCACCAATGGGCGTGGGGATTGCCCCTCGCCCCAACATCCCCTGATCGATGTGTATCTGACCTACATCTGCGCCGCGAGAACCATCCGCGAGCGAGGAGTCACACAGACATGCCGATCACCGAGAACCACCGTGAGGTACTGCAGGCCCTGGCCGAGGCGGTTGTGCCGGCACTGGAACGCGCCGATGACCCCACGGGATTCTGGGCGCTGTCCGGTAGCGACCTGCACGCCGACGCCGGGGTTGCGATGGCCCTCGCCGCGATGCCCCAGGCCCAGCAGGCAGGCCTGCTCGGGCTGCTCGATGCGCTGCACGCGGCAGGTTTCGTCGGCGAGCCACCGTCGGCGCGGGAACAGATCCTGACCAATGTCGGGCTGCTGGGCCCGGAAGCCGCCGCAGGGGTGAACGCTCTGGCGTCGCTGACGCTGGCCTTCGCCTACGCGGGCCCCGATCCCCAGACCGGCAGCAACCCGATGTGGGCCGGTTTCGGCTTCCCGGGTGGCCCGGCCGTCGAACCCGGTGGCGACGGCGGATTCGAGCCTTTTCTGCCGGACGCCTCGGTGATCGAAGCCGACGTCTGTGTGGTGGGTTCGGGTGCCGGCGGTGGTCTGATCGCCGGCGTGCTCGCCGGCGCGGGTCTCGACGTCGTGGTGCTCGAGGCCGGCGGCAACCACAACGAATCCGACTTCAGCGGACTCGAACTGCCTGCCTTCCAGCAGTTGTTCTGGCACGGGGGCCCGACCCCGACCGCCGATTTCAACGTGTCGCTGCTGGCCGGCTCCACCCTGGGCGGCGGGCCGACCGTCAACTGGTCCAACTGCCTGCGCACGCCCGCGCATGTGCGCGAACAGTGGGCTCGCGAATTCGGCCTCGAGGGCGTCGACGGCCCCGACTTCGACCGGCACATGGATGCCGTGTGGGCCCGACTCGGTGTCAACGCGCACTGCTCGGACCTCAACGGCCCGCATGAGCGGATGCGCGCCGGCGCAGCCGAACTCGGCTGGTCGTTCACGGGTCTGACCCGAAATGCCGACCCCGCCGCCTACTCACCCGACACCGCGGGCTACATAGGTATGGGGGACCGGTCGGGCGCCAAACTCGATGTACGCCGCACCTATCTGACCGACGCGGTCGCCGCGGGCGCGCGAGTGATCGTGCGCTGCAACGCCGAACGGGTACTGACCGAGGACGGCCGCGCCGCCGGCGTGGCGGCAACGGTCGTCGACCCGCGAACCGGCGCAACCACTGATCTGCAGGTACGCGCCCCACGCGTCGTGGTGGCCTGCGGATCGCTGGAATCTCCTGCGCTGCTGCTTCGTTCGGGAATCGGCGGTCCCGCCGTCGGGAAGAACCTGCACCTGCACCCGGTGATCGCGACTCTCGCTCTGCACGACGAGCCGCAGCGGCCGTGGTGGGGCGCCCCGATGACGGCGATGGTCGACGAGTTCGCCGATGTCGAGGACGGGCACGGCTTTCTGATCCAAGGTGTGCAGTGGTCGAACTCGATCATCGCAGGCGGGATGGCGCGGTCCTCGGCGGCTGAACTCAAAGAGACGATGGCCCAGCTCGAGAACGCGGTGTGGTTTGTCGGTATCCCGCGCGACCGTGGGCACGGGAGCGTGACGATCGACGACGCCGGCAACTCGGTGATCCACTACGAGGTGACCGACGAGGTCGACGTGCGCAACGAGCAGCGCTCGCTGGAGGCCCAGATTCGCTTGCACGCCGCGAGCGGCGCCCGCGAGATCGTGCCGTTCACGGCCGGTTCGCTGCGCTGGCGCCGCGGCGAGGACCTCGAGCAGTTCATCGAGACGCTCCAGGGTGTTCCCTTCGGTGCCGGCGGGCACCGGCTGTTCTCCGCGCACCAGATGAGCAGCTGCCGCATGGGTTCGGACCCGGCGACCTCGGTGGCCGACCCGTGGGGCGAAGTCCACGACACCTCCGGTGTCTACATCGGCGATGCCAGCGCACTGCCGACCGCTACTGGGGTGAATCCGATGATCTCGACCATGGCAGTGGCGCACCGCACCGCCGAAGCCATCCTCCGCGCGGCCACGGAATCACTGCAGGACCGCAGCCTGGAACCAGTGGCACAGTAGGAGAGCGATCTCGACGTCGAGCCGGTCGGTGGTGGTTATCGGCCGGCCTCGTCGTTCCTCGGCCCGCTGGACGCGGTACCGCACGGTGTTGAAATGCATGTTCAGGTCCGTCGCGGCAGCCTTGTAGCTCGAGCCGGACTGCAGGAAGACCCACAGTGTCTCGCGGAGACGTTCATCGGCTTCGGTCGCGGAGGCCAGACCGCCGAGCACCTCACCCACCCAGGCACGTGCCGCGGGCAGATTGTCGACATGCAGTGCGGCAGCCGATACGCCCGGGTCGGTGTTGGCGATGAACCGGTCGGACTGTGCGCCCGACGTGAGGACCCTCAGTGCACCCAGCGCCTGGCGGTGTGACCGCCGGAAGCCTTCGACTCCCGGCAGCGGATCCCCGATTGCGACCAGCGGTGGGTGCCGCTGCTCGGCGGCGAACTGGCGCGTGCGCTCAACTGCCTCTGCCGCCGAGTCCGCCGTCAACGGAATCCAGCCCCACCCGGTCAGCCGGTCGGCGGCGACCAACAGTGGGGCACCTTGGCTGCCAAGGCATTCGGCGAGGGAACGGGCGAGGCGCCCCATGTGCACCAGCTCATCACCCTCGGGCGAATCGGTATAGGAGACAACCACCGCCAAGTGGATCCGTCGCAGCGGATAGCCGATCTGGACGCTCACCTCGTCGATGTCGACCGGGCCGGATTCGAGCAGTTCCCGGATCCGAATGGCCCGCGCGGTGTTCTGGGCTGCCAGGCAACGCTCCCGCTCGACCTGATACGCCGCGGTGACCCGCTGCGAGATCTGGTCGATGTAGGTGAACGTGGTGGCGGTGACGCTCTGAAACACGTCCAGGGCCTGCTGGGTATCCAGGTCGAGCAGCCGGACCTCGTCGAGCACGATGTCGAGCAGGGTCTGCTGGCCGAGCCGATACGCGCGCACCAGGGCGTTGGCCGGGGCGCCCCGGCGGGCCAGCTCCCTGGCGTGTGCCAACGCGGAGGGTGGCGGTTCGATGCGCTCGATCGCCGTGCCGTGCTGGATCGCCGAGAAGACGGTTTCGACGTTCTCGGCCACGCTGTCGCGCAGTAGATCGAGCAGTTGAGGTTGCCCGCGCATCTCGGCGATCTCGGATATCAGATGCTGCTGGATCATCTGGGTGACATCGTCGACCCGGTCAGCCAGCCGCGCGGCGATCACTGCGGCGGGATCGGTGTCGGCAGGTAGCGGCGTGCGCTGCTCCATGAGATGAAGCGTAGGCCCCGACCGCGAGACCGGGGCCTAGTCGGCGGCACTCTCCCCACCAGCGGGTTCGGTGCCCCCGCCGCCAGGGCCACACCGATCGTCACCGCACCTGACCGGAAGAATGTCGCCTCAACATTGCCGGCGTGGTTCTAGCGGCCGGGCAGCTTCTGCAGTGCGCGGATCATCGGGGTAAGTGCCTTCTGCCAGAACGTCTGTGAAATACCCAGCGGCGGATCGAGATTGATCACCCGCGCGGTGGAGACGGTCTGCGACTCGGTGTACTTGAGGATCCCGTCGGCACCGTGGCGGCGCCCGACGCCGGAGGCCTTCATGCCGCCCATCGGGGCCGCGGTACTACCGAATGCCAACGCGTAGCCCTCGTCGACGTTGACCGTGCCGGAATTCACCCGGGCCGCGATCGCCTCGCCCTCCGACTTCGATCCGGCCCACACACTCGCGTTGAGGCCGTACTCGGTGTCATTGGCCTTCTCGACGGCCTCGTCGACGGAATCGACCGGGTAGATCGACACCAGGGGGCCGAAGGTCTCGTTGCGCGCGCATTCCATCTCGTCGGTGACACCGGTCAGCACGGTCGGCTCGAAGAACAGCGGGCCGATGTCGGGGCGCGCATTGCCGCCGGCAACAACGTTGGCGCCCTTGGCCTTTGCATCATCGACATGGCCGGACACGGTCTTGATCTGATCTTCGGAGATCAGGCTGCCCATGTCGGCGGTGAAGTCGTAGGCCGCCGACAGGTTCATGTTGCGCACCTGCTCGGCAAACTTGGCGGTGAACTCGTCGGCGACCTCGCGCTCGACGTAGATCCGCTCGATCGAGATGCACAGCTGACCGGCATTGGAGAAGCAGGCGCGAGTCGCGGCCTTGGCAGCCACCTTCAGATTCGCGCCCTTGGTGACGATCATCGGGTTCTTGCCACCGAGCTCGGCGGAGAAACCGATCAGCCGGCGCCCGCACTGCTCGGCCAGTGTCCGCCCGGTGGCCGTCGAACCGGTGAACATCATGTAGTCGCAGTTCTCGACGATCGCGGTACCGACCACCGAGCCCGGACCGGGAACCACCGCGAACAGATCGCGCGGCAGACCGGCCTGATACAGCAGTTCGGCGTTGGCCAACGTGCAGTACGGCGTCTGGCTGTCCGGCTTGACCACCACGGCGTTGCCCGCCAGCAGGGCCGGGATCGAATCCGAGATCGACAGGGTCATGGGGTAATTCCACGGTGAGATGACGCCGATGACGCCCTTGGGGTGGTGGTTGACCACGGTCTTGACGAACCCCGGCAGCAGACCCTGCACGCGCTTCGTCGACAGCAGCCGGGCCGCCTCGCGCGCGTAGTAGCCCGCGTTCAGGATCATGTCGACGATCTCTTCCTGCGCGGCTGAGCGGGCCTTGCCGGTCTCGGCCTGGGCCACATCCATCAGAAAGTCGCGATTCTCGGCCAGCAGTGCGCCGAAGCGTTTGATGACGGCGGCGCGTTCCTTGACCGGACGCTTGGCCCACTGCGCCTGTGCGGCACGGGCTTTGGTGAAGGCGGCGGTCACGTCGTCGGCGGTGCCGACCGGGATGGTGGTCAGTTCCTTGCCGGTGAAGACCTCGTCGATCGGCTTGGACTGACGGGCTTCGACGTCTTCGATGGCGACGAGCGCACGTAGGCGGGCGAACTCGGCGGCGGACGGAGCGGGCATCGGGGACTCCCTACTGGCAAGTAACTAACAGTCCTGGCCAACCTACTCGGTACCCGCGGTCCGACAAAGGCGCAGCTTGTCCGATCTGTTCACGACTGAGGGTGGACCAACGCCCTAACCTGCGGGTATGTCCTTGAACCTGACCTCGGCGGTCATCGAGATCGTCAGCAAGAACCTGCGTAGCTCCCTGGATTTCTACCGGCTGCTCGGCCTGGCCGTTCCAGACCTGGACGGGCCACATGCCGAGGTGGCGCTGCCGGGCGGAAACCGGCTCGCGTTCGACACCGAGGAGGTGATCGCAGGCATGCATCCCGGGTGGACGCCTCCGGCCGGGCCCGGGCGGGTGGCCCTCGCATTCGGCGTCGATTCACCCGGTGACGTCGACGAACTCTATGAGCGGCTCACCGGCGCCGGGCACCCGGGAACGCTCAAGCCATTCGATGCGCCGTGGGGGCAGCGTTATGCGACCGTCGAAGATCCAGACGGTACGTCGGTGGACCTGTTCGCGGCACTGGAAAACTGACGGAGTTCACGCAGCTGCGGCATTCCCACCCCGGCCAGGGCACGGACCTCACGGTGCAGGTGCGGCTGATCGGCGTAACCGGCCTGCGCCGCCACCCCACTGGCGCTCACACCGGTGCCGATCAGTGCCACCGCGCGCCGGAACCGGAGGATGCGACGCAGTGTCGCCGGCCCGTAGCCGTAGACCGCCCCGCACTGCCGTTGCATCGTTCGGGTCGACCAGCCGACGTGGCGTGCCGTCGCACGGACCGACTCGCCGGCTGCCAACCGGCGCGTGATGTCGTGAAGTGCCGGCAGTGTCCAAGGCGCGGTCTCGGCACGAGGCGCCCGGGCTGCCAGTGTCACGGCGAGTTCATCGAGCGAACTGCCGTCGTCGATCGCGCACAACTCGCGAAGATCGACCCGGGTGTTGCGCAGTTCGGAGGCCGGAACACCGAGCAGGCGGGGTAGAACGCCGGGACGAAACCGTAAACCCTGCAGGGGATCCCGGCTTGCTGCGGCGACGAACGCCGTGGTGTCGGGGCCGGCGACGACGATCCTGCCGTCCAGCGAGATCAGATCCATGCAGCCGTCGGGCAGGATCCGGCCGGGTTCTGCCGTGCCGGTGCGGATCCACCGGCACTCCACGAGGTTGCGCAGCCGGGGCGGCGGACGGTGTTCGCGGTAGCCCACGTCACCGACGCTACCCGTGGCGCCATGCGGTTGAATCGGGGGAATGAGCGGGCGACCACGCGACACGTCGATCGACAAGCGCGTGCTTGCGGTCACCCGTGAGTTGCTGGTCGAGGTGGGCTGGGACGACCTGAGCGTTCGGTTGGTCGCGGTGCGGTCCGGGGTGGGCAGGTCCAGCCTGAACCGGCGTTGGGCGTCGAAGGCGGAACTGGTGCTGAACGCGATACTCGGCGAAGCGCCCGACATGTCGCCGTTCTCCGGCACCGACCTCGCTGGGTGGATCGATTGGGTGGTGCGTGGCAGCCACCAATTGTTCAGTCGCCCGGACGTCAGCGAAGCCGTGCCCGGGCTGCTGCTGGCCTTGCGTGAGAACGACGCGATGCGCAAGGCGCTGTGGGACGGGTTCAGCCGGCCCGCGATCGAGATGTTCGCGGACAGGGGTTACGGATCGGAATCCGACGCCCGGGCGGCGTTGTCCATGGCGGCGGGTGCGGCGTTGTTCACCACCACGGTGGCCACCGACGACGATTCACCCGAACTGCGGAAACGCCTGGTGTGGCTGCTCAGCCGCGCGCTGGGCGTGTCACCGGCCGAATGAGGTCAGCATCGCCGCCTGCGGCGAGCGCCAGGCGTCGATACCCAGATCGGTGAGCGTGCTCTTGTCGTCAGTCGGGGTGGCGGCGGTGAGCAGCATGGCCGCCTCGTAGCTGATCCCGTCACCGAGCGGCAGGATCCCGCCGAGAAGATCCGAGCACCAGCCGATACCGCGGAAAAGTCTCGCGGACACGGGGATTCGGCGGATCTTGCGGCCGGCGCCCTGTTCGAGGACATCGATCATCTCGTTGAACGACACCATCACGCCGCCGCAGACGTACCGCTTGGGGCCGCGCCCGGGTGCCATCAGCCGCTCGTGCACCAATGCGACGTCGCGCACATCGATCATCTGCATGCCGCCAGACATCCGAGGCGCCACACCGGCGTTGGCGATCGGCGCCCAACCGCGCTCGGTGACCCCGGCGGCGGTGAAGTAAGCCGGGCCCACCACGCTCGACGGGTAGGTGACCACCACGGGAGCTCCGGCGTCCTGCAACCGCCGGGCCACCCGGTCGGCATATGCCTTCGTCTGGGCGTACGGGCTGCGGCCCGGTGCAGGCGGGGTGTCGGCGGAGATCACCCCGTTCGGCGGCGGGAACAGTGAGCTGTAGCTGCTGACCGAGACGATGGGATCGAGCCCCGCCTCGACGGCGCGGTTCAGCACGGTCTCTCCTGCGTATGCGTTGATCTCCCACATCAACTTTTCACGGCGCTGGTCGGTGCCGACGATGCCTGCGGCATGGATCAGTGCGTCGCAGCCCGACAGCAGTTCCCCGACGGTGTCACCGTCGCGGATGTCGCCCGCGAGCACCGTCATCTCGCCGAGCGCGGCGAGATGACCGATCACCTCGTCGTCGCCGCATCCCGGTGCGACCAGCAGTCGGATGCGGTGTCCCGCGGCGAGCAGGCCACGAACGGTGTGGGCCCCGAGATAGCCGGTGCCGCCGGTTACTGCGATGTGCATGCTGTGTCTCCCATGTTTCGATGCCGATGGTATCGAAATAGCGCGCGTGGGTGCCCCTGGGGTATGTCGTCAGCACGACCGCGCCAGTAACGCCACGGCGGAAAAATGGGCTTCAGGCCGCCGCAGCGTTACTGGCGCGGTCGTGCATCCCAGATGAACGGCGTTGGCGGCCCAGCCGTATCAACTGTTCACGAACGTGAGCGACAACGCTGCCCCTGAGGCGATTTCACCGACACAGTTGTTATCAGGCGGGCGCGACGACACATCCCTACAGGGCGCGGCGTGCCACAGCGCGCAAAGTCAGCGCGGTACCGGCCAGACGGGATCGGCGCACTCGGTGGCCTCCGCGGAGAGTTGCCGCTTGATCACCTTGAAGGTCTCGGTGCGCGGCAACGCGGCTCCGACGCGCACATACGACGGCCACTGCTTGGGCCCCAGGTCGGATTGCTCATGAAGAAACTTGACGAAGCTGTCGATGTCGAACGCCGACCGCGCCCCCAGGACCAGTGCGGCCATCACCTGATCACCCACATCGTGATCGGGGATCGGGTACACCGCGACCTCGGCAACGTCGGGGTGACGCAACAGGATTCGCTCGATCGGTGCGGTGCCGAGGTTCTCGCCGTCCACCCGCATCCAGTCACCGAGCCGCCCGGCGAAGTGCGCGTAGCCGTCCTCGTCGAGGTAGGCCAGATCGCCGGTGTGGTAGATGCCGCCGGCCATCCGGGCCGCCTCGGCGTCGGGATCGTTGTAGTAGCCGCGGAACCAGCCGGGCCCCGTCGGGTTCACCAACTCGCCGACGACGCCGGGCGGGCACGGTTCACCGGTGTCCACATCGACGATCGCCACCTGATCGGTGAGTGGTCCCAGGGCGCCTTCGGGAGTGTCAGGGGTGCGGGCGATCGCCACACCGCCCTCGCTGGAACCGAATCCGTCGACCACGGTCACACCGAATCTCTCGGCGAACCGGCTCAGGTCACGCGACGCGCCCTCGTTGCCGTAGAGAATCTTCAACGGGTTGTCGGCATCGTCTGGCGCCGGCTCGGTCGCCAGGATGTAGGACAACGGCTTGCCGACGTAGTTCGCGTAGGTGGCGCCGAAGCGCCGGATGTCGGGGATGAAGCCGGATGCGGAGAACTTGCGCCGCAACGCAATCGACGCGCCGGCAGCGGTCGCTACGGCCCACCCGGCCATGATCGCATTGGAATGGAACAACGGCATCGACAGGTAAACGGTGTCGCTGGGCCCCAGTCCGAAGCGGTCGGCCAGCATCCGGCCCGGAAACGCCACCTTGTCGTGGGTGACCCGCACCGCCTTGGGATCGCCACTGGTTCCGGAGGTGAAGATGAGCATGAACAGGTCATCAGCCGACACGTCGGCGAACGTCACCGGGGTGTCCCGGTGCGACGCGAGTTCGGTTGCCCACCCGGCGGATTCGACATCGATGAATTCCACCCCGGGTGGGACGGCATCAGGGTTGTCGGTCAGCACCAGCTGGCAGTCGGCCTGTGCGATGTCGCGCGCCAGAGCCTCGCCGCGGCGGGTCTGGTTGAGCCCGACGGGGACCAGCCCGTTCAGCCCTGCGGCCACCAACAGACTGGAGAAGAAAGTGGTGTTGCCGAGTAGCGCCCCGACATGCGGGGGTTTGGAGGGGTCCAACCGTGCCCGCAGCGCCGCGGCCAGTTGCGCACCGGCGGCGATGTGGTCAGCCCAGCTGACGAACGAATCCTCTTGGTAAACACCACGGTCGGTGACGTCGGCCAGCGGGACCAGCAGCTCGGAGACCGTCGGACCGACGGTTGGACCCCCCATCCCTAAACCGGGGTATCGGCGAGTTCGCGGCCGATGCGCAGCAGCTGGCCGGTGGCCCCGCCGACCCCGAACTCGGTCTGCTTGGCGGCCAGGAAGTACCGGTGCACCGGGTGGTCCATGTCGATGCCGACACCGCCGTGCACGTGCACCGCGGTGTGTGCGACGCGATGGCCGGCCTCGGCAGCCCAGAACGCCGCGCTGGCGACATCAATGTCGGCAGGCAGGTTCTCGGACAACCGCCACGCCGCCTGGGTCAGCGTCAGACGCAGGCCCTTGACGTCGATGTAGCCGTCGGCCAGTCGCGACGAGACAGCCTGGAAGCTGCCGATCGGCCGGTCGAACTGCTCGCGCTCGCGGGCGTACTCGGATGTCAGCTCCAACGCCCGCTCCAACACACCGAGCTGGTAGGCGCTGTGGCCCAGATCCGCGTGTGTGGTCAGCCACTGGGCGACCTCTGCGCCACCGACGACGCGTGTGGCGTCCACCGCGGTGGCCTGCAGCTCCAGGTGGGCGACACTGCCCTTACCGGTGGTGCTCAGCACGCTGACCGTCACGCCGGGATCATCACCGGAAACCAGGAAAACACTGACCCCGGAATCGGTTTCGGCCGGAACCAGGAACGCGTCGGCGATCGGTCCGTAGTTGACCTGGGTGCGGGTGCCGGTGAGCTTGTACCCAGGACCATCCGCCTGAGCTTGCACCGGGCCCTGGCCCATCTCGCCGTCGAGGGCCACAGCGAGGATCTTGTCGCCGGACACCGCGGGCGCAGCCCACTGGGTGCGCAGTTCCTCGGACCCGAACGCGGCCAGCGCGCCGGCTCCCAGCACCACCGAATCCAGGTAGGGCACGGCCGCCAACTGGCGGCCCAGCGCGGTCAACACGGCGGCCTGCTCGAGCACGCCGAAACCACCGCCCCCCACCGACTCCGGCGCCGCCGCCGAGAGCACGTCGGCCTCGACCAGCTTGGCCCACAGTTCGGCGTCGAAACGCTGCTCCAGCCCGTCGAGCTCGCGCTGGCGTTCGGGTGTGCACACCGACTCGGTGATCGTGCGCACCAGGCCGCCGAGATCGTCGGCCTCTTCAGTCGTCTTGAAATCCATTGGTGTGCCGTCCTTACCGGTTGACCCTGGGCAGGCCCAAAGCGACCATGCCGATGATGTCACGCTGAATCTCGTTGGTGCCGCCGCCGAAGGTTAGGATCAGCGCCGACCGGTGGAACCGCTCGATGCGGCCGCGGAGCAGCGCACCGGCGCTGTCCGGACGCAAGGTCGCCGCGGTGCCCATGACCTCCATCAGGAGGCGGTAGGCCTCGGTGGCCAACTCGGTGCCGTACACCTTGGCCGCCGACGCGTCCGCGGGTGAAGGTGCGGAAGTGGACGAGGCCAGCTCCCAGTTGATCAGCTTGAGAACCTCTGCCTTGGCGTGCACCCTCGCCAGGTTGAGTTGTACCCACTCGGAGTCGATGACCCGCTTGCCGTGCACGTCCTTGGTGTTCTGGGCCCACTCGCGGACCCCGTCGAGCGCGACATAGATCGGCTGTGAGGACACCAGGGCGACGCGCTCGTGGTTCAGCTGGTTGGTCACGAGCTTCCAGCCGGCGTTCTCCTCGCCGACCAGGTTGGTGGCCGGGATCCGCACGTCCTGGTAGTAGGTGGCGCTGGTGTCGACGCCGGACATGGTGTGCACCGGAGTCCAGGAGAAGCCCTCGGCCGTGGTCGGCATGATCAGCATCGAGATGCCGCGGTGCTTCTTGGCCTCGGGGTTGGTGCGCACGGCAAGCCACACGTAGTCGGCGTAGGCGATCAGGCTCGTCCACATCTTCTGGCCGTTGACCACGTAGTCATCGCCGTCGCGGACCGCAGTGGTCCGCAGTGCAGCCAGGTCGGTGCCCGCGCCGGGTTCGGAGTAGCCGATCGCGAAGTGCAGCTCGCCCGCGGCGATCTTGGGCAGGAAGAACTTCTTCTGCTCCTCGGTGCCGAAGTGCATGATCGTCGGCGCCACGCTGTTGATCGTCAGGAACGGCACCGGGGCGCCGGCGATGGCGGCCTCGTCGGTGAAGATCAATCCGTCCATGGGTGGGCGGGCCTGTCCGCCGAATTCCTCGGGCCAGCTCAGCGTCAGCCAGCCGTCTTTGCCCATCTGTGCGACGGTCTCGCGATAGATGTTGCCGCGTCCCATCTCGCCCTCGGACGAGCTGAGGGCCTCGACCCGTTCGGGTGTCATCAGCTTGGAGAAGTACGCGCGCAACTCGCGGCGCAGCTCCTCCTGCTCGGGGGTGTAACCGATCCGCATTGCGCTGCATCCTTACTGCTTGATAGACCTGAGTTCTCACCTGGTTGTAACACGTTCTAGTCTTAGGATCCAGGCCGGTGTCTGACTGGTATCCGTCAGGTGTGGTCGTATTCTGTGGCTGCACGTACGCAGCCCCGTGCGTGCACACGTCGTGAGGAGGTCGCCATGCGAGTAGAAGTTGACCGTGATCGCTGCGAAGGCAATGCGGTCTGCGTGGGTATTGCCCCCGATTTGTTCGATCTTGACGACGACGACTATGCCGTGGTCAAGTCCGATCCGGTGCCTGCCGACCAGGAGGATCTGGCCGAGCAGTCCATCGCCGAATGCCCCCGCGCAGCCCTGATCCGAAAAGACTAGAGGTATTCATAAATGACCGACGATGCTCAGATCGATCTGTCCGGAAAAGTGGCCGTGGTCACCGGCGCGGCCGCAGGCTTGGGCCGTGCCGAAGCCATCGGCCTGGCCAAGGCCGGGGCGACCGTGGTGGTCAACGACATGGCCGGCGCGCTGGACGCCTCTGATGTCCTCGACGAGATCGCGGCCGCCGGCGCCAAGGGTGTCGCGGTTGCCGGAGACATCAGCGTGCGCTCGACCGCCGATGAGCTGGTCGCGACCGCCGACGGTCTGGGCGGCCTGGGCATCGTCGTCAACAACGCGGGTATCACTCGCGACCGGATCCTGTTCAACATGAGCGACGAGGAGTGGGACGCGGTCATCGCGGTGCATCTGCGCGGCCACTTCCTGCTGACCCGCAACGCCGCCGTCTACTGGCGCAACAAGGCCAAGGCCGGGGACGGGACGGTCTACGGCCGGATCATCAACACCTCGTCGGAAGCCGGGCTGTCGGGTCCCGTCGGCCAGCCCAACTACGGCGCCGCCAAGGCGGGAATCACTGCGTTGACGGTGTCGGCGGCCCGGGCTCTGGAGCGCTTCGGTGTACGGGCCAACGCGATCGCGCCGCGGGCCCGCACGGCCATGACCGCAGGCGTCTTCGGCGACGCGCCCGAGGTGGCCGACGGTCAGGTCGACCCACTGTCGACCGACCACGTCGTCACCCTCGTGCGATTCCTGGCTGCGCCGGCGTCCGAAGCCGTCAACGGTCAGCTGTTCATCGTCTATGGTCCAACTGTCACGTTGGTCGCGCCCCCGACAGCGGAGATGCATTTCACTGCGGACTCCGCCGCCTGGAACCCGGCAGACCTCAGCGGGGCACTGCACGAATACTTTGCTGATCGTGACCTGGAGCGTGGATTCTCGGCCACTGAACTGATGACTTCACGAGACTGACAGTCTCGTTTGGGGTCGCTCAATGGCACTGGAACGCGTTCTATTCAAGGGGTGACCGCACCTATCTTGAGCTGGGAAAACCGCTGTTTAAGCCGATAATTTGAATTCTTTGACAGTGCGAACATGTTCTAGTTAATATGATCCGGCTCACTAAGAGCGCAATAAGACCAAGGGGTGGGGGGACGGCCACGACATGTGGCAGTCAGTTTTTCGCTAACGCGAGTTTCCGCGAAATTTCCCCACCCGAGTACGCCGAGAACGGAGTCCAGGTTGATCGAACAGCTTGCGGTTCCCGCCCGGGCCGTTGGCGGTTTCGTCGAGATGTCCTTGGACACGTTCGCCAAGATCTTTCGTCGACCCTTCCAGCTCAAGGAATTCCTCGACCAGACCTGGATGATTGCCCGCGTCTCGCTGGTACCCACGCTGTTGGTGGCCATTCCGTTCACGGTCCTGGTGGCCTTTACTCTCAATATTCTTCTCCGTGAGATCGGCGCAGCCGATCTGTCGGGCGCAGGTACTGCATTCGGCACCATCACGCAGTTGGGCCCGGTGGTGACTGTGCTCGTGGTCGCCGGTGCCGGCGCCACAGCGATCTGTGCCGACCTCGGCGCCCGCACCATTCGCGAGGAGATCGACGCGATGCGGGTGCTGGGCATCGACCCGATCCAGCGCCTGGTGGTGCCGCGCGTGCTGGCGTCGATGTTCGTCGCGCTGCTGCTCAACGGTCTGGTGTGTGCGATCGGCATCGCCGGCGGCTACGCGTTCTCGGTATTTCTCCAGGGGGTGAACCCCGGCGCCTTCATCAACGGCCTGACCGTGCTGACCGGGCTCGGCGAGCTCGTGCTGGCCGAGATCAAGGCTCTGCTGTTCGGCGTGGTGGCCGGCCTGGTCGGCTGCTACCGCGGGTTGACCGTCAAAGGAGGCCCGAAGGGTGTCGGTAACGCAGTGAACGAAACGGTGGTCTACGCCTTCATCTGCCTGTTCGTCATCAACGTGATCATGACGGCTATCGGCGTGAGAGTGCTGGTCCGTTGATGAGCGCTTGCGCGAAGAAGAGACAACCATGAGTTATGACGCCACCCTCCGCTTCCGGCGGCTGTTCCGCAGTGTGCCCAAGACCGTCGACAACATCGGCGAACAGGCACTGTTCTACGGCGAGACGATGCGGTACCTGCCCAACGCGGTCAACCGCTACCGCAAGGAGACCATCCGCCTGGTAGCCGAGATGACCATGGGCGCAGGCGCCCTGGTGATGATCGGTGGCACCGTCGGTGTCGCGGCCTTCCTCACCCTGGCCTCGGGCGGCGTCATTGCGGTTCAGGGTTATTCGTCGCTGGGCAACATCGGTATCGAGGCCCTGACCGGCTTCCTCTCGGCATTCCTCAACGTGCGCATCGTGGCACCGGTGATCGCCGGTATTGCCCTGGCCGCCACGATCGGCGCGGGCGCCACCGCTCAGCTGGGCGCGATGCGGGTGGCCGAGGAGATCGACGCCGTCGAAGCGATGGCCGTCCACGCGGTGTCCTATCTGGTCTCCACCCGGCTGCTGGCCGGGCTGATCGCGATCGTTCCGCTGTACTCGCTGTCGGTGCTGGCCGCCTTCTTCGCCGCGCGGTTCACCACCGTGTTCATCAACGGGCAGTCGGCCGGCCTCTACGACCACTACTTCAACACCTTCCTGATACCAAGCGACCTGTTGTGGTCCTTCCTCCAGGCGATCGTGATGGCCATCGCGGTGATGCTGGTGCACACCTATTACGGCTACAACGCCTCCGGCGGCCCCGTCGGCGTCGGTATCGCGGTCGGCCAGGCCGTGCGCACCTCGCTGATCGTCGTCGTCACCATCACCCTGTTCATCTCCCTGGCCGTCTACGGCGCGTCCGGCAACTTCAACCTCTCCGGGTAGGCGGCGATGTCAGACGCAACCTCCAAGCACCGCAGGCATGTGAGGATCGCTGCGGCGATCCTGGCGACGATCGTGGCCGTCGCCGTGGTGTTCACCTATCTGTCGTACACAGCAGCGTTCACGCCGACCGACACCGTCAGCCTGACCGCACCGCGAGCCGGCCTGGTGATGGAGCGCGATGCCAAGGTGAAGTACCGCGGCATCCAGATCGGCAAGGTCGCCGACATCGAATACGCCGGTCACGAAGCGAAGCTGACGCTGTCCATCAAGCGCGGCGAGATGCGCTACATCCCGTCCAACGCCACCGTGCGGATCGCCGGCAACACGATCTTCGGCGCCAAGTCGGTGGAGTTCCTGGCACCGGAGCAGCCGCAGGGCTCGCTGCGGCCGGGCAGCACAGTGGCCGCCAAGGACGTGCAGCTGGAGGTCAACACCCTTTTCCAGACGCTGTCGGATGTGCTCAACAAGATCGACCCGGTCAGCCTGAACGCCACGCTGACGGCACTCGGCGAGGGTCTGCGCGGCCATGGCGACGATGCGGGCGCGGCCTTGTCGGGCCTGAATTCCTACCTGCAGCAACTGAACCCGAAGTTGCCGACCCTGCAGGAGGACTTCGCCAAGGCCGCGGTGGTGGCCAACATCTACGGCGACGCCGGTCCGGACCTGGCCCGGATCGTCGACAACGTTCCGGCGCTGAACAAGACGATCGTCGACGAGAAGACCAACCTCAATGCCACGCTGCTGGCGGCCACCGGGCTGGCCAACAACGGCACCGCCACCCTGGAGCCGGCGGCTGACGACTACATCGCGGCGATCCAGCGGTTGCGGGCACCGCTGAAGGTCGCCGGCGATTACTCGCCGGAAATCGGCTGTCTCCTGCGCGGTGTGTCCATCGGCGTCGACCGGTTCGCCCCGATCATCGGCGGTATCCGGCCCGGCCTGTACGTCAACTCCAACTTCCTTCCGGGATCCCCGGCGTACACCTATCCGGAGAGCCTGCCGATGGTGAACGCCTCCGGCGGGCCGAACTGCCGCGGCCTTCCCGACATACCCACCAAGCAATTCGGCGGCAGCTGGTACCACGCCCCGTTCGTGGTCACCGACAATGCGTACATCCCGTTCCAGCCGAACACCGAAGTGCAGTTCGACGCGCCCGCGACGCTGCAGTTCCTGTTCAACGGTGCGTTCGCAGAAAGGGACCGATTCTGATGACGTCCGGCGCAGGCACTGATCGGACCATGCTCAAGGTCGGCATCTTCACCGTTGCGATGCTGTTGGTGGCAGCCATGCTGGTGGTGGTCTTCGGCGAGTTCCGCTTTGCCTCGGCCCACAGCTACCACGCCACGTTCAGCGAGGCGTCGCGGCTGAAGGCCGGGCAGGACGTCCGCATCGCCGGGGTTCCGGTGGGCAAGGTCAACGACGTCAAGCTGAACCCCGACAACACTGTCGATGTCGCCTTCGACGTCAACAAGCGGTACCAGCTCTACACATCGAGCCAGGCCAAGGTCCGCTACCTGAACCTCGTCGGCGACCGTTTCCTGGAGATCACCTCGGGCCCGGGGGAACTGCGCAAGCTGGCGCCCGGCGCGACCATCCCGGCACTGAACACCCAGCCGGCCCTCGACCTCGATGCGCTGTTGGGCGGATTACGGCCGGTGCTCAAGGGCCTGGACGGCGCGAAGGTCAACGAGATCTCCAACGCGGTGATCGAGATGCTGCAGGGCCAGGGCGGCGCGTTGGCGAACATGTTGACCAGCACCAGCGCCTTCACCCAGAACCTGGCCGCCCGCGATCAACTCATCGGTGACGTGATCACCAACCTCAACACTGTGCTCAGCACGGTGGACGAGAAGGGCACTCAGTTCGATACCAGCGTCGACGAGCTGCAGAAGCTGATCACCGGCCTATCCGAGGGCCGTGATCCGATCGCCGGCGCGATCGAACCGCTGGCCTCGGCCGAGAACGACCTGACCGACATGCTGGAGAAGTCCCGCCGCCCGTTGCAGGGAGTCATCGAGAATGCCCGCCCGCTGGCGCAGCGCCTCGACGAACGCAAGGGCGATGTCAACAAGGTCATCGAGCCGTTGGCGGAGAACTACCTGCGGCTCAACGCACTCGGTGCCTACGGCTCGTTCTTCAACATCTTCTACTGCTCGGTCCGCTTGAAGGTCAATGGACCTGCGGGCAGCGACATCCTGATTCCGTTCGGCGGCCCGCCGGACCCGTCTAAGGGGAGGTGTGCGCCGAAGAATGACTAGTTCGCGTGAGTCGAATCCCGTGCGTACCGGGATCCTCGGCATCTTCGTGGTGGCGTGTCTGGTCCTGGTGTCGTTCGGCTATACCGGCCTGCCGTTCTTCCCGCAGGGCAAGCAGTTCGAGGCCTATTTCAGCGATGCCGGTGGGATCTCGCCGGGCAACGACGTCAACATCTCGGGCATAACGGTCGGCAAGGTCACCGGGATCTCCCTGGCCGGCGACGCCGCCAAGGTCAAGTTCACCGTGAACCGGAACATCAAGGTCGGCGACCAGTCGCTGGTGGCGATCAAGACGGATACGGTGCTCGGCCAGAAGTCGCTTTCGGTGACCCCGAAGGGCTTCGGTACGTCGACGGTTATCCCATTGGGACGCACCACGACTCCGTACACGCTGAACACTGCGCTGCAGGATCTCGGGCAGAACGTCAGCGAGTTGGACAAGCCGAAGTTCGAGCAGGCGCTGCAGACGCTCACCGACACGTTGCGCGACGCCACCCCACAGTTGCGCGGTGCCCTGGACGGCGTCACGAACCTGTCCCGCACCATCAACAAGCGGGATGAGGCCCTCGAGGGGTTGCTGGCCCACGCCAAGCGCGTGTCGGATCTCCTGGCCAAGCGGGCCGGGCAGGTCAACCAGCTGCTGAACGACGGCAATCAGCTGTTCGCCGCGCTCGATGAGCGCAGGCAGGCGCTGAGCAACCTGATCGCCGGTATCGATGATGTATCCAAACAGCTTTCGGGATTCGTCGCCGATAACCGCAAGGAGTTCAAGCCGGCGCTGGAGAAGCTCAATCTGGTGATGGACAACCTGCTGGAGCGGCGCGAGCACATCGGTGAGGCGCTCAAGCGGCTGCCGGGGTATGCCACCGCGCTCGGCGAGGTGGTGGGCTCGGGCCCCGGGTTCCAGATCAACCTGTACGGACTGCCGCCGGCGGCCATGTCCGAGGTACTTCTCGACACCTACTTCCAGCCGGGCAAACTGCCCGACAGCCTCGCCGACATGCTGCGTGGCTACATCTCCGAACGGGTAATCGTTAGGCCGAAATCGCCATGACAGTGCCAATTTCACGAGAAATTTCGGTCTCATCCGGCCGCAACCGGTGGTTGCGCATTGCGCTGGCCGCAGTACTGCTGGCGGTCCTCGCCGTCGGCGTGTACCAGGTGTGGCCTTCACGCACCGGCCCCAAGCTCACCGCGTACTTCACCAATGCCGTCGGGTTGTACCCCGGCGACGAGGTGCGGATCGTCGGCGTGCCGGTGGGCACGATCGACTCCATCGAACCGCGGCCGACGGATGTCAAGATCGAGATGACCCTGGATCGCGGCGTCAAGGTGCCCGCCGACGCCAAGGCGCTGATCCTGTCGCCGAACCTGGTGTCGGCCAGGTTCATTCAGCTGACCCCCGCCTACACAGAGGGCGACGTGATCGCCGACGGCGCGTCGATCGGACTCGACCGCACCGGAGTGCCCGTCGAATGGGACGAGGTCAAGGAGCAACTCACCCAGCTCAGTTCGCAACTCGGACCGCAGGCCAACTCGGTGCAGGGCCCGATCGCGGCGTTCGTCGACCAGGCCGCGACCACGTTCGACGGCAACGGCGACTCGTTCCGCAATGCGCTGCGTGAGTTGTCCCAGACCGCAGGCCGTCTGGGTGATTCGCGGACCGATCTGTTCGGCACGGTGAAGAACCTGCAGATCCTCGTCGACGCGCTGTCCAACAGCAACGAACAGATCGTGCAGTTCACCAATCATGTGGCGTCGGTGTCGCAGGTGCTGGCGGACAGCGCCAGTGGCCTCGACGAGACCCTGGGCACGCTGAATCAGGCACTCGGTGACGTTCGCGGTTTCCTGAACGAGAGCAATGATGCGCTGATCGCCCAGGTGGGCAAGCTGGCCGACTTCACCCAGATTCTCACCGACCACAGTGACGACATCGAACAGATCCTTCACGTCACGCCCAACGGTCTGGCGAACTTCTACAACATCTACAACCCGGCGCAGGGCACTGTCGGTGGTCTGCTGTCGCTGCCCAACTTCGCCAACCCGGTGCAGTTCCTGTGCGGTGGAAACTTCGACACCGGCGCGAACCCGGACAACTACAAGCGCGCCGAGATCTGCCGGCAACGGATGGCGCCGGTGCTGCGCCGCATCACGATGAACTACCCGCCGGTGCTGTTCCATCCGGTCAACACCATCACCGCCTACAAGGGTCAGATTCAATACGACACCCCGGCGACCGAGGCGAAGTCGGAGACCCCGGTGCCGTACCTGCAGTGGCAGAACGCGCCTGGCGTCACCCCGCCGCAGATCCCGTCGGACGCGACGCTGAGCTCGTTGATCCTGCCGCCGGATGCACCCGCGCCGGCAGCCGGAACCGGGGTAGGGCCCGCACCCGGACCCGCGCCGGCAGATGCGCCCGCGCCCGGACCTGTAGCCGCGCCCGCTGAAGCTGGGGCCGGCGGATGATGAGGGGTAAAGCATTGAGGGGTAAGGTATCCCGGATCGGCGGTCGCACACTGGCGATCGGCAGTGGCGCCATGCTGCTGGCCGGCTGCCAGTTCGGCGGACTCAACTCGCTGAACATGCCCGGTACCGAAGGGCACGGGTCCGGTTCCTACACCATCACCGTGCAGCTGCCCGATGTGGCGACCCTGCCGCAGAACTCACCGGTGATGGTCGACGACGTGACCGTCGGCAGCGTGTCGGGGGTGGATGCGGTCCAGCGCTCGGACGGCACCTTCTACGCGGCGGTGCAACTGTCGCTGAACGGTGACGTCAAGCTCCCGGCGAATGCCGTTGCGCGCGTTGCCCAGACCTCGTTGCTCGGCTCCCAGCACATCGAGTTGGCCGAACCTGTCGATCGACCGGCCGAAGGGCGCCTGGGTCAGGGTTCCAACATCTCGCTGTCCCAGAGCGATCGTTATCCGACCACCGAGGAAGTGCTCTCCTCGCTGGGCATGGTGGTCAACAAGGGCAATCTCGGTGCGCTGCAGGACATCACCGACGAGGCTTACGCGGCCGTCGCAGGGCGGGCCGGCACCTTCGCCGATCTGATCCCGCGATTGGCCGAGCTGACCGCGTCGCTGGACCAGCAGACCAACGACATCGTCGCGGCCGCCGACGGGCTGAACCGGTTCGCGTCGATCCTGGCCCGGAGCCAGGACAGCCTGGGCCGCACGCTCGACACGCTGCCCGGTGCGCTCAAGGTGCTCAACGACAACCGGTCCAACATCGTCGACGCGTTCACCGCGCTGCGCAGCTTCGCCCAGGTCGGCTCGCGGATCCTGTCGCAGACCAAGGACGATTTTGCGGCCGACCTCAAGGATCTCTATCCGGTCATCAAGGCGTTGAACGACAACGCCGACGACTTCATCAAGGACCTCGAGTTCCTGCCGACCTTCCCGTTCCACTACAAGTACCTGCGCCAGGCGGTGCGAGGCGACTACCTGAACGTGTACGTCACCTTCGACCTGACCCTGCGCCGGTTCGGGGAGTCGATCTTCACCACCGGGGGCTTCGACCCCAACATGAAGCACCTCAGTGAGGTGATCAATCCGCCGGACTTCCTGACCGGGGCGATGGCCAACCTGTCCGGTCAGGCTGCCGATCCGTTCAAGATCCCGGCCGGAACTGCCACCCAGCACGAGGAGAAGCCGTAGATGATCGACCGGCTCACCCGTATACAGCTGATGATCTTCGGGGTCGTCACGGTGCTCACTGTGGGTGCCATCTCGCTGTTCTATCTGCACCTGCCCGCTGCGGTCGGTATCGGCACCTATCACGTCAACGCCAACTTCCTGGCCGGTGGCGGGATCTACCAGAACGCCAACGTCACCTACCGTGGCGTCACGGTCGGGCGGGTGGATTCGGTGGGCTTGGCAACCGATGGCGTGGTCGCCAAGATGCAGCTCAACAGCAACACGGCGATTCCCGACAACGTCACCGCCACGGTCAAGAGTGTCTCGGCCGTCGGTGAGCAGTACATCGATCTGATCCCACCGGAGTCACCATCGACCGACAAACTCCGCAATGGCGCCACCATCAAGCAGGAGAACACCCGGGTCGGCCAGGACATCGCCGGGATGCTTCACGAAGCCGACACCCTGGTCAGCAGCATCGGCAACAGCCGGCTGCAGGATCTGCTGCGTGAGACTTTCAAGGCGTTCAACGGGTCGGGGCCGGAACTGGCCCGGCTGATCGAATCTTCACGACTGCTGATCGACGAGGCCAACGCCAACTACGGTGAGACCACTCAGCTGATCGACCAGGCCGGACCGTTCCTGGAAGCCCAGATGCGCAGTGGCGACAACATCCGCTCTCTGGCCGACGGACTGGCCCGGTTCACCGGTGAGGTGAACAAGGCTGATCCGCAGCTTCGCGCCACCCTCAAGACCGTTCCGGGCGCCACCGAGGCCGCCAACACAGCGTTCAGCGGCATCCGGCCCACGTTCCCGGTGCTGGCGGCCAACCTGGCGAACTTCGGCCGCATCGGGGTGATCTACAGCAAGTCGATCGAACAGGCGCTCGTGATCTTCCCGGCGCTGATGGCAGCGCTGAGCACCGTTGCCGGCGGGGCGCCCGCCGACGAGGGCGCCAAGCTGGACTTCAAGATCGACCTCGGTGATCCGCCGCCCTGCAACACGGGCTTCATCCCGGCGACCCAGATCCGCTCGCCGGCCGACGAGACCCTGCGGGAGCTCCCGCCCGATCTGTACTGCAAGACCGCGCAGAATGATCCGGCAGTGGTGCGCGGTGCACGCAACTACCCGTGCATGGAGTTCCCCGGAAAGCGGGCACCCACCATCCAGCTGTGCCGTGATCCCAAGGGCTTTGTGCCGATCGGCAGCAACCCGTGGCGCGGTCCGCCGGTTCCGTACGGCACGCCGATCGAAGACGGGCGTAACATCCTGCCGCCCAACAAGTTCCCGAACATCCCGCCGCAGGTGGATCCGGATCCGGGCCCGCCCGTGGTGCAGCTGCCACCCGGAGCCGAGCCCGGTCCCGGCCCCGCGCCGCACGCGCCGTTCCCGCTGCCGGTGCCGCCGAACAAGCCGGGAACGCCGCCGCCGCCGTGGCCGTACTTCGCGCCACCGGATCAGATCGTGCCGCCGTACGGCCGGACGCCTCCCGGGGCTCCGGAAGCTCCGGCTCCGGCGCCCGCTCCAGATGCGCCGTTGCCGGCCGAGGCACCACCTCTGGCCAGTGCACCCGCGTCGGCCACCTACGATCAGCACAGTGGGGTCTTCGCTGACGCCGAGGGAGGCACCGGCGTATACGCAGCCGGCGCCGACAAACTGGCACCAGCGGAGACCTGGGTAGACCTGATGTTGGATCCAAGGCAGGCTTGATGATCGAAGAAACCGCCTCGAACACGAGGCCGGTGCGTAGGCGCGCGTCCAGGGCGGCCGGCCCCACCCGGGCCGGGTCCGCCGGCGAGGTGACCGAGACCGCGGTGGTGGTGGAGCCCTCGGCCAAGACGGCGGCCAAGCCATCCCAGCCGGCACCGCTCAAAGCGCCGCCCCGGCGGCGCCCCCACCGCACCCTGGTGGCCCTGGTGGCGGCCCTCACGCTGGGCCTGGGGACCGTGGCGTTGGGAGCGCTGGCCTACGTGATGCGCGATCAGCAGCATGCGGTGGACGCCGTGCAGGCCCGCGACGAGAGCTTCGTCGATACCGGGAAGCAGACCGTGATCAACATGTTCAGCTACACCCAGGACACGATCGACGAGAGCGTCAACCGCTTCATCGACGGCACCAGCGGCCCGCTGCGCGACATGATGAGCCAGGGGAGCAACGCCGACAACCTCAAGGCATTGTTCCGCGACACCAAGGCCAGCTCGGAGGCTGTGATCAACGGCGCGGCGCTGGAGAAGGTCGACGAGATCGCCGGGAACGCCTCGGTGCTCGTGGCGGTGCGCGTCACGGTCACCGACGTGGACGGCGTCAATTCGCCGACCCGCCCCTACCGACTGCGGGTGATCGTGCACGAGGACGACAACGGGCACATGACCGGATACGACCTCAAGTACCCCGACGGTGGAAACTGATGCGCTCTAAACTCACTTCCCTGTTGATCGGTCTGCTGACGGTGGCGTTCGTCGGGTTGGCCGCGGTAGGTGGCTCGCTGTATTGGAACCGCGTGTCGCAGCGCGGCCAGGAGACCACCAGGGCTGAACTTCCGACGCTGGCGGCCGAGCAGATCCCGAAGGTGTTCGGTTACGACTATCAGACCGTCGAGCGCAGCCTGATGGAGACGTATCCGCTGCTCGCCCCCGACTTCCGGCAGCAGTTCGAACAGGATGCCACCGCCAAGGTGATCCCTGAGGCACGCAAGCGTCAGCTGGTGGTCCAGATCAGCGTCGTCGGCATCGGTGTGATGACCGCGCAGCGTGATTCCGGGTCCGTGCTGGTGTACATGAATCGCACCGTGACCGACCAGTCCCGCCAGCCGCTGTATGACGGCAGCCGACTGCGCGTCGACTACCGCAAGATCGGTGGGAACTGGTTGATCAACGCCATCAAGCCGATTTGAGCCGGCGCTCAGAAACGCGCGGACCCAGCGCTCAGAAACGCGCGGACCCAGCGCTCAGGCTGAATTCGCGCTTCCGAGCGCGGCCAGAAACGCGCGGGCCCACCGGTCCACATCATGGGCCAGCACTTGGCGACGCAATGCGCGCATCCGCCTCTTGCCTTCCTCGGGGCTCTGGCTCAGCGCCGCCTCGACCGCATCCTTGACGCCCTCGAGATCGTGCGGGTTGGTCAGATAGGCCTGTCGCAGCTCGGCGGCCGCGCCGGTGAACTCCGACAGCACCAGGGCTCCACCGAGGTCGCTGCGGCAGGCTACGTACTCCTTGGCGACCAGGTTCATCCCGTCGCGGAGCGGGGTGACCAGCATGACGTCGGCGGCGACGAAGAATGCGATGAGCTCGTCACGCGGCACCGGCCGGTGTAGGTAGTGCACCAATGGATGCCCGACCTCGCCGTACTCACCATTGATGTGACCGACCTGGCGCTCGATGTCCTCGCGCATCGCGATGTAACTCTCGACCCGTTCGCGGCTCGGTGTGGCCAGCTGGACCAGCACGGTGTCGTCGCGCTTGATCCGGTCCTCTTCGAGCAGTTCGGTGAAGGCACGCAGACGGACGTCGATGCCCTTGGTGTAGTCCAGGCGGTCGACGCCGAGCAGGATCTTTCGCGGATTCCCGAGTTCGGCGCGGATCTGTCGGGCCCGCTGCCGGATGCTGCGGTTACGCGCCTTGGCGTCCAGATCGGCCGAATCGATCGAGATGGGGAAGGCCCCGACCTTGACCGTGCGGAACCCGTAGGACACTTCGCCGAAGCGTGACCGCACGCCCACCGAGGCGCGGGTGGTGTTGGCCCCGACCAACCGCCGGGCCAGCACCAGGAAGTTTTGGGCGCCACCGGGAAGGTGGAACCCGACCAGGTCGGCGCCGAGCAGCCCCTCGATGATCTCGGTACGCCACGGCATCTGGATGAACAGTTCGACCGGCGGGAAGGGGATGTGCAGGAAGAAGCCGATGGTCACGTCGGGACGCAACATGCGCAGCATCTTGGGGACGAGCTGCAGTTGATAGTCCTGTATCCACACGGTGGCACCGGGTGCGGCGGCCCGGGCCGTGGCCTCGGCGAAACGCCGGTTCACCTCGACGTAGCTGTCCCACCATTTCCGGTGGTACACGGGCTTGACGATGAGGTCGTGGTACAGCGGCCAGAGTGTGGCGTTCGAGAAGCCCTCGTAATAGTTGGCCACGTCCTCTGCGGACAACCGGACCGGAAAAAGCTGCAGGTCGTCGTCGAGGATCGGCTCTTCGTCGCTGTCGGGAATGCCGGGCCAGCCGATCCAGGCGCCGCGCCGTTTGCGCAGCAGTGGCTCCAGCGCGGTGACCAGGCCGCCGGGGCTGCGCTTGAAGGTGGTGCTTCCGTCCGGTAGCCGCTCCATGTCGATGGGTAGGCGATTGGCCACCACGACGAAGTCAGAGTGCCCGGAGACGGCCTGCCGGCCGTCATCCGGACTCACTCAGGCCTCGGTTTTCGACGGTCCAATGCCGAGCATCGAGAGGAACATGCGGCACTCGTCGGCGTCGGTGGCATAGGTCGCCACGACACGGCGCGCCTGGCGGGCGGTGCTGTCGGCGAGCGGTTCGACGTCGTCGATGTCGGCGGTATCAGTTTTCGCAGGCATGACACAACTGTAGGCGACCGGGAGAGCCCCGGTCGCCGCACGCTGTCAGCCGATGGAACCGTGGACCGTCGGGCTGCTGCCGACGGTCGATTCGGGCACCGGTTGCGGCCCCTCGGACTGCTGTTCCTCGGCCAGGCCGATGCACTCGCCGGAGTTCGCGCCGGTGCAGGGGATGGAGCCGCCGCCACCGGGTGCGTTCACGGCGGGCAGGTTGGGGTTGCCTGGGATGCTGCTGAAATTGCCCGGCGAGTTCGGCACGGTGTGCGGGACACACATGTTCGTGTAGAGGTCTTCTTCTTCGCCCGTCGGGCAGGCGATCGCCGGGCCGGAAGACGCGGGTACGGAGAACGCGGCGATCGCCGGGGCGGCGGCCGCAGCGACTGCAAATCCGCCGGCAAAGATCAGTCGTTGCATCGAGATCGGGAAGGTCGCCATCGTCTCGTCACGCTTTCTCTAGTTATTCGATTGTTTCGTTGCAGGGATTCTAAGGAAGCTGAGAAGCTTCTGCATTGGTTCTATGAGGTGGCTGGGAACCGTCGGGGGCTAGGGGCTGGCGCTGATGGTGGACCGCGGAATGGGTCGCGGTCCTTCGGACTCGTCTTCCTCGGCCAGGCCGATGCACTCGCCGGCATTGTGGCCGGTGCACGGGATGGCGCCGCCTCCGCCGGGCAGATCTACCGCCGGCAGGTCTGGATTGCCGGGGATACCGCTGAACGGGGAGGGCGAATTCGGCACGAGGAACGGCGTGCAGGTGGTGGTGTAGACGTCCTCTTCCTCACCGGAGGTGCAGGTTGCCTGGGCGGCCGGCGCGCCGAGCAGGAGGAACAGCGCGCAGCCGACGCCGGAGAGTGCGGCGGGTACAACGACCGATTTCACCTCCGCAGTCTAGGACTGCTGAGGGTTTACTGTGCGGTGACTGCGGTCGCGCTGAGTCAGCCGATGGAACCGTGGACCGTCGGGCTGCTGCCGACGGTCGATTCGGGCACCGGTTGCGGCCCTTCGGACTGCTGTTCCTCGGCCAGGCCGATGCACTCGCCGGAGTTCGCGCCGGTGCAGGGGATGGAGCCGCCGCCACCGGGTGCGTTCACGGCGGGCAGGTTGGGGTTGCCTGCGACACTGCTGAAATTGCCCGGCGAGTTCGGCACGATGTCGGGGACGCACACGTTCGTGAAGGTGTCCTCTGTTTCCCCGTTGGGGCACGAGGCCAGTGACTGAGTGGGCGCCGACAGCACCGTGAGGGCCGGGGCCGCAGCGATGGCTGCGGCAATGCCGGCCGCGACGGCGAAGCGACGGATGCCGGACGGGTGGATAGCCATTGTCGTGCTTTCTCTTCAAGGCCTGAAAAGGTTTGCTGAATACCCGGCCGCGGTGGTCCGATCACGGTTGTCCGTGAAGTCTTGTTGCCTTTCGTATTTTACGCTCTACAAGGGTAAATCGCTGTGAAAAGGATTCCGGTGCGGCGGTGTCGAGCAGCGTGCTGTGAGGCTGCTGCGTGATAGCTGTGATCCCGGTGTGAGCCGGGTTACGTGATACACGTAATGTGCAGTCCGTAACTTACTTACCCTGACTAAGAGGTGGTCCGATATGGCCGGTCCCGATGACGCAGTACGTCAGGTCGAATACGAGACACTCGATGACGGCCGCATCGCCAGGATTTGGCTGAACCGTCCGGGTGCGCAGAACGCCCAGTCGCGGACCCTGTTGGTGCAACTCGACGAGGCGTTCGGCCGGGCCGAGGCCGATGATGCCGTCCGCGTGGTGATCCTGGCCGCGCGTGGCAAGAACTTCTCGGCCGGCCATGACCTCGGTTCCGAAGAGGCCCTGGCCGAACGTGCGCCGGGCCCGAGCCAGCACCCGACGTTCCGTTCCCACGGTGCCACCGCCGCCGGCGTCACCGAGCGGACCTACTTGCAGGAGTGGCACTTCTACTTCGAGAACACCCGGCGTTGGCGGGATCTGCGCAAGATCACCATCGCGCAGGTGCAGGGCAACGCGATCTCGGCGGCCCTGATGCTGATCTGGGCCTGCGACCTGATCGTGGCCGCCGATGACGCGAAGTTCAGCGATGTCGTCGGAGTGCGGATGGGGATGCCGGGAGTCGAGTACTACGCGCACCCGTGGGAGTTCGGCGCACGCAAGGCCAAAGAGCTGCTGCTGACCGGTGATTCGATCGACGCCGATGAGGCGTACCGGTTGGGCATGGTGTCCAAGGTGTTCGCGCGCGACGAACTCGAAGACAAGACACTGGAATTCGCAAGGCGCATCGCCGAGCGGCCGACGATGGCGGCCTTGTTGGTCAAGGATTCTGTCAACGCGGCCAGCGACGCCATGGGCTTCACCGAAGCGCTGCGCCA
This sequence comes from Mycobacterium sp. IDUB_24, assembly GCF_055419385.1. Taxonomy (NCBI): domain Bacteria; kingdom Bacillati; phylum Actinomycetota; class Actinomycetes; order Mycobacteriales; family Mycobacteriaceae; genus Mycobacterium; species Mycobacterium sp. IDUB_24. The sequence goes on from NZ_JBVAXO010000007.1 coordinate 75,245, forward strand.
TGCATTCCACATCCACGAACTCGGGCACGCGCATTGGGCGTCGGTCAATGAGAACCGTTGGCCGGTGGGTATGCCGCCCGATGTTCCCGACTGGCGGACGCTGGGTGCCCCGAAACCGGCCCGACGAGATACACCATAAGGATGACGCAAATGGAACTGTCGTTGAAGGATCGCACCTATTTGGTCACCGGTGGCGGTAGCGGCATCGGAAAGGGTGCCGCGGCTGCGATCGTCGCCGCCGGCGGTAACGCAATGTTGATGGGGCGCAATGCCGACAAGCTGAGCGCGGCTGCTGACGATCTCGGTGCGCAGGGACCCGGATCGGTGCGTTACGAGCCTGCCGACGTTACCAACGAGGACGAGGTCCGCCGAGCCGTCGACGCCGCCACTGCCTGGCATGGCCAGCTGCACGGTGTGGTGCACAGTGCCGGCGGATCGCTGACCATCGGTCCGATCACCCAGATCGACTCCGAACTGTGGCGCCAGACGGTCGATCTGAACGTCAACGGCACGATGTACCTGATCAAGCACGCGGGCCGGGAGATGGTCCGCGGTGGCGGCGGCTCGTTCGTCGGCATCTCCTCGATCGCGTCGAGCAACACCCACCGGTGGTTCGGTGCGTACGGCGTGAGCAAGGCGGCGTTCGACCATCTGCTCAAACTGGCCGCCGACGAGCTGGGGCCGTCCTCGGTGCGGTTCAACAGCATCCGGCCAGGCTTGACCCGCACCGAGATGGTCGGCCCGGTCTTCGAACTCCCCGCAGCTCGCGACGACTACGAGGCCTGCACACCGATGCCGCGGTTCGGTGAGGTCGAGGACATCGCCAACCTGGCGGTGTTCCTGCTCAGCGACGCCGCCGGGTGGATCACCGGCCAGGCCATCGGTGTCGACGGCGGTCACGCTCTGCGCCGCGGCCCCGACATCTCGGGAATGCTGGAACCGCTGTACGGCGCCGACGGTCTGCGCGGAGTCGTCGCCGAGTAGTTTCGCGTTTGACCTTGCGCTGAAGATTGCAGTCACCAGCTGACCGCAATCTTCAGCGTTGTCGCGTTTCTAGGCCGGTCCGGCGGCTCCGGCCTCCCAGGCGCTGAGCGCACCGACCGCCGACCAGTCGAGTTCGCCGCCGCCGGTGGCCAGCAGCGTGAGGAAACGGTCGCGCAGCAGGCTGGCGACGGGCAGTGGCACCTGCAGTTCCTCACCGGCACTGAGCGCCAGTTTGACGTCCTTGAGACCGAGTGGGGCGGCGAAACCCGCCGGCCTGAACTCCTCACGGGCCAGCAACCCGCCGTAGGTGTGGTACACCGGCGCGTCGAACAGCGTCGAGGTCAACAACTCCAGGTACTGCTGTTTGTCCACGCCGGCCTTGCCCACCAGAGCCATTGCCTCACCGAGGGATTCGATCACCGAGGCGATCAGGAAGTTGCCGCTGATCTTGACGAGGTTCGCGGCGTGTGGGTCTTGGCCGAGGACGAATGTGCGCTGCCCGATCGCATCAAAAATCGGCGACACCGTCTCGACAGTTGCCGGGGCGCCGGCCGCCACGACGAACAACTTGGCTGCCGCAGCGGCCTCGGGCCTGCCGAACACCGGGGCGGCGACGAAACCCTGGCCGGCTCCACCGTGTTCATCGGTGAGCCGCTGGGCGAGGGCGACGCTGATGGTCGATGACGATACGTGCACGGCGCCGGGGGCCAGCTCCGCAAGGATGCCGTTGTCCCCGAACGTCACTGCCTCCACCGCGGTGTCGTCGGCCAGCATCGTGACCACCGCGTCGCCACGGCACGCGTCGGCCACCTCGGTTGCCGGGTGCGCGCCCAGGGTGGTCAGCGCGGTCACCTTGCCGGGTGATCTGTTGTATGCCGTGACCTCGTGTCCGGCCTTGATCAGGTTGGCGGCCATGGCCGCGCCCATGTTGCCCAGTCCGATGAAACCGATCTTCATCCCTCCACTTGTACCGGCTACGTTGGGCAGCGGGAGGGATCATGAAGTTCTCGACGGAAATGCTCCAGATGGGTAACAACACCGGCATCGAGGTGCCTGTTCATGTGGTGGACGCCCTGGGGGCAGGAAAACGCCCAGCAGTCGTCGTCGACGTTAACGGCTACCGGTACCGCTCGACCATCGCGCCGATGGGCGGCAAGTTCCTGATTCCGTTCAGCGCCGAGCGGCGCAACGAGTCCGGTATCAGCGGTGGTGATGCCATCGACGTGGACCTGACGGTTGACGTCGAGCCGCGCACCGTGGAAGTGCCCGATGACCTGCGGGCCGCCCTGGCGGGATCAGCGGAGGCCGCCGCCAAGTGGGAGCGCCTGTCCTACAGCAAACAAAAAGCCCACGTCACGGCGGTTCAAGGAGCCAAAGCTGCTGATACCCGTTCCCGCCGCATCGCGAAAGTCATTGCTGAGCTAGAGGCTTGAGGTCGGCACTGTTCTCATCGTGGTCGCAGGCCCGGTGCACGGCGTTGACGATGCCCTGGTAGCCGGTGCACCTGCAGAAGTTCCCCGAGAGCCCCTCGCGGATCTCCCCGTCGGTGGGGTTCGGATTGTCGCGCAGCAACGCGGTGATCGAGGTGACGAATCCCGGCGTACAGAAGCCGCACTGCAGGCCGTGGCATTCCTTGAGGGCGGACTGTACCGGCGACAGCTCCCCGTCCGGGCCGGCGATGCCCTCGACCGTCGTCACCTCCTGGCCGTCCACCTGAACGGCGAACACCAGGCATGACCGGACTGCCTGGCCGTCCAACAGGACTGTGCAGGCACCGCACGCTCCGTGCTCGCAGCCGAGGTGGGTGCCGGTGAGGCCGCAGTTGTCCCGCAGGAAATCGGCCAGGGTCACGCGTGGCTCCACGACATCCTGGTAGTCACGCCCGTTGACCGAAACCGCAAGCGGCAGTTCATGCATTGAGAGCCTCCTCGGTGGCGTGCGTGATTGCCTGGGTCCAGGCTCTGGACACCATGGCGGCGCCGACCCGCGCCCGGTAGGACGCCGAGCCCTGCAGGTCGGAAGGGATGTCGGTGAGTTCGGACATTGCCAGGCGGCCGATCTCATCGGCGGTGACGCCGCCGATCGGGGTGCCGAGCACCGCAGACTCGGCTCCGGTGGCGCGCAGTGGCGTGGAGCCGAGCCCGAGCAGGCCGATGCCGCAGTGGGTGATCCGGTCGTCCTCGTCGAGCTCGAAACCGACCACGGCGCCGGCAATCGCGAAATCACCGTGGCGACGGGCAAATTCGGCAATCCCGAATCCGCTGCGTCCTGATGCCACCGGGAAGCGCACGGCGGTCAGGATCTCGTCGGCGGCCAGCGACGTTTCCCACAGGCCGGTGAAGAACTCCGTGGCGGGGATCTGGCGGGTGCCGCGTGACGAGGTGGCCTCGACGGTCGCGTCGAGCGCGAGGGCGACAGCCGCGTACTCGGCGGCCGGATCGGCATGTGCGATCGCACCTCCCAGGGTGCCGCGGCTGCGGATCTGGAAGTGGCCGATGTGCGGCGTGGCCATGGTCAGCAGCGGGACGGACTCGGCGATCTCGTCGTCCAGGCCCACCATCGCGTGCGGGGTCGCCGCACCGATCCGGATCTCGTTGCCCTGCAAGGCGATGTCGTTGAGTTCGGCCACTCGCGAGATGTCGATCAGGTTCTCGAAGTGCGTCAGGCGCATGGCCAGCATCGGTACCAGGCTCTGACCGCCGGCCAGAATCTTGGCGTCCTCGCCGAACTCACCGAGCATGGCGACCGCCTCGGTGACCGTAGCGGGCCGGTGATAGGCGAACGGGGCGGGCTTCATGCCACCAACCGGAGCAGTGCGGCGTGCAGATCCTCGGACGTCAGACCGGTGCTCTTACGCCTGTTGCGCCCGGCCCGGCCGGCCAGGAACCCGAGCAGGCCCGCGGCGGCGACGGCTCCGATGGCCGGCGCGAAGCGTTTGGCCATCGGCACCGCCATCACCTTGGCCAAGGCCAACGCGTTGATCGGGGCGGCTTCTTGGGCTGCCTGTTGCGCAGCGGCCGAGCCGCTTTGGGCTGCCTGAGCGGCCGAGCCGCTTTGACCGGCCGGTGATGCCGCGCCGAGCAACTCCGCCTCCAGGCTGCGGGCGAACTGGTCGATCAGGCTGCCGGACACGTCCGCCAGCACGCCGCGGCCGAACTGGGCGGCCTTGCCGGAGATGGCCAGATCTGTGGTGACGACGACCAACGTGGCATCGCCTTCGTCCTTCAGCTGGGCCGTCACGATGGCCGAGGCGGTGCCGTTGCCGCGGGTCTCCTTGCCGTTGGCCTTGAGAACAACGCGCTGCGCCGCGGCGTCCTTCTCCTGGAACGTCGCATTTCCTTGGTAGGACACCGTGATCGGGCCGACCTTGACCTTGACCGCACCGGTGAAGTCGTCGCCGTCCACACTCAGCAGGGTGGCCCCTGGCAGACACGGAGCGACGCGTTCGACGTCGGTGAGCACTTCCCAAGTTTTCGCCGCCGGTACCGCGACCCGGAATTCGTTGTTGAGCTCCACGATCAGTGATCCCTTCCTAATGGCTTCTGCAACGGGGGTTCCTGCGCCTGCTCGATGGCCTCGACGATGGCTGCCGGGGTGGCGGGCAGTGTGGTCAGGGTGACACCGAGTGGGGCCAGGGCGTCGTTGACGGCGTTGATCACCGCGGGTGTGGAACCGATGGCGCCGCCCTCGCCCGCACCCTTGTAGCCGCCGACGCCGGGACCGGGGATCTCGACGTGTCCGTATTCGATCACCGGAACCTCGGTGGCGGTGGGCAGCAGATAGTCGACAAACGTTGAGGACAGCGGGTTTCCGGCGTCGTCGTAAGACAGCTTCTCCAGCAGGGCCCCGCCGATACCTTGGACGGTGCCGCCGGCGATCTGGCCTTCGACCACGTTGGGGTTGATCATCGGACCGACGTCCTCGCTGACGATGTAGCGGGTGAGGGTCACGTGACCGGTCACCACGTCGACCTCGCAGGTGCAGGCGTGGGTCGCGTTGGCCCAGTGGATCGGGGCGGTCGGCGGCGCGGTGTAGCGCGCGGTGGCCTCCAGATTCGCCGACATACCCGGCGGCAGCATCTGCGGCTCGTAGTGCGCCCGGTAGGCCAGATCGGCGAAGCTCACACTCTTTTCGGGATCGTTGCGTGCAACCGCCTTCGACCCGCCGAGTTCGATCTCGGATTCCTCGACCTCCAGCCTGGCGGCGGCCATCGCGACCAGTTGGTTGCGCAGGATCGTGCCGGCCTCGTTGACCGCGCCGGCCGTCATCGGGGCGCTGCGGCTGCCCTGGGTTCCGGCGCCGTAGGGCGTCACCGCGGTATCACCCTGGATGGTGGCGACATCCTCGATATCGGCACCCAGCGCGTCGGCAGTGAGCTGGATGACGGTGGTTTCCAAGCTGTTTCCGGTGGATCCGCCATTCACGTAGACGTTGATCTTGCCGGTCGGCTCCATCCGGATGGTGCAGCCCTCGCTGGCCAGGTGCCCGGTGGCCGCGCCGGTCGGCTCGATGTAGGCCGAGAATCCCAGCCCGAGGTAGCGGCCCTGGGCCAGTGCCTCGGCCTGTTCCTTACGGAAGCCCTCGTGGTCGAGGATCTTCACCGCCTGCTCGAAGGTCTCGATCGGGGCGACGTGGTCATACGGCATGCCATTGGGGTTGAAATAGGGCATCTCGTCGCGGCGGAGCAGGTTCTTGCGCCGCAAGTCCACCGGATCCAGGCCCATCTTGCGGGCGGCGATGTCGAGAAGTATTTCGCGGGTGAGGGTTTCGTACTGCCACGGCCCGCGGTAGGCGTGCAGGCCCGCGGTGTTGGAGAACACCGTCTTGTAGTTGAAGCTGGCCTTGGGCACCCGGTACGGGCCGGGAAAGAACATGCCGATGGCAGCGGTGGTCAGCACCGGGTAGGGGGTGGGGTAGGAGCCGACGTCCTGGACGAAGTCGATGTCGGCGGCCAGGATGTTGCCGTCGTCGTCAAAGGCCATCCGTACGTCGCCGTCGACATGGCGGGACTGACCGGCCGACATCAGGTTCTCGCGGCGGTCCTCGATCCACTTCAGCGCGGTGCCTGATCGGGCGTTCGACGTCGCAGTGGCAATCTTGCGGGCGGCCAGCATGATGCACATGTCCTCGCGCATCGGGACCACCTTCTGGCCGAACCCGCCGCCGGTGTCGCGCATGATGACCCGCACGTGCTGGGCCGGGATACCGAGCAGGCGGGCAGCGAACGCGCGGAGTTCGTGCGGGGTCTGGGTGGACGCCCAGATGGTCAGCTCACCCGTCGACTGCGTCCATTCGGTGACCATGCCGCGGCACTCGATCGGTACCGGCACGTGCATCTGCTGATAAATGTGCTCTTTAACAACATGTGCGGCGGCCCCGAAGACTTCCTCATCTGGCGGCATGCCGGCCATGCCGCCGGCGTTGTTGTCCGGGTAGGCCTCGTGGACCGATACATCGGAGGTCAGGGCCCCGCGGAAGTCGGCGATCGCGGGCAGCGGCTCGTAGTCGACGTCGACCAGATCCACGGCGTCTTCGGCGATGTAGCGGCTCTCGGCGATGACGAGCGCCACCGGATCGCCGACGAACTTCACCTCGCCCTCGGCCAGCGGCGGGCGCGGAGTATCCGGAATGTCTTTGCCTGCGACGGCGTGCCAGGCCTCTTTGACGTCAGGGTTGAGGTCGGCGGCGGTCAGCACGGCGTGCACGCCGTGCAGCGCCAGGGCTGCGGCGGCATCGATTTCGGTGAACTTCGCGTGTGCATAGGGGCTGCGGACGAAGCAGGCGTGCAGCATGCCGGGTCGCGTGATGTCGTCGACGTACGTACCGCGCCCGGTGAGTAGCCGGGTGTCCTCCACCCGTTCGACCCGTCGGCCGGCATAACGAGTTGCGACGGTCTCGGGTGTGGCTGACGCCATAGGATCGCTCCAATCCGTCGGGTTACTTATGCGCATAACTCAGTGGCCGTCGGGGCTTCGAGGCCAATTCAAGAGTGTGATTATCGTACATCGGAAAGCAACATGCCTGAAGAAGAGAGTGTCATTTCCGTCGCCGTCTGTCGACTGCTGTCCCTGGTACTGGCAGCCGCCGGCTGTGTGGTCCCGCTGGCCGGGGCTCCGGTGGCGTCAGCCAGGCCGGCGGCCGAGGCCGGGTTGGTCGACGTGCGCTCCGTGGTGCCCGACGCGGTGATCGACCTGCGGTACGCGACCACGGACAACTTCGTCGGTCAGCAGCTCTATCCGGCCGGCGCTCCCTGCCTGGTGCACGAGTCGATGGCGTCCGGGCTGGTGGCCGCGGCGGCCGCCCTCCGGCCCGACAGGCTGACCTTCTGGGACTGCTATCGGCCACATGAGGTTCAGGTCAGGATGTTCGAGGTGGTGTCCAACCCCAATTGGGTGGCTCGGCCGAGCGCCTACGCCCGCAGCCACGAGGCCGGCCGCTCGGTCGATGTGACGATCGCCGGGGCTGACATGGGAACCGGGTTCGATGACTTCACGCCGCGCAGCCTGGCGTACGCCACCGACGGGGTGAGTCCCGCGGCCCAGTCCAACCGGGCGAGGCTGCGCGAGGCCATGAAAGCCGGCGGGCTGACCGTGTACCCGGGGGAGTGGTGGCATTTCGACGGTCCGGGTGCAGCCGACCCGCGGCCATACCTGGACGTACCGCTGGGATAACTCTCGTCCCTCTACTCCGACCCTGTTGTCGATGTTTGCAATGTGTCAGCATGGGTAACCGAAAGCGTTCGTCACGATCCGGTAGGCGTGGAGTCGACAAATGAACGTCCTCAAATTGATCCAAGGTGCGATGCTGGTTACCGCTTGCGCCGTACCAATTGCCCCCATGCCCACCGCGTCGGCGCAGCCGCCGTGCCCCGACGTCGAGGTGGTGTTCGCCCGCGGCACCTACGAGCCGCCCGGCGTCGGTGGGCCGGGACAATCGTTCGTCGACGCGTTACGGGGGCGGGCCGGTGAACGTTCCGTTGAGGTTTACCCGGTGAACTACCAGGCCAGCGGGAACTTCGGCGACCGAATCGAATTCGCCAGGACGGTCGTCGACGGCATCCGCGATGCGGCCAACCACATCAAGGCCACTACGAAGGACTGCCCCAAGACCAAGGTGGTGCTCGGCGGATACTCCCAGGGCGCCGTAGTGGCGGGTTTCGTCACCTCGGCCGCCGTGCCGGACGGAATCCCGACCGAGTACAAGCAGTTCATCCCCGACCCCATGCCGCTCGAGGTTGCCGACCATGTGGCCTCGGTGGTGCTGTTGGGCACGCCGTCCGATGAGTTCATGCGGGACATCGGCGCACCGGCGATGGTGATCGGACCGCGTTACAAGGACAAGACCATCGAACTGTGCGAGCCGGGTGACACCATCTGCGACGGCACACCCGCGGGCGTACCCAACTTCGCCCACACCGCGTACGTGTTGAACGGCATGCCGGGCCAGGCCGCGGATTTCACGGTTGGCCGGCTTCAGACTTGATAACAATCTGAAACCTCAATGGTTGCAATGTGATACGTGACCCCGGGATATTTGCTGGGTGCCACTATGTTCACTGAGTGCACCGTCGAACGGCCCTCAAGATCCCGCTGGTACTGGCAGCAGCGGCCGCTCTTCCTCAGGCATTGGCCCCTCTTCCTCTGATCCCGCGCGCGACCGCCGCACCAGGCCAGTGGCCGGTCGAGAGAGCCAACGCGTGGTATCAGGCGCAGGGCTGGTTGGTCGGCACTAACTTCATCACCTCGAACGCGATCAACCAGATCGAGATGTTTGCCCCCGGCACCTACGATGCGCGGCGCGTCGACAGTGAACTGGGAGCGTGCCGCCTCCTCGGTTTCAACACCGTGCGGGTTTTCCTGCACGATCTGCTGTGGGCGCAGGACCGCGCCGGATTCCAAAGCAGGCTGGCCCAATTCGTCGGGATCGCGGCGCGTCAAGGCATCAAACCGTTGTTCGTGTTCTTCGACTCGTGCTGGGATCCGCACCCCCAGGTCGGTGCGCAACGGGCGCCGACGCCAGGGGTGCACAACTCGGGCTGGGTGCAGAGCCCCGGCGCACAACGCATCGACGACCCGCGCTACCGGTCCGTGCTGCGTGACTACGTGGTCGGGGTGATGAGCCAGTTCCGCAATGACAACCGCGTCCTGGGCTGGGACCTGTGGAACGAGCCGGACAACCCCGCCAAGCAATATCGCAAGGTCGAACGCAAGGACAAGATCGACGCGGTCGGCGGACTGCTGCCTCAGGTTTTCGCCTGGGCGCGTTCGGTCAACGCCGTGCAGCCGTTGACCAGTGGGGTGTGGCAGGGCAGCTGGGACCGCGGAAGCCGCAGCGACATGGACAACTTCCAACTCGACAACTCCGACGTCATCTCCTTCCATTCGTACGCCGGCCCTGCCGAATTCGAGGCTCGCATCGCCGAACTCGCTCCGTTGGGTAGGCCGATCCTGTGCACCGAGTACCTGGCCCGAGACCAGGGCAGCACCATCGAAGGTGTGCTTCCGGTTGCCAAGCGGCACAACGTCGGCGCCTACAGCTGGGGCCTGGTGGCAGGCAAGACCCAGACATACTTCCCGTGGGATTCGTGGGACAAGCCCTACGCCAAGGTGCCGAACGTGTGGTTCAGCGATCTACTGCAACCCGACGGCCGACCCTATAAGGAAAGCGAATACCAGGCGTTCCGAAAGCTCACGACCCGGGTGTAGGCGTTTAGGCGCGGTCGATGCGGGTGACTCAACAGGCTATGGATCAACGTGACGGTGGCCGGCCGATACCGAAAGACGCTCGCAAGGTGACCGAGGGGCAAGAGGAGATTCAGGACGAGTTCGACCGTCGCGGTGAGGATCCCGAGGGCCCGGCACTGCACGAGAGTCACGAGCACATCGCCGACGAGACTTGAACGCACGCAACGACTCTGCCTTCGATGCGACTGCCCTCAGAACGACTGCCCGTTGGCGTAGCGCTGCCGGCGGAAATAGCGGCCATTACCACGGTTGCGGCTCTTGTACGTCGGCAGCTGGGAGTCGCAGTTCGGACAGACCAGCCTCAGGTTTTCCCGCCGATTATTCGTGGGGTTTCCGTCGATGTGGTCCATCACCAACGTCAGGGGTAGGTCCTGCCACGTACTGGCCGCGCCGCAGATCGCGCAGCAGCCCGACTGGGCGTCGGCGAGGTAAAGCCGGATGTAGTGGCTGTGAAGAGAAGTGATGTACGCCTCCCCGGTTTCGAGCCAACGTTTGGTGTTGGCCTTCTGACGGGCTGATCCCTGACATGCGTTACTGCAGTAGACCTTCTGGCTGCGTTTCGAGAGTGGCGAACTGCAGTTGCGACAGAGCCTCATACGCGGAAGCTACTGGCATACACCGACAACAATCGGCAGTCGTGGAGCCTCCTATCGGGATTGAACCGATGACATTCCGCTTACAAGGCGAACGCTCTACCACTGAGCTAAGGAGGCGGGTGGAACGCGCCCTAGCTTAACGGGTCAGTCGTCGGCGTCGACAATGCGCTGCGAGACCACCGGCCGCGGCGAGGTTCGCCGGGAGGAACGGCGCGGCAGCGGGATGCGGTCGGCGATGTTGCTCAGCGGGTTGACGACCTGGCTCAGCGTGATGACCGCTTCGTGCAACGCGTCGATCGTGGGCGCGAGAGCTTCGAGCCCGGGTGCCAGCCGGTTGAGGGTGTCGGCCACATCGGCGAGCTTGAGCAGGGGGCCGTCGGGATCGGTCAGGGTATCCAGCAGGCCGCCCTCGGCCAGCAGGCGATCGGCGACGCCGTCCTCACGTAGCACCCGCTCGAACAGGCCGTCATTCGCCAGCAGCTGATCGGCCAGCCCGCCCGGCGCAATCACCCGGGACACGGCGCCATCGGCGGTGGTCAACCGGTCCAGCAGGCCACCCTCCGTGGTGACCTGATCCACGAGACCGCCGGGGGCCACCGCCCGCGCCACGGCACCGTTGTCTGCGGTCAGCCGGTCCATCAGGCCACCCTCGGCGGTCAGCTGGTCGACGATCCCGCCCGGCCGTAGCAAACGGTTGATCGGGCCCTCGGGTGCCAGTGCCCGGCCCAGGGGCGCGTCGTCGTCCAGCAGCCGCGCCAAGCGGTTGGCCCGCTCCACCGCATCATCGATGCCGAACAGCGAGGCCATCGATGACCTGCCGTTGAGGGGGTTCGCGTCGCCGATGCCGCGTTGCACGGCGTTGAGGGTCTCGTTGGCGATACCGAGACCGGCGTCGGCCACGGCCAGTCCGATCCGCACGGGCGCAGTAGCAACCTGGACCAGCGTCTTGGCGAGGTTCATGGGCGTCAGTGTAGTTACCCCGATCACAGTTAAACTCACAGTAAGTGCACAGCGTGCATGCAGGTTGAGTTCAACAGGCACCACCAACATCAGGGGATGGCCATGCCTGCATTACCTGAGAGCGTCCCGGAGGCCCGGGTCCTCGTCGTCGACGACGAGGCCAACATCGTGGAGCTGCTGTCCGTCAGCCTGAAGTTCCAGGGTTTCGAGGTCTACACCGCGTCCAACGGCGCGGCCGCCTTGGACAAAGCCAGGGAAGTCCGGCCCGACGCCGTGATCCTGGACGTGATGATGCCCGGCATGGACGGCTTCGGGCTGCTGCGCCGGCTGCGCGCCGACGGCATCGACGCGCCCGCGCTGTTCCTGACGGCGCGCGACAGCCTGCAGGACAAGATCGCCGGCCTCACGCTGGGCGGAGATGACTACGTCACCAAGCCGTTCAGCCTCGAAGAGGTGGTGGCCAGGCTGCGGGTGATCCTGCGCCGGTCCGGCCGGGGTGTCGAGGAACCCCGTAGTGCCAAGCTGTCCTTCGCCGACATCGAACTCGACGAGGACACGCACGAGGTCTGGAAGGCCGGCGAGCCCGTTTCGCTGTCGCCCACCGAGTTCACCCTGCTGCGTTACTTCATCATCAATGCGGGCACGGTGCTGTCGAAGCCCAAGATCCTCGACCATGTCTGGCGCTACGACTTCGGCGGTGACGTGAACGTCGTCGAGTCCTATGTCTCCTACCTCCGCCGCAAGATCGATACGGGCGACAAGCGTCTGCTGCACACCCTGCGCGGCGTGGGTTACGTTTTGCGCGAGCCACGCTGACGGTGAGCCCGTCGGCGGCATACTTTTGAGGTGTTTGACCGGGTAGAGCGGCATGGTGTGCCGTTGCGGGTCGGGTTGGTGGCGGTCGCGCTGGTTCTGGTGGCGTGTGGATTGCTCGCGTCCGGTGTCGCGGTGACCTCGATCATGCGGCACACCGAGGTCAGCCGCATCGATCAGACACTGCTCGACGCCGCGGGGAGTTGGGCTCAGGAACCGCGCCAACTGCCTTCCACGCCCCTGGAAGGGCCGAACCCGGCACGCCCGCCGTCGAACTTCTACGTCCGCGGCGTCGACCAGGACGGCCGAACCTGGATCGCCATCAACGACCGCGAGGCCGAACCGGAACTGCCCGACGACAACGATGTCGGTCCCGTGCCGGTGACGGTCGAATCCGTCGGACCGTCCGATGTGCAGTGGCGGGCCGTGACCGTGCAGGGCCCGAACGGTGAGCGCACCACCGTCGCGATCGACCTGTCCGACGTCCAGTCGTCGGTACGTGCGTTGATCTGGTCGCAGGTCGGCATCGGCACGGTCGTGCTGGTGGTGCTCGGCGTCGTCGGCTACGCCGTCGTGCACCGCAGCCTGCGTCCTCTGGTCGAGGTGGAACAAACGGCCGCCGCCATCGCGGCGGGACAACTGGATCGTCGTGTCCCCGAACGTGATCCGCGGACCGAGGTGGGGCGGCTGTCCTTGGCGCTCAACGGCATGCTCGCGCAGATCCAGCGGGCGGTGGCGGCTTCGGACGCTTCGGCGGAGCAGGCGCGGACCTCCGAGGACCGGATGCGCCGGTTCATCACCGATGCCAGCCACGAGTTGCGGACCCCGCTGACGACGATCCGTGGTTTCGCCGAGTTGTACCGGCAGGGCGCCGCACGCGATGTCGAGATGATCATGGGCCGCATCGAGAGCGAATCCCGGCGGATGGGCCTGCTGGTCGAGGACCTGCTGCTACTGGCTCGGCTCGATGCGCAGCGTCCACTCGATCAGCATCGGGTCGACCTGTTGACCCTGGCCACCGATGCCGTGCACGACACGCAGTCGATCGCGCCGAACCGCCGGGTGCGCATGGAGGTGTTCGACGGCCCAGGCACCCCGGAAGTGTTGGGTGACGAGGCTCGGCTGCGTCAGGTACTGAGCAACCTGGTCGCAAACGCAGTGCAGCACACCCCGGAAAGCGCCGGGATCACGGTGCGGGTCGGCACCGATGGCGGCGACGCCGTGATCGAGGTGTGCGACGAAGGTCCCGGCATGAGTTCCGACGATGCGCGACGCGTGTTCGAGCGCTTCTACCGCGCCGACACCTCACGCACCCGCGCGAGCGGCGGTACCGGGCTGGGCCTGTCGATCGTGCATTCCCTGGTGCTGGCCCATGGCGGCACCGTCAAGGTCACCACCGCGCCGGGCCAGGGCTGCCGGTTCACCGTCAGCTTGCCGAGGATTGCAGATCTGCCAGCGCGGCTTTGATCTTGGCCTGTGCGGCATCGAGGGATTCGGCCGACGGGTTGTTGTCGACGTGGGCGAAGCCGAAGTCGGCCAGGTTGTAGGCCGGGAAAACGTGCACATGCAGGTGCGGCACCTCAAGACCGGCGATGATCACCCCGGCACGTTGTGCACCGAACGCCTGGCAGACGGCCTTGCCGATCAGCTGTGAGACTTCCATCACCCGGCCGAACACCGCCGGCTCGACGTCCTGCCAGTTGTCGATCTCGGCCCGGGGAACCACCAGCGTGTGACCCTGTGTCATCGGCGCGATGGTCAGGAACGCGACGATGTCATCGTCCTGGTAGACGAACCGCCCGGGCAGTTCTCCGTTGATGATCTTCGTGAAGACGGACGCCATGGTGAGAAGCATAGTGAGCGCCTGAGCCGAGCCGTCGAAGCGTTTGGCGCTGCCCGCGGAATCGCCGTTCTGGCCGATCGTGCTTTATCTTTGCTGAACGGGGTGGGGAATTTTAGCTGGTCCGATGTGGCCGCACATAGATTTTGGGGGATTCATGGGACTCGTGCAAAAGGAGCTCGCAGATACCGTTTTGCAGGCTGAACTCGAGCAGATAGCCGAGGAAAACCTCAACCGGCACCTGGCCACGACCAAGGACTGGTATCCGCACGATTACATCCCGTGGGACTCGGGCCGCAACTTCGCCGCCTCGGGCGGTCAGGACTGGGATCTTGAGCAGTCGCAGCTCAGCGACGTGGCCCGGGCGGCGATGATCACCAACCTGCTCACCGAGGACAACCTGCCGTCGTATCACCGCGAGGCCGCCGGGAGTTTCTCCCAGGACGGACCCTGGGGAGCCTGGGTGAACCGCTGGACCGCCGAGGAGAACCGGCACGGCATCGCAATCCGGGATTACCTGGTGGTCACCCGCGGCGTCGATCTCGTCGCGCTCGAGCAGGCCCGCATGGAGCATGTCACCAACGGCTTCACTTCGACCGACGAAGAGCGCGCCATGCACAACTCCGAATTCCTGATGTCGGTCACGTACGTGACCTTCCAGGAGTTGGCCACCCGGGTCAGCCACCGCAACACGGGAAAGGTCTGCAACGATCCGATCGCCGACCGGCTCCTGCAGCGCATCGCCGCGGACGAGAACCTGCACATGATCTTCTACCGGAACGTGTGTGAGGCCGCCCTGGAACTCTCGCCCGATCAGGCCCTGGACGCCGTCGGCTGTGTCGTCGAGAACTTCCGGATGCCGGGTCAGGGAATGCCGGACTTCCGCCGCAACGGTGTGCTGATGGCCAAGCACGGGATCTACGATCTGCGCCAGCACCTCGAAGAGGTGGTCATGCCGAACCTGCGCAAGTGGCGGATCTTCGAACGTAACGATTTCAGTGCCGCAGGTGAGGCGCGTCGCGATCAGTTGGCGGCGTTCCTGGAAGACCTTCAGACGAAGGTGGTCAAGTTCGAGGAGCAGCGTGACCGCATGCTCGCCCGCGAGGCCGCCAAACGAGAGCTCGCGGCATCCTGAACCCGGCTGTGCCGGCCCGGGCTACGTGCCGGAGATGGACTCGTGCAGTTCGTCGACGGTCCACGGCGGTGTGCTGTGGTGGTCGCGATATCCGATGAAACCCGTTGCAGGACGGGCGAATTCGCCGATGAACCCACCCGCGGCGATGAAGATGCGGCCCGTCACGTCCCGTGCGGCGTCGCTGACCAGGTAGGCGTATGTCGGGGCCACGTATTCAGGCGGTGCGGCGTCCAGCGCGCCCTGCATGCTGACGTCGTCGAGCAGGCCGCGCCGGTTGAGATCGGCGATGTGCTGCTCGTAGTCCGAACCGGTGGACAGCCGGGTACGGGCGCCCGGGCACACCACGTTGGCCCGCACGCCGTGTTCCTTGAGTTCGGCGGCAATCGCCAGGGTCAGCGCGTTGACTGCGCCCTTACCCGCCGGATAGCCGCTGCCGCCGTAGTCGCCCAGGAACGCAAACGAACTGGTGTTGACGATGGCGCCGGCGCCTTGAGCCACCATCTTCGGCGCTGTCGCGCGGCAGGTTTCGAACACCGTGCCCAGGTGCGCGTCGAGCAGGTTCCGGAACTCGCCGCTGGTCACATTCAAGATCGAGGACCCCGCCGGTTCGGCCGTACCGGCACAGTTGACGAGTATGTCGACGCGACCGAACTCGGCCACACAGGTCTCGACGAGCGCGTCGGCCACATTGGGGTCGGCAGGTGAACCGGCATGGGCGACACCGGAAATGGAATCGGCCGCGGCGGTGGCAGCCTCCAGATCGCGGCCGTTGACCACGACGCCCGCACCCTGGGCGGCCAACAGTTCGGCGACCGCCAGACCGATGCCGCGGGTACCACCGACCACGATCGCGCCGCGGCCGGCGAGTGCTCCGCCGGTCAGCTCTCGTCCTCCTGCGCGAACACCATGGCGTCCATGTTCCAGTAGCCGCGCAGGTTGGTGATCAGACCTTCGCCGTTCACCTTGTAGGTGAAGACGCCGCGCACGGTGGCGGTGAATCCGTTGGGAAACTTGGTGCGCAGCACCAGAATGTAGGCGATCTCGTTCGGTGAGCTGGACGGAAATGTCTCTTCGCAGGTGACGGTCAACTCGTTGGGACCGATGTTGGCGTCGTAGAAAGCGCCGAGGGCTTCCTTGCCACGCACGCCGGTGCCGTCGGGGTTGGTGACGGCCTCGCCGATCGGGTCCTCCACCACGACGTCGTCGGCCATGAGCGCCAGCCAACCTTCGCGGTCACCGGATTGCACGCATTTCCACGACGACCGCGAGGCGACGACAACGGGTGTCTCGGTTTGTGTTTCGGTCACGAAATTCCTCCGTAGATGCCGAAATGGCATTCCAGCAGGTGGTCACTCGACCTTTGCCTGCTGGAATGCCATTTCGCGCGAGATTGGGTTTAGCGGTCTGCGTCGGTGTAACGGATGACGCCGCGAATGTTGCGTCCCTCGAGCATGTCGGCGTAGCCATCGTTGATCTGCTCGAGCTTGTACTGCCGCGTGACCATGTCATCGAGGTTCAGCCGGCCGGCCTTGTACATGCTCAGCAGCTGCGGGATGTCGTGGTGCGGGTTGCCGCCACCGAAGATGGTGCCCTGCAGGCGCTTCTGCAGCAGCGTCAGCATCGACAGGTTGAGCTTGACGTCGCTTTCGGCCATGTTCGCCACTGCGGTGGCCACCACGGTGCCGCCCTTGGCGGTGATGTTCATGTAGTGGTCGATGTCTTCGCCCTTGAGCTCACCGACGGTGACGATCGTCTTGTGGGCCATCCGGCCCTGGGTGACCTCGGCGACACCGGCCATCGCGGAGAAGATGTCCGGGTAGGCATGGGTGGCACCGAACTTGAGCGCGTTGTCGCGCTTGAACTCGACCGGGTCGACGGCGAAGACGTTGCGCGCACCGGCCGCCAGGGCGCCCTGCAGCGCACCGGTGCCGACACCGCCGACGCCGACGATGACGACGTCGTCACCGGGACGGACGTCACCGCTGCGGACGGCCGAGCCGTAACCGGTGGTGACACCGCAACCCACGAGGCAGGCCACCTCGAACGGGATGGACGGATCGATCTTCACGACCGAGCTCTTGTGCACCACCATGTACGGGCTGAACGTGCCGAGCAGCGTCATCGGGATGACCGGCTGGCCGTTCTTGACGGCGTGGATGCGATTGGTGCCGTCGGAGACCGCCGTACCGCTCAGCAGCAGCGCCCCGAGGTCGCACAGGTTGCGCAGGCCCTCCTGGCAGGCCGGACATTCACCACAGGACGGGATGAACGACAGCACGACGTGGTCGCCGGGCTGGATGTGGTCGACGCCGGGCCCGACCTCGGTCACGATGCCCGCGCCTTCGTGGCCGCCGAGCACCGGGAAACCCGCCATCGGGATGTCACCGGTCACCAGGTGGTGGTCCGAATGGCACATGCCCGAGGCTTCCATCTGAATCTTGACCTCGTCCTTGACGGGGTCGCCGATCTCGATCTCCTCGATCGTCCAAGGTTGGTTGAACTCCCAGATGAGAGCGCCTTTGGTCTTCATCGCGTGTGCCTTCCACTAGAGCCGTTGACCACAGACTAGAGCCATTAGTTGCGTGGGTCACACCCACCCCCAAGCAACTGCTTGGCAAGGAACTACCAGATTTTGACCGGGGCCTCGCCGAGCGGGTAGTAGCCGGGCAGTTTCTCGCCGGCCAGCGAACGCTCGATGCGCTTCTGCATGGTGGGGGTGAGGTCGCCGGACTCGATGAGATTCATATATCCCTTGGCGACGTGGCCGAAGTCGAAGAAATCGCGCTGCCATTCGATGAGCAGCTGATCGTTGAGCCGGAACCAGCTACCGCCGATGCCGTAGATCTCGCTCGTGCTGCCGTCGCTCTTGTTGGCGATCTGCTTCCAGAAGCCCACGATCTCGTTCTGCTTCTCGTCGATCAGCACGCGCTGGTACTCGTAGACCCAGTTCTCCAGGCCTTCCATCTCCATGCCTAAGGCGATCTCGCGTATTTGATCTATACCGACGCACATCACGTCTTCCTTGGGCCCGATGTTCCAGCCGTAGGTGGCATCCTCGGTGTAGAAGTCGGCCAGCGGCTTCCAATCACCGGCCTTCTCGGCCTCCTGGTTGGCCTTCAGCCAGCGATCCGACCATGCTTCGAGGGCTTCTCTTTTGGAGGATGAAGTCATTGTTCGGCTCTCTCTTTGATTGATAGTGCTTGGGTAGGACACATTTCGACGGCCATCTCGACGGCATCGCGGAGCTCGTCGGGTGGTTCGTGATCGAGGATTTCGACGGTGCCGCGCTTGGGCACCCGGAACACGTCCGGAGCTTCGAGCTCGCACATCGCGTGGCCCTGGCACAGATCCTCGTCGACCTCAACGCGGTAGCAACCCATTTCAGGCCTTGATACGCCTGCGGTAGCGGACCTTGGCCGGCTGGGCCAGCTGCACGACCATCTTGGAGTGGTCGTTCTGGTAGCTCTCCGACGGCTGCGACATCTCGAACTCGTACTCGCGCAACAGGACCGAGAAGATCGCCTTGATCTGCATCTGGGCGAACGCGGCTCCCACACAGCGGTGCTTGCCCGCGCCGAACGGGATCCAGGTCCACCGGTTGATCAGATCTTCCTGGCGCGGCTTCTCATAACGGGCAGGATCGAAGGCGTCCGGATCGGGGAAGTCCTCCGGGATGCGGTTGGAGATCGCCGGGGAGGCCGCCACCATCTGGCCCTTGTGGATCGGGCGGCCGGCCACCTCGAACTCGTCCTGCGCGACGCGCATCAGGATGATGAGTGGCGGATGCAGTCGGAGAGTTTCCTTGAGCGAGTTGTCCAGCTTCGGGATCTGGCGCAGCGCATGGAAACTCACCTCCTGGCCGTCGGCGTAGAGCTCGTCGAGCTCCTGCTGCACCTGTGCGTACACGTCGGGGTTGCGCAGCAGTTCGATGAGCGTCCACGACGAGGTACCCGAGCTGGTGTGGTGCCCGGCGAACATCAGCGAGATGAACATGCCGGTGACCTCGTTGGCAGAGAACCGGTGATTGCCTTCCTCGTCCTTGATCGACACCAGTACGTCGAGTAGATCGCGATCCTCTTTGCCCTTGGGCGGGTTGGCGATCCGGCCGTCCATGATCTCCTGCACCAGCGCAACGAGTTTGACTCGCGACTCGTCGCGGATGCGGAAGCTCTCGATGTCCAGGTACGGATCGACGTAGCACAGCGGGTCGGTGCCGCGCTCCAACTGGTGGTAATACTCGGCGAACCGGCGGTCGAGCTGCTCTCGGAACTTCAGCCCGATCAGGCAGGCCGTCGAGGTGTAGATCGTCAACTCGGAGAAGAAATCGAGCAGCTCGATCTCGCCCTCGTCGCCCCAGTCGGCGATGATCTTCTTGACCTCGTTCTCGATGGTCGCCGCGTGGCCCTTCATCTGCTCACCGCGCAGCGCCGTGTTGTGCAGCATCTCGGCCCGACGCTCCGGGTCGGCGTCGAACACCACACCCTCACCGAAGATCGGGGTCATGAACGGGTAGGCCTCGGCCTGGTTGAGCTCGCTGTCGCTGGAGCGGAAGAAAAATTCGTTGGCCTCTGCTCCGCTCAGCAGCAGCACCTGCTTGTCGGCGAGCTGGAACCAGCCGACATCCCCACACTCGTCACGGATGCGCTGCATCAGGCCGATCGGATCGGTGCGGAATTCTTCGAGGTGGCCGTGTTCCTCGCCTTCACCACCCGAAACGCGCTGAACTTCCTTGAGTTCTGAGCTTGTCATTATCCTTCTCAGCCTTCCACTTTCAGCTTCTGGCGATCCTTGACATCGGCGAGCGGAGCTTCGGGCTGAATCTCCAGTTCGGCGATGAAGCCGCCGCGCGGGGTTTCCGCGACGAAGGTGATGGCCCGCGCGAGATCGGCTGCGCGCAGGAAGTAGTCGTGCCGGGCCTGGCCCCACTTGGCCCAGTCCTCGAGCATCTCGCCGACCTTGTCCATCGGCGCACTCCAGCCCATGGCGGTCTTGGTAGGTCCGGGATGGACAACGGAGGCGCGCACACCGGTACCTTCCAGTTCCATCTGCAGGGTCTTGGCCATGCCCAGCAGGCCGGCTTTGGCTGCGCCGTAGCCGCCCATGTACGGCCGCGGCCGCAGGGACACGTCCGAGCCGACGAAGATGATGTCGCCGCGTCGACGTTCGACCATGCCCGGAAGCACCGCAGTGGCAAGGCGGTTGGCCCCGATGAGGTGAATCTGGATCTGATTCTCGAAATCGTCGGTACTGATCTCGTGTAGCTGGCCGAAGAACGTGTCGCCGGCACCGGCCACCAGCAGCTCGATGTCCCCGAGCGCCTCGGTGGCGCCGTGCACGAACGACTTCACCGAATCGACGTCGGTGACGTCGAGAGGCAGTGCAATCGCCTCGCCACCGTCGGCTTTGATCTGATCGACCAACTCCTGGCATTTCTCGACGCGGCGCGCGCCGAGAGCGACCGGGAAGCCGTGTGCGGCCAGTTCGGTGGCCGTGGCGGCGCCGATGCCGGACGACGCGCCCGCCACGATGGCCGGTCGGCGGTCGGGATGGGGTTCGAAACGGGCCATTTAGCGTGCCTTTACTGTGACGGGTTTCAGCGGTGGGACACCGCGATCGGGCTTCATCGGTGGGACACCGAAATTGGGCTTCATCGGTGGGACACCGAAATGGGCAGGTGCGCGAATCCTCGTACGGAACTGGAGTGGACGCGGACAGCGTTGGCCTCGTCGACCTCGTATCCGCGGATTCGCTTGAACAACTCGGTCAGCGCCACCCGGGCCTCCATGCGGGCCAGGTGCGCGCCCAGGCAGAAGTGGGCACCGCTGCCGAAACTCACCAGCTTCGAACCGATGTCGCGGCCGATCTGGTACTGGTCTGGGTTTTCGAAGACGCGCTCGTCGCGGTTGGCCGAACCGGCCAGCAGCACCAGCACGTCGCCGGCCGGAACCGTGGTGTCGTAGAACGTCATGTCCTCGACGACAGCGCGGGCCAGGATCTGGCTTGAGGTGTCGTAGCGCAGCGTCTCCTCGATCCACGGGGAAATCAGCTCGTGGTTCTCGAATACGGGGGCCAGCTGGTCAGGGTTCTTGAATCCCCAATATGCGGCATTGGCCAGCAATTTCGTGGTGGTCTCGTTACCGGCGACCACCATCAGGAACAGGAACGCCATGATCTCGTCGTCGGTGAGCTTGTCGCCGTCGATCTCGGCTTCCACCAGCGCCGAGGTCAGGTCGTCGCTGACCGCCTTGCGGCGCTGCTTGACCATGTCGGCGTAGTACACCAGCAGCTCACCCGAGGCGGCGATGGCCGATTCGGGAACGTCAGCGAGGCCGTCCTCGCGGTGCATGACCCCGTCGGCCAGCGCGCGGATGCGCACCCGGTCCTCCTGCGGTACACCCATCAATTCGGAGATGACATCCATCGGCAGCTTGCCCGCGAAGTCGTCGACGTAGTCAAAGGCGTTGTTCTGCAGCGCCTCATCGAGATGCTGCACCGCGATCTCGGTGACCCGGCCTTCAAGTTCGCGGATGCGCCGCGGGGTGAAGCCCTTGGACACCAGGGTGCGCAGCCGCAGGTGGGCCGGATCGTCGAGGGCCAGGAATGACATCACCCGGTGCGCCTCGTCGTTGCGTGAGATCGGGTCGAGTGCGACGCCGTGCTTGTTGGACAGTGCGACGCTGTTGCGGAAGCCGGCGACGACGTCCTTGTGCCGGGACAGGGCCCAGAACTTGCGTTCGTCGTTCCGGTAGAGAGGCGCCTCGTCGCGCAAGCGGCGGTAGTACGGGTACGGATCTTCGTGAAAGTCGTAGTCGTACGGGTCGAGGATCGGCTCGACTTCCTGCAAACTCATTTGTCTTCTCCCAGGATTAACCCGACGACGTAGGTCAGCCGGTCGGCGATCTGGCGGTAGGTGAAGGCGCCGCTGCCGGCATTGACCAGCGCGCCGAAGAACGTCATCTCCAGGGCGGAGACGACGCGGGAATCGGCATCCGGTCCGACTGCCGAACGGATGCGTTTGTGGATCTCGGCGCCGATCCGGTCGCGCACCTTGCGCACCGCCGGATCGGTGCCGCCGCCCAGCAGGGCCGTGGTGCAGGCGGCGGCGACCTCGGGCTCGTCGGCGACGACGAGGGTCAGTGCGCGGAGCGCCTGGTCGACGCGGGTGGTCATGGAGTCGTTCACGTCGGTGAAGTAAGGGCACTGGCTGACCAGGTCCAGGTACATCTCGGCGATCAAGTGGTTCTTCGACGAAAAGTACGTGTAGGCCGTGGCGGGCGCGACGCCGGCGCGTGCGGCGACTGCGCGCACCGTCAGGTCGGCGTAGGACGATTCGCGCAGCATCTCGGTTCCCGCGGTCAGGACCTTGCGGAAGGTTTCTTCCTGCCGGCGGTTGCGCGGCGATTCCTTCTCGGGCTCCGGAGCGGGTTCTGTGACTGCGGACACGGCATCGCTGGACACATGTCCAAGTTATCCGACGATGTCGAGGTTGAGCAAGTGTGGATCCGGAAAGGCTGCGATGAACTGGTCATTTTGGCGCCGGATGAGCAGGCCTGGGGCCCACCCTTGCGGCTCGACATTATCTGCGGCTATCGTTCGAGACGAGACAGCCGGACAGTTGTCCAGAATTCGTGAAGTGGAGTTCACCAATGCCGGTACTGGCCGATCGCCAGAGTCAGCTGCTTATCGACGGCAAACTCGTCGCCGGGGGTGGCGGAGCATTCGAGACCGTCAATCCCGCCACCGAGGAGGTGCTCGGCGTCGCTGCCGACGCCAACGCCGAGGACATGGGCAACGCAATTAACGCCGCGCGTCGGGCATTTGACGACACCGACTGGTCGACGAACCACGCGCTGCGGGTGCGCTGCCTGCGTCAGCTGCGTGACGCATTGCGCGAAAATGTCGAGGAACTGCGGGAACTCACCATCGCAGAGGTGGGTGCCCCGCGCATGCTCACCGCCGGCGCGCATCTGGAAGGCCCGATCGACGACCTGGCTTTTTCGGCTGATGCCGCCGAGAACTACGAGTGGACAACCGATCTCGGCTACGCCACCCCGCAGGGCATCCCCACCAACCGTAAGATCGCCCGCGAAGCCGTTGGTGTCGTCGGTGCCATCACCCCGTGGAACTTTCCGCACCAGATCAACCTGGCCAAGGTCGGCCCGGCCCTGGCTGCAGGTAACACCCTGATTCTCAAACCGGCCCCTGACACTCCGTGGGCGGCGGCGGCCATCGGCCAGATCATCGCCGAGCAGACCGATTTCCCGGCCGGCGTGATCAACATCGTCACCTCGAGCGATCACTCGGTGGGTGCGCTGCTGTCCAAAGATCCTCGGGTGGACATGGTTTCGTTCACCGGATCGACTGCGACCGGGCGTGCAGTGATGACTGACGCCGCGCTGACCATCAAGAAGGTGTTCCTGGAGCTCGGTGGCAAATCGGCATTCCTGGTGCTCGACGACGCCGACCTGGCCGGGGCCTGCTCGATGTCGGCCTTCACCGTGGCCATGCACGCCGGTCAGGGCTGCGCGATCACGACGCGCCTGGTGGTACCCCGCGCACGTTACGACGAGGCGGTGGAGATCGCCGCGGCCACGTTGGGTGGGATCAAGCCGGGCGATCCGAACAGCAAGCGCACGGTGTGCGGGCCGCTGATCTCGGCGCGCCAGCGCGACCGGGTGCAGTCCTACCTGGATCTGGCTCTGCAGGAAGGCGGCCGGTTCGCCTGCGGCGGTGGGCGTCCGGCTGACCTGGACACCGGGTTTTTCATCGAGCCGACCGTGATCGCCGGCCTGGACAACACCGCGCGGGTGTCTCGTGAGGAGATCTTCGGTCCAGTGCTGACCGTGATCGCCCACGACGGTGACGACGACGCGGTCCGCATCGCCAACGATTCGCCGTACGGGCTGTCCGGCACGGTGTTCTCCGGCGACGACGAACGAGCCCAGGCCGTGGCTGCTCGCATGCGGGTCGGCACCGTCAATGTCAACGGCGGCATCTGGTACTCGGCCGATGCCCCGTTCGGCGGCTACAAGCAGTCCGGGGTCGGCCGCGAGATGGGCCTGGCCGGCTTCGAGGAATACACCGAAATCAAAACCATCGCGACTCTGGCTCAGTAAGGAGCACTTGAATGGGACAGTTCGACTCGGATTTCAAAGACAAGGTGTCCATCGTCACGGGGGCCGGCGGCGGCATCGGCCAGGCTTACGCCGAGGCGCTGGCACGCGAGGGCGCGGCGGTCGTGGTGGCCGACATCAACATCGAGGGTGCGCAGAAGGTCGCTGACGGGATCAAGGGCGAGGGCGGCAACGCCCTGGCGGTGCGCGTCGACGTCTCCGACATCGACTCGGCCAAGGACATGGCCGCGCAGACGCTTTCGGAATTCGGTGGGATCGACCACCTGGTCAACAACGCCGCGATCTTCGGCGGCATGAAGCTCGACTTCCTGCTCACCGTCGACTGGGACTACTACAAGAAGTTCATGAGCGTGAATCTCGACGGTGCGCTGGTGTGCACCCGCGCCGTGTACCGCAAGATGGCCAAGCGTGGCGGTGGGGCGATCGTCAACCAGTCCTCGACCGCGGCCTGGCTGTACGCCAACTACTACGGCCTGGCCAAGGTCGGTATCAACGGCCTCACCCAGCAGTTGTCGCGTGAGCTCGGCGGACAGAACATCCGCATCAATGCCATCGCGCCCGGCCCGATCGACACCGAGGCCAACCGCACCACCACGCCCAAGGAGATGGTGGACGACATCGTCAAGGGAATCCCGTTGTCCCGCATGGGGCAGCCTGAAGACCTGGTCGGCATGTGCCTGTTCCTGTTGAGCGACCAGGCCAAGTGGATCACCGGCCAGATCTTCAACGTCGACGGCGGACAGATCATCCGCTCATGAGTCCGCTGAAACTCGGCTACATCGGCCTCGGTAATCAGGGCGCACCGATGGCCAAGCGACTGGCCGACTGGCCCGGCGGACTCGTCGTCTTCGACGTGCGCGCCGAGGCCGTGGCCCCGCTGGTCGAGCTCGGGGCGACCCCTGCGGACAGCGTCGCCGGTGTCGCCGAGGCCGACGTCATCAGCGTCACGGTGCTGACCGACGCACAAGTGCGAGACGTGGTTTCCAAACTCGCCGCGCACGCCAAGCCCGGCACCGTGATCGCCATCCACTCCACGATCGAGCCCGGTACGGCCGGAGAGTTGGCAGACCAGCTGCGGCCCAAAGGAATTCGTATCGTCGATGCCCCCGTCAGTGGTGGGGCCGGCGCGGCGGACAAGGGTGAACTGGCTGTCATGGTCGGTGCAGACGACGACGCGTACGACTTGGTCAAGCCCGTCTTCAAGCAGTGGGCCTCGATGGTGGTCCGCGCTGGGGAACCCGGAGCGGGTACCCGGATGAAGATCGCCCGCAACATGTTGACGTTCATCGGCTTCGCCGCCGCATGCGAGGCACAGAAGCTCGCCGAAGCGGCGGGGATCGACCTGCAAAAGCTCGGCCGGGTCGTGCGACACAGCGACGCCCAGAGCGGCGGGCCGGGCGCGATCATGGTCCGTGACGACACGTCACCGTTGGCGTCGGATCACTGGATCTACGACATGTTCGTCCACACGCGGGGTCTTGCCGAGAAGGATCTGCGGTTGGCGCTCGGGCTTGGCGAGGACACCGGCGTCGAACTCCCGCTGGCGGAGATCGCGCTGCGGGATCTGGCCGCCGGACTCGGTGTGCCGCACACGGCTTCACACGGCGAAGTCGGCTAGAGAGGATCGAAGAATGGACGAGTTGCGGGCCAAGGGCCTGGCCAAGATGAACGAGGTCTACGGCTGGGAGATGCCGAACATCGAAGGGGATCCATACTTCGATCTCACCGTCGACCACCTGTTCGGCACCATCTGGAACAAGCCCGGACTGTCGATGCGTGAAAAGCGACTGATGACGTTGTCGGCAGTGACCGCCGTCGGCTCGCAGGACCTCGCCGAGATCCAGGTCAACGCCGCGCTGTTCAACGGCGAGTTCACCGAGGAAGAGCTCAAGGACATCGCCATCTTCCTCACCCAGTACCTCGGTTTCCCGCTCGGTTCCGGCCTCAACGGAACGGTGTCCAAGGTGGTGGCCAAGCGGCGCAAGGCCGCCGAGAAGGGCCTTGACGAAGACCGGCGCGCCAATGTGAACGCCGCAGTCAAGATGAATACCGGGAGCGAGCTCGATGACAAGTAGATATGCCTCGCTGACCCACGATGAGCTGGTCAAGCTGGTGCCCGAGCTGCTGCTCATGGGGCAGATGATCGACCGCTCCGGGATGGCCTGGTGCATCAGCAATTTCGGCCGCGAAGAGATGCTGCAGATCGCGATCGAGGAGTGGGCGGCATCCAGCCCCATCTACACCCGACGCATGCAGAAGGCGTTGCGCTACGAAGGCGTCGACGTCATCACCATCTTCAAGGGTCTCCAACTCGACATCGGCGCCCCGCCGCAGTTCATGGATTTCCGCTACACCGTCCACGATCGCTGGCACGGTGAATTCCACCTCGATCATTGCGGTGCGCTGCTCGACGTCGAGCCGATGGGCGAGGACTACGTTCGCGGCATGTGCCACGACATCGAGGACCCGACCTTCGACGCCACCGCGCTGGCCACCAACCGCAAATGTCAGGTGCGCCCGATCCACCGGCCGCCCCGCGCACCCGCCGACCGGCAGCCGCACTGCGCCTGGACGGTAATCATCGATGAGTCATACCCGGAGGTCGATGACATCCCGGCGCTCGATGTGATCGGCCGGACCCGGGCTGCGCGAACAGAATTGGACCCGATCGATCCATCCGACGAGGGCGCTTCCGACTACTCGGGGCCGCTGGTGTCCGATTTCGATTTCGCGGCGTTCTCGCATTCCGCGCTGGTCCGGATGGCCGACGAGGTATGCCTGCAGATGCACCTGCTGAACCTGTCGTTCATCCTCGCGGTGGGCAAGCGGGCCGGTACCGACAACGCGCTCGCCACCGACATCTGCACCAAGCAGCTGATCGGTGTGGCGGGCCTCGGTGCCGAGCGTATCCACAAGGCGCTGGGCCTGCCCGGCGGCATCGAAGGTGCGGTGCGCGTGCTGGAACTGCATCCGTTGCTCAACCCGGCCGCCTACGTCGATGCCGAGTTCGGTCCCGACACGGTGTCCGTGCGTCGCTCGCCGGCGCATGAGGACGGTTCCTGGGTGGCCCTGGTTTCGCCGGCCGAGACGCGTCCCCTGCAGGCCATCGTCGCCGCCGTCGACCCGCACCTTTCCGTCGAGGTTCTCGGATCGGACGCGGAGTGGACCGCCAGGGTGATTGAAACCGAGACCGCAGCAAAGGAATTCGGTGAAGTCGCGGTGGTGAAGTTCAGCGGTGGGGCGGAGTTCGTGTTCGAGCCACGGAAGTCATTGCCACTGACGGTGGTGTGATTCGAAGTTTGGCGGCGGGGTGCGGGTTTCTAGCCGGCAGGAACAGTCAGCGTTAGATACCCGTCACCCCAAGGCTGCACGATCACGTCGGCCGGGAATGTCGCGCGGTGATCCTCGCTCCGGAGGTAATCCGCGGTGACCCCAGCTACCGTTGGCGCGGGCGTGCTAATGCTGTGCATATTCGAGCCTGTCGAGAACTTCCAGCGTGACGCGCTCGCTGTCGGGTAGGCCGAGCGCACTTGAGTTGATCAGCATGGTGCCAGTGAGCCGATATGCGTCCTGGGCTCCGTCGGCTGCTCTGCTGTTGAGCAGCAGGGTGTTTGGGTCTGGCGCCTCCGCTGAGCGGCGGTAGTAGGCGGTACCCGTCGAGGTGCAGCCGGGTACCGCCGTTGTGAGCCGGTCGAACGCCGCCTGCGCCGTCGTTGCGTCAGGATAGACGGCAACTGCCTGGCGCACATCTGCCATGATCGGAAGTACCGGAGCGTCAAGATCGGCGCTGTAACCGACGGAGCGGAACGCTTTCCAGGTGGTGCCGAAAACCGCGGGCGGGTCGAACACCGCGCGACATGCTGCGGGTGTGTCCGGGATGGCCGAAGGTGTAGCGACGTCCAATTCCGGGACGTCGTGGAATGCGGCGATACCGGAGATGCTTCGGACGTCGTCGACGGAAAGTACCTCGGCGGCAACCGCCTTCGTGCTCGGAGTGACGGTGGGCGCTGTTGGACCGCCGTGCCCGCACGCTGCCGACAACAAGGTGATGCAACACAACGCTGCGCTGGCACGGATCACAGGCGCCTCATCCTTGGCGGGTCAACATTGCTCGGGGTCAGGGCCATGGGAATGCCCGTTGCTCCGCTGAGGCGCGGTTGGTTGCTCGGCCCTGCACTTTGCGCCACCGGCGGCGCAACTCCCGCTCCTTCGATGCCTTCATCGGATGGCTGCTAACTGGTAGGCAATGTCAGCGTCAGGTAGCCGCCGCCCTCCGGTCGCAGCATCACGTCGGTCGGCCAGGTCACCCGGAAATTCTCTCCGCGTAGGTAATCGCCGCTGATTCCGGCGGCCTTCACGGGTTTTCCGTTGAGTTCGAAGATCAGCAGGCTGGCTTTCGAGTTGTAGAAGCGGTCCTTGATTACGGGTGCTCCAACTGTCTTTTCGATGAATTCCCGTTCGGAGTTTTCGTGGAAGAGATGCACCTCGTCCCAGTCCCAGCTGGTGAATTCGCTGAGTCGGCCTGTCTTCTTCTCGTGGAGAAGGCTTTCCAGGCCATCGTTGAGCTTCTGGTCGTTGTAGTCGATATCCATTGACTGCCTCATCGCCTGTCTGGCCAGATCGCAACTGGTCAGAGAGAAACACAGCAGCAACACGCAAAGGGCGACGCGTACTGCTGACAATCCGGTCACAATCAGTACCCTCCTGCTGAAGTTCCGTAGCCGCCTGGCTGACCGGGGTCGTAGATTCCTCCTGGCCCGGCGCCAGTTGGAGTGGGTGCCTGCCCCGGAATGGTGGATTTTGAGGTTATGCCCGCGCCGCCTTCTGGGACGGTATTGCTCCAAGCGAGCTTTTCGCCGTCGCTGTTCGGCGCTACCACGACCGTATCGCCTTGTCGGACAGCCTGCTCTACATAGCCGGCGAGCTCTGCAGGAGTCGCGTCGGGATGCGCTTTGGCGATATTTCTGCCTACCTCATTGTTGTAGAGGTCCATCGCTTCGGCCGTGGAGGGGTTGTTGGGAAGGCGTTCGTGCGCCGTCGTGAAATCACGGGTCCAATCCTCGCCGAAGCGTTGGGTCATCAGCGCATTCCAATACGCATGCCGAAACGCATCGGTGTGATTGTCGGCCGTGTCGTCCGGATGATGCGGGGGAGGAAACCTTGAAATTGCTTCAGACTTAGCGGCCTCCGTGAGCTGGTCGAGGTCTCGCAGTTCGAACAGCGAAAGACGGTCGAGCATTCGTCCCTCGGTGGCGGTGACCTGCTTGGGGTCAGTTAGCTCGCTGAATGGCCAAGCCGGCTCCCAATCGAGCTTGCCGTCAGGGTCCTCGTCGACCTGGTACTTGCGCTTGAGCTCGTCGAGTGGATCGACCGGAGGCGGATTACCTTCGGGCAATCCTGGCGCACCGGCGCCCGCCTTCTCGCCCGCGACCGCATCGTATTCCTTCCGGATTTCCTCGATGCGTCGACCGATCTCGCTCATGTCGCTCGTGGACTGCGTGACGACGTCGCTGATCTGGCCGATCCCCTTACTGGCGAGGATCACCCGCATGATCTCGCCGGTCTTGCCCGGCGGGATCGACGCATCCATGCTGCTAACCCAACTCTGGGTCTGCGCGAGGTTCTGCCGACCAGCGGTGACCACATCGGCTGCCCGAGTGACTTCGGTAGCCATGCGTTGATCCAGATCGGCGAGTTTGCCATAGACGGCGGCGTGTTCGGCGTTCCTGGCGGCATACGCCTGCGAGGCGGTGCCCTGCCAGCGGTCGTCGGGTGCTGCGGATTCGATCGTGGATTGCATCTGGCGCAGCTGCGCGCTGCCGTCGAACGCGTCGCCTGTTGTCGGGGCACCCTCACCGAACGTGGTGCGCGCCTGCGACCACGTCGTGTAGAAGGCGTCGAGTGCGCCCATACCTGCCTCCTATCGAGGCAATCAGTCTAAATCCCGGCAAACGGCTGGTCCGACGCCAATTTGCCGAGGCCTGGGCGCTGCCGGCGGATTTGCCAGTTCCGCGATCTACAGTCGCGGGGTGGGCATCGCAACGGTCTGCGCATGTGCCCTGGTGGTGAGTCTGTTCACGGGGTGCACGGCGGCGTGTGCCGGTAGTACGCCCCATTCGGTGCCGGGAACTGCCGCCTCCTCGCCGCAGACTCCGCGGCCCGGCTCGGTGGCGGAGCAACCGGCGCGGGTGCGACCGGTGGACCAGGCCGCGCTGGGTGCCAGCTGGCGACCGGGATGCCCGGTGCCGCCCACCGAGCTGCGCCGAATCACCCTGTCGTACATCGGTTTTGACGGCCGTTCTCACCGGGGTGACCTGGTGGTGCACCGCGGTGTGGTCAGCGATGTGATCGCGATCTTCGGGGAGCTGTATTCGGCGCGATTCCCGATCGAGAAGATGCGCACGGTGGACCACTATCCACGCGCCGACGACGAGCTGTCCATGCAGGACAACAACACCTCGGCGTTCAATTGCCGGCCGTTGCCGAGTGGATCGTGGTCGTTGCACGCCTACGGCCGTGCGGTCGACGTCAACCCCCTGATCAACCCGTACATCTCAGCCTCCGGCGACCTGCAGCCGGTCACTGCGCGGGCGTATCTGGACCGCTCCCGCACCGATCAGGGGATGATCCGCGACGGTGACTTGGTGGTGCGGAGCTTCGCCGAGCGTGGCTGGCGGTGGGGCGGGCATTGGCATGACCCGATCGACTACCAGCATTTCGAACGACGTTGACGTGCTGAACCCGCCTAAATCCCGGCGGACGGCCTCTCGGGCGCAAACTTCCCGGCGACCACCCCGGGGCCGACCCACCTGCGCAGGTAGCTGCGCAGCGCTTCGCCGGTGCGTGGAGGCCGGCCCGGATCGATGACGAAGGACTGGATGATCCGCAGGAGGTGCTCGGCGAGTTCATCGAGATCGGCGTCGGTGTAGCCGAGCGCGGCCCAGTCGACATCGAGCATGCGCATCATGGCTCGGGCAAAGTCGACCGCCACGTCCGAGGTCACCGATTCGGTGTGCACGTTCGCGCGCCCGGGAGCCACGAGCAAACCGATGTGCTTGTCCTCGGGCAGCCACTCCAGGGCGACGGCGATGGACTCGGTGACGGCCTCTACCGGATCGGTCGTGCCTTTGACGTGGGCGGCCACCCGGTCCAGGAAGTCGCTGGCCGCGTGCACCGCGGATGCCACCAGCAAAGCATCGGTGCTGGGGAAATAGCGGTACACGGTCTGCCGGGTCACACCGAGGGTGCGGGCCACGTCGGCGATGGAGAAGTCGGCGCCGCGCTCATCGATGGCGTTGCCGGCAGCGACGAGGATGCGGGCAATGGCCTCCTCGTCGCTGGCCGGCGCCGAGCCGGACCACCCGTGCGTTCGCATGGGCGAATCTTAGAACAACGGATCGGCCAAGCCGCCGGTCAACCGCGGTACGAGACCTGCAGGTCCTTGACGCCGTTGATCCATCCGGACCGGAGACGTTGGGGCTCGGCCAGTTTGGTGATGTCCGGAATCTGATCTGCGATCTCGTTGAACATCAGCTTGATCTCCATCCGCGCCAGGTTCGCGCCGATGCAGAAATGCGCGCCGTTGCCGCCGAAGGCCAGGTGCGGGTTCGGGTTGCGCAGAATATTGAACTGGAACGGGGATTCGAACACTTCCTCGTCGTAGTTGGCCGAGCTGTAGAACAGACCGACACGCTGTCCGGCTTTCACGGTGACATCGCCGATCTGGGTGTCGACCAGGGCGGTGCGCTGGAAGCAGTGCACCGGGGTGGCCCAGCGGATGATCTCGTCGACCGCGGTCTCTGGGCGTTCGCGCTTGAAAAGTTCCCACTGGTCCGGGTTTTCGAGGAATGCGTTCATACCGTGCGTCATGGCGTTGCGGGTGGTCTCGTTGCCGGCCACGGCCAGCAGGATCACAAAGAACGCGAATTCCACTTCCGTGATGCCTTCGCCGCTTTCATCGGCCTGCACGAGCCGCGTGACGATGTCGTCGGCCGGGCACTGGCGCCGCTGCTCGGCCATGTTGTACGCGTAGCCCATCAGTTCGGCGTTGGCCATCGTCGGATCGGCATCGAAATCCGGGTCGTCGGTGTTCATGATCGCGTTGCTCCAGTGGAACAACTTCTCCCGGTCCGCCTCGGGGACGCCGATCAGGTCGGCGATGGCGAGCAGCGGCAGCGGCATCGCCACGTCGTCGACGAAATTGCCGGAGTTTCGTTCCCGCGCCGCGGCGACGATGTCGCGGGCGGCGACGGCCAGTTTCTCCTCCAGCGCTGCCACCGAACGCGGGGTGAACAGTCGCGACACCAGCTTGCGTAGCCGGGTGTGCTCGGGAGCGTCGTGGTTGATCAGCAGCGCCTTGGTGAGGTCGAGCTGTTCGGCGGTCACGCCTTCGGGAAGGCGCATGACGGCACCCTTGGCGTTGGTCGACCACACGGCGCCGCCGTCGCGCGAGATGGTCTTGATGTCCTCGTGACGGGTGACCACCCAGTAGCCGCCGTCGTTGAAGATCGATTCGCCCTGCTCGTTCCACCACACCGGGGCGGTCTTGCGCAGTTGGGCGAACTCCTCGACAGGGATTCCGCGGAGCAGGACGTCGGGATCGGTGAAGTCGTAGCCGGCGCCGAACGGGCAGGCGCTCATGGTTGTCATGCCGAGGTCATCTCCTTGTGTGACGGCGGGCACAGTCCTCGGTTTCGACCATACACTCCTGCATCAGGTGTATGCCCGTAAGTCTCCCGCTACGCTACGACCGTGCGCGTCCTCGTTATCGGATCCGGTGCCCGTGAACACGCCCTGCTGCTGGCCCTGCGCCGCGACCCGCAGGTGGAGGAGTTGGCGGTGGCTCCCGGCAACGCCGGGACCCAATCCATTGCCGACCAGTACGACGTCGACATCACCTCCGGCGAGGCCGTGGTGAAGTTGGCTCAACGCCTCGACAGCGACCTGGTGGTGATCGGCCCCGAGGTTCCGCTGGTGCTCGGCGTCGCCGACGCCGTGCGGGCCGCCGGAATCGCCTGCTTCGGCGCGAGCAAGGACGCCGCCCGCATCGAGGGCTCCAAGGCCTTCGCCAAAGACGTCATGGCCGCGGCGGGGGTGCCGACGGCGAGCAGCGAGATCGTCGACAACCCGGCCCACCTGGACGCTGCGCTGGACCGCTTCGGTCCGCCCGCCGGCCAGGCTGCCTGGGTGGTCAAGGACGACGGCCTGGCCGCCGGTAAGGGCGTGGTGGTCACCGCCGATCGCGACGCCGCCCGGGCGCATGCAGCCAGCCTGCTCGATTCCGGACACCCCGTGCTGCTGGAGTCGTTCCTGGACGGACCCGAGGTGTCGTTGTTCTGTGTCGTCGACGGCGCCAGCGTGGTCCCGCTGCTGCCTGCCCAAGACTTCAAGCGGGTCGGCGACGGAGACACCGGGCCCAACACCGGCGGTATGGGGGCTTACGCCCCGCTGCCCTGGCTGCCGGACCCGATCAAAACCCAGATCGTCGACGAGGTCGTCAAACCTGTTGCGGCCGAACTGGTTGCCCGGGGCAGCTCGTTCTCGGGCCTGCTCTACGCCGGCTTGGCGATCACCTCGAACGGTCCGGCGGTGGTGGAGTTCAACTGCCGCTTCGGCGATCCGGAGACGCAATCGGTTCTGGCCCTGCTGGATTCGCCGCTCGGGCAACTGCTGAACGCCGCGGCCACCGGCGAGCTCGCCTCCTTCGGCGACCTGCAGTGGCGCGCCGGCTACGCCGTAACCGTGGTGGTGGCCGCGGAGAACTACCCGGGGCGGGCGCGCGTCGGCGACGTGATTCACGGATCGGAAGCCGACGGTGTGCTCCATGCCGGCACCGCGCGCCGCGAAGACGGCGAGGTGGTGTCCTCGGGTGGCCGGGTGCTCTCGGTCGTCGGCACAGGTACCGACCTACCTGCCGCTCGCGACGCGGCGTACGCGCTCGCCAAGTCGATTCGCTTGCCGGGCAGTCACTTCCGCAGTGACATCGGTCTGGCCGCTGCCGAAGGGCACATCACCCTGTAGCGCTCACCGAAGGATCAGGCGACCAGCAGCGGGGCCATCCAGGATATCTCGGCGGGCAGCTGCGAACTCCAGAAGCTGCCGTCGTGCCCACCGGGGGAGAAGCCACCGGCCGGCGGATTGGGCAGTTCGGAGATGAACTGCTTGGTGGCCGAATAGAACGGATCACTGTTACCGCAATCGATCCGGATCGGGATCGATCCCAGCGCGGGCTGGCCCCAGACGGTGTTGGCGGCGTAGTCCGCCGCGCTGTCGAAGGCGCCGGGAGCGGCGGCACCCGAAGAGGTCCACAGCGCGGGGCTGACCGCACAGATCGCGGCGGTACGCGCAGGTCCCAGACGCGAACCCAGCAGCAGTGCGCCGTAGCCGCCCATCGACCAGCCCAGGAATCCCACTCGCGAGGTGTCGAGCCCCTGATCGCCGAGCAGCGGGATCAGCTCGTCGAGCACCATCGCGCCCGAATCCTCACCGGATGCGCGTTTGTGCCAGTAACTTCCACCGCCGTCGACGGCGACCACCGCGAACGGCGGCAACCCGGCTGCCACGGCCTCCGCCAGGCCCTGCTCCACGCCTCCGGCCATCACACCGGCGGCATCCTGACCTTTGCCGTGCAGGGCGATGACCGGACGGAGTTTGCCGGTTTGACCGGGCGGGCGCGCGATGGCCCAGTTGGTGTTCGTCCCGCCGCGGGCGGCCGAGGTGAACGAGCCGCTTGTCATCGTGGGCGCTGTGACGGGGCTGGCCACCGAACCCGGTGCGGAGGCGAGGGCGAAGGCGCCGGCGGCACCGGCGGCCGCACCGACGCCGAGGCGCAAGATTGCGCGGCGGCTCAAATTGGGCATGCGGGCCATCTTGCCATCGCCCGACAAGAGCATCGGTCAGTGGCATTCTCGCGGCCTTACCGGCGCGCTGAAAAACCTGAGTAGAGCCTGATGATTGGCCGAAAGCCCGATGTGGACGGGACCGTGCTGGCAGCATGTGGAAGGTGACGGCAGCGGTCACCCCTAAAGGGGAGCGTCGGCGGTACGCCCTCGTCAGGGCGGCCGCTGAGTTGCTTTGTGAAGGCGGATTCGACGCCGTCCGGCATCGTGCCGTGGCACGCCGGGCCGGCCTCCCGCTGGCCTCCACGACGTACTACTTCTCGTCTCTCGACGACCTCATCGGGAAGGCTGTCGAATACATCGGAACCCGGGAGGCCGAGCAACTGAGGGACGGTGTGGCCAATTTGTCGCGACGGCGCCGCGGTGCCGAGTCGACCGCGGGCGTCCTGGTCGATTTGTTGCTGGGCGAATCTTTGGAGCGGCCCGGAAGCGAGGAGTTGATCTCGCGCTACGAGCGCTACATCGCATGCGCCCGACAGCCCGGGTTGCGCGATATCCAACGTCGCATCTTGCAACAGCGCACCGATGCCGTGCTCGAGGTGGTGGAACGCTCGGGCCGCTCGGTGCGGGCCGAGTTGGTCACCGCCCTGGTGTGCGCCGTCGACGGAGCCGTGGTTGCATCATTGGTGGACGAAGGTGAAGGGGCCAGAGTCAACGCCCGCGCCACGTTGATCGACGTGATCGACGTCCTTGCGCCCGTCGACGAGCAGGCGGGAACGCGTCTGACCGGCTGAAGGAGGGGGAATGTCGCAACCCGCAACCGCGGAGGAGCCACAGCTCAAGCGGGTGATGGGTCCCGGACTGCTACTGCTGTTCGTCGTCGGAGACATCCTCGGCACCGGTGTGTACGCGCTGACCGGGCAGGTCGCCAAGGAAGTCGGCGGTGCCGCCTGGGTTCCCTTCCTCGCGGCCTTCCTGATCGCCACCATCACCGCATTCAGCTATCTCGAGCTGGTCACCAAGTATCCGCAGGCGGCCGGTGCAGCGCTTTACGCGCACAAGGCATTTGGGCTCCAGTTCGTCACGTTCCTGGTGGCCTTCATCGTCATGTGTTCCGGAATCACCTCGGCCTCAACAGCTTCGAGGTTTTTCGCGATCAGCTTCTTCGACGCGATCGAGGTGAACTTCGACCACATCTTCAGCTGGCAGCGGCTGGGAACTGTCGCGCTGGCGCTGCTGTTCATGGCGTTGATCGCCGCGGTGAATCTCCGAGGCGTCAGTGAAAGCGTCAAGCTCAACGTCTTCCTCACGTTCGTCGAGATCACCGGCCTGGTGATCGTGGTCGTGGTCGGACTGTGGGCCATCGTCAGCGGGGTGGATGTCGATTTCTCCCGCGTCGTAGCCTTCGACACTTCCGGTGAGAAGAACGCCTTCATCGCGGTTACCGCTGCGACGTCGCTGGCGTTCTTCGCGATGGTCGGCTTCGAGGACTCGGTCAACATGGCCGAGGAGACCAAGGACCCGGTGCGGATCTTCCCGAAGGTGTTGTTGACCGGTCTGGGTATCGCCGGCCTGGTCTACATCGTCGTGGCCATCATTGCGGTCGCGCTGGTGCCGGTCGGAACCCTTGCCGAGGCGGACTCGTCCCCGCTGGTGAAGGTGATGGAAGCCGCCGCGCCTGGGCTTCCGTTCGCAAACATCCTGCCGATCATCTCGATGTTCGCGGTGTCCAACACCGCGTTGATCAACATGCTGATGGCCAGTCGGTTGCTCTACGGCATGGCCCGTCAACATGTGTTGCCGCCGAT
Organism: Mycobacterium sp. IDUB_24; assembly: GCF_055419385.1. Taxonomy (NCBI): domain Bacteria; kingdom Bacillati; phylum Actinomycetota; class Actinomycetes; order Mycobacteriales; family Mycobacteriaceae; genus Mycobacterium; species Mycobacterium sp. IDUB_24. The sequence continues at coordinate 112,097 of NZ_JBVAXO010000007.1, forward strand.
GCTCGGGGTGGTGCATCCGAAGCGCCACACGCCGTGGGTGGCAATCATGTTCACCACGCTCATCGCGTTCGGACTCATCTTCTACGTGTCGGCGTTCGCGAGTGGGGACACCGTCGCGATCCTCGGCGGCACCACCTCGCTGCTACTGCTCGCGGTCTTCTCGGTGGTCAACGTGGCGGTGCTGGTGCTGCGCCGAGATGTCCGAAAAGAGGGCGGGCACTTCAAGACTCCGACCGCACTGCCCGTCGTCGGCTTTGTGGCCTCGCTGTATCTGGTGCTGCCCACCTCGGGACGGCCGTTGGAGCAGTACATCCTGGCCCTGGCACTCGTCGCCACCGGAGTCGTACTGTTCGGCATCACCATGGTGATCAACCGGCAACTCGGCATTCGTGGGGCCGGCATCACCGACCCCACCCACTTCGGTGACGCTCCCTAGGTCTCGGCGCGCAACTTCGCAATACGGTTCTGCAGCAATGCGATCCGGTGCGCATTGCCATCCAGCCCGAGGTAGCGGTCATCGAACACGGCCAACAACGCGTCATCGAGGCGACGCACTGCGCCGGGTGGGTACCGGTAGTCCATGAGCCGGTTGATCTCGTCCGTGTCCACCGCATCCAGCACGCCGGTAAGCGCTTCCAATGACGTGATGCCGAGTTCGAGCAGCAACCCCGAGATCCACGCGTAGTGGTCGGTTCGCGACCAGCCGGCGTCGGCGAAACGGTTGCCCAGATAGGTGGCCAGCACCGGGGTGGCGATGCGTGAATCCCTGGAGAACTCCGGGGACTCGTCCTCCCCTTCCCCTTCCGTCATGGTCAGCCGCAGCCGTTCCCGAATCTCGGTGAACTCGCGGTCGGCCAGTTCCAGAAGCCCGGCTGCCAATGTGAATCGACGGTCCAGCTCGCTGACGTGCTCAGCCGGGATCGAACCCTTGTACCGCACGTCATGCTCGAACTCGGCCCACGCGTGCTGCAGCACGGTACGCACCTGGATGGACGCCGGATACTGTTCGCCTTCGACACCGAAGAGTAGATGCCGGCTCGCATAGCCCCACCGGCCCTGGCGGGCGGTCTGCAGACCCATGTCCTGGTCGTCGAGCAGCCGCATCTCCTCGGCCAGCAGGTTGGCCACGGCGTCGACGTCCTCACGCAGATAGGTGATGACGCGCAGCCCCACCTGGTCGGTGATCTCGACCAGAGGGTCCGTGTACATCCGCGTGCCGTCGGCCGCACGACGATTGGCCTTCGCGGCGAACGAATCGACACTCTTGGTGCGGGCCGTGATGCTCAGATAGTTGATGCCCGCCTCATCGAGTAGTCCGGTGACCAGCTTGAGGTACTGCTCGGTGGCAGCCACCAGATCCGGTCGCCGGGCGGCATATTCGGCCACTGCGCTTGACGGTGGCGCCTCGCGTGCCGGTGCCGGCCGTTGACGGGGCAGCCTTTCGGCGGGGAGTGACGGGGTGAGGATGTAGCCGGAGGCGAAGTCGCCGTAGATCGTGACGTCCTCTGGCCGGCTGTACCAGTACAGCGCGATATAGGCGCAGAGCATGGCGTCGACCGGGTCCTCGTCACGGTCGAGCTGGCCCGGCCGGGTGGCCGCCTCGATCCGCTTGCGCAGTTCGACCCAGCTGACATTGCGGTTGGCCCGCAGCCTCGGCGTCGCGGTGTCGAGCTCCTCGATGAACGTCATCAACCTGAGCAGTTCATGCTGCCGGTCCCCGAACGCGCCGCGCTTGTACTTCAAGGTCTTGTCGAGCCCGAACAGAACCACGCTCGCCGGATGCGGATACACCTCGATCGCGCGCCGGTTCGACGGCGACGACGGATCCATGTCCAGCCCCAGCGCCGCGGCGATACGCGCGCCGCGCGGATGCTTGAACTCGGGCCGCTCGGTGAACGCCGGGCGCGCCCCGGCGTCGAACCGCTGGAAGTCCCGGTTGAGATCCCGTTCGCACGGCCGGTGGCCCGTCGGGTTCTTGACGATGAGCGGCGCATCGATGGCCACCAGGCAGTCGCCACTGACATAGGGCTCGATAGCCGCCCCGATGTCGTCGTCGTCCTGCGCCACGCCCACGTGAAGGACCCGCCCACCGGAGTCGATGACAGCGACACCCGTCTGATTCTTCTCGCCCCACGCAAGGTCGAGCCCGACGAAGTACATCCGTCCACTGTCTCATTGGTACCCCGGCCCGGGCCGTAAGCTGTGTGTTCGTGACGATCCCGAATGTTCTCGCCAACCGCTACGCGAGCGACGAAATGGTCGCGATCTGGTCGCCGGAGGCCAAGATCGTCGCCGAGCGCCGACTCTGGCTCGCCGTGCTGCGTGCGCAGGCCGAGCTGGGTGTTCCGGTGCCCGACGGCGTCGTCGACGACTACGAGCGCGTCCTGGAGAACGTCGACCTCGCCTCGATCGCGGCCCGCGAGCGCGTCACCCGCCACGACGTCAAGGCGCGCATCGAGGAGTTCAACGCGCTGGCCGGCCACGAGCACGTGCACAAGGGCATGACGAGCCGCGACCTCACCGAGAACGTCGAGCAGCTGCAGATCCGCCGCTCGTTGGAGCTGGTTTTCGCCCACGGCGTCGCGGTGGTGGCCCGGCTGGCCGAACGCTCAGTCGTCTACCGCGACGTGGTGATGGCGGGCCGGTCGCACAATGTGGCCGCCCAGGCCACCACCCTTGGCAAGCGGTTCGCCTCGGCGGCCGAAGAGTCCCTGCTGGCGTTGACCCGGCTGCGTGAGCTGATCGACCGCTACCCGCTGCGCGGCATCAAGGGCCCGATGGGCACCGCCCAGGACATGCTCGACCTGTTCGACGGCGACACGTCCAAGCTGGCCGAACTGGAACGGCGGGTCGCCCAATTCCTGGGCTTCACCGACGTTTTCACCAGCGTCGGACAGGTGTACCCGCGTTCGCTGGACCACGATGTGCTCTCGGCGCTGGTGCAGGTGGGTGCCGGGCCGTCCTCGCTGGCGCACACCATCCGGCTCATGGCCGGCCACGAGCTGGTGACCGAGGGCTTCGCGCCCGGACAGGTCGGCTCCTCGGCCATGCCGCACAAGATGAACACCCGGTCCTGCGAGCGGGTCAACGGCCTGCAGGTGGTACTGCGTGGCTACGCCTCGATGGCCGCCGAACTGGCCGGTGCGCAGTGGAACGAGGGCGACGTGTTCTGCTCGGTGGTGCGCCGCGTCGCGCTGCCCGACGGATTCTTCGCCATCGACGGGCAGACCGAGACCTTGCTGACGGTGCTCGACGAGTTCGGCGCCTACCCGGCGGTGATCCAGCGCGAACTGGACCGCTACCTGCCGTTCCTCGCCACCACCCGCATCCTGATCGCCGCGGTGCGTGCCGGCCTGGGCCGCGAAACCGCCCATGAGGTGATCAAGGAACACGCCGTGGCCGTCGCGCTCGACATGCGTGAGCGCGGGCTGGAGCCCGATCTGCTGGACCGCCTGGCCGCCGATCCGAGACTGCCGCTGGACCGGGCGGCGCTGGAGGCCGCGCTGGCCGACAAGCAGGCGTTCACCGGAGCCGCGGGCGCCCAGGTCGACGGCGTCGTCGCGGCCGTCGACGAGCTGGTCAGCCGCTACCCGGAGGCCGCCAAGTACACCTCGGGCGCCATCTTGTGACGTTGGCGGCCGACCTCACCGATCTGGACAATTTCGCGGCCGGTTTCCCGCACGGGTTGTTCGCCGAACACCGTCGCGAGGCGCCGGTGTACTGGCACTCGCCGACGGAACACACCCCGGACGGTGAGGGCTTCTGGTCGGTGGCCACACACGCCGAAACCCTTGCGGTGCTACGCGATGCGGAGACCTACTCGTCGGTGACCGGCGGAACCCGGCCGTACGGCGGCACGCTGCTGCAGGACCTGTCCATCGCCGGGCAGGTGCTCAACATGATGGACGACCCGCGGCATTCCGAGATCCGGCGGCTGGTCAGCTCCGGGCTCACCCCACGGATGATCCGGCGGGTCGAAGACGACCTGCGGGTGCGGACGCGCCGGCTGCTGGACGGGGTAGTGGCCGGAGCGCCGTTCGACTTCCTGGTCGACGTGGCCGCGGAGCTGCCCATGCAGATGATCTGCATACTGCTGGGAGTGCCTGAATCCGAACGGCATTGGCTGTTCCACGCGATCGAGCCACAGTTCGACTTCGGTGGTTCGCGCTCGGCGGCCATGGCGCAGCTGACTGCCGAAGAGGCAGGCTCGCGGATGTACACCTACGGCCAGGAACTCATCGCCGCCAAACGTGCCGAGCCCACCGACGACATGCTCTCGGTGGTGGCAAACGCGTCGGATGCCGAGCTGAGCGATCTCGAGCTGTACCTCTTCTTCAGCCTGCTGTTCAGCGCCGGAGCCGAGACCACCCGCAACGCGGTGGCCGGCGGACTGCTGGCATTGATCGAAAACCCTTCGCAGCTGGCATTGTTGCGTGAGGACCTCGGCGAACTGCCCACCGCCATCGAGGAGATGGTGCGCTGGACCTCGCCGTCACCGTCCAAGCGGCGCACCGCAACCCGAGCGGTGACGCTGGGTGGCTGCGACATCGAGGCCGGGCAGAAGGTGCAGGTCTGGGAGGGCTCGGCGAACCGGGACGCGCTGGTGTTCGAGCAGCCCGACGTTTTCGACATCACGCGTAAACCCAACCCGCACTTGGGTTTCGGCTACGGCGTGCACTACTGTCTTGGCGCCAACCTGGCCCGGCTGGAGTTGCGGGTGCTGTTCGAGGAGCTCTTGGGCCGGTTCTCGTCGGCCCGGCTGGCCAAGCCCGTCGAATGGGCCCGCAGCAACCGGCACACCGGGATCCGGCACCTTGTGGTCGAATTCGCCTAACCTCGGAGCATGGACTCAGGCCAAAACGACCATCTCCGAGTCTCAGACGCCGAGCGCGCCAGGGTGGGACAACTGCTCGAACGTGCAGTAGGCGAAGGCATGATCACGCTCGACGAATTCACCGAGCGCTATGACGCTGCCCTGGCCGCGCAGACTCGCGGTGAGCTGAGCGCCCTGATAGCCGATCTGCCGCTGGCAGCTCCGGCAGCGCAGCGTCCGGCGGTCGCCCCCGAAGAACTGCGGGGATGGATGTCATCGATCGTGCGTCGCGGCCAGTGGACCGTGACGCCCACGCTGCGCCTGAACACCCGGCTGTGCAGCACGACTCTCGACTTCACCTCGGCGGTCCTACCCAGCCGGGTCGTCGAGATCCTCGTCGACGATTACTGCAGTTCAACCGAGATCATCGTGCCCACCATGGCTACCGCCGACCTCAACGGCGTCAACGCCGTCGCCGGCAGCGCCACGGCCAAGGTACGCACCGGCCCGCCGTCGGACCAGCTGCATCTCGTGGTGCGTGGCCGGGTGCGGATGGGCTCGGTGACTGTGCGCCACCCCTTCGGAAGCTGGCTGCGGAGGCTCAGCGGTACTGGATAGCGCAGCGAATCTCGGTGATCACCCGCTGCGGGTACTCGGTCAGGTCCAGCCAGGTGAACCGAAGCACCTGCCAGCCCATCAGTGCGATCTCGTTCTGCCTGACCCGATCATGCTGGAAATCCTCCTGATCGCTGTGGAACGCCCAGCCGTCCGTCTCGATCGCGAGTTTGTGGGCGCGGAAGGCAACATCGATCACGTATCGGCCCAGGCGGTAGTTGGCCTTCCATCCGGTGATCCGGGCTTCTCTGAGCAGCTTGATCAGCAGTCGTTCGGCTTCGGAGCGTGCTCCGTCCGCCGCGGCGATGAGCAACCTGCGGGCGGCGGGCGAGCCGTGCCTGCCCTTGTTGTGCAGATGTGCCCGCCACAGGTCGCGCAGCTCGGTGTGGCGCTGCAGCGCGGTGTCCATGAGTTTGGCGCCACCGCCGCGCCGGGCAGCGGCCTCCACGACCGTCAGCGGCAGCGCCGTCACCCGCAATCCGTTTCGCTCGACGATGTCGCACGGGTCGAGGTCACGCCGGCGCAGTCGGATGCCGTGCCGCTGCGGATGGTGGCCTGTCCTCGGGATGGTGACCTCAACGATTTCCGGCGGGTATCTGGTCACCTCATGCCACCACGCGGCGGCCAGTCCGCTCGCCGTCGCATTCGGCCCCGCCGACCACACAGCGGCCCTGATCCGGGCTGAATCGGTGAACGGTCGATCGTCGGCGAAGTACACCCCAGGCGAGCAGCGGAGCCAACGTCCAGACCGGACCCTGCGGTAGACCGCCTGCTTGCTCAGCCCAGCCTGCTGTGCCTGAGCCAGGGTGATCACGCCGTCATGGTCACGCAGATAGTCATCGAGCACATCGATTGGACGGGCTGCCCCCGCCAACGGTTCCCACCCCTGTGATTTGGGTGCGTTCAGTAACGGTGGGCGTTACTGAACGCACCCAAATCACTGGGAAATGCGGCGCAGACGCATGCCGGCCGAACGCAGTTCCAGGGCGGCCAGGCCGCGAATGGCCCGCTGGTCTTGACTGCGCCACGCTCCGACGGGGTCGTCGGACACGGCGGTCAGCTTGGCCAGCGGCCGGTTGGCGAGTGCCCGCAGTGCCAGCAGCTGTTCGCCGGCGGCCGTCGAGGCCAGGGTGATCGCGGTCCACTTGCGCCGGAAGAACCGCACCCGCAGGTACAGCCAGGGCATCGCCACGAACAGGATCGGTGCCGCGGCCACGGCCAGGGCAAGCACCCAGGCCAGCCAGCTCGCCGTGCTGTCCAGGTTGTGGCCGGCGCCGGCAATGTCGAGCGCGGCATCGCTGGCAGCGCGCAGCGGCTTGCTCAGCGTGTCGCCGACCAGGGGAACATTGTCGGTGCTGTCACCCGCGGAGCCGAGGTTGTCAGCAACCCCGTTGGCGCCGCTCTCGACCTGCCTGCCGACCTCGGCAATGGTCGACACCGCCGAATGCACGGCCATCCCGACCAATATCCACACTGCGGTCCAGGTGATGACGGCCACGTCGCTGAACAACTGGGCCAACAGGCGGCCGGGTCTGCTGGCATAGGGCAGGTACCGCGATCTCATGAGATCGATCCCAACACATAGGGTGGCCCAATGCGCCCCGCTCTGTCCGACTACAAGCACCTGGCCAGCGGCAAGGTCCGCGAGTTGTACCGCATCGACGACGAGCACCTGCTGTTCGTGGCGACCGACCGGATCTCGGCCTACGACTACGTCCTCGACTCGCAGATCCCGGACAAGGGCCGGATCCTGACGGCCATGAGCGTGTTCTTCTTCGACCTGATCAGCGCGCCGAACCACCTGGCCGGGCCGCCGGACGACGAGCGCATCCCCGCTGAGGTGCTGGGCCGTGCGCTGGTGGTGAAGCAACTGAAGATGCTGCCGGTGGAATGCGTGGCCCGTGGCTACCTGACCGGTTCCGGGCTGCTCGACTACCAGGCCTCGGGTTCGGTGTGCGGTATCCCGCTACCGCCGGGGATGGGGGAGGCGAGCAAGTTCGACGAGCCGCTGTTCACCCCGGCCACCAAGGCCGACATCGGCGAGCATGACGAGAACATCTCCTACGCGCAGGTGATCGATCTGGTCGGGCCGGTGCTGGCCGGCCAGTTGAAGGAGCGCACGCTGCAGACCTACCTGCAGGGTGCCGACCATGCGCTGGTCAAGGGCATCATCATCGCCGACACCAAGTTCGAGTTCGGAGTCGATCAGGACGGCAATGTGGTGCTGGCCGATGAAGTCTTCACCCCGGACTCGTCCCGGTACTGGCGCGCGGAAACGTACCAGCCGGGCGTGGTTCAGGACAGCTTCGACAAGCAGTTCGTCCGCAACTGGCTGACCGGGCCTGATTCGGGCTGGGACCGGCACGGCGACACGCCGCCGCCGTCGTTGCCCGAGGAGATCGTTGCGGCCACCCGAGCCCGGTACATCGAGGCGTACGAACGGATTTCGGGCCTCCGGTTCGAGGATTGGATCGGCGCATGACCCCATCTGTGCAGCCGCCCGTCGCCAAGCGCGGCAACCACCGCCGCGAGCACCACGGTGACGTGTTCATCGACCCCTACGAATGGTTGCGCGACAAGGAAGATCCCGAGGTGATCGCGCACCTGGAAGCCGAGAACGCCTACACCGAGGACGCCACCGGGCATCTGGAGCCGTTGCGGCAGAAGATCTTCGACGAGATCAAGGCCCGCACCAAGGAAACCGACCTCTCGGTGCCGATGCGCCGCAACGGCTGGTGGTACTACGCGCGCAGCTTCGAGGGCAAGCAATACGCGGTGCATTGTCGGTGCCCGATCGGCGATCCCGACGACTGGACGCCACCCGAGCTCGACGAGGGTGCCGAGATTCTCGGTGAGCAGATTCTGCTCGACGAGAATGTCGAGGCCGACGGTCACGAGTACTTCTCGCTCGGAGCTGCCACGGTGAGCCTGGACGGCAATATCCTGGCCTACTCGGTGGACGTCTTGGGTGACGAGCGATACACCTTGAAATTCAAGGATTTACGTACCGGTGAGCTCTATGACGACACGATCGCCGGGATCGGTGCCGGCGGCACCTGGGCGGCCGACAGCCGCACGCTGTACTACACCACGGTGGACGACGCCTGGCGGCCCGACACCGTGTGGCGGCACCGGCTGGCATCGGGCCTGACTGCGGAGAAGGTGTATCACGAACCGGACGAACGGTTCTGGGTCGCGATCGGTCGAAGCCGCAGCGACAAATACCTGTTCGTCGCGTCGGGCAGCGCGGTCACCACCGAGGTCCGCTATGTCGACGCGAATGACCCGACTGCCGAGCTCACCACGGTCTGGGAGCGTCGCGACCTGGTGGAGTACTCCGTCGAGCACGCCGTGGTCGGGGGTGAGGACCGGTTCCTGATCCTGCACAACGACGGTGCCGAGAACTTCATGTTGGTGGACGCTCCGGTCAGTGATCCCGCTGACTTCCGTCCCCTCATCGAACACCGGACCGATGTACGACTGGACGGCGTCGACGCGTTCGACGGCTTCCTCGTGATCAGTTACCGCAGTGAGGCATTGCCGAAGATCGCACTGTGGCCGCTCACCGCCGACGGCTACGGCACGCGCGAGGAGCTGACCTTCGACTCCGAGCTGACCGCCGCGGGGATGGGCGGTAACCCGAACTGGTCCACCCCGAAGTTGCGCATCGGTGCGACTTCGTTCATCACGCCGGCGCGGATCTACGACCTGGACCTCGCCACCGGTGAGCGCACGTTGCTGCGTGAACAGCCGGTGCTGGGCGGCTACCGGCCGGAAGACTATGTGGAGCGCCGGGATTGGGCGACGGCCGCCGACGGGGCCCGGGTTCCGATCTCGATCATCCACCGGGCCGGTTTGCAGTTCCCGGCGCCGGCGCTGATCTACGGCTACGGCGCCTACGAGTCGTGTGAGGATCCGCGGTTCTCGATCGCCCGGTTGTCGCTGTTGGATCGCGGCATGGTGTTCGTGATCGCCCATGTGCGCGGCGGTGGCGAACTGGGCCGGCCGTGGTACGAGCACGGCAAGCTGTTGGAGAAGACCAACACCTTCACCGATTTCATCGCGGCGGCACGCCATCTCGTCGACGACGGCGTGACCCGACCGCAGAATCTGGTGGCCCTCGGCGGCAGTGCCGGCGGGTTGTTGATGGGTGCGGTGGCCAACATGGCCCCGGAGTTGTTCGCCGGGATTCTGGCCCAGGTGCCGTTCGTCGACGCCTTGACGACGATCCTGGATCCGTCGTTGCCGCTGACTGTGACCGAGTGGGACGAGTGGGGAAATCCGTTGGAGGACCCCGAGGTTTACCGGTACATGAAGGCATACACGCCCTACGAGAACGTGGCGGCACAGGACTATCCGGCGATCCTGGCGATGACCTCGCTGAACGACACGCGAGTGTATTACGTCGAGCCGGCCAAATGGGTTGCCGCACTGCGGCACACGAAGACCGACGGTCATCCTGTGCTGCTGAAGACCGAGATGGTGGCCGGCCACGGCGGCCTGTCCGGACGCTACGAGCGGTGGAAGGAAGCCGCGTTCCAGTACGCCTGGTTGCTAGCTGCTGCCGACCGCGACAACTATGGCAGCGGCCAGGTAGACAGCCTCTTCGGCGGTCCGAACGCTTAATCGCGTGGTCATCGATTTCGGCGGGTTCGGCATCCGTGCCGCGTAGACGTTGGCCGGAAACATGGCCAGCATGAGCAGGAACAGGCAGACTGCCGCGGCGACGCGGGTCGGCGGGTAGAGCAGTCCGGCCGCACCGGCCAGTTCCAGCACGCCGGTGACGGACACCAGCACACCCGGCGCGGGCAGGGCCGGCGGCACGATCGCGATCATGTCGCGCCGCAACGGGTTCACGAAATGTGCGATACCGGTCAAGGCGAACATGGCCGCGAGACCCACTGCGATCGCCGTGGTCCAGTTGTCCAGATAATCCACGCCCAGCAGGCCGATCGCCCGAGCTGCCACGCTGCCCAGAATCAGGGTCAGAAAGACGGCCATCGCACGCTCCGATCTTGTCGGTGTCTAGATCGGACACGCTACGCCTTATCTAGTCGCTGTCAAGATGTGGGATTAGGATGGGCTGCATGGGCTATCACCACGGTGACCTCAAGGCCGTGATCCTCGCGCAGGCCGCCACGCTCGTTTCCGAGCGGGGCGCCGACGGCATCTCGCTGCGCGAACTCGCGCGGGCCGCAGGCGTCTCCCATGCGGCCCCCGCCCACCACTTCACCGACCGGCGCGGGTTGTTCACCGCACTGGCCACCGAAGGGTTTCAGCTCCTGGCCGCGGCACTGACCGAGGCGAGGCCGCAGTTCATCGACGCCGCCAAGGCCTATGTGCGCTTCGCCCTGGACCACCCCGGCCACTACGAGGTGATGTTCGACAAGTCGCTCTACGACGACACCGACACCGAGCTGGTCGCCGCCGCGTCGGCCGCCGGAGCCGAACTGAACCGCGGCGTCGGCACGCTGACCGACCCCAAGGCGGCCGCCGACCCGGACAGTGCCGCGCTGGCCGCTTGGTCTCTGGTGCACGGGTTTTCGATGCTGTGGCTCAACGACGCGATCGACACCGGGGGTGACCCGATCGCCAAGGTGGAGAGCCTGGCCGCGATCCTGTTCGATGGTTAGATCCGGTAGCGTCGCGCCAATGAGCCTCAACGACATTCCGCTGACCACCCTCGACGGCAGGCAGACCACGCTGGCCGAGCTCGCGACCGGCGCCGCACTGGTGGTCAACGTGGCCTCCAAGTGCGGGCTGACCCCGCAGTACAGCGCCCTCGAGAAGCTCGCGCAGGATTACGGCTCCCGCGGGCTGACCGTCGTCGGCGTTCCGTGCAACCAGTTCATGGGTCAGGAGCCTGGCAGCGCCGAGGAGATCCAGACGTTCTGCTCGACCTCCTACGGCGTGACGTTCCCGTTGCTGGCCAAGACCGACGTCAACGGCGCCGACCGGCATCCGCTCTACGCCGCGCTGACCCAGGCCACAGACGCGGCCGGTGAGGCCGGAGACATCCAGTGGAACTTCGAGAAGTTCCTGCTCAACCCCGACGGTACGGTGGCCAACCGGTTCCGTCCGCGCACCGAGCCGGACGCACCCGAGGTGATCGCGGCAATCGAAGCGGTCCTGCCGGCCTGATCGCAGGGTCTATCCCAATGGACACTCGGCGTCAGAGTGTTCGACACCGTCCCGACATGTGACGTTGCCACACTGGCAGCGTGACCGGACAACTCATCGTCTCGATATCGCAGATCAGCGATCGCACGATGGCTGACGTCGAGTCGTTCTGCGCCGAGCTCGACACCCGTGGCGTTCCCGCCTCGATGATGGTTGCGCCGCGGCTCAAGGGTGGTTACCGGTTGGACCGCGATGCCGGCACGGTGGAATGGCTGACCCGTCGGCGCAGTGGCGGTGACGCCATCGTGCTGCACGGCTACGACGAGGCCGCGACCAAGAAGCGGCGCGGCGAGTTCGCGTCGTTGCCCGCCCATGAGGCCAACCTGCGGCTGATGGGCGCCGACCGGGTGCTCGAACACCTGGGTCTGCGTACCCGGTTGTTTGCCGCCCCTGGCTGGACTGTTTCGCCGGGCACCGTGACCATCCTGCCGCGCAACGGCTTTCGGCTGCTCGCCGATCTGAATGGCATCACCGACCTGGTCCGGCAGACCACGACACGAGCGCGGGTCGTGGGTATCGGTGAAGGATTCCTGTCCGAGCCGTGGTGGTGCCGCACCGTGGTGCTCGCCGCTGAACGCACCGCGCGACGCGAAGGCATGGTGCGCGTCGCAGTCGCTGCGCGGCACCTGCGGCGGCCCGGCCCGCGGCAGGCCATGCTGGATGCAATCGACCTGGCTTTGCTGCACCAGTGCGTGCCGACGGTCTACGGGTGGCGAGGATTTTCGGCACTGACCGAGGCCGCCTGACAAGCGCTAGTGTTGCGTCTCATGGCGGACGCCGATGTCATTGTCGTGGGGGCGGGCCTGGCCGGATTGGTCGCCGCGGGTGAACTGCTGGAGCGCCCCGGCCGAGCCGGGAATCAGGGCAAGGGTCTGCGGGTACTGATCCTCGACCAGGAGAACGCCGCCAACCTGGGCGGTCAGGCGTTCTGGTCGTTCGGTGGTCTGTTCTTCGTCGACAGCCCCGAACAACGCAGGCTCGGTATCCGCGACAGCCAGGAGTTGGCGCTACAGGACTGGTTGGGCACCGCCGGTTTCGACCGTCCCGAGGATCACTGGCCCCTGGAGTGGGCCCATGCCTACGTCGACTTCGCCGCCGGGGAGAAACGCAGTTGGTTGCGGGCACGTGGTCTGCAGATCTTCCCGTTGGTCGGATGGGCCGAGCGGGGCGGTTACGGGGCGCTGGGACACGGCAACTCGGTGCCGCGTTTCCACATCACCTGGGGGACCGGCCCGGCGATCGTCGACGTCTTCGCCCGCCGGCTGGTGGAAGACCCCCGGGTGCGATTTGCCCACCGGCACCGCGTCGATGAGCTCATCGTCTCCGACGGCGCCGTCGTCGGCGTCCGGGGTTCGGTGCTGGATCCCTCCGATGCGCCCCGCGGCGCACCGTCGTCACGGAATGTCGTCGGAGACTTCGAGTTCCGCGCATCGGCGGTGATCGTGGCCAGTGGCGGCATCGGTGGCAACCACGATCTGGTGCGGAAGAACTGGCCGTCCCGCATGGGCCGGGTGCCCGAGCAACTACTAAGCGGGGTACCCGCGCACGTCGACGGCCGCATGATCGGCATCTCCGAGACCGCCGGCGCGCACGTCATCAACAGCGACCGGATGTGGCACTACACCGAAGGCATCACCAACTACGATCCGATCTGGCCCGACCATGGGATCCGTATCCTGCCCGGACCATCGTCATTGTGGTTGGACGCCAACGGAAAACGACTTCCCGGTCCGCTGTACCCAGGCTTCGACACCCTCGGCACGCTCGAACACATCTGTCGCACCGGGCAGGACTACACCTGGTTCATCCTCGACGCGCGCATCATCGCCAAGGAGTTCGCGCTGTCCGGCCAGGAGCAGAACCCCGACCTCACGTCGCGCAGCGTGCGCGACGTGCTGGCGCGGGTACGCCCCGGTGCGCCGGCCCCGGTCCAGGCTTTCGTCGATCGCGGCGTCGACTTCGTCAGCGCGCGGTCGCTTCGCGAACTCGTGGCTGCCATGAACGACGTGCCGGATGTCGTTGAACTCGACTACGCCACCGTCGCGGCCGAAGTCACCGCGCGGGACCGTGAGGTGGTCAACAAATTCACCAAGGATGGGCAGATCACGGCCATTCGGGCGGCGCGCAGCTACCTCGGTGACCGGTTCAGCCGCGTCGTCGCCCCGCATCGCCTCACCGACCCCAAGGCCGGACCGATGATCGCCGTCAAGCTGCACATCCTGACCCGAAAGTCTCTGGGAGGGTTGGAAACCGACCTGGACTCGCGCGTGCTCAAAGCCGACGGCACCGCGTTCTCGGGCCTGTACGCCGCCGGTGAGGCGGCCGGATTCGGCGGCGGCGGGGTGCATGGCTACCGATCCCTGGAAGGCACCTTCCTCGGCGGCTGTATCTTCTCCGGCCGAGCGGCCGGGCGGGGTGCGGCCGCCGATATCGCCTGAGTCCCGCGAGCAGACGCAAAACTGCCCCTTTTTGTTGAAATAGAGGCAGTTTTGCGTCTGCTCGCGTTAGAACTCGGTGCCGTTTTCCTCGGCCAGCACCTGGAAGTCGGTCTTCGTCATCTCGGACAGCCGTCCGTAGTAGATGCCCCGCGCATTTGGCTCGATGATGCCCTGATGGATGGGCACCGCCCGGGCCGGTGCGACCGCGCGCAGGAAGTCCACGGCCTCCGAGATTTTCATCCACGGGGCGGCCGCCGGGGTGGCCAGCACGTCGACCGGCTCACCGGGGACAAACAGTGCGTCCCCCGGGTGCATGAGCCGCGCGGGATGCTCGTCGTCGCCCAGCAGGTACGAAATGTTGTCGATCACAGGGATTTCCGGATGGATCACGGCATGCCGACCGCCGGTGCCCCGCACATTCAGTGAGCCGACCCGGAACGCGTCGCCGGGATGCACGGCGCGCCACGGCTCGCCCAGTTGGGCAGCGGTCTGCGGGTCGGCATACAGCGCCGCCTGTGGGTTGGCCGCGATCAGCGCGGGCAACCGGGCAGTATCGGCGTGGTCGGGGTGCTGATGGGTGATCAGGATGGCCGACAAGCCGGTGATGCCTTCAAAACCGTGCGAGAAGTTGCCCGGGTCGAACAGCACCGTGGTGTCCGAAATGCTGGCGAGTAGGCACGAATGTCCGAAATGCGTGAGTTGCATACCTATATTGTGGCGCTCGGTGGGGTTATGGCGGGTGATCGTGGCGATGTCGATCGTGCTCTGCGGGCTGGCCGCAGCGCCCCCTTCCGCTTGGTCGGAGCCCAGCCCCGACTGTCCGCCGCTGTGTGACCGCATACCCGATTCGGCGTGGGTGCGGTCGTCGCAACTCCCGTTGGTGCGCGAATACCGCTGGCCCGGGCTGGCCGGCTTGGCCGTGACCGCCGTGTCACCCCGCTTCCGTTTCGAGGAGGAATGCGGGTCGCCGCTCGTGCCCGGGGACCCGCGCGGCTACGCCGTCGCGGCACGGTCCGAGGTCGGGCAACCCGGAGGCCACTGGCAGCTACGCGTGCAGGTCATCCATTGGCGCGGCGAGACATGGCAGGGCGGTCAGACGGCGCTCGCGGTGGTGCAGGGGGCGGCCGGTGCGCTGCGCGCCTGTCCGGGCGTCGGGACGTCGATCACCACCGACCGGCCCGGGAGGCTGGCGGCGGCGATCAACTTCGGCAACACCAGGGTGCTGCACCAGTATCTGCTCGCCGATCCGGACAACAGCACCGTGGTGGAGCTGGCCATGTGGTCGAGCACCCCGACACAGGTTCCATGGTCGGCACCATCCGATCACCAGGTGCTCGATGCGCTTGCGGACCCACTGTGCACGGCCTACATAGGGTCATGCCGGTAGAGTGTGCGCCGTGGCAAAGGTGGTTGTGCACGTCATGCCCAAGGCGGAGATCCTCGACCCTCAGGGGCAGGCAATCGTCGGGGCACTTGGTCGGCTTGGACATGGTGGTATCTCGGACGTCCGTCAGGGCAAGCGTTTCGAGCTCGAAGTCGACGACTCCGTAGCTGACGAAACTCTGGCCGAGATCGCCGAATCTCTGCTGGCCAACACGGTTATCGAGGACTTTTCGGTGAGCCGGGAGGGGTCGTGAGCACCCGTGTCGGGGTGATCACCTTCCCCGGGACGCTCGACGACGTCGACGCGTCCCGCGCGGTACGTCTGGCCGGGGCCGAGGCGGTCAGCCTGTGGCACGCCGACGCCGACCTCAAGGGCGTGGACGCAGTCGTCGTCCCCGGCGGTTTCTCCTACGGCGACTACCTACGCTGCGGGGCGATCGCGAAGTTCGCACCGGTCATGGGCTCGGTCGTCGAAGCTGCCGGTCGCGGCATGCCGGTGCTCGGTATCTGCAACGGCTTTCAGGTGTTGTGCGAGGCCGGCTTGTTGCCCGGTGCGCTGACCCGCAACGCCGGCCTGCATTTCATCTGCCGTGACACGTGGCTGGAAGTGGCCTCCAACACCACGGCGTGGACGACCCGGTACGACGCCGGCGCCGACCTGCTTATCCCGCTGAAATCGGGGGAGGGTCGCTATGTCGCCTCCGAAGCCGTGCTCGACGAGCTCGAGGGTGAGGACCGCGTGGTCTTCCGTTACCGCGAGAACCTCAACGGCTCGATGCGCGGCATCGCCGGCGTGTGCTCGGCCAACCGCCGCGTCGTCGGTCTGATGCCGCATCCCGAACACGCCACCGAGGCGTTGACCGGTCCGTCCGATGACGGGCTCGGGTTGTTCTACTCCGCGCTGGACGCGGTTCTCTCGGTCTAGGTCCCCTCAAACGCCACGGGCGTGCGCGAACACGCACGCCCGCAGCGCAGCGGATCAGGCAGTGAGTGCGACCGAGGCCTCGGCGGTGTAGGCCAGGAACGTCAGCGTCTCCTGCAGGTAGAGCTGCACGCTCTCGGCGTCGTGGGACAGGTAGCCGATAGACACGTCGGTGCCCAGCTGCAGGTCGAAATCCCCACCGCGGGTGGACAGTACGAACGCACCGTCGATCGCGGGAGCCCAGATGATCTCACCGTCGACCAAGCGGCTCAGGTGCTCGCGGATCGGGTAACCGTGCGCGGTGGTCTCGCTGACCTTGGTGTAGATCTCGGCCGAGAGCAGCACCGAGTACGGCCCGTCGACACCGGCCAGTCTCAGCTCCGAGAGCGCCTGGGCGATCACGTCGGGAATCTCGCGGGCATCGTCGGGCAGGGCCAGCGCCGGGTTGGAGCTGGAGCTGCGGATGCCTTCGATCGAGGCCGCCGGGTATCCCTCGAAGATTGCCCGGTCCTCGACGAACGCCAGCTTCTTGGCGGCATCCTTGACCGGATCCCAGTCGGAGTCCTGTGCGCCGCGCTCGACGTCGTCAATCGCGGTGCGCGACACCGTGAACGGAACCCGCAGGCGCACCAGCGGCCGCGCGCCGCGCAGGTGGGCGACCACGCCGTCACCGGGCGACTTCACGTCGAGCAGATGCCCCGTGCTGACCGCCGCGGTGACCGGGCCGCCGGGCTCGCTGACATCGACCACGCGCCGGCCGGCGATGTGCCGCTTGAAGGTTCGGCTGGCCTCGAGTTCGATCTCGGCCCATGCCGACTCGGTGATCGGTGCGAGCTCGCGGTACAGGTTGTTCATTGCGGGATTCCTTTCAGACTGCCGATGCCGAGCGAGCCGTCGTGGTGGCCCTCAGTTGGTGAAGCTTCCTGCGCTGTCGCCCCTTCGTCCAACGACGGCAACGGTGGTGGATCATCCAGAAAGTCGATCGTGGGTGTGAAGAACAACCCACCGGTGACGGCGGTGGAGAAATCAAGGATCCGGTCGGTGTTCCCGGGCGGATCGCCGATGAACATGTTGGTCAACATCCGCTCGGTGACCGCCGGTGTGCGCGAATAACCGATGTAATACGTACCGAATTCGCCCTTGCCGATCTCACCGAACGGCATGTTGTGCCGGATGATCTTGAGCTCGTTGCCTGCGTCGTCTTCGATCACGTTGAGCGCAACGTGCGAATTGACCGGCTTGACCGCGTCGTCGAGCTCGATGTCGTCGAGTTTGGTGCGGCCGATCACCCGCTCCTGCTCCTCGGTGGACAGCGAATTCCAGGAACTCATGTCATGGGTGTACTTCTGCACGTGCACATAGCAGCCACCCGCGAAATCCGGGTCCTCCTCGCCGATCTGGCTGGCGCCGGCGGCCACCGAACCGTTCGGGTTCTCGGTGCCGTCGACGAAGCCGAGCAGATCGCGGTTGTCGAAGAACTTGAAGCCGTGCACCTCGTCGACGATCGTCACGGCGCCGGCCAGTGCGTCGGCGAATTTGGTGGCGAGCTCGAAACACACATCCATGGACTCCGCGCGCAGGTGGAACAGCAGGTCCCCCGGGGTCGCCGGAGCCCGGTGCCGTGGGCCGTCCAACGGAAGGAATGGGTGCAGTTCGGCGGGACGCGGACCGGTGAACAACCGGTCCCAGGCATCGGACCCGATCGACACGATCGCCGAAAGGTGCTTGGTGGGATCACGGAAGCCGATGGCACGCACCAGACCAGAGATATCGGCCAGGGCGTCGTGGACCGTCGCCTCACCGCCCTCGACGATCGTCGCGACCATGAACACGGCGGCCGGCGTCAGCGGGGCCAGAACCGGCTGGGGCTGTGGAGCAGGCACATATTGGACCCTAACGTGGACCGCGCCGAAATCCCGGTCAAGATAGAGATATGCCAGCCAGCCCACAGAGCTTGTGCGAGTTCATCGACGCGTCGCCGTCTCCGTTCCACGTGTGCGCCACCGCCGCGCAACACTTGCGTGACGCGGGATTCACCGAGCTCGCCGAGACCGACAGCTGGCCGGGCTCGCGAGGAAAGTTCTTCACGGTGCGAGCGGGTTCGCTGGTGGCCTGGAACACCGAGGGCGCCGATGCCGCTGCGCCGTTCCGGGTTGTCGGCGGTCACACCGACAGCCCCAACCTCCGGGTCAAACAGCACCCGGACCGTGCCATCGCAGGCTGGCAGGTGGTGGCACTGCAACCGTACGGCGGGGCCTGGCTCAACTCCTGGCTGGACCGGGACCTCGGGATCAGCGGCCGGCTCTCGGTCCGCGACGGCAACCGCATCGAACATCGGCTGATCCGGATCGACGATCCGATCCTGCGCGTGCCCCAACTGGCCATCCATCTGTCTGAGGACCGCAAAGGTGTCAGCCCGGACCCGCAACGGCACGTCAACGCGGTGTGGGGGCTGGGGGAGCGGCCGCGGTCCTTCGTCGGATTCGTCGCCGAACGGGCCGGGGTCCAGGAGCGCGACGTGCTCGGTTTTGATCTGATGACCCACGACCTGACGCCGTCGGCGATCACCGGAGCCGACGCGGAGTTCGTCAGCGCACCCCGGTTGGACAACCAGGCGACCTGTTACGCCGGGCTGCAGGGCTTCCTGGCCGCCGGCTCGGGCACCCACGTGCCGGTGCTGGCGCTGTTCGACCACGAGGAGGTCGGCTCGACGTCGGATCACGGCGCCCAGTCGGAGCTGCTGCCGACGGTGCTGGAGCGCATCGTGCTCGCCGCAGGAGGCTCCCGGGAGGATTTCTTGCGCCGGGCGGCCGGCTCCATGGTGGCCTCCGGGGACATGGCGCACGCGACGCACCCGAACTACCCGGACCGTCACGAGCCCGGACACCTGATCGAGGTCAACGCCGGGCCCGTGCTCAAAGTCCAGCCCAACCTGCGCTACGCCACCGACGGACGCACCGCGGCGGCGTTCGCGCTGGCCTGCGATCAGGCCGGGGTGCCACTGCAGCGTTATGAGCATCGCGCCGACCTGCCGTGCGGGTCGACCATCGGGCCGATGACCTCGGCGCGCACCGGAATCCCGACCGTCGACGTGGGTGCGGCGCAGCTGGCCATGCACTCGGCGCGCGAGTTCATGGGCGCGGCCGACGTCGCCGCCTACTCGGCCGCATTGCAGGCATTTCTTTCGCCGAACTGACGTGGTGTCGCCGCCTCGGTCTATGGTCGGCGCCATGACGCTCTCGATGGAAATGATCACGTTCGACTGCGCGAATCCGGACACGCTCGCCGATTGGTGGGCACGGGCGGTCAGCGGCTCTGTGAATGCCTATGCACCAGGGGAATTCGTGCTTGTGCAACGCGATGGTGGTCCGAATCTGGGCTTTCAGCGGGTACCCGACCCGACTCCGGGCAAGAACCGCGTACATGTCGACTTCCACGCTGCGGACATGGAGGCCGAGGTAGCCCGGCTCGTGGGTCTCGGCGCCACCGAGACGGGCAGGCACAACTTCGGCGAAGAGTTCCGCTGGGTCGTGCTCACCGACCCGGCCGGCAACGCGTTCTGCATCGCGGGCGGATAACCGCCGGTAGCTCCCGCCGCCCGCGTCATGGCGGGCAGCTCTCGAACTGGGCGCGCAGCCTGGTCTGCAGGGCCTCGTCCGCAGCAATGCGCGGCTGCGGCTCCTGGGCATCCTTCGAACAACCACCGGGACGTACGGTGATGTGCGCATCGGCGACTTCGTAGACCATCGGTAGCCCCCAATTCTTGATGAGCTGCAGCTGGTCGATCAGAAGCCGATCCTCACCGGGACCGGTGGGTACAGCGTCGATCGAGAAGCGGGGCGGTTCCAGGTCGAATCCCCCTTTGGTGGGCGCGATCCGGTCGAGTGCCTCCCATAGCGTCAGCTGTTCCGGGGTGGGCAGGCCGTGGTGTGAACGGATGCTCGGTCCGCTGTTGCCGTCCACATCGACGATGTGCCAGTCCGCGGTCGAGTTCGGAAAGTCTGCGATCAGCTTCCGGACCGAGGCCGCGAACCCCGACGCGCTGAGCGGATCACTCACGTGGTCGTAACTGCGCAGGATCACCTTCAGGCTGGTGTTCGCCGGTCTCCAGGCGCCGTCGGGGGATGCCAACCCGACGATCTCGTACGCGTAGTCGCCCTGCGCCAGCTTGAGCCAGTCCTGCCACGGCGGTTCCGGGGTGGTCTTGGAAGGGTCGAAGCTGAGATACATCGTGGCGCCCGACTGGGCGGGGAAGGACGGGGCGGACCGTCTCACATTGAGGCCGGCGCCCAGCTCGCCGTACACCATCGATCCGTGGATCTGGTCGGCGAAGGTGCGGCCGAGCGCCGACAGTTGGTCAGCGGTGGCATCGGCACCGACGTAGACGTCGAAGCTCGCGGTGCGCACCCCGAACCCGCTGTTGCTCGAGACCGTATGTGTGACGAACGTGACGCCGGGCTGGTTCCTCAACACCTTGTCGATCAGGCCGGCCGACCACGAGCCTCTGAACTGGCAACAAGTGATGCCGAGCGCAAACACGACGCCGAAAATGGCCAGCCACACCTTCGGCCCGAGCTTCCGCATCCGCCGAGTATGCCGCTCGTCAGCGCGGTGCACCCGCGGTTGCCCGCGACCATGTGCGAGCAGCCATTAAGCTGGACCCGTGACGTCTGAGCTCACCCACGATATCGACACGGTGCAGCGGGCAGCCGCCACCCCTGATCAGCCCCAGCCGTACCGCGAACTCGGCCTCAAGGACGACGAGTACGAGCGGATTCGCGAGATCCTGGGTCGCCGCCCGACTGACGCCGAGCTGGCCATGTACTCGGTGATGTGGAGCGAACACTGCTCCTACAAGTCCTCCAAGGTGCACCTCCGCTACTTCGGTGAGACCACGACCGAGGAGATGCGCGCCGGCATGCTGGCCGGCATCGGCGAGAATGCCGGCGTCGTCGACATCGGCGACGGCTGGGCGGTCACCTTCAAGGTCGAGTCGCACAACCACCCGTCCTACGTGGAGCCCTACCAGGGTGCGGCCACGGGCGTCGGCGGCATCGTCCGCGACATCATGGCGATGGGTGCCCGGCCGGTGGCGGTCATGGATCAGCTGCGCTTCGGCGCGGCCGACGCGCCGGACACCCGCCGCGTGCTCGACGGCGTGGTGCGCGGTGTCGGCGGCTACGGCAACTCGCTGGGCCTGCCCAACATCGGCGGCGAGACGATCTTCGACCCCTCCTACGCGGGCAACCCGTTGGTCAACGCGCTGTGCGTCGGTGCGCTGCGCAAGGAAGACCTGCACCTGGCGTTCGCGTCGGGCACCGGTAACAAGATCATCCTGTTCGGCGCGCGCACGGGCCTCGACGGCATCGGCGGTGTCTCGGTGCTGGCGTCGGACACCTTCTCCGGCGACGAGAGCGGCGCGGGCCGCAAGAAGCTACCGAGCGTTCAGGTGGGCGATCCGTTCACCGAGAAGGTGCTCATCGAGTGTTGCCTCGAGCTGTACTCGGCCGGCCTGGTTGTCGGTATCCAGGACCTCGGCGGTGCCGGATTGTCCTGTGCCACTTCAGAACTCGCTTCCGCTGGCGACGGTGGCATGCACATCGAACTGGATCAGGTGCCGCTGCGGGCCAAGGACATGAACCCGGCCGAGGTGCTCTCCAGCGAATCGCAGGAACGCATGTGCGCCGTGGTGACGCCGGAGAACGTCGACGCGTTCCTGGCCGTGTGCCGCAAGTGGGAGGTGCTGGCCACCGTGATCGGTGAGGTCACCGACGGGGACCGGCTGCAGATCACCTGGCACGGCGACACCGTGGTGGACGTGCCGCCGCGCACCGTGGCCCACGAGGGCCCCGTCTACCAGCGCCCGGTCGCGCGTCCGGACACCCAGGACGCCTTGGTCGCCGACACCTCGGCCAAGCTGCCACGGCCCAAGACCGGTGACGAGCTCAAGGCCACCCTGCTGGCGCTGATCGGCAGCCCGCACCTGTGCAGCCGGGCGTTCATCACCGAGCAGTACGACCGATACGTGCGCGGCAACACCGTGCTGGCCGAGCATGCCGACGGCGGCGTCCTGCGCATCGACGAGACCACGGGCCGCGGCATCGCGGTCTCCACCGATGCCTCGGGCCGCTACACCCAGCTCGATCCGTACACCGGCGCGCAGCTGGCACTGGCCGAGGCCTACCGCAACGTCGCGGTCACCGGGGCCACCCCGGTCGCGGTGACCAACTGCCTCAACTTCGGCTCGCCCGAGGATCCCGGGGTGATGTGGCAGTTCAGCCAGGCCGTCCGCGGATTGGCCGATGGCTGTGCCGCCCTTGGTATTCCGGTTACCGGCGGCAACGTCAGCTTCTACAACCAGACCGGCTCCACCGCGATTCTGCCGACCCCGGTGGTGGGCGTGCTCGGGGTGTTGGAGGATGTGCGCCGACGTGTCCCTACGTCTTTCGGTACCGAACCGGGCGAGACACTGCTGCTGCTCGGCGACACCCACGACGAGTTCGACGGCTCGGTCTGGGCGCAGGTCACCGGTGATCACCTGGGCGGGGTTCCGCCGAAGGTGGACCTCGCCCGCGAGAAACTGCTCGCCGAGGTACTGACCGCCGCCTCGCGCGACGGGCTGATCTCGGCGGCCCACGACCTGTCCGAGGGCGGGCTCATCCAGGCCGTCGTCGAGGCTGCGCTGGCTGGTGAAACCGGTTGCCGTGTCATCCTTCCGGAGGACCTGACCGACGGCATCGACCCGTTTGTCTTCCTGTTCTCCGAGTCGGCGGGCCGGGTGCTGGTCGCCGTGCCGCGCACCGAGGAGAGCCGGTTCCGGGCGATGTGTGAGGCCCGGGATCTACCGGTCACGCGCGTCGGCGTGGTGGACCAGGGTCCAGACGGGGGAGAACCCGCCATCGAGGTCCAGGGACAGTTCAGTATTTCGCTAGCGGAGTTGCGGAGCACGTCGGAGGGCGTGCTGCCCGGGCTGTTCGGGTGACGAGGGAAAACCTCGACGAACGTCATCCTCTGCTGCGCTGGGCCTGGCGCCTGGTGCGACTGGACTTCACCGGTATTGCCGTCGGAGCCCTGTTCTTCTGCCTCTCACTGACCCCGTCCCTGCTGCCGCGCGACTGGTTGTTCGCCGGGCTGATCGGCGGTATCAACGCCGGGATCGGCTACGGCATCGGGGTGCTGCTGGGAAAAGTGCTGTACCGCTTCGTTTTACGGCGGAGGGCGTGGTGGCCCCCGGGCAAGCGGGTGTTACTCGGACTCAAGGCGGTCGTCGTCACCGGGGCGATCGTGGCGTCCATCCTGATGCTGATCCCCGCGGCTGCCTGGCAACGGCAGGTCTCGGCGCTGATGGGCATCGAGGGGCCGGCCACCCTCGGCTACCTGCGCACCCTGATCATCGCCGTCGCGGTGGCGGCCGCACTGATCGGCACCGCGCGGGTGCTGCGCGATGCCGTGCGGCTACTGGCCAGTGTGTTCATCCGGCGGTGGCGCCTGCACCGGGAGATGGCCCAGTTCATCGGCACTGCCATCGTGGTGGTGCTGGTCGTCACCTTGGTCAACGGGGTGCTCTACCGCGGGTTCCTGGCCGGTGCCAGCCGCGTGTTCCAGCCGCAGGACACCACCACCGGCGACGGCATCAGCCAACCCGCCGAACCTCAGAGGTCAGGCAGCCCAGACTCATTCGCGGCCTGGGACTCCCTCGGCTTTCAGGGCCGCAACTTCGTCGCATCCGGCCCGCGTGCCGCCGAGCTCGAGACGGTCAACGGTTCCCCGGCCAAGGAACCTATCCGGGTATACGCCGGTCTGCACACCGGAAACTCCGATGATCAGCGGATCGCGGTGTTGCTCAGCGAACTTGAGCGTACGCACGCCTTCGATCGCAGGCTGTTGGTCATCGTGCCGACCACCGGTACCGGCTGGGTCAACCCGGTGGCCGCCCGCGCACTGGAGCTGATGTACAACGGCGACACCGCGATGGTCGGCATGCAGTATTCCTATCTCCCGAGCTGGATCTCGTTCATGGGCGACCAAGAGAAGTCGATGAACAACGGCCGGTTGATGATCGACGCGATCCATGCCCGTTGGGAGCAGCTGCCTCCCGGGCACCGTCCCAAGTTGGTGCTCTACGGGGAGAGCCTGGGTTCGATGGCCGGGCAGGGCGCATTCAGCTGGCTGCCCGACATCTCCCGGATGGACTTCTCCTCGGTGCTGTGGGTCGGGCCGCCCAACGCAAGCCCGTTGTGGCGCGGCCTGATCGCGCGCCGGGATCCGGGCACCCCGGAGGTACGCCCCCGTTACGACAATGGTCGCACCGTCCGGTTCTCCGAGGCCGCCGACGCCGCCGAGATCGCCGACGACACCGCCCCACCGTGGGAAGGCACTCGCGTGCTGTTCCTGCAGCACCCGTCCGACCCGATCATCTGGTGGTCGAGCGATCTGCTGTTCTCCGAACCGGATTGGCTGGTCGAGCCGCCGGGTGGGGACCGCACCGCCTCGATGCGCTGGTATCCGATCATCACGTTCTGGCAGGTGGCCGCCGACATCACCAACGCATCGAGCGTCCCCGACGGGCACGGGCACAACTACGGCGAATCGGTGCTCGACGGGTGGGCTGCGGTGGCCCCGCCGGACGGCTGGACGCCCGACGACACCGAACGCATCCGGTTGGTGCTGGAGAAGGCCGCGGCCGAAGACGGACCCGAATACTGATGGCGGCCAGCCAAATTCGTGCCGTGGCGCTGGCGGCAGGGCTGGTGACATGGAACGGCCTGGTCGATCCGAGGCTGCCGGCCAGGTGGCAGCCGCTGGTGCGGGCGGCCCTCGGTGGCGTGCTCATGTTCGGCGCGGGAGCCCGGCCGGGGCTACGGCCTCCGGCGGTGTGGTCGGGTCTGCGCCTGGGTGCGGCCGCCGCGACCGCGGTGAGCGCCGGTGTCGCAGCGACGTCGACGGTGCCGGTGGTCCGCACCGGGATGCGCGAAAAGGTCCTGCCCGAACAGCCGGGCAGCTGGCTGGCGGTGCGGATCCCGCTCGGGACCGTGTGGCCGGAGGAGGCGGCCTTTCGCGGCGCACTCGGCAAGGTCGGCGCCGACGCATTCGGCCCGGCCGGCGGTCAGGCGTTGCAGGCCGCTGCTTTCGGGTTGTCACACATCGCCGACGCCCGTGCCGCAGGCCAACCCGTGATTCCGACCGTGCTGGTCACCGGGATTGCCGGGTGGGTGTTCGGCTGGCTGGCGCAGCGTTCGGCGAGTCTGACCGCGCCGATGCTGGCGCACCTGGCGATCAATGAAGCGGGCGCGCTGGCTGCACTGGCCTACCAAGCCGCGCCAGCAGCGCTGCCACCGCGACGATCGCGGCCGTGACGATCAGGGGCCACAACGTGGGCATCGAGAAATCGGTGACCCGCAGCGGGATCAACACCACACAGACCGCCACCACGGCCAGGATCAGCCGCGGTGTCTGCTGTGCCGCAGCGGAACCCTCGATACGCGAATTAGCCTCGGCGACAAGCACATAGACCACCAGAAGGAGCAATGCCGGGATTGCCATCTGCAGCCTCCCGAGGTGATCCTGGAACCGGGAGAACGCCATGGCCAGCAAGCACATCGCCGCGGGAACCAGTAGCGCCACCTCCGGACCGGAACCGAAGAGCCGCCCCGCGACCCGGGTGGCCGCCCACATCAGGGCCAGCAAGGCGGCCGAGCCCAGACACAACGCGCCGGTGGTGAACCAGTAGAACCCGGCGTCGGCGAAGAACTCGGAGATGATCAGTGAGAGATTCACCGCAGTGCTGTGAAACCCGCCGGTCGCGCCGATGTTGGCAGCCGCCAGCAGGGCCACCGCGCCGAGCGCTGTGACCCCTACTGCGGTGCCCACCGGGCGCGCCACCGACTCCAGACGTCCGCTCACCACGGTCGCCGCCTCGAAACCGACCAGGCCGAGGCCGAGCGGTATGGCCGCTGCGGTGGCCAGCAGGACCGAATCGACGTGGGTGCTCCCCATCTCCATCGGCGGTGTGCCCGTCGCCACCCGGGCCACGATCGCGAGCGCAAGGTAGAGGAAGATCAGCAGGCCCACGCCGGCCAGTGCGGCCGCCGTCGCGCCTACCGCCCGGGTGGGCAGGTAGGCCACCACAGCGCCGGCGATGACCACCACGGCCACCGACCAGCCTGGCCACCACCACCCGGCCAGCGCGGTCTCGAGGTCCGGTGCGCCGGTCAAGGGCTGCAACGCCAGTGTCAGGGCGGCACCCACACCAAGGAGCACATACGCTGCCAGTTGGATGAGGCTGGTGAACCGCCCGGCCGCAGGTCCGACGGTGGAGGCGACGAGGTCACCTGTCGACACCGCCTGCGGCGCGTGCCGGTGCAGGCGGGCGAATGCGAACACCAACACCGCCGCGATCGCCGCGGCGCTCAGGCCGGCCACCCCGTTGAAGATCGCGGCGCCGATCGGTGCCAGGGACAGGCCGATCGCGCGCCAGGCCGGAAGCGGAGGGGGCCAGGCTGTGGGGGGCCCGGGGCTCGCCGGTACTGCGCGTTTAGGCATCGGCACTACCGTTCACAAAGTCCCCTCTCACCCGAAATCCCCTGGATCAAGATCGTAGAGTCGTCACGGGTTGATCGTGGGCTCACCGATCTGTCGGCCCCAGACGTAATCGTTGAAAATCGGTGAGCCGAGTTCGACATGGTTGTACGGCGCGATCGACAGCCCGGTGTCCATCACCAGATACGGTGCGGGCCACAGGTCGGCGGTGATCGGCTTCCAGCAGCCGGGCTTGCCCTCGGGCCCGCCCTTGGCGTTGACGCGCGGCAGATTGTCCGGATAGACGTACATGTTCCCCACACCGATGCTCGACAAGGTCCCCGTGCTTTCGAAGGAATATCCGTTGTCGCCGCCGAACGTCGCATAGAAAGCGGGCGCGACGTCGTGGTAGTTGCGGATCGTGCAGAAGAGCTGTCCCTGATATTTGTCGAACAGCTTCGACGTCGGGATCAGATCCTGCGCGCCACGCTGCAGATACGGACCGCCGCGCTCGAGGATGTCGGAACCGGTCCCGGCGAAACCGATCGCCGCGACCAGCGCGGCGTCGAGTTGACCGCGCTGGGCGTAGAAGGTGGCGGCGCTGTTCGCGGCGTCGGCGAGACCGTCGAACAGGTCAGGTCCGGCCGCCGCATAGCGTTCGCCGAGATCGGCCAGGGCGGCGATGTCATGGCGCAGCGCAGGCAAGCGTGGGTTCACATCGTCGAGGATGGTGTTGCCGTCTGCCAGCGACTGCCCGAAGGCGTTGCCCAGCCCGGTCAATGCCTGGGCGGTGGCGGACAAGGTCTGGTTCAGCTTGATCGGGTCGACCTGTTCGGTGATCGCGGTGATCGTCTCGAACAGCGTGTTGAACTCGGTGGTAACCGCCGTGACGTCGAGCGGGGTCGATGTCGAAACCCGTTGCGGGCTCGGATGTTCCGGAGATGTGAAGGCCACGTATTTATTGCCGAATACGGTGGTCGCCTGGATCGAGGTCTGCACGTTGGCCGGCAGCAGGTCGAGGTACTTCGGGTTGATGTCGAGATGCACCAGAGCCCGGACCGGATCGGAGTCGGCGCTCACCGCACCCACCCGGCCGATCGGAACACCGTTGTAGGTCACCTTCGAACCCGGATCGAGGACCAGGCCCGCGCGCGAGGCCAGCAGTGTCAGCGGTGCCTTGGGTTCGAAAGCGCCCCGGAACTGCGCCACGATCACCGCCAGGATCAGCCCGACGATCACAAGAAACACCGCACCGGCCATGCGGTACGGCGGATTTCGGTGATCGGCAAACACTTTGCGAGACTCTATGGCATGGCCGCGCGAGGCAGTGTCGATCCACTAAAGACCAAGGCGGCGGTCGCCGTCGTGGCCGACTGGCTGCGCGCACCCACTCAACCGGAACCCGCCCGCACCGAACTGGCGGAGGCGGTCCGGCTGACGGCGCGCACGCTGGCCGCAATGGCTCCGGGTGCCAGCGTCGAGGTGCGGGTGCCCCCCTTCGTCGCCGTGCAGTGCATCGCCGGGCCGCGACACACCCGCGGCAATCCGCCGAACGTGGTGGAAACCGACCCGCGGACCTGGCTGCTGCTGGCCACCGGACTGCTCGACCTCGACGCGGCCGGTTCCGCGGTGCAGATGTCGGGATCGCGGGCCGGTGAGGTGGCGCGGTGGTTGCCGCTCGTGCCGCTGGGAGACCGACCTCACTGATTCATCTGAAGTACGGGTACTCCTGCACCCAGTGGAAGCCCCGGTTACGCAAAGTAAATTGGTCGAGTTCCATCCGGTCCAGCCGGATCGTGACGTTGCGGCCGGACAACTCGCCGGTGAGCCGCAATTCCTGCGGTGACGGTCGCGACGCGGTCAGGTTGGCCAGAGGTGAGCCGTCGGGTCCCGACACCGTCAGCCGGTCCCCGTCGACCTTGACCGGGGCATCCACCAATTCGCCGTTCATCTGCTGATAGGTCAGCACCTCGGGCAGGTCGAAAACGACCCGCTGCCAACGGTGTTGATCGGTGGTCAGCGGAGGCGCCGTCCTGCCGTCGACATCGAAGCGGCTCACCGTCCAGATTCCGTACAACTCGGGTTTGACGCGGCCACCGCCGTACTCGCTCCAGCTCTGCCAGCCGACCAGTACACAACCGGCGACCATCCAGATGCCCAGCGCGGCCTGCACCCGGGCCGCGATGATGTTGGCCCGCCGATCAGCGAACAACTCTGGCTGGCCGGCCGGCTCGGTGGGCCGCTGCAGGACCAGGAAGTCGGCCAATCGGCGGTACTGCGGGACCAGCAGCACCAGACCCATCAACAGCAGATGTCCGGACAGAATCTTGACCGGCACATCGAAGGTCATGTTCAGCAGGAACACCTGCGCCATGCTGGCCACGCCCAGCAGCGCGCCCAGCGTCGCGGTCCGTGGCAGGAAGAGCAGCAGCCCGGCGGCCACCTCGACCGCGCCCAGTGCCATCTCGTACGGATGGGAACTGCCCACCTGCAGCCACAGCACCGAGGCCGGGCTGAACTCGCCGTACGGGCGCAGCAACGCCGCCAACGGCGGGGCCGGCATCTGCGTCGGGATGAGCTTGGCGAATCCGTAGAAGAGCATCTGCCCCGCCACGCACAGTCTCAGAAATGTCAGGAACCAGGCCCACAGCCGCGAGTAGTCCCGCCGTCGCCGGTCCACCCACGACCACACCGCGGTGCCGACAGCGGCGACGACCAACAGGCAGAACATCATGACCCAGATCGCGGCTTGATCCCCGCTGCCGGAATCTCGGTGCAGCGCCGCCTCGATCCCGAAGACGTGACTGCCGACCCAGCGCAGCACGGGGTCCAGCACCGTCATCTGCCACATCACCGCCTGCTCCGGCAGCCAGTGGCTGATGACCCCCAGGAAGGTAAAGGTGATCTGCGCGAACAACAGACAGAAGAGGCCGAAGTACAGAAAACAGAACCGGAATGCGATCTTCGTCACCTCCGGCCACGGTTGCCGCGGGTCGGTCGCGTCGGAATCGGGGGGATCGGTTGTCGGATTCTCCGAGAGTTGGCGCGTCACGAAAACCATCCTTGCCGTTGGCATGTGGTGGGTCGATGGGGTTATCCCGACGGATTCGGGTGCGGCCGGCCACACCATCGTGCAGCCGCGGCGGAATGACGATGGTGCCGTCCGCTGTTGTAAAAGCCGGTGTCAGAACGGCCATTCGATTCTTTGCTTGGCCCCACTGGACCGTAGACTCGGTTATGTCACCAACCGCCGCCCCGGGAGCAGCCCTATCGTGACTGGTCAGCAACTCGACGAGAACGAACCGCGCGAGGAATGCGGCGTATTCGGGGTCTGGGCCCCGGGTGAAGACGTCGCAAAGCTCAGCTACTACGGCCTGTACGCGCTGCAGCACCGTGGCCAGGAGGCTGCGGGCATTGCGGTTTCCGACGGGTCGCAGATCCTTGTGTTCAAGGATCTCGGTCTGGTCAGCCAGGTGTTCGACGAGCAGACCCTGGCCGCGATGCCGGGCCATGTCGCCGTCGGGCACTGCCGTTACTCCACCACCGGGTCCACCACGTGGGAGAACGCCCAGCCGGTCTTCCGCAATACCGCCGCCGGAACCGGCGTCGCACTCGGCCACAACGGCAACCTGGTCAACACCGCCGAACTGGCCACCCGGGCCCGCGCCGCCGGGCTGATCGACAACAGATCGTCGACGGGCACGATCGCCGCTACGACGGACTCCGACATCCTGGGCGCGCTGCTGGCCCATGGTGCCGCCGACGCGACCCTGGAACAGGCCGCTCTGGAGCTGCTGCCCACGGTGCGCGGAGCCTTCTGCCTGACCTTCATGGACGAGAACACCCTCTACGCCGCACGCGATCCGCACGGGGTGCGTCCGCTCGCCCTGGGCCGGCTGGACCGCGGCTGGGTCGTCGCCTCGGAGACCGCCGCGCTCGACATCGTCGGTGCCTCGTTCGTCCGCGACATCGAACCCGGTGAGCTGCTGGCCATCGACGCCGATGGCGTGCGGTCGACCCGGTTCGCCAACCCCGAACCCAAGGGCTGCGTCTTCGAGTACGTCTATCTGGCCCGCCCGGACAGCACGCTGGTGGGCCGTTCGGTACACGCCACGCGCGTCGACATCGGCCGTCGGCTCGCCCGCGAGCACCCGGTCGACGCCGACCTGGTGATCGGGGTCCCCGAGTCGGGCACGCCGGCCGCTGTTGGTTACGCGCAGGAATCCGGGATTCCGTTCGGCCAGGGCCTGATGAAGAACGCCTATGTGGGCCGCACGTTCATCCAGCCCTCGCAGACCATCCGGCAGCTGGGTATCCGGCTCAAGCTCAACCCGCTACGGGAAGTGATCCGCGGCAAACGGCTGATCGTCGTCGACGATTCGATCGTGCGCGGCAATACCCAGCGCGCACTGGTCCGCATGCTTCGTGAGGCCGGAGCGCTGGAGGTCCACGTCCGGATCGCCTCGCCGCCGGTGCGCTGGCCGTGCTTCTACGGCATCGACTTCGCCACCCCGGCCGAGCTGATCGCCAACGCCGCACCCGCCGAGCACCAGGGCGAGATGCTGGAGGCGGTACGGCACGCCATCGGAGCCGACAGCCTGGGCTACATCTCCCAGCAGGGCATGATCGCGGCCACCGAACAGCCGACGACCCGGCTGTGTTCGGCCTGCTTCGACGGGAACTACCCGATCGAGCTGCCCGGCGAGACCGCGCTGGGCAAGAACGTCGTCGAGCAGATGCTGGCCACCGCGGCGCGCACCGGTGTCCCGCTGCAGCCCGACAACGACAACGCATCGGCGCTCAGGCGTCCTTGACGTCTCCGGCGTCGTGGCGTCCTTGAGGCCCTGACAGTTCCCCTGCTTTGAGGGGTCCTTAACGCCTCCTGCGCTATACCCCCGCAATGCCGGGGCGGTAACCTTGCTTGCGATGACTAAGGGCGCCGAACAGCACGGCATCGCCGAACACAGCAGCATTTCCTACGCCTCGGCCGGAGTGGACATCGAAGCCGGTGACCGCGCCGTCGAGCTCTTCAAGCCCCTCGCCGCGAAGGCGACCCGTCCGGAGGTCAGGGGTGGCCTGGGCGGCTTTGCCGGGTTGTTCGCCCTGCGGGGCGGATACCGCGAGCCGGTGCTGGCCGCCTCGACCGACGGCGTGGGCACCAAGCTCGCCGTGGCGCAGGCCATGGACAAGCACGACACCGTCGGGCTCGACCTGGTCGCGATGGTGGTCGACGACCTCGTGGTGTGCGGCGCCGAGCCACTGTTCCTGCAGGACTACATCGCAGTCGGTCGCACCGTTCCGGAGCGGGTCAGCGCGATCGTGTCCGGTATCGCCGAAGGTTGCATCCAGGCGGGCTGCGCATTGCTGGGCGGCGAGACGGCCGAACATCCCGGACTGATGGAACCCGACCACTACGACATCTCCGCGACCGGTGTCGGCATCGTCGAAGCCGACAACGTGCTCGGGCCCGACCGGGTCCGGCCCGGCGACGTGATCATCGCCATGGCATCCAGCGGACTGCATTCCAACGGCTACTCGCTGGCCCGCAAGGTGCTACTGGAGATCGACCGGATGAACCTGGCCGGTCACGTCGAGGAGTTCGGCCGCACGCTCGGCGAGGAACTGCTGGAGCCGACCCGCATCTACGCCAAGGACTGCCTGGCGCTGGCCGCCGAGACCCAGGTCCGCACGTTCTGCCACGTCACCGGCGGCGGGTTGGCGGGCAACCTGGAGCGTGTCGTGCCCCACGGACTGACCGCAGAACTGGATCGCGGTACTTGGACGCCGGCACCCGTGTTCCAGATGATCGCCCAGCGCGGACGCGTCGAGCGTGCAGAGATGGAGAAGACGCTCAACATGGGTGTCGGAATGGTCGCGGTCGTCGCCCCTGAGGACACCGACCGTGCGCTGGCAATCCTGACCGCACGTCACCTGGACTGCTGGACGCTGGGAACCGTGAAGAAGGGCGGCAAGGACAGTGTGCGCGCCCAGCTGGTTGGACAGCATCCGCGGTTTTAGGCGTTAGACAGGTCGCGCTGATATGCCACGTGCGCTATCAGCGCGACCTGAATCTAAGTTCTACAACGAAAGTGGCGACGGCTCAGCGCCGCCAGTCATCCTCGCCCGACCAGTCTTCGGCGTCGTCATTGGCGTCACCGGAATCGGGAGATCCCGACAGCTCACGTTGGAGCTGACTGAAGTCGGTATTCGGCGAGCTGTACTTCAGGTCACGTGCAACCTTGGTCTGCTTTGCCTTAGCCCGGCCGCGGCCCATGGGGGACCCCCTCGCGCAATAACGGAGCGGCCCAATAACTAGGCGGCTCCGATCTGTGTGTCTTTATTGTCCTGCCAACACTTTACCGTGCCCGCCCGCGAAGTGCTCTCAGGCCCTGCCTCATGGTGAGCGGTGAGGGCCCGGCTGCCCTGCGTCGCCGCACGGCTGCACGACCGTCACCAGGATCGCGGAATTCGCGAAGAGACGGTCGTCACGTCGTCGTTGACCGGGTGAGTTTACGTGCTGATGCGCGGTTTTACGGACTAACCGTGCC
This sequence comes from Mycobacterium sp. IDUB_24, assembly GCF_055419385.1. Taxonomy (NCBI): domain Bacteria; kingdom Bacillati; phylum Actinomycetota; class Actinomycetes; order Mycobacteriales; family Mycobacteriaceae; genus Mycobacterium; species Mycobacterium sp. IDUB_24. The sequence continues at coordinate 145,514 of NZ_JBVAXO010000007.1, forward strand.
GGAGTCGCTCGACGGCCGCGCGGCCGGCTCCGGCGGTGGTATCGGCGGCGGGCATGGAATCCGGGTCGATCACGGCCGGTGCCTGCGCCTCGGCCCCGGCGACCAGCTCGGTATCGACCGGTAATCCCCGCTTGAGCAGGGCCAACGCGATCGGGCCCTCGTCGGCGTGCTCGACGACGGTACCGATGCGGCCGACATTGCGTCCGCCCGCGGTCACCACGTCGCCGGTGACCGGCCGGTCGGCGGAACCGTCGAGTTGCAGGATCACCAGCATCCTGGGCGGTTTGCCCAGGTTGTGCACCCGCGCGACGGTCTCCTGGCCGCGGTAGCAGCCCTTGTCCAGGTGCACTGCTCCGACACCGGGTCCGCCGATCCAACCGACCTCGTGCGGGATGGTGCGCTCATCGGTGTCCACACCCAGGCGAGGACGCCGGGCCGCCACCCGATGGGCCTCATATGCCCACACCCCGGCGGGCCGGACACCAGCCTCGGTGAGCCGCCGGGTGTATTCGGCGACCGACTCGCGGGGCACCACCAGGTCCAGTTCGACTTCAGACCCGGGCAGGCGGCGCAGGAACCCGCCACCGGGCAGCGCCACCGCTGTAGCCTCCTGCGGCAGCGGGCCACAGCCCAGGGCCGCGATCACCTTGTCGTCGGCCAGGCCCGGCCCCAGCAGTGACAGCACCGCCAGATCGGCCGGCTCGATCTGGACATCGGACCAGAACACCATCTTGCGCAGGTACGCCAGCAGCGGCTCGCCCCGCCACGGCTCGGTGTCCACGTAGGTGGTGCCGTCGAGCTCGGTCTGGATCCAGTGATCTTCGACACGGCCCTGCAGATCCAGGCTGAGATTCTCGGTGACCGCACCGTCCGGCAACGCGCTGACGTGCTGGCTGGAGATGCTGTGCAGCCACGTCTGACGGTCCTTGCCGGCCAGCGTCAGCACCGCCCGGTGTGACCGGTCGACCAGGACCGCGGCGGCGGCTGCAGAGCGCTGCTCACCGAGCGGGTCACCGTAATGCCAGATCGCGCCCGCGTCGGGACCTGCCTCGGGCGCCGGAACCGCTGACGGTAGTGCAGTCATAGGCCAACTGTACGTTTGTCGCTCTTCGCCCAAGCCGCTCATCTGTCTTGTCGCTCTTCGCGCACGCGGCTCATCGGTCTTGTCGCTCTTCGCGCACGCGGCTCATCGGTCTTGTCGCTCTTCGCGCACGCGGCTCATCGGGCGCAAACTACGCTGGGGCCCCATGGCGAGCCCACCAGCCGTGCTGGTCACCCTTGACGGGCAGATCCACGACCCCGACGCCCCGCTGCTGCACGCCGACGATCTGGCCGCGGTACGCGGTGACGGGGTCTTCGAGACGCTGCTGGTGCGTGACGGCAGGCCCTGCCTGCTGGAGGCGCACCTGACCCGGCTGACCCAATCCGCCAAGATGCTGGATCTGCCGGAGCCCGACCTCGACGCCTGGCGGGCGGCGGTTGCGCTGGGGGCGCAGCGCTGGGTCGCGGGGAACGACGGCGACGGCGTGCTGCGTCTGGTGTACAGCCGAGGCCGTGAGAGCGGCGGCCCGGCGACCGCATTCGCCACCATCGGCGCACTGGCCGACCGGGTGGCCGGCGTGCGCCGCGACGGGTTGGCGGCGATCACCCTGGACCGTGGGTTGCCCTTGGGTGCCGGCGAGATGCCGTGGCTGGCAGCGGGCGCCAAGACCCTGTCCTATGCGGTGAACATGGCCGCGCTGCGGCACGCCGAAGATCACGGCGCCGGCGACGTGATCTTCGTGAGCTCCGACGGCTACGTACTGGAAGGTCCGCGCTCCACCGTGGTGATCGCGAGCGAAGGTCCCGACGGCCAGCCGCTGCTGCTGACCCCGCCGCCCTGGTACCCGATCCTGCGCGGCACCACCCAGCAAGCACTGTTCGAGGTGGCCCGCAACAAGGGCTACGACTGCGACTTCCGCGCGCTCAAACCGGCGGACCTGTTTACCGCGCAAGGGGTTTGGCTGATTTCCAGTATCACCCTCGCGGCTCGCGTGCACACGCTGGACGGTCAGCGACTGCCCGATGCGCCGCTGGCTGCCGACATCTCCGGCCTGGTGGACGCGGCGATCGTCTGCGATCGCTGAGCTGCGTATAAATCGCTTGTCGGGCTGGGCGGACGGGGGTAGCTTCGTTTGCACACAGGGAAGGAGGTGGTCCGTCAAGTGAATGACTTATGGACATGTGAGGTGGCTGCCCGCTAGCAGCGCCGGGGTAAAGCCTGCGCGCGCTGGCGAATTCCCCGCAGCCACCCGGCCCCCGAGCCCCTCGGTCAGTCCAACCAGGTACCAAGGCTCGGGGGTCGCCCCATGTCTGGGGCGGCCGAACCCTGTTGGCGCGGTGGGCGGCGCGAATTAAGTCGGGCCCGGCGCCAGCGTCGAACATGCCTTGATCGCCTGCTGCCAAGTCTGCTCGTCGACCCCCGACGGCGGCCCGGCGACCGGGCCGGGCGCCAAGGGCACACCGTGCTCGGACAGGCAATGTGCATATGTCCCGTGCTCGGGCGGCGGCGAAGTCGGGGCCGGTTGCGGCCCTTCCGACGAACACGCGCCGAGGAATGCCGCTGCGGCAAGCAGACCTGCCGCGATGATGGGCCGGCGCATCAGCCGACAAACCGTGACAGCCGGGCCGACAGATGCGGTACCAGACCGCCGTCAGCGTCTACACGTTCTTCCACGTATCCCAGGTCGCCGCCTTCGACGATGCCGTAGAGGCGCTTGGCACCGCCCACCAGCAGCCCGGACTTGCTGCGGGCCAGCGCATCGGTGACCAGCTCCCAGGAAGCCTGCGTGAGGGGCTTGCCGTAGAAAAGTTCGACATAGCCGGCCGAATGGGCCAGCAGCAGTTCGATGGCCTGTGACTCGTCGCGACCGGCCGGATCGTCGGGATCGGTGACGAATCGCCAGAACCCGGTCTCGCGCAGACCGGGCGAGTCGTATTCACCCGCTTCGTTCAACCGCCACGACCGGGAGTCCCAGTTCAGGTAGTCGCCACCGTCATGGGAGACGATGATCTGCTGACCGAACCGGTAGTCGCCGTGGGTGTCGCGCCCTTCGCCTTCACCACGCCAGACGCCCACCAACGGCAACAGCGCGAGCAGCGCATCGTTGAGGCCGACGCCGTCGCGCAGATTCGCGGTATCGGCAGGCATCGGCAGGTCGTCGAAGACCGGAATGTTGCGGGCGGCCGTGGCCTTGGCCCGTTCGACGGCTGCCGCTACGGCGCGGTCACCGGAACCCGGCCCGGTGGCCGGGGCGTCCGCAGGAACATCCCGGTTGGAGGTCACGACTCGTCGGTGACGAGGCGGTACAGCGCGTACAACGCGAACCACGTGATCACCACGACGGCCGCGACGAGCATTATCTCGAAGAAGAGCACCACGGGAAATATTCTAGTTCCTAGTCGAGGGTGTCGGCGCCCCGGGTCGGGACGCCCCAATGCACGCCGAACATGAGCTTGTGTGCGAGAAACTGCCGAAATTTCGCACACAAGCTCACGTTCGAAAGAGGGATCAAGCTGAGCCGGATGGCCTAGCTCCTTCGTCGCTAGGCGACCTTGACGTCGACCTCGTGGATGCCGGCACCGGACGGGGCCACGCTGGCGTCGCCGTTGCCCGCGGGGGACAGGGCGCGCAGCGTCCAGGTGCCCGGGGCGGCGAAGAACCGGAAGTCGCCGGTCGCCGAGGCCACGACCTCAGCGGTGAACTCGTCGCTGGCGTCCAGCAGGCGCACGAAGGCGCCGCCGACTGCCTGACCGGAGCCGTCCACCACGCGACCGGTGATGACGGTTTCCTTCTCCAGGTCGACGCCGGCCGGCAACGTCAGTCCTTGCTTCGGTGCAGAGCACATATCAACTTCCCAACTCGATCGGGGCGCCCACCAGGGAGCCGTATTCCGTCCAACTGCCGTCGTAGTTCTTGACGTTCTGGTGTCCCAGCAGCTCCTGCAGCACGAACCAGGTGTGCGACGAACGCTCACCGATCCGGCAGTAGGCGATGGTCTCCTTCTCGCCGTCGAGGCCGGCCGCTGCGTACAGCTTGGCCAGGTCCTCGTCGGACTTGAAGGTGCCGTCCTCGTTGGCTGCCTTGCTCCACGGAACGTTGATGGCGCTGGGGATATGCCCGGGCCGCTGGCTCTGCTCCTGCGGGAGGTGGGCCGGTGCCAGGATCTTGCCGGAGAACTCGTCAGGCGAACGCACGTCGACCAGGTTCTTCGTGCCGATCGCGGCGATGACCTCGTCGCGGTAGGCCCGGATGTTGTTGTCCAGGGGCTGGGCGACGTACGACGTAGAGGCACGGTGGGGCGCCTCTTTCACCAGCGGGCGGGCGTCGAGCTCCCAGCGCTTGCGGCCGCCGTCGAGCAGCTTGACGTCGGCGTGGCCGTACAGCTTGAAGTACCAGTAGGCGTAGGCCGCGAACCAGTTGTTGTTGCCGCCGTACAGGATCACCGTATCGTCATTGCCGATGCCTTTGTCGGACAACAGCTTCGAGAACTGCTGCTGGTCGACGAAGTCACGCTTGACGGCGTCCTGCAGATCATCTTTCCAGTCCAGTTTGACGGCGCCGGGGATGTGGCCCTCGTCGTCGTAGGCGCTGGTGTTCTCGTCGACCTCGACGAACACCACGCCGGCGGTATCGAGATTGTTCCCGGCCCATTCGGTCGAGACCAGGACGTCGGAACGTGCCATGTACGAATTCCTTTCGGTTGCTTGCTATTTGGTATGTCGGGTGAGTGTCATGCGGGACTGGGGGTGCGGCGTAGCCGGACCACCAGCGGGTAGATCTGGCAACCCAGGCAGATTCCGAAGGCCGCGTTGAGGAAGGCCGCCACCAACGCGAACGCGGTGGCGGTCAGGCCGAGCGCGGTGATGCCGAAGGTGAACCCCGCCGTACCGACGACGGCGAAAACGAAGCCGACCAACTGGGCGAACTTCAGTGGCGGCACCGGCTCGCGTTCGGTGACCGGCGCCAGGCGCGGCGCGATGAAGGTGGCGAACAGACGGCCGTAGGGATGCTTCCGGGGCCCGCCGACCGCGCCGATCGCGAACACCACCGCCTGGGCGCCCAGCAGCGCCGCGGCCGCGAACTCATTCGCCCCGGCGACCAGCAGCGTGCCGATCAGTACCGCGGTGGTGACCCAGGCGGCGAACCGCGGCCCCCGCACGTCCACCTGAGCAGGCTGAACGCCAGCGCTGGGGCGGGTTGATGTCGATGACATGTGAACGAACTCCTGTTGTTGTCGAAGGTCTGGTTGTGTGCAGGCTCAGGGCACAAGGCCTGAGCGGGCGCGCAAAAGCGCGCGGCTGCGCTCAACAGCAGCAACAACAACAGCAGCAACCCGCGACGCGGCACAGATCGACTGCGCGGCGCTTGGTGAGCACGAGCTCAAGGCGGGCTGACACGACCGACAGCTTACCCAATAACCGCCGAGTCAAGCCAACAGCGGTTCCAGCGCCGAGTGCAGGTCAGCGGCCTTGGGGACCCCGCTGGTGCGGTATCGGGGCCGTCCGTGGATATCGAAGATGATCGTGGTAGGCAGCGACAGTACCGAAAGCCGCCGGGCGGCTTCGGGATTGGCGTCCATGTCGATTTCGACGTGGGCAACCTCGGGCAGCCCGGCACAGACCTGGTCCACGACACGACGGACCGCGGCGCAGGGCCCGCACCATTCGGCCGTGAAGTGCAGCACCGTCGGACCGGTGTCGGACAATCCGAGGCCACTGGTGTCGATGTCGGCGGCCTCTTCGCCCGCCCTGATCAGGCCGGCGCGCAGGGTGATCAGGCGACCGATCACGTAGGCCACCCCGAGCGCGGCGATCAGCACCACGATCGCCAGCACCATCGAAGAGCTCATGCCTGTCTGAACCCCGCCAGGTCGACGGTTACTCCCGAGGCGATGCCCTCGATGATCACGTCGGAGCCACGGGCACCAGCGGTGGTCGGGGCGATCCCGAACGGCAGTTTCTGTCCGGTGATGGCGTGGCTGAACTCGGCCAGCACCGCTGCGGTCTTCTCGTCGGGTACCGGCTCGTCAGCGGTTCCGGGGCCGGTCAGGATCCCGGTCGCGGTCAGGACCAGGGTGGTGTCGTCCCGGTCGGCGAACGACAGGTCGACCGAGACACTGACCCGCTTGTCCAGCCCGGAGCCCTTGGGGGTCCCGGTGAACACCAGCCCCTGGCTGCTGGAGATGCCGGACTCGGTGGTGCCCCCGGTGGCGTCGTTGGTCTCCCGCGAGGGGGCCTCCACCAGCAGGTCATCGATGCCCATGTACCGGCCGATGTGGGTGGAATCGATGATGATGCGGCTCTCGGCCTTCGTGACGGGCAGTTTCGTGTCGGGCGGGATCAGCCACGACGAATGGGTTGTGTCGATGCCGTGCAGGGTGGCCTCCAGCGAGGCCTTGCCGACTACCGGGTGGTCGACACCGGCGGCCCGGATCTCGATCTCTTTGTATCGATGATTGCGGACCTGGGTGAGGAACGGGAAACCGAGGATCGCGACCCACGGGTCCCAGTTCAGTCCCGCGGCGGTGCGGACGTTGCGAGCCAGTCGGTACTCGGCGTAGATCGCGGAGCCGAAATCGGCGCCGACGACCCCGACGATGAGCGCGGTCACGGTCGCGGTGAGCCCGATCAGCAGTTTGCGCACCGCCACATTGTGGCCCACGGCCGTCGGATCGAGGCGCTCGGCGCGGCTGATCAGCAGGTGAGGCGTTATCGTTAGATCACAAAAGCCGGTAACGGCTACATGTCAGTCATGAATCGACCGTGTGGACATCGTGGTCCGGGCGATCGTGGGAAGTGATTGCCGGCGCGCCGGAGGACCCCCTTGGATCTGCTGCTACTGACCGTCGACCCGCATCCCGAGTCGGTGCTGCCCTCCCTGACCCTGCTGGCGCACACTGTGCGCACTGCACCGACCGAGGTGTCCTCGCTGCTGGAGGCAGGCAGCGCCGACGTGGCGATCGTCGACGCCCGTACCGATCTCGCGGCCGCGCGCGGCCTGTGCCGGCTACTGGGAACGACGGGCACGTCCGTCCCGGTCGTCGCGGTGATCAACGAGGGCGGGTTGGTGGCGGTCAACCACGAATGGGGCCTCGACGAGATCCTGCTGCCCAGTACCGGCCCGGCCGAGATCGATGCCCGTCTGCGGCTATTGGTCGGCCGGCGTGCCGGCGGGGCCAACCAGGAGAACGTCGGCAAGATCGCCCTCGGTGAACTCGCGATCGATGAGGGCACCTACACCGCGCGTCTGCGGGGACGTCCCCTCGATCTCACCTACAAGGAATTCGAGCTGCTCAAGTACCTCGCGCAGCACGCCGGGCGGGTCTTCACCCGTGCGCAGCTGTTGCAGGAGGTGTGGGGCTACGACTTCTTCGGCGGTACCCGCACCGTCGACGTCCACGTCCGCCGTCTACGCGCCAAGCTCGGCCCCGAGTACGAATCGCTGATCGGCACCGTCCGCAACGTGGGATACAAGGCGGTGCGCCCGTCACGCGGCCGCACACCTGCCGCCGAGGCGAGCGGCGGTGCTACCGCCGCCGCCGAAGCTGCGCAGGCCGACCACGACGACGACTACGACCCGGCGACCGACGAGGTGGACGAGCCGTTGGCCGGGAGGCTGCCCGGCCAGTGACCGAACTCGACTGGCATACCAGGCTGTCCGAAGCCGAACAGGCCGGGATCCGTGCACTCATCGCCGCAGCGACCGCAGCCGACGGCGTGGCCCCGGTCGGCGATCAGGTACTGCGCGCGCTCGGCCATGACCGGACGCGCCACCTGCTGGCGACCGAGGGTGCAGATCTCGTCGGGTACCTGAACCTGGCCCCGGCCGACGACGATGACCCGGCGATGGCTGAACTGGTGGTGCATCCCGACGCCCGACGGCACGGTGTCGGTGCGGCGCTGGCCCGTGCGGGACTCGCCGAGGGCCCGGCAGGCACGCGCATCTGGGCACACGGCAACCTCGAGGCGGCCCGTGCGCTGGCCGCCGCGCTGGACCTCAAAGTGGTTCGCGAACTGCTGCAGATGCGCCGCCCGCTGACCGACCTGCCGCCGCTGCGCACCGTCGAGGGCGTGCGGATCCGTACCTATGCCGGACCCCAGGACGACGCCGAGATCCTGCGGGTCAACAATGCGGCCTTCGCCTGGCATCCGGAACAGGGCGGCTGGACCGGCCAGGAAATCGTCGAACGGCGGAGCGAGCCGTGGTTCGACCCCGACGGACTCTTCGAGGCGGTCGACGAACACACCGGACAACTGCTGGGCTTCCACTGGACGAAAGTCCATGACGGCAACCTCGGCGAGGTGTACGTCGTCGGCGTCGACCCGGCGGCACAGGGCCGGGGACTGGGATCGGTGCTGACCCTGGTCGGTCTGCACCACCTCGCCGCGCGGTCTCTGCCGACGGTGCTACTTTACGTCGAGGCAGATAACTCGGCGGCCGTGGCGACCTACCGAAACTTGGGTTTCGAGGTGTTCGGCGTCGACGTGGCGTACTCCGCCGGTTAACCCGTTTAGCTGTGGACACGCTGAACCTATTCACTGCCGATTCACCTGCTGTCCGCGAGCCGTCCATTGGGGCCGAATACGTTGCCGGAGAGTTCGAAGCCGTCAATTGAAAGTGGGACAAGTGAAGCTCATCAGCATTGGCAAGCCGTTCGGTGTGGCGCTTTCCGCGACGGCGATCGCGGCACTCACGCTGACCGCGTGCGGCAGCGACAACAACGCTGCCGGCACGAGTTCGGCAGCCTCGGGCACCGGCTCGGCCTCGTCGGCGGAGTGCGGCGGCAAGAACTCTCTGACGGGCGAGGGCTCGACCGCGCAGCAGAACGCGATCGCTGAATTCAACAAGGTGTGGGGCCAGGTCTGCTCCGGCAAGAATCTGGCTTACAACCCGACCGGATCGGGCGCGGGCGTGGATCAGTTCATCGCCAAGCAGGTCGACTTCGCCGGCTCCGACTCGGCGCTCAAGGACGATCAGGTCGCCAAGGCCGCCGCGCGCTGTGGTGGCAACGAGGCCTGGAACCTGCCGCTGGTCTTCGGCCCGGTTGCGCTGGCCTACAACGTCGAGGGTGTCGACAAGCTGGTCGTGAACCCCGACGTGCTCGCCAAGATCTTCCAGGGCCAGATCAAGAAGTGGAACGATCCGGCGGTGGCCGCGCTGAACGCCGGCACCACTCTGCCGGACCTGGACATCAAGCCGATCTACCGGTCGGATTCCTCGGGCACCACCGACAACTTCCAGAAGTACCTGGCCGCGGCCGCGCCGCAGACCTGGACCAAGGGTGCGGGCAAGGAGTTCCAGGGCGGTGCCGGTGAAGGCGCGCAGAAGTCCTCCGGTGTGGTGCAGGCCGTGCAGGCCACCCCCGGCTCGATCGGCTACGTCGAGAAGAGCCCGGCCGCCGCGGCCGGTCTGCCCTACGCCCAGATCGACAGCGGTGCCGGTGCAGTCGCACTGGATGACCAGTCGACCACCAAGGCCGTCGGCGCCGCCACGTTCAAGGGCGAGGGCAAGGACCTCGTGCTCGACCTGAACGCGCTGTACGCCTCGAAGGAAGCCGGCGTCTACCCGCTCGTGCTGGCCACCTACGAGATCGTTTGCTCCAAGGGGTACGACGCCGACACCGCCGCCGCCGTCAAGTCCTTCCTGACCGTCGCCGCCAATGAGGGCCAGGCCAGCCTGTCGCAGGCCGGATACATCGCGCTCCCCGACGAGTTCAAGCAGCGCCTGCTGACCTCGGTCGAGGCCATCGCTTAGTAGCCGGACTGGCTTTAGAGGACGGATTTGGGCGAGGATGGATTTACCGACCGCATGACGACCAGGGGCCCCGACGGGACAATAGTGACAACGCCGAATCCAGCTGATTCGGGGTCGGGGGAGACGCTCGCGTCCCCCCACCCCGAGCCGGCGCCTATCTCCACCGATCCGTCCAAGGGAGCCAAGGTTCGCCTCGGCGACCGAATTTTCCGTGCGCTCGCCGAGGGCTCGGGCGTCCTGATCGTCGCGCTGATCGCGGCGATCGGGGTGTTCCTGCTGTGGCGCGCGATTCCCGCGTTGGCCCGTAACGAGGAGAACTTCTTCCTCTACGGCGGCAACTGGATCACCACCGACACCTCCGCGATGCATTTCGGCATCTTCGATCTGCTGCAGGTGACAGTGTTCGTCTCCCTGTTCGCCCTGGTGCTGGCGATGCCGGTGGCCCTGGGTATCGCGATCTATCTCACCCAGTACTCGTCGCGGCGACTGGCGGGCCCGCTGGGCTATCTGGTGGACCTGCTGGCCGCCGTGCCGTCGATCGTCTACGGCGTCTGGGGTCTGTACGTACTCGCGCCGGCGATCAAACCTTTTGCAGTGTGGCTCAATACGAACATGAGCTGGCTGTTCCTGTTCAAGACGGGGACTGCCTCGGTGGCCGGTGGCGGCACCATCTTCACCGCGGGAATCGTGTTGGCGGTGATGATCCTGCCGATCATCACCGCGGTGACCCGCGAGGTGTTCACCCAGACCCCGCGGGGCCAGATCGAGGCCGCGCTGGCGCTCGGCGCCACCCGCTGGGAAGTGGTGCGCACGACGGTGCTGCCCTTCGGGTTGTCCGGCTACGTCAGTGGCGCGATGCTCGGTCTGGGGCGCGCGCTCGGTGAGACCATCGCCCTGCTGATCATCCTGCGCGGCACCCAGACCGCGTTCGGTTGGTCGCTGTTCGACGGCGGCTACACCTTCGCGAGCAAGATCGCTGCCACTGCAAGCGAATTCAACGATCAGTACAAGGCGGGCGCCTACATTGCCGCCGGCCTGGTGCTGTTCATCCTGACCTTCGTGGTGAACTCATTGGCCCGCGCCGCGGTGTCGGGAAAGGGGCGCTGATGAGCGCTTGCGCGAAGAGGAGACAGCACAGATGACCTCCACACTCGAGCGGCCGGTCAAGGCGCCCGCGTTCCAGGGCGTGAGTCTGCGCCGCAAGCTGACCAACCACCTCGCCACGGTTTTGGTGACCCTGTCATTGCTGGTCGCCTTGGTGCCCCTGGTTTGGGTGCTGTACTCGGTGATCGTCCGGGGCTGGGCCGCATTGAGCTCAGCCACGTGGTTCACCAATTCCCAGGCCGGGATGACGACGTTCGTCGTCGGTGGAGGTGCTTACCACGCGATCGTCGGCACCTTGCTGCAGGGCCTCGTGTGCTCGCTGATCTCCATCCCGATCGGCGTGATGGTGGGCGTGTACCTGGTCGAGTACGGCGGTGGTACCCGGCTGGGCAAGGTCACCACGTTCATGGTGGACATCCTCACCGGCGTGCCCTCGATCGTTGCCGCGCTGTTCATCTACGCGTTGTGGGTGGCCACGCTCGGGTTCGGCCGGTCCGGGTTTGCGGTGTCACTGTCGTTGGTGCTGCTGATGATTCCGGTGATCGTGCGGGCCACCGAGGAGATGCTGCGCATCGTCCCCATGGATCTGCGTGAGGCGAGTTATGCGCTGGGCGTGCCGAAATGGAAGACCATCGCCCGAATCGTGATCCCGACGGCCTTGTCGGGCATCGTCACCGGAATCATGCTGTCACTGGCCCGCGTGATGGGTGAGACCGCGCCGCTGCTGATTCTCGTCGGCTACGCCCAGGCGATGAACTTCGACATGTTCGGCGGGTTCATGGGATCGCTGCCGGGAATGATGTACGACCAGATCTCGGCAGGGGCAGGCGCCAACCCGGTGCCCACCGACCGGCTGTGGGGCGCGGCGCTGACGCTGATCCTGCTGATCGCCCTGCTCAATGTCGGCGCTCGCGCGGTCGCCAAACTCTTTTCCCCCAAGAAGGTGTAGGAGCTATCCATGGCCAAGCGGCTGGATCTCAAGGACGTCAACATCTACTACGGCGCGTTCCATGCCGTATCCGAGGTTTCGCTGTCGGTGCAGCCTCGCAGTGTGATGGCTTTCATCGGCCCGTCGGGTTGCGGTAAATCGACGGTGCTGCGAACGCTGAACCGCATGCACGAGGTGATCCCCGGGGCCCGCGTCGAGGGTTCGGTGCTGCTCGACGGCGAGGACATCTACGGCGCCGGCGTGGACCCGGTGGGTGTGCGCAAGACCATCGGCATGGTGTTCCAGCGTCCGAACCCATTCCCCACCATGTCGATTCGTGACAACGTGGTGGCCGGGCTGAAGCTGCAGGGCGTGCGCAACAAGAAGACGCTCGACGAGGTGGCGGAGCGCTCGCTGCGCGGCGCCAACCTCTGGAACGAGGTCAAGGACCGTCTGGACAAGCCCGGTGGTGGCTTGTCGGGTGGTCAGCAGCAGCGGTTGTGCATCGCCCGCGCGATCGCGGTACAGCCCGACGTGCTGCTGATGGACGAGCCCTGCTCGGCGCTCGACCCGATCTCCACGCTGGCCATCGAAGATCTGATCTCCACGCTCAAGCAGGATTTCACGATCGTCATCGTCACGCACAACATGCAGCAGGCCGCCCGGGTGAGCGATCAGACCGCATTCTTCAATCTGGAGGCCACCGGTAAACCCGGCAAGCTGATCGAGATCGACGACACCGAGAAGATCTTCTCCAACCCCACCCAGAAAGCGACCGAGGACTACATCTCCGGCCGCTTCGGCTGACACTTTCCCCGCGAGCAGACACAAACCTGCCCAGTTTCCATGGAAACTGGGCAGGTTTGTGTCTGCTCGCGGAAGAAATTAGGGCGTCAGCACCACGCGGGTGCCCGAGGGTTCAGAACCGGCCCAGGCCTCGGCTACCTCGGCCAATGGTCTTGCCTGGGTGCGTAATTCGAGCTGTCCCTCGGCGACCATCGCAAACAGTCGGGGCAGCGCCTCGGCGCGCGCCCGGACCAACACCTCGGGCGGGATACTGCCGATCCCGACGCCGCAGAGGGTGATCCCGGTACCGCGCAGAACCCCGGCATCGAGCGGCAGGGTCGATCCCGTCATCGACCCGATCTGCACGAACCGGGTCGGGTGATAGTGCGCGGCCGGGTGGCTGGCGGCCAGTGCGGTGAGGACCTGGGCGGCGGGCTCGCCCCACAGGTAATCGAGTACCGCGTCGAATGGGCGCCTGGCATGCATTTCGGCGACCTGCGCGCCCAGGTCCTGCTCGCCGAGGGCGATGGTGGCGTGGGCGCCGGCCGACCGCAGCCACTCCAGCCGTTCGATGTTGCGGCCGGCGGCCACCACCGTCTCGGCGCCGAACATGGCGGTGGCCAATTGCACTGCCATCGAACCGGTTACGCCGGTGGCCCCCAGTACCAGCACGTGATCGCCGGGTTTGACCGCTGCGGCGTGCGACAGTGCGCTCCAGGCCGAGATGCCCGGGTTGGGCAGGGCAGCGGCGGTCACCGAGTCGACGTGTGCGGGGATCTCGACGCCGGCGTGCGGGTCGACGAGTGCGCGCTGCGCCATCATTCCCGAGTATCCGAGGGCTCCGGTGTAAATGCGGCGGCCGTCGGCGAGACGGGCGACACCGTCGACTCCGGGGATGGCCGGGAGCTGAACTTCCTTGCTGGCGTAGTGCTTTCCTGACACCAGCGCACGGGTGAGGTTGGTCAGGGCCGATGCTTCGACGGCCGCCACCTCGGCGCCGTCGCGCGGCTGGGGCTCAGGTACGTCGGTGTAGACGGGGTGCCTGCCCCATTCGGTCACCAGTGCTGCCAGCATGTCGACTCCTTTGGTTTCCCTAGAGATGGTTTCTATGGAAACAATCTACGCAGGACGGCCGTCGGTGGCAATATGGTTTCCGTGAAAACCAAACCCGAGCTGATCGACGCCGTCACCGGGCTCATGGCCACCGTGTCCGACCGGCTCGGCAACGACGGGGACGGCGACGCGGAGCGCGACTTCATGGCCGCCGGCTGCCCACAGCGGCTGCAGCAGGCCGTGCGGACGCTACCCACGTCGTCGATGCACCTGCTGGCGGAGATCGCCGACGGCCCTGTCAGCGTGGTCGGGCTGGCGGCACGGTCCGGCCGGCTCAAGGGCACGGTGTCCAAGCACGTACAGCGGCTGGTCGAGGCCGGCCTCGTGGTGCGTACGCCCGTACCCGGCAACCGCAAAGAGATCGAGCTCGGCCTGACCTCCGACGGCGAACTCGTCGTCGATGTGCACCGGCAACTGCACGAGGAGATGAACCGCGGGATCCGCGAGTTCCTGCTGCGCTACAGCGGCGCGGACCTGCAGGTACTGGTGAAGATCCTCGGGGACCTGGCCGGCGCGCACAAGGACGGGGTCCGCCTCGTGCCGCCTGCCGGCCGGTCCTGAGCCCTACTTCGAGGAAACCGACTCGTCTTCCGGGTAGGAACCGGTGACCTGGAAGATGACCCGGCGGGCCACCTCGACAGCGTGGTCGGCGAAGCGCTCGTAGAAGCGGCTCAACAATGTCACGTCCACGGCAGCGGTCACACCGTGCTTCCACTCCCGGTCCATCAGCACCGAGAACAGGTGGCGATGCAGGTCGTCCATCGCATCGTCTTCCTCCTGGATGCGGGCGGCCTTCTCCGGATCCTGGGTGAGCAGCACCTCGCGGGCGGCATGGCCCAGCTCGACGGCAACCCGGCCCATCTCGGCGAAGTACCCGTTCACTTCCTCGGGCAACACATGCTGAGGATGGCGGCGGCGCGCGATCTTGGCCACATGCAGCGCCAGCGCGCCCATCCGGTCCACGTCGGCCACGATTTGGATCGACCCCACCACCGAGCGCAGATCACCGGCAACCGGCGCCTGCAGCGCGAGCAGCACGAACGCCGACTCCTCGGCCTGGGTGCTCAGCGTGCTCATTTGATCGTGATCGCTGATGACCTGTTCGGCGAGGGCCAGATCGGCCTGCAGCAGCGCCTGGGTGGCGCGCTCCATTGCGGTACCCGCCAACTCGCACATCGCGCCGAGTTGGTCCGTGAGTGAATGTAACTTCTCGTGGTATTGGGTACGCATCCTGCAAGATTAAGCGGTCGATGGCCGTGTCGTCACGATGCAACGATGAACGAACGGTGAATGCCGTCCGCCCGGATCACCAGACTATTCGCAGGTGGTGTCGGCGGCGTTGGTGACGGTCAGGTCCTCGGGAAGGTGCGTCGGGCTGGCGCCGGTGCCCTTCAGCACGTGCACCTGCACTTCCGACCCGCTCGGGGTCGGGGGGTTCACCGTGTAGAAATCGGAACCCAGTACCACCTGGATAACGTCGCCCATGCCCGTCACCCGCTCGATGGTCGGGTTGGTGAAGGAGCTGGCGACGGTCGCGGCCGCCTCCTCGTTGCCGGGGGAGAAGAACACCGTGGTCGCCGGGAGGGTGCTCGGGTAGTCATCGGGGGTGTTGACGTTGAAGCCGTGTTCCTGCAGTTCGGTGGCCGCGGTGTTGGCCAGGCCGCTCTGGCCCGTCGAGTTCGACACCTGCACCGTGACCTGCTGCGGTTCGGTGGTGACGGCGTTGACCATTTCACCGCTGTCCGTCGCGGCGGGTGCAGGGGCGGGTGCCGTCGACTGCGGCGTCTCCGAGGGCGCGGCAGCCTGGACGGACGACGTCGCCGATTCCGGGGTGCCGGGCACCGGGGTGTTGTCCGGATTCTTCTCGCCCGGCAGGGGGTCGTCGTTGATGATCGCGTCGAACAGGGAACGCATGTCGTCGGTGCGCGGGACCTCGTTGCCGTATTCGTCGGCGTAACCGACGGTCGGCACGGTCACGAAGGTGATCCGGCCCGCGTTCACACCCTGGACCGACTGTCCGAGGTCGACGAGGTCCTTGGTCCTGATGTTGTCGACGAAGCTGTCGCTGATGAACATGTTGACCACGTTGTTCAGCTTGTTCAGCGAGAAGAAGGTGTCCCGGGAGATCAGGGTCCGCAGCAGCGAGGAGAGGAACAGCTGCTGTCGTTTGATGCGGCCGTAGTCCCCGTTGTACTCGGTGGTGACCTGGCGAGCTCGCACGTAGTTCAGCGCGGTGTGGCCGTCGACCGTCTGACGACCGGCGTTGGCCAGCACGGTACCCAGCTCATAGTCCTCCAGCGGGGTGGTGCTGCACACCTCTATCCCGCCGAGTGCGTCGACCATCTTCGAGAAGCCGGCGAAATCGACGGCCATGAACCGGTTGATGGACAGGCCGGACAGCTTCTGGATCACCTTCACCAGGCATTTCGGGCCGCCGAAGGCGAAGGCCGAGTTCAGCTTGGACTCGGTGTAGATCTCGTCCGGGCCGTAGGTCTCGGTCTCCTCGTCGTACAGCGGACCGTAGGTCGCCGACTCGGGGTTCCAAGGTTCGCACTTCATCGGGGTGATCGAGAGGTCACGCGGGAACGACACGGCGACAACACGCCGCCGGTCGGCCGGGATGTTGACCAGCATGATGGTGTCGGACCGGGCGCCGCCGGCGTCCTCGGTGCCGCCGGCGCCCATACCTCCGTTTTCGCCGAACCGGCTGTCGGTGCCGACGATCAGAAAGTTCTCGTCACCGAACTGCGAGTTGGGGTCGACGATGTCGCGCGAATTGAGGTCGAGCGCAGCCACCTTGTTGAGGCTGTCGTTCTTCGAGCTCTGCCACTGCCACGCCCCGCCGGTCAGCACGAGAGTGAGGACCGCGAGCATTGCCGCCGCAGCCCGTCCGGCCAGCATCACCCGGCGGTTGATCACCGGCCGCACCTTCTCGATCTCGTCGGTGTCGGCGGGATCGTGCTCATCGTCCGGCGTCTGGCGGACGCGCCATGTCGGGCGTGCTTCGAGTGCGTCGTACTCGTAGACCGCCACAGCCGGCAATACATCGGTGTTCGCAGCGTCGATCTCGCGGTGATCCGGCGAGTCCGCGAAAGGCTCCTCGAAAGATTCGGGGAACTCTTCGACCTCGAGGGAATCCTGGGGTTCGTCGACCTCGGGGTCGATCCGCAACGCTTCGATCACGTCGGTCGGGTCGGGTACCCGCGGGCGGACATACGCGGGTGCATATGCCGGCGCTGGTTCTGATTCGGGCTCCGGCAGCGGCTCTGGCTCCGGCTCTGGGTCCCAGGCGTGTGCCGGGGCAGGCTCCGGGTCCCACGCATGGGACGGCTCAGGCTCTGGTGCGGGCTCTGGATCGTCAGGTACCAGCCGGTGGCGGTTCGGCACGGATCCGGTCCCGGCGATCTTGGCGATCAGATCGGCGACAGTTACCCCGTCGGCGTGGCTGCCGGTGGGCTCATCGAGGGGTGAATCGTCGGGTGACGGCGCATCCTGGCGTTCCCACGGCGCGGCGCCTGGCAAAGGCTCCCGGGATCGGGTAATCCATTGGTTGTCCGACGAGTCCTCTGGGAGGCGGCGCCGACGGCCGGGAGTGGCGTTATCACCGTCACTCATGTCCTTACCGGCCTCCGACTCTTCGAACTAGTGCGTGCGCGTCGGTGCGCATCGTTCCTGCGGCGTAAATGGGTGCTGCTGAGGTTTTCTCCTCATCTCTTCTAGCAGCACTGTGCCGGACTGGCTACTTGAGCCGGCCGCGGCAAGGTTTTCATCGTACTGACGCATCCTGGGACTGAGCTAGACCCAACCCGGTGACAGGGCCGTCTCGATGTCATCTCGGAGCGAGTGCAGGTCAGCCTCCGGAATGCATCACATCGGCCCCGGCCGGCACCGCGCAGTCGTCAGGATCATCGAGCCATCCTTCGGGCAGGGACACCGAGGCGGCCGATCCCTGGCGTCCCCGGGGACCGGTGGCCGCGGGCGGGAACGGGGCATCGCCATCCAGTTGCCCCAACAGTTCGTCGAGTTCCCGACGCGTCTTGACCAGAGCCAGCCCACGTCGCAGGTCGGCGCCGGCCGGGAACCCGTGCATGTACCAGGCCACGTGCTTGCGGATGTCACGCATGGCCTTGTCCTCGCCGAAGTGCTCGGTGAGCAGCTCGCCGTGGCGGCGCACGATGTCGGCGACCTCGCCAAGGTTCGGCGGGGCAGCAGCGGGACGGCCGTTGAAGGCTGCCGAGAGCTCGGCGAACAGCCACGGCCGGCCCAGGCAGCCCCGGCCGATCACCACGCCGTCGCAGCCCGTCGCGGCCATCATCGCGAGCGCGTCGTCGGCTTCGAAGATGTCACCGTTGCCCAGCACCGGGATGCCGGTGACATGAGCCTTCAGCGCGGCGATCTGACCCCAGTCAGCCGTGCCCGAGTAGCGTTGCGCGGCGGTGCGGGCATGCAGTGCCAGGGCTGCCGCGCCCTCCTCGGCAGCGATCCGCCCGGCGTCCAGGTGCGTGTGATGGGCGTCGTCGATGCCGATCCGGAACTTCACCGTCACCGGAATATCGGTGCCCTCGGTCCCGCGGACGGCAGCGGCCACGATCTGGCCGAACAGCCGCCGCTTGTAGGGCAATGCCGATCCGCCGCCACGCTTGGTGACCTTGGGCACCGGGCAGCCGAAATTCATGTCGATGTGGTCAGCCATGCCCTCGTCGGCGATCATCTTCGCCGCGAGGTAGGTGGTTTCCGGGTCCACGGTGTAGAGCTGCAGCGACCGCGGTGATTCGTCGGGGCCGAAGGTCGTCATGTGCATGGTCACCGGATGCCGCTCGACCAGGGCCCGCGCGGTGACCATCTCGCACACATAGAGCCCGCTGACGGTTCCGGCGCGGGCGATCTCGAGCTCGCGGCACAGTGTGCGGAACGCCACATTGGTCACCCCGGCCATCGGGGCGAGAACGACCGGGCTGGGCAACGCGAACGGCCCGATCCGCAATTGGGATCGGGCCGGCGCTGCCGTTGCAGGGGGTGGGGCCGTCAGAGTCATGCAGTCGACGAGGACGACACCAGCAGGTTCTTCATGGCCTTCTTCTCGGCCACCTTGCGCTCGCGCTCGAGGCGACGCTCCTTGGCGACCTCGAACTTGTCGCAGGCGTCTTCGAGCTCCTCGATGATGCGGCCGATGTCGTCACGCAGTCGGGCGCCCTCGCCGGTGAAGTCCTCACGCTCGAGGATGCGCCACTTGCGCAGGATGGGCATCACCACGTCGTCCAGGTGGATGCGCGGGTCGTAGACGCCGCCGACGGCGATGATGACGGCTTTACGGCGGAAGTCGGGCACCGTGTAACCGGGCATCTTGAAGTTGTCCAACACTCGGTGCAAGGAGCCCATCGCCTGGTTGGGCGCGATGTCGAGGCCGGCTGCGGACACGTCGCGGTAGAAGATCATGTGCAGGTTCTCGTCGGCGGAGACGCGCTGCAGCAACTGGTCGGCGATAGGGTCGTCGCAGGCCTTGCCGGTGTTGCGGTGGCTGACGCGGGTGGCCAGCTCCTGGAACGACACGTACATCACCGAGTCGAACAGGCTCTCGGCGAAGAGGTCGCCCTGCTGGTTCTGGCCGGGGGAGAAGCCACGGGTGACCTGTTCGACGCGGAGTTCCTCGAGCTCGACGGGGTCGATGGCACGGGTGACGACGAGGTAGTCGCGCAGGGCGATGCCGTGGCGGTTCTCCTCGGCGGTCCAGCGGTTGACCCACTGGCCCCAGGCGCCGTCCATGCCCATGTTCATCGCGATCTCGCGGTGATACGAGGGCAGATTGTCCTCGGTGAGCAGGTTCTGGATCATCGCCGTGCGGGCGACCTCGGACAGCTTGGACTGCCCCGGCTCCCAGTCCTGCCCGCCGAGCGCGTAGTAGTTCTTGCCGTCCGACCACGGGATGTAGTCGTGCGGATTCCAGTCCTTACGCATCCGCATGTGGCGGTTGATGCTGGATTCAACGACAGGCTCGAGTTCGTGCAGAAGCTGCAGGTCTGTGTATTCCTGCGACATGTGCCCTCGCCCTCCTCGCGTCCGTGGGACGCTCAGTTATCTGTACCTGTTGGTAGCAGTCAATATATCTGTGTAACTCAGTGACATCAAGTTGCCCCGCCCGTATTTGACGAGCCCTGCGCCGTGCGGATAACGACGGTACGATCCGCACGAACATCTGTCGGATACCCACGCTCGGAGGTTGGGCACACGTGAAAAAGCTTGTCGTCGGTGCCGGAGCCGCAGTTGCCACCGGTGCGGCCATATCCCTGCTGTTCGGTGCCGGCGTCGCGGCTGCCGCCCCTGACGTGGTGGGACAGACCTACTCGGACGCCTCGAGCGCGATCGAGGATAGCGGTTCCAGTGCCAAGGTCGCGGTCACAGTGGGCAGCAAGCTGTCCCAGGGCGATTGCATCGTCACCAACGCGTGGGATGCCCCGTTCGTCCGCGACGGCAGCCACGCCGACGGCGAGGTCATGGTGGCCTTGAACTGTGACGGTGACCATGCCACCGCCAACCACCCGGGCGCCTCGGTCGCCAGCCCGGCCGGCCGTGAGGCAAAGGCTGCCGAAGATGAGGCCGCCGCGAAGCAGGAAGCGCAGCTCGCCGCGGCCCAGGCTGCAGCGGAAGAGGAAGCGCAGCTCGCCGAGGTCAGCACCCCTGACGAGTAAGGCGCGTTTGTCCTGGTCATGAGCCCCGACACCGACTAAAATCCGGGTCAGCTCCCAAAGAGTGTTTGCCGTGACACCTGGTCACGGACCGCGGGGTTGCTGACACGAACGGCCGAGAGTGCCGTCGCCCCACCTCTCCGGGAGAGATCGCCGGATGGGGAAGGTCGGGCCAGATGAAGATCGCGATTGGGTGCGGAAGCGTTATCGCTATGTCCGCGGCAGGTTTTGCGTTCGCTGTGGTCGGTGCGGGGGCGGCCCTTGCGGCGCCGGACGTCGTGGGGCAGACATACAGTGACGCGGTCAGTGCCATTGAGGATGGCGGCGGCACGGCCCACGTTGCTGTGAGCGTCGGCAGCCGCTTGCCGCGTGATGAGTGCATCGTCACCAACGCCTGGACGGTGCGTCAGTTGGTGCCGCAGACTTCCGACACCTATTTCGAATACCGCGAAGACGTGACGCAAGTGGCGCTCAACTGCGACGGTGACCATGCCACCGAGACTCACCCCGGCGCGTCGATCGCCACCCCGGCCGGACGTGAGGCCAAGGCTGCCGAAGATGAGGCCGCAGCCGCCGAGCAGGAGCCGATCGCCGAGGCCAGCACCCCTGACGAGTAGCGGGGCCTGAGGGGGGTCGGCTCAGAAACTGCCGATGCGCCCGAGCAGCATGTCGACGCAGTAGTCGATGAACTGTTCGCGGCTGGCGGGCAGCCTCTCGTCGAGGTACGCACTGAACAACGCGGTCAGCGCTCCGATCAGGCTGGTGGCGACCATGGTTTGGCGCACCGGGTCGGCGATGCTGGTCAGTTTGCGCTGCAGCAGGCCGATGAAGTTGGGCATCCACTCCGCGCCCGAGCGGGTCAGCACCGGTTCGGATTCCGGGGCCAGTAGCAGCACGCGGCCCTGGGTGGGATCGTCCACCATCAGCGCGACGAATCGCTCGACCGCGTCGCGGGGAGTGGCCGCCGTGGTCAGCGCGGACATCGCGCGGGCGCAGACGTCGTCGTAGACGGCCCGGACGAACGTGTCGCGGTCGGTGAAACTCTCGTAGAAGTATCGTTCCGTGAGTTCGGCCGCACGGCAGACCGCACGGACCGTCAGGGCCGGACCCTCGGCTTTGCCCAGCAGGGCGACCCCTGCTGCGATCAGTTCGTCGCGACGACGGGCCGCGCGTTCCTGCAGTGGAACGCCCGACCATCGGCCGCGTCGTTGACCGGATGGCACATCTACTCCTAAGCTCTGATGACAACGTGTGTAGTCACAATTGAAACTCCGACCTTCGTTCTGCCGGCAGAAAGCGCACCTGTGACACAAGATACTTCTGAGACATGCCCGGTGACCAGCGGTTCCGCCGCTGTGGCAGCGGGTTGCCCAGCCGCGCCGGGCGGGTATGAGGCGCCGCCGATGCCGCTGGGGCCCGATTCGCTGACGTGGAAGTACTTCGGCGACTGGCGTGGGATGCTGCAAGGCCCATGGGCCGGCTCCATGCAGAACATGCACCCGCAACTCGGTGCGGCCGTCGAGGAGCACTCGATCTTCTTTCAGGAGCGCTGGCCCCGCTTGCTGCGCTCGCTGTATCCGATCGGCGGCGTCGTGTTCGACGGCGACCGCGCGCCGGCGACCGGTGCCGAGGTTCGCGACTACCACGTCGGCATCAAAGGGGTTGACGCTCAGGGGCGCCGCTACCACGCGTTGAATCCCGAGGTCTTCTACTGGGCGCATTCGACGTTCTTCGTCGGCACGATCATCGTGGCGGACCGGCTCGCGGGCGGGATCTCCGAGGCTGACAAGCGGCAACTGTTCGAGGAGCACAAGCAGTGGTACTCGATGTACGGCATGAGCATGCGCCCCGTGCCGGAAACCTGGGAGGACTTCCAGGTCTACTGGGATCACATGTGCCGCAATGTGTTGGAGAACAACAAGGCAGTCCGCGATGTGTTGGATCTGTCCGAGCTGCCCAAGCCGCCGTTCGCGTCGAAGATGCCCGACTGGATGTGGGCGCTGCAGCGCAAGTACGTGGTGCACCCGTTGTTCGTGTGGTTCACCGTCGGTCTGTACCACCCGGCAGTGCGCGAGCTGATGGGCTACACGTGGTCTGAGCGCGACGAGAAGGTGCATCGCTTGTTGGGCAAGGTGATTGGCAGGGTGTTCACGTTGGTGCCGCGTCGCCACCGCATGCATCCGCGGGCGCGCAGCGCGTGGGATCGCGTCACCGGCCGTATCCCGGCGGACGCCCCGTTGGTGCACACCCCGGCCCGCAACCTGCCGCCAATTGGCCACCGCGACAACGGGATGCACTACTGCCCGAAGGTCTGAACGGGCTGCCTCAACGCCCCACGAACGGGGCGTTCTGCGGGCAGTAGACCTTGACTGCGCCCCGGACCAGATTCGCGGCCTGGTGTTTGTCGATGCTCGCCTGATTCATCAGTTGACTGATGACTCCGCGCACCGTGCGTGCGGGCTCGATCTTGCCCTTTGTGAGCGCGTCACAGACTCCGCGCCCGACCTGGCCGGCCTCCTCGGCGGAAGTGGTCGGGATGTTCAGGTCCTTGACGATGGTGAAGAACTGATCGTCCTGAGCGTCCGCGTGGGCGGGTGCGACCCCGAATGCGGCGCCGGCCGCCAGCGCGGCAGCACCGATCGCGGTGGCCATGGCCCGAGTGCTCAGGCGCCGGGAGAACATGCTGCTGACTCCTTCATGCTGTCGCCCCCGAACGTGAACTTGATGGCGAGATTTCTCGGCAATCTCGCGATCTCCTTCACGTTGGGCCGTCCGACCCCGCGTACAACGATAAACGGGTGTGGCCCGTGATGCGTCGGCGGCCGTAGCAGATCGGCTACGCGCTCGAAACTGGGTGGCAACGACGTAGGGCGAGGCTGGCGCCATGACGACCATCTATGACCAGATCGGCGGCGCCGAGGCACTGGAGACCGTCGTGGAGGACTTCTATCGGCGGGTACTGGCGGACGAAGAGCTGGCCGCCTTCTTCACCGGAACCAACATGGCCAGGCTCAAGGGCAAGCAGGTCGAGTTCTTCGCCGCGGCATTGGGCGGCCCAGTGTCGTACAGCGGTGCACCGATGCGTCAGGTTCATCAGGGCCGCGGCATCGCCATGCATCACTTCAACCTGGTGGCCGGCCATCTCTCCGACAGTCTGGCCGGTGCCGGAGTGCCCGAACCGATCGTCGGACAGATCATCGCCGCGATTGCTCCGCTGGCCGACGAGATTGCGACCGCGCGGAGCGCGTAGACAGCGACCGCACGGAGCGCGTGAACCGCACCGTGACCCGCCTTGCGGCGGGTGTTTGGTGCCCCCAGTAGGGCTCGAACCTACGACCTGCGGATTAAAAGTCCGTAGCTCTACCAACTGAGCTATAGGGGCGCGAGAAGACAGGGTACAAGATGACTGAAATTGGTGTTGCGACCACCGGGTTTGAGGATTCGGGCATCTGTACCCTAAGCTATCGAAGCTCCCAACGAACGAGGTTGACGAGTACCCCGGAGAGATTCGGATTAGGCCCCCATCGTCTAGTGGCCTAGGACGCCGCCCTTTCACGGCGGTAGCACGGGTTCGAATCCCGTTGGGGGTACGCAACGCGGCAACGCGGAGCATGCTTGAAAGTAAGGCCCTGTGGCGCAGTTGGTTAGCGCGCCGCCCTGTCACGGCGGAGGTCGCGGGTTCGAGTCCCGTCAGGGTCGCCATCACGGCGAGGTACTTCGGTCTAGTAGGCCGACGGCCTTCCGGCCAGGTAGCTCAGTTGGTACGAGCGTCCGCCTGAAAAGCGGAAGGTCGCCGGTTCGATCCCGGCCCTGGCCACTGAGAGAACCCACTGGCAACGGTGGGTTTTTCTGTATCTGGAGATATTGCCGCGAGGCCCCCGATGACCAGTCCCGGCGCCGCCCTCACCGCCGTGAGGATCGCGGGCGGCCGGTGAGCGCCGCGTCGATGGCCGCGACCCGGTCCGCAGCGATGCCCCATGGCTCATCGAGTCCGAGACGAGAGTCCAGATCCCACAGGACGCACCGTTCACCCGGCTCAGCGACCATGGACCAAGCGATGACGGTGCGGCGCAACTGTTCATCCATGCACTCGCCGACCGCTGCGACGGCAGGCGGCGCACCGCCCTCGGGATGGTGGTGCAGGAACTGTCCGTAGGCGGCGTCACAGAACGCCGCATAGCGGACGGTGCACAGGATCAGGCCGTGCCAGGCTTCATCGACTGCACGCGAGGGCATCCCGATGGTCTGACCGTCGCGCAGCGCCACCGCGCAGCATTGAAGCCACTGTCGGAGGCCGGTTTCGACGAGTTCACCCTGCCAGGGGCAGGTCTTGAACACCGCCTCCGGAAACTCCAGTTCGGCGATCACCTGCCCGGCGGCACGGTGTCGGGCGCCGGCCTTGCGCAGCGCGATCATCAGCAGCCACCACCACCACCGCCGCAGCCGCCACCGCCACAACTGCTTCCACCGCCGCAGCCGCTGTGGCCACCACCGCAACCCGAGTGGCCCGGATGGCTTCCGTCGCCGAAACCGGAGTCGGCACCGGTCGCCCAGATGGCAGCTCCGCCGGCGCCGGCAACAGACCCGAACCTCCCGCGGCGGGCAGGCCCAAGCCCACGAAGCCGCCGCCGTTTGACGGTTGCGAAGATCGCGAAGAGCGCCACATCGAACGCGATGACCACCACCGGAATCATCCACCACATGATCTCGTCCTCCCGTCGCGTCTACGTCGTTACGGGACGAAGCGGACCACACGCCGCAGCGCTACCGATCCCAACTCCGGTGTCGTACCCGCCGCGAGTAGCCCTACTGGTTGCGCTCGGGGCCGACGTCCTTGTGATCGGTAGCAGCGGTTGCGGGAAACTATGTCTGACATGAGCACTGCGACCGTTCAGGAGCTCCGGGCGCGTATCCGCCGTTGGTCACGGATACAGAACCTGGCCGCTGGGATGGCACTCGTCGGTATCGCGCTCCCGTTCGCCACGTTGGGGATCGCCCTACTGGTGCAGCAGGTTACCGGCGACGACAGCGTCTTCCCTGTTCTCGTCTGGACGATCTGGGTAGGCCTCGCGCTCCTTGTCGTCGGTGCATTCCTGGAGACCGAAGCCCAGGACCGTGTCCGCGAGGCGAGGTTCGCCGCCGGCTACAAGTCCGCCGGCACGGTCGACTTCCGGAACCAGGAACCGTCGTCGGAGATCGGCGGATTCGATACGTTCACGCTCGTGATCAGCGCCGAGGTGCCCGGACAGGAGAAGATTCACCGGCGGCTCTACAGCCAGAACTACCCGGCAGACGCTGACGTGCATGTCGGGCAGGTCGTGGTCTTTCGCCACACCAACCACGATCCCGACGACCTGGACGACATCCAGTTTGTGCGGTTCGCAGGCATCGGCGGGAATCCCGATGCTGTCACCGTGGGAGGCGAGTCATGAACAGCCTTGTCCGGTTTCTGGACGGGAGCTGGTCCTGGAATTCGTCGATGACGGGGATCGTGTTCGACTTGCTGGAAGACCGCCTGCCCGACGGTGACCGCAAGGCCGAGATCGTCGAGTTGCGTGACAACAACATACTGATGCTCGACCTACGTGATCGGTCGCAAGCGCCGCTCGTCGCGATCATCGCCAACGAGCTGAACGATTATCTTGAGGGTCGATTCGACGCCGACGCCCGGAAGGACTTTGAACCGGTGTATTCCGAGTTGCTCCGGTTGGCGGCGGCGCAGCATCGCCGCAATCATGCCTAGGGGGAGGGTCAGCCTCACCACAGGACGTGTCACGCGGGACGGTGACCCCGTGGACATCACGCCGAAGAAGCGCCACGGGTTGTGGCAGCCGACCTCCGATCGGCTGCTGACAACAATCGTCGGAACCGTCGCGGTGCTTCTCGAGACCTAGAGCTGCCAGTCGTTGGAACCGTCGTGGCGGGTGTAGGTGCCGGTCGAGTTCTGAACGACGATGGGATCGCCGGCATTGAAGTTGTCGAAGAACCACTTCGCGTTGGCGGGGCTGATGTTGATGCAGCCGTGGCTGACGTTGCGCTTGCCCTGATCGGCCACCGACCACGGTGCGCTGTGCACGAAGTCGCCGCTGTCGTCGAACCGGACGGCCAGATCGACGGTCAGCTTGTATCCGTTCGGCGAGTTGACCGGAACACCATAGGTCGACGAATCCATGACCACCGAGGGCATCTTCTCCTGAACGTAGAAGGTGCCGTTCGGAGTCTGGTGGCCGCCAGATGCCATACCCATCGACATCGGGATGGTTTTCTCCACGGTCCCGTTGCGGGTGACGGTCAGTTGGTGGGTGGCGTCGTTGGCTGTGGCCACCAGCGTGTCCCCGGTGTTGAAGTTGGACACCGTGCCGGCGGCGTCGACGGTGACCGCGGTGTGCGCGGGCCAGAAGCTCAGCGGACGCCAGCGCAGCTGCGTGGGGGTCATCCAGTAGAACTTGCCGGGCACCTCGGGGACTGACGAGATGTGGATGGCGTTCTCGGTGGCACCGGCATCGTCCACGGGGCCCGGGAAGTTGATGATGATCGGCTGAGCCACACCGACGGTCGCGCCGTCGGCCGGCACGAGCCTCGGCGGCTCGAACGGCGCCGGATCCGCCTGCGCGGCACCAGCACCCAACACCAACGCACAGCCCACCATCGAAGCCGCTCCGGCTGCTTTCAAAGCGCCGAAAAGTCTTCTCCTCGTCCAATCACTCATCGCACTATCGTGTCATGCTGGTCAGACCTGTCCGGGAGTCCAGCGGCGCACCGGCCACCACCAGCGCCGACGAGCGGCAGCACCCGAGTGTGCGTCGCGTTTGTGACGACACACCTCGCCTGCCGCGGCGACTGCCGCCGGATCGAAACCGGGTGGCACCGGGCCATCGGCAACCAACGCCCGAACCAGGGCTTCCTGCCGTTGAGCCAACGTGTCGTTCATGCCCACGCCTTTCGCGCTCGTGAGGTGATCGGCGTGGCCCCTGCGGCCACAGCGATCGCGTCCAGTTCATCGAACAGTTCGGCCGCCGGCGGGTACCGCCCGTCGCGCTCGAGCATGAACGGGGTGTCCGCCCGCTCACGCAGTGCGGTCACGAGGTCCAGCACTTCCGGAGGCGTCCGATCGGTGTGGGTGTCGTGATAGAAATCGTCACCCTGCCGACCACCTGCGACGTGGCTGTAGGCGACCCGCTCGATGGGCAGCCGGGCGAGCTCGCGCTGCGGGTCGAGGCCCCGATTCCGCGCATTGGCATAGACATTCGCCACGTCGAGCACCAGTAGCACGTCGGTCCGCTCGACCAACTCGGTGAGGAACTCCGATTCGCTCAGATCCGACTCCGGCCATTCCACGAACGAGGCGATGTTCTCCACCGCCAGCGGTACCGGCAGCTGCGCCGCCGTCGTGGTGATGTTGTGTGCCAACACATCCAGTGCCTCCCGGGTGCGGGGCACCGGCAGAAGGTGTCCAGCCTCGATCCCGCCGGCCCGCACGAAGGCGATGTGCTCGCTGACCAATGGGGATCCCAACGCCTCCGCACAGGCCGCCAATCGTCGGACCCGGGCCGGCTGGACCGGTTCGACACCGCCCAGGGACAGCGCGACCCCGTGCGGGATCACCGGGACGCCGGCGGCCGCGAGCCCGATGAGCATGGGATCCGGCCGGGCTCGGCGTCGCCGGATCGGCACCGCCTCGGCGATCACCTCACAGAACCCGGGCGTGAGATCGGCTATCAAACCGGCGATTTCGCGGCGCCACCCCAGGCCCACGTCGCCCAGCGCGGGCACGGTGCGGGTCGCGACGGTCATCCGCCGCACCCGCCGCAGCCTCCGCACCCGCCGCAGCCGCTACCGCATCCTCCGCCACCGCCGTCGCCGCCGCAGGAGGCGCCGCAGCCGCCACCGTCGCTGCCACCGGAGGAATCCCCGGCCAGCTGTACCGAACTGGAGTAGTCGGAGTCCAGCGCCCACAGCGCTGCGGTGCCGAACAGCGCCACCGAGAGCGCCACGGCTGCCGGCCCATACGTTTCGAACGCCGGGCGCTCGGCCGGATTGAGGTAGGCCAGGCGGCCCTGCTCGGCGGCCAGCCGTTGCCGGCCGGCTCGCGTCAGCCGGCCCACCGTGAGCAGCCGGGGGAGCACCACCGCGCTGTAGAAGACCGTCGCGAGGATCAGCACCATCAACGGCACCACGTAGCTCGGCTGGTCGTCGGCATGAGTCGCCAGGTATACGCAGTAGCCGATTCCGATCGCCACGACGAGAAGCGACGGTGCCGCACCCCACCGCATCCGGGTCCGCTCGGAGTGGCTGCGGAGCAGACCACGCTCACTCAGCTGTTCTTCCAGCGCGGCGAGATCGGCCTCGGACTCGGTGAACAGGCCCGACACGGTGTGTCCCGGGTCGGCGGCGGCCCGCGCCAGCGTCTGTTCGGTGAACCGGTCGACCTCCGGGCCGGCCGGCACCGCCGGGTCGACATGTCCGTCTGCAGTGATCCGTCCTTCGGCGCGCAGCCCGGCCAGGGCCGCGACCACCGGGGCGATCTCCGACCTCAGCAGTGCGAGCTCGGTCGGGCTGACCGGTTCCTCGCTTACCGGGCGCCTCGGAGCGGTGATGATCCGCCAGAGAACCGCGAAGGCCGCAGCTGCGACCAGAGCGGCCAGATACCACTTCGCCTCGGCGGGCATGGCCGACGCAGACCAATCAATCACTTCCTCGATCGACATCACAGTCACCTCCTGGTGTTCGGTTCAGACCACCGTGCCGGGGCTGTGCCCGTTACCGGTCACAACTTTCAGTCGGGTCCTGCAGTGGAGCGGCCCGGCTGAACCAGCCAGCGTGCACGGCGGGAGACAGGAGTTGGTGAGGAGTTGTTGGCCGTTGAATGAGGAAAATTCGTGCCGTCAACGGACGGATCGGAGGCGCGAAAACCATTGTCGAGTCGTGGGTTTGCGCCTGACGGCACGGCCATGCCGGTCCCGGGGCGGTGTTCGTGACGCTCGCCCGGTTGGCCGGAAATCACAGTAGGCACACTGCGCCTCACAGACCATATCTGTAACATCGCCCTCACGGGCACCGATAATCACGCGTGTCGCAAATTTTTCGGGGGTGAACCTGTGCGCCGAGGATTGGCGGCAATTGTCCTGGCGGCGACAGTGGTGTTTGGCGGGCTCAGCCCGTCCATCGCCCAGGCCGTCCCGCCGGTGGCCGGCAAGGACTTCACCAAGCCGGCGATCGTCATCCTCGGCTACGGACTGAAGCCGGACGGGTCGATGCGCGCCATCCTGTATCACCGTGTGCTCACCGGGCTTGCGATCGCGCAGTCGTTCCCGCAGTCGCCCGTCATCGTCACCGGCGGCAACCCGCAGAACGGTCACACCGAGGCGGCACAGATGCGCAACCTGCTTCTCATGCTCGGTTTCCCGGCCAACCGGATCATCGTCGAGGACAAAGCCGGCAGCACCGTGCAGAACGCACAGTTCTCGGTGCCGCTGGCCAAGAAGGCCGGGGCCACCGGAATCATCGTGGTGACCTCTTCGACGCATCAGGGGCGCGCAGACCAGAACTTCGCCGACGCAGGCGGGAATGTGCTGGCCACGGTCAGCTTCCCGGACGGCAACCCGTCGGTGAACATCGCGCAGTTCGTGCGAGATGTCCTGAGCCCGGTGACGCCGATCGGCTGACCAGCGGGGTTACGCTGCCAAAATGGGCAGGATCGTGTTGGGTGTGGCCGCGCTGGCGGTAGTGCTCGCGCCGTCAGCCACCGCCGAACCTGCTGCCCTTGATCCGACCGGTAACCGTTCCGGTGGACCGGTGCCGACCGTCAATGGTGTGCCGTGTGTGGGCGGCAATCTCGGCGTCTGTCTGAGCTTCCGGCAGAACCGGCCACCGGCCGCCAGCCCGGGTGCTCGGTCCAGCGTCGGGCATAGCCCCACCGTGCGTCGCTGACCGGCATTACCATGGCAGCCCGAGATGAACAGTCCCACGACATCGGTTGAGGCCGACAAGAGCGCGTTCCGGTCGCGGCTGCTCGATGCCATGATTCAGTCGGTCATCGAGGACGGCTATCAGAACACCACGGTCGCCGACATCGTGCGCCGGGCCAAGACGTCGCGCCGTACCTTCTACGAGCACTTCGCCAGCCGTGAGGAATGTTTCGTTGCGCTGCTGACGACGGTGAACACCAAGCACGTGCGGGAAATCGCGCGGGTGGTCGACACGCAGGCGCCGTGGCAGGCTCAGGTTCGTCAGGCGGTCGAAGCGTGGATCGGCTCGTATCAGGCCCACCCCGAGTTGATGCTGGCCTGGATTCGCGATTTGCCGACCATGGGGGCGGCCGCGCGGGCGCTGCAACGCGAGTCGATGGAGAACTTCGTCGCGATGGTGCAGGTGATGACGAGCTCCGAAGCGTTCCGTGCGGCCGGCGTGTCGATCTCACGGCGCCGCACCATCATGATGATCGGTGGGTTGCGTGAGCTCACCGCGATGACCGTCGAGAGCGGCGGCGAGGTGGGGGAGATCATCGAGGACGCGGTGCTGGCCTGCACCGCGATGTTGACCCCGCTCAGCTGACGGCGACCTCGGCCTGCTGGTGACGGCGCTGCCGTTCGATGGTGGCGAAGTAGAAGGCGAAGGCGAACGCGAAGCTGGTGAACAGGCTCGCGACGAAGAACAGCCAGGGGTGGCGGATACCGCGTCGTAGTCCGTCGATGATCGTAAACAGCGGCAGCAGAACGACATTGGCGATTGTGTAGTCCGCACTGGCGGAGCCGGCGGCGGGATTGGTGTACCCGAGTGCGATGAACTCGGCCCAACTTCCCGGCCCCCAGATCGGGTTGCCGCCCGGTTGGGCGTACTGCGCGACGAACCGCATGTTGAAGTACCAGCAGATCGGGATCGATGCGAGGCCGACGACGTAGAAAGCCAGCTCGATCCGGGACAGCGCCGGCCCTGGCGGACGGGCGAAGATACCGGGATTGAGACGGATCACGAGCGCGACGACGGCCACGCCCAGGACTGCATGAACGATGAGCGACACCATGGCGTGAGCACACTCGCGTTCCCAAGTTTTGTCAATATTGACATTTCTCGGCGACCAGGGATCGCGGCGTGATGCGGTAACTTCACTCCCATGGCCAGGTCCGCGCAGACCGCGCGCAGTGGGCGCACGCGCGAGGCGCTGCGTCAGGCCGCGTTGGTGCGATTCCTGGCCCAAGGGGTCGAGGACACCTCGGCCGAACAGATCGCCGCCGACGCCGGGGTCTCCCTGCGCACGTTCTACCGGCATTTCACGTCCAAACACGACCTGTTGTTCGCGGACTACGACGCCGGCCTGCACTGGTTTCGCGCCGCGCTGGCCGAGCGTCCGGCGACCGAATCGATCCTCGATTCGGTGCAATCCGCGGTCCTGGCCTTCCCGTATGACGTCGACGCGGTGACCAAGATCGCCGGGATGCGCGCGGCGGAGCTCGACCCGGACCGGATCGTGCGGCACATCCGGCAGGTCGAATCCGACTTCGCCGACGCGGTCGCCGAGGTGCTGGTGGCGCGCCGCGGTGCGGTACCGCACGGCGACGACGGACTGCGGGTCGTGGTCACGGCCAGATGCGTTGCGGCCGCGGTGTTCGGTGCCATGGAGTTGTGGATGGTCGGCGACAAGGCGGGAGAGCGTTCATTGCCCGAACTGGCGCGGATGTGCCGGACCGCCTTGGAGGCGCTGCGCACCGGGCTTGATTGATGTTTTGTCAATATTGACAAAACATCGCGCTCGGTGTCAGCCTCAAGCGATGGCGGACTACGACGCGATCGTGATCGGCGCCGGGCACAACGGGCTGGCTGCGGCGGCCCTGTTGGCGCGGGCCGGAAAGCGCACCCTGTGCCTGGAGGCCAAGCGATACGCCGGTGGGATGGCCTCGACCGTGGAGTTGTTCGACGGCTACCGGTTCGAGATCGCCGGCTCTCTGCAGTTCCCCACCTCGGCCGTGGTCAGCGCAGAGCTCGGTCTGGACACCTTGCCGACGGTGGACCTGGAGGTCATGTCGGTTTCGCTACGCGGAATCGGTGACCCGCCGGTCGTTTACTACGCCGACCCGATGAAGATGCTCGGCCACCTGGGTGAGGTTCACGGCGCCGACGCGGTGGCCGGCATGGCGGGCCTGATGGCCTGGAGCCTGGCCCCCACCCGAGCGCTCGGCCGGTTCGATGCGGGCCGTCCGCCCCGCACGCTCGACGAGATGTATGCCTGCGCAGCAACAGAATCCGAGCGGTCAGCCATCGACGACCTGCTGTTCGGGTCGGTCAGCGATGTCCTGGACCGTTACCTGCCGGACAAGGACAAGCACGGTGCGTTGCGCGGCATGCTGGCGTTCCTGGCGGTCAACACCACCTACCGCGGGCCCGAGACGCCGGGCAGCGCCGCCGCCCTGGCCTATGGCCTGGCGGTGCCCGACGAGAACGCCGTGCTGATGAAGAAACTGGCGGGCGGTATCGGTGCCCTGACCGAACATCTGCACGCCCTGCTGACCGACGCCGGAGGTGAACTGCGGTTGCGCAGCAGCGTCGACCGGATATCGGTCGACGACGGCCGGATCACCGGAGTGCGACTGGCCGACGGCACCACGATCACCGCACCCGTGGTGGTATCGGCGATCGCCCCGGACACCACGGTCACCAAGCTGATCGATCCCGAGGCGCTCCCGGCCGAGGTGCGTGAGCGGTTCACCCGAATCGACCATCGCGGCAGCTATCTGCAGATGCATTTCGCTCTCGACGGAGCCCCCACCTTCGACGCGCCGTACGAATTGCTCAATGACCCTGAAATGCAGGCTGCCATCGGCATTTTCAGTACTCCCGAAGAACTGCAGCAGCAGTGGCAGGATGCCCGCCGCGGGATCGTTCCTGCCGATCCCGCGATCGCCTTCCAGATCCCGTCGGCCCACGATCCGACGCTGGCCCCGGCGGGTAAGCATGCCGCCTCGGCGTTCGCGCTGTGGTTTCCGGTCGAAGAGTCGGCATCTGGTTACGGTGAGCTCAAAGACGAGATGGGCCGGCGGGTCATCGAGAAGATCACCCGACTGGCACCGGATTTCGAACGGCGGATCCTCCGGCACACCACCTTCACGCCGCGTCACATGGGAACGATGTTCGGCGCGCCGGGCGGCGACTACTGCCACGGTCTGATCCATCCCGAGCAGATGGGGCCCAATCGCCCCGGACCCAATGGGTATGTCGGTCAACCGATTCCCATCGACGGTCTGTTTCTGGCCAGCGCGGGATGCCACGGTGGCCCGGGAATCACCTTCATCCCCGGCTACAACGCCGCCAAGGCGGTGCTGGGCGTCTAACGGTTGTTCAGCTGCTCGGCCCAGTCCTCGGGCACGCGGCCCTGCGGTCCGGGCACCGGCTGATCTTCCGGGCGATGCTGCGGCGGCGCGAGCTCGGGCCCGTCGTAGTACTGGTTGGTCTCGAAGTCCCAGAACCAGTCCTCGCCCGGTTCGAACGAGCGGATGATGGAATGCCCGCTTGCACGCCAGTGCGCCGAGGCGTGACGGGCCAGCGAATCGTCACAGCAACCGATATGCCCGCACGCCGCGCAGCGCCGCAGATGCACCCACCACCCTCCGTCGGCGGTGCACTCTGCACATCCGGGTCCGCTGGGCAGGGCGGTCGGATCGACGGGATTACTCATATCGGTGAGCGTAGCCCCGGGTAATCTCGCCGCATGGCAACCAGCGATTCCCGTGAAGTAGTGATCGAGGCGACCCCGCAGGAGATCCTCGACGTCGTCGCCGATGTCGAGGCGACGCCGACCTGGTCGCCGCAGTACCAGCGCGCGGAGATCCTCGAGTCCTACGACGACGGACGGCCCAAGCAGGTGAAGATGACGGTCAAGGCTGCCGGGCTGACCGATGAGCAGGTGATCGAATACACCTGGAGCGAGAACAAGGTCAGCTGGACGCTGGTGAGCGCCGGCCAGCTCAAAGCCCAGGACGCCAGCTACACCCTGACCCCCGATGGTGACAAGACCAAGGTCCGGTTCGACATCACCATCGATCTGTCGGTGCCGCTGCCGGGCTTCATCCTGAAGCGGACCATGAAGGGCGGCGTCGAGACCGCCACCGAAGGCCTGCGCAAGCAGGTGCTCAAGGTCAAAAAGGGGTAGTCCCGTCAGCTCGCGTTGGCGTCCGAGGCGGACTGCGCCAACTCGGTCAACAGCGGCGGGATGTCCATCCGGCCCAGCATCACCTCGAGGAACACCATGCGCTCCGGCGTGTTTGCCGCGGCAGTGAGCGCATCGTCGAGTTCGCCGTAGGTGCTGGCGCGGAAGGTGAGCGCATCGGCGACGCCCAGCGCCGCGGGCAGTTCGGTCCAGCGCCATCCGGTGATGTCGTTGTATTCGGCTGTGACACCGTGGATTGCGCGTTCGACGGTGTAGCCGTCGTTGTTGACCACCACCACGACAGGGGCCAGGCCCTCCCGGCCGAACACCCCGAGCTCCTGGATGGTCAGCTGCGCGGCGCCGTCGCCGATCAGCAGAACCGTCCGGCGGTCCCGGTCGGCGAGTCCGGCACCGACTGCGGCGGGCAGTGTGTAGCCGATCGAACCCCACAGCGGTTGGCCGATGAACGTCACTCCCGAGGCCAATCGGTGTCCGGCCATTCCGTAGAACGACGTACCCTGATCGGCGAGTACGACATTACCGGGTGTGAGTGCCTCAGAAAGCCTGTCCCACAGGGCTTCCTGGGTCACCGCGGCATCGCGCCCGGGCGGCTCGGTGTGCGTCCGCGTGGGGAGTGGGGGCAGTGCCGGTGAGGTGATGCCGCGTTCGGTGAGGATCGCGGTGACGGCGTCGAGTGCGGCCGACATGTCCAGCGGGGCATAGACCTGTCCGGCCACCACGCTCTGGTTGACCCCGATGTCGATGGTGCGGGTCGGGTCGATGCGCTGGCTGAAGAATCCGCTGACCATGTCGGTGAACAGCACGCCCGCGGTCACCAGTACCGGGGCGTCCTCGATGGCCTCGCGCACCGAAACCTCGCTGGCCGCACCGGCATAGATCCCCAGATAGTTGGGTGAGCTCTCGTCGACCAAGCTTTTGCCCCACATCAACGTGGCGTGCCCGACCGTGTCGGCCGCGAGCAGCGCACTGAGCTCGTCGACGCAGTCCATCCGGTGTACCAGGAAATCGGCGAGTACGGTCAGCCGGTGCTCGCCGATCAACTCGGCGGCCGCTGCGGTGAACATCGACAGTGCGCGTGGACTGGTGCCGCCGGTGTAGCGGGGCAGCGATGCGGCAGGAGGCTCGGTGGGGAACCGGGCGACATCCGTCGCGAGTAACAGGTAGCCGGGCCGCTTCTGCTCGCGTACCTCGGAGAGCACCCGGTCGATCTCGCGAGTCGCCGTCGCGGGCACCAGATTCGCTTGAGCACAGGTGATCTCGCGGCTGATCCGCAGGAAGTGCTCGAAGTCCCCGTCGCCCAGGGTGTGGTGCACGATCCGCCGGGCCGCCTGGGAATCCTTGGACGGCGCGCCGACGATGTGCACCACCGGTACGTGTTCGGCGTAACTGCCGGCAATCGCATTCGCCGCCGACAACTCACCGACCCCGAATGTGGTGACCAGGGCGGCCATGCCGCGCAGCCGGCCGTAGCCATCGGCGGCATAGCCGGCGTTGAGCTCGTTGGCGCCGCCCACCCAGCGGAGCGTCGGGTGGGCGAGGATGTGGTCGAGGAACTCCAGCTGATAATCGCCGGGGACGCCGAAAACCTCGGTCACCCCCAGTTCGGCAAGCCGGTCCAGCAGGTAGTCGCCGACGGTGTAGCCGTTTTCGCCCATGCCTTAGTGTGCCTCGCATGACCAACACCGGACCGCTCGCTGGAGTGCGAGTTATCGAACTCGGGGGCATCGGCCCCGGACCACATGCCGCGATGATGCTCTCGGACCTGGGTGCCGACGTGGTGCGGGTGCGCCGTCCCGGTGGGTTGACCATGCCCGCCGAGAACGTCGATCTGATGCACCGCGGCAAGCGCATCGTCGACCTTGATGTGAAGAACGAACCGGGCAAGCTGCTGGACTTGGTCACCAAAGCCGATGTGCTGCTGGACTGTTTCCGTCCCGGCACCTGCGAACGTCTCGGCATCGGGCCGGCCGAGTGTGAGGCCGTCAACCCGCGGCTGATCTTCGCCCGGATCACCGGCTGGGGCCAGGACGGGCCGCTGGCCACCACCGCGGGCCACGACATCAACTACTTGTCCCAGACCGGTGCCCTGAGCGCGATCGGCTACCGCGACCGCCCACCGGTGGCCCCGCTCAATTTGGTCGCCGATTTCGGCGGCGGCTCGATGCTGGTGCTGATCGGCATCGTCAC
This sequence comes from Mycobacterium sp. IDUB_24, assembly GCF_055419385.1. Taxonomy (NCBI): domain Bacteria; kingdom Bacillati; phylum Actinomycetota; class Actinomycetes; order Mycobacteriales; family Mycobacteriaceae; genus Mycobacterium; species Mycobacterium sp. IDUB_24. The sequence continues at coordinate 182,272 of NZ_JBVAXO010000007.1, forward strand.
CGCGCTGTACGAACGGGAACGCTCCGGCAAGGGGCAGGTGATCGATGCCGCGATGGTCGACGGAGTCAGCATGCTGGCGCAGATGATGTGGACGATGCGGGCCACCGGATCGTTGCGCGACGAACGCGAGTCGTTCCTGCTCGATGGCGGAGCTCCGTACTACCGGACCTACGAGACCTCCGACGGCGGCTACATGGCAGTCGGTTCGATCGAGCCGCAGTTCTTCGCAAAGCTGGTGGCCGGGCTCGGCCTGGACGCCGCCGAGATCCCCGGCCAGTTCGAACTCGCCCGGTACGACGAGATGCGGGCCATCTTCACCGAGCGGTTCGCGACCAAGACCCGCGACGAGTGGACCGAGATCTTCGCGGGTACCGATGCGTGCGTGACGCCGGTGCTCACGTGGGGTGAGGCTGCCGAAGGCGAGCATCTGCTGGCCCGGTCGACCCTGGTCACCGTGGACGGTGTCGCCCAGGCGGCCCCCGCCCCGCGGTTCTCGCGGACGCCGCCCGGAACGCCCGGCCGCCCGCCGCAGTCGAGCACCGACATCGCCGACATCGGCTGGACCTGACCGGCACCTAGGGCCTTTGTGCCCTGGCCAACGCGTCGTGAAGCAGACACGATGAGGGTGTGACTTCCTCGGACGCAGCATCGGATGCACCAGTAGTAGTCGGAATCAACGGCAGCGACGGCGCGCTCAATGCGGCGCGCTGGGCCGGCGCGGTCGCCGCGCGGCTCGGCGCACCGCTGCGCATCGTGCACGCCTTGCCGTCCATCGGCCGCAATCTGACCCAGACGGCGGCCGCCCTGACCGCGGCGATGATGTCGTACCAGCGCGACATGGCCGAGGCGTTCCTCAAGGCCGCGGATGAGGCCGTCCGAGCCGATCATCCCGAGCTCTCGGTGTCCACGGTCTCGTTCAACGAACCCGCCGACCAGGTGTTGATCGAGGCCAGCCGGGAGGCCCGCCTCGTCGTCCTCGGCGGTAAGACGGTGACCCCGGCGGCGGCCCTGCTGATCGGGTCGACGGCGCTTGCCGTGGCGACGCGGGCCGCCTGCCCGGTGGTCGCCTTCCGCGGGGACCACATCTCCCCGGGGGACGGCCCGGTCGTCGTCGGGGTCGACGACAGCCCCGCGGCGCAGGTCGCGCTGGCGACGGCATTCGAGTTCGCCGATCGGTTCGGGCTGGAGGTCAATGCAGTGCGCTCGTTGTCCTTGGCCGCTCCGGCAGAGACCGGTGTCACCATCCCGTTGCTGATCGACTGGGATGGCGTGGAGTCCGCCGAACTGGCGGCCCTGACCGAGACCGTCGACGCCCACGACAAACGCCATCCCGCCGTCACCGCCAAGTGCTTCATCGAGCCGGACTCGCCCGGCAAGGCGTTGTTGAAGCACGTCAACGACTCCGGGCTTGTGGTGGTCGGGTCGCGCGGGCGCAATGCGCTGGCTGGTGTGCTGCTGGGCTCGACGAGTCTCAACCTGCTGCACCACAGCCCGGTGCCGGTGATGATCTGTCGGGCACAAGGAGATTCGCATGAGTGAGCACGACGCTCGGCGCGGCATCGTCGTCGGGGTTGACGGGTCGCCGGCATCGGACAGTGCAGTGGCGTGGGCTGCGCGGGATGCGGCCTTGAGGAGCGTGGAGCTCACCTTGGTGCATGCACTGCCGGGCGCGATGTCGCCAGTCTGGTTGGATGTGGCTCTGCCCCAGGATTATTGGGACTATCAGGGCCAGCTGGGTCAGGAAGTACTCGATGCGGCCCAACAGGTCGCAAGGGGGGCTGCCGGGGCGCACCCGCTAAATATCGTCACCAAAGCTGTTCCGGGGCATGCGGTTGCGACGCTGATCGAGTACTCGCGACGTGCCGATCTGGTGGTCGTGGGTTCCCGCGGCCTGAGCAAGTGGGGTCGCCGGTTGCTCGGATCGGTGAGCTCGAGCCTGGCGCACCACGCCCACGGTCCGGTGGCGGTGATTCCCCAGGACGAACGCCCGACAACGGCGCCCGTGGTGGTCGGGGTCGACGGGTCACCCGCATCTGATCTTGCCACCGCCATCGCGTTCGACGAGGCGTCGCGGCGCGGTGTGGAGCTCGTGGTCCTTCATACCTGGACGGACCTGAACTTCGAGTTCCCTGCCGTCAAGTGGGACGATCTGAGCGCCGAGGCCGAGCGTGCACTGGCTGAACAGCTCGCCGGGTGGGGCGAGCGGTATCCCGATGTCGCGGTCCGGCGGGTGGTCATGCCCGACGAGCCGGCCCGACAACTGCTGGCCCAGGCCGAAACCGCGCAGCTCGTGGTGGTCGGTAACCGGGGTCGCGGTGGATTCGCCGGGATGCTGCTCGGCTCAGTCAGTTCCGCCGTGGTGCATTCATCCACGGCGCCGGTGATCGTTGCGCGGCAACCCAACTGATTGTCGGCGGTTCTCAAAGCCGAGAACCGCAGCATTGGGCGGCGCACTTCGCTAGATTTGGGGCGTGGCCGTACAGGCATCACGCGAGGCGGTCTTCGACGCCTCGCCGGAGGCGATCATGGAGGTGCTCGCCGACGTCGACGCGCTGCCGTCCTGGTCTGCGGTGCACCGGCGCGTCAAGGTGATCGACCGCTATCCCGACGGCAGGCCTCACCACGTCAAGGCCACGATGCGGTTGATGGGCATCACGGACAAAGAGCTGCTCGAGTTCCACTGGGGCGACAACTGGATGGTCTGGGATGCCGAAGCGAACCTCCAGCAGCGCGGTCAGCACGTGGAGTACAACCTGACGCCCGAGGTGGACCGGACGCGGGTGCGGTTCGACGTCATCGTCGACCTCGCAATACCGGTCCCGGAGTTCCTCATCAAGCGCGCAAAGACACTCGTTCTCGATGTGGCCATCGAGCGGCTGCGTCAGCGCGTCATGAAGACCTCACGCCACCGGTGAGCGTCGCCTGTCGAGTTCGTAACTCTCCAGCGTTGTGCGCACCGTGATCAGAACGGAATAGCCTCGACTGCTCTGCCGGTTGGTGGGGGTATGCCGACCGGAGTCATCCTCGCCCTGAACCCGTCCGCCCCCAATGTCGTCGACGCCGCCATCTCGCAAGCCCGCACTGCGTATGCGGCCGGCGTCCGCCAGATTTGGGTGGCCCAGCAATTCGACATCGACGCCATCACGCTGGCCGCGTTGATCGGGTCCGCGGTGCCCGGTCTCGGCGTCGGCACCTCGGTGGTGCCGCTCAATCCCCGGCATCCGCTCGTGGTGGCGTCGGCGGCGCAGACTGCGCAGGCCGGCACGCACGGCAACTTCACACTGGGTCTCGGCCTCGGGTCGCACGCCCCAGAGCAACAGGCCTTCGGCACGGTGTGGCCGGATCCGGTGGGCCGGTTACGGGAGCACCTCCAGGTGCTCCGAGCGATCCTCCACGACGGTGCGGTCGACTTCCACGGCACTGAGTTCACCGCGAGCCCGGAGTGGCCGGTGCACGTCCCGGGCGGCGCCCCGGTCCCGGTGTACGTGGCCGCCATGGGGCCGAAAGCCCTTCGGGTGACCGGTGAATTCGCTGACGGGACATTGCCGTACCTGGCGGGGCCGCGCACGGTGGGGGAGTTCATCGTGCCGACGATCACCGCGGCGGCCACCGCGGCGGGCCGGCCGCAGCCGAAGGTGGTCGCCATGGTGCCGGCACTGGTCGACGACGATGCGGACGCGGCCCGTGCCGCGGCTGCCGACAAGCTGGCGTTCTACGAGACCATCCCCTCATACCAGAAAGTGATTGCCCGCGAACGGCTTTCGAATGTCGCTGAGCTGGCGGCGATCGGGACAGCGGCGCAGGTCCGCACGCAGTTGCAGCGTTATCTCGACGCCGGCGCCACGGATGTGGCGCTCAGTCCCATCCGGACCGAGCCGGAGGATCTGGCCGCGCTGTGGGCGGTGGCCGCCACACTGCCCTAGCCGTCGGTGGGAATCCGGTTGCGTGGCGCGCGGTCAGCGCCTTCGCAACACGCCCAGCCGGCGGATCGCCTCCTCCATGGTGTCGTCACGCTTACAGAAAGCGAAGCGCACCAAGTGATTCCACAGATCGGCGTGCGGTGCCTCGGGGTCGCAGAAAGCTGACATCGGGATCGCCGCCACCCCGGCCTTGTGTGGCAACTCGGCACAGAACTGCGTGGAGTCCGAATAGCCCAGTGGCCGTGGGTCGGCGCACAGGAAGTAGGTTCCGCGGCTGTCGTGTACCTCGAACCCGATGTCGCCCAACGCTTTGCCCAACCGGTCCCGTTTGGCCTGGAATGCCTCCCGCAGGTCGGCCACCCAGCCGTCCTCGTGATTGAGCGCGTGGGCCACCGCCGGCTGGAAGGGGCTACCACCCACATAGCTGAGGTACTGCTTGGCGGCACGTACCCCGGCGATGAGTTCGGCAGGGCCACAGGCCCAGCCGATCTTCCACCCGGTGACGTTGAACATCTTGGCCGCGCTGGAAATGGTCACGGTGCGCTCGGCCATGCCGGGATAGCCGGCCAGCGGCAGGTGCGCGACACCGAACACCAGTTGCTCGTACACCTCGTCGGTGATCACCAGCAGGTCGTGCTCGATGGCCAGCGCCGCGACGGCGCGCAACTCGGCGTCGGAGGCCACCGCGCCCGTGGGATTGTGCGGGGAGTTGAGGATCAGCGCGCGTGTCTTGGGCGTGACGGCCCGGCGTAAACCGTCGGTGTCGATCCTGAATCCGGCACCGTCGGCGACCAGCGGTACGGCGGTGCGCACGCACCCGGCCATGGCGATCACGGGGGAGTAGGAGTCGTAGAACGGCTCGATCACCAGTATCTCTGAGCCCGGCTCGACCAGGCCGAGGACCGATGCGGCGATGGCCTCGGTGGCGCCGACGGTCACCAGCACCTCGGTGTCGGGGTTGTACTCGATGCCGTAGTGGCGTTTGCGTTGCGCGGCGATCGCGTGGCGTAACTCGGGGATACCCAGGCCGGGCGGGTACTGGTTGTGGCCTTCCGCGATCGCGTTCTGCGCCACTTTCAGCATCTCCGCCGGGCCATCCTCGTCCGGGAACCCCTGACCCAGGTTGACCGCGCCCAGCCGGGCGGCCAGCGCAGACATCTCCGCGAAGACGGTGACGGCATAGGGCTGCAGTCTGCGGACGGTCATGTTGGTCGAGCGTAGGTGCAGTTCGACGATCGAGCGTGCCTGCAGGGCGTGAAATACGTCGAATCCGTGATCTGAGCGCACGCTCGGCAAGCCTTGCGGGAATGAACCGGCGGGATTCGTCCGTTACCTGCACCGTGACTGCCGCTACGTTCCGACTCGCCTCCGACGCCGCTTTGCTTCAGCCGATCCAGGTCGGTGACACCGATGCCGCCAACCGTCTGTTCATGGCGCCGCTGACGCGTTCGCGTGCCGACGCCGACGGCACCCCGTCGCCGCTGGCTGCGAAGTACTACACGCAACGTGCCGGTGCGGGCGTGATCATCAGCGAGGCCACCGCGGTTGCCGAGACCGCCAACGGCGCCTACATGAACACCCCCGGCATCTACACCGACCGCCATCAGCACGGCTGGGCCGAGATCGCGGACTCGGTGCACGCCGCCGGCGGCAAGATGTTCGTCCAGTTGTGGCACGTCGGCCGGATGGCGCACCCCGACATCAGCGGATTCGAACCCGTCGCACCCTCGGCGATCACCGCCCAGGTGGTCACCCACACACCCACCGGCAAGAAGCCGCTGCAGATCCCGCGGGCACTGGATATCGCCGAGATCCCGGCGATCGTCGAGCAGTTCCGGGCTGCTGCACGCCGGGCGATCGACGCCGGCATGGACGGTGTCGAGATCCATGGCGCCAACGGCTACCTGCTGCACCAGTTCGCCTCGGATGTGGTCAACCAGCGCACCGATGCCTACGGCGGTTCGGCGGAGAACCGGGCCCGGGTGACCGCCGAGGTGGTCGAGGCAGTGGTCGAAGAGATCGGCGCCGGCCGGGTGGGGCTGCGGATCTCTCCCGGAAACACCGCCGGAGATATGCGGGAAGACGACACGGTCAGCACCTATGAGGCGCTGCTGGAGCGGATCGCTCCGCTGGGACTGGCCTACCTGCACGTGCTCATCGACCCGGCAACCCGGACCTTCGGCGTCATCCGCGCTTTGTGGTCGGGGACGTTCGTCCTCAATACCGGCCGTGGCACCGGCACCGACTTCTCTGCGCTCGAGGGTTATGCGGAGTGGGGCGCGATCAGCGCGGCCGCGGTGGGGCGGGCCTTCCTGGCGAACCCGGATCTGATCGACCGGCTGATCCTGGGTGCCGAACTCAACGAGCCCGACGTGTCGACCTTCTATGCGTCCGGGCCGATCGGTTACACCGATTACCCGTCGCTGATCGAGATCGAGGCGCCCCGCTCGGCGTGACCTTCGCCGCCTTCGCCGCCTTCACGTCGTTTTCTACCTGAGGGTCGCTGAATTTCGTGGGGGCAGCCCAGGCGTCGAAAACGGTGACGCGTAAGGGTGAGGCGTTGCCTGGTGATACGCCGGTTTCCACGTATCGGTCGCTGCGATACGCGTGGCACAGCCCAGCGGTAGAAATCCGCGACAGGGTTGGGCCGCCACCTGTCCGAAGATGATGCTGAGCACAGGCCCAACCAACGGGTTGGGCGAGGCTGCTACGCTGCCGTTCAGAGGACTGCCCACATTCGCTGGGCGGTTCCACAACCCAACCTGAACCTGGACGCCGATACGGCAGGGGAGCAGACATGTCCGAAGAAGCCTTCATCTACGAGGCGATCCGTACGCCCCGTGGCAAGCAGCGCGGCGGCGCACTCAACGAGATCAAGCCGGTCAACCTGGTTGTCGGCCTGATCCAAGAGATCCGCAGCCGTTACCCCGATCTGGACGAGAACCTGATCAGCGACGTCATTCTGGGCGTCGTCTCCCCGGTCGGAGACCAGGGCGGCGACATCGCCCGCACCGCCGGCCTGGTGGCCAAGCTGCCCGAGACCACCGGTGGATTCCAGCTCAACCGCTTCTGCGCCTCGGGCTTGGAAGCCGTCAACCTGGCCGCCCAGAAGGTGCGGTCCGGTTGGGACGACCTGGTGCTGGCCGGTGGCGTCGAGTCGATGAGCCGCGTCCCGATGGGCTCCGACGGTGGTGCCTGGGCCTCTGACCCGGAGACCAACTACCGCATCGGCTTCGTGCCGCAGGGCATCGGCGCCGACCTGATCGCCACCATCGAGGGCTTCTCCCGTGACGACGTCGACGCCTACGCGGCTCGCTCGCAGGAGAAGGCCGCTGCGGCCTGGTCCGGCGGCTACTTCGCCAAGTCCGTCATCCCGGTCAAGGACCAGAACGGCCTCGTCGTCCTGGACCACGACGAGCACATGCGTCCCGGCACCACCGCGGCTGATCTGGGCAAGCTCAAGTCGGCCTTCGAGGGCCTGGGCGCCATGGGCGGCTTCGACGACGTGGCGCTGCAGAAGTACCACTACGTCGAGAAGATCAACCACGTCCACACCGGTGGCAACAGCTCGGGCATCGTCGACGGCGCCGGCCTGCTGCTGATCGGTAGCGAGTCCGCCGGGGCATCGCAGAACCTGACCCCGCGCGCCCGCATCGTGGCCACCGCCACCAGCGGTGCCGACCCGGTCATCATGCTCACCGGCCCGACTCCGGCCACCAAGAAGGTGCTGGACCGTGCCGGTCTGACTGTCGATGACATCGACCTGTTCGAGCTCAACGAGGCCTTCGCCTCCGTCGTCCTGAAGTTCCAGAAGGACCTCAACATCCCGGACGAGAAGCTCAACGTCAACGGTGGGGCCATCGCGATGGGCCACCCGCTGGGCGCCACCGGCGCCATGATCACCGGAACCATGGTCGACGAGCTCGAGCGTCGTGGCGCTCGACGTGCCCTGATCACGCTGTGTATCGGCGGCGGCATGGGCGTGGCCACCATCATCGAGCGCGTCTAGGAGATATGACCAATGGCTGAGAACACGATTCAGTGGGACAAGGATGCCGACGGCATCGTCACCCTGACGTTGGACGACCCGACCGGTTCGGCCAATGTGATGAACGAGCACTACAAGGAATCCATGCACAATGCTGTGGAACGCCTTGTGGCCGAGCAGGATTCGATCACCGGTGTGGTCATCACCAGCGCGAAGAAGACCTTCTTCGCCGGTGGCGACCTCAAGGGCATGATGAACATCGGGCCCGACGATGCCGCAGAGGCGTTCGAGATGGTCGAGACCATCAAGGCTGACCTGCGCAAGCTGGAGACCCTGCCCAAGCCCGTCGTCGCCGCGATCAACGGCGCCGCCCTCGGCGGTGGCCTGGAGATCGCACTGACCTGTAACCACCGCATCGCCGCGGACGTCAAGGGCAGCCAGATCGGCCTGCCCGAGGTCACCCTGGGCCTGCTGCCCGGCGGTGGCGGCGTCGCCCGCACCGTGCGCATGTTCGGTATCCAGAAGGCCTTCATGGAGGTCCTCTCACAGGGCACCCGTTTCAGCCCGTCCAAGGCCAAGGACACCGGCCTGGTGGACGAGCTGGTCGGCTCCGTCGACGAGGTGGTCCCCGCCGCCAAGGCTTGGATCAAGGCCAATCCCGAGGCCCACACCCAGCCGTGGGACGTCAAGGGCTACAAGATGCCCGGCGGTACCCCGTCGAGCCCGGCGCTCGCCGCCGTCCTGCCGTCGTTCCCGGCGCTGCTGCGCAAGCAGCTCAAGGGCGCCCCGATGCCCGCCCCGCGGGCCATCCTGGACGCCGCGGTCGAGGGTGCGCAGGTCGACTTCGACACCGCGAGCCGCATCGAGAGCCGTTACTTCGTCTCGCTGGTCACCGGCCAGACCGCCAAGAACATGATTCAGGCGTTCTTCCTGGACCTGCAGGCCATCAACGGCGGCGCATCGCGTCCCGAGGGCATCGCCAAGCAGGAGATCAAGAAGATCGGTGTGCTGGGTGCGGGCATGATGGGCGCCGGTATCGCCTACGTGTCGGCCAAGGCCGGCTACGACGTCGTGCTCAAGGACGTCACGCAGGAAGCTGCTGACAAGGGCAAGGCGTACTCGGAGGCCATCGAGGCCAAGGCACTCAAGCGAGGCAAGACCACCGAAGAAAAGTCCGCGGCCCTGCTCGCCAAGATCACCCCGACGGCCGATCCGCAGGATCTCAAGGGCGTCGACTTCGTGATCGAGGCTGTGTTCGAGAACCAGGAACTCAAGCACAAGGTGTTCCAGGAGATCGAGGACATCGTCGAGCCCAACGCGCTGCTCGGCTCGAACACCTCCACGCTGCCGATCACCGGTCTGGCGACCGGCGTGAAGCGCCAGGAGGACTTCATCGGCATCCACTTCTTCTCGCCGGTCGACAAGATGCCGCTGGTGGAGATCATCAAGGGCGAGAAGACCTCTGACGAGGCGCTGGCCCGGGTGTTCGATTACACGCTCGCCATCCGCAAGACCCCGATCGTCGTCAACGACAGCCGCGGCTTCTTCACCAGCCGCGTCATCGGCACCTTCGTCAACGAGGCGCTGGCCATGCTCGGCGAGGGTGTCGAGCCCGCGTCCATCGAGCAGGCGGGTTCGCAGGCCGGTTACCCGGCGGCGCCGCTGCAGCTGTCGGATGAGCTGAACCTCGAGCTCATGCACAAGATCGCGGTTGCCACCAAGGAAGGCATCGAAGCCGCCGGCGGCACCTACGAGAAGCAGATGAACGAGGTCGTCGTCGAGAAGATGATCGAGCTCGGTCGCTCGTCGCGCCTGAAGGGTGCCGGCTTCTACGAGTACGTCGACGGCAAGCGCGTCGGCCTGTGGCCGGGACTGAAGGAGACCTTCAACTCGGGTTCGGTCGAGCTGCCGCTGCAGGACATGATCGACCGCATGCTGTTCGCCGAGGCACTGGAGACCCAGAAGTGCATCGACGAGGGCGTGCTCACCTCGACCGCTGACGCGAACATCGGCTCGATCATGGGTATCGGCTTCCCGCCGTACACCGGTGGTTCGGCGCAGTTCATCGTCGGCTACGAGGGTGCCGGTGGTGTTGGCAAGGCGGCATTCGTCGCCCGTGCCAAGGAGCTGGCCGCCAAGTACGGCGACCGCTTCCTGCCCCCGGCCTCGCTGGAGAGCTAGCCGCTCAGCGCGAACAGACACAAAGCTGCCCCTTTTCTTCGGAAAAGGGGCAGTTTTGTGTCTGGTGGGCGGCCGTTCAGCCGGGGTTGGAGTAAACCCGGGTGGGGGAGATCAGCACCGCGGCGCGACGCTCCTCCCGCATGACGCGGTCGTAGGTATCCCAGTCGTCGTGGGTGCCCCCGGCAGCTTCGAACACGGCGCGCAACAGCAGTCGCAGCTTCTCGGCGTCCGTGTCGGGGCTCGGATCGTCGGGCCCGATGATCTCGGCCGTGCCCTCGACCGTCACCCATTGCCAGCCCGCGCGGGCGACGACGGTGGCCCGGGGATCGGCGCGCAGGTGCTGCAACTTTCGCGCCCCGCCGATGGCTACGAGGGCGACAACTGGTTCAGCAGTCCGTGGGTGCGCCATCACGCCGGCGTTGACTACCGAGGACTGGATGCTGCCGTCGACGCGCAGGGTGCTCAGTACACAGAGCCCGTGGTCGCGGGCCAGCATGTCGGCGAACTGGGATGTGTCGGTCATGGCCGCCCCCTCAATTCGCCAGGTCGAATGCGGCTTGGACTTTCGTCGGTTTGACCCGCACCACGAGTTCCCCCGGCACCCCGTTGCGCCGGCCGAATTCTTGGGCGCGGGCGGCGCCCATATATCGGCCGCCGGTGCGGGTGGCGATGTCGAGCAGCTCGTCAGGATCCTCGCTGATCGACGCGACGCCCTGGACTTGGACGAACCCGTACGGCGGGCTGGGGTCGTCGACGCACAGCACCACTCGCGGGTCGCGCGCCAAAGCCCGGCCCTTGGCGGTGTTCTTGCCGGTGTTGAACACCAGTGCGCCGTCATCCACCACGAACCACACGGGCACGGCCAACGGTCGGCCGTCGGCCGCAACCCAACCCAGCACGGCGGTGCGGGTGCCTTCGGACAGGAACGCGATCACGTCGTCGGAGAGTTCGCCCATGCGGCCACGCTACGCCCGGACGATTACCTTTTGAGCGTTGCCGGCCAGGCCGGCAGCGGCATGGTGTCGTAAAGCCGCACGCCCTTCGTGTTGAGCCGAGCGAGTGATTGGACCAAAGCCAGGGGCAACAGCGAGATCAACTGGCCCGCGCCCACCAGTGCGCGGATGCCCCGACCGGTCATGGGCACCACGGTTTTCGCATTCACGCGTGCCAGCTTTCGACTGGCTTCCACCGGCGGGAGCATCGTGCGTTCATATTCGGCGAATGCCGCGGTGTAATCGTCACCGGCCCGGATCATTTCGGCAGCCAGGACGTAGGCGCCGTACACCGCCAAGCTGGTGCTGCCGCCGACCGCGGGACCGGGGCAGTAGCCCGCATCCCCGACGAGCGTCACCCGGCCCTGCGACCACGTGGACATCTGTAGCTGGGTGATGGCGTCGAAGTAGAAGGTCGGCGTCCGCGGTACTTCGTCGAGCCAGCGGTCCACTTCAGGCGCTGTGTGCTCGAATGCGGCACGCAGCTGCGCCTTTTGGCGGTCCGCATCGCGGTAGTCGTAATCCAACGGTTGGCCGGGGCGGAAGATGTACACCGCGCGAGCATCGTCCAGATGGTCGGCGGTGTAGATGCCTGCCATGTGGCCGGGTTTGAAATAGCCGGTCATCTCCCCGTCACGCGCCAGGTCTTTCGGCACCGAAACCACCGAGAGATAGCCACCGAGGAAGCTCTCGGAAACGTTGTCGCCGAACGTCAGACGGCGCACCCCGGAGTGCAGCCCGTCGGCTCCCACCACCACGTCGAAATGCCGGGGTCCGTTGTGCTCGAATGTCACGTCCCCATCGGGTGAGATCGAGGTGATGGTGTCCCCGAAGAGGTATTCGACGTCGGCACGGCCGGCTTGGAAATAGATCTCGCTCAGGTCATCCCGCATGATCTCGACGTGCCGGTCAGACATGGCGCCGATGATCTTGACGTAGTCCAGACGGGTGGATCGCGATGTGCCGGGTCGATGGATGACCATCTCGGTGGTGCCCGTGGCGTGGGCCTCGATCTCGGGCAGGACCCCCATGCGTTCGGAGATCTCCATGGCGGGCCGGAACAGGTCGACGGCGTGGCCGCCCGTCTTGCGCAGGGCCGGTGAGCGTTCCACGACAGTGACGTCGACCCCGTGTCGCGACAGCCAGTAGGCGAGAACCGGCCCGGCGATGCTGGCTCCGGAGATGAGTACCTTCATGATGCCCCCTTACTTAACGGTCGGTAAGTGCCCATGTCGTGAGTTTACCTATCGTTAAGTAAGTTAGGGTGGCTACGTGGCCAAGCCTGTATTGGATACCCGGCAGCGCATCCAGGATGTGGCGCGCGAACTGTTCGCCGAGAAGGGCGTGGTGCGCACCAGTCTGCAGGACATCGCCGACCGCCTCGGCATGACCAAACCCGCGTTGTACTACCACTTCCGGTCACGGGAGGACCTGGTCCGCAGCATCGTGCAACCCCTGATCGACGAAGGTGAGGCCTTCATTGCCGAGCAGGAACGCAAACGCGGAGCCACTCGGGCCTCAGCGCGGGAGCTGCTCGAGGGCTACTTCGACTTTCACTATCGGCACCTGGCCGACCTCGTGCTGATCGTCTCCGAGCTGACCACGCTGGCCGATCTGGGTTTGATCGACCAACTGCTGGCCTGGCGGGCCCGGCTCGGTGTATTGGTTTTCGGTCGCAAACCGACCCTCGAACAGTCCACCCGAGCGGTCATCGCCTTCGGTGGGCTGCAGGACTGCTGCCTGCAGTTTCCCGACGTTCCTTACGAGCAGTTGCGTACCGCCACAGTCGACGGAGCGATGGCCGCGCTCGGGTTGTGAATCAGCCGAGCCGGCGTCTTGGCCTGCGGTGAGCTGGTGGGCCCGGTAACGACACGAATCCGGTTGCGTTATCCGGTGCGGCGGAACAGATAGAACCGCGCCGCCTTCGCCCCGTTCTGGTCCATCGCGGGCTCGTCTCCGCTGGACACCAGCGTCCAGCCCTCGCTGAAGCGTCGTTGCACTTCTTCGAACCCGATACCGGGTACGCCCATCGAACCACCGGGGATGAACGCCACGATCAGCAGCTGGGCGCCGGGGGCGGCCACTGCGCTGACTTCCCGGACATAGGCGTCACGGTCGTCGGCGTTCATGCCGTGCAGACAGCCGCTGTCGACGATGAGATCGAAGCCGGCCCCGATGCCCGACAAACTCAGTTGTGTCACATCAGCTTTGGCGAATATTGCGGGCAGCCCGGCGGCCTTGGCGCGGGCCTTCTTCAGCGGTTTGGCCACATAGTCGACACCGGTGACCCGCCAGCCGTGTCGGGCCAGGTACACCGCGTTGTCCCCGGTACCGCAGCCCACGTCGAGCGCGGTTCCCGGGGACGTCACTGAGTTGCGGGTGCCCTCGACAAGCGCCGTCAGGCTGTGCGCCAACGGGTGGCCGTCCCAGGGCGTGAACCCGAGCCGGTACAGCCACCGGAACAAGCGTTGGCGCGAACTCACGGTGCTATAGCGCTCCCAGATCAGAGGACAGCCAATGCTCGGGCTTGAGGAACACCGCGACGCTTTCGCCATGCTCGCGGCGGGCGAACTCCAGATACGGCTCCACCTTCTCGGGAGCCAGGTAGCGTTTGGTCATCTCGACGAGTTGCTCATCGGTGCCCGGTTCGATGCGGTCGACCGCGCCGTCGACGGCCACATAGCGCACCGTCGGGTCGAGTCGCTCGACCATCAAGCTCAGGTGACCCGCCGCCTCGATCAGCCGGTGCTTGCGGGAGCCGACACCGGTCAGCAGCCATGGCTGGCCACCGGGGGCGTACTGGTACCAGATCGGGACGGTCAGCGGACCGCGCTTGTCTCCTGCGTATACCGACAGTGCGGCGATGTGCGGTTCGGCCAGGAACTGTTCGCGTTCATCCTTGGAAAGTGGCATGGTTACAGCCTAGACCCAGTTTGAAAAACCCTGCTGGACAATGCTTTCAGCCCGTATGGGTGCATATTTGCGTGCTATGCCTGGCCACTGGGCGTCTGGCGTCGTAGAGTCGGGATCCATGCGCTTTGGACTCTTCATCCCGCAGGGCTGGCGGCTCGACCTCGTCGACATTCCCACCGAAGACCACTGGCCGGTGATGCGTGACCTGGCCGCCTACGCCGACGCGGGTGCCTGGGACTCGCTGTGGGTGTACGACCACTTCCACACCGTTCCGGTGCCGACCGACGAGGCCACCCATGAGGCCTGGTCGCTGATGGCCGCGTACGCGGCGACGACGTCCCGCATCAAACTCGGCCAGATGTGCACCGCGATGAGCTACCGCAACCCGGCCTATCTGGCGAAGGTCGCTGCCACCACCGACATCATCTCGGGCGGCCGTGTGCAGATGGGTATCGGTGGTGGCTGGTACGAGCACGAGTGGCGTGCCTACGGCTACGGATTCCCGTCGGCCGGGGTGCGGCTGGGCCGGCTCGACGAGGGCGTGCAGATCATGCGCGACGCCTGGCGCGACGGCCGGGTCAGCTTCGACGGCAAGCATTACCAGGTCGACGGGGCGATCGTCGCCCCGAAGCCACTGCAGGACAACGGTATTCCGATGTGGATCGCCGGCGGTGGGGAGAAGGTCACGCTGCGCATCGCGGCCAAGTATGCGCAGTACACCAACTTCACCTCCGAACCCGAGGCCTTCGCGCACAAGTCGGAGGTGCTCGCCGAGCATTGCCGCGACGTCGGCACCGACTTCGGCGCGATCGTGCGGTCAGCCAACTTCAACGCCGTCATCGGTGAATCCGAGGCCGACGTCGCCGAGCGAGTCGCGCGGTTGCGGGCCCGGCAGACGCCGGTGGCCGGGGAGGCGGCCGTCGACGCCATGCTGGCCAACGTCACCGCACCGGAATCGGCAAGCGGTACAACCGAACAGGTGATCGAGAAGCTCAAGCGGTTGCGCGACCGCGGGTGTGAGTACGCCATTCTGTATTTTCCCGAGGCCGCGTACGACCGGTCCGGTATCGAGTTGTTCGAGCGAGAGGTCATCCCGGCTCTGGGCTAGGCGTGCCGGCACGCATTGATGGCACCCGCGCGGAAAAGCCGTCAAACGTACATCGCGTGACTGGCAGGTGGCCGCAAAAGGTATCTCGGGTGAAACGTGAGGTGGATCGGCACCGCGATGTGCTCCATGATCCCCACGTGACGCTGATATCACGGGAATTCGGGATCGGAAACGTCTCTGCCCCGACAATCGGGGCCGACGTGGCCGCGGTGTTCAACCCCTTGTCGCGCGTGGTTTGCCGCGCGACCGCGGCGGCCGACTGTTCCAGGCCCGCGCACAGCGCCGACATCGCACAATCTCGGCTGTTCGAAGACATCCTGCTCGCCGAAATCGCCGAGCTGCGGGCGAATCTCGCGGCCACCGAACTGCGGTGGCGGCGGGTTCGGGAACGTAGCCGGGTGGCCGATGCGCCGATGCCGGAAGCACTGGTGCGGCTACACGCGCGTATCGCCGAGGCTGAGCGTCTGCTCCTCCAATTGCGGTCCCGGTTCGGCTACGACGGAGATTCACTCAGGGTGATTTGATCTTCAGTCCGCGTGGGCATCGTGTTGATGCCCACGCGGCGCTGAGTTGCCTCAGTCGGGCACCGCTGATACCTGATAGTGGGCGATGCGCCAGCCTGCGTCGCCGCGGGTGAGCAGGACGCTGAGGTTCAGCGGGATCACCGTGCCGTCGGGACGTGTGAAGCCTGCGCGCAGGTAGCCGAGCACCACGGTGTCGGCGGGCCGCCGGGTCTCATCGATCCGGTAGTCGACGGTCAGACCGACCGGCTGGGACTCGTAGTAGTCGAACACCCCCTGCCGGCCCACGCTGTAGGGACGCAACCCCTGGAAGATCGCGTCGTCGGTGAACACCGCGGCCACCCGCTGGGGATCGTGTGCGGCGATGCCGGCTTTCCATTCGTCAAGAACCTCTCGGAGGATCGCCGCCGTGTTCTCTTCAGTGCCCGGCACTTTGGCCTCCGTCCACATGCAGGATCTCGCCGGTGACGAATCCGGCCCGCTCCAAGTACAGCACCGCGTCGACCACATCGTCGATATCGCCCATGTGACCGACCGGGTGCAGCGCCGAGAGGAATTCGTGGGATTCGGGTGCGTGCATCGGGGTGCGGATGGTGCCCAACGCGACGGCGTTGGCGCGGATGCCACGCGACGCGTATTCGATGGCCAGCGCTTTGGTCGCGGCGTTCAGGCCGCCTTTTGTCAGGGACGCCAATACCGAGGGCACCTGCGAGTTGGCGTGGTCGACGAGGCTCGTGGAGATGTTGACCACGTGGCCGCCTTCGCCGTGGGATTCGATCGCGGCGATCCCGGCGCGGGTCAGTTCGAAGAAGCCGCGCTGGTTGACTCCGGTGACGGCGTCGTAGTCGTCGTCGGTGTACTCGGTGAAGGGCTTGGCGATGAAGATGCCGGCGTTGTTCACGATGGTGTCGACGCGGCCGAAGCGCTCGATCGCGGCGTCGATCAGTTGCTTGCCCACGCCGGGTTGTGCGATGTCGCCGGGGACGGCCAGCACCATCGGGTCGTCGCTTTCGCCGATGTTGCGGGAGTTGGCGACGACGGCGTAGCCCAGCTTGCGATAACCCGCGACCAGGGCTTCGCCGATGCCCTGGGAGGCGCCGGTGATGACCGCGACGTGTGGTGTGGTGCTCATGGGGTGGTCCCTTCTCGGATCTGGTCTGATGCACTGCTCAACGTGAACGGGGGCCAGGTCGTGTCCGCCCCGGGGGACCAGTTGGCTCTCTGCTGAGAGTCTGCGCCTACTACGCTGCAACGGTGGAGCTACGTCAGCTGCGCTATTTCGTCACCGTCGCCGAGGAGCTGAACTTCGGGCGCGCGGCCGAGCGGCTGCGGATCGCCGGTCCGTCGCTGTCTCAACAGATCAAGGCGCTGGAACGCGATCTCAAGGTCACGCTGTTCGACCGTGACCGGCGCTCGGTGGCGTTGACGCAGGCCGGCAGTGCGTTGCTGCCGGAGGCGCGGTCCCTGATCCAGCAGGCTGATGAATTACGCAGGCGCGCACACGGTTTGGCATCGTCGGATCCGGTACGGATGGGGTATGTGAACTGGTGCCCGACAGATTGGGCCGACCGGGCCGCGGGCGTGGCGCAGGTCCGGGTGGACACCTGGGTGATGCCGTCGCACACCCAGGCGGCCCGGGTCGCCGACGGCAGCCTCGATCTCGCGATCTGCTGGGTGCAGAACCGTGATCTGGACTCACTGTCTTTGCAGGCCAGGCTGATCGGGGTGGACCGGCTGTACGCCCTGTGCGCGGGCACCGACGAATCACCCGTCAGTGCCCGCGACACCACGGTGCTGATCGATACGGACGCGGCGAGTTGGTCCTCCTGGAACACCTATGGCGAACAATTCGCCACGGCGGTCGGTGCGCCGGTCCTGCGGACCGATGACGGCGGCGTCACCGGCCCCACGTTCTTCGAGCATGTCCGGCGGCTGCGCCGCCCGGTCCTCAACAACCCCAAGGGACAGGACGCGTCGTTGCCCACGGGACTGGTCCGCCGCCCGGTGGTGTCCCCGTCACCGTTGTGGACCTGGTCGCTGGTGTGGCGTCGTGACGAGGCCGGCCCGGCCGTGCTCGCCGTGGTCGACGAGTTCACCCGCGGTATAGGGGATCTCGGGCTGGACGCCCCCGATGTCTGGCTGCCGGAAGACGATCCGCATCACCCCGCACACCACCGCGGCGGCTAGCACCACGACGGCACCCACGAGAAGGGCGGGTGCGAACCCGCGGTGCAACAGCGGTGCCACCACGAGCGGCCCGAGGATCTGGCCCACCGAATATCCGGCGGTGAGCAGGGCGACGGCGCGCGGATACCGCAACAGCCTGCCTGCCGCCAGCGTCAGCGTGCTGACACCGATGAAGGTTCCGCCGAACAGCACCGCGCCCACCAGTGCGGCCGTGACCCCGCCGACCGCGCCGGCCACGGCGATCCCCACGGCCTGCAGGGCCAGCGCCACGACGAGTAGCGCCGGATGCGACCATCGGCTGCTCAACGCCGCCCACAGTGCCGCCGAGGGCACCGTGGCGAGCCCCACCACGAGCCAGGTGCTCCCGCCCAGCCAGCCCGGTGCACCCTGCGCGACGGCCGCCACGAGGAAGGTGCCGGCGATGATGTAGCCGACGCCTTCGAGCGTGTAGCCGGTGAGCAGCAACGCGAACGGCCCGTGTGCCGGCCGGGTTTCGGCGCTCGGAGCGGCCGCGGCGGTGTGTGGCGAGGCGGGCATGGACCAGGCGCAGGCACCCAGCAGCGCCGCCACCGCCGCCGAGGCCCACCAGGCCACCTTCCAGTCGCCGGTGGCCAGGACCAGCAGCGCTGACAGCGCGATACCGGCGCCGACCCCGCCGAAGCCCCATCCGGCCAGGTGTGCGGGATGCCCGTGCAGGTGCTCGAGCATGGTGTTGACCGCGATGACGAACACCAGAGCACTGGCGAAGCCGGCCACGCCGCGTAACACGGCCCATTCGATTGTGTTGGTGGACAAGGGCATTACCGCCAGGCTGACGGCCATGGCGAGCAGGCACGCCCGGCAGGCGGTGACCGAGCGGGCCAGGCGCGGCGAGATCGAACCCGCCAGCGCACCGGCGAGGTAGCCGACGTAGTTCGCGGTCGCGAGGATCGCGGCGTCATGGGCGTTGAGGCCGGCCTGGGCCGACATCAACGGCAGGATCGGGGTGTAGACGAAGCGGCCGATCCCCATCGCCGATGCCAGCGCCGCCGCGGTGCGTGCGACGTGTCCGTGTGTGCGCATCGGCCCATCGTGTGGCAAATCGATCCGTCGGCGCCACGACAAGAAGCCTCCCAGCTGGAAGGCAGTATCTCTCACCGGCAGGGACTGTGGACGCGAGGCGGCGCGTTGAGATGGTGCACCGACCGAGCCGGTCAATCCACCAGGAGGATGCCATGACGAACAACATCACCGCACTGGTCACCGGTGCCAATCGCGGGCTGGGGCGTCATCTGGCCACTGAGCTGCTCGCGCGCGGTGCCAAGGTGTACGCGGCGGCCCGAAACCCGGAGACGGTCGATCTGCCCGGTGCCA
This sequence comes from Mycobacterium sp. IDUB_24, assembly GCF_055419385.1. Classification (NCBI taxonomy): domain Bacteria; kingdom Bacillati; phylum Actinomycetota; class Actinomycetes; order Mycobacteriales; family Mycobacteriaceae; genus Mycobacterium; species Mycobacterium sp. IDUB_24. The sequence continues at coordinate 201,435 of NZ_JBVAXO010000007.1, forward strand.
TACCGATCCAGCTCGACATCACCGATCCGGAGTCGGTGCGCCGCGCGGCCGCCGTCGCGGACGACGTGACGGTGCTGGTGAACAATGCCGGAATCTCCACCAGGGCGCAGCTGCTGACCGGGCCGATCGAGGACATCCGCGCGGAGATGGAGACGCACTACTTCGGCACCTTGAATGTGAGCCGCGAGTTCGTACCCGTGATCGAAAAGAACGGCGGCGGAGCGATTCTCAATGTCTTGTCGGTGCTCTCGTGGTACCACGCGCCGACGTCGGGAGCGTATTCCGCGGCAAAGGCCGCCGAGTGGGCGCTCACCGATGCATTGCGCACCGAGCTTGCGCCCCGCGGGATTCACGTCGCCGCGCTGCATGTCGGATACATGGACACCGACATGGTCAGCTACATCCCGCCGGAACAGAAGACCGACCCGGCGCTGGTGGCGGCCCAGGCCATCGCGGGGTTGCTCGACGGCCGGCCGGAGATTCTGGCTGATGAACTTTCGCGCCAGGTGAAGGCTCAGTTGTCACAGCACGTTCGGGCGTAGCGTGGGAAATCGCTCACGGTTCACCGACAGGAGGTGGCACGATTGGCGGATATGGAGAAGATCTCGCTCACCGCGATTGCCCGTCAGCAGTTGGCCTCAGCCCGCACGGCCAACAGTGGACGCAGTGCCCACACCGTCTACGGCGGGCATGAACATCAGCTGCGCCAGACGCTGATCGCGATGACCGAAGGCACCGGGCTCGACGAGCATGAGAGCCCGGGCGAAGCCACGCTGCAGGTGATCGAAGGCCGGGTCAAGCTGGCCAATTCCGAGGCCAGCTGGGAAGGTTCACCCGGCGATCACATCGTGATCCCACGCACCCGGCACAGCCTGCATGCACTCACCGATTCGGTGGTACTGCTCACCGTCGTCAAGGTCATGGGGCCGCACACCTAGCGCCCAACCGCGTAGTGCTGAAGATCGCGGTCACCAGGTAGCCGCAATCTTCAGCGTAAGCAGTTGTCCACGTCAGGCCGCGAGATCGACGCGGCTGAATTCACATCCTGGCCCGCAGGAGTGGCCGCTCACCGTGATCCCGTGCCGGCGCATCACCTGGGCGATCTTCGCGGCGGTCTGGCATGGTCGGTCGAAAACCTGACGGTACGACAGTCGGATGGTTGAGCGGCCGTCGACCGCGGCGTCGAGATCGCGCTCAAAATCCCTGTTCCGTGCCGATACCGAGTCGTGGAACAGGAGGCCGTCGAGTTCCACCACGAGCCGTTGCCCGTACTCGGCATCGCGGTAGCAGACACCCACCGATGAGGCTGAACGTTTCTGTCGAGTGGCCGGCGGCAACCCATGCGCCCGCTCCACGCGATGGAGATACGCGTGCTCCAGGACCGAGCAGGTGCCCTCGGCGATGTCCACCATTACCGCCCGTAGCCAGCGTCTTCGGCGAATTCGCCGGCGAGTGTCGAGGGCCAGCAGTAGACGCCGCGCGGTGGTGCGCCGTGACTGGCAGGCGTTGGCCAGCACCGCAATCGCGTCGAACTCGGATACGGCCTGGCACGCGACGTCAAGGGCGGCTTCCTCGAAACGCAGCCGCGGCGGCCCGAGATTCCACAGCACCCGCTCCTGCAGGTGTGCGACATGGTGGATACGCACTCCGTTCGGTTCGGCCAGTACACCTCGGCCGCGGCCGACGGCGACATGGATCACCGGGCCTCCGTCCGCCAACGCCGATTCCAGGCACAGTGCTGCCGGAGCTGCGTAAAGCACTGCGGCCCAGGCGCGTTGCAACCAGGTCAACGGTCCGGTGTGATTCACATAGATGCCGTCGTGGACCCGCGCCCATTCGTTGCGTCTGAGCAACCGACGAATGTCGTGGGACCGCATGCCCGCATCGAGGGCTTGCCGACGCGCGATGACCCCCGCCTGTCGGCGCAGCGCTTCGTCGACGTCCACGCCGTCATGGTCGTACACCCGACGCCACGCCCGCCAGAGCTGGTCGCGCACCTGTGGATAACTCGTTGTGCTGAAGATTGTGGTCACCAGATGACCACAAACTTCAGCGTTGACGGACCTGGCTAGATCGCCGGCCCCAACAGATCGTCGGCGTCCTTGATCACGTAGCCGTAGCCCTGCTCGGCGAGGAAGCGCTGCCGGTGGGCGGCGTACTCCGCATCCAGGGAATCGCGCGAGACCACCGAGTAGAACACCGCGCCACCGCCGTTGGCCTTGGGGCGCAGGAGCCGGCCCAGCCGCTGGGCCTCTTCCTGACGGGATCCGAAGGTGCCTGAAACCTGAACGGCGACAGAGGCCTCCGGCAGGTCGATGGAGAAGTTTGCCACCTTGCTGACCACCAGCGTGGAGATCTCGCCGCGGCGGAACGCGTCGAAGAGTGCCTCGCGCTCGGAGTTCTTCGTCGACCCCTGGATCACCGGGGCATCCAGCTCCAGGCCGAGTTCCTCCAACTGGTCCAGGTAGGCGCCGATCACCAGGGTCGGTTCGCCGGGATGGCGTTCCAGGATCGAGCGGACCACCGCGATCTTGGTGTGGACCGTCGAGCACAGCTTGTAGCGTTCCTCGGGCTCGGCGGTGGCGTAGAGCATCCGCTCGTTGTCGGTCATCGTCACCCGCACCTCGATGCACTCGGCGGGGGCGATCCAGCCCTGGGCCTCGATGTCCTTCCACGGCGCGTCATAGCGCTTCGGCCCGATCAGCGAGAACACGTCACCTTCACGGCCGTCTTCGCGGATCAGCGTCGCCGTCAGGCCCAGCCGGCGGCGGGACTGCAGATCGGCGGTCATCCGGAACACCGGTGCCGGCAGTAGGTGCACCTCGTCGTAGATGATCAGCCCCCAGTCGCGGGTGTCGAAGATCTCAAGGTGCTTGTACTCGCCCTTGGTGCGGCGGGTGATCACCTGGTACGTCGCGATGGTGACCGGCCGGATCTCCTTCTTCTCACCGGAGTACTCGCCGATCTCGTCCTCGGTCAGTGAGGTGCGGGCCACCAGTTCGCGTTTCCACTGCCGCCCGGCCACGGTGTTGGTGACCAGGATCAGCGTCGTCGCGCCGGCCTTGGCCATCGCCGCCGCCCCGACCAGGGTCTTACCGGCCCCGCACGGCAGCACCACCACACCGGAGCCGCCCGCCCAGAACGAGTCGGTGGCCATCTGCTGGTAATCGCGCAACACCCAGCCGTCCTCGGCCAACGAGATCGGATGCGCCTCGCCGTCGACGTAGCCGGCCAGGTCCTCGGCCGGCCAGCCGATCTTGAGGAGCATCTGCTTGACCCGGCCGCGCTCGCTGTTGTGGACGATCACGGTGTCGTTGTCGATGCGGGCGCCCAGCATCGGGGCGATCTTCTTGTTGCGCAGCACCTCCTCGAGCACCGCGCGATCCAGGCTGATCAGCATCAACCCGTGCGCCGGGTGCTTGACGAGTTGCAGACGCCCGTAGCGGGCCATGGTGTCGACGATGTCGACCAGCAGCGGCTGCGGAACCGGGTAGCGCGAGAAGCTGACCAGCGCATCGACCACCTGCTCGGCGTCGTGACCCGCCGCGCGGGCGTTCCACAGTGCCAACGGGGTGATGCGGTAGGTGTGCACATGTTCAGGGGCACGTTCCAGCTCGGCGAACGGTGCGATGGCGGCACGAGCCGCCCCGGCCTGCTCATGGTCGACCTCGAGCAGCACCGTCTTGTCGGACTGCACGATCAGTGGGCCGTCAGTCATTCGTGGGGTCCCATCCACTCATCGCGCACATCGCGGGAGAATTCATCGCAGCCCATTATCCCGAATCGGCCGACACGCGCATTCGGCGCCGTACCTCGGGCCGGGTCAGCGTGGCGCAACCGTCGGTGCCGGCGGGCGCGCGCCACCGGCCGGGAGCGGCACCTGCGGCACCCCGGGGGTGCCGACCGCACCGGCCAGCCACGGCAGGGTGGTGGTGAGGACCTCTTGGGCGAACGGCCAGTCATGCTTGCCCGGCAGCGCCGTGATCACACAGGTGATGCCGCGGCTGCGGCCCAGGTCGCACAGGATGTGCGCGGCTTCGGTCTGATCACCGGGGTTGCCCGCGGCGTCCCGCCCGCCGAGGCCCACCGCGTCCGGATCGGCCGGATGTGACCCGCGCTTTACCGGGGCGTCCGAGGAGATCACGAACCAGCCCGACCCCCCCCGGTAGGTGCCGTGCCGGCCGATCACGGTGGCCGGGTCGAAGGTGGACCAGGCGGCGCCGTCCCCGCCGTAGAGTCGGGCGATGGTCTGCTCCTTGGTTCCCGCATTCGGGCCGGTGTCCCCGGCGATGTCGACGAATGAACTGAACAACTCGGGATGCATCACGGTCAGATCCACCGCGCAGGTTCCGCCCATCGACCAGCCGACCACGCCCCAGCCGGCGTCGCGTACACCGAAGGTACTGGTGAGGTAGGGCGGCACATCCTTGATGAGGTGGTCGGCGACGTTGCCGCGTGGACCGTTGACGCATTCGGTGTCGTTGTTGAACGAGCCGCCGACGTCTACGAAGGCGAACACCGGGGTGATGCCGCCGTGCTCGGCGGCGAAGGCGTCGATGGTGGCGATCGCGTTGCCGCTGCGCGCCCAATCGGCCGGGGTGTTGAATTCCCCGGCGATCATCATGACCACGGGAAGCTCGGGTGCCGACGGGGCGAACCAGGCCGGCGGCAGGTACACGAGTTCGTCGCGGTGTGTGAAGCCGGACTCGTCGGCTGGGATCGTGACGGACACCAGCTCGCCGTGGGACGGGATCTCACCTCGCCGGCGCTGGTCGAGCGCGGTGGCCAGATCGGTCTCACCCGGTAGGGGTCCGGCCGTCATCTCGTTCCACAGCGCGGTCACGGTGGGAAAGTAGCCGACCCAGAGATTGACCGCGACGCCCACACTGAGCAGGCACAACGGGACCGCTGCCACCGAAGCGGTCCGGCGCCGCCAACGGCTGCCGCGCCAGCCCAGTGCCAACACCGCCACGGCCAATCCGGTCAGCCCGATCCAGATCCACAGCGTCGCCGGTGCGGGATCGCCGGCGAGCCCCTGGGAATGGACGAACCACCGGGCCCACGCCGTCAGGCCTAGGCCGAGCGCGATCGCACACGGTAGCCAGATCACGCGCCAGCGGCGGGTGCGCCAGCCGATCGCCGCGATCAGCGCCACGGCCGCGATCGCCTGCAACGTCGGGGGCAGCCAACCGTGAAGCAGCGATACTCCCCGATACGCGGGCGGCACCTGATCCGCGGCCGTCAACATCGTTGTCACATCGCCATATTCGTGAACCGCTCTGTGAGGAGGCTGTGTTTCCCTGTGTCGGGCGTAAGGCCTATGTGTCTGCCGAGACGACGGACGTGACGCGGTGGATGGCGAACTCGCGCACCCGCCCGGCGGCCGGATCGTACGCGGTCAACTGTCCGCCACGAACGTTGATGGGGGAGACCACCCGTTGGGTGGCGACCCCGGCCGGGTCGACGTAGCCGATCACCACGGAGGTCTGGTTGATTGCGGCGTCCTGCAACTGGGTGATCGCCATCGCCGGGTCCAGGCGCACGCTGGCGAACGGTCCGGACGCCACCTTGCGCAGCACCGCGACGATCGCACCCAGGGTCTGGGCAGTCGGCGGGGTGGGCGGACGGTAGACGCGGCGCCGGGTCGGTGCGACGACGCGCGCGCCGCGGGCCCTGATGTCGACGACGCTGCCGGTGGAATCCTCGGCGGCAGGCGCGAACCCGGCCTCCCGCAGCACGGTGAGGACATCGGCGATCGACGCCTGTGACACCGCCACGGTCGGAGCCAGCAGTCGCAACTCGAGGCGGTCAGCCCCCGGTGAGGCAACGGCCTGCGCCAGCAGTGCCGGATCTTCGCACCGCAGGAACGACGTGGCCATCCCGACCCGCAGCTGGCCGTGGCGACGCGCGACATCGTCGATGAGGTACGTCAACCCTTGCGGCACCGGGGTTTTCGAATGTTTCTCGAACAGGGTGTGCAGCTCGCTGGCGGTCCGCCCGGCGTCGAGTGCCCGCCGGATGGACGCTTCGCTGATCCGGTAGACCATCGCCGCGCCCGCCGACTCGACGGTGGCCACCTCGGCCAGGTGCTCGGCCAGATCCCGCTCCAGCGGGCCGGGCACGATCACCGTGAGGTCGGCCTGCAGCAGGAAATGGTCGAGCGGTTTGGGCAGCGCCTTGGACATCGCGGCCAGCACGTCCTCGTCGGGGTCGCCGGCCAGCAGGCCACGGGCCGGCGTGCTGATCGCACCACGGCCCACCATGCCCAGCGAGTGAGCCTCGGCGAGCAACCCGCTCACGGTGGCCGGTTGCAGCCGCACCGCCCAGCGTGGCCGCCGCCAGACCATCGCCCGGGATGCCTCGGCGCCGTCGACTCCGGTGCCTGGAGGTAGCTCGGCCAGCACGCTCAGCAGGAGCCTGCGGTCCAGGGGAGCTGCCGTTGAATACAGCGAATCCGACAGTGCGGCAAAGGGTTTGTTGTCCGGCCCGCGGCTGCCGATCAAGGCCGGCCGGGCCGGCAAATCCAGCCACGTAGCGGCCAGCAGGTGCCAGCGGGTGGCAGTCGGGGATTCGATGAACCGGTCGGCGGCCACCGTCGGCGCCCAGTAGGGGCCGGTGCCGTCGCCAGGATCGGGTTCGGGCATCCCGGCCGCGATCAGCCCCGCGCCGGCAGCCAATTCCAGCAGCAGTCCCAACCGCGGTTCGTCGATGCCGGTGGTCTTGGCCAACCGTTTCACGTCGCGCACCCCGAGCCCGCCGTTGCGCAGCTCGGGAACCGGTGTGCTGCCAAGGGTTTCGATGATCAGGTCGATCTCGCGCAGCAGGTCGATGGCCGCGCCGGCGGCCACCGCGTCCACATCGGCAGGCGTCGTCGACGATGTCTGAAGCACCGGCGGAGTCAACTCCACCGGGCCCGGCGCCTCACCTCGCATCGCTTGGCCGACAAGCCGGGGCAGAATCACCGTGTCGTCGTCGATCCGGCGCAGCAGACCGGCCTCCAGTAGGCGCGGCACAGGCCGGTCCGGCGGGGTGTCGGGTGCCGCGTCGCGGGTGCGGCCCATGGGTGAGCCCTCCAGCAACCGGGCCAACAGATCGCTCTGGGCGTCATCGAGCCCGCCGAGCAGTTCCGCGATCTCGTCGGCACTGTGCCCGGACACCTCGACGGCGGCCTGGCCGACGAACCAGGGCAGGCCCGACGCCACCTCTGGCGCCACCCGGACAGCGGCCTCGCCCCACACCAGGGCCCGCTCACGCAGATCTTCGAGCGCGGCGGTCACGTCGTCGGCGCCGATGCGCTCGCCCAACAGTTCGCTCACCTCGGATACCGGGACGGCGTGGGCGTCGGCGTGCAGGACCAGCAACGCATCCAGGACGGCCAGCCGCTGGAAGTCCAGAGAATCGGTGGCAGCCTTGACCGACTGGCGTGAGGTGGCACGCGCAGCGAGCGCGGCGATCGTTCCCGGTGGCGGCTGGCTCAGGTCGGGCCGCAGTTCCAGCAGGCGGATCAGGGCCTTGTCGTCGAGTTCGGACAGCCAGGCACCCAGCGGGAATCCGGGAGTCTGTGCGGCGGTCATATCCTGACCAGCGTAAAGCAGCCCGCGCGATCCATCCCCGGTCGCTGCGCTCCTGCCCGCCGGTCTCGCCACCGGATGAGGAGCCTGCCACAATGTGGAGCGTGGCTGACAACAAGAAGAACCATTACGTCGACAACGGCTGGCCTGTGCTCTCCGACGGCGATGATCACGCCGTAAGCGAGCTCGCCACCGACCGCACCGGCGCGCTGTCCCCGTTCGGCGACCTGACCTTTCCGTTGCCGGCCGAAGAACTGCCCTTCATCCAGTCGGCCACCGTCGTCAACAGGTAGCAGTGGGACTGTCGCACCTCGACGAGTCCGGCGCGGCGCACATGGTCGACGTCACGGCCAAGGCCGTGACCAGGCGCACCGCGGTGGCCGTCGGCACGTTGCACACCCGGCCGGATGTGGTGGCCCTCATCGCCTCGGGTGGCCTGCCCAAGGGTGATGCCCTGGCCACCGCCCGGATCGCCGGAATCCTGGCCGCCAAGCGGACGCCCGATCTGATACCGCTGTGCCATCAACTGGCGCTGACCGGTGTCGACGTGGACTTCGACGCCCACGACGCCGAGGTCGCCATCACCGCCACCGTGCGCAGCACCGACCGCACCGGGGTCGAGATGGAGGCCCTGACCGCGGTGAGCGTCGCCGCGCTGACGTTGTACGACATGATCAAGGCCGTCGACCCCGCCGCACGCATCGACGACATCAAGGTGATGCGCAAAGAAGGCGGTAAAACGGGAGTATGGGAAAGCCCGTCGGAAAAAACTCGGCAGTGACGCGTTCAGCGCGGGTCATCATCGCCTCCACCCGTGCCGCTGCAGGGGTCTACGACGACCGGACCGGCCCGCTCATCGTCGGCTGGCTGTCCGATCGGGGATACGACGTCACCGAGCAGATGGTGGTTGCCGACGGGCACGCGGTCGGCAATGCACTGCGCGCGGCCCTGGCCGAGCACGTCGACCTCATCATCACCTCCGGCGGCACCGGTATCTCACCGACCGACGCCACACCGGAATCCACACTGTCGGTACTCGACTATCAGATACCGGGCCTGGCCGACGCCATCCGGCGGGCCGGCGTACACAAGGTGCCCACTGCGGTGCTGTCCCGCGGCGTCTGTGGCGTCGCCGGGCGAACCCTGATCGTCAACCTGCCCGGGTCGCCCGGTGGGGTCAAGGACGGTCTGGGTGTGTTGGCCGGCGTGCTGGAGCATGCGTTGGATCAGTTGAGCGGCGAGGACCACCGATGAGCGCTTGCGCGAAGAGGAGAAGGACCCACCGATGAGCGCTTGCGCGAAGAGGAGAAGGACCCAGCGATGAGCGCTTGCGCGAAGAGGAGAAGGACCCAGCGATGAGCGCAACCGTCATACGTGTCGATCTGACCGAGACGCCGATCTCACTGACCGAGTACCAGGCGCTGGTGGCCCATGAGGCGGCCGGCGCAGTGGTCGGGTTCTCCGGGGTGGTGCGTGATCACGACGGCGGCCGTTCGGTCGTCCGGCTTGACTACTCCGCGCACCCTCACGCCCTGCAAACCTTGGAAGAAGTGGCCGCCGAAGTCGCCGCGCAGGCCACCGGGGTGCGCGCGATCGCGGTCAGCCACCGCATCGGCACCCTACAAATAGGAGACGCCGCCCTGGTGGCCGCTGTGGCAGCGGACCATCGCAGGGCGGCGTTCGAAACCTGTGCCCGTCTCGTCGACACCGTCAAAGAGCGGCTACCGGTGTGGAAGCACCAGTACTTCTCCGACGGCACCGATGAATGGGTCGGCTCGGCCTGAAACTCAGCCGTTGATGACGATGTTGCCGTCGAGGCCCTGATTCTCGATGGCCTGCTGGATCTGATCGAAGTAGCTGACCGGCTGAACGGGGGCAGGCGCCGCTTCGGGAGCCGGGGCTTCGGGGGCCGGGGGTGCCTCGGGAGCGGGCGCCGGGGCCTCAGGAGCGGGCACCTGCAGTGCGGCGTCGGAGATCGGTGCGGCCTCGGGGGCCGGGGCCAGCGCGGCGTCCATCGGCGCGGCGTCAGGGGCAGGAGCCTCCGGTGCCGGGGGCAGGTTCTCGGGAGCCGGCGGCAGGTTCTCCGGGGCAGGCGGCGGGGCGTCTGCCGGGAGCGGTGCGTCCAGCGGTGCTGCGTCAGGGGCGGGCGGCAGTTCGCCGTTGACCGCGGGGGCATCCAGCGGGGCCGGAGTGGGCTCGCTGACGACGTTGCGCGGGGTGGAGCCCGAGAGGCCGCGGCCGCAGACGGGCCAAGCGCCCTTGCCCTGGCCGGCCAGCACGCGTTCGGCGACGGCGATCTGCTGTTCTTTGGTGGCCAAGAAGGCGCTGGGTGCGTACTCGCCGCCACCGTTTGAACGCCACGTGCTGGGGGAGAACTGCAGGCCACCGTGGTAGCCGTTACCGGTGTTGATCGCCCAGTTGCCACCTGACTCGCAGCGGGCCACGGTGTCCCATTCGCCGTCGGTCGCGGCTGACGCCTGGCTCGCCATCGCGAGGCTGCCGCCTGCGATTGCGGCGCCGGTCACCGCGATCTTGGCGACGTTCTTGGCTGATGATGACGTGCTGGGCTTGCGATGCCGTCCGCTCATAAGCGTGAAGATCCTCTCGTATGCGCCCACGAGGTCAGCTGTCGGGTTCGGGTGGGAGAGGTCACCCGGCCGGCGTCGTCGAAACGGCGACGGCTTCACCCCAAGGAGCCGCAAGCGGCTCCTGGTCCTGAGATAAGTCGGTGGACCGGTTGGGTCCCCCGCCTCCATCCTTGTTGTTCGTCGTTAACCCCTGCCCGATGGATGGAGCTCGGCGCGTCGGTATGGGGGTGGGCCAACCGATTAGGGTCGGTCGACTTGGGACTGAACGGTAACTGCTGCCCGCTATCCCGTCACCTTTATCGGCCTCGGGCGTTTTCGATGCGAGCAAACTCTAAAAGTTGTTTAAAGGTGCAGGTTATTTCGGCGTTTCCGCAGGTCGGCGAGGCGCTCCACCGGGCTGTAGCCAGCTCGTGACCATTTCGTTATGTGATGCAAATCACCTCAACCGCCGGCGAAGGGCGGTAACACATCGATGGTCTGAGACGTTGATACGCGCTTGTTCAGATCGCGGACGGCCATCCCGTCGCACAGGTATGAGCAGCGCTTTAGGACGCGCGCGAGCTCTGAGTCGCGGCCGGAGAGTTGCTCGACGAGCGACGCGATCGTCGCATCCTCGGCCAAATCTAACGTTTCCGTATCAACTCCGGCTGCCGCCGCCGCAGCGGCGAAATAGCGGACCGTCACGGCCGCGGTGTGCCCTGTCATCTAGCCGCCGATCGCGCTCATGGGCCGCGTCGGCTGCACGAAATCCGGGTTGTTGATGCCGTGGCCGGCGGGCTTGCCCCACATTGCCGTCCGCCAGGCCGCCTCGATGTCGGCGTCGTCGGCTCCGCCGCGCAGCAGCGCGCGCAGATCGCTCTCCTCGGTGGAGAACAGGCAGCTGCGGATCTGGCCGTCAGCGGTGAGCCTGGTGCGGTCACAGGCCGAACAGAAGGCATGCGACACCGAGGCGATCACCCCGACGGTGCCCGCGGGGTGCGCGTTGGACGCGGCCACCTGCCACAGCTCGGCGGGGGCCGAGCCGCGTGGCCTCGGGTCGGTCCGCAGATCGAAGTGCTTCTGCAGGGTGGTCAGGATGGTGTCCGCGTCGATCACCCTGCCGCGCTGCCAGGTGTGTCCGGCATCCAGAGGCATCTGCTCGATGATCCGCAGCTGGTATCCGTGGTCCAAGCAGTAGCCCAACAGGTCCACGGCGTCGTCGAGACCCGACTCCGGGTCCAGAACGGCGTTGACCTTCACCGGCGCCAGTCCGGCGGCCTTGGCAGCCGCCAGGCCGTCCAGCACGTCGCCCAGCCGGTCCCGACGGGTGATCCGGGCGAAGTGTGCGGCGTCGACGCTGTCCAGGGACACGTTGATCCGGTCCAGCCCGGCCTGCTTGAGGCCCGCCGCGCGCCGGGCCAGCCCGATGCCATTGGTGGTCAGCGTGATCTCCGGGCGGGGGTGCAGTGCGGCCGCGGCGGCCACCACATCCTCCAGGTGGCGGGTGACCAACGGTTCACCACCGGTGAACCGCACGCTGGTGATGCCCAGGCCGGTGACGGCGATGTGCAGCAGCCGGCTCAGTTCGGCGGTGCTCAGCAGCGCTTCGCCGGGCAACCAGTCCAGGCCCTCGGCGGGCATGCAATAGGTACAGCGCAGATTGCACTTGTCGGTCAGTGAGACCCGCAGGTCGGTGGCCACCCGCCCGTAGGTGTCCACCAGGGGGCCACTCGCCGGGGCCGGCCCGTTGGAAGAGTGACCGGACCCGCTCACGGCGGGCAGGCCGAGTGAGGTCAGCGTCATGCCGGCACCTTCACCGAGTCGACCGGGACGATCTCCTTGCCCAGCGGGACCAGCGAGACCGGGATCAACTTGAGGTCGGCCAGCGCCAATGGGATTCCGATGATGGTGACCGCCATGGCCACCGCACTGATCAGATGTCCCAGCGCCAGCCACCAGCCGAACAGGACGATCCAGATGATGTTGCCGACCAGGGCGCCGGGCCGGGTTCCCGGCTTGTCCACAATCGTGCGGCCGAACGGCCACAAGGCATAGGAGGCGATGCGCAACGAGGCGAACCCGAACGGGATGGTGATGATCAGGACGAAGCAGATCAGGGCGGCCAGGAGGTATCCCAGCGCCAACCACAGGCCGCCGAATACCAACCAGATGATGTTCAGTATCACTCGCATTACCGGCGCAGCTCTCTCCCAGAGGTGTTAGCAAGCCTACCGAGTAATAGGGGTGAAGCACCCAGTGAGGTCCGAGTAGGATCGCTCCATCGCGTCCCGGGCTGACGGGACGCGAGCTTTATGTGTGTACACAGTCTGACAACGACGAGCGGGTGAGATGCGGTGCCGACCGGCAAGGTGAAGTGGTACGACGCTGAAAAGGGCTTCGGCTTTGTGTCCCAGGAGGACGGCGAGGACGTTTACGTGCGCTCCTCGGCGTTGCCCGCGGGTGTCGAGGGCCTCAAGGCCGGTCAGCGTGTCGAGTTCGGAGTGGCCGCCGGCCGTCGTGGCCCGCAGGCGTTGAGCGTCAAGCTGATCGACCCGCCGCCGAGCCTGAGCCGGGCCCGACGCGAGGCGGAGCGTCCCGAGCACAAGCACACTCCCGACGAGCTGCACGGCATGGTCTCGGACATGATCACCTTGCTCGAGGACATCGTGCAGCCCGAGCTGCGCAAGGGCCGCTACCCCGACCGCAAGGTGGCGCGCCGGGTGTCCGAGGTGGTCAAGGCTGTCGCGCAGGAGCTCGACGCTTAGTGCCGGTACGGGGAGACTGGGTCCATGACCCAGGGCTCCTACGTCGCGGCCGGTAGCGGTGAATTCAACCGCGACACGAACTACATCACCACCCGGATCACCGCCGACGGCCGTGACGGGTACCCCGTGGAGGCCGGCCGGTACCGGCTGATCGTGGCGCGGGCCTGCCCATGGGCCAACCGCACCATCATCGTGCGACGCCTGCTGGGGCTGGAAAGTGCTCTGTCCATTGGCTTTTGCGGTCCGACGCATGACGCCCGCAGCTGGACCTTCGACCTCGACCCGGACGGGCTCGATCCGGTGCTCAAGATCCCGCGACTGCAGGACGCGTACTTCAAGCGCGACCCCGGCTACCCGAAGGGCATCACCGTGCCCGCGATCGTCGAGGTGGCCACGGGCGCGGTGGTGACCAACGACTTCGCCCAGATGACACTGGATTTCTCCACCGAGTGGACGGCGTATCACCGTGAGGGAGCCCCGGAGCTGTATCCCGCGCCGCTGCGGGCGGAGATCGATTCGGTGGCCAAGCGCATCTACACCGAGGTCAACAACGGGGTGTACCGGTGCGGCTTTGCCGGCTCACAGGAGGCCTATGACAGGGCCTATGACCGGTTGTTCACGGCGCTGGACTGGCTGAGCGACCGGCTGAGCACCCAGCGTTTTCTGGTGGGCGACACCATCACCGAGGCCGACGTCCGGTTGTTCACCACGCTGGCGCGGTTCGACCCGGTCTATCACGGCCATTTCAAGTGCAACCGATCCAAGCTCACCGAGATGGACGTGCTGTGGGCGTACGCGCGAGATCTGTTCCAGACACCGGGCTTCGGGGACACCATCGACTTCGTCCAGATCAAGCAGCATTACTACATCGTGCATTCGGACATCAATCCGACCCAGATCGTGCCGAAGGGCCCGGACCTGGCCGACTGGCTCACGCCACACGGGCGGGAATCCTTGGGCGGCAGGCCTTTCGGTGACGGCACTCCGCCCGGCCCGACGCCGGCGGCCGAACGGGTCCGGGACGGCCACGGCGCCGGATAGCCCTAGAGACCGGGTAGGCAGTTGACGAAGGGGATGAGCCCGGGGCACTGCTCGAAGATGTTCGGCGGATTCTCCGGCGGCGGGGGCGGCGGGATGGGCGTCGGGAACAGGTTCGGTCCCTCCCAATAATGCGCGGGGGCGTGGGTCCGTACGTCGTATTCGAAGTAGTAGGTGTGGCAGACGCCCATGTCCCACACCAGTTCGGTATCCGACCGGGGCGGGTCATTCGGCAGCGGTTGCCCGGGGCACCACTGGAATGGGCCGTAGGTATAGGCCTGCGCGGTACCGGCTCCCACGACGAGGGCACCCAGACCCAGGCCGACTGCCAGCAGCACCGTGGTTGCCAGCGCCGCGAGCAGTGGCTTCATGCAATTACGTTATCGCTGCACAACCGCTGAAAAGCTCGGTAGGGAAAACTCGGATCACGGTTGCTTGTGGAAGCAAGCAGCAAAGCGACGGAACGGTCAGGGCCACGCGGTGCTGATCGACCATTCGGCGTGGGGCAGCGCGAATTCCTGGCCGTTCTGATCCTGGACCAGGGTCAGCAGCTGGACCGCGAGGCCGGTGAGCCGCCCGCGCTGTGGGTCGGTGGTGGGGATGGTGACGGCCAGTGTGGTCTTGGGTGCGAAGTACGTGACCGTCGTGTCGATCGGGTTCTCGTACACCCGGAGCAGCCGCCATGGCGCCCGGGAGACCGCGCTGGGCACGGAGAGCTGCACCGGATTGTCCTTGGTGACCGGCAGCTCGCCCGCGTCGCGCGGTTCCTCGCAGTCGTCGAGGTTGAGCACCTCGCAGTACTGGAACGGGCCGATCCGCACCGAGTGTCCGTGCGAGTACGCACTGATCTCCGGCAACCGGTCGCCGTGGGCACTGTGCAGCCGCCAGACCCCCACCGCGGTACCGGCAATCGCCAGCACGACCACGGCCGCCAGGACCGCCAGAGCACGCTTCATCGGGACTCCCACTGTGCTGTCGTCGGCGCTGCCGCACGACGGTTGCCGCCTTCTCGTGCGGCGTGGACCGGGCGGTTACCGCCCAGACCCGGAATCAGTGATTCGCTGCGATAGCTCACGATGGTCTGCGCCAGGCCCAGTATCAGCACGGCCGTGATCGTAGTGAACCCGGCTGAGAGGTCTGTATAGATCAGCACCCCGGTGGCGCCTCCGGTCACCCAGGCCAGCTGCAGCACCGATTCCGACCGGCCGAACGCCGAGGCCCGCGAGGCCTCGGGCAGATCGTCCTGCAGGGACGCGTCGAGTGAGGCCTTGGCGATGGCACTGGCACCCGAGGTGATGAGTGTCGCGCCGGCAGCCACCATCAGGTTTCCGGTCAGTGCGGTGGCCAGGGCGACGATGGTGACCGCGGCGGCCGCCCGCACCACCAGCTGCGCGGGATGTCCGAGCGCCAGCCGTGCGGCGGCGATGTTGCCGCCGAAGTTGCCCACGCCGGCCGCGGCCCCGATCAGCCCGAGGATCAGCAGCTGTTCCCAGCCGGTGGCATCGTGGGATTTCGCGACGAACGCGGGATACAGGAACAGGAACCCGACCATCACCTTGATCGTGCAGTTGCCCCACAACGCGGTGATGGTGTTGCGGCCCAATGGCTGACGTTCGGCTTTCGGCTTGCCGGGGTGACGGCGCAGTTCACCCTGGCCGCCCGATTGACCGTGGTAACTCAGCGTGGTGGGCACCTCACCCTCGGTGACCTCGACCCACTTCGGGATCCGCATCGACAGCACCGCGCCGGCGACGCTGACCGCGACGACGACGTACAGGGCTCCGGGCAGCTGAGCCACGTTGAACAGGTATTCGGCCCCCGCGGCGATGCCGCCGCCGACCACGGTGCCACCCAGCAGGCCGAAGGTGGTCAACCGGGAGTTCACCCGGACCAGATCGATCGACGGGGGCAGCACACGTGGGGTGACCGCGCTGCGCAGCACCGAGAACGATTTGGACAGCACCATCATGCCGAGCGCACACGGGTAGAGCACCCAGGACGGATAGCTTCCGGTGGCACCGTCGTAATTGGCGATCAAGATCACGATCAGCCCGGTGCGTAACGCGAACGAGGCCGCCAGCGCCATCCGGCGACCGTGCTGCAGGCGGTCCAGCGCAGGCCCGATCAGCGGGGCGATCACCGCGAACGGCGCGATGGTGATCAGCAGGTACAGCGCGACCTTGCTCTTGGACTCGCCGCTGGCCGCGGCGAAGAACAGCGTGTTGGCCAGTGCGACGGCCATGGCCGCGTCGACGGCGAAGTTCGCCACCACCGGCCAGGTGAGCGCCGTCAGCCCGGATTTGTCGGCGCCGTCGGCGGTGGCCGCGCGGTGCACGAAACCGTACATCCGCGAACCCATTTCGCGGCTGCGTGCCGCGGCGGCCCGGGTGACCGTGACCTTCTCACCGGCTGCCGACCCGACCCCGTGGGAGCGTTGCGGGTTGTCCTGGTTCGGGTGCGCGGTGGTGTGCTGATCGTCGAGCGGCGGCAGCCAGCGGTTGGAGCTGGGCACCGATTGTCTGCGTGGCCGTCGCGGCGTCTCGTCGCTGGGGTAGTTGGCCATTCCGGGATGTTCCTCGCCGTGATCGGCCGGCGGCCGCGGCGGGTAGTAGGTCACCCCCCGATTCTCTCTTATCCGACGCGCAAGCGGCCGACAGGCGACCGGTGTGGTCTGTGGTTGCCCCGATCAGGCACTATGGAGGCGATGGAAAGCGTGACCGAATCTGCTGAGCAGACCCCCGAAACCAGCCCGGCGGCACCGTCGCAGGAGCAGGAGGCGGTGCTCTTGGGTGCCGCCGAACAGGCTCGTGCGGCGCTGATCGAGTTCAGCGGCGACGGCACCGTCGGCGAATACCTCGGTGCGAGCATCGAGGACGCCTCCTCGGCCACGCACCGATTCCTGGCTGACCTGCCCGGTTACCGCGGTTGGCAGTGGGCCGTCGTGGTGGCTGCCTACCCAGGCGCCGACCACGCCACGATCAGCGAGCTGGTCCTCGTCCCGGGGCCGACGGCGCTGCTGGCGCCGGAGTGGGTGCCGTGGGAGAACCGGGTCCGTCCCGGTGACCTCGGACCCGGCGACCTGTTGGCCCCGCCGCCGAATGATCCGCGTCTGGTTCCGGGGTACGTGGCCACCGGTGATCCACTGATCGACGACGCCGCGCTGGAACTCGGCTTCGGGCGGCTTCAGGTACTCAGCGAGTGGGGCCGGGCGCAGGCGGCGCAGCGCTGGCACGACGGCGACTACGGCCCGGGGTCGGCGATGGCCCGCTCCACGCGTCGGGTTTGCCGCGACTGTGGCTTCTACCTACCGCTCGGCGGTGCACTGGGCGTGATGTTCGGTGTGTGCGCCAACGATCTATCCGCCGACGGGCATGTGGTGGAGGCCGAGTATGGCTGCGGGGCCCATTCGGACACCCCGCAACCGCCCGGCACCGGGTCGCCGATGTACGAGCCCTACGACGACGGTGTGCTCGACACCGCCGACTGAGGCGAATCTGGTCCGGCCGACTGAGGCGAATCTGGTCCGGCCGACTGAGCTCTGCTCAGTTCTCGGCGGCGGCCTTGATGCGTGCCAGCGAAGCGTTCATCCCGTCGACGAGTTCGTCTTCGAAGCTGGGGACTCCGCCGAACAATGCGCCGACCAGAGCGTTGGACACTGCTGTGGTGCCGTTCTCGGCGTGGCGGGATTCGGTCACCCGCGTGCCGGTGCCGGTCGGTTCCAGTTCGTAGCTCCACACCGTGTTGTTGCCCTCCACCAGGAAGGACAGCTTCTTGTTGTCGACGACCTCGGTGAGGCGTGACGTGGTGGGCCAGAACATGAACTTGCGCCGGTTGAGGTTGAGCGTGCGGGTCCCCGGACGCAGCGGGCCGAGTGGCTTCATCAGCCGGCACTGTGGGCTCCACTGCGGCATTCGGGTCAGGTCCGAGATCAGCCCCCAGACTTTGTCAACCGGTGCGTCGATGTCGATGGTGGCTTGCAGTAGGGGTGCGGCCATGGTGTCTCCTCAGGTCAATCCGCTTTGCGCACCGCGGGATCCGCGGCGTACGGCGCGGCGCTGGATCAGAAAGATGGTCGTGCCGAGAACGCCGATCGCCAGTCCGGCGACTGTGAACGGCCGCCAGTGTTGCAGACCGCCGACGGTGAAAGTCAGGACGGTCGCGATCAACCAGCCCGTGGCGATCACCACGATCACCGGCCACGGCTCCAGCAGTGCGGCGGGCAGAGCCGGCGGTTGGGGTGCCGTCGCGTCGTCAGTGTTCTCGGTCATCGATGACCAACGTATCCGATGCGGTCCGCATTCATTGGTCTTGGTTCTAGCCCTTTACCTTCGGCGGCTCAGTACTATTTCCGATGTGAAGGATCCGGAGGCGCGGCTTGCGAATGACCTGGCCCTGGCAGTTGTTCGTCTCGCGCGTCAATTACGTACGCGGCGTGCGGAATCCCCGGTTTCGCTGACCCAGTTCTCGGCGTTGGCCACCTTGGTCAAGGAGGGCGCGATGACGCCGGGCGCCCTGGCGTTGCGGGAGCGGGTACGGCCCCCGTCGATGACGCGGGTGATCGCCTCGCTGGCCGAACAGGGCCTGGTGGCCCGCGCCGCGCATCCGCTGGACGGACGTCAGATCGTGGTGTCTGCCTCGCCGGCCGGGATGTCCCTCGTCGACGCCGAGCGCCGGGCGAGCCAGGAATGGCTCAAGGCGCAGTTGGCGCGCCTGGATCCGGATGACCGCCAGACCCTGCTCACCGCAACCGATCTGATGTCCGCCATGGTCCTCGAAGGCGTGTGAGTCAGCTGCAGGTAATCGATATCGAGGATCCGGCCGATTCCCGGCTGGATGACTTCCGCGATCTCAACAGCGTGGACCGCCGGCCCGATCTGCCCAGCGGAAAAGGCCTGGTGATCGCCGAAGGCGTGCTGGTGGCGCAGCGCCTGCTGGCCTCCCGGTTCGTCCCCCGCGCGCTGCTGGGCACCGACCGGCGTCTGAGTGAACTGGCCGCCGACCTCGACGGGGTGGACGTGCCGTTCTACCGGACGAATGCCGACGTGATGGCCGCCGCGGTCGGATTCCACCTCAACCGTGGAGTGCTGGCGTCGGCGTCGCGGGCACCGGAGTTGTCGGTGGCGGAGGTCATCTGCGGGGCGCGCACCGTGGCGGTCCTCGAAGGGGTCAACGATCACGAGAACCTCGGGTCCATCTTCCGTAACGCCGCCGGGCTGGCGGTCGATGCGGTGGTGTTCGGGTCGGGATGTGCCGATCCGTTGTACCGGCGGGCCGTGCGGGTGTCGATGGGGCATGCCCTCCTGGTTCCGTTCGCCCGGGCCGCCGCGTGGCCGGATGATTTGGAGCTATTGCGGAACAAGGGTTTTCGGCTCATGGCCATGACGCCCGATCCGGCCGCCGCGACTCTGTCGGAGGCGATGACCCAGCTTGACGGGGACCGGGTGGCGGTCCTGGTCGGCGCCGAGGGGCCGGGGTTGACCGAGCGGACGATGCGCGCCAGTGATGTGCGCGTGCGCATCCCGATGTCGCGCGGCACGGATTCGCTCAATGTCGCCACCGCCGCAGCGCTCGCGTTCTACGAGCGTGCCCGGCTCGGAGGCTGAGATCGCGTTAGATTGACACCGTGACCGACAATTCCACGCCGTGGGGTACCGGCCTGACGGTGGCCGGTTTCGTGGCCGTGGTCCTGGGCGCGGCGATCGTCGTGCTCGGGGTGGGTTTGTTGCGGGTGCACCCGCTGCTGGCGGTGGGGCTGAACATGGTGGCGGTCGGCGGATTGGCCCCCACGGTGTGGGGCTGGCGGCACCGGCCGGTGTGGCGCTGGTTCGTGCTGGGGTCGGGTGTCGGTGTGGCGTGCGGGTGGCTGGCGCTGCTGGCCATCGGCTTGACCCAGCACTGACTCGATGGCCGCTCAGGCCACCAGTTCTGCCGCGGTGTAGTTGGCATCGAGCAGGCCGGCGACGGCCTCGTCGCGGTGGAACTTTCTGCCGTGGACCGCGAACATCCTTTCGGCCGTGGTGGTTTCGGGCTGCCAACCGGTTTCGGTCAGGTAGTCCGCGACGGCGTTGCGGTCGCCCGGGAAGATCAGCTCCGACAGGTCGTCGACTTCGAGGCCCTGCTCGCGTTGGTGATCGGTGAGTGTCCGGATCCGGCTCTCGGCCAGCTCCGACTGCTCGTTGATCCAGTCGGTGGCAAGGCGGCTGCCCGGCGCGCTCAGTGCGGTGATGTTGTCGAACAGCCGGTCCTGCGCGTCGGGCGGCAGGTAGCCGAGCAGTCCCTCGGCGATCCACGCGGTGGGCACCTGTGGGTCGAAGCCTCGGGTGCGCAGGGCGGCGGGCCAGTCGTGGCGTAGGTCGATGCCGATCGCGTGCAGCTCCGCCGTCGGCGTGACGCCCAGGTTGGCGAGTGCGCGGCCCTTGAACTCGATGACGGCGGGCTGATCCAGTTCGAACACCGTCGTCCCGGCCGGCCAGGGCAGCCGGTAGGCGCGGGCGTCCAGGCCCGAGGCGAGGATGACGGTCTGACGGATGCCCGCCTCGGCGGCGGCCAGGAGGAAGTCGTCGAAGTAGCGGGTGCGGATGGCCATGCCGTCGGCGATCAGATGCGGATCGAGCGGGTCGGCTGCGCCGGCGGCCAGCAGGTCGCCCTGGGCCAAGCGGACGTAATAGTCCACGCCGACGGCATCGACGAGGGGCCGGGCGTAGGGGTCGGAGATCAGCGCATCGGGGGCGCTGGAGGCGAGCGCCCGTGACGCGGCCACTCCGGTGGCGGTGGCGCCGACGCCGGTGGCCAGATCCCAGGTGTCGTTCTCGGTGCGCGGCATGACCCCTCCAGATGTATAGCCAGTCTAGTTATTAGACACTATAACTAATATTGGAGCTGGTGGACTCGTCGTTTGCGTCACATCGCCGGGTAAGGCCGCAAAATGCACAACACCGAGGAATTCAGTCACATGCTGACTGAGATCCTCGGTGCTGAGTGATCAGGCGATCAGGGCTGCGTGCCTGATGAGCGCACGCCCAGCAACACGTCCTCCCAGGCCGGAACCGCGGGACGGGCCTTGCGACCGCGCTTGGCGGGTGCCGGGGGAGCCGCCGCGGGCGCGGGCGCGGGATCGGCCGGTCGGCTGAACTGCTCGGGGGCTGCGGCCGGAACGTGATGAACCTCGTCGGCCTCGTGATTGTCGAACAGATGGGGGACCGCGGCGACCGGGCGCAGTGGCCGACCCAATTCTGGGTTTATCAGCTGGCGGGCCGCGTCGTCGGAGGCGGAGACGGTGCCGCCGTGGGCCCCGGGGCTGAAGCGGAAATGCGCGACATTGTCGGACCGGCCGGCCTTCCAGGCCAGCTGTACGGTCCATCGGCTGTCTTCATTGCGCCAGGCGTCCCACGCGATCGAATCAGGGTCGAGGCCCCGGGCCACGATGGCCTGCGTGATGGTTTCGAGCAGCGTCAGCACGGCGGGTCCGTCGGCCAGTACCGGATGCGCAGCGGTGGCCAGCTCGGCCGCGCGAGCGCGCTCCAGCAGCACTGGATGAGCAAACCGCTCGACCCGCTCGATAGGCACCCCGGCTGCCGTGGCCAACTGCTCCACCGATGCGCCGGCGCGAATCTTTGCCTGAATCTCCTTGGGTCGCAGCACGTTCTGCACCTCTACATCGATCTCGGATTGATTCGAGGCGACCTTGTCTCCGCGCATCGCAGCACGCAACCGGTCGTCGACACGCAAGCTGAACGTCTCTTTGGAGTCGTCGTCTTCGCAGATGATGCGTCTGCCGTCTACGTTCAATCCAACGACTCTGAGTTCTCGCATACCGACCTGACCTCCTGCGTGCGAACCCTACTGCGTTATCAGCCCGTTACCGGGCTGACACGCTGGCGGGAGGGCCTCCGGTTCAGAGGTGTGCTCAGAGCTGGCCGACGACCCAGTCGACACAGGCAGTCAGGGCGCTCACGTCGTCAGGCTCCACGGCCGGGAACATGCCGATCCGCAGCTGGTTGCGGCCGAGCTTGCGGTACGGCTCGGTATCCACGATCCCGTTGGCGCGCAGCACCTTGGCGACAGCGGCGGCATCCACCGAATCGCTGAAGTCGATCGTCCCGACAACCTGTGAGCGCAGGGCCGGATCGGTGACGAACGGGGTGGCGAACGACGTGCCCTCGGCCCACGAATACAGCCGCTGCGAGGAGTCGGCGGTGCGCTTGACGGCCCAGTCCAGCCCGCCGTTGCCGTTGAGCCAGTCGATCTGCTCGGCCAGCAGGATGAGCGTGGCGATGGCCGGGGTGTTGTAGGTCTGGTTCTTGAGACTGTTCTCCACCGCGATGGGCAGCGACAGGAAGTCGGGCACCCAGCGGTCCGATGCACCGATCGCCTCGATGCGGGCCAGCGCCGCGGGGCTGACGATGGCCAGCCACAGGCCGCCGTCACCGGCGAAGTTCTTCTGCGGCGCAAAGTAATACGCGTCGGTGTCGGCGATATCGACGGGTAGGCCGCCGGCGGCCGAGGTGGCGTCGATCAGAACCAGCGCATCGCCGGCCGGGCGCTGCACCGGTACCGAGACGCCGGTCGAGGTCTCGTTGTGGGCCCAGGCGACGGCGTCGACAGACGGGTCGGACTGGGGCTGCGGCGCGGTGCCCGGATCGGTCTTGACGATGATCGGGTCGCCGATGAACGGGTTCTTGGCCACGCATGAGGCGAACTTGGCGCTGAACTCGCCGTAGGTCAGGTGCAGTGAGCGCTTGTCGATCAGGCCGAACGCCGCGGCATCCCAGAATGCGGTCGAGCCGCCGTTGCCCAGGATCACCTCGTACCCGTCGGGAACCGAGAACAGCTGCCGCAGCCCGTCGCGGACGCGGCCCACCAGATTCTTGATCGGCGCCTGCCGATGGGATGTGCCGAACAGGTCCCCGGCAGCGGCCAGCGCGGTCAGTTGCTCGGGGCGGACCTTGGAGGGGCCACATCCGAAACGGCCGTCGCGGGGCTTGAGGTCGGCGGGGATGATCAGTTCAGCCATGCCGACAAGCCTAAAGTCGGCCGCTAGAGGGTCAAAATCCGGGCGCCGTCGGCGGTGACGGCGACGGTGTGTTCGCTGTGCGCGGCGCGGGCCCCAGTGGCGGTGCGAAGCGTCCAGCCGTCGGGATCGTGGACGTAGCCGGTGGTGCCGTCGGCGATCAGCATCGGCTCGATCGCGATCACCAGGCCGGGCTGCAGCGCCGGGCCTGCCCCGCGCTGTCCTGAGTTGGGAACGTGGGGCGGCTCGTGCATGGTGCGCCCGATGCCGTGGCCGCCGTGGCCTGCCAGCAGGCCGTAGCCGGCGTCCCGGGCCACCGACGCGATGGCATGTCCGATGTCGCCCAGGGTGTTGCCCGGCCGGACCGCGGCGATCCCGGCGGCCAGGGCTGCGTCCGTCGCCTCGATCAACGCGGTGTCGGCCGTCCGCGGCGTGCCCACGACGAAGCTGCGGGCGGAGTCTCCGCACCACCCGTCCAGAACCGCTCCGAAGTCCACCGACACCAGGTCCCCGTCGGCCAGCGCGGTGTCATCGGGGATGCCGTGCACCACCGCGTCGTTGACGCTCACGCACAGGACTGCCGGGAACGGGCGGGGCGCCCACCGCGGGTGGTAGTCGAGGAAGGGGGAGGTGGCGTGGTGCGCGGCCAGGATTTCGGCGGCGATCCGGTCCAAATCGGCCGTAGTGTGACCTGGAACGGCCTGATCTGCGAGCATTCGCAATGTTTCCGCGACTATTTTTCCAGCCGCAGCCATGGCTTCTACCTGGTCTTTTGTCTTCAGATTGACCACGGCTAGTCACCTATCGGCAAACGATTCAAATCAGGCATGGACATTTACTCGATACCTGCGGTACCGTTTGTACAACAAGTGGGTAGATGTAAACCTCAAACGATTATAGAGAGGTCTGCAACATGGCTCGGACCAAGATGGTCAGGCGCTGGCGCAAGAACATGGACGTCAGCGACGACGTTGAGTACGTCGACATGCTCGCAACGTTGTCCGAGGGCTCGGTGCGACGCAATTTCAACCCGTACAAGGACATCGACTGGGACTCGCCTGAGTTTGCGGTGATCCCGAACGATCCGCGGTGGATCCTCCCGGGGACTGACCCGATGGGTGGTCACCCGTGGTACCAGGCACTGCCGGTCGAACGGCAGATCGAGATCGGCATGTGGCGCCAGGCCAACGTCGCCAAGGTCGGCCTGCACTTCGAGAACATCCTGATCCGCGGTCTGATGGAGTACTCGTTCTGGGTCCCCAACGGTTCCCCGGAGTACCGGTACTGCTTGCACGAATCCGTCGAGGAGTGCAACCACACCCTGATGTTCCAGGAGATGGTCAACCGCATCGGCATGGATGTGCCGGGCATGCCGCGCCTGCTCAAGTGGCTGCAGCCGCTCATCCCGCTGGCCGCCGGGCCGCTGCCGATCCCGTTCTTCTTCGGCGTCCTCGCCGGCGAGGAGCCCATCGACCACACGCAGAAGAACGTGCTGCGCGAGGGCAAGGCCCTGCACCCGATCATGGAACGGGTCATGGCGATCCATGTCGCCGAGGAAGCCCGGCACATCTCCTTCGCACACCAGTACCTGCACAAGCGGGTGCCGAACCTGCGCCGCCGTCAGCGCTGGATCCTGTCGCTCTTCGTGCCGCTGACCATGCGCATCCTGTGTTCGGCGATCATCGTGCCGCCGCGCGCGTTCTGGAAGGAATTCGACATCCCGCGCTCCGTCCGCAAGGACTTGTTCTTCTCCTCGCCCGAGTCGCGCAAGATGCTGCGGGACATGTTCGGCGATGTCCGTATGCTGTGCCACGACACCGGCCTGATGAACCCGATCGCCAAGCTGATCTGGCGGATCTGCAAGATCGACGGGCCGCCGAGCCGCTACCGTAGCGAGCCTCAGCGCGAGCACCTGGTCTCGGTCGCCTGAAGCTCGCCCCGGAAAGTCGCAAGGTCTGCAGAGGTTCTAGATGCCCCACGTGATCACCCAGTCGTGTTGTAGCGACGGGTCCTGTGTCTATGCGTGCCCGGTGAACTGCATCCATCCCTCACCGGATGAGCCGGGCTTCGCAACGGCCGAGATGCTCTACATCGATCCCGAGGCGTGCGTGGACTGCGGCGCGTGCGTGAGCGCCTGCCCGGTCGGCGCGATCGCGGCCGATACCAAGCTGACCGAGAAGCAGCTGCCCTTCATCGAGCTCAACGCCGCCTTCTACCCGA
This sequence comes from Mycobacterium sp. IDUB_24, assembly GCF_055419385.1. Lineage (NCBI taxonomy): Bacteria > Bacillati > Actinomycetota > Actinomycetes > Mycobacteriales > Mycobacteriaceae > Mycobacterium > Mycobacterium sp. IDUB_24. The sequence continues at coordinate 226,606 of NZ_JBVAXO010000007.1, forward strand.
AGCGGGAAGGCAAGCTGCCCCCGACATCCAAATTGGCGCCGGTAATCGCGGCGCCCAGGGTTGAGCCTCGCGAGAGACGCCTGACGGTGGCGATCGTGGGCTCCGGTCCGGCCGCCATGTACGCGGCCGACGAGCTGCTGACGCAGCGCGGCGTGCGGGTCAATGTCTTCGAGAAGCTGCCGACGCCCTACGGGCTGGTGCGTGCCGGTGTGGCACCGGACCACCAGGGCACCAAGCGGGTGACGCGTCTGTTCGACGTTATCGCCGGGCTGCCCGGATTTAGATTCTTCCTCAACGTCGAGGTCGGTGAGCACCTGTCGCACGCCGACCTGCTGGAGCATCATCACGCCGTGCTGTACGCGGTGGGTGCGCCCAACGACCGCCGGCTCGACATCGACGGCATGGACCTCCCCGGCACCGGGACGGCGACCGAGATGGTGGCCTGGATCAACGGGCATCCCGAGTTCACCGATCTGCCGGTGGACCTCAGCCACGAGCGGGTGGTCATCGTCGGCAACGGCAACGTGGCATTCGACGTGGCCCGCGTGCTCACCACCGATCCGGATGTACTGGCCCGCACCGACATCTCCGATCATGCTCTGGCGGCCCTGCGTTCCTCGAAGATTTCCGAGGTGGTGGTCGCGGCCCGCCGCGGCCCGGCCGAGTCGGCCTTCACGCTGCCCGAGTTGATCGGTCTGACCGCGAGCTGCGATGTCGTGCTCGACGAGGCCGATCATCAGTTGGTGGTCGCGGACCTGGCGCGTGAGACGGATCCGCTGACCCGCAACAAGCTGGAGATCCTGGCCAAATTGGGCAATGCGTCCGCACCGCTCACCCGGCCGCGGATCCGGCTGGCCTACCGACTCACCCCACAGCGCGTGCTCGGCGAGGACCGGGTGACCGGCATCGAATTCGGTGTCACCGGAACCGATCAGCTGCGTACGCTCGACGCCGGCCTGGTGCTGACCTCAATCGGCTACCGTGGCAAGGCGATTGCCGATCTGCCGTTCGATGACGACGCTGCTGTCGTGCCCAACGACGGTGGACGCGTCCGCGACGCGGTCGGGGCTTACGTGGCCGGCTGGATCAAGCGCGGGCCCACCGGCTTCATCGGCACCAACAAGTCGTGTGCGGCGCAGACCGTGCACCAGCTGGTCGACGATTACAACGCCGGTGTGCTGACTGATCCGGCGCACAAGCCGGCTGCCCTGGAGAAGCTGGTGCGCACGCGGCAGCCCGCCGTGGTCGACGCCGCCGGGTGGCAGGCCATCGACGCAACCGAGATCGCGCGCGGTGGCGAAGACCGGCCGCGCGACAAGTTCACCTCGGTGGACGAGATGATCGCGGTCGCCGCGACCGCACCGAAACCGACTGTGCGACAGCGTCTTGCCGCGAGCCTGCAGACGCGTTGAGCTGCCGGGGCCCGGCTGGTTATTCGAAGCCGGGCCCGTGCAACGGCTCCCCGAAGCGCATCGAAAGATCCAACAGCGGGTCGACGGTGCGTAGGGCCACCTCGACGCGGTCGGACAGGGAACCCGTCAACAGCACCCAGGAGTGCCCGGCGGCCGTCAGCGCGTCGGCGAACCAGCCGGTCATCGCCGCCCGCATGTCCAGATCGCCCTCCCGCATGCCGTCGTCGTGCCACGGCACGTCGGCGTGATCGGTGAGTAGATACACCGCTCGGTGCGCCACCCGGGTCCACGGCTGACCGCTGCGCGCAGCCGTGCCGAGATAACGTCGCTCCCACACCGCCGTGGCGAACGCGTCGGTGTCACACACCAGGATCGGTGAACCGTCGCGGGCCGCAACCTCCTCCCGGCGGTTCTGCTCGTCCCCGATGGCATCGAAATCAGCGTGTTCCCAAACTAATTCGTCGATCGCGCGGTCGGGTTGGCGTTCCCAGAGGCGGGCCGTGTGTTCGCGGCCGTATTCCTCGACGTTGCGGGTCGCGGCCCAGACTCCACCCCGCGCCGCGTAGTGCTGCTGCAGGCGCGCGGTTACCGTCGTCGTCCCCGTCGACTCCGCGCCCAACACGACGACCCGGGTGGTGAGCCCGGCGCGGGTGGCCGGGGCCAGTTCGGGCCACCGGCCGGCCAGGTCGCGCCGGACGGCCGAGGCGCTGACCGCGCTCCGGGTGATCCGCACACTCGTGGCATCGAACCAGCGGGCCAGCTCGTCACCGTAGTCGTCGCCACAGAACACGGCGTCGACGGTGGCCAGGCAGTCGGCCGCGCGTAGCCCAGCGCGCATGGCGGCCACCTGCGCTGCCCACACCCGTTGATCGTTGACGTCCAGTGGTGCATCGCAAGGGATTCCGGCGACGGTGACATTGGTGTGGGCGGTGTGGGTATCGCGCAGCCAGGCCACCCGGTCCGCCAGCGGTACGGTCTCCGGGGCCGCCGCCATCACCAGCACGCTCACCCGGTCGCAGCGTTGCGCGGCGGCGGTGATCGCGGCGTGATGTCCGCGATGGGGCGGATAGAACTTGCCGATGAACAGGCCGTGACCGAACTCGCTCATGGCACCCGCACCTTCCGCCAGGACTGCAGCCCCGACAGACACAGCGCCAGGAACACCACGTAGATCGCCGCGGTCAGGTTCAGATCGCGGCTCAGGTAGAGCGGGATGTAGACGCAGTCGGCAGCGATCCAGAAGTACCAAGTCTGAAGGTACTTGCCGTTCAGCAGCCACTGCGCGACCAACGACAAACTCGTGGTGAGCGCATCGAGAAACGGGGCCGCGTCGTGCGCGGCGCGCAGGACGACCGTCAGAAGTGCAGTCCCCGCCACGACAATGGCTACACACCAACCGATTTGGTCCGGGCGCGCCCGGGTGACCACCAGCGGGGTGCGGCCGGCGTTGCCGTACCGCCACTGCCACCAACCGGCGAAACCCAATGCGATGTAGAGAACCTGCAGGCCGGCGTCGGCCCACAGCCGCGCCGAGGCGAACAGCACCAGGAAGAACAGGCAGTTGGCGATGCCCACCGGGAAGTTCGCGATGTGCCGGCGCACGGTCAGTGCCACGCACAGCCCGCCGGTGACGAAGCCCAGCAGCTCGGCCCAACTCACCGCGTCGCCGCCCAGGATGAACAGTGTGGTGGTGAGCGGCTGCACGAGCTGCGCCATCCAGTCCAGCATCGGCCCTCCCTCCGATCGTTTCGCGTCGACCCTAACCGGGAGCGGTGAACTCGAATCCGCGTGCGGTCAGCACCGCGATCAGATCGGCGCTCGCCCTGGGCTCAAATCGTGCGATGAACGCGTTCTCTTGAGCGGCCCACCGGTCCCAGTGCGGCCGGTAGGTCTCGCCGTCGCGTTCCAGTGCGCGACGCCTGCGCTCGGTGTCGTCGGCGTCGACCCAGATGCCCAGATCGGCCAGCGCCCGGGTGGCCGGGGTGAGCGCGCCGATGCCCTCGACGATGAGCCGTTGTCCGGGTTCGACCGTGTGCCAGCCGCTGGGCGCAGCCGTTGTCCAGTCCCATTGTCGCCAGCGTCCGGTATGTCCGGCCGCCCGCGGCTCGAGCAGTGACCGCCGCACATGTTCTGCGGCCCAGGATAATCCGTCCCACCCGGGGTAGATGTCGTCGAGACGTACCACCGCGCTGTCGGTCCAGGTGTCGTGCAGCTGAACCGCCAGCGTCGACTTGCCCGACCCGGAACGGCCGTCGATCAGTACGGTCGTCGCCGTGGGGCCGAGGCGGCCCAGGATGTCATCGAGTGCCAATGAAGTTCCAGGTTCCGGAGGCCACCGACACGGAGATGGCGGCTGCTGCGATCACGAACCCGGCTGCGATCAAGGCGAATTCGCGTGGGCCGAACGGCGACGGCCGGGCCCAGGTGCGGGTGGGGTAGGCGCCGAACCCGCGGGCCTCCATCGCGGTGGCAAGCTTCGACCCGCGCCGCACCGCGAATACCAGCAGGGCGAACGTCTGCCCGGCGATGCGGCGCATCCTGGCGTGGTCGGCCACCCCGCGGGCGCGCCGGGCGTAGCCGAGGTACTGCCAGTCCTGTCCGAGCAGCCCGACCAGACGCAGGCCGGCCAGCGCGCCGATCACGAACCGGGCCGGCAGTCGCAGCACCTGCCCCAAACCATCTGCCAATTCGGTCGATTCGACGCCGATGAACAGAATGACCGACGGCAGCGCAATCGCCAGGACCCGCAGGAATGTGGCCGCCGCCAGGGCGATGGATCCGTCACTGATCGTGACCAGGACGAAGTGCCAGTACACCGTTCCGCTCGCCTGCCCGTAGAGCAGGATGGTGATCGCGGTGAGCGTGGCCGCCAGGATGACCACTGCGCCCCGGGTCAGCGCCGCACGCAGTTTCACACCGATCAGGGCGAACAGCACGATCTCACCGACCAGCGCGGTCAGCGCCGACACCCAGTCGACCGACAGCACCAGGGCACCGGCGATGATCAGGGCGGTGAGCAGCCTCGCGACCGGGTTGATCGTGCGCGCGGTCATGGGCGCGTCTCCGCGGTGGGTTCCCAGTCGGGCAACACGATCCTTGCGTCGGCGAGCAGGCCGGCGAAGTCGAGGTCGTGGGTGGCTGCGACGACGGCCGTACCGCCATCGGCGATCTCGGCCAGCAACCTCGTCAGTTCCTCCCACGTGCGCCGGTCCTGCCCGAAGGTCGGCTCGTCGAGGATGATCACCCTGGGCGCGGTCGCCAGCATCGTGGCCACCGACAGTCGGCGCTTCTCTCCACCGGAGAGGGTGTAGGGGTTCACCGCGGCGAGATGTGCCAGGTGCAGGCGTTCGAGGAGTTCGTCGGTGCGGGTGGTGATTTCGGCAGTGGGAAGCTTGATCGCCTTGGGGCCCAACGAGAGTTCGTCGCGAACCGTGGCGGTGAGGAACTGATGCTCGGGATCCTGGAACACGCTGCCGATGCGGGTGAGCAGTTCTTTGGACCGCCATTTGACCGGATTGCGGCGCGACGGGGACGGCGAGAAGCCGGGGCGCGCCTCGAGACGTCCGGCAGGCACGGGTAACAGGCCGCCGAGGGTGAGCGCCAGCGTCGACTTGCCGGCTCCGTTCGGGCCCGTGATCACCGTGGTCTGGCCGGCGTCGATCTCGAAATTCAACCCGACGTGCATGGGGGGATCACCCGGGTGGGCCAGCGCGAGATCGGCAGCATGCAGCAATGTTTCGCGTGTTCGCGACCGGTGGCGGGTGAGGTCGGGCAGCGGGGTGTCGGGTACCCAGACACCCGATCGGACCAGGTAGTCGTGGTTGCGCCGGATGGTCGCATCAGGTGATCCGTCGGAGATCACCTGACCGTCGGCGCCCAGTACGACGACGCGGTCGATGACGGGCATCCACACCTCGGTGCGGTGCTCGATGACGATGAGGGTCGCGCCGGTCCGGGCGGCCGAAGCGGCAACCGCGTCCCGCACTTCGAGGACACCGGCGGGGTCGAGGTTGGCCGTCGGTTCGTCGAGCAGGATGAGCCCGGGATCCATGGCGATCACCCCGGCCAGCGCGAGACGCTGCTTCTGCCCGCCGGACAGCTCCGAGGTGGCCTGGGACAGACTCAGATTCAGTCCGACGGCGTCGAGGGCCGAGCGGACCCGGGGCCAGATCTGTTCGCGCGGCACGCCGAGGTTCTCCATGCCGAAGGCGACGTCATCACCGACTCGGGACAGGATCACCTGGGCGTCGGGATCCTGCAGCACCATGCCGATCCGGTGGCGTTGTTCGCCCGGCACGGCGCCGTCGACCTGGATAACGCCGGCCTCGCTGCCCTCTTCGGCGCCACCGAGCAATCCCGCAATGCCGTGCAGCAGAGTCGATTTCCCGGCTCCGGATGGCCCCAGCAGCATGACCCGCTCGCCGGGTTCGATCCGCAGATCGAGGTCCCGCACGGCCCAGGCGGCGCGACCGGCATGACACCAACCCCAGGTGTGCGCGGTGACGGTGGCACCGGCGCCGTGCGGTGAGCTCATCGAGCGTCGGGGCCGATCCGCCCTGAGGCGAACCGGCTCAGCGCCCCGGTTTTCGCCAGACCTCTGACCGCGAACCAAGACAGGAGCCCGGCGACCAGCGCGCCGGAGACGATCGCCGAAACCGTGTAGATCGCGGCGAACGCGTTGGCCGAACCGGGATACCAGAGGATGAGGTCGTTGATCGCCAGGGCCAGTCCGGCGACGCCGCCGGCGATCAAGGCGACCGGCAATCCCCAGCGACGGTAGAGGAACACCGCGAAGACCAGTTCTGCGCCGAGGCCCTGCACCAGTCCGGATTCGAGCGTGAGCACGCCCCACTGGTTGCCGACCAGCGCCGACACCGTGGCCGCGACGAGCTCGCCGTACAGGGCCGCACCCGGCTTGCGGATCACCAGGGCGGTGAGCACGCCCGCGAACAACCATCCGCCGGCGAGCAACGCCTGCAGCCCGGGAAGCACCGCCGTCAACGGTGCGCTGATCGGGTTGGACGCAATGTTCCACACGACGAACACCAGCCCGGCCGCCGTAGCGAGGACGCTGGCGACCACGATGTCCACGACCCGCCAGCGCATCGCGCGGGTGGCCGGCGTGGTGTCGGTGGGCTGGGTGTTCATCGATCTCCTTCGTGGCAGGAGATCAGTATGGACTCTGGGTGACGGCGGGGGAGCGGGCTACTGCCCGGACTGCATGGCCTGCGCGATCTCCTCCGGGCTGACCTCGCGCACCGGCTGCCCGAGCGACCACTGGTGACCGAACGGATCGCGCACCATGCCGTAGCGGTCGCCCCAGAACTGGTCTTCCAGCGGCATCACGACCTCTGCGCCGGCGTCGACCGCCTTGGCGAAACTGGCCTCGACATCGGTGACGGTGAGGTGGATGGTCACCGGGGTGCCGCCAAGGGCCTTGGGAGTTGTCGACTTGCCGTCGTTGTACTCGGGAAAGTCGTCATTGAGCATGACCGTGGACCCGTTGATGCCGAGCGCGGCGTGAATGAGTCTGCGGCCGTCGGGCCCGGGCACGCGGCCCAGCTCGGTGGCACCGAATGCCTTGACGTAGAAGTCAATTGCCGCGGCGGCGTCGTCGACAACCAGGTGCGGCAGGACTGCGGGTGTTACTTCGATCGCCATGATCTTCTCCTGGGGTTGGTGAGCGGATGCAATGCAGACCCGGCCGGCGGGCGGATCTCATCGGCGGACACCACCCATGCAACCACCGCCCTCTGACAAGAGCCCGGCCGCGAAACTACGCTTTGTGACGGAAATGGCCCTGATCTCGTCAGAAACCGTGATCTCGGCGCGCGAAGTCAGGTGACGGAGAATCCCCGCGGCAGCTCGGCCCGTCCGGTCAGGGCCATCAGCAGGGCCTCGCCCTTGCCCAGCTCCACCGCGCTCCGCGCGGCCAGGACGTTGGCCGCCTCCAGCACCTCGGCCGGCAGATCCGCCGAACAGCCGGTGGCTCGGGCGATGTCCAGGCTGTGTACGGCGAGCTCGAAGATCCGGGTCGGCAGGTAGTCGCTCAACCGGATCCCGAACCCGCCGATCACGGTGATCAACGGATCGCCTGCCTCGTCCACATCGGCCAGGGCCCGGCTGACCAGCGCATCCACCGCGGCGGCCGGATCGGAGCCCAGGTCCCGCCCGGCCTGCCTGCCGCGTTCGACGATGGCCTCGGCGCCGGCGTCGGACATGAACCCCCGCATGGCGGCGTAGTACTCGACCGGACCGGCCAGATCGGCCGTCGGCGCCGGGTCCTGCAGATAGGTGCTGACGGTGATCAGCGAGCGCGACGCGTGGCCCACCAGTGCCCGCAGATCCCACTCGCCCAGGCCGGGTCCGTCGAACGAATCCGCCGGCAGCGTCCGCACCAAACGGGCGAAAGCATGTGCTGCCGAAGCGAATTCGTCGCGAGCGTCAATCATGACGTGGCGATCTTGTCCCATCCGGCGACCGACTCGACACTGCGCGGTTCGGGGCCGACGTAAATGGCGGCCGGGCGCACCAACTTGCCCAGCCGTTTCTGTTCCATGATGTGCGCGCACCAGCCCGCGGTGCGGCCGCAGGTGAACATCGCGGGCATCATCGAGGCAGGGACCTGGGCGAAGTCCAGCATCACCGCCGCCCAGAACTCGACGTTGGTCTCGATGGCCCGGTCCGGGCGGCGCTCCCGAAGCTCGGCCAGCGCGGCCTGCTCCAGGGCCGCGGCCACCTCGTAGCGGGGCGCCCCAAGACGTTTCGCGGTGGCCCGCAACACCCGGGCCCGCGGATCCTCGGCCCGGTACACGCGGTGCCCGAAGCCCATCAGCTTGTCGCCGCGATCCAAGATGGATTTCACCACTGCGCGGGCGTCGCCGGACTTCTCGACCTCTTCGATCATCGGCAGCACCCGGGCCGGGGCGCCGCCGTGCAGCGGTCCGCTCATCGCGCCCACCGCGCCAGACAGGGAGGCCGCGACATCGGCACCGGTGGAGGCGATCACCCGGGCGGTGAAGGTCGAGGCATTCATCCCGTGCTCGGCGGCGGTGACCCAGTATGCGTCGATGGCCTCGACGTGCTTGGGATCCGGGTCGCCCTGCCAGCGGGTCATGAAACGTGCTGTGACCGTGTCGCATTCGTCGATCCGGCGTTGCGGTACCGCAGGTTGGTAGATGCCGCGGGCGGACTGGGCCACGTAGGACAGCGCCATCACGGAGGCCCGCGCCAACTGGTCCCGCGCGGTGGTGTCCTCGATGTCCAGCAGCGGTGCGTAGCCCCAGATCGGTGCCAGCATCGCCAGCCCGGCCTGGACGTCGACGCGGACATCGCCGCTGTGAATGGGCAGTGGGAACGGCTCGGCCGGGGGCAGGCCCGTGCCGAAACCGCCGTCGACCAGCAGTCCCCACACATCGCCGAAGGTGACCCGGCGGCTGACCAGTTCCTCGATGTCCACGCCCCGGTAGCGCAGCGCGCCGCCGTCCTTGTCCGGTTCGGCGATTTCGGTGGTGAAGGCAACGACGCCTTCGAGGCCGGCAACGAAGTCTTCCGGTACAGCTGGCATGGGCAGATTCTTGCACCACGCTCAGGCGTAGCGTTACCGCGGTGGCAAGACCCTCCGAGCATCCCTCCGAAAACCAGCATGACCTGGCCGCCATGCGCGCGGATTACGTGGAGAAGGACGGCCGCGGCGACCTGGACGTCGACTGGCTCGGCGAGGATCCGGCCACCGGTTGGTTGACGTTGTTGCGCACCTGGCTGGCCGATGCGTACCGCGCCGGGGTGGCCGAGCCCAACGCCATGGTGGTCGCCACCACCGACGACGAGGGAAGGCCCGTCACCCGGACGGTGTTGTGCAAGAGCATGGACGAGCCGGGCATCACGTTCTACACCAACTATGACTCCGCCAAGGGGGTGCAGCTGGCCGCGCACCCGTACGCGTCGGCGACCTTCCCCTGGTACCGGCTGGGCCGCCAGGTCCATGTGCGCGGTCCGGTGACCAAGGTCAGCCGCGAGGCCACCGAGGAGTACTGGTCCAAGCGCCCCAGGGGTTCTCAGCTGGGGGCCTGGGCGTCGCAGCAGTCGAGCCCGATCGCGTCGCGCCCGGCCCTGCTGGACCGGCTCGCCGAGGTGACCGCGCGATTCGCCGATCTCGAAGCGATTCCGGTGCCGCCGAACTGGGGTGGGTATCTGATCACGCCGGAGAGCGTGGAGTTCTGGCAGGGCCGGGAGGACCGGGTACACAACCGAATTCGCGTGACCGGCGCCCGCGCCGAACGTCTCCAGCCCTAGTGGGCAGGTTTTTCGCCGACACCACACCGCTGCGCACCCCGGATTTCCGGCGGTTGTGGGTGGCCGGAATCCCCACGGTCATCGGCGCCAACCTGACCATCTTCGCGGTGCCGGTGCAGCTGTACGTGCTCACCGAGAACTCGGCCTACGTCGGATTGTCCGGTCTGTTCGCGCTTGTTCCGCTGGTGGTTTTCGGCCTGTGGGGTGGCGCGTGGGCCGACGCGATGGACCGCAGGCTGCTGCTGATCATCGCCTCGATCGGATTGGCCGGAGCCTCCGTGCTGCTGTGGCTGCAGGCCGCGCTGGCACTGAACAACGTGTGGGTGGTCTTGTGCCTGCTCGGTGTGCAGCAAGCGTTCTACGCGATCAACAGCCCGACGCGGTCGGCTGCCATACCGCGGATGCTGCCGGGCGAGCAGTTGCCCGCGGCGAACTCGCTGAACATGACGGTCATGCAGTTCGGCGCGATCGTCGGCCCGCTGATGGCCGGATTCCTGCTCACCTGGGTGGACCTGTCGACGTTGTACCTGATCGACGCCGTGACCTGTCTGGCGCCGATCTGGGCGACCTTCCGGCTTGCTCCGATGCCGCCGGCGAGCACCGAGGAGGGAGCCTCGCGCTGGGGCCTGACGGCGGTGCTGGACGGCTTCCGCTACCTGGCCGGCAACCGGGTGGTGTTGATGTCGTTCGTCGTCGATCTGGTGGCGATGATCTTCGGCATGCCGCGCGCCTTGTTCCCCCAGATGGCGCACGAGAGTTTCGGCGGCCCGGTCGGGGGTGGGACGGCCATGGCGTTGCTGGCGGCGGCGATGTCGGTGGGGGCGGTGGCCGGCGGGGTGTTCTCGGGCTGGCTGCCGCGGATCCGTAGGCAGGGGCTGGCCGTCGTGCTGGCCATCGTGGTGTGGGGCGTGGCGATGGTCGGTTTCGGGATCGCAGGTGGGGCAGCCGGCGGCGCCACCGGCCTGGTGTTGTGGATTGCCCTGGCGTTCTTGGCTGTTGGCGGTGCCGCGGACATGGTGTCGGCCGCTTTCCGGTCGACGATCCTGCAGCAGGCGGCCTCCGACGAGCTGCGCGGACGGTTGCAGGGCGTGTTCACGGTCGTGGTGGCCGGTGGCCCGCGACTGGCCGACACGTTGCACGGCGCGGCAGCGGCGGCCGTGGGCACGACGGTCGCCGCCGCGGGCGGCGGCGCGCTGGTGGTCGTCGGCGTGGTGATCGCCGCGCTCGCGGTGCCGGCATTCGTTCGCTACCGGGTGAGTTCGAACGGAGCGAGCATCAGCGGCCAGCAGGAACAGTCCGAGCCTGACAAAGTATGACCACCGGCGAATGGCAACCGACGCCACATAGTTGCCGAATCGGTCCGAAAGTGCGGTGCACGGGCGATAACATCCGATCTCGTGGGTGACGTGATGCGGCAGGCCGAGGCCGGTTTGCGTGAACGCAAGAAGCAACGTACCCGGGCGACGTTGATCGAGGCCGCGATCGAGCTGTGCGACCGCCAGGGGTTCGAGCAGACCACCGTCGAGCAGATCGCGGCGGTCGCGGATGTCTCCCCGCGCACCTTCAGCCGCTACTTCGCGACCAAGGACGCGGTCGTTCTGGCGTTCGTCGATGAGGTGATCGAGAGCGTGGCGATCGAGTTGGCGACGCAACCGGCCGAAATCGGCCACCTCGAGGCGTTGTACCGCGCTCACGTGCAGGCGTTCGTCAAGACCAAGACCGCGCCGCCGACCCAACTCACGGCCGACCGGCTGTTGGCCTCGGCGCGCATCGTCACCTCGTCGCCGGCGTTGATGCATACGGCGTCGCAGTTCCGGGCGGATGCGGTCAACGTGGCGCTGGCGCGGCGGATGGGCGTGCCCGGCGACGATCGTCGGCTCAAGCTGACGGCCGTCGTGTGGGGTTCGATCATCATGACTGCCATCGGTGAGCTGGGTTCTCAGGCAGATTGGGCTTCGGTGAGCGTCGACGACATCGTGGGACGGGTCGAGGCGACGTATGCCGATTTCCGGTCGGTCGTCGAAGGCGTGGGTTCGGCCGGGGCCTGATCACGGCGGCCCATCCGGCAAATCTGTTGAACCGGTGGGCGGTCGCGGGAGCACCGGATTGGCGCGTGGCCGACCCCGCAGATGCGGTTAGGCTCAATCGGCCGCATATGAATGCGAAGTATCTGGCAGAGTCCGGTGGCGCGCTACAGCGAACGCTGCCGCGCACGGCGACACCCGTCCCGATTACCATCGAATCTTCGGATGGCTGTCGGCGGGCGGCCGCTTTTCGACGGGGTCAACGAGCTATGGGTGGGGAAAAGCAGATGACATGCGGCGGGCACGGGGGCGGCCCGGCTGATCCATTCGGCAACAACCCATTCGGCCGAACACGACGGGCGATCGCTTCGGCGAAGCATCGGGTCGCCGCACCGCCTGCTTCGATAGCATCACGTGGTGCGGTTCGGGGGTCTGGGTTCGCTGTCAGCGGTGGCCACACGACTCCGCATCGACTTCGCCCGACCGAGAACTGAAGACGGAAGGATTGGTGGCGTTTGAGCACCCCGAGTCCATTCGATTTCAGCGACTTCGGTCCCCCCGCGCGGCCCGGCCCAACCGGCCCTGGCGCCGGCCGGGGTGGGCATCCGGCACCAGGTCCGGGTGGGCCCTCGTCGGGATTCGATCCGTGGGCCGGGCAACCCCCGGCCCAGCCCCAGCGCGCGCCCCACGAGGTCTTCGGGGGGCAGCCGGCCGGCCATCCCATGGGGGCGCAGGATGCGTTCGGTCAGCCCATCACGGTGGGGCCCGGCGCGGCGGCACTGCGGACCACCGGACCTCCGTTGGTGTGGTTTGCGGTGGCGCTCGCATTGGCGCTGGCCGGAGTGATCGTCGCGGTGATCGGCGCGGTCCTGGGGCCGATGCCGGCCATGGCGGTGGCGGGCTGGCTGTTGGCCGGGCCGATCGCCATCGGCGCGCTGGCGGTGTACACGCGGGTGGACACCCGGCGTCGCACCGATGCGATCTACTCGGCGCCGAGTTGGACGTCCACGCTGTACTGGGCGGTGCTTGCGGTGTGCCTGGTGGGCATCGCCGTCGGGGCCTGGCAGATCGCACTGTGGGCGGGCAGGCTCTAGAGCGATGACGAGGGGATTGCGTAGGGGATTTGTGCGCGTCGTCGCCATGATGGTGCTGGTCGTGTTGACCGGGCTGGCGACCGTGCTGGTGGGTTTGACCCTCCCGACCGCGTCGGCACAGGAATCCGCCGGCGGGGCGCAGCGCTTCGGTGCGTGTCTGGCCGCACAGAAGACCGGCGACCTGCTGTTGTTGTTCGACGAGTCGAGCAGCTTGCAGCAAAGCGATCCGCAAGGTGCGCGGGTGCAGGCCGCCCGCTACTTGCTGCAGACCCTCGGCCGCTACGCCGGACGCGTGGATGCAGATCTGGAAGTCGCGTCGGCCGGGTTCTCCGACACTTATATCGCTGAGCACGACTGGACTCGCCTCACTGACGCCAACGCCGACGCGACGGCGCAGCTCCTGGGAAGCCTGGAGTCCAAGAACACCGGCATCGACACCGATTACTGGGTGGCCCTGGACGGGGCCCGCCAGGCGTTGGCGGCCCGCGCGAAGAACGCCGAGGGCGGTCAGCGCTGCCAGGCGATCGCGTGGTTCTCCGACGGCAAGATCGACTTCACCGCACGCGAGGTGGCCAAGCCGTACGCCGAGGGCGTCGACCTGAGTTCCCCGGAGGGGGTGGAGCAGGCGCGGCAGCGCGCGGTCGAGTCGATCTGCCGCTCCGGTGGGGTGGCCGACCAGGTCCGGTCGTCGGGGATCGTGATGCTCGGCATCGGCCTGGGCGCCACGACCGCCCCGGCGGACTTCGACGTGATGAGCGCGATCAGCACAGGGAAGGGTCTCGCCGGGAAGACGTGTGGGGACAAGACCGATCCGGTGCCGGGTGACTTCTATTCGGTGGCCGACATCGACGACATGCTGTTCGCGTTCGACGCGCTCAACCCGGACCCGGGTATCGAGAGCCAGGGTGCGGTGTGCCAGCTGCAGGTGTGTCCGGAGGCCAAGCACAACTTCGTGCTGGACCGCTCGATCAAGTCGGTGACCATCCTCGGCTCCGGCGACGTGCCCGGCGTGGTGCCCTATCTGGTGTCGCCGTCGGGGCAGACGGTGGAGTTGCCGCGCAAAGACGGATCCGTCGATGTCGATGTCGCGGGCGTCAAAGTGACTTACGAGTGGTTGTCCGAGACCGGGCAGAACATCGTCATGCAGAACACCGGCGGCGGCGAATGGATCGGCCAGTGGGGCATCGTCTACGTGGACACTGCCGGTCAGCACCCCGAGGCGGTGTCGAAGGTCAGCATCCACATCTCCACCGACATCTTCCCGGCCCTGATCGGCAGTGACGGTAAGCAAGGGCCTGACGTCACGTGGCACAGCGGCCAGACCCTGGACGGGCTGACCTTCGGCCTCGTCGACGGGCAGAACAAGCCGGTGACGCCCACCGACCTGGTCGGTTCGGCCACGCTGTCAGCGCAACTGGTGCCTGCCGGGGCGGCACCCATCGAACTGCTCGCCAATGTCCCGAAGGAGGACATCGGCAAACCGGTGAAGGTCGATCTGAGCCAAGTCGAACCCGGCCCGGCCACGTTGAAGATGTCATTGGTCGTCACCACCGCACCAGCAGTGGACCTGGTGGGTGTGCAGGTCGCGCCCGGTACCCAATTGTCGCCGCAGAACGTCGACGTCAACCTGCAGATCCTGCCGAAGCTCGGCCTGCCGTCGCCGGGCGAGCGGATCGACTTCGGCAGCGTCCAGGCCAAAGAGGGAGCGACGACGTCGCTGAACATCACCGGCCCGGGCTGCGTGTGGATCGCCGACTCCGACGCCGTCACGGTGGAGGCCGGCCCCGAAGGCATCGGCACACCGAAGTTGAGCTCAGCGGCCAACTCGCCGGGGAACTGCCTCAAGGTGCAGGACGGCCAGACCGGGAAGCTGGAGGTCACCCTGCGCACCGAGCAGGACGGCCACGGTGGTCTCAGCGGCACGGTGCCGCTCCACGTTGCCGCACTGGACAATCCCGATGATTCGCAGACGGTCCAGGTGCCGTTCACGGCGTCGTTGATCAAGCCGTTGAGCACCGTCAACTTCGTGCTGGTGCTCATCGCCGCGCTGCTGCTCGGTCCGGGCATCCCGCTGGGCTTGCTGTACCTGTCGAAGTGGTGGGTGAGCAAGATCCCCGACATCCCGCTGTTGGCCGAACGGATCCGGGCCGAGGTGCGCTCGGACATCGCGCTGCGTGACGGTGAGCCGTTCGCGATGGTCGACACCGATCTGGTCAATCCGGTGCCCGGGCTGGCCGGCGGTGCGCGCCGGCTGTCGGTGCTGGGGACCACGCTGACCGTGGTGATGGGCCGCAGCCCGTTCGGCGCCGGCCATGTCGGTGTCGACGCCGGGCACCTGGTCAGCACTGGCTCCGAACTGCCCGCCACCGACGACACCGGCCTGCATGCGGTGCTGCCGCTGGCAGTGCACAACACCTGGGTGGTGCTGCATGATCCGCGTGGGCCGTCGACCGACGCCGAGGTGTTGTTGCTGGTCAGTGGCAACACCGACATCGCGGCGCGGGAACAGCTCTACGAAGAGGTGGCGCGACGGCTGCCCGAGGTCCTCAACGGTCTGCGGCTGCGCGCCGTCCAGGCCGGGCTGGCCTCCCCGCACGACGACGCCGGGCCTGGCGCATCCCCGTTCCGTGAGACAGCTGTGGGTGCGCCGGTGGGCTACGACCCCTTCGCCGACGGTGCGCAGCCGATGACATCCCCGCCGATGGCGCCCCCGCCGATGCGACCGGGACCCGGACCGGGGCAGCCCGGCCCCGGGCAGCCCGGGCCGGTCCAGCCGCAGCGGTATGACTCTGATCCGTTCGATCCCTTTGGTGGAGGAGCCTGATGCGACGTTTCCTGGTAGTCGGATGCGGTGGTTCGGGTGGCGCCACGTTGGCGTTCATGATGGACCAGCTGCGTTCCGAACTGCACGCCGCCGGCGTCGACAAGGTCCTGTCCGGTTGGCAGTTCGTGCACATCGACGTGCCGAGCGCCGCCGAGTCAGGGCCCGAGGGTCTCGCCAACGTGCCCGCACAGGGCGGCAGCTACATCGGCTGTGGCCCGCAGGGCAGCAGTTACGCGATCCTCGACGGCGCGCTGTCGCAGCGGCTGGCCGCGGACGGTGCGCTGGACGCCATCGCCACCTGGGCGCCGCGTAACCCGCAAGAGGTGACCAACCCGATCTCGGCGGGCGCCGGGCAGTACCGCGCCATCGGCCGGATGATCACGCTGAGCAAGGCCAGCGAGATTCACGCCCGGTTGCAGGCGGCCTGGGATGCTCTGTTCCGGGTGGAGACCATCTCGGAGATGTCGACGGTCAGCGTGCCGGGCATGGGCCGGTTCGACCCCAACGAACCGCCGCTGGTGCTGGTGGTGTCGTCGATGGCCGGCGGTGCGGGCGCGTCGATGGCGTTGGACATCTGCCGGCTGCTGACCCTGGTCACGGGGCTGGACCCGAAGCTGATGGGCGTCTTCATGGTGACCCCCGACATCTTCGAGTCGCTGCCGGAGAGCGCTCGGATCGGCGTGCGGGCCAATGCGCTGGCCATGCTCGGTGAGATCGTGGCCAGCCAGACCGGTGCGGCCCGGGAACATGACGTGCGGATCTTGCGGGCGTTGGGCCAGCATCACGGCGACGGTGAGCCGGTGCCGTTCGCCCGCGTCTTCCCGGTGGGCCGCTACATCGGCGCCGACCGCACCCTGTTCGGCGACGGCTCCCAGTACGCGGTGTATCGCGGCCTGGCCCGCGGGTTGGCCGGCCTGATGATGAGCGGTAAGGCCAGCGACCAGTTCGTGTCCTACGACCTCGGCAACACCGCATCTCCGACCGGCGACCGAGACGTGCTCGGCTGGGGTATCTCGTCGTGGGATGTGCTGCCGTGGGGTACCTACGGTTTCTCCAGCCTGAGTATGGGGCGGGACCGCTACGCCGAGTACGCCGCGCAGCGGTTGGCCCGCAGCTGCGCCGACAAACTGTCGTTCGGGCACCTGCAGCCCGGCAACCCGGCCTCCAGCAATGAACAGCTGGACACGCTGCTGAGCAGCCAGTGGCAGGCGCACTGCAATGAGTTGAGAATGCCCGCCGCGGCCGGCGACGAGCAGGCGCGCGTCGGGATCCTCGGCAACTGGATCGCCAACGGCGCCTTCCCGCCGGACGCGGTGACCTCCACCGTCAACGGGCTGATCGAGCGGCAATTGCGCGGCTACCTGCCCAACCCTGCGGGCATGTCGGCCGAGCAGTGGGTGCCGGTGTTCCGTCAGGCGGTGCTCAACAGGCGTGCCGATCTGGCCCGGGCTTGTTCCGAGACCGCGTACGCGATGGTGTTCTCCTGGCATCGCGAGTTCGCCGACCAGGTGGAGCAGATGGTCGGCACCGCGGCCGCCTCGCTGGGCCTGCCTTATGCCCGGGAGTTGATCGACCGGCTGCGTCTGCACCTCGACAGCGTCCTGGCACCCGGCATCGCACAACTCGGCGCCATGGGCCCGCCCGACATCGTCGCCGTACCTCCGCAGGTCGACGCCGCCCTGCGGTCGCTGCGCGGCGTGATGACCAACGCCGACCAGGTGCTGGGCATCGCACTGGACGGCTTCCGGTCCACGGTGCGCCGCCAGCTCTACGCCGACGCCGCCGCCAGGATGGCCGATGTGCTGCGGGTGATGGGCGCCGAACTGCTGGCGCCGCTGCGCGACGCGTTGGGCGAGGCGATGATCCTGTTGGAGAAGGCCCGGACCCAGCCACCGTCGGACGTCGGCCTGGCCCGGCTGTCCACCAACCAGTACGTGGCGTGGCCGTCGGACGCCGACGAGCTGGTGCCGTCGCGATTCGCCGAAGCCAACAACGAGGTGCTGCTGATCAGCTCCTCGGCGTTCAAGCAGCGCTACGAAGCTGACCTGCCCAAGGCGGTGGGCGGCTCGAACGCGATGATTCCGCTGCGCACCGCCGTCGACGATGCCACCACCCGGGTGATCCTGGGCCTGTGGCAGACCACCGGCGGGACGGCAGCGCCGGGCGGGCTCGTCCAACGCACCGCGACCTGGGTGACCCGGGCACTGGGTACCGATCCGGAGAACGGACGGCCGCGGGTGCCGTCGATGGCGCAGTTCGACGTGCACACCCGGCCCGCTGAACTGCTGGCGCGGGCCCGGCTCTACGTGGGACGGCCCGGCGAAGCGTTCGAGGAGTTCTGCAAGGTTTCGTTGCGGGACTACGTCCAGGGCGCCGGCGCCTCGGAATCGGAACTGGTCAATCGGCGTCGCGATATCGACACCAAGTTCGCCGAGGCACTGTCTCTCGCCCGGCCGCTGGCCAGCGTCAACGATCAGGCGTTGCAGCGGGTGCATCCCGGCCAACAGGTGGAGTACCGGTACAAGTTCTCCGAGATCCCGTTCGCCGGTCAGCCGGTGGCCGACACGTTGGCCGAGGTGCTGCGCTCCAACCCGCGCATCGACCAGGCCACCAAGGACAACTACGGCCGGTCGCTGTCGGACGAGGACAGCGTCACCCGCATCGACATCTTCGGCTCCTACCCGAACTACTCACCGCTGGTGTTCGATTCGGTGCTCAAGCCGGCCGCGCAGCAGTGGGCCCAGACCGCGGGTCCGGGCCGGGGGGCGTTCTGGCGGTACCGTCGCTCCCGGCCGCTGGCAGCGTCCCTGCCGATGACCGACGCGGAACGTCGCACGATGACCGCCGGCTGGTTCCTCGGTCAGTTGCTCGGACGCATCCAGATCCCGGCGTCGCCGTTCACCGATCCGGTGCGTATCTACGACGGCAATGACAACCAGTGGCTGAGCTTCCCGAATCCGCTGCTGACTCCGCCGTCGGCGTTCACCGCGTCCTACGACTGGCTGCCCGCGGTGATGGAGTCGAGCCTGTTGGCCATCGCCACCTCCCATGAGCCGCCGGTGATGACGTCGCTGCGGCCGTACGGGGTACTGCGGGCGCTCTACGATTCGCACAGCCAGGACCCGGCCAGCGGCATCGTCGAACTGTCGGCGTCTGGACTGGTGCGGGAATTCCTCAAGACCGGAACGTCGGGGCCGGGGATCAGTTCCCGGGTCGGGCCGATCGCGGCCGCGCAGACCCCCGAGGACCGGCAGGCCGCCGCCGAAACGTGGTTGGGCAACGTCCGCGACGTCGCGGCCCAGTACCTGCCGGCCGACACACCCGGGGCCACTCCCGATGGTGCGTTCACCACCGTCACCACCCGGTCCAAGGCGGCGAAGACGCCGATCTTCCGGGACCTGGCACCCGATGTGTTCTGGGCGACCGAGACGCTGATCAAGCTGTTGCAGCGCGAGGGTGAGGCGTTGGCTCAGGGGCAGGCGGCCGGTGCGGGCGCGTTCTTCGATGATGGCGGCTCGGTCGTCATCCCCGACGGGGGGACGTTCTGACGATGGCGTTGCCTGGGGTAACTCCGACCGCGGCGCCGTCCCGCGCATTGACGGTGCTGCTGGCGCCCCGACCGCAGACCGAGGAGATCCTCTCGGTGCTGGTGGATTACTCCGCGGTCGGGCTGATCGGGTCGTTCGTGTGGATCGACGCCGCCGATGTCGGCGGCAGCGCCACCCACGGAACCCTGGTTCGCGACGGACAGTGCGAGCCGGTGGTGTTGCAGCAGATGCTGACCGGTGAGCGCTATGACCGGATCCGGATTGCGGTGCTCGTCCCCGTCGACGTGCCGGCTGCCGATCGGGTTCCGCTGGCGGTCGAGCAGGCAGTGGAACAGACCGTTCGGAGCAGTTCGATGGGCGCCCCGATCAACCTGCTGCGGCTGTTGTTCACGCGTGGTGACGCGATCCCCACGACGCCCGATCTGGCGCTGGTGCTCGAAGGCTGGCACAACCTGCTGATCGCGCCGGAAGATTCGGCGGCGCCCGGGTTGGGTGCAGTGGCCTGGGGGCGGCTCACCGATCCGCTGGACGTGGCTCAGCATGCGGCTCCGGTGGTGGCCGGGGTCACCGGCCTGTGGGCGGGGGTGGACCAGGGCCCCTTCGACACATTGGAGATCCTGCCGGGGCAGACCGTGCGTGCGGTGCGGGCGTTCTATCGGTGGCTCGACACCGACGGCGTGGAGGAAGGGTTGCGCGCTCACCTGTTCGATCCGACCGGCCGCCTGCCATTGCCCCGTGGCGGGCAGGTGCCGGTGATCTACATCGAGGATGTGCCCACCGCTGCCCAGTCGATGGCACGCGCGTTGTGGACGAAACACCGTGATGTGTTGCGCGGGCCCAGGATCGCCGCGACCGCGGGCCAGGAGCAGGCCATCTCGATCTGGGCCGCGATGAAGATGTTCCTCAAGTTCATGGGTGCGGCAGTGCGCAGCGCGCCCGCGGCGTGGTGGTCGGCAGTGATGGGGACGGTCACCTCGGCGGTGGTCACCACCGTGCAGAGCACCGTCTTCGGCCGAACCGACTCGGCGTTCGCGGTGGTCGCCGACACCACCCAATCCGACTGGCAGGACCTGGGGCGCAGCGCGGAAACCCTGAGCAACGCCCTCGGCGGCGGGCAGGGCGAACATTTCGTCCAGCAGGACATGAGCGGGTTGTGGACCGACTTCGTCAACGGCGCACTGACTTTGGCCGACGGTGGCCGCCGCGCTGCCGGGCTCGAACCCGTCCAGGTCGGCGCGGCCATCGGGGTCGTCTACAACGCCGCCGATGTGGTGCCGAGCGCGTCTGAACGGTTCCAGGGCATCCCGACATCGCTTGCCGCGGTGATCGGAGTCAGCTCGGTGGAGGGCGCCGACGTGCTCGGTGCGGCCAATCTGCGAGACCGGTTGCAGCGTGCCTACTCCGACCCGGCGGCCGGGGTGGAAGCCCGAAACACCGGCACCCAGCTCGATCGCTGGCAGGCATCGGTCACGAAAAGCTATGCCTGGCAAGTCAGCTCGATCCTGGCCGATTTCATGCACCGGGGCCGTGCCGAGGTGGCCGAACTGGTGTCCCAGATCCAGGCGCTGGCGAACCGTGGTGCAGTCGACGAGCGGCTGAAGGCCCGGCAACAGGCGATCAGCACCATCCTCAAGACGTTCACCTGGGCGCTGCTCGGTGTGCTGCTGACCCTGGTCGGTGTGGCGGCGATGGACTGGGTGCGCTGGAAGTTCGCCTTCGCCACCGGCGGAGCCCTGATCGGCTTGTACATCGTGGTGTCGCTGGCGTTGTTCTTGTTGGGGCAGCGAGACCTGTTCGCCGAGATGAACATGCGCAAATCGCAAGCGGCCGAGCTGGAAGCGATGCAGGCGAATCTACGTACTGCACTGCAGGACGTGGGCCGATTGTCGACGGCCTACGGCCAACTGCTGGCCTGGTGCCGAACCCTGGGCACCGTGCTGCACGCGCCGTTCGGTCCGCCACCGCCGGCGCGCCCACCGGCCGGCCAACTCGTCGCGGGGCTGCCCCGGTCGACCCAGGTCGGGGTGGCCACCGCGTCGTCTGAGCAGGCCGACAACGCCATTCACGGCATTCAGAGCCGGCTCTATGCGTTGGGCTGGTTGACCAAACCGTGGGAGGACATGGTGGGCGAGGCCGCCGCGCGGCTGCGTGAGGAACCCGCGGCGTTGTTCAGGCAGCCTGGCGTCGGCTCGTCCTCCGGTCTCGACCAGTGGTCGCAGGCTGTGATCAGCGGCCGGGTGAAGCCCGCCGGCGCCGACGCGTTGTGGGCCCGGGTCGAGCACATGTTCAACGATGACGGCGGCGCACCGCAGGGCAGTGTGAGCGACACCCTGACCCGTAACGTCCTGGTGCCCACCATCGGTCGTCAAGTACCCGCCCAGCAGTTCAGCGCCGGGATCACCGATCACCGGCCGGGCCACGCCGCACCGTTCGACGCGTCGCTGTTCACCCATGCCGCGGTGACGGCGGGACGTTCGGCGGTCGCCGTCGACAAGGTGGCCGTCAACCGCCGCGGGCTGGGCTACCGGGCGGTCGTGGTGCAGGCCAGCGATGGTCTGCCGCCGTATGACTTCGCGTTGTTCGAGAC
Source organism: Mycobacterium sp. IDUB_24 (assembly GCF_055419385.1). NCBI lineage: Bacteria > Bacillati > Actinomycetota > Actinomycetes > Mycobacteriales > Mycobacteriaceae > Mycobacterium > Mycobacterium sp. IDUB_24. The sequence goes on from NZ_JBVAXO010000007.1 coordinate 248,390, forward strand.
GCCGGTGTCGGTCATGCCCGGAGTCGAGGATGAGCCGACCACAATGATCAGCCGGGCCGACTTTGACGTGCCGCCCGGGGAGGACATGGTGTTCTAGCGATGAATGATCCACGTCCCGCCCCCGACAACGACGACGATCCACGGTTGGCGCCGCTGCTGGCCTGGCGGCAGCAGCTGCTCGACTCCGGGGCGGTCGCTGCCCGCAGCTTCAAGGAAGCCCATGTGCGCCTTGTGTTGCGGTCGGGTTGCACCGACGTCGAAAGGATCCGGGCCATGCTGCCGGGGTCGGTGGCCGAGCATGCCGAGGACATGGCTCGGGTGCTGGCCGAGTTGGGCGGTGTGAGTCCGGCGGCAGAGGATGCCTCGGGGCGGCACCGGACTGCCGCGTCCGCAACCGAATCCGTGACACCGCCGGCGTCGCCTGAGCTGTCTCCGCCGCCACCGCCGCCCCTACCGCCACCGGCCGAAACAGCGTTGAGCGCAGCTGATTTCGCGCCGTTCACGTTCGGCGCCCAGCAGCCGCCGAGCCACAACATCGCGCTCCGGCGACGCCCGGACGGGGCCGCGCTGGACTTGAGCTGGCCGCCCTACGAGCCGGCTGCGGCGGTGGTGCTCTACCGACTGGTCAGCGCCGAGGGCGACGCACCGTACGCGCCGGACCGTGCGGATCTGGTGGCCGCCACCGACACCCCGTACGCCGCAGACGCCCGGCCCGCCACGTCGGCGGCCAGGCACTTCCAGGTATGGGTGAACGTCGGGCCGTCGCGTGCCGACGCGCTCGCCGCCCAACCGGTGCTGTACGCGGCCGGAGTGCTGGTCAGCCCGCTCACCGCATTCGACATCCGCGAGGACTCCGGACGGGTCATCGGTCAGTGGGCGGTCCCGCCCGGGGTGAGCGCGGTGTTCATCTACCGCATCCCGGCCGAAGACGCCGGACGTGACGGCCCTCAGTATCGGATCCTGGCCGACAGTGCCAACCTTTCCGGGTTCATCGACACCGACACCGTTCGCGGACAGCGCTATCTGTACCGGGCCCGTTGCGCGGCCACCGTGGACGGCGTGCTGCGGCTGTCCGAAGCGGTCCAGGCCGACGTCGCGGTGTCGGCGGTCTTGGAGCCGGTCACAGACCTGGCTGTGGTGGCCGGTGGTGACGGCTCGGTGTTCGACCTGACCTGGACGCCTCCGCCCGCCGGACGTGTGGTGATCTACCGCAGCGAGAACGGGCCCAACGCCGGCGCCGATTCCGCCGAACTGGCCGAGGACGCCCTCGAACAGGTAGGGCTCACTCCAGAACTGCAGCTGACCCAGCCGGTGGTCACGCGGCACACACCGGACGGCCGGCCGGAGTCGGTGTTGGTCGCGGTGTCGTGGCCGGCCGATTGGAGCCGTGCGTACCTGACTCCGGTGACCCTGCTGGGCGGGCGTGCACTGCTGGGCAAGACGCTGTCCTCGGTGCGCACCGGGACCATCAGCGACGTCGAGCTGGCCGAGTACTGCAACAAGCAGGTGCTGACATTCGACTGGCCCGACGGCGCGGCAGGTGTCGTGATGTACCTGGCTCCCAAGGGCCACGATCCGCGTGACGGGCTCACCGGCAAGTCCTTCGAGATCTCTCTTCAGGAGTACGAGAAGTACGGCGGCATGCAGTTGACGGGGCAGCTGCCGGTCGGCGGCTGCTCGCTGCACCTGGCGCCGGTGGCGTTCTCCGGTGGACGGCGTGTGACCGGTGCGGTCACGAGCACTGAATACGCCGGTCTGCTCCGGCTGCAGTACGCCGTGCAGATTGTTCGTGACCCCAACGGTTTTCCGGTTTCCGCCACTATCGCGATGCGCTCCGAACACGACCTGCCGGGGTCTCCGGCGTTCGTGTTGGTCAACAATCCGCAGCGGATTCCGCTCGGCGTACATGACGGTCAGGCCGTCGACGTCGCTCCGCTCACCGAGCAGGGTCAGATCGGCGACCGGCCGTCGAAGGAGTTGCGCTGGACGGCCCTCACCACGACGGGCGCGGGCGAGCTGTGGGCCGCCGATGTGCGCGGCTTGCAAGGATGGATCAGGTTGTTCGTGAACACTCCCACGCCCGCGCGGCTTCGGGTCATCGCTTTGCTCGACCCGCCGGTGGAGACCCTGCGACTCAGCCCGCCGGCGCGATGACCACGCGCTACGGCCAGTTGGCCTACACCTCGTTCGACAAGGTCGGGTCTGCCGGCGGCTGGCAGGTCAAGGAGTCCACCGGAGGGTTGACTGCCGACGAGACACAACAGCTGATCGCCGGTGTGCGTACGGTGTTCCATCCGGTCGAGCCGTTGCCTGCCTATCCGACACCTGAAGAGTTGGAGCGGGGCCCGCGCCGGTTCGCGTACCGCCCGCTGGACAGCGGTGCGGCCGGCTACTGGCATTCGATCCCGGCCGGGTCCGACAGCACCGGCCGTCCCGGCAACGTGTTCGCCCACGTGTTGCTGGACCGTCAACCCGATGCCGCGCGCCGGCCGATCGAATGGTGGCGGTCGGCGCAGTGGCTGCGCCCGTACGGACCGGCGGCCGTCGCCCGTGCGGCCCTGCCGCCGCGCGCCCCGGAGCCGGGTGTGGTGGTGACGAAGGACAGTGTGATCGCGTTCGCACTCGATTCCACCACGTGGCGCCTGACCACCCTGTTCGGGCTTTTGGACGCGGTTCTCGCCGCCCTCGCCGGTGGTCCGCCGGTGGTGCTGGGGGCTGAATCGGCCGAATCGGCCGCGCACTGGATCGGGCTGGTCAGCTTCCTGATGTCGTCCGGAACCGCGACAGATCTGAGTTTTTCGACGTTTGACCGCGCCGATCAGCTGGCCCTGGCTCTGCAGAGCGGCCAGCACCTGACCGCGGTGCCGATCGGGGACCTGGACGCGGTACCGGCGGGAGTGGTCGGCATCGGCGAGGCCGACCTGATCTCTCTCGGTGAACTGGGCGGGGAACCCCACCGCACCGCGGCCGGGCAGGCCATCGAGGTCACCGCATGGTCGGCCATGGCGCAGGTGGTGTTGCTGGACCCGGCATCGGCGCGGACTGTGCTCGACGATATCGACCGGTTCGCCGGGGAGGTGTCCGATGCCGGATTGCATCCGGCATGGCCGATGGCGATGGCAGTGGCGGCCAACGCGGAGTTCGCCGACGCGATCGATGAGGCGCACGACGTCATCACCACGTATTCGCCACCGGGGGTGGCTACGGGATCTGCTGCAGCCCAGACTATTTCAGGTGTCATGGGGGAGGTGGTGGGAACGACCACCGCCGAGGCCTGGCAGGCGGTGCAGAGCCTGGCAGGTGGCGCCGCTGCTGATTTCGCCGATGTCAGCTACCTGTGCCGAGCGCTTACCGACGACGCCTGGCTGGCACGGCCTGGTCCGACACCGTTGGGGCCGAGGGTGTTTCATGGTAGATCGACGCCGCCCGAGGTGCAGGCGGCGATCGGACCGGCGCTGCAGCGGGCCCGCGATACCGGACCCGAGCGGGTGCTGGCCGTGGTGGACCTTCTGCAGCGGGCGGGTGTGCGGGACGACCGGCTGGTGGCAGCATTGCGTAGCGACCTGGTGGCGCAGATCGAAGACCCGTCGCACGCCGCAGAATTGAGTCGACGACTCGGCTCCCAGGGCAAGCTGACATTGGCTGCCGCACTGTTCCGCACGTCGCCCGGCGACGTGGCGGCCGGGGTCATCGGTGACGGCTTGCTGGACTGGCTGGCCGACGGGGTCGACTTTCCTGCCGCTGCAGAGCTTTCCCGGTCGCGGCCGTGGGATTCCGGCTGGACCCGGGCAGCGGTACGTGGGGTAAGAGCCGCGCGGCGGGGTCCGTCTGCCCGGGGAGACCGGGTGGCCGAGCTCTGGTGGCTGGGGGTGTCGGGCTCGCCGAGGTTCGTCCAGGTGGCGGGTGATTCCGTGTGGGATCCGGCTGATCTGCTGGCTGTCGTCGGCGACGGTGCACTGCCCGGCGCGGCCGCTGTCCGCACACTTCTGGGCGCACCCGATTCGCCCGAGTTGGACCGGTTGGCCGCCAAGGTGATCGACGGCAATGACGACAGTGCTGCTGTTGCCCACGCGGCGGTACGGCACATCACCCCGCTGCAGTGGATGCAGCAGCGTTATGTGGATACCCATCAGCGGGCTTACCTCCCGTTCTGGGAGCAGGCGCTTGCCACGGCTCGGCAAGGCGACGTCCACCGCGATTTCTCGGCGGGGCTGCTGACCTTCGCGCTGCTGGGAACCATTGCCGGACAACCCTTCCCGGATGGCTGTCACATGCTTGCGGCGGATCCTGACCTGGCCGCGGAGGCGGTCCGCCGGGTGCTCCCACTGGTGGACGGATGCGAGATTTCCCCGCACGTGGTGCTCGCGGTCAGCCTGCTGCATACGGTGGCAGCCGAGGATAACGAGACCCCGCTGAGCGGTGTCGAGGCGGTCCTGGCGCAGCTGGCCGAGCACGTGGCAGCACCCTTACAGAATGACGATCACGAGGTCGAGGGGGCGGCGATGTTGATGGCGCAGATGTCCGGAGACATGTCCGACGGCGCGCTGCGCCGATACCGAAAAGTGGTGAGCAGGCTGTTGACGCGCCGCGCTGATGTACAACCGACGCTGGCAGCCCGACTGCGGGGGAGCCGCTGATGCCGATCTACGTGATGGGTGCACGCAATCAGCGTGTGCAGATTCCGAATCAGGCTCTGACCGTGTCGATCACCGGCGCCGTCGGTGGCGCCGCGTTGGAAGTGCAGGGTGGTCCGGACCAACCGGTGGTGCGCTCCACGGCACACCAGGCGGTGCTGCCGAGCCTGACCGGGCCGGTGACGATCGTCGTGCGGCCCGTCGGTGCCGACCGGTTCGGTTCGGGCACGCTCATCCATTTGGCGATCGCGCACGACAACCCCGGTGACGTCGACCCGGTCCAGGTGATGTTCGATCCTGTCGACGTCGGCGGCGACACCGTCGTCACTTTCGCCGCGCTCACCCCGAACGGCACGCAGATCGAGGTGGCCGTCAGTGCGGTGGCCGATACGCCGATGAGCCCCTTGGCATCCGCGGCCCGCACGTCCGCGCGCAAGGTCACCGGACGGGGCCCGGGGAATTCCGAGGGCTCGGTGGTGCTGGCCGTCGACACGTCGGCGTCGATGCGGCGGTGGTTCGCCGACGGCAGCACGTTCGCGGCAGCCGACATCGTGGTCGGGGTGGCCGATGCGATCGGCGTACGGGCCGTATCGGCGGTGTTGGTCGGTGCCGAGGTGACGCCGGTGCCGGCAGGCGACGCCGCTGCGCTGGTGGACGCGCTCCGCCAGGCCGAACCGCGGTGGTCGGCAGGGGCCCGGTGGTCACGCTTGCCCGCCGGCCCGGCGCGTACCGTCGTCTGTTCCGACTTTCCCACTTTGGCGGTGCGGCAGCAGTTTCCGGTATTGGCGCTGTCCAACGACCGGCGCCTCGACGCGGACGGTGCGCGGCTGCCGTCACCCCGTCCGGGTAACGAGGCCGGGGCCGAACTGCTGGCCCATCCGCCGGTGCTGGATCGCATCACGGCGGCGTTGGTGCGGGCGTTGACGTGACGAAGTGCCCACGCTGCTTCTCGCTGCTGAATCCGAACCACTTCCTGTGGACGTTGATTCCCCAGCCGGGCGCGGCCCGCTACCGCGACGACGTCGCCTCGGCCTACCTCGGTGCGCCGGCCGAGTGTGGTCCGCTCTACACCTGGACCCGCACGCCCGGCCACAACGGTCCACCGCCGTCGACGGCGGATGCGAGCCACGCCCTGCAGGGACCCGCAGTCGAGATCTGCACGGTGTGCCACTACACGCTGCCCGAGGGCTGGCGGCACGGGCATGCGATCTGCATCGCGATGGCCGGTGCCCGGGCTACCGGTAAGAGTCTCTACATCGCGGTTCTGGTCAAACAGCTGGAGCTACTGTGCGAACGGCTCGGTGTGTCAATGGAACCCGTCACCCGAGCCACCGCGCAGGCCTATGAGGCGAACTACGAAACTCCGCTCTACGTGCAGCGCGGGCTGATCCCTCCCACGCCCACGATGCACACCCAGGCGTCCAGCCAGCGGGAGCCGCTGGTGTTCTCGATCGGTGGTTGGCACGGGGTGCGGCGGTTCCTGGTCCTGCGCGATGTGGCCGGTGAGGACATGGAATCCGGCGATCTGCACACGCCACCGTTCCGGTTCTTCGCCAACGCCGACGCGGTGTTCTTCATGTTCGATCCCCTGCGGGTGCAGACGATCCGCGATCAGTTGCGCGATCTGTTGCCGGCCCAGCAGTTCAGCGGCGGCGATCCTCGCTCGGTGCTGAACAACCTGCTGATGGCTGTGGGGCAGGGGCAGCCGAAGCTCGCGGTGATCCTGTCGAAGTTCGATGCGCTTCGGACGTTGCGGAATGTCGAGGGCTCCGAGTGGAGCATGATCATGTCCAACACCGGCGCGGCCTATCTGCGGGATACCTCCGATGCCCCGCGTTATGACGAACTCGGTGGGCAACTGTTGCACGAGGAAGTGCGAAGTCTGCTGACTCGTCTGCACGGCGGCGCGATCGTGGCCGCGGTGGAGAACCCGTCGACGGGAATCGTGTTGCCGCATCGCTATTTTGTGGTGTCTGCGCTCGGGCAGCCGCCCAGCGGCAACAAGCTGCATTCCCGGGGGATCGCCCCGTTCCGGTGCGCCGACCCGATCCGGTGGGTCACCTCGAGCTTCGGGGTGTTGTAGGTGACCACTCAAGATCCGTTCGGGGGCAACCCGTTCGGACAGAATCCGTTCGGGCAGCCGCCGTACGCGGGTCCGCCGATGGCCCCTGCGGGGCCGCCGCCGCATGACGAGGTCAACTCGTTGGCGACGTTGTCGGTGGTGTTCGCGTTCGTGTTCGCCCCGGTGGGTGCGGTGTTGGGCCATCTGGGACTGTCACAGATCAAGCGCACCGGGCAGCGAGGTCGTGACCGTGCGCTGGTGGGGTTGACCCTGTCGTATGCGGTCATCCTGCTGGCTGTGGTGGGGCTGGTGGTGTGGGCCGTCATCGATACCAAGGGCGTCGACTCGAAACCGGTTACATCGCAGACGAGTTCACCGTCCGCATCGCCAACGAGCACCAGTTCGCCGCCGGCGGAGCCGACCGTGGCAGCCAAGGACCTACCCAGCCTGGTGCCCAACCTGGCCGAGATGCGTGACCTTCTCAACGACGACACAGTGACCAGCTCACAAACCCAGACCCGGGTCCAGGATCAGCCGCCCGACGTGTTCACGTTCGACCCGGCCGAATGCGCCGGCTCGTTCGTGGCTCTTACGCCTCAGGGGTATGCGGGTAGTGACTACCGTGAGGTGTACGGGCCGTCCCATGTGGCTGCCGACAACGTCGTCACCGGTGAGGCTGTCGTCCGGTTCCCCAGTGCCGCGGCGGCCAGACAGGCGCTGGTGGGCTATCAGGACGTCTGGCACCGCTGTGCGGGCCGGGTCCTGAAGGTCACCTCGGGGTCTGGTGGGGTTATGGATTTCAATCTCGGCGCACCCGAGGTTGATGGCGATGTGACCTCGTTGGTCAGCGTCAGTCCGGGTTCCCCGGAAGTGGTGATGAGCCGCGCGATTGCGGTCAAGGCGAACGTGTTGGTGGATACGCAGGTCTTTGCGCAGCGGCACGGCCGCGAGCACGTCGTGATCGCCAATCACATTCTCGACAAGATTCCGGGTTGACATGACGCAAGGTGGTTTCGGGGGTCCACAGGATCCCTTTGGTGGTTCTCCGTTTGGCAGTGCGCCTTTCGGGCAGTATTCGTCAGGTCAGCCGCCATACGGTGGGCCGCCGATGGTTCCGGGTCCACCGCAGCCGCCGGCGCCGCCGAATGACGAGGCCAATACGTTGGCGACGTTGTCGGTGGTGTTCGCCTTCGTGTTCGCCCCGGCGGGGGCAGTGTTGGGGCATCTGGGTCTGTCGCAGATCAAGCGCACCGGGCAGCGGGGTCGGGATCGTGCCCTGGTGGGGCTGAGTCTGTCGTACGCGCTGATCGTGGTGGCCGTTGCGGCGCTGGTGATTTGGGCGGTGGTGCCGAGTTCGTCGACCACCACGACAACTGAAGCGACGACGAAGAATACGGCTCCTGCCACTACAACGACGACGACCGTCGCGCCGCCACCGCTCGTCACCGAGCCTCAGATGGCGGGCCTGCTCCCGAGCCTGGCCGAGATGCAAGAGATCACGAAGAAACCGCAGCTGATCACCGACGGGAAGCCGCAGGACATCGGCCTACCGGAAGGTCACACGTACAGCCCGGTCGAATGTGCCAGTTCGTTCAGCATGTTCATGCCACTGCCGTACGAGAACAGCGGCTACCTCAAGACCGCGGGAATCTCGCAGTACGAGAGCCCCAATGCCGACCTGCAGGCCTACGAAGGCGTGGCGACGTTCGCTGACGCCGCGACGGCGCAGCGGGCACTCGCCCGCAACCTCGAACTGTGGCGCGGGTGTGCCGGTAAGACATTCACGTGGACCATCCCAGACGGCCGATCGACGCACTTCGTCCTCGGCGGGCCGGAGGAACAGGAAGACGGAATTATCGCGTTGCGCAGCAGCAATCAGGGATCGCAATCGTGGATGCTGCGCGCGATCGGCGCCAAGGCCAATGTCCTGGTCGACGTGCACGTTCTCGGCGTCGGAGTGACCGACGAGGCGGTCACCGTGGTCAAACGAATCTTCGACAGAATTCCGGGTTGATATGACGCAGGGTGGTTTTGGGGGTCCGCAGGATCCGTTCGGCGGTTCTCCGTTTGGTGACGCACCGTTTGGGCAATATCCGTCGGGGCAGGCGCCGTACATGGCGCCGCCGGTTGTTCCGGCAGGTCCGCCGCCACCGCTGTCGCCGGCGCCGCGCGATGAGGCCAATACCTTCGCGACGTTGTCGGTGGTGTTCGCGTTCCTGTTCGCTCCGGTGGGTGCGGTGTTGGGCCATCTGGGTCTGTCGCAGATCAAGCGCACCGGGCAGCGGGGTCGGGATCGTGCCCTGGTGGGGCTGAGTCTCTCGTATACGTTGATCGTGGTTGCCGTTGCGGCGCTGGTGATCTGGGCGGTGATCCCGAGTTCGTCGAACACCATGACAACCGAGGCCAAGACGACCGTGCCCGCAACGCACAGCCCGGTGACCACCACGGCAACGACCACAACGACGCCGCAACCCCCGCCGTTACCGTTGGTCACCGAAGCACAGCTGCCCGGCTTGCTGCTCAACCTCGATGACGCCGTCCGACTCGTCGGCTTGAACGACGGATACAGCACGTTCGACTTGACCGTATTGAGAAACGCTGCCGAATTGACAACCACACCAACGGAATGTCCCCCGGTCATAGCCACCGGAAGCCCCGGCATTTACGCGAACAGCGGCTACACCGCGACCCAAGATCGATCTTTCGCCAGCGTAGATGTGAAGACGATGTTTGCACTGGGCATCCTCGATGAACGAGCGACGCTGTACGCCGATGCATCCGCCGCGAGCCAACAGGTCGACGCGATCGAGAAGGTATGGCAGGGATGCCTCGGGACTGTCACGCACACAACCCCAGCCGGGCCGGTCGTCTACGACGTCGGTACGGTGACCCGCTCGGCGACGAACTCGTCGATCATGCTGCTGAGCAGCACTGTGGTGGAAGGGCAGTTGCGAGGTCAGCGTCCTACGCGTGCTGTGGTGGCCAAGTCGAACGTCGTAATCGACGTGGTGTTCATGAGCCCGGACCCGGGCGGCCGCGCGGAAGCGGCCGCCGCTGAGATCCTCTCGCGGATACCGGGATAATCGTCGACCGCGCCGCCGTCGTACGCGCGAAGCGCCCCGGTCCGCATCGAAACTGAGGCCAGGGACAACATCAGCACCATTTCTGTCCCTCAGCGCAATCTCGGTGCGGCACTGGCCCATTGGTGGTCGCGTCAGTAACGCTGTGGCGGAAATCCACGCCGAAAATCGCCACAGTGTTACTCACGCGGGGCTTGATTCGCGATACGCATCATCACCGTCTGGCTGCCCCAGTTGTCAGACGCGCCCTAGTCGATCCGGCGCAGTGTCCCCACGATCTGGTCGACCACACTCGGATCGGCCGCGCCGGGAAAGCCCTGCTCCAGATCGATGATGAAGTTCACGGTGCCGGACTGACCCGGCACGGTGGTGGACACCACCGAATAGAGCGCCGAGCTACCGGTGCAGTCGTCTTGAATGCCGGTGACGGTCGCCACCACTTGGGCTGCGGGCGCTCCGGAGACGGTGAGGCTGCGTGGTGCTCCGAGCGAGACCGACGGCACCGCGCCCTTGTCCGAGGTGAAGATCTTGGTCGCGAGCTTGGCGTCCAGCGTGGCGGACTCGTTCACATCCGTGACGTCCGTGATCGACGCCACTCCGGTGACGGCACTGCTGCCCTTCGGGCACAGCTTGTTGGGCATGCTGGCCGCGCCCTTGAGGAGCCGCACTGGGCAGTAGCCGAACGGTCCGTCGGGGCAAGGCTTTTCCCAGCCGACACCGGTGCTGCATTCCTCGACCGTCCAGTCCCCGGGGACGTCGTAGGCGAGTCCCCGAGCAGTGGTCACCGTCAACCATCCGGCCGGTGTCTGGGGACCCGGACCGGCGGTGCGGCCCTCACAGCCGGCCGGGGCGGCCGGGGCGGCCGGGGCCGTCGAGGAGGGAGTCGTCTTGGTGGTGCTCGGCGCGGCCTTGGTCACCGACGAGGTCGTGGTGGAGTCGGCGGTGTGCTTGGTGTCGTTCTTGTTCCCGTAGTTCAGCTTCCAGAGCAGACCGCCGAGGAGGAGCGCGACAATGAGCACTCCGGCGACCGTGCCCAGGATCCACCCGGTGTTGTTCCGATTGGGCGGCGGAGCGTCGGAAGGCGGTGCCTCGCCGTACCCCGACCACGTCGGCGGCTGCTGGCCGTAATTCGGCCACTGAGGGGTCTGCCCGAACGGATCGTTGGAGCCAAATGGACTGCCAGAGGGTTGGTTCCACCCCGGCGGTGGCTGTGGTGGGTATGTCATCGGCGTTCTCCCCGCTCGTTCAGGTCTCAGTTCCAGGTCAGCTTGGGTGGGCTTGTCGACAGGTCCGCGGTCCCGGACACCGGCACTGTCACGGTGTTCGTCGGGACGGCGCCGCCGCTGTGCTGCGCGGTGATCGTCGTGGTGAGCGTGCCGATCAGCGAGGCCGTCATCGCACTGGTCAGCGGGATGATCTTGAACGTGTCGGCGCCTTCGATGGGGCCCCATTCGGCTGTGCCGTCAACGTAATTCGGCGCCTCGATCCGCACCGGGCAGCCCGGCGGCCTGATCAGGTTGGAATTGGTGCACAGTGCGAACGAGTCCGTTATCGCGGCGCGGATCGCCTGCTCGCCGGAGTCGCTGAGCTTGAAACTCATCGACATCACCGACGCTCCGGTGGCCAATTCCTGAAGCATCATCGGTTTGGACGTGACGCTGAGGTACGGGCTGCTGCTGCCGACGTCGACAAAACCGGGAAACACATAGCGGGGCTGGTCGACGGGTTTGCCGAACACGGTGAGGGTTTCCGCGTCCTTCTGCCCGATCTGAGTCTTGTCGATCTTGATGGACGCGTTCGAGATCTTCCACCCGTCGTGCTTCTCCACGAGCAGCTTGGCCTCGGAGACCTCGTCGCCGAACTTGGCCGTGACGTGCACCTGGGATACGGCGCTGTTGCCGGTGGTATCGAGCACGCGGATGTCGGTGATCGGCGACTTCGCGATCTGGCGGCCGAGGATCTCGTCGGTCAGCAGTTCGGTGGAGACAGGCTGGGACTTGCCGTAGGACAGGGCGGTGGCGGCATCACCGCGGGCCAGCGCTTCCAGATACGCCACCACCGCGGCTTGCGGGCTTTCGCTGCCCGTGCCGCTGCCGTCGGCCGAGTCCGAGCGCGTGATCACGACGGTCAGCGCCGTCAGTACGGCGAGCACCGTCACCACCGCGGCCGCCACCAGTCCGATGACCATGCCTTTGCGGCGCTTGGGCGGCGGCGCTCCCGGCGGTGCGCCGAAGACCGGCGGCGGTGTGGACAGTGGGTAGTCGGAAAAGTGGGGCGGCGGCGCGGACGAAAAGTTTGGATTCGTCGTCGGCCAACCTGGTGTGGGCGGCTGCCCACCGACGCCGAACTGGCCCCCGGACCAATCGGCCACGGCCCCCTCCTTGACTGTGTGCGGCACCACGTCGGTATCGCGCACGGGGTTGCCGTGAGCAGTATAAGTGGGGGGCGGCAGGCGTCTGCGCGCCAATTTGGAACTGTCGCTGAGCTGGGATCTCAGGCACATCGGGGCACTGTGAGGCAGGCCCGTCACCAAGCGGAGAGCGGTGCGTGGTGACCCGTTGGTAACCCCCCGCGGGCAGCGCTGATCGATTGCGACTACCTTTTGTAGAGCAGTTAGTCGGTTCCCAACGACTTCCCAACGAGGATGAAGGGATTCCCGTGGCCGAAAACCCGTCGAGTGGGCAGGACCTTGCCACTCTCAAGTACCCCGGTGGCGAGATTGATCTCGATATCGTCCATGCCACCGAGGGCAGTGACGGCATCGCGCTCGGTCCGTTGCTGGCCAAGACCGGCTACACCACGTTCGATGGTGGCTTCGTCAACACCGCTTCCACCAAGTCCGCGATCACCTATATCGATGGTGATGCCGGCATCCTGCGGTACCGCGGTATCCCGATCGAGCAGCTCGCCGAGAACTCCACGTTCATCGAGGTCAGCTATTTGCTGATTTACGGTGAGCTGCCGACGGCCGAGCAGCTGGAGGCGTTCACCACCCAGATCCAGCGGCACACCCTGCTGCACGAGGATCTCAAGCGGTTCTTCGACGGCTTCCCGCGTAATGCGCATCCGATGCCGGTGCTGTCCAGTGCGGTCAACGCGCTGAGCGCCTACTACCAGGATTCGCTGGATCCGCTGGACAACAAGCAGGTGGAGTTGTCGACCATCCGCTTGCTGGCCAAGCTGCCGACCATCGCCGCCTATGCGTACAAGAAGTCCGAGGGGCAGCCTTTCCTGTACCCGGACAACTCGCTGACGCTGGTGGAGAACTTCCTTCGGATGACGTTCGGCTTCCCGGCCGAGCCCTACGAGGTGGATCCCGAGATCGTCCGTGCTCTGGACATGCTGCTGATCCTGCACGCCGATCACGAGCAGAACTGTTCGACCTCGACGGTGCGTCTGGTGGGTTCGTCGCAGGCCAACCTATTCACCTCGATCTCCGGTGGCATCAACGCGTTGTGGGGCCCGTTGCACGGTGGCGCCAACCAGGCCGTGCTGGAGATGCTGGAGAAGATCCGCACCGGCGACGACGATGTGCAGACGTTCGTCAAGAAGGTCAAGAACCGCGAAGACGGCGTGAAGCTGATGGGCTTCGGTCACCGGGTGTACAAGAACTACGATCCGCGCGCCCGCATCGTCAAGGAGCAGGCCGACAAGATCCTGGGCAAGCTCGGCGGCGACGACGAACTGCTCGACATCGCCAAGCAGCTCGAAGAGATCGCGTTGACCGACGACTTCTTCATCGAGCGCAAGCTCTACCCGAACGTCGATTACTACACCGGCGTGATCTACCGTGCGATGGGTTTCCCGACCCGCATGTTCACCGTGCTGTTCGCGCTGGGCCGGCTGCCCGGCTGGATTGCGCACTGGCGTGAGATGCATTCGGAGCCCAACAAGATCGGCCGTCCGCGCCAGATCTACACCGGCTACACCGAGCGCAATTACCTGGACATCAACAAGCGCTGAGTCTCCCTCGCGAGCAGACGTAAAACTGCCCTAAAACTCCGGTTTTAGGGCAGTTTTGTGTCTGCTCACCGGCAGTGGGTCACCGCACCGGCAGGGCGAGTCCGCCGGTGAGTGTCAATAGCTGCTCGTAGGTCAGCGGCATTACCGAATCGGCGGTGCCGGCCGCCGTCCAGATGACCGGGTAGGACGCGAGCGTCGGGTCGACGACGGTGCGCAACGGTTCGGGGTGCCCGACGGGCGCCACCCCGCCGATGATCTGTCCGGTCGCGTCGCGGACGAGTTTCGGGTCGGCCTTGCGGATGTCGGTGGCGCCGAGATGATTCGCGACGACGCCGGTGTCGACCCGGGCGGCGCCGCTGGCCATCACCAGCAGCGGCTCGCCGTCGCACTCGAACACCAGGCTGTTGGCGATCGCGCCGACTTCGCAGCCCAGTTGTTCGGCTGCCGCAGCGGCGGTCTTGGCGTCGGCGTCGAGGATCCTGATGGCCGGTTCGATTCCGGCTGCGGTTACCGCGGCCGCGACGCGGGCGTTCCGTTCGTTCACGGTGACGATTGTCTCCCAACGCCATTCGGTGGACCGGGCGACTCGATTTGCCCGAACGACAGTTGTAGTTTCACAATAGTTGTGTGAATACAACCATTGGCACCCTCAGCGCGCGGCGCAAGGCGATCATCCTCGTCTCGTGCTGTCTCAGCCTGCTGATCGTGTCGATGGACGCCACCATCGTCAACGTCGCGCTCCCGAGCATCCGCGACGATCTGGGTGCTTCGCCGTCGCAGCTGCAGTGGATCGTCGACGTCTACACCTTGGTGCTGGCCTCGCTGCTGCTGCTGTCCGGCGCCACCGGCGACCGGTTCGGCCGTAGGCGGACATTCCAACTGGGCTTGACGATCTTCGCGGTGGCCTCGCTGCTGTGCAGTCTCGCACCCAACATCGAAACCCTCATCGCCGCCCGGTTGCTGCAGGCCATCGGCGGTTCGATGCTCAACCCGGTGGCCATGTCGATCATCACGCAGGTTTTCACCGGCCGCGTCGAGCGCGCCCGCGCGATCGGCGTCTGGGGCGGCGTGGTCGGTATCTCGATGGCCCTGGGCCCGATCGTGGGCGGCGCGCTGATCCAGTATGTCGATTGGCGCGCGGTGTTCTGGATCAACCTGCCGATCTGCGCACTGGCCGTCGTACTCACCGCGATCTTCGTGCCCGAATCGAAGTCGGCGACCATGCGGGACCTCGACCCGGTGGGCCAGGCGCTCGGGGTGGCGTTCCTGTTCGGCGCCGCGTTCGTGCTCATCGAGGGTCCCGGATACGGCTGGGCCGACCCGCGCACGCTGGCCGTCGCCGCTGTGGCTTTCGTGGCCCTGGCGGCGTTTCTGCGGTACGAATCGCGTCGCAACGACCCCTTTATCGATCTGAGGTTCTTCCGCAGCGTGCCGTTCGCCTCGGCGACCCTGATCGCGGTCTGTGCGTTCGCCGCCTACGGGGCATTCCTGTTCATGATGTCGCTGTACCTGCAGACCGAACGGGGCTATTCGGCGATGCACACCGGTCTGATCTACCTGCCGGTGGCCATCGGGGCCTTGATCTTCTCGCCGCTGTCGGGCCGGCTGGTCGGCCGGTACGGTAGCCGGCCCTCGCTGTTGGTGGCCGGAGCCACGATCACCGTCGCGACGCTCTTGTTGACCCGGCTGACCGCTGACACTCCGGTGTGGCAGCTGCTGGTCATGTTCGCGGTGTTCGGCATCGGCTTCTCGATGGTCAATGCGCCGATCACCACCACGGCCGTCAGCGGTATGCCACTGGACCGGGCGGGTGCGGCCTCGGCGGTGGCCTCGACCAGTCGTCAGGTCGGGGTGAGTGTCGGTGTGGCTCTGTGTGGTTCGGTCGCCGGTGCAGCTCTGGCCGGGACGGGCGCCGACTTCGCCGTCGCCGCCCGGCCGCTGTGGTTCGTCTGCGCCGCACTGGGTTTGGTGATCTTCGCGTTGGGCGTGGTTTCCACCACGCCGTGGGCGCTGCGCTCGGCGCAGAAGTTGGCGCCGCTGATCGGTGAGCACGATGCGCGGGAGGTGAGAAATGTCGGGTAAGAGTCAGTCCGAACTGGCCGACGAGGTGTGGCGGGCGCTGACCCGGTTGGTATTCGATCACCGCGACAGTTGGAAGCGCGCGGTGATCGAGGAGAGCGGCCTGCCGTTCAGCCGGATCCGCATCCTGCGCCGCCTCGAGCGGGCCCCGCTGACAGTCAAGCAGCTGGCGCATGCGGCGACAGTCGACGCCCCGGCCGCCACGGTGGCGGTCAACGACCTTGAGGAACGCGGATTGGTGGTGCGTGAGATCGACCCGACCAACCGGCGCAGCAAGCTCGTGTCGCTCACCGGAACCGGCCGTGCGCTGCTGGCCCGTATCGACCGGGTCGACGATCCGGCGCCCGATGTGTTGGCCGCGCTCAGTGCCGCCGATCTCGAAACCCTGCGCGCCATTCTCTCTCGGGCCGGCGAGCCGGCCGAATCCTGAGGCTCGCTAGCCTTCGAGGACTGCCATCGCGGCGTTGTGGCCGCCGATTCCGGAGACCGCGCCGCCGCGCACCGATCCTGAGCCGCACAACAGGATCCGGTCATGGCCGGTGGACACGCCCCACCGCTGGGCCGGGGTTTCCCGGGGCGTGTCGTCCTCGACGAACGGCCAGCGCAGCGCGCCGTGGAAGATGTTGCCCGCGGTCATCCCGAGGGCCTGTTCCAGATCGGCGGTGGTCTTGGTCTCGATACACAGCCGGCCTGCAGCGTCCTCCATCAGGACGTCCTGGATCGGTTCGGCCAGAACCGAATTGAGCGAGTTCAGTACCGCCGAGGTCAGCCGGTCCCGCATCCGGTCGGGGTTCTTCAATGTCAGTGAGTGCGGGGTGTGCAAGCCGAAGACAGTGAGGGTCTGCGCCCCCGAAGCGCGCAGGTCCTCGGACAGGATGCTCGGATCGGTCAAGGAGTGGCAATAGATTTCGCAAGGCAGCGGGTCCGGTACGCGCCCGGCGGCGGCAGTGTCGTAGGCCCCGGCCAGCTGGCTGAAGGTCTCGTTGATGTGGAACGTTCCACCGAAAGCCTGCTCAGCCGTGACGCGCTCGTCGCGTAGCCGGGGGAGCCGACGCAACATCAGGTTGACCTTCACCTGCGCCCCGGTGGCGGTCGGAGGTGCCGGTTCGCCGAGTAGTTCGGCCAGCACGGCGGGCGTGACGTTGGCCAGGACCCGGTCGGCGCGTACCCGTCGCGCGGACCCGCCCAGTCGATAGCGCACCTCACCCTCCGCGCTGACGGCGTAAACGTCTGCACCGGTGATGATTTCGGCTCCATGGCCCGCCGCGGCGGCCGCCAGGGCTCCGGTGACCGCGCCCATCCCGCCGATCGGGACGTCCCAGTCGCCGGTACCGCCGCCGATCAGGTGGTAGAGAAAACACACGTTCTGGATCAGTGAGGGATCGTGCATGCCGGCAAAGGTGCCGATCAGGGCGTCAGTGGCCATCACGCCGCGCACCAGATCGTGTGACACCGCTGCGGCGATCGCCTCGCCGATGGGCTGCTCGATCAGTGCATCCCAGGTGGCGGCGCTTTCGGTGTCCTGTCCGCCCAGCACCTCCCGGCGCATCTCGGATCGGGTGCGCAGCGGCTGCAGCAGCGTCGGCCAGATTCGGCCGGTGACCAGCCCACAGCGGCGGTAGAACTCGTGGAACCCGGCCACGTCTTTGCCGGCGCTGATCGCGTCGAATGTCGGATGCGGACCGATCAGCAGGCCAGTGGCCCCGCCCGTGACCGGATCCGGTGTGTAGGAGGAGTATCGGCGCCGCGACAGCCGGATTCGGGCACCGAGATCGGTGATGATGCGCTGGGGGAGCAGGCTGACCAGATACGAGTACCGTGACAGCCGCGCATCCACACCGTCGAAGGGGTGTGCCGAAACCGCCGCACCGCCTACGTGGTCGAGGCGTTCGAGTACCTGCACCCGGCGGCCCGCGCGAGCCAGGTACGCAGCAGCCACCAAGCCGTTGTGTCCGCCGCCGATGATGACGGCGTCCAACGAGCCTTCGGTCACGTCATACCCGTCCGGTCAGCCCTTGTAACCTTCGACTTCGTCGGCCCCGCGGGGGTGGGCCAGTCCGGGGTCCTGCCCGGTTTCGCGGAGCGCCCGGCGCTGCCGCAACAGGTCCCAACACTGGTCGAGGGCGACTTCCAGCGATCTCAGGCGTTGTTGCTCGTCGGATTCGTCTATTTCCCGGCGCTGCAGTTTCGACCGGAGCTCCTGCTCTTCGGCAACGAGCCGGTTAACTTCGCCGAGGATGTCCTGATCTTTGGCCACACAACCAGTCTGCCCGACTACCGTTGATCTGGTGAGTACAAAACCTGAGATCGAGTTTCCGGACGAACCCGCCCCCACCGAATTGGTGATCAAGGATCTGGTGGTCGGCGATGGCTCCGAGGCAGTGCCCGGTGGCACTGTCGAGGTGCACTATGTGGGCGTCGAATACGACTCCGGTGAGGAGTTCGACAGCTCGTGGAATCGCGGAGAATCCATTGAGTTTCCGTTGCGGGGCCTAATTCAGGGCTGGCAGGACGGAATTCCCGGGATGCGGGTGGGTGGTCGTCGCCAGCTCGTCATTCCGCCGGCCCAAGCCTACGGTCCGGCGGGTTCGGGGCACCGGCTTTCCGGTAAGACGCTGATCTTCGTGATAGATCTGCTCGCCACTCGTTGATGTCGCCGTGGATTCGGAGAGTATTAGCCGAACCTAACCGTCAAATTCCATTTACTGCTACCGTCAACCTGTTTCGCTGCTGTAGATAACTGTTCGTCGACTTCAGGAGTGCCCAAAATGTCGGGTTCGGACGAATCTCGGACAATCACAGGCTGGCAAACAGCCTCCAAGTTATATCGACGACCACCTGGTTTGGGTTGGTTGTTGGCGCTGGCGGCAGTTCCCTTGTTGCTGGGGCTGATCGGATGGGGTGGGCTCGACCGCTCCGGCAAGAACTCCGATCTCACACTTCCCAATGTCAATCCCACTGCGACGTTGACCGCTCCGGACGTGAATGCCCCGGACGTCAACGCACCCAACGTCAATATGCCGAACCTCTCGTTCGCGCCGTTGTCGATCACACGTAACGGCAACGATTTCACCCTCACCGGCGATCTGCCCGACGCGGCCGCCAAGACCTCGCTGCTGGACTGGCTGCGCGGAAAGTTCGGTGGAGACGTCAATCTGGTCGACAATCTGAATCTGCGTCCGGGCGTGAGCACCCCCGATGTTTCGGCTCTGGGCAAGGTATTCGACGCCGCAGCTGAGGGCATTCCGGATTTCAGTTTCAGCATCGACGGTGACACGCTGACGTTGACCGGTACCGCGCCGTCGGCACAGGTGCGCGACGCGGTCGAGGCGGCCGCGAAGGCGGCATGGCCGAACATCAAGCTCGTCAACAACATTCAGATCGCCGCAGCGCCGGCTGCCCCTGGGCCTCCGCCCGCTGCGGCTCCTGGTGCACCGGGTACACCCGGACCCTGCGCCGTGCTGCAGAACGATGTGAGTGCACTGCTGCGCACACCGATCAACTTCAGTACCGACGGGTTCGTCGTGGCCCCGGCATCGCAGCAATTGCTGTCGCAGGTCGCCGACAAGCTGAAGTCCTGCGCGGGCGCGCAGGTGGCTGTCACCGGTTACACCGACAGCTCGGGCAATGACGCGATCAATGTCCCGTTGAGCGGCAATCGCGCGAAAGCCGTTGCCGATTATCTGGTTTCACAGGGTCTGGCGGCCGATCACGTGACGTCGTCGGGCGCGGGTTCGGCGAATCCGATCGCCAGTAATGACACCCCAGAAGGCAAGGCGCAGAACCGCCGTGTCGAGATCACGGTCAACTAGGGAGATTCGACATGGACTTCGTAATCCAATGGTTGTGGTATCTGCTCGCGTTCGTGGTGGGGTCACTGGTGGCCTGGCTGATTTCGGTGGTGACCGTCAAGCCCACCAGTGAGGAAGAGGCGTTCGCCGAACTGCCCGGCTCGCGTGAGATTGGAGCACGACGATGAGCGATGTCAACTGGTGGTTGATGGCCCTGGCTTTCGTGCTGGGGCTGGTACTGACGCTGGCGCTGACCTTGCGCCGGGTGAAGCGGGAGGTGCCGGTGTACGGTGCCCTCGGCCGTCGTCCCGACGGTGCTGCCAAGGGCGCAGCTGCGGCCAAGGCCGCAGGCGGCGGGACTGCCGCCACCGCAACGGCTGTCACCGATGACGCCACGACACGGCTGCCGAAGGTCGGCTCGGGCGACGAGCCCACCACGAAGCTGCCCAAGGTCACCAGCGCCGGTGCCGCGGCGGCGGGTGCGGCTGCCGCGGGTGCGGCGGGTGCAGCCAAGTTCGCGTCCGGCGGAGGTGCCCATGAGGCTGCTGACGACGGAGCCGATGACGTCAAGGTCGTCGAGGAGACGCCCTACGGCGCCGGATCGGTGCGGGTCTCGGGTGCGGGCACGCCGGCGGGTTATCTGATCAAGGGCAACGAGGATTCGATGCTCTACCACTCGCCGGAGAGCCCGTCCTACTCGGTGACCGTCGCCGAGATCTGGTTCGCCGACGTCGAATCCGCGGAGAAGGCCGGGTTCAACCGGTGGGACAGCGGTAAGTCCCAGCGCGAGAAGAAGTAACCCACTCGCCGAGCAGACATAAAACTGCCCCTTTTCGCGCGAAAAGGGGCAGTTTTATGTCTGCTCGCACCGAAACTAGTGCGGGCCGGGCAGGCGTAACAGCAGTCGCGCCCCGCCCAGTGGGCTTGATTCCAGAGTTGCGGTGCCGCCGTGCAATTCGGCCTGCTGGGCCACAAGCGCAAGCCCCAGTCCGGAGCCCAGCCGTGATGCGGTCGATCCACGGGAGAAGCGGTCGAACACCATCTCGCGTTCTTCCTCGGGTACGCCCACTCCGTCGTCGTCGATCGCGATGTCGACACCCTCGCGGGAGCTCACCGCCGACAACTGCACCCGGGTGGCGCCACCGTGCTTCACCGCATTGGCGATGGCGTTGTCCACGGCCAGCCGCAGCCCGGTCGGCAGCCCGATGATGATCACGGTCGGTGACGGCGCCAGCGAGACCTCGAGGTCGGGGTAGACGCGCATGGCGTCGTGGGCGGCGCGGTCCAGCAGTTCGGTGATGTCGACGGTGACGTGGTCGTCGGTGGTGGTCAACTCGCCTTGGGCGAGGCGCTCCAGGGCTCCGAGGGTGGCCTCGATACGCGACTGGGTGCGGATGACGTCGCCGACCACTTCCTTGCGTTGATCGTCGGGCAGGTCGAGCGTGGACAGGACCTCGAGGTTGGTCCGCATGGCGGTGAGCGGGGTGCGAAGTTCGTGGGCCGACACCGAGGCGAAGTCGCGGGCCGAGGTCAACGCGGCCTTGGTGCGGCCCTGTTCGGACCAGATGCGTTGCAGCATGCCGTTGACGGCGTCGGCGATCTCGACGGCCTCGCTGGCGCCGCGTACCTCGACGTCGGGCGCCTCGTCGCTCGCCTCGATCTCCCGGGTCTGCTCGGCCAGCCGTTTGAGTGGGCGGACCGCGAATGCGGCCAGTACCCACCCCAGCACGGTGGCCGCGCCGACGGCGAGCAAACAGATGATGAGCACGCGGCGGTGCAGGTTGTTGGTGTCGGCGATGGTGGCGTCATAGGTCGCGCCGACTGCCACCCACATGGGCCCCGGGGCGGGGATCTGTACGGTGCGCACCCGCCAGCGCACGCCGTCGATGTAGGTGTCGGCGTAGCCGTCGGGCAGTTCGGGCAGGACCACGTTCGAATTGGACGAGATGTCACCGGCCTGGCGGACGGTGATCACCGCGTCCTGATCGCTGGGGGAGCGGGGGATCTCGCCGAGGCCGCGCGGCAGGAATGGGATGGCGAATCCGGCGGCCTCGTCGAGGCGGCGGTCCAGCCGTTCCTTGCGGTCGTTGGTGATGCCGACCCAGACGATGGTGCCGACGATGACGACGACGATCGCCGCGCCGATGGCGGTGGCGAACGCGACCCGGGTCCGCAGCGAGGGGGTGCGGCGGAAGATCCGGGTCAGCGGTCTCATGTCGCTACTGCGTCCTGAGGACGAATCCGACCCCGCGGACGGTGTGCAGTAGCCGCGGCGCGCCGCCCGCTTCGAGTTTGCGGCGGAGGTACCCGATGAACACGTCGACGACGTTGGTGTCGGCGGCGAAGTCGTAGCCCCAGACCAGTTCCAGCAACTGTGCCCGGGAGAGCACCGCGGTCTTGTGCTCGGCCAGGACGGCCAGCAGGTCGAACTCGCGTTTGGTCAGGTCCACGTCCACGCCGTTGACCCGGGCACGGCGGCCCGGGATGTCGACCTCGAGCGGGCCGACCTGGATCGTCTCGGACGAGAAGGTGGCCGACGCACCGCGCCGGCGCAGCAATGCCTTGACCCGGGCCACCAGCTCCTGCAGCACGAACGGTTTGACCAGGTAGTCGTCTGCGCCCGCCTCCAGGCCGGCGACGCGGTCGTCGACGCTGCTGCGGGCCGAGAGCACGCAGACGGGCACGTCGTTGTCCATCGCGCGCAGGGCGGTCACCACGCTCACGCCGTCGAGTACGGGCATGTTGATGTCGAGCACGATCGCGTCGGGTCGGGTCTCGGTGGCGCTGCGCAGCGCCTCGGCGCCGTCCACGGCGGTCGATACGGTGAACCCGGACAGCCGCAGCCCGCGTTCCAGCGAGGCGAGCACGTCAGGGTCGTCGTCTACGACGAGGACCCGGGGCGAGGCCATGCCACCGGTAGCGCTATCCATGACCGCCATCTTGCCCGATGAACTGCGACGAATCGCGCAGGCTCCCAGGGAAGTCCCCGGGGATGTTATTGACCTCAATATTTGTTCAGGTTTTACGGTGATGCTCATGAGTATGGAAACGGTGGCCAGACAGGCGCTGTATCGGCAGGCCCACGCCCGTGACGGCGACCTGCGCGCCCTGGCCGACCGGCGGCTGTTGTCCCGGATCTGGCGGTTTTCCGCGCGCCACCATCGCAGGCTCGGCTGGTTTGTCGCGATCAGCGTGGTCAGCGCGCTGTTGACGGTGACGACGCCGGTGCTGGCGGGCCGTGTGGTCGATGCGATCACGCAGGGCGGCCCGGCGTCGGCGGTGGTGCTGCTGGCTGCCGTGATCGCCGCGGTGGCCGTCGCTGAGGCCGCGGTGGGCCTGTTGACCAGGTGGTTGTCGTCCAACATCGGTGAGGGTCTGATCCTGGATCTGCGCACCGCGGTGTTCGACCATGTGCAACGCATGCCGGTGGCCTTCTTCACGCGCACCAGGACCGGCGCATTGGTGAGCCGCCTGGGCAACGACGTGATCGGCGCGCAGCGGGCGTTCTCCGACACGCTCTCGGGAATCGTCGCGAACCTGGTGACCCTGACTTTGACGCTCGTGGTGATGCTCAGTATCTCCTGGCAGATCACCCTGCTGTCGTTGGCGCTGCTGCCGTTGTTCGTGCTGCCCGCGCGTCGCATCGGCACCCGCATGGCCGGGCTGTCACGCGAGGCGGCCACCCACAACGCCACGATGAACACTCAGATGACCGAGCGGTTCTCCGCCCCGGGCGCCACCCTGGTCAAGCTGTTCGGCAGCCCGCAACGGGAGTCGGACGAGTTCGCGGTGCGGGCCGACCGGGTGCGTGACATCGGGGTTCGCACGGCCATGTTGCAGTCGACTTTCATGAACTCGCTGACCCTGATGTCGGCGCTCGCCCTGGCGCTGGTTTATGGGCTGGGCGGCGTGCTGGCGATCGGCGGTCAGTTGCAGGCCGGTGCAGTGGTATCGCTGGCGCTGCTGCTGACCCGGCTGTATGCGCCGCTGACCGCACTGGCCAACGCACGGGTCGAGATCGCCAGCGCGCTGGTGAGCTTCGAGCGGGTCTTCGAGGTGCTCGACCTCGAACCGCTCATCGCCGAGAACCGCGACGCCGTGGAAGTTCCCGAGGGAGAAGGCATCTCATGCGCCGTTGAATTCGACAACGTCCGGTTCGCCTACCCGTCGGCGGACAAGGTGTCGCTCGCCTCGCTCGAAGAGGTGGCGGTGTTGGACGAGCGCGGTGGAGAGGAGGTGCTGCACGGTATTTCGTTCACCGCCCGTCCCGGTCAGATGGTGGCGCTGGTCGGATCGTCGGGCGCGGGCAAGTCGACCATCGCGTCGCTGCTGGCGCGGCTCTACGACGTCGACGGCGGTGCGGTGCGGTTGAACGGCGTCGACGTGCGTGACCTGACGTTCGACTCGCTCAAGGACACCGTGGGCATGGTGACCCAGGACGGCCACCTGTTCCACGAAACGATCCGGTCGAACCTGCAGTTGGCCGCCCCGGGTGTGGGCGAGGAGCAGTTGTGGGACGCGCTGCGCCGGGCCCGGCTCGAAGACGTGGTGGCGGCGATGCCCGACGGTCTGGACACGGTTGTCGGTGAGCGCGGATACCGTCTGTCCGGAGGGCAGCGGCAGCGGTTGACCATCGCGCGCCTGCTGTTGGGACGATCGCGGGTGGTGGTGCTCGATGAGGCAACGGCGTCGCTGGACTCGGCCTCGGAGGCGGCCGTGCAGCAGGCCCTGGCCGAGGCACTGGACGGGCGCACCTCGATCGTCATCGCCCACCGGTTGTCCACGGTCCGCGCCGCCGATCTCATCCTGGTCGTCGAGGACGGGCGCATCGTCGAGCGTGGCACCCACCGCGAACTGCTGGCCCGTGCCGGTAGGTACGCCGAGCTGTACGACACGCAGTTCGCCGAGGAGGCTCCGGCCGCGTGAGGTTAATCGCTTGCTTTTGATGGGAGGATTGATTCAGTGAGTCAAGCCGCGATCGCCCCATCTCCGAAGCGGGTCCGGACCAGTTCAGATCTGTGGCGGCTGTTGCCCTATCTGTTGCCGTACCGGACCCGCTGGATCGTGATGGTCGTGGTCGCGGTGATCAGCCTGGCCGCCACGGTGGCGATTCCGCTGATGACCAAGGCCGTGATCGACGGCCCGGTGCGCCACCAGGATCCGCACGGGCTGTGGGTGCTGGGTTCAGCCGCCGTCGCGGTCGGCATCTCCGAGGCAGTGCTGTGGTTCATCCGGCGCTGGCTGGTGGCCCGCGCCACCATGGGCGTCGAGGCCGACATCCGCAAGGATCTCTACGCGCGGCTGCAGATCCTGCCGATGAGTTTCCACAGCCGCTGGCAGTCGGGGCAGCTGCTGTCGCGGGTGATGAACGATCTGTCCACCATCCGCCGGTTCCTGTCCTTCGGGTTGGTGTTCCTGATCCTCAACACGCTGCAGATCGTGGTGGTGACCTCGATCCTGCTGGCCATGTACTGGCCGCTGGGCGTGGTGGTGTTGGTGTCGATCGTGCCGATCGCGGCGACCGTGCTGCATTTCGAGCGTGAGTACACGCGGCTGTCGAGGCTGGCGCAGGACCAGACCGGCCATGTCGCAACCCATGTCGAGGAGGCCGCGCTCGGCCTGCGGGTGGTCAAGGCCTTCGGCCGGGAGGACTACGTCTTCGACCGGTTCGACGAGCAGGCCACGCAGTTGTATGACACCCAGGTCGCCCGGGTGACGGTGTCGGCGAAGTTCTGGACCGTGCTGGAGGTCATCCCCAACCTCACGCTGATCGTGGTGCTCGGTTTCGGTGCGTATGCGGCGGGCCACGGCCACGTCACGATGGGGACGCTGGTCGCGTTCATCACGATGATGCTGTCGCTGGTGTGGCCCATCGCCTCGCTCGGCTTTCTGCTGTCGATGACGCAGGAGTCGTTCACCGCGGCCGACCGGATCGCCGAGATCTTCGATGCGCCGATCGATATCGCCGACGGCCCGGTGTCGCAGCCGCCGCACGGCGGTCGGCTGGAGCTGCGGGATGTGGGCTTCAGGTTCCCCGATGCGGACCAAGTGGCGCCGTCCGGCTCGCCGGACCAAATGGCGCCGTCCGGCTCGCCGGATCAATGGGCACTGCGGCACGTCGACGCGGTGGTGGAACCGGGCCAGACGCTCGCTCTGGTCGGCGCGACCGGGTCGGGCAAATCGGTTCTCGCCGCGTTGTTCTCGCGGTTGTACGACGTCACCGAAGGTCAGATTCTGATCGACGGCCGCGATATCCGGGAGCTGAGCCTGCCGGTACTGCGGCAGGCCGTCGCCACGGCATTCGAGGATCCGACGCTGTTCTCGATGTCGGTGGCCGAGAATCTGCGGCTGGGTCGTGCAGACGCCACTGATGAGCAGCTGGGCCAGGCCATCGAGATCGCGGCGGCACAGTTCGTCTACGACCTGCCGTTCGGCCTGGACACCCGGATCGGGGAGCAGGGCATGAGCCTGTCCGGCGGCCAGCGCCAACGTCTTTCGCTGGCCCGCGCGATCCTGGCAGCACCCAAGATCCTGGTGCTCGATGACACGTTGTCGGCGCTGGACGTGCATACCGAGGCCCTGGTGACCGAGGCCCTGCGGCGCGTTCTGCGCGGAGTCACGGGCATCATCGTCGCGCACCGCGCGTCGACCGTGCTGTTGGCCGACAAGGTCGCGCTCCTGCAGGACGGAACCATCACCCACATCGGGACACACACCGAATTGCTGGCGCAGGTACCGCAATACCGCTACCTGCTGGCCGCCGACGATCAACTCGACGATGCGAGCGAACGCAGTTGCGACTGGGAGGACGACGAAGAGTTGGGCCGGTTGCAGCGCGGGCATGCCGAACGCGCGGTCATTGACGAGGTGGGCGGGCCCCCGCATCTCAGTGCGGAGGTGCAGCGCCGATGACCACCACACAGTGGCGGGGGCGGGTCACCGACGAGGACAACCCGGACGACCGGGACGGCGCCGCCGGCGGCAGCGGCGCCTCGGCCCTCCCGATCGACGAGAGCGTGCCGCTACGCCGGGAGGCCCGGGCGCTGCTCATGTCATTGCTGCGCCCCTACCGGTGGACGGTCGCGGTGCTGGCGCTGGTGGTCGTCGTGGAAAACGCTGCCCGGCTGTCGGTTCCGATCCTGGTGCAGCGTGGTATCGACCATGGCATCCCGCCGATCCTGGCGGGCGGTCCGGCCCGTGAGCTGATGCTGATTGTCGCGACGTTGTGCGTCGTGGTGATCGTGCAGGCGATCAGCCGGATGTACTTCCTGCGGCGCTCCGGGCGGATCGGGCAGCGGGTGCTCCTGGAGCTGCGGCGCCGGGTGTTTCGGCATTTCGAGCGACTCGATGTGGCGTTCCACGATCGGTATACCTCCGGCCGGGTGGTCAGCCGGTCGACCAACGACGTCGAGGCCATCCAGGACATGCTGGAAACCGGTTTCGACAGCTTGATCACCGCGGTGTTGACGTTGTTCGGCACGGCGGTGCTGTTGGTGGCTCTCGATTGGCGTCTCGGCCTGATGTGCCTGGCGGCGTTCCCGATCCTGGTGGCCCTGGTGTGGTGGTTCCGCAGCGAGTCGGGCAAGACCTATCGACTGGTGCGCGAGAGTGCGGCCCTGGTGATCGTGCAGTTCGTCGAGACCATGACGGGCATCAAGGCCGTGCAGGCCTATCGCCGTGAACCCCGCAACCAGGAGATCTTCGACGATGTCGCCGATGGGTACCGGGCGATCAACGAGAAGACCTTCAAGTTGCTGGCCGTCTTCATGCCCGGGGTCAAGCTGGTCGGCAACCTCACCACGGGCGTGGTGCTGCTGTACGGCGGGTACCGGGTGCTGAACGGCGAGATGACGATCGGCACGCTGGCCGCGTTCCTGCTCTACCTGCGGATGTTCTTCGAGCCGATGCA
This sequence comes from Mycobacterium sp. IDUB_24, assembly GCF_055419385.1. Classification (NCBI taxonomy): domain Bacteria; kingdom Bacillati; phylum Actinomycetota; class Actinomycetes; order Mycobacteriales; family Mycobacteriaceae; genus Mycobacterium; species Mycobacterium sp. IDUB_24. Next base: position 275,908 of record NZ_JBVAXO010000007.1, read on the forward strand.
GGAGATCTCACAGTTCTTCAACACCTTTCAGTCGGCGTCCTCGGCGTTGGAGAAGCTGGCCGGGGTGCTGGCGCAGCAGCCCGCCATCGCGGATCCGGCGCAGCCTCAATCACTGCCGGAGCCCAGGGGCGACATCGAGTTTCACGATGTGCGGTTCGAGTATTCGCCCGGCAGGCCGGTGTTGCCGGGCCTTGAGCTGGCGGTGCCGTCGGGTCAGACCGTGGCCCTGGTGGGTACCACCGGTGCGGGCAAAACGACCATCGCCAAGCTGATCGCCCGCTTCTACGACCCCACGGCCGGGTCGGTGACGCTGGACGGCGTGGATCTGCGTGAGCTTGCGCAGTCCGAACTGCGCCGGCACGTCGTGATGGTCACCCAGGAGAACTTCATGTTCTCCGGGACGGTCGCCGACAACATCCGGTTCGGGCGGCCCGATGCCACCGACGCGCAGGTGCGGGCCGCGGCTGCGGCGGTCGGCGCGGACCGCTTCATCGAGACGTTGCCCGACGGGTATGCCACCGATGTGGCCAAGCGCGGCGGCCGGCTCTCGGCGGGCCAGCGACAGCTGGTGGCGTTCGCCCGGGCGTTCCTGGCCGACCCGGCGGTGCTGATCCTGGACGAGGCGACGTCGTCCCTGGACATTCCGAGCGAGCGACTGGTGCAGCGCGCGTTGGAAACTGTTCTGGCCGACCGCACCGCCCTGGTGATCGCGCACCGGCTCTCCACAGTGCAGATCGCCGACCGGGTGCTGGTGCTCGAGCACGGCCGCATCATCGAGGACGGTGCGCCGGCGGATCTGATCGGCCGGACCGACGGTGCCTATGCGGCGTTGCACCGGGCCTGGGTGGATTCTCTGGCCTGAGCCGGGGCGGGGCGGGGCGGGGCGGGGCGGGGCGGGGTGTGGCGGGGTGTGGCGTGCCCGCCTTCGCCGATTTCTACCCCTTGGCTGCTGCCGGGCCAAATCCACAGCCCAGGTGCAGAAACGGACGCGCGATCACAGCTTTTCGATGTCGGACAGTGTCCAGGTCTTGTCGAACAGTGCGGGTTTCGGACCGTAGAGCCGGAACAGCACCTCGAACCGGCCGTCGGGTGAAGTCGGGATCCAGTTGGACTGCTTGCCTTCTGGAGCTGTCGGGCCGAAGTAGATGTCGACGGATCCGTCGGAGTTCGTCTCGAGGTCGGGCCGGTGCGACGATCGGCTGGCGTACGGCAGGTCACGGATCATCGCGTGGGTTGCCCGGTCGTACACCGTCGCCGACCAGTACAACGAGACGGGCGGGTCGGCAGGCACCCGCAGTCGATAGGTGGCGGCGCCGTCGAGGGACTCGCCGTCGCGGTCCACGATGGTCATCACGTAGAACTGGCCCTGCCCAAGGTGTTTGGCGCTGAAGTAGACGAACGAGTACAGCAGGCCACGATCGTCGACAGGGTAGCTGTCCGGGTTGGCAAAACCGTTCTGCATGCCTTGCACCACTTCGGGCGAGGCGGGTACGGCCCAGTGGGTCCCGTCGAAGTACGGCGAGGTGAAGAATTTCGGATAGGCGGCGTCGAGCCAGTCGTGCGCTTCGGTGGCAGCGTCGTCGAGCACCGATTTCAGTTCGGCATCGGGGTCGAAAGGCTTTCCCTGCTCGATGCCGATGGACTGCAGGATCGAGATCATCACGCGATCGCGCTGCAGCCAGGGCTCACGTTGGACGAACTGGTGCAGCAATTCGAAGAACCGGACATCGTAGGGAATCGTGCTGTCGTACAACGTGCCCGATGCGTCGACAAAGGCCGTCGGTGCCGGACCTGACAGCGGATAGACCTTGATGCGTTTGCCGTATTCGGCTGCCGTGGCAACATCGGCGTCGCCGCTCGATGCGATGTTGGACCGCAACGCCCCGAACCCGGCATACGTTGCCGACGGCATCGGGATGTAGCCGTCGGGAACCTCACCGTCGAACCCCGGCGGCAGGATCAGGTACTTACCGCCCGCGCCCTTGTCGACGCCGGCAGGACCGACGTCCTCGAGCGCTTCCTGCCAGCTGTTGTCCACCGACCCGGTGATCGAACCATCCTGCGCGGGTGGGATTTCCAGCACGACGGGGCCGGCCTGGGTGTTGTAGAACGGGAAGAAGTACAACGTGTCCGGGTTGGGCGTCAGGGTCTGGTTCTTCCAGTCCAGCAGCTTCGACCAGAACACCACCTGGTTGTCGGTGGCACCGAGTCCCGCGGCCGCCTCACGCAACAGCTCGAAGTTCACGGCGGGCATACCCCAGATGACCGCCTGGATCGCACGGGAACGCATCAGAGGGTCCATGCCATGACGCTAGTACCTCAGCGCACGGTGTCGAAGAATGTCTTCACATCTTCCACGAACAGCTCCGGTTGCTCGAAGGCCGCGAAGTGTCCGCCGCGGGGCATCGTCGTGTAGTGCGTGACGTTGTAGCCGGTCTCGCACCAGCTGCGTGGGGCGCGCAGGATCTCCAGTGGGAACGACGCGACCCCGGTGGGCAGGCTGACGTATTCGCCACCGCCCCAAGTGCTGTGGCTCTCCCAGTACAGCCGGGCCGACGATGCGGCCGACGCGGTGAGCCAGTAGAGCATGACGTTGTCGAGTATCTCGTCGCGGTGTACCACGTTCTCGGGGTTTCCGTCGCAGTCCATCCAGGACCAGAATTTCTCCACGATCCAGGCCAGCTGACCGACGGGGGAGTCGACCAGGCCGTAACCGACGGTCTGTGGCCGGGTGGACTGCTGCTTCATGTAGCCCGAATCCCATTTGCGGTAGTAATCGATGCGGGCCAGGGCCTTCTGGAGGTCCTCGGTCATCTCGCCGATGCCCTCGGCGGGCGGCTGCGCGATCGGCATGTTCACGTGAATGCCCACGCACGAGCCGACGTTGCGGCCGATCTGCGTCGTCACCGCGGCGCCCCAGTCGCCGCCCTGTGCGCCGTAGCGGGCGTAGCCCAACCGCGTCATCAGGGTGTCCCAGGCCTGTGCGATCTTTGCGATGCCCCAGCCCGTCGCGCTCGGCTTGCCGGAGAACCCGTAGCCGGGCAGCGACGGACACACCACGTCGAACCCGGCCTCGGTCAGTGGCTCGATCACCTTGTGGAACTCGACGATGGATCCGGGCCAACCGTGGGTGATCAGCAGTGGGAACGCGTCGTCACGTCCGGATCGCTGGTGGATGAAATGGATGTCCAGCCCGTCGATCTCGGTGGTGAAGTGGTCGAACCGGTTGAGTGCGGCTTCGCGGGCGCGCCAGTCGTACTCGTTGGCCCAGTAGGCGGCCAGCTCCTTCGTGTAGGTGAGCGGGATGCCCTGGGTCCAGTCGTCGACGCACTCGGCCTCGGGCCATCGGGTGCGGTTCAGCCGCTGCTTGAGGTCGTCGAGATCGGAATCGGGGACGGCGATGCGGAACGGGCGGATTGACTGGCGGCTCGAGGTCATATGGAGATCCTCCCAGTGCGAGGTGGTATGCGGTGGCGAGCATTGCGCTGAAGATTGCTGCCACCCGGTGACCGCAATCTTCAGCGCGAGTGTCTCTGACGTCCCACGGTCAAGGGATCTGTCGCAGCCGTCGGGCCTTGGACACCGCTTCGTGGCGGTTGCGGGCCCCGAGTTTGGCCGCCGCACTGCGCAGGTAACTCTTCACCGTTTCGGGCTTGAGTGAAAGCCGCTGGGCTGCTTCAGAATTGGTGCAACCCAGGGCGACCTGCGCCAGCACATCGACCTCGCGGACAGTCAACGGTGCGCTGGCCGGCGGGTCGCCGCGCAACGCCACCGCCAACCGGTCGGCAAGTTCGCGCAACGGCCCGGCCAGGTCCGGAGTGTCAGCGGCCAACCGGCGTAGGTCGGCGTGTACTTCACGGATCTGCTCGGTGTCGGCCGGTGCGTCGGTGAAGTTGGTCAGGGCGGACTCGCGCATCCGCATGCGGCGGTCCACCTCGTCGCGTACCCGTAGTTCGGCGCTCAACCGCTGCGCCGAGGCCACCATCGCGGCCGCGGTGCGATCGCCGATCGGCGCACTGGTGCGGTGGGCGCCGTACAGCACCGCCCTGGCGGTGCCGTCGACGACCACCGGCACCGCCAGGATCGAGCGGATTCCCTCGGACAGCACGGGCTCGTCGTAGTCATGGCTGATGGTCGAGGCGCGCCGGTAGTCGGGCACCGAGATGGGGCGCCGCGACACCACGCTGGCCCCGCCCAGTCCGGCGCGGGGCAGCACCGCGAGCCCGCGCATGGCGCCGGTGCGGGTGCCGAAGAACTCGCTCAGCAGCAGGGTGTCGTCGTGCACCTGCCCGCCGAAGGCCAGCGGAAGCCCGGTATCGGCGGCCATCCGGCGCAGCTCGGCGCGTACCGCGTCGGCGTCGCGCGGCCGCAACAACCAGGGGCGCATCGTAGGTACCCACTTTCGGGGGTAGCGGGCAGGCGAGTGTGACGTAGAGCATAGCTACATGGTGAACAGCAATACAGATCGCTACCGCGGTGCCCGTGACCAGCTGGTCGCCACCATCGCGGACTACGAAAAGGCTGTCGAGGAGTTCGCCTGGCCGCAGATCACCGGCACCTTCAACTGGGCTGTCGACTGGTTCGACGCCATCGCCGGGGATAACGACCGCCCTGCGCTGTGGATCGTCGAGGAGGACGGTTCCGAGCAGCAGGTCACGTTTGCCGAGATGGCGCAGCGGTCCGATCGCGTCGCGGCCTGGCTGCGGGGCCTGGGGGTGGGCAAGGGCGACCGGGTCCTGCTGATGCTCGGCAACCAGGTCGAGTTGTGGGAGGCCATGTTGGCCATCGCCAAGCTGGGTGCGGTGATCATGCCGACCACAGGCGCGCTGGGGCCCGCGGATCTGTCCGACCGCATCGCGCGCGGAGGTGCGCGGTTCGTCATCGCCAACTCCGCCGACGCGGTGAAGTTCGCCGAGGTGCCGGGTGACTACGTGCGCATCGCGGTCGGCGAGGTGCCCGCGGGTTGGCACCGCTACGCCGACGCACAGGACGCTGCGCCGCGGAGTTTCGAGGCGTGCACCACCGTCGATGACCCGATGCTCATCTACTTCACCTCCGGTACCACGAGCAAGCCCAAGCTGGTGGAGCATTCCCAGGTCAGCTACCCCGTCGGGCATCTGACCACGATGGCCTGGATCGGGCTCACCCCCGGCGACGTGCATCTGGCCATCAGTTCGCCCGGCTGGGCCAAGCATGCCTGGAGCTGTTTCTTCGCCCCGTGGATCGCGGAGGCGACGATCTTCGTCTACAACTACGCGCGCTTCGACGCCGCCGCGCTGCTGGCCCAGCTGCGGCGGGCCAAGGTCAACACGTTCTGTGCCCCACCGACGGTGTGGCGCATGCTGATCCAGGCCGACCTGGGTGAGCGGCCCGACGGTCTGCGGGAGATCCTGGGCGCCGGTGAGCCGTTGAACCCCGATGTCATCGCGCAGGTGGAGAAGGCCTGGGGGTTGACGATCCGCGACGGGTTCGGCCAGACCGAGTCCTCCTTGCTGGTCGGCAATACCCCGGGGCAGCCGGTGAAGCCCGGCTCGATGGGACGGCCGATGCCGGGGGTTCCGGTGGCGCTGGTGGACCCGATCACCGGGGAGCTTGCCGACGAGGGCGAGATCTGCCTGGATCTGCGCAAGCGCCCGCGCAACCTGATGACCGGTTATCTCGGTGACCCGCAACGCAATGAGGCCGTGATGGCCGGTGGTTACTACCACACCGGCGACGTGGCCTCCCGCGACGAGGACGGCTACATCATCTACATCGGCCGCACCGACGATGTGTTCAAGTCCAGCGACTACAAGGTGTCGCCGTTCGAGTTGGAGAGCGTGTTGATCGAGCATCCCGCCGTGGTCGAGGCCGCGGTGGTGCCACAACCCGACGACACTCGGCTGGCGGTGCCCAAGGCGTACGTCGCGCTGGCCGATGGCTGGGAAGCCAACGCGGACACGGCAAAAGATGTCATGGCCTACGCCCGCGATCATCTCGCGCCGTATCTCAAGGTGCGCCGGGTCGAGTTCCTCGATCTGCCAAAGACCATCTCGGGCAAGATCCGCCGCGTCGAGTTGCGTAAGCGGGAGGACGCGGCTCATGAAGCGGGCGAACCGATTTCCACCGAATACCGATACGAGGATCTACTCGGATGAAGTCCTACGACGCCGGCCCCACCGATGTGCCCGTGCTCGAAGAGACGATCGGCGCGAACTTCGAGCGCATGGTGGCGACCGGGCCGGATGCCGACGCGCTGGTCGAGGTGGCGACCGGGCGACGCTGGACCTACGCCGAACTCAACGGCGAGGTCGACACGGTGGCCCGGGGACTCATGGCCCTGGGTGTGGGCAAGGGGGACCGTGTCGGTATCTGGGCGCCCAACTGCGCCGAGTGGGTGATCTTGCAGCTCGCGACAGCCAAGATCGGCGCGATCCTGGTCAACATCAACCCGGCCTACCGCACCCATGAACTGGCGTATGTGCTCAAGCAGTCCGGGATACGAACCCTGGTGTCGGCCACCGCGTTCAAGTCTTCGGACTATGTGACGATGGTCGCCGAGGTGACGGCGGACTGCCCGGCGCTCAAGGACATCATCTTCCTGGGCACCCTGGACTGGGACCAGCTGTGTACCGAGCAGGTCGGTGCAGACCAGTTGCGTGCCCGGACCGCCGAGTTGTCCAACACCGATCCGATCAACATCCAATACACCTCGGGGACAACCGGATTCCCCAAGGGGGCCACGCTCAGCCATCGCAATATCCTCAACAACGGATTCTTCGTCGGTGGGCTGATCGACTTCGACGTCTGCGACCGGGTGTGCGTCCCGGTGCCGTTCTACCACTGCTTCGGCATGGTGATGGGCAACCTCGGCGCCCTGACCCACGGTGCGGCGATCGTGATCCCCGCCCCGGGATTCGATCCCGGCCTCACCCTGGCCGCCGTCGAGGCAGAGCGGTGCACCGCGCTGTACGGGGTGCCGACGATGTTCATCGCGATGCTCGGTCATCCTGACTTCGCCGGGTTCGACCTGTCCTCGCTGCGCACCGGGATCATGGCCGGATCGGTGTGCCCGGTCGAGGTGATGAAACATGTGGTGGCCGAGATGCACATGGCCGAGGTGGCGATCTGTTACGGCATGACCGAGACGTCACCGGTCTCGTGCCAGACGTTGGTCGACGACGATCTGGAGCGTCGCACCGCCACCATCGGGCGGGCTCATCCGCACATCGAGGTCAAGATCGTGGACCCGGACACCGGCGAGACGGTCGAGCGTGGGCAGTCCGGCGAGTTCTGTACCCGCGGTTACTCGGTCATGCTGGGCTATTGGAACGACGACGCCAAGACTCGCGAGGCCGTCGATGCCGAAGGCTGGATGCACACCGGGGATCTGGCGGTGATGCGTGAGGACGGCTACTGCACAGTGGTCGGTCGGATCAAAGACTTGGTGATCCGCGGCGGGGAGAACGTGTACCCGCGGGAGGTCGAGGAGTTCCTCTACACCCACCCCGACATCGACGATGCGCAGGTGATCGGGGTTCCCGACGCCAAGTACGGGGAAGAGATCTGCGCCTGGATCCGGATGAAACCGGGCCGCACCCCGTTGGATGCCGCGGCGGTGCGGGCCTTCGCCACCGGAAAGCTGGCCCACTACAAGATTCCGCGTTATGTGCTTGTCGTGGACGAGTTCCCGATGACCGTCACCGGCAAGATCCGCAAGGTCGACATGCGGAGCGAAAGCGTCAAGCTGCTGGGGCTCGACCCCGGATAACTCAGCCCCAGCGTTTGATCACCTCGGCCACCGGCTGTTTGGTGGCCAGCGCAGCCATCATCAGCACCCGGGCCTGGCTCGGCCGCAGATGGGGAACCATCACCGCGCCGGCCTTGACCATGTCGTCACCGGGACCGTATTCGGCGATGACCTCACCGTCGGGGACACGACTGGATATTCCGAACGCCACGCCGGCAGGCGCGTGGCGGCGCACCGCGTCCACCACGCCGTCGCCGGCATTGCCGGATCCAAGTGCCTCGACGATGATTCCGCGTGCTCCGCCGGCCACGGCGGCATCGATGGGTCCGGCGCCGTCGCCGGGATAGGCCGCGACAACGTTGACCCGCGGTGCACCGGCCGCCGGCACGTCGCCGATGAAGGGGCGCTGGGCGGGGTGGTCCAGTTTGAAGGTGTTGTCGGCGACGGAACCGATCGGTGGCGTGCCGCCGAATGCGTGGAGATCCTGGGTGTTCACCTTGTGGGTGCCCAAGGCCTGGAAGACGTCGCCGGCGAACATGATCATCACGCCCTGGTCGCGCGCGGCAGGACTGGACGCCACGGTCAGCGCATCCCGCAGGTTGGTCGGCCCGTCGGCATCCGGGGCGTCGGAACTGCGCTGTGCCCCGGTCAGCACTATCGGAGCGGGCCCGTTGTAGGTGACGTCCAGCCACATCGCGGTGTCTTCCATGGTGTCGGTGCCGTGGGTGATGACCACTCCGGAGGCCCCGTCGGCCACCGCCTTCTTCGCGGCCGCTCCGATCACGTCCCAGTCGGCCGGCGTGAGCTGTGAACTGTCCTTCTTCATCACGTCCATCACCTGGACGTCGAGGCCCGCAGCCAGATCGGCGCCGCTGACCGTCGGGCGGCGGACACCGTTGGCGTCGGTGCTCGTCGCGATGGTCCCTCCGGTGGTGATCACCACTACTCGGCCCGCCGCCGCTTCGGCCTTGGCGCTGTCCGGGTTTGTCGTCGTGTCAGTCGAGTTCGTGTTGGTCGAACATGCGGCCACCAGCGTGATGGCGAAAAGGAATGTGCCGATCGCCAGTCTCGACCGGGCTGGGCGGGCTGCGAAGTTTGTCATCTGGCAGACGCTACGGCGACAGGGAACCACACACCGGGGTTTTGGCAGCGCATCCATGTTCCGGCAGCGCTGACATGCGATTGCTGCGACGATGGGGGTCATGTCGGCTGCTCAGGTCTGCAGTGTTGTCGGGCGGCGGACGTGTGCGCTTTTGGCCGTGAGTTCGGCAGGGCTGCACATGGCGATGCTCGGCGCGATCGCCAATCCGGCGGCAGCTGTGGTGCTCGCGGCGATGACCGTGGGGTGTCTGTACTGCGCCGGTCATCTGTGGCGGCGCGGCACCTCCGGTGTCTGGTGCGCCATCGCGCTGATGAGCCTGGCGATGATCGCTCTGCACACGCCGATGCCCATGGATCACCATGGCGTGATGGTGCCCGTCCAGACCTCGACGTTGATGACGACGGCGACGCTGTTGGCTCTGCTCGAGGTGATCATCGCCGCGGCGGTGCTGACCTACACCACCAGGCACCGCTCGGTGATCACTCCGTCGGTGGGATGAACTGGCTCAGGACCAGTCGCGCGCCTTGCGGGTCCTGGATCAGGGCGGTGTTGGCCCACTCGGTTTCTGAGCTGGAAACTACTGCCGCACCGAGCTTTTCGGACAGTGCCGCAGATGTGTCCCGGTTCGCCACGGCGAACACCACCTCCCAGTGCTCCGGCTGCTGGTCGTCGGGCAGCTGCCCGGTCCAGCCGACCGCGTCGGAGAATCCGGGCGGGGTACCAGCAGCGGCGTGACGCTCCTTGATGCCGGGGTCGACGGTGGCGCCAAGGTGGTCGGCGTATCCCGGACGGCGGATCATGCTGGCGAAGCCGGCATTGTCGAACTCCCAGCCGAAAAGTGGCCCGTAGAAGGTCGCTGCGGCCTGCGGATCGGTGGTCTGCAGGTTACTGAAATTCCAGGTGCCGGGAACGTTGACCAGCTGGGCACCGAGGCGTCGCCGCGGTTGCCACAGCTTGAAGTGCGCGCCGCGCGGATCGACACAACCGGCCTGCCGCCCACCGGGTCCCGCGTCGATGGGACCGCTCGTCACGGTCCCGCCGGCGGCCGTCACCGCGGTGGCCGTGGCGTCGGCGTCGGCCACCGCGATGTAGGTGTTCCAGGTGATCTCGTCGCCGGTCTGCGCGGAGGCGATCGCCGCGACATCGTGACCGTCGAGTGTGGCGATCAGATAGGACTGCTCGGCGTCCTCGGGCAGGACGTTCTCGAACGTCCAGCCGAAGAGTCGACCGTAGAAGTCTTGAGCGGCGGCTACATCCTGCTGGTCGGTGTCCACCCAGCAGGGGACGCCGGGTGGGTAGATCCTTGGCCCGGTCATCGGACCATCGTCCCTCAGATGTTCAGAACCATTGACCGAACCTGCGGATATAGATGGTCTTGACGGTCTGGGCGAGGACGCAGTAGGACGCCAGCGTCGCGACCAGCCATCCGAAGTACTGCCACGGCAGCGGCTGTAATCCGATCGCCGCTCCCAGAGGTGAGAACGGGATGAGGATCCCGAGCACGCAGACCGCCCCCGTCGCCAGCAGCACCGGCAACGCCGCGGTGCTCTGGATGAACGGAATCTTCCGGGTTCGCAGCATGTGGACGACCAGTGTCTGCGAGAGCAGGCTTTCGATGAACCAACCCGATTGGAACAGCGATTGCATCTCGGGTGAGTTGGCGGCGAAGACGTACCACATCACCGCGAAGGTGGTGATGTCGAAAATCGAGGACGTCGGACCCATCCAGATCATGAAACGGCCGATATTCCTGGCATCCCACTTGCGTGGCTTGAGCAGAAACTCCTTGTCCATGCGGTCCCACGGCAGGGCCAGTTGGGAAATGTCGTACAGCAGGTTCTGGATCAGCAGGTGGATCGCCAGCATGGGTAGGAACGGGATGAAGGCGCTCGCCACCAGTACTGAAAGCACGTTGCCGAAGTTCGAACTTGCGGTCATGTTCAGGTATTTGATGATGTTGCCGAATGTTTCGCGGCCCTTGACCACGCCCTCTTCGAGCACCATGAGGCTCTTTTCGAGGAGGATGATGTCCGCCGATTCCTTGGCGATATCGGTGCCACTGTCGACCGAGATACCCACATCCGCATCGCGCAGTGCGGGTGCGTCGTTGATGCCGTCGCCGAGGAAACCGACCGTGTGCCCGTTGGCCTGCAGGGCCCGCAGTACCCGCGACTTCTGCAGCGGCGTCAGCTTCGCGAAAACGGTTGCCGTGTCGACGACTCGCCGGAGCCCGTCGTCGTCGAGGCTGTCGATCTGAGACCCGAGAACCGGCTGTCCGGGATCGAGTCCCACCTCATGACAGATCTTGGCGCTGACGACCTCGTTGTCGCCGGTGAGGACCTTCACGGTGACGCCGTGTTCGGCGAGTGCCGCGATGGCCGGGGCGGCCGTCTCTTTCGGTGGATCGAGGAATGTGAGAAAGCCGTGGACGACGAGATCTTGCTCATCCTCGATGCGGTAGCGGTGGGTGCGCTGAACACGGGGGATCTCACGGGTGGCCACCAAAAGCACCCGGAACCCGTCGCGGTTGTAGGCGCGGGCTGTTTCGGCCAGCGCCTCGCGGTCGGCCTCGTCGAGTGGCCGGCAGGCCGTGCCGTCGGACACCTGCGTCGACACCTCGAGCATTTCCTCCACGGCTCCCTTACAGACCAGCAAGTGATTCCGCTCGACATCCTGGACGACAACGGACAGCCGGCGTCGTTCGAAGTCGAACGGAAGCTCGTCGACCTTGCGGTAGGCCGAGGCAGCAAGGAGCGCGTCGGGTGTCCCGTCGGCGAAGTGCAGGACGGCACGGTCCATCAGATTCCTGACGCCACTCTGGTGAAAGCTGTTGAGCCAGGCCAGGGCGAGCACGTTGTCGTCCCGGTCGCCGCGGATGTCCGCGTGATGCTCGAGGATGATGCGGTCCTGGGTGAGCGTGCCGGTCTTGTCGGTGCACAACACGTCCATCGCGCCGAAGTTCTGGATGGCGTTGAGCCGCTTGACAACCACCTTGCGACGTGACAACGCGACCGCACCTTTGGCCAGGTTGGACGACACGATCATCGGCAGCATTTCGGGGGTGAGCCCTACCGCGACGGCAAGCGCGAACAGGAACGCCTCGGGCCAGTCGCCCTTGGTGAAACCGTTGATGAACAACACGATCGGCACCATCACCGACATGAACCGGATCAGCAGCCAGCTGACGCTGTTGACCCCGCGGTCGAAGGCCGTCTCTGCGCGGGAGCCGACGATCGCCTTGGCCAGCGAGCCGAAATAGGTGTGTACACCGGTTGAAACGACGATCGCGGTGGCTGTCCCGCTCACCACGTTGGTACCCATGAAACAGATGCCGGGCAGGTGGAGCGGGCCGGCCTCGTCGTCGGCAACGTCGGCCGTGGATTTCTGGCCCGCTGCGCCCAGCGTGTCGTACTTCTCCACCGGCAGGGCCTCGCCGGTCAGTGCCGCCTGGCTGACGAACAGATCGCGTGAATCGAGCAGGCGGATGTCGGCGGGAATCATGTCGCCGGCGGACAGTTGCACGATGTCACCGGTGACAACCTGCGCCATCGGGATCTCCATGAGTTCGGGTGTGGCACCCGGGACGGCCCGGCGACGGACTGTCGCCGTGGTCCGCACCATGGCCTTGAGCGTCTCGGCCGCCTTGCCCGAGCGGTATTCCTGCCAGAACCGCAGCAGGGCGCTGAACGCGACCATGGTCACGATGATCAGCACGCCGGCGTAATCCGCCTGTTGCCCGTCGCGTATCGGAAGGTAGACGTCGGTGACCGAGCTGATGGCGGCCAGCACCAGGAGTACCGCGATGAACGGATTCTTGAAGGCGTCCAGGAACTGGAGGATCGCGGGCGGCGCCTTGTCGTGGGCGACCTCGTTGGGGCCGTCTTGAATGAGGCGTTCGGCGGCATCCGCGATGGTCAGGCCGTCGAGGTTCTTGGTGGGTGTCACGGCGGTTTGTTCGACAGCGGTGTTCATCTGGTTGTTCCTGTCGGTCGTCAGCGCGCAACACAAGTCACACCGAATCGGCTGTGGCAAGCCGAGATTCGGTGTGACCCGAGTGTGGTGCGCAGAATGGGAGGTCAGTTCACGTCGGTGGTGACGTGAAAGATGTTCGATTTGACGGAATCTGGATGAGGCGGCTACGGGGCGGTGTGCGAGCCGCCACCCAGGGACGCGGTCAAGACCGCCACCGGGGTGTTGTTCATCCGCAGGTTGTGCCGCTCCTGCGGCGTCAGCGACGCGCGGGTGTGGATCCACCCGATCGGCCGCGTTACCACGCTGTGGGCACGACGAAGAAAGGTATTGCGCTGCATCGGATCATCTCCAGTTGAATCGGAGCTCTCCGCGTCGACAGCGTGCGGCAGTGCGCCACCACCGGCGTGTGGGGTGGCGGACCTAGGCGGTCATCGACAGCGGAAAGGTGCTTGTGGACAGACGTTTTCGAATCGGACTGGGATACGGATCGTCGTTCGATGCCATGTCGTGGTCACCTCCTTGCTGTCGGGCGCACGCAACGCCGTTTCATTGACGCAATCGTCAGATGCAAACGCGCTGAAGAGGAAGTTGGGCACATGGCCAAACGCGCTGGTTGGCGCGAGCACTCCCTCATCAGAGCTTTGGCACTACACGACGTGTCCCACCAGGATGGGAAGCCACTTGGAGTCATCCCTTGGGCCGGGAAGACCTGTCCTGATCCTGGGCGTCTCTCGACGTCGTCGGATCAGTGGCCTGTGTTCGTGTAGGAGCCTCACCTAACGAAGCGCGGGTTTCATTAGAAACCCTACACCGCGAAATTGTCAACACGGTTCACTGTCGGATCTGTGACTCCAAAACGGTTGTGTCAGTTCGGCAATGCCGCCGCGAGCCTTGGGCGTGACCGCCGTCACCAGAAGCCTCCAAGCGTCCCCGCACGCTTCACCCAGGAATCGACAGGCCGCCGCGGGTTTCCGGTTGCCTGTGCGCACCCGCCGGATGTGTTGTGATGTGCCTATGCCTGAGCAAAGTCTCGAGCCTGACACCGGTGAGGACGAGCAAAAGCCACCGGCAATCACCGCGCGCGCGATCGCCATGCACGGCCCATGGGGCCCGGTGTACGGGCCCGTCGACCTCGACATCGAGGAAGGGGGCGTCACGGTGCTGGTCGCGCCGGCGGGTACCGGTCGCACCGCACTGCTGATGACCCTGGCCGGGCGGATGAAAACCGCGCGCGGTCAGCTGACCGTGTTCGGTCGCACCCGCGCCACCGATATCTTCCGTTCCGCGGCTCTGGCCGGGATCGATGAACTCGACACGGTGTCCGAGTCCGTGACCGTGCGCGACCTGGTGACCGAACAACGCCGCTGGGACGCGCCCTGGTACACCCTGGTGGGCCGGGCTGACGAAGATGCACTGGCCGCCATGTGCGCGCCGGTCTTCGGTGAGTTGCCGTTGCCTTCGCTGACGGCGTACTTCGACGGGCTCACCGAGCTCGATCAGATCCTGTTGCGCATCGCGCTGGCCAACACCTCGGCCCCGCCGCTGCTGGTGGTCGGCAACCTGGACCACCTGACCGACGACCGCAACCGCGACATCGTGCTGGGCCGTCTGATCGCGCTGGGGGAGAAGCAGACCGTGATCACCGCGACCGTCAACGGGGTGCCCGGCCATCTGGCCGCGGCCGTGCGCGCTCAACTGACAGTGCCCAATACGACGCTGGCCGAGCCGGCCGGTTCGCAGAAAGGTGGCGAGTAACCGTGCTAGCCGGAATGTCGTTGGGTACTGACCTCAAACGTTTCTCGCGTGGCACGATGCCGCGGATCGCGCTCGTGACGGTCATCTTGCTGCCGCTGTTGTACGGCGCGATGTACCTGTGGGCGTTCTGGAATCCGTTCGGTGAGGTGGACAAGGTTCCGGTGGCGCTGGTCAACGAGGACCAGGGCACCGTGGCGGAGGGCCAGCAGATCAAGGCCGGGGACGAGGTGGCCGACGCGCTGGTGGATTCGGGTCAGCTTCAGCTGCACCGGGTTTCGGCTGCCGAAGCCGCCGAGGGTGTCTCCAGCGGCAAGTACTACTTCTCGATCACGCTGCCGCAGGATTTCAGCACCAGCATCTCGTCACCGTCGGGTGGTTCCCCGCACCAGGCCAACGTGCGCTTCACCTTCAACGACGCCAACAACTACCTGGGGTCGATCATCGGCCAGAACGCGGCGCGTGAGGTGATCAATCAGATCAACGCGAAGATCGGTGAACGCACGCTCGGCACCGTGCTGACCGGGTTGACCGATGCCGGCACCGGGTTGGTCAAGGCGGCCGACGGCGCGCAGCAGTTGGCCACCGGGAGCACGGCCGCCAATGACGGCGCACACCGGTTGGCGGCCGGGGCCGACGCCCTCACCACCGGGCTGGTCACCGCCCGCGACGGGTCTGCTCAGTTGGCCGCTGGTACCAGGCAACTGTCGACTGCGGTCGATACCGCCACCGATCCGCTGCTGACGGTGCTGGACCGGGTCAGCGGACTCGGTCTGGATCCCAACGAGGTCGGCATGGCCGCGCAGCGGTTGTCGGGTGCGGTGCGCTCGACCACTGACCGGATCGCGGCGCTGAACATCGACCAGGCCCAGGCCGCGGCCATCGTCGACCAGGCGGTCGGCATGCTGCGCAACAGCCCCGACCCCACCGTGCGCGACACCGGGGAGTTCCTGGCCGGCGCCCAGCGCCTGCTGGTCTCCCGCGGTCTCGACCCCACCACCGACGAGGGGCTGATCCGGTTGCGGGACAATGCCACCCAGCTGGAGAACGAACTCGGTGATCCGAACAGCAAGCTGCGGGTGTTCATCAACAAGGCGCTCACCGGCGGATTACGCTCCGACGTCGTCAAACTGCGTGACGGCGCGCACCAGCTGAACAGCGGCGCCAAGCAGCTCAACAGCGGTCTGGTGCAGCTGGCCAACGGTGGTCGCCAATTATCCAGTGGTGCAGGCGAACTCGCCGCCGGTACGGAAAAACTCCAGGCCGGCAATCAGCAGCTGGCCACCGCGCTCAAGGAGGGCTCGACGCAGGTTCCGTCCTGGACCCCGAAGCAGCGCACCGAGGTGGCGCGGACCCTGGCCGCCCCTGTGGCATTGGACATCCAGACCCACAATCCGGCCGCCACGTTCGGCACCGGTTTCGCGCCGTTCTTCCTGCCGCTGGCCTTGTTCATCGGCGCGCTCATCATCTGGATGTTGTTGAAGCCGTTGCAGTCCCGCCCGGTGGTCAACGGGTTGGGTGCGTTGCGCGTGGTGCTGGCGTCCTACTGGCCCGCCCTGCTGATCGTGTTCTGCCAGGTCGTGGTCATGTATGTGGTGGTGCATTTCGGGGTCGGCCTGCAGGCGAAATACCCGCTGGCCACCGTGGCATTCCTGTTCTTGGTCGCGGGCACGTTCCTGGCCCTGATCCAGGCATTCAACGCCCTGTTCGGGGTGTCGGTGGGCCGGGTCGTGACGCTGGCCTTCCTGATGCTGCAACTGGTCTCGGCCGGCGGCATCTATCCGGTGGAGACCACCGCCAAGCCGTTCCAGATACTGCACCCGGTCGATCCGATGACGTACGCGGTCAACGGTCTTCGCCAATTGATCGTGGGCGGGATCGATTCGCGGTTGTGGATCGCGATCGCGGTGCTGGTCGGTGTGCTGGCGGCCTCGCTGGCCGGCAGTTCGTGGGCCGCGCGTCGGGACCGGCAGTACACGATGGACCGGCTGAACCCGCCGATCGAAGTCTGACGAGCGATTTGGGTGCGTCCGGTAACGGTCAGCGTTACCAAACGCACCGAAATCGCCGGGAGTCAGAGCCCGATGCGCCGGTAGCGGTCCAGCCGGGTCTGCAGCCGCTGCTCGCCGGGCACCACACGAAGCGAAGACAGCTCGCCGGCGATCGCGGCGGACAACCGCTCGGTGAACGCCCGTGGTTCGTCGGCGGCATCGGGATGTTCGGGCACGATCACGTCGGCGATGCCGTTGCGTAACAGGTCGACAGAGCGAACCCCTTGGGCGGCAGCCAGTTCCGGGGCATGCGCGGTGTCGCGGTAGACGATGGCGCTGGCTCCCTCGGGCGGCAGTGGGGCCAGCCAGCCGTTCGCGGCGGCCAGCACCCGGTCGGCGGGCACCATCGCCAGGGCGGGCCCGCCACTGCCCTGACCCATCAGCACCGACACCGTGGGAGTGTCCAGCGTGACCAGTTCGGCCAGACAGCGGGCGATCTCACCGGCCAGCCCGCCCTGCTCGGCCTCGATCGACAGGGCCGGGCCGGGGGTGTCGATGACGAGGACCAGCGGCAGCTGCAGTCCGGCCGCCAAGGCCATGCCGCGCCGGGCCTCGCGCAACGCGGCGGGCCCGACGAGTCCGCCCTCGCTGCGGCGTTGACCCAGGACCACCGCGGGTTGTCCGCCGAAGCGGGCCAGGGCCAGCAGCATCGTCGCGGCCTCGCCCCGCTCGGTGCCCGACAGCAGCACCCGGTCGGTGGCGCCGTGGCGCAGCAGATAACCGACCCCGGGCCGGTCCGGCCGCCGCGAGGCCTTGACCGATTCCCAGGCCGGCACGTCGGGCAGCGGTTCAGGGGGCGCGGCGGCCGGGGGCGGGACAGGAGAGTCCAAGACCACCCGCAGGGTGCGGTCGAGGGTGTCGCGCAGCAGTGCGAGCGGCACCACCCCGTCGATGACGCCGTGGGCATGCAGGTTCTCGGCGGTCTGCACCCCGGGCGGGAACGGCTCGCCGTACAGGTGCTCGTACACCCGGGGGCCGAGGAAGCCGATCAGTGCGCCCGGTTCGGCGGCAGTGACGTGCCCCAGCGACCCCCAGGAGGCGAACACGCCGCCGGTGGTGGGGTGACGGAGGTACACCAGGTAGGGCAGGTGGGCCTGCTTGTGCAGTTCGACGGCCGCGGCGATCTTGACCATCTGCAGGAACGCCACGGTTCCTTCCTGCATGCGGGTGCCACCCGAGCTCGGTGAGGCCAGCAACGGCAGACCTTCGGCTGTCGCGCGTGTCACTGCGGCGGTGATCCGCTCGGCGGCGGCCACCCCGATCGAGCCGGCCAGGAAGTCGAACTCGCAGACCACCACCGCCACGCGGCGGCCGAAGATGGTGCCCTCCCCGGTCAGCACGGACTCGTCGAGCCCGGTCTTCGAGGACGCTTCGGCCAGTTCGCGCTGGTAGTCCTCGGAACGGGCGACCTCCAGAGGCGGGGAATCCCAGCTGATGAACGAACCCTCATCGAGCACTGCATCACGAAGCGCACGGGCGCCGATCCGACTCACGGCTTTGAGCGTAGTTAGGCTGGCGGCATGATTGGTGTCACCAGAGACGGCAATGTCCTGACCCTGGAATTGCAACGCGAAGAGCGGCGCAACGCGCTGAACTGCGAGCTTGTCGACAGCCTGCGGGAAGCGGTGGAGAGCGCCGTGACCGAGGATGTCCGGGCCATCGTGCTGACCGGTGCTGGTCCGGTGTTCAGCTCCGGGGCTGACCTCACCGATGCCGCCGGTATGGCCGAGAAGCTTCCCGACAAGGCCAAGGCACTGAACCTGGCGATCGACGCGACCCCGGTTCCGGTCATCGGCGCGATCAACGGCCCGGCGATCGGTGCGGGTGTGATCCTGTCGATGATCTGCGATCTTCGGGTCGTTGCCCCGAACGCCTACTTCCAGTTCCCGGTGGCGCGATACGGCCTGGCCTTGGACAACTGGAGCATCAGGCGGCTGACCTCGTTGGTCGGCTACGGCCGCGCACGGGGCATGCTGCTCGGTGCCGAGAAGCTGTCCGCCGAAACCGCGCTGCAGACCGGAATGGCCAACCGCATCGGTTCCCTGGCCGACGCCCAGAAGTGGGCCGCAGAGCTGGCCGGATTCGCACCGCTGGCGTTGCAGCACGCGAAACGCGTTCTCAACGACGACGGTGCCTACGAGGAGTCCTGGCCGGTCCACCAGGAGCTGTTCGACAAGGCGTGGGCATCCAAGGACGTCATCGAGGCGCAGGTGGCGCGGATCGAGAAGCGGCCGCCCAACTTCATCGGGGCCTGACATGCTGCGCGCTGCACTGCGGTTGGGCGCCCGGACGGCGTCACTGCTGGCCGGTGGGTGGTTGGTGCGTGCGCTGAACGGAACCTATGCCTCGGTGGGGGCCTTGCCTCGCGATATCCGCCCGGCGGCGCAGCGGTCCACCCAGTACGCCGACGGTGTGTTCGTCAATATCGAGCCGGCCTCGCCCGGCGTCAGCATGAGCGGCGAAGAGTGGCGCATGCTGATCTCGGAGATGATGAGCTCGCGCTCGGACAGCCGGCCGGCTGGACCGATCCCGCTGGCCGAACCGGTCGACGGGGACGCCGCGGTGTGTGCGGTGTCCTGGTACGGGCATTCCACTGCGCTGATCGAGATCGACGGTTTCCGCGTGCTGACCGATCCGGTGTGGAGCAGTCGGTGTTCGCCGTCGCGGGTGGTGGGCCCCCAGCGGCTGCACGAACCACCGCTGCCGCTGGAGGCGCTGCCTGCCGTCGACGCCGTGCTGATCAGCCACGACCACTACGACCATCTCGACATCGACACCATCCTGGGATTGGCCCGCACGCAACGCGCGCCGTTCGTGGTGCCGCTGGGCATCGGGGCGCATCTGCGCAAGTGGCGGATCCCTGAAGACCGGATCATCGAGTTGGACTGGAACGAGAGTCACCGGATCGGCGAGCTGACCCTGGTGTGCACGCCGGCCCGGCATTTCTCGGGGCGGCTGTTCCAGCGCAACACCACGCTCTGGGCCTCGTGGGCGGTCATCGGACCGCAACATCGGGCGTTCTTCGGCGGGGATACCGGTTACACCAAGAGTTTTTCCGAAATCGGTTCGGAATACGGACCTTTCGATCTGACTCTGCTGCCGGTCGGGGCGTATCACCCGAGCTGGCCCGACATCCACATGAACCCCGAGGAGGCGGTGCGTGCACATCTGGACGTCACCGATTCGGGCTTGCTGGTGCCGGTCCACTGGGCGACGTTCCGGTTGGCCCCGCACCCCTGGGCCGATCCGGTGCGGCGGTTGCTGACGGCGGCGGACCCGGCCGGTGTGCAGATCGCGGTGCCTCGTCCCGGGCAACGAGTTGATGCCGATTCCGCGGCGCTCGATCCGTGGTGGGAGTTCTGAGGGCCCTCGGGTGGCAAACTGACGTCTGATCATCACGACTCCGACGGGACGAGGACTTCGCGCGCATGACGACGATCAATGTCTCTGGTCTCACCGAAGCCGAGGTGGCTCAGCGGGTTTCCGAGGGTAAGAGCAACGATGTCCCGACGCGGGCCGCCCGCAGCGTCTCGGAGATCGTTCGCGGCAACGTCTTCACCCGGATCAACGCGATTCTCGGCGTCCTGTTCCTCATCGTGATGTCCACCGGATCGGTGATCAACGGTGCGTTCGGCCTGCTGATCATCGCCAACAGTGCGATCGGCATCATCCAGGAGATTCGCGCCAAGCAGACATTGGACAAGCTGGCCATCGTCGGGCAGGCCCGGCCCACGGTGCGTCGCGCGTCGGGTCGTCGCGACGTGCTGCCAAGTGAGGTCGTGCTCGACGACATCATCGAACTCGGTCCTGGCGATCAGATCGTGGTGGACGGCGAGGTCATCGAGGAATCCAATCTCGAGGTCGACGAGTCGCTGCTGACCGGTGAGGCGGATCCGATCGCCAAGGATGTGGGCGACGCGGTGATGTCGGGCAGTTTCGTGGTGGCCGGCTCGGGTGCCTATCGCGCCACCAAGGTGGGGCGCGAGGCGTATGCCGCCAAGCTCGCCGAGGAGGCCTCGAAGTTCACCCTGGTGAAATCCGAGCTGCGCAACGGCATCAACAAGATTCTGCAGTTCATCACCTACCTGCTGGTGCCGGCCGGCCTGCTCACCATCTACACCCAGCTGTTCACCACCCAGGCCGACTGGCAGGACGCGGTGCTGCGGATGGTGGGCGCCTTGGTGCCGATGGTCCCCGAAGGCCTGGTGCTGATGACCTCGATCGCGTTCGCGGTGGGCGTGGTGCGGCTGGGTCGGCGCCAGTGCCTGGTCAATGAGCTTCCCGCGATCGAGGGTCTGGCCCGGGTTGACGTGGTGTGTGCGGACAAGACCGGAACGCTGACCGAAAACGGCATGCGGGTAAGCGATCTCAAGGCTTGCGACGCAAACCCGACCACCGAGGTCGCCTCCGCGCTGGCGCAGCTCGCCGCCGATGATGCCCGGCCCAACGCCAGCATGGTGGCCATCGCCGAAGCTTTCGCCAAGCCACCGGGTTGGCAGGCCACCGCGACGGCTCCGTTCAAGTCGGCCACCAAGTGGAGCGGTGCGTCCTACGGAGAGCACGGCAACTGGGTGATCGGCGCCCCGGATGTACTGCTGGATCCCGGCTCGCCGGTGGCCGAGCAGGCCGAGCAGATCGGTGCCCAGGGCCTGCGGGTGCTGCTGGTGGGTTCTTCCGATCTGTCGGTCGACGCTCCCCAGGCCCCCGGTGCCGTCACGCCGGTTGCGCTGGTGGTGCTGGAGCAGCGCATCCGTCCCGACGCCGGTGACACGCTCGATTACTTTGCTTCCCAGCATGTTTCGGTCAAGGTGATTTCCGGAGACAACGCGGTTTCGGTGGGTGCGGTGGCGGGCAAGCTGGGCCTGCACGGCGAGACGATGGACGCCAGGCAGTTGCCCCACGAACCGGATCAGCTGGCCGAGGCCCTGGATCAGTACACGACGTTCGGCCGGGTGCGCCCGGATCAGAAGCGGGCCATGGTGCATGCCCTGCAGTCACGCGGTCATACCGTTGCCATGACCGGGGACGGTGTCAACGACGTGCTGGCCCTCAAGGATGCCGATATCGGCGTCGCGATGGGTTCGGGCAGTTCGGCTTCGCGTGCGGTGGCTCAGATCGTGTTGCTGGACAACAAGTTCGCCACGCTGCCCTACGTGGTCGGCGAGGGCCGGCGGGTGATCGGCAACATCGAGCGAGTCTCGAATCTGTTTCTCACCAAGACCGTGTACTCGGTGCTGCTGGCGATCTTGGTGGGGTTCGCCGGATTGTCGTCCAAGTGGTTCGGCACCGATCCGCTGTTGTTCCCGTTCCAACCCATCCACGTCACCATCGCGGCGTGGTTCACCATCGGCATCCCGGCGTTCATCTTGTCGCTGGCACCGAACACCGAACGGGCCCACTCCGGTTTCGTGCGCCGGGTGATGACGGCGGCACTGCCCTCGGGCCTGGTGGTCGGCACCGCCACGTTCGTCTCCTACCTCGTGGCCTATCAGGGCCGTGCGGCCAGTCCGGTGGAACAGACCCAGGCGTCGACGGCGGCGCTGATCACGCTGTTGGTGTCCTCGCTGTGGGTGCTGTCGGTGGTGGCCCGGCCGTACGAGTGGTGGCGGGTGGCGCTGGTCGCGACGTCGGGGCTGGCGTATGTGCTGATCTTCTGTTTGCCGCTGGCTCAACGACTGTTCATGCTGGATCCGTCGAACCTCAAGGTCACCGCGATCGCACTGGGTATCGGCCTGGTCGGGGCCTCGCTGATCGAAGCGCTGTGGTGGGTCCAGGGCCGGGTGCTGGGGGAGAAGCGCCGGTTGTGGAGATAGCTGGCAGCGGGGAGAATGTGCGAGGTTCGGTTGAATACCGAGAAGATGTCGAAACGATAGGGTGGGCTCATGGGATTCCTGGACAAGGCGAAGCAACTGTTGTCGCAGAACGCTGACAAGGTCGAGCAGGCCATCGACAAGGCCGGCGACATCGTCGACGACAAGACGCAGGGCAAGTACAGCCAGCATGTGGACAAGGCGCAGGAAGCGGCCAAGAACGCAATCAACAAGGACGAACCGCAGCAGTAAACTATGGCTAAATTGTCTGTCTCCGTCGATGTTCCGTTGCCGCCGGAGAAGGCGTGGGAGTACGCCTCTGATCTGTCCCGCTACGACGAGTGGCTGAGCATCCACCGCGCCTGGCGGTCGCAGTTGCCCGAGACCCTGGAAAAGGGCACGGTCATCGACTCGATCGTCGAAGTCAAGGGCATGCTGAACCGCGTGAAGTGGACGCTCGTGAACTACAAGCCGCCGCAGTCCCTGACTCTCAACGGTGAGGGGCGGGGTGGGGTAAAGGTCAAGCTGATCGGAAAGATCACGCCGGCTTCGGTGGATGGGGGAGAGGGCGCGAAAGTCTCCTTCGATGTCCACCTCGGTGGGCCGGCGCTGTTCGGGCCGATCGGCATGGTGGTGGCCGCTGCGCTCAAGGGCGATATTCAGCAGTCGCTCAACAAGTTCAAGGCGCTCTACGCGTCGTCGTAGTTTCTCTCGCGAACAGACACAAACCTGCCCTTTCTCAAGCGAAAACAGGCAGGTTTGTGTCTGCTCGCGCGCTATGGGCGGTCGAACTCCAGCGGCAGGCTGGTGGGGCCGCTGAGGCCCAGCAGTGGCTTCCAGGGCACCGGCCCGGCCACCCGGGGGTTTCCGAGCCGTCGAGACAGGATTGTGAGTGCCTCCGCGAGCTCGAGCCGCGCCAGGTTGGCGCCCAGGCAGTAATGCACGCCGCCACCGAAGGTCAGGATCGGCGGCGGGTCCTCGCGGGTGATGTCGAAGCGGGTCGGGTCGTCGTAGACGGACTGATCCCGGTTGGCCGCGTAGGTGTTCACGATGATGAAAGTCCCTGCGGGAAACGTGTACTCGCCGATCTCGGCGTCATCGGCGACGCTGCGCACGGTGCTGCACATCGACGGTGAATGGCGCATGGTCTCTTCGACGGCGCGCATCGCCTGCTCCGGCTGCTCCCGGAGCAGGGCCCATTGGTCGGGGTGGTCGCAGAGCACCTGCATCGAGGCTGCCAGCTGACTGCGGGTGGTGTCGGTTCCGGCGACCAGGATGGAGAACGCCAGCATCCGTAGCTCGGCGGCGTCCAGCCGATCGCCGCCGTCTTCGATCCGGATCAGGTCCGATAACAGATCGTCGGTCAGGTGCCGGCGCCGGCTGGCGATCATGTCATCGATGTAGTCGTCGAACTCGCCCCACGCCTTCAGTACGACCGGCTCCTCCTGGGCGAGGTCGCAGTCGAAGCTGACGATTTTGAAGATGTCCTCGGCCCAGCGGGAGAACTGCTGCCAGTCCTCGCGCGGTGCGCCGAAAAGGGCGCAGATGATCGGAATCGGATACGGCCGCGCGACGTCTGCCACGAACTCGCACCGGCCGGCGTCTTGAATACTGTCGAGCAGTTCGTTGACGACACTGTGGATCGCGTCGTGCATGCGCGCGGTGGCACGTGGCGTGAAAGCCCGGGCGACCAGGCTGCGCAACCGGCGGTGTTCCTCACCTTCCATGTTCAGGATGCTGCGGGTCACCCTGTCCCACAACGGACCCGACGTGATGCCGTGGGCGGACAGGTGAATGCCCTGAGGGATCCCGAACCGCGGATCGCGTAGTACGGCGCGGGCCATCTCGTAGGACAGCACTTCGGGCCCGATCGGACCGAGTGCGATCGGCGCGACTTCCTGAGCCGCCCGGAACTGCGGATAGATCTGCTGCGGGGTGTCGGTGACGGAGTAGTCGAGGGTCGGCAGTCCGGCGTCGAAGACGCTGGGCTTCGTGGTGTCGACAGTCATGGCAATCCCCGCGCTTTCGTCAGACGTTGGTGGAAAGGAACGTCAGCGGCAGACCCAGGACGGACAGGTCGATCTCGTCGAGATAGGACCCCTCGCCGGAGAATTCCTGCTTGAACCGCGTCGCCGACCCGTAGCGCTCGGCCACGGTCTCGGCCGCCGCGGCGTCGGGCACTCGGAGTACCACGGTGTACACACCGTCGCCGTGGCGGTCGAGGAAGTCGTTCACCGACGCCGCCACCGACGCGGTCGAGCCGGGCACCGGGCTGATCAACTCGACGCCACGGTCCCAATCCAGCTGTACGTGCACGCCGAGGTCGGTGAGTTCCGCAGTGTTGAAGGTGAATCCCAGGTCGGTGAACAACTGGACCATGCCGGCTTGCCGGTCCGCGGCGACGGCGAACACGACGTGGTGCAGTGACGATTCTGTGCTCATTTCCGGACCAGGCCGCGGGGCCGGACGAGCCCGAGGTCGAGGTGGTTGAGCCAGCCCGGCGGGGCATCGCAGACGTCCGGGATCGCGTTGATGGCGCCCATGGCCGTCCAGTCGTAGCCGGGATGGGCCATGGTGCCGTCCTTCTGCCTGACACCTTTGAGGGTCAGCTCGGTGGGCGGGTCGCCGTCGATCACGATCTCGTACCGCGTTTCGCCCCAATCCCAGGCCGGTTCAAGCTTTTCGGGGCCCGCGGTCACGTAGATCGCGTGGAAGACGATCAGTGGTTGCCCGCCGACCCACGCGGTCCATTCGTGCCGCTGGGCGGCGACGGTGCCCTTCGCGATCGCGCCCTCGTCGTGCGGGATGTCCTCGGCAGCCGTCGCGATGTCGACCTCGGCGGCGGTCACCTCGTCGATCGTCACGCCGAGGCCGTCGGCGATCATGTGCATCGATTGCGCGAAGAACGGCAGGCCGAGTCCCAGAATCGTTGGCTCGGTGAGGAATGTGTCTTTGTCCTTGCCGAATCCCATCCAGTCGATGTGGTCCATCGGCGCGTCCTTCAAGACGTCGACGACCTCGTACACGTGGATGGTGTCGATCCTGTTCATCACGCGGGCAAGCGTGAGCGGAAGGATGTCGCCGGCATAGCCCGGATGGATGCCGCCGCCGTGGAACGAGGTGCCACCGTCGGCGCAGGCGGCCCGGATCTGTTCGGCGGGCTCGCGGAAATCCGGTGACGGATGGAAGAAGCCGCTTGTGGTCACCACGTTTTTGCCCGAGCGCAGGAGCCGGCAGACGGTGTCGACGTCCATGATGATCGGCGTGTAAAACACGCAGTCGGCGTCGAGCGCCATGATCGCGTCGATGTCGTCGGTGGCGATGACGCCGGTGGGTGCGACACCGACGATCTCACCGGCGTCCTTGCCGACTTTTTCCTTGCTGTGCACCAGAACACCGACCAGTTCGAATACCGGGCTGTCGGCGAAATGCCGGACACCGACCCGACCGACGTCTCCGGTCATCCATTGGATGATGCGATAGGTTCTCTCAGACATTCAGGACACCTCGGGGCAGTAGAAGCGGCAGGTCGTTGTAGGTGGCGATGCCTGCGGGCGCGGCGACGACCGCCGGGATCGCGGTGATTGCGGGCATCGCGGTGATGGTAAGTCCGAGCATGATGAAATCGTCCAGAGTTTCGGCCACAAAGTCCGGTGGGGGTTCGAAGCTCAGCGTGCTCGTGATGGTGGGCCGGCCCTCGACGGTGACGGTGTACCCGAAACTGGTGGGCCAGACCGGTTCCAGCGACTGGCCTTTGGTCCATACTCCACGGATCTCGATCACGTCGCGGTCGCCGACGAATCCCTTCCATCTGACGTCG
This sequence comes from Mycobacterium sp. IDUB_24, assembly GCF_055419385.1. NCBI lineage: Bacteria > Bacillati > Actinomycetota > Actinomycetes > Mycobacteriales > Mycobacteriaceae > Mycobacterium > Mycobacterium sp. IDUB_24. Next base: position 302,144 of record NZ_JBVAXO010000007.1, read on the forward strand.
ATACCCGCGACGCAGCCGGCTTTGATGGTCCAGTCGCCGGGCAGCTGGAGTTCTTCGGTGGTCTGGGCGTACTCGGCTTCACAGCGCACGGCGTCGAGCCGCACACCCAGGGCGCCGGCCACCAATTGCACCGCTTCCCGGAAGATGCCGGACCCGTTCTCGGTGATCGCATGCAGATCGGGTTGGTCGATGGGATAGCCGAAGCCCATGGGGATCTCGGTGGCCGGTGAGTTGTAGATGGTGGTGTCGAACGACTCCACGATCGAAATCCGGTCGACGCGGTCCGAGATGCCTGCGGTGACAACGGCGAAGAGTTGGATGAAGCCCGGGTTGATGCCGCTGCCGAAGATGGTCGAGCCGCCCCGCTCGCACGCGTCGACGACGCGTGCACGGCCCTCGCCCAGGCTGTGGCCGTTGATGAACTCGGAGGTGGTGACGACGTTGACACCCGCGCCGAGAATGCGGACCAGGACGTCCACGTCGGCGAACATCGGGTTGTAGACGACGCAGTCCGGCTTCAGCGCGAGCAGCGTGTCGACATCGTCCGTGGCTGTCACACCCAGCGGTTCGATACCGCAGAGTTCGCCGACGTCCTTGCCGACTTTGTCGGGCGCCCAGGCGTAGCACCCGACGAGTTCCAGATCCGAGTTGGCGGCGATGGCATGGACCGACTTGCGGCCGACGTTGCCCGTCGTCCACTGCACGACCCGGTAGGTCATACCGTGGACCGCTCACCAGGTGTGAATACCACGGGCACCGAGCGGAATCCGCGCGTGACGGAGTTGCCATGAAACCGTGCGACTTCGTCTCCTGCGAGCGTGAAGTCGGGCATCCGGGACAACACCCGCTCCAGGCCCACCTGGAACTCCAGGCGGGCCAGGTTGGACCCGAGGCAGCGGTGCACCCCGGCGCCGAAGCCGAGGTGCCGGTTCTCGCGGCGGTCGAGGATGCAGCGGCCCGCGTCGGGGAACTCCTGTTCGTCGCGGTTGGCGGAGGCGTAGTTGACGATCACCGACTCGCCCGGCGAAAAGGTGCAGCCGCTCAGTTCGACTTCTTTGGCGACGGTGCGGGGAATGCCGTGGATCGATCCGGCGAACCGGATGAATTCCTCCACCGCGCGGGCGAGGAGTTCGGGATCGCCGGTGAGGCGGTCGCGCTCGGCCGGATCGGTGGCGAGGTAGTGGTAGGCGAAAGACATTGCGCTGGCGGTTGTCTCGAGTCCGGCCTGGACCAGGAGCATGGCGTTGGATACGACGTCGCCGAATGACAGCTTCTCCCCGTCGATTTCGGCCGAGAGCAGGACGTCGATCATGTCGTCACGGGGCGGCTGGTCCATGCGCACGGTCACGGCGTCGTGCAGGTGCTGATACAGCGCGCCCCAGGCGCTCATCCGGTCCTGCTCGGTCGCGCCGTTGAGTGCGGTGTCGGTGAGCTCGACGCACAGCGGGACGTCGTCGACCGGCATGCCGAGCAGGTACTTGAAGAACACGACGCCGGGTTGGCGCCAGGCGATCTGGGCGAGGTCGCCGGATCCGCTCTCGATGAAATCGTCGATGAGCCGGTCGGTTTCGGCGCCGATCTCGGGCCGCAGTGCCTTCATCCGGCCCGGCGAGAAGTAGGGGTTGAGGACTTTGCGGAATTTCTGCTGCCGCGGCGGGTCGAGGGTGATCACCAGATCACCGGCGAGTTGCTCAGCTCCCTCCGGCGTCGGATTGCTGGAGAAGTGCTCCCAGTCCTGCAGGATCTGGACACACTCCGCGTAGCGCACCGCCACCCACGCACCCGTCGGCGTCGCGCTGAGGAACGGGTTGTCAGTGCGGGCGAACGGTGACTGCTGCCGCATCACCGAGTAGACGTCGTAGAGAAAGTCGTTGTCGTTGAAGTCCTGGTGGCGCAGGTCCCAGTTCTCGGCGTGGCGTTCCAGCGATTCCGGCACAGTCGGGCTCCTATGGGTTCTGCTGCTGTCCTGCGGCTTGACGTGCCTCACGTGCTTCACGTTCCTGGTGGATCTGGACCAGCTCACGGAACCCGATCCTGTTGTACTTGGGTACCGGCTGGATTCCCCACTGGTCCTGCGCCGTGTCCTTGCCTTCGGCGCCTTCGGGCGGCCCGAATGCCGGGTACGGGACCTTGCATTCGAGTGTGTCGTCGGAATAGCGGACCTTGAGCAGTTCACTGCAGATCTCGGTGAGGCTCAAGGTGGGGTACCCGTAGTAGACCGCCATGAACGGCAGCGTGAACGCGCCTTCGATGACGAGGGCGATCAGGCACACCAGGACGGCGCGCTTGATCCACTTGTGCATGCGCGCGTAGTACGGCGTGGTCCCCGGGGGGAGATCCTCGGCCTTCTCCTCAACGGCTTCAGGTGTTGTTGTCACAGTTGCTCCTTAGTCCGAGAAGATCTCGCGGTTCACCGTGTGCAGGTACGGGATCGCGAGAAACGGGGTGATGTAGAAGATGTCGTAGAGCCACCAGCCGATGACCGGGAACACGACGCCTGCGAAGCGCACATCGGCGAACATCGTCATGTTGAACACGTAGAGACACCAGATGAGCACACCCATCCAGCAGGTGATGATCATCCATTGGTGGCCCCAGCGTTTCATCTGCAAGAAGCCGATCGCCGCAGCGCACCGCATGGCGAAGACGGTGAGGATCATGCCGAACACCATGGACTTCTCGCCCGGTCCGGCGGCTCCGCCTACCCACAATTCGTTGTAGTGCCAGAAGTATCCGGCGTCGAACATGGCGCCCCAACCGACCATCAGCACGCGGTTGATGAGGGTGTGGTTGGCGACCAGGTCCAGCGCCCAACCGAGGCTGTTGAGCATGCCGTCGATCAGCACGAGATAGCCGATCAGCGTCACGATCATCGGCCGGACGGAATACCCTGCGCGCAGCGCCTGGCGCTGTAACCACACGCCGCGCATGAAGATGGGTAACCCGATCAGCCCGGGCGCCCACATGCCCATCAGGCCCGCGCCGACGATCATCCACTTGTCGGCCCGCCGCTGCGCCAGCCGGGACGCCTCATGGTGCTCTTCGAGGTTGCCGGAACCCTCCAGCGGAACGGTCGGGGTGACCTTGGCGCCCGATTTCCGGTTCAGCAGAGGAATGTTCACAGATCCCACCAGCCTCGGGCGAAGGACATGTACAGCTGGATGAGAAACATGGTCAGCAGATATCCGTAGATGACGATCTGCAACACGATCAGCGCCTTCTTGCGGTTGCGTTCCTTCTGATCCACCATGGCGGCGATTCCTTCCTAGGTACTTGTGCTGTTGACGTCGGCGAGACTGGCCGCAGCCACTTCCCGCAGTCCTTCGGTGATGGCGCCCTCGCTCGACAGCGGGGCGAGCACACATGCCTCGGCTGCTTCGAGTTCCGTTGCGCCGGCCGCGATCAGGTGGCCCGCGGTGACCAGCACCCGGGTGGAGGGCGGTTCGAAGTGGAAGGCCTCGTCAGCGGTCCGGATCGCGGTTGCGCACCGGACCAGCCGCTGCGCGGTGGGCAGTCCGACGCCCGCTTCGGCGACGATCACCTCGGCCTCGCGGTCGGGCGGTAGGTAGTGCATCGGCAGTGTGACGAACCGCTGCCGGAACGACGGCTTGAGCTCCTTGAGTGAGCTGCGATAGGCGGGGTTGTACGAGCACACCAGCATGAAAGTCTCTGGCGCATGGACGACTTCGTCCGCACGGTCCAGGTAGAGCGTGCGCCGGTGGTCGGTGAGCGAGTGCAGGACGGCCAGCGAATCGTGGCGTGCCTCGACGACCTCGTCGAGGTAGCAGATCGCCCCGGCCTTGACCGCTCGCGTGAGGGGCCCATCGGTCCAGACCACGTCGCCGCCCGTCACCATGAACCGGCCGACGAGGTCCGAGCTGGTCAGGTCGTCGTGGCAGCTGATGGTGACGACGGGTCTTTCCAGCAGGGTGCCCATGTGCTCGACGAGGCGGGTTTTCCCGCAGCCTGTCGGGCCGGTGAGCATCACCGGCAACCGCTGCCGGCAGGCCTGCTCGAACAGCTGAACCTCGTTGCCGTTGGCGTAGTACGTATCTGTCATGAGGTGACCAGCTCCCTGTGGACGTGAGCGAGGACGCGGGGAAGTTCTTCGATGCGGCGGATGCGTTGGGACCGTTTGGGTCCGAACACCTCCGGCAGGGGGTCCACACGGGTGGGCCCGACTCCGACGTAGTACATGGAGACGCCGGCGTCGTTGGCTTCTTCGACAGCGTGGGCGGCATCGGCCCAGGCATAACGGCCTTCGTACCCTTCGTCGGAGATCAGCCCGTCACCGATGACGATCAGCAACCTGCGCTCCGAGGGCTGTGCGAGCAGGCGGCTGGTCATGTGCCGCAGTGGCGCACCGAGTCTGGTGTAGCCGCCGGTGGACAGGCCCAGGCTGCCGGGCGGGACGAAACGCCGCTCCGCGAAGTCCTTGAGGCAGCTGACTTCCACGCGATGGCGGGTGTTCCCGGTGAACGTGAAGATGCCGTGCCGTTCCCGGGCCGATGTCATCGCGCGCGACAGCGCGTCGGCGCAGGCCAGCTCGAGTTTGAAGATCTTGCCGCCGTGCACCCCGAGCGAGGAGCTGCCGTCCAGCAGCAGCGCGGTGGTGACGTCGCGGCTGGCCGGCAGCAGTTCACGGAACAGGCGCGGTTCGACCGCCTCACCCGTCGTCACGTCGATGTAGTGGTTGACGTACTGGTCGACGTCCAGGTCGGACCCGTCTTCCAGCCGGTTCTTCATCGCCCGATGGGTGTTCTCCTCGAACCACTTCCGGACATCGACGGCGACCGCGCCAGGCTGCCGGTCACGGCCGGTACGCGGTTGTTCGAGAACCGCGACGTGGTTCGGCATGAAGCTCTGCGTCCACGCGTTCCACTCCGGATAGGGGATGCCCGGCCGGTGGTCGGGGGTGATGTCGAGGTCGTTGTCCTGGGGCCGGCTCGGCGGGGGAAGGTTGGAATTGCGGACCCCACCGTCGCCGCCCGCGGGGACGGAGTGCGGGGCCGGTGAACGCTTCTGGTTCGTGGTCCACGGCAGCCGCCCGAACGTGCGGCGCAGCTTGTCGGACAGGCCCTGTGGCAGCGTGTAGGCCCGCGGCAGACTGCCGAGCAGTGGATCGATGGGGAACCGCTGAGAGGTGCGCGCCAGGGCGATGGCCCGGTTCAGCATCTCCTTGGCGTCCATGTCGGCACTGGCGGGTTCCAGGTGCGGCAGTGCCGCGCGGAGATCTGCCAGCAGTCCGGGCCAGTTCGCGGCGACCCAGCCCAACGCGACGCCGGACTCGACGAGCGTGAGTGCGGCCAGCTCACGGGTCGACAGCTCGTTGAGCCGGTAGTCGACGATGCGTTCCTTGGACGGCGAGCATTGCAGTGCCACACCGCATGTCAGCATTCGCCGGGACCAGTCGCGTCGTGGCGGATAGGGCACGTGCACGACGTCGAGCAGAGAACTCAGGCCGAAACCGCGATTCTGACCGCTGACGAGGCGCGCCCCGATACGGCGCTGGTTGCTCAAGGCCACGGCGGTGACGGCGCAACTGCGCTCGGTCGCCATGGCGTGGGCTTCGCTGAGTTCCGGCATCTGCTGCGTCATGCCGTCAGAAGGTGCCGATATTGGAGAACATCCAGTACCAGAACCAGATGATCAGGCCCGTACCGCCCCAGGCGGCCACATAGCGGAGTATCTCCCAAATCCAGCCGGCCACGTCAGTTCTCCTCACAGAAGGGATGGTTCATCGGATCTCCAGTCCTCGCCGCGCGGTGATGACCAGGTTGGCCAGCATGGCGTCGCGGTGTTCGCTGTTGGTGGTGGTGCTCAGCACGCCGTAGATACCCAGTAGGAAGAATGCGGCGCTGTAGAAGGCGTCGACCTCGGGATGCACCTCGCCGTCGCCGCGGGCGCGCTCGATCTCGCCGACGAGCAGCACGATCACCGGATGATCGGTCCATTCGTCTTTGGTGGGACGCGACGGTGAGAAGTGCAGCGCGAGAAGCTCTTTGAACAGTATCGGGCCGAAGCGCTGTTCCAGGCGACCCACTAGGTGGACGAGTTCGGTGAGCGCCGTCGCGAGGTCATGGGCGGCTTCGAGGAAGTGGGCGAATTCGGTTGCCATGCGTGTTTCTTCGCGACTCTCCAGCTCCAGCAGGACGTGCTCCTTGCTGGGGAAGTGGAAGAAGAAGGTTCCGTGCGCCACGCCCGCGGCGCTGACGATGGCGCCGACGTCGGCTCCGGCCATGCCCGAGGCGCGGAACTCGGCTATGGCCGCACCGAGTATCCGCTCCCGCGTCTGCAGCCGGCGCAGCTCTCGCGCCGACTGCTTGACCTGTGGCGTCATGGTCCGCTCTTTCTAGTGCAATTACTGATTGCAGTCAATGAGTGAAGTCATTGACTAGTCGGAGAAGATCTCGCGGTTGACCGAATGCAGGTACGGGATCGCGAGGAACGGGGTGATGTAGAAGATGTCGTAGAGCCACCAGCCGACGACCGGCAGCACGACGCCGGCGAACCGGACATCGGCGAACATCGTCATGTTGAACACGTACAGACACCAGATGACGATCCCCATCCAGCAGGTGATGATCATCCACTGGTGGCCCCATCGCTTCATCTGGAGGAATCCGATGCCCGCGGCGATCCGCATGGTGAAGACGGTGAGGATCATGCCGACTTCCATGGCCTTCTCGCCGGGGCCGGCGGCCCCGCCGAGCCAGAGCTCGTTGTAGTGCCAGAAGTAGCCCGCATCGAACATTGCGCCCCAGCCGTTCAACAGAATTCGGGCCAAGATGGTGTGGTTGGCGGCCAGGTCCAGCGCCCACCCGACGGTGTTGATCGCGGCGTCGATGATGACCAGATAACCGATCAGCGTGACCAGCATCGGGCGGACGGACAGCCCGTCGCGCTGCGCCTTGCGTAGCAGCCAGACCCCGCGCAGGAAGAGCGGCAGACCGAAGATGCCGAGCGCCGCCGTGCCGATGAGCAGGCTGCCGGATATGAGCCATTTGTCGGCCTGCCGTTGCGCCCGCTGCGAGGCTGCCATGTGTTCGTCCAGCCCGCTCGTTGACGGGCGTGACGTCGTGTCTCGGCTGTCGCCACGGTTCAAATTGAACGTTGGCAAGTTCATGCACGCTGACTATAGTCAACGAACTGGGGTAGTCAATCGGCTGCGCACACGCATGGCAGCAGCCGCAACGGGGAGGGACGCCATGGCACTGGAGCAGTTCAGCCTGGACGGCCAGGTCGCGATCGTGACCGGCGCCGGAAAAGGTGTCGGGCAGGGGATTGCGCGAGTGTTGGCCGAGGCCGGTGCCACCGTCGTCGGCACGGCCAGAACGGAATCCGACATCGTCGGGACCATCACCGGTATCGAAGAGGCGGGAGGTAAGGGCGTGGCGGTGGTCGCCGACGCGACGAACCGGTCTGACGGTGAACGCGTGGTCGGCACAGCGATGGAGCGGTTCGGTCGCGTCGACATCCTGATCAACAACGTCGGTGGTTCGACCTACGCACGGTTCCTCGACATCACCGACGAGGACTTCAGGCACACGTTCGATTGGTGCGTCACGTCGGCGTTCATCATGAGTCAGCTCGTGGCACCCCACATGATCGACGCCGGCCGCGGATCGATCGTCAACATATCCTCGGGCTCAGCGCGTTTCGGCATTCGTGCGTTGACGGCGTACTGCGTCGCCAAGGGCGGGCTGGAAGCGCTGACGCGGGCCATGGCGCAGGAGCTGGCGCCCAAGATCCGGGTGAACGCGATCGCCCTGGGGTCTTTTGCGACCGAGGGTCTACAAGGGAGCCTTGACTTGTTACCCGGGTCGTTGGAGAAGATGAAAGAGGCGACGCCGTTGCATCGCCTTGGTGACGTGGAGGATCTCGGGAGATTGTGCGTCTACCTGTCCACCCGGGACTGCTACGCGACCAACGCCATCTTCCACGTCGACGGCGGCATCGACTCGAACAACTCGCCACTGCCGATTCCCGACTACTGAGCAAGAACGGAGCGCGCGTGCGCAGAGTGGTTCAATTCTCGACGGGCAATGTCGGTAGGCATTCGCTGGCCGCGATCATCGGCAGGCCCGATTTGAAGTTGGTCGGTGTCCATGCCGCGGGCCCCGAGAAGATCGGCCGCGACGCTGCCGAATTGTGTGGGCGCAGTGCGCCGACAGGCGTGGTCGCCACCGACGACATCGACGCGCTCATCGCGCTCGAGCCCGATTGTGTGGTGTACACGGCATTGGGCGAGACCCGGCCGATGGAGGCCATCGAACAGATGTCCCGGTTCCTGGCGGCCGGCATCAACGTGGTCGGGACATCGATGGTGTGGCTGGTGACACCGCGCCAGGCCGACGACTGGCTGCGGGTGCCACTCGAGAAGGCCTGCACCGCTGGGAATTCCACGCTGTATGTCAACGGCATCGACCCCGGCTACTCGGGAGATACCGCGGTGTATGCCGCGCTCAGCCTGGTCACTCGGGCCGAGTCGGTGACGGTCAAGGAGATCTTCGACTACGGCAATTACGATGACTACGAATACACCGGCACCGCCATGGGTTTCGGCACCACGCCTGACGACGACCTGCCGATGGCGTTCCAGCCCGGGGTGGTCACCTCGATGTTCGGCGGCCTGGTGCGCAACCTCGCCGACCGGCTCGGGGTGGAACTCGACGAGGTCGGCCAGCGATTCGAGCCGTGGTACAGCCCCGAGCGCATCGAGTGCACGATGATGACCGTCGAGCCAGGGCAACTCGCCGGAGTGCGGTTCGCCGCCGAAGGCGTGCGCGGCGGCGTCCCGGTCATCACGATCGAGCACACCACACGACTGACCCCGGCGGCCGCGCCGGATTGGGAGTATCCGCCGGAAGGTCAGTCCGGGGTGCACAAGGTGATCGTGGAGGGCGAGCCGCGCATCGAGGTGAGCACTGAGCTGTCCCATCCGGTGCTCGACGTGACCGACGCCGGGTGCGTCTCCACGGCCGCCCGGGTGGTCAACGCGATCGACTGGGTATGCCGCGCACCATCGGGGTTGGTTGCGGCCGAGGACATCCCGCCGACCGAGCTGATCCGCGGCCTGATGTGGTGAGGACTTTCTCCGCCGGCGCAATCAAACCAGGCGCGCGCGCAGTTCGCGCTTGAGCACCTTGCCGTAGCTGTTCTTCGGTAGTGCGTCGATGAACTCGTACCGCTTGGGTCGCTTGAACCGGGCGATCCGTTCCAGCAGATGCGCGTCGAGCGCAGCGGCGTCGGCGCTGTTCGTTTCGGAGCACACCACGAACGCGACCACCACCTCGCCCCAATCGGCGTCCGGCGCGCCGACGACGCCGGCCTCGACCACATCGGGATGTTCCAGCAGAGCCTCTTCCACCTCGCGCGGATAGATGTTGCTGCCCCCGCTGATCACCACGTCCTTGGACCGGTCACGCAGGGTGAGATAGCCACGGGCATCGAAGGAACCCATGTCGCCGGTGTGCAGCCAGCCGCCTTTGAGCGTGGCGGTGGTGGCGGCCGGGTTGTTCCAGTAGCCGGACATGACGACGTCGCCGCGGCAGACGATCTCACCGATCCCGTCCATGGCTGCGGGCTCGCCCGTCTCGGTCAGCACGGCGACCTCCACGCCGGAGCGCGGATAGCCCACCGAGCCGAGGATCGCGTCGTCGGCTGTGTCGATGGCTACGACGTGATCTGCCCGGCGCAGCCCCGTGATCGTCATCGGTGCCTCGCCCTGCCCATAGAGCTGCACGAAAATCGGCCCGTAGGCGGCCAGCGCCTTTTTGAGGCTGTCGACGTACATCGGCCCGCCCCCGTAGACCACGGTTTTCAGGTTCTCCGGGCGGGGCCTGCCGGTCTGGATCAGGCGCTGCACCATGGTCGGCGCCAGAAATGCGCTGCTGCCCGGATGATGGCCGCACAGGTCCAGGAACTCGTCGGGTTCGAACGCGGCAGATTCGGGCACTACCTGACGGGCACCGCGTAGCACGTACGGCGGGATGTAAAGGCCCGAACCATGCGACATCGGGGCGCCGTGGATCAGGCTGCAGTTCTCGTCCGGATCGTCGAAATCGGCCAGGTGCGCCACTGTCATCGCCATCAGATTGCGGTGGGACAGCATGGCGCCCTTGGACTTTCCGGTGGTACCGCTGGTGTAGAACAGCCACGCCAGGGTATCCGGATCGGTCGCCGGCGGGGTCGCCGGCTCGGCGTTGAACAGGTCCGAGTAGGACTGGCTGCCAATCGTTTCGACGGGGGCCTCGATGCCGGCAGCCAAGCCGTCGGTGATCTTGGCCGAGGCAAACACCTGCGCCGCACCGGAATCCGCCACGATGTCGGCCATCTCGCGGGGATGCAGCTTGTAGTTGATCGGCACGAATACGCATTCAGCCGCCCAGATGGCGAACATCAGCTCGACGATCTCGGGCCGGTTCTCGCTCGCGACGGCGATGCGGGTGCCGCGATCGCCGAGGGTCTTCAGCGCGGTGGCCAGCCGTAGCACGCGATCACGTAACTGTGCCCACGTCAGTAATTGACGTTCGCCGAGGAAAACCGCGCCGCTGTCGCCGAATCTCGCCGCGGCCTGATCGAGTACGGCGAAGACATTCATTGGGCGGTCCACTTTGCGTTCAGTGCGAAATCGGACAGGTACTTCGTCGAGCTCCAACCGCCGTCGACGACGATGGTCTGTCCGTTGATGAAGCTGCCGCCCTCGGAGCACAGGAATGCCACGGTGGACGCGATGTCCTGGACCCGGCCCAGTCGGGTGTGCGGGGTCATCTCGGTCTGCATCTTGCGGAAGCCCGGGTCGTCGAGGCGCTTTTCGACCATCGGCGTGACGGTGACGCCCGGGGCGACCGCGTTGCAGCGGATGCCCTGGGCGCCGTACTGGCAGGCGATGTGAGTGGTCAGCGCCGTCAACCCGCCCTTGGCCGCCGAGTATGCCCCGCCGCGCAATCCGCCGACGACCGCGAATGTCGAGGTGATGTTGATGATCGCCGAACCGGGCGCCATGTGCGGTATCACGTCGCGGGCCAACCGAAATGGTGCGCGCAGCATGATCCCGAGGAAGTAGTCCAGGGTTGCGTCATCGGTTTCGTGCAGGGGCTTGGGGCTGCCCACACCGGCATTGTTGATGAGAAAGTCGATGCGGCCCCAGCGGGTCAGCGCAGCCTCGACGATGCGTTGTGGGGCATCGTCGGCGGTGAGGTCGACGGACAGCGTGGCGATCAGGTCCGGATCGCGGACAGCCTTGGCCAGTTCGCCGAGCCGCTCCTCATCGCGTCCGGTGCCGAGCACGGCTATTCCGGCCTCGGCAAGCGTGGTGGCACAGCCGAACCCGATGCCGCTGCTGGCTCCGGTGACGATCGCAACCTGCATTGTGGTCAACCCTTCAGCGTCGCTCGAATGTGGTGCTTGAGCACCTTGCCCGCATCGTTCTTCGGCAGGGCATCCCAGACCTCCACCCGCTCGGGCGATTTGAACCGGGCCAGCCCGTGCTCGGCCAGCACCCGGCCCACGTCGGCCACGCCGGGGTGCCGGCCATCGGCCGTCACCAGTACGGCGCAGGCCCGTTCCCCGGTACGTTCATCGGGCAGACCGACCACGGCCGCCTCGACGATGCCGAGTTGACCGACCAGGATGTCTTCGACTTCCTTGGGTGAGATGTTCTCACCGTTGCGGATGATGAGGTCTTTGGCCCGTCCCGTCACCTGCAGGTATTCGCCGTCCACCCAGCGGCCGAGGTCCCCGGTGCGGAAAAAGCCGTCCTCGTCGAAGGATTCGATCTCGTCCTCGGAGTGCAGATAACCCTGCAGCATCTGTGGACCGCGGGCCCGGATCTCGCCGGAGACGAGCCGCACCTCGGCGATCCCGGGCCGGCCGTCGGTCTCGGCGGCGTACTCGACCGCGCCCGGGTCCAGTGAGCCGACGGTGGTGACCGGAACCTCGGTGGAGCCGTACACGCGGCTGACGACAGCCCGGTCGAAGTAGTCAGACGCCCGCCGGATGAGCGATGGCGGTACCGACGCGCCACCACAGATGAACACCTTGAGAGCAGGCAGTCGGGTGCCGGCCCGTTCGGCGGCAACGAGCAGTTGTTCCAGAAACGGTGTCGCCCCGGCCATGTGGGTACACCCGTGTTCGGACATCAGTGCCACGCCGCCGTCGGCGTTCCAGCGCTGCATCAGCACCGCCGTGCTGCCCAGCAGCAGCGGGCATTCGAAGGCGTAGATCGAGCCGCCGATGTGCGCGATGGGGGAGGGCACCAGGAAGGTGTCACCGGGGTCGATCATCCAGTGTTCGCCCAACTGGCGGATCAGAGCGTTGATCGAGTTGTGGCTGTGCAGTACGCCTTTGGGGCGCCCGGTGGTGCCGGAGGTGTACATGATCATCCGGATGTCGTCCGGGTCGAGCGTCGGGAGATCCCGATCCGGCACATCGTGCAGGGCGGTGAATGCCCGGTGTGGTCCCGGATCGCCCCGCAGCACCATGACTTCCGGAGGTGCGTCCAGCTGTGTGCAGACCCGGGTGAGCATTGCCGCGTAGTCGTGGTTGCCGAACTGGGCGGGGATGAAGATTGCTCGGCTGCGTGCGTCATCCAGGATGAAGCACAGTTCCCGGTCCCGCAGTGAGGGCAGGATCGGGTTGACCACCATGCCGGCCAGCGTGGCGCCCAGATAGATGATCGCGGCCTCGTGCCAGTTGGGCAGCATGAAGGAGACCACGCTGCCCTGGGGCATCCACCCGGTCAGTTGCAGGGCCAGAGCCTGTGCCCGGGTGTGTAATTCGTGGGCGGTCAGCGTGATGTCCGCGTCGATCACCAGAACCCGACCGGGGCTGTCACGCGCCGCGTCGGCGAGCGCGTCGGCCAGGGTGGTGGACACCCACAGCCCGCGGGCGTAGGCGTCGGCCGCGCGGGCTTGGTCTCTGTGGCCCACAGCGTTCCTTCGCACCGCGCCTCAGCCCTTGACCCGGCGCATCGTCATAGCATGCCGGAACCGGTCCGAGGGGTGGGTGTTGACGGTGACCTGGGCGACCTCCCCGTCGGAGGTGGTGTACGTCCGTTGCATCTGCAGGGCCGCCGAACCGGGGGCGACCTTGAGGGCGGCGGCGAGTTCATCGGTCGCTGAGATCGCTGAAATTACCTGGTGCACTTCGATGATGCTGACCCCGAACAGATCCTCGATCAGTGGGAAGATCGGCCCGGAGTGCCGTTGCAGCAGCCGGCCGACCCCGGCGAAGCCGCGGTTGATGTAGTACTCGGTACGGCATACCGGTGCCGCACCGTCGTCGGCCTGGCGGTAGCCCCGCACAGCCAGCCACTGCTCGCCGAGGGGGAGCCCGGTGCGCTCGGCCAACTCGCCGTCGATCGTGACCATGGCGTTGGACTCGATGGTGAACTGGGCGCCGGTGGCGAACGCCAGCAGGTCATTGATCGAGACCACGTCCTGGGCATAGGTATTCGCTGCGGCCCGGGGCGCCACGGTGGTTCCGGCCCGTGGTCGCGAGGTGACCAGGTTGTCGTCGCGCAACCGCCGCAGTGCTTCGCGTACGGTGTAGCGGCTGACCTCGAAGCGCTCGCAGAGTTCGTGTTCGGTGGGCAGTTGTGAGCCCACCGGGTAGACCCCGTCGACGATCTCCTTGCGCAGGGTGCGTGCCACCTGAAGGTATCGGTGGTCGGCCGGTGTGACTGTCATGTTCTTGTTCAGTCCCGGCGCAGCGCCAGCACGCTGCCGTCGCCGTCACCTGAGATGTAGAGCGTCCCATCGGCTCCCGCGGTGATCCCGGCAAACGGGCCCTGCGGGCCGGAGAACGGCGGCATGCCCTTCAGGGGTTTTGGCGTTACCCCCGGTGGCGGCCCGACCGGCAGCCCGGCGGCGATGACGGTGCGGGCAGCGTTGTCCAGGTCGTACTCGACAACCTCTTTGGCGCCGGAGTCGACGATGTACAGCGCACCGTCGCGCACCAGAATGCCGTGCGGTGTGTGCAATCCATCGACGAGTGGCCTGACCTCGCCACCATTCACGCTCACGACGGCGCCGGCCACCGACACCAGCGGCGCACCATCGGGTCCGATCGCGACCCCGACAGGAGTGTCGAGTCCCGAGGCCAGGACCGTGACGGATCCGTCGCGTACCGAAAGCAGCCGTCCCGCGCCCTGTTCGACCACCAACACCGAGCCGTCGGGGGCCGGCGTCACGCCGTAGGGCTGGTCGATACCGCCAGCGAGTACCTCGCTCACCTCCTCCTGGGCGCCTTCGGGGCGGAAACGAGCCACGGTGTCGGCGGCGGTGGTGACGATGAATTCGCCTGGACCCGAGGCGGTCACGCCGCGGAGGAACCCTGGGTAGCCGGGTGAGAACAGCATGGCGACGGTCTGCAGTGCCCCGTCTGGGCCGACCCGGTAGAAGTAGGTGCCGTCGGCGATGTACAACGCGCCGTCGGTGCCCACGGTCAGATCCAGCGGCCAGTTCAACCCGCCAGGCAGCAGTGCTTTGGCGCCGCTGGACGAGATCTCGGTGATCTCACCGGTGAAGTTGGAGACGAACAACCGGTCCCCGACGAAGGTGCAGTTGTCCAGGCCGGGGTTCAACTGCGCCAGCAGTGTCTGCTCGCCGTTGCGCGGGTCGATGCGCAGCACCTGGCCGCTGGCAACCTGGGTGGAGACGATCTGGCCGTCGGCGTCGAACTTGACCGAGTCCGGAACCCCGAGCCCGCCTGCCACCACCTGGGGCTCACCTCCATCAGGGTCCAACCGCCAGATCTCGTTGGCGCCCATCACGGGGAAATAGAGCAGCCCGTCGGGGCCGACCTCCATGGCGTTGGGCGAGGGCACGTCCTCCAGCAGGATGCGCGGGGTGCCACCGGCCAGGTCGAACTCCATGAGCCGGCCGCCCTCGCGGCACTCGCCGACGAACAACCGACCCTGGTGGAACGTGATGCCGTTGGCCGACGGGATGTCGTCGCGCAGCACACGTGTGCGACCTCCGGCCTCGCGCACGCTGACCCGGCCGTCCATCACCTCGGTGGCATACAGGTTGCCGTCGGCATCGAACGCGACGTCGTCGGGAGCGATGATGTCGCCGCCCTTGGCGCTGACGGTTTCCAATCGCCCGGTCGCCGGGTCGAGGGCGCTGATCTGACTGCCGGTCACCTGGGCGATGTAGATCCGTCCGTCGGCGCCGGTGCGCAGGCCGTTCGCGCCGAAAAGCCTGCTGGGTGCGGTGACCTGCTCCAGCTTCCAATTCCCGGCGACCGTGGGGTTTGCGGTGTACCTGGCATCAGATACCGATAGCGCGCTCATGACCTCGGACGTTAGCAACTCCACGTAGTCCAGACAATAGCGGTCCATATGTTCATATCGGCCCTTGACGGTGCATAAGTGCTGGGGAATAGTGTTCTCCAATATGAAGATCGCAATATGTTGTCCGGACAAATAGGTCGATAAGGGTCACGTATGGAGAGCTCCCTGAGCCTGGACGGCCGGGTCGTGGTGGTGTCGGGTGCCGGCGGTGGCGGCATCGGCACCACGGTCACGCGAATGGCGGCCGAGGCCGGGGCCACGGTCGTGGCGGTGAGTCGATCGCAGGACAACCTCGACACGCACATTGCACCGCTGGCCGACAAGGGCCTGAATGTGGTGACAGTGGCGGCCGATGCGTCGACGGACGACGGCATCGCGATGGTCCTCGACACCGCACGACGGGCGGACGGCACGCTCTACGGGTTGGTCAACGTCGCCGGCGGCGCCGCCCCGTCGACCTGGATGCCGGCCACGCGGGTGTCACGCGCCGACTGGCGGGAATTGTTCACCGCGAACCTGGAAACCATGTTCTTCATGAGTCAGGCCGTCGCGGGGGCGCTACGCGCGGAGGGCACTCCAGGCTCGATCGTGTCGGTGTCCTCGATCAGCGGGATGAACACTGCGCCGTATCACGTCGCCTACGGCACCGCGAAGGCCGCGATCGTCGCGGCGACCCGCACTATGGCGGCCGAGCTTGCCGCAGAAGGGATCCGGGTCAACGCCGTCGCCCCCGGCGTCACCGAAACCGCGGCATCGGCAACCTATGTCGACGCTGACCCGGACCGTGACCACCGGGCCATCGCGATGGGCCGGCGCGGAACCCCCGAGGAGCAGGCCGGGGCCATCCTGTTTCTGCTCTCCGATCTGTCGAGCTACATCACCGGCCAGACCATCCTGGTCGACGGTGGGCTCAACCTGCGCTGGACTCATCTCGGCGCCGACAATACCTCGCTGTTCCTCAAGGACGACGACTTCCGCGCGGCCATAAGGAGGCATTAGTGACCGAAGAGCTTTCCAGCCCCGTGACCATCGGGGTCGATGCCTACATCTCACCGGAATACGCGCGTAACGAGCGGGATCGGTTGTGGCGCAAGGTGTGGCAGCAGGTCGGCCGCGTCGAGGACCTGCCGGAGGTAGGCAGCTACCTCACCTACGACATTCTCGACGATTCAATTCTCATCGTACGAACGGGCGTGGACACCTTCGCCGCGCACCACAACGTCTGCATGCACCGTGGACGGCGTCTGATCGACACGCCTGCCGGCGCCAAGAACGCCTGCGCCCGCACTCGCAAGTCGTTCATGTGCGGGTTCCACGGCTGGACGTACGACCTCGAGGGCGCCTGCACCCATATCCGTGAGCAGGACGACTGGCAGGGCACCCTGACCCCGGAGAACACCCACCTGGCCTCGATCCGGGTCGACACCTGGGGTGGCTGGCTGTTCATCAACATGGACCCCGACTGTGAACCGCTGGCGGACTTCCTGTTTCCGGCGGCCAAGATCCTCGACCCGTTCGGTCTGGAGAACATGCGCTACAAGTGGCGCAAATGGCTGAAGTTCGACTGCAACTGGAAAGTCGCGATGGAGGCTTTCAACGAGACCTACCACGTGTTCACCACCCACCCCGAGTTCAACAAGTTCGGTGAGTTCAAGGGCTGGGCCAAGGCGCAGGGCAAACACTCCAACATCGGCTATGACGCGCCGAAGGACATGGAGGAGACCAAGTCCAAGATCCGGCTCGGCACCGGTGATCCCCGCATCTCCACAGCTGAGATGCAGGTCTACACCATGGAAGAGACCAACGCGACCACCACGCAGACACTGGTCAACGCCGCCAAACGACTCGTCGACGAACTGCCCGAAGGCACGCCCGCCGACAAGGTGCTCGAGCATTGGCTGTCCTCGGCTCGTCGCGATGACGAGGCCCGCGGCGTGGTCTGGCCGACCATCCCGCCCGACATCCTCGGGCAGAGCGGCACCGCCTGGCAGATCTTCCCGAACTTCCAGATCGGCCAGGGCCTGACCAGTGCGCTGTGCTACAGCGCCCGCCCTGATCCGAGCTACGACCCGGACAAGTGCATCTTCGAGGTGAGCGTGTTCGAGCTCTACCCCAAAGGGGAAGAGCCGCAGACCGAATGGGAGTACACCCCGGCCGACAGCCCGAACTGGCGCTCGGTGCTGCCTCAGGACTTCTCGAACATGGCCGCTGTGCAGCAGGGCATGAAGTCGGCAGGATTTCCGGGCACCAAGCCCAATCCGTACCGCGAACGCAGCACCGTCAACCTGCATCACCAACTTTCCAAGTACATGGGCACCGGAGAGCCCACCGAGATCCAGTGATTTGTGTGCATTCACCGGCGGTCAGCGCCGCTAAACGCACACAAATCGCCCAATAAGGAGCGAAACATGAAGGTCAATCTGGGTACCGGGGCGCAGAACTCCCACGACTGGGAGCGCGTGCTCGCCGGCGACTTCAGCACCCCGCCCGCCACACCGGACTACAAGTGCGTGCAGGCCGCGCTGGCACTCGGCGACCTCGCCGAACCGCTGGGCTTCGACGGGATCTGGTTCCCCGAGCACCATGGGACGCCATATGGCATGACGCCCAACCCGATTCAGGCCCTGACCTATTTCGCCGGACGCACCGAGCGGGTCAGCCTGGGCACCTTCGTGGCGGTGGTGCCGTGGTGGAACCCGATCCGGCTGGCCACTCAGATCGCCTATCTCGACATCGTCTCCAATGGCCGCTACACCACGATCGGCCTGGGGCGTGGGGTGTCCAAGGGTGAGTTCGCCGCGGTCGGCGTGCCCCGCGAAGAGAGCCGCGACCGCTTCAACGAGACGCTGGACATCCTCAAGCTGGCCTTCTCCGGCGAACGATTCTCCTATGAGGGCAAGATCTTCAGCTTCCCGGAGATGTCGCTGCGCCCCGAGCCGATCAGCACCGACTTGTTCGATCGCATCTACAGCTCGTCCTCGACCGCCGAGTCGCTGGAGATCCTGTCCCGGCGCGGCATGGTTCCGCTGTTCGTGGGCAACAAGCCCATCACCGACGCGGGTGAGGAAGTGCGCAAGGTCAACACCTTCCGTGCCGAGGAGGGGCTGGGGCCCTGTCAGCCCAAGAACGTGATGTTCATGTACTGCGTGGGTTCCGAGGATGAGGTCGCTCAAACGGAAGAGTGGATCTGGACTGCCAACCGGGACGTCAATGTGCACTACGGTTTCGCCGACGCGTCGAACTTCAAGGGTGTCAAGGGATACGAGGCCTACGCCGCCCGCGAAGCCAGCGCGACGGCCGTGCTGGCCTCGGAGGTCGGCAACCAGAAGAAGGGCGGCCCGCCCGGATACCACGCCTCCAACCTGCTGATCGGCACGCCCGAGACGGTGTTCACCAAGCTCAAGGCCGCGCAGGAAGCCTGCTCGTTTGCCGAGGTCACCATCGTCCCGCAGTTCGGCACGATGCCGTACGAGAAGGCCATGGAGTCCACCAAGCTGTTCGCCGCCGAGGTGCTGCCCGCGGTGCACGACATGCCCGCGCCGCTGCATGCCGCGGCGCTGCCCGAAAAGGCCAACGTATGAGCCAAACTCAGAAAGGTTGCGGGCCCACCGAAACCCCCACCGACATCGACATCGACGCGATCCGGGAGAAGTACGCCGCCGAGCGGGCCAAGCGGCTGCGGACCGAAGGTGCCGACCAGTACCTGGAGCTGGAAGGCGAATTCGCCGAGTTCTACGAGGTCGACCCCTACACCACGGTGACCGAACGTGATCCGATCGTCGAGGAGGCCGACGTCGTAATCCTGGGCGGCGGCTTCGCCGGCCTGCTGGCCGGGGCGTATTTGAAGAAGGCCGGTGTCGAGGGGATCCGTGTCATCGAGATGGCCGGCGACTTCGGTGGGGTTTGGTACTGGAACCGCTTTCCCGGAATCCAGTGCGACAACGATGCCTACTGCTACATCCCGCTGCTCGAAGAGCTCGACTTCATGCCGAGCAAGAAATTCGCCGACGGCGCCGAGATCCTCCAGCACTGCCGCAACATCGGCAAGCACTTCGGGCTGTACGACGGTGCGCTTTTCTCCACCCAGGTGCGTGAACTGCGCTGGGACGACGCGACGCAGCGCTGGCAGATCAGCACCGACCGGGGCGACGAAATCCGGGCCCGGTTCGTGGTCATGGCGCAAGGCTCCTACAACCGTCCGAAGCTGCCGGGTATCCCCGGGATCAAGGACTTTTCGGGTCATGTGTTCCATTCCGCGCGTTGGGATTACAACTACACGGGCGGCGACGCTGACGGCGGCCTGCACAAGTTGGCCGACAAGCGCGTCGCTCTCGTCGGCACCGGTGCAACGGGAATCCAGTTGGTACCGCACCTCGGCCGCGATGCCCAGCAACTGTTCGTCTTCCAGCGCACACCGTCCTCAGTTGATGCGCGGTCCAACCCAGCCACCGATCCGGCATGGGCTGCGTCGCTGCAACCGGGTTGGCAGGAAGAACGAAAGCGCAACTTCCACAACTGGTCGCCGTTCGTCGGGGTGGTGTTCGGTGAGCCTGACCTGGTGTGCGACTTCTGGACCGAGCTCGGGCGCAATCTGACCGCCCGGATCGCCGCCAGCGATGACCCGGCAGCAGTGACCATCGAGCAGATCATGGCCTTCCGCGAAGAGGAAGACTTCAAGATCATGGAGCGGCTGCGCCGACTCGTCGGTGAGATCGTCGAGGATCCCGCGACGGCTGAGGCGTTGAAGCCGTACTACCGCTTCATGTGCAAGCGGCCGACTTCCAGCGAGCAGTATCTGGCCACGTTCAACCGACCCAACGTGAAACTCGTCGACGTCTCGGCCACCAAGGGCGTGGAACGGCTGACCGAGAAGGGCATCGTTGCCGACGGTGTCGAATACGAGGTCGACTGCGTGATCTTCGCGAGCGGTTTCGAGATCTCCACCGAGATCAGCCGCCGGTTCGCGATCGAGCGCATCGTCGGGCGTGGAGGGCTCGAGCTGTTCGACTACTGGCAGAACGACTACAAGACACTGCACGGCATGACCAGCCGCGGATTCCCCAACCAGTTCTTCATGGGCTTCATTCAGGGCGGCGTGTCGGCCAACACCACGGCAATGTTCGAACAGCAGGCCAAGCACATCGCCTACATCATCGGCGAGGCGCAGAACCGGGGTGCCACTACCGTGGAGCCCAGCCAGGAGGGCCAGGATACCTGGGTGTCGACGGTTCGTGAACTGTCGATCGACAACTCGGCGTTTGAATTGTCTTGCACGCCTGGCTACTACAACAACGAAGGACGCGGTGGCGCGGAACGCAACGGCGCCTTCCTGGGCGATTTCTATTCGCCGGGCTTCTACGCCTTCGACGATCTGATCGCGGAATGGCGCGCCAAGGGCGATCTCGACGGATTAGAGCTCACCACATGACGACGACGACCGCGCTCGAAACCCGGGACATCAAGCCGCGCATCGGAACCGAGATCCGCGCCGACAAGGCCACGCTGCTCTCCGGCGAGCATGCCGGGCGCATCCGGGAGCTGCTTGAGCAGCGCGGGGTGCTGGTGTTCCCGCAGATCGGGTTCACCGACGACGAGCAGATCGCGTTCACCGAGACCCTCGGCACGTTCGCCGCCGAGAACCAGGGCGGAAAGCTCTACAAGGTGTCGCTGGACACCGAGGTGAACAAGCAGGCCGACTATCTGAAGGGCTCGCTGTACTGGCACATCGACGGCACCATGAACGAGGTGCCGATCCTGGCCTCGCTGCTGCAGAGCGTGGCATTGGGTAACCCCGAGGAGGGCGACACCGAGTTCTGCAACACCTATGCCGCCTATGACGACCTATCCGACGAGGACAAGGCCGACATCGAGGGGCTGCGGGTGATGCACTCGGCGTGGAACACGCTGTTCTACTACGACCCTGAACCGAGTGCGAAGTCATTGCGCCGCATGATGGCGATCGGTGACCGCGAGCTGCCGTTGGTGTGGACGCATCAGTCCGGCCGCAAGTCGCTGTTGCTCGGCGCGACCGCACGCCACATCGTGGACGCCGACGGCCCGATCGACTTCCGGAGAAGCATCGAACTGCTGGTGCGGCTGCGGGATTGGGCCACTCAGCCAGATTTCACCTACCGGCACCGCTGGACCGTCGGAGATCTAGTGATCTGGGACAACACCGGGACCATGCACCGGGCCACCCCATACGACCCGATGTCCGGTCGGTTGTTGCAGCGCACCAAGCTCGAAGGCGAGGAACCGTTCGCTTGAGCACACTCAGATTCGACGAGCGCGTCGCCGTCATCACCGGTGCAGGCCGGGGCCTGGGCCGTGAGTATGCGCTGCTGCTGGCCTCGAAGGGGGCGAAGGTCGTCGTCAACGACCCAGGTGGCAGTCTCGCCGGGGACGGCGCCGACGCGGCGCCGGCGCAGCAGGTGGTCGACGAAATTGTTTCGGCCGGTGGAGAAGCCGTCGCCGTCACTGATTCGGTGGCCACCGCCGAAGGCGGTCAGGCGATCATCGGCAAGGCAGTCGAGCACTTCGGCCGCGTCGACATCCTGATCCACAACGCGGGCACGGTGCGCCGTGGCTCGTTGAAGGAGATGACGTACGACGACTTCGATGCGGTGCTCGACGTGCATCTGCGCGGTGCGTTCCACGTTGTGCGCCCGGCATTTCCACTGATGTGCGAGGCCGGCTACGGCCGGATGGTGCTGACCTCGTCGATCGGCGGGCTGTACGGCAACCATGAGGTGGCCAACTACGCCGCGGCCAAGGCCGGGATCCTCGGGCTGTGCAATGTGGTGGCACTGGAGGGTGCTGCCGAGGGCGTCGTGTGCAATGCGATAGTGCCGGGCGCGGTGACCAGGATGGCCGAGGGGCTTGACACCTCGGCGTACCCGCCGATGGGTGCGAACCTGGTGGCACCGGCCGTGGGCTGGCTGGCGCATGACTCCTGCTCGGTGACCGGTGAATTCTTCGTGGCGATCGCCGGAAGGCTGGCCCGCGCCGTCATCGCTGAGTCGCCAGGCGTGTATCGGCCATCGTGGACCGTGGAGGAGGTCGGCGAGCAGATCGACCGCATCCGCGACGTCAGCGAACCCGTGATCTTCCCGGTCGTCCCCGACGGGCATTCCGAGCACATCCGCTACAGCTTCGGTCGAGCGGTGGAGGGGGTCCGATCATGACAACCGGTCCACTGCAAGGGGTTCGGGTCATCGACCTCACGGCCATGGTGATGGGTCCGTACTGCACGCAGATCATGGCCGACATGGGCGCCGACGTCATCAAGGTGGAGACGCCGGCGGGGGACAACACCCGCTACATCTCGGTCGGACCCGCGCCGGGCATGAGCGGGGTGTTCGTCAACGTCAACCGCGGCAAGCGCAGCGTGGTGCTGGATCTGCGATCGGAGCAGGGCAAGGCCGACCTGCGGGCGCTGATCGCCGATGCCGATGTGTTCATCCACTCGATGCGGGCCAAGGCCGTCGCCAAGCTCGGCTTCGGATATGACGATGTGGCCGCGATCAACCCGGGCATCGTGTACACAAACTGCTATGGCTACGGCCGGCGCGGCCCGGACGCCGACCGCCCGGCGTACGACGACACCATTCAGGCCGAGTGCGGATTGCCTGCGGTGCAACAGCAATTGACCGGTGAGGCCTCCTATGTCGGCACCATCATGGCCGACAAGGTGGCCGGCCTGACCGCGCTCTACGCCACCACCATGGCGTTGTTCCACCGTGAGCGCACCGGCGAGGGGCAGGAGGTCGAGGTCAGCATGTTCGAGACCATGGCCTCCTTCATGCTGGTCGAACATGCCAACGGCGCCATGTTCGACCCTCCGCTGGGGCCTGCGATCTATCCCCGGGCGGTCACCCCGAACCGCAGGCCGTATGAGACCAAGGACGGTCACATCGCGGCGCTGATCTACAACGACAAGCATTGGAACACCTTCATCGACCGGGTGCAGCCGAGCTGGAATGGCCCCGAGTTCGCCACCTTGGAGCAGCGGGCCCGCCAGATCGACACGGTATACGGCTTGGTGGCCCAGACGCTCAAGGAGCGCACCACCGCGGAGTGGCTGGATCTGTTCGCGGAGTTGGAGATTCCGGCGGCGCCGATGCTCACACCCGATGAGCTGTTCGAGAACGAGCACCTCAACGCCGTCGGGTTGTTCGAGAGCGTCGACACCCAGCACGGTCGGGTGCGCATGCCCGGCGTGCCCACCTGGTTCTCCAGGACACCGGGCCGGATCGCGGGGTACGCACCGGAACTGGGCGCGGACACCGCCGCAGTGCTCGCCGAGTTGGACGCGCGAAATATCGCCGGCTGACGGTCGGAACAGAAAGGCCAGGAGTGGATTTCGATTTTGGTGAGGCGGCCGACACGCTGCGCGGTGAGCTGCGTGCGTTGATCGCCGACGAGGTGCCCGCCGACTTTCTCGGCGCGTTCACCGATGACCCCGCCGATCTGGCGGTGGCCCAGCAGTTCTGCCGGACATTGGCGCAGCAGCATCTGCTGTGTATGTCGTGGCCGAAGGAGTTCGGCGGTGGTGGCGCGTCGGTCTGGGAACAGACGGTGGTGCGCGAGGAGATGTGGGCACACCACGAACCGCGTGGCGCGCAGTACATGGGCGTCAACTGGGTGGGTCCGATCATCATGCGGCACGGCACCGAGGAGCAGCAGCGCAAGCACCTGCCCCCGATCGCGAACGGCGAAGTGATCTGGTGCCAAGGGTTTTCCGAGCCGGAGTCGGGTTCGGACCTGGCTTCGCTGCGCACCTTCGCCCGCCGGGACGGCGACGGCTGGCGGGTCAACGGCCAGAAGATCTGGACCTCGTACGCCACCATGGCCCAGTGGATCTTCCTGTTGGCCCGCACCTCAAAAGGTGAGAAAAAGCAGCAGGGCATGACGATCTTCCTGGTGCCGATGGATTCACCGGGTATCCAGGTGCGTCCGATCCGCACCATGATGGGTCCGCATCATCTCAACGAGGTGTTCTTCGACGACCTGTTGGTCACCGAGGCGGATGTGCTCGGGACCGTGGATCAGGGCTGGTCGATGGTGCAGGACGTGGTGTCCTTCGAGCGCGTCGGCATCGCCCGCTATGCGCGCTGCGAGCGGCTGCTGCAGGCTGCCCCAGGGGTACTCGGCGCCAAGTGGGAAGAGTTGCCGGCCGAGCTGCGGGGCCGGTGGACCCGGATGCTCACCCACTGCCGCAGGGCTCGGTTGATGGCCTACCGGGTGGTGTCGATGCAGGCGACCGGCCGGGTGAATCCCGGTGACTCGGCGGCATATCGGATCGCGGTGACGCGCTTGGATCAGGAGAGCGCGGAGGTGCTCATGGAGATTGCCGGGGCGGTGCCGCGCGGTGGTGACAGCCAAGCCGAGTACTTCCGGGCGGAGGTCGAAGACCACTGGCGGTACTCGCAGGCGTCGACCGTGTCCTCGGGCAGCATCGAGATGCAGCGCATCCTGTTGTCGCGGACCATGCTGGCCGGAAAGGCGTGACGGCGATGATTCTCGATCTCAGCGACGACGCCAAAGAGTTCGGTCGCCAGGCGGTGAAGGCGTTCGAGGCTGCCGGCGGCGATCAACTGTTGGTCGAGGCCGACGCGAAGCCCGACACCCGGGCCGCGCTGGTGACGCCCGTGCTGGAGAGCCTCGGTGCCTTCGAACTCGAACCCCGCTCCGATGCCGATTCATTGGAGGCGGCGGCCGCGGTGTGCCGCAGCGCCGGCTATTGGGCGTTGCCCTATCCGGTCGCCGAGCGATTGTCGCGCCCGCAAGACCTCGATGTCGACGGCTTGATGGTCGTCGACGCGGCCGTGCCCGAGGCTGCGTTGCAGGGGCTGGACAACCGTTGGGCCACCGTCACTTTGGACGGCCGCCGCCTCACCGTGACCAAGACAGTCGCCACTGGACCGTCGTTCGCCACCGCCCTCGAACTTTCGGCGGTCGACGGCGCCGGCCACAATGATGTGGCTCTGGCCCTGACCCTGCCGTCCTGGACCCTGCTCGGAATGCTGGACAGGGCCATCGATCTGACCACCGCGCACGTGAGCCTGCGTAAGCAGTTCGGGCAGACGTTGTCGTCGTTCCAGGGGGTGCAGTTCCAGCTGACCGATGCGGAGGTGGAGCGCAGCGGCGTCGACATGCTGGCCAAGTACACGCTGTGGAGTGTGGGCACGAACCCGGCCGACGAGGCGATCAACGATGCGCTGGCACTGCGCCTGGCCGCGATCGAGGCCGCCGAGGTGGTGTTCCGGGTCTGCCACCAGCTGCACGGGGCTGTGGGATTCTGCGACGAGACCGTGCTCTCGTGGCTCTCGCGCTACAGTCAGCCGTTGCGTCGCTTGCCCTTCGGTGTGTCGAAGACCCGTGAGACTCTGACGGACCGGCTCGGCCGGCGTGGGCTGACCGGATTGTTTTCGTCATGACCGACCTAGACGAGTTCCGCGTCACTGTGCGGGACTGGTGCGCAGCTCATGTCCCGAAAGACTGGCGTTCCAACCAGACCGGTGTCAGCGACGATGAGTTCGCGTCCTTCCAGAAGGCCTGGTTCGCCGAGCTGCACACTGCCGGATACGCGGTGCCACACTGGCCGGCCGAATGGGGCGGCGGCATGGGCGTGCCCGAACAGATCGTGCTGTACCAGGAACTGGCCGCGCACGATGCGCCCAGGCTGGTGCTCGCTTTCGTCGGCATCCATCACGCCGCCTCCACCCTGATCGCCGCGGGCACCGACGAGCAACGCAGAAGGCATCTACCGGCCATACTCGACGGCGAGATCTGGGTGCAGGGGTTCTCCGAGCCGGAGGCCGGTTCCGATCTGGCTGCTCTGCGCACAACAGCCCGCGCTGAGGGTGACAACTTCATCGTCAACGGTCAGAAGCTGTGGGCCAGCGGTGCGATGCATGCCGACTGGTGTCTGCTGTTGGCCCGTACGGATCCGGAAGCGCCCAAGCGGCACGGTATTTCGTACTTCTTGATGGACATGGCCACGCCCGGTATCGACGTGCGGCCCATCCGGAACGCGGTGGGGGATTCGCATTTCTGTGAGATCTTCCTCAACGACGTCGCCGTACCGGCGGCCAATCTGGTCGGTCCGGTGAACAAGGGATGGCAGGTCGCACAGGCCACGCTCGGCGCCGAGCGTGGCATGACCATGCTGGAGTTGTCTGAACGGCTGGGCAACGCGGGCTTCAAGTGGTTGCTGGACGCGGCCCCCACAGACGATCCGGTGGTGGCGGATCGGTTGGCGCAGTTCGAGATCGAGCTGACCGGCCTGCGCGGGCTCTGCCGGGATCTGGTGGAGCGCACCGAGGCGGGCGAGGCCGGGCCGGCCGACGCGTCGATCGTCAAGCTCTACTACAGCGAATTACTGCAGCGGATGACGGGTTTCGGCGCGGAGATCGGCGGGCTGAATGCCCATACTGTGCTGGCCAAACCGGCATCCAGCGGCTGGGAGTCGGGCGCCTGGATGCTCGATTTCATCGGATCGTGGGAATGGACCATTCCCGGTGGCGCCAGCGAGATCCAGCGCACGATCATCGGTGAGCGCGGTCTGGGCCTGCCGAGAGAACCGAGTGCGGTGTGATGAGCGAATTCTCAGAGATACACGACGAACTACGTTCGGTAGCCGCTGATCTGCTGGCCAAGGACGCCGTCGACTGGCCACTGCTGGTCTCGGCCGGCTGGGTGGGGCTGGATGCCCCCGAAGCGGCCGGTGGTGCCGGCGCCACCTTCGCCGAGGTCGCCGTGATCTGTGAGGAGTTGGGCCGGGCGGTTGCGGCCACCGGCTACCTGGGCGGTGCCGTGCTGGCCATCGGTGCTCTGAATGCGATGCAGCCCAACGCCTCACGCGACGCGCTGCTGCAGGACATCGTCGCCGGAAGCTCTCGGGCCGCTCTCGCCCTACCGGGGACAGGCGAATCGGCACCCTTCGAATTGGCCACCACTCGTCTGGGCTGGCGCGTTCACGGCCGGGCAGCTTTCGTGTCCGACTCGGCGGGAGCCCAGCGACTGCTGCTGCCCGCACGTGACGCCGACCGGGTGGCAGTTCTGGTGGACGTGGCCGCCGACGCCCCGGGGCTGACGATCACCGAGCAACCGGTGCTCGACGAAACCCGCCGCCTGGCAATCGTGACGGCCGAGGGCGTCGAGGTCGACGAGGACGCGGTGTGGCGCTTCGACGGTGATGCTGAGGCCGGCTTGCGCGCACTCACCGAGCGTGCCGCGCTCGCGGTGGCCTGCGACAGCCTGGGCGTTGCGCAGGCCATGCTCGACGCCACAGTGTCCTACACCGGGGTCCGTCAGCAGTTCGGCCGGCCGATCGGCTCGTTCCAGGCCGTCAAGCACGCGTGTGCCGACATGCTCGTCACGATCTCGGTGGCCCGGCAACTGGTGAATGCCGCCCTCGCGGCCGACAGCGACGCGGTGTCAATTTCAATGGCGAAGGCCTACGCCACCGAGGCCGCGGTGGACGTGGCCGGCAAGGCCATGCAGTTGCACGGCGGGATCGGCTACACCTGGGAGAGCGGCGTGCACGTCTACCTCAAGCGGGCCGCGCTCAATCGATCGCTGTACGGCTCACCGACCGAACACCGCGCGAGGATTTCTGCCCGCTACCGATGAGTTTTCCGCGCGGCGATGGTCAAACTTAGCGACCGACCCATCCCGTGAAGGAGACATATCGTGGTTACCCGTCAGAGCCTGCCGCTGGGCGCTCCCAATTGGATCGACTTGACCACTTCCGACCCGGAGCGTGCCCAGCAGTTTTACGGCGCGGTATTCGGCTGGACATTCGAAACCGGCGGCCCCGAGTACGGCGGCTACGTCACCGCAGCCGTCGACGGCAATGTGGTGGCGGGGCTGATGCGCAACGACCCGCAGTGGAACGCCCCCGACGCCTGGACCACCTATCTGCACACCGCGGACGCCGAAGCCACGGTGGCGGCGGCCACGGGTGCCGGTGGCGGTAATTGCGGTGGGGTGATGGACATCCCGGCGAAGGGGCGGATGGCGATGATGACCGATCCAGCCGGCGACTTCTATGGCATCTGGCAGCCTGCCGGACATGAGGGCTTCGCGTTGTTCAACGAGGCCGGCGCACCGGCGTACCACCAGCTGACCACGCGCGACTACGTCGGGGCGTTGGACTTCTACCGCAAGGTGTTCGGCTGGAGCACCGAGGTCGTGTCGGATACTGATGAGTTCCGTTACAGCACGGCGAGTTTCGACGGGGAGGCGCTGGTCGGTGTGATGGACGGTTCGGCCTTCATCCCCGAGGGTGCGCCAGGAGCGTGGACCACGTTCTTCGGTGCCGAAGATGTGGACAAGACGATCGAGGTGATCGTGGCCAACGGCGGTTCGGTGGTGCGGCCGGCCGAGGACACGCCCTACGGCCGGTTGGCCGCGGTGACGGATCCGACCGGTGCCGGGTTCAATCTGACGTCGCTGCAGGGCTGAGCGCGAAGTCGGCGAAGTCGAAGCCGGGCACCACCACACAACTGACCAGGGTGGGTTCGTCGTCGCGCGGCTTGGCGCGCTGCCAATGGCCGGGCGGCACCAGCAGTTGCGGGTGCTGCCCGGCTTCGATGTCCGGGCCCAGCAGTTGCGTGTCCGCCGTGTTCCGGTCCGCCCCGATCTCCAGGACCAGCGGGCTACCCCGATGGTGGAACCACAGTTCGGCACTACGGACGGTGTGCCAGGCCGACTGTTGGCCGGGCATCAGCAGGAACAGGATCGCGGTGCCTGCGCTGCGCGGTCCGGAGTAACCCGGCGGCAGCGAAGACTGGCTCACTGTCAGGTCGCTGCGCCACGTTTCTCTGTACCACCCGCCCTCGGGGTGCGGGGTGAGGTCGAGCCGTCTGGCCCAGTCGGGAAGTTCGGTCACAACCGATAGTCTCGTCGTCATGGTTAGTCTGCGTCCAGGGTGGCGCGTGGCCCCGGGGTGGCTGATAGCCCTGTGCGCTGCAGTCCTGGTCGTGGTTGCGTGGCTGCCGTGGCTGACCACCAGCGCCGAGGGTGGCGGCCGGGCCAATGCGATCGGCGGGGCAGTGGGAAGCATCGTGCTGCCGCGTGGTTTCGGCGCCGGGCAGCTGATCGTCCTGTTGGGCGCCGGATTGATCGTGGCCGGTGCGATGGCAGGGCGCGGGCTGTCGCAGCGGTGGGCTTCGGCTGTGGGCCTGCTGATTTCGCTGGCCGTCGTAGCGTTGACGGTGTGGTACTACACGCTCAATGTCAAAGGACCCGTGGACGCGGGTTACGGGCTGTATGTCGGCGGCGCCATGGCGGTGCTGGCCGGGTTGTGTTCGGTGTGGTCCTTCCTGTCGACGTTGGGACAAAGGTGAGCGAATTCGTGACGCCCGTGGAGTTGGCTGGGCAGCGTTGGGTGACGCTGGAACCGTTGACGGCCGAGCACATCCCCGAGATCGACGCGGTGGCCGCGGACGGAGAGTTGGGCTCCCTCTGGTACACGATGACGCCGCGGCCGGGCGGTGCCGCCGAGTGGGTGCAGCGCATTTTCGAACTGCGCGCGGCCGATCACGGCGTGACCTTCGTGGTGCGCAACCTCGACGGCAGCCTGGTGGGATCGTCGAGCTATTTACATGTCGACGGCCCGAACCGCCGGCTGGAGATCGGGCACACCTGGTACACCGCCGCAGCGCGGCGTACCGGCATCAACGCCGAGACCAAGCTGTTGATGCTCGGCCATGCCTTCGATGAGTTGAACTGTGTGGCAGTGGAATTCCGCACACACTTCTTCAACTTCGCCAGCCGTGCGGCCATCGAGCGGCTCGGTGCCAAGCTGGACGGAGTGCTGCGCAGCCACCAGCTGCTGTCCGACGGCTCCCGCCGTGACACCGTCGTGTACTCGATCCTGGACATCGAATGGCCCGCGGTGCGGTCCAACCTGAAGTTCAGGCTGGACCGCCGCGGCGGGATCAACTAGTCCGCATCGACAGTGGTGGTCTCGATCGACTTGCGGTCGGCGCCGTGGGCCACTTCGATCTTGCGGGGCCTGGCACGTTCGGCCATCGGGATGGTGACGGTGAGGACACCGTTCTCGTACGTGGCGGAGATCGCCGACGTATCGATCCCGTCGCCGAGCGACAACTGGCGTCGGAAGTTACCGAAGAACCGCTCATTGGTGAGCCACTGCGCAGATTCTTCCGAGCGGGCGGTTCGATGTGCCGAGACGGTGAGTGTGCCGTTGTCGACGTTCACGTCCACCGAGCCCGGATCGACACCGGGAAGGTCGGCGGTCAGGACGTAGTGGTCGCCAATCTTGCAGAGGTCCATCGGCATGAACCGGGGCGTGCGTGTTGACCCTGAATCATTTGACAGCAAACTTCTGGTCAACACATCAAGGTCGCTGAACGGATCAAAACGAAGCACAGTAATTCACCTCCCGTGCGATCTCAGAGCCCGCCACCCTGGCGGACAGCCAATCACTGTGCACCGCCGATATTAGCACTCGACACCGGAGAGTGCCAGAAGTTTTCCGCGCGATTTTCCGATGGTTCCTGCATGTCAGAGAGGTTTGCCGGGGTGTGATAGTTCCCGTGCGGCGGGCGCTGGGGCGAAATCGTGATGGCGTCGGCGTGGGCTCGACCGGGATGCGGCCGCGTGTTGGGGAGGGCCAACAGGACGACGGTCCCAGCGTCTGCCTCACCGACCTGGGGAGGCCCGGCGCAACCAACAGCAACCGTCTCGTCGGAGGTCGGCCGGCCCAGGTGCGGACGAAATCGGTTGCGTTCCTGCGCCGGGTGTTTAGTAGGGTGGCGGGATGTCGAGCCCGGAAGCACACAAGATGGGGGCTTTCGGTCACGCCGTCAGCCCCCTGAATCACTGACTCTTCAGTTTTCCGCACCGATCGGGTGCTGGCCGTGGTGACGAGACGTCTCCTGTTCATTCTCTTGCCCCGGAGTTCTCGATGCCTTTTGCTCTCTATCTTCTGGCCCTGGCGGTTTTCGCCATGGGCACTTCGGAATTCATGCTCGCCGGGCTTGTTCCGGATATCGCCGCCGGTCTCGGCGTCACGGTCGGCGCTGCCGGCCTACTGACCTCCGCATTTGCCATCGGAATGGTCATCGGCGCCCCGGTCATGGCCGCGCTCGCGCGTCGGTGGCCGGCCCGGACCAGCCTGCTCGGATGTGTGGTCGTGTTTGCGCTCTGCCATGTTGTCGGCGCGCTGACACCGAACTTCCCGGTCCTCCTCGGCACCCGCGTGATCGCCGCCCTGGCCAACGCCGGATTCTTGGCGGTGGCGCTCAGCACGGCCGCCACGCTGGTAGCGGCCGACCGGAAGGGACGCGCGTTGTCGGTCCTGCTCGGCGGGACGACGATGGCCACCATCGCGGGCGTGCCGGGAGGCGCGATGCTCGGTGCGCTGTTGGGGTGGCGATCCGCGTTCTGGGCGATTTCCTTGTTGTGCTTGCCCGCCGCGCTCGGCATTCTGAAGGGGATTCCCGCTCGGGCTGAAGGCAATTCGGTCCCCGCCGATGGAACGCCACTGCGTGATGAGCTCGCCCAACTCAAATCGCCTGCGGTGGGATTGGCGATGCTTCTCGCGGCCCTCGTCAATGCCGGCACGTTCGCCGCGTTCACATTCTTGGCGCCCATCGTGACCGACACCGCCGGTCTCCGTCCGCTGTGGTTGCCCGTGGTGTTGGTGCTCTTCGGATTCGGGTCTTTCATCGGTGTCACCGTGGCGGGCCGGTTGTCCGACCGTCATCCACGCTTGGTGATCTGGGCTGGGGGCCCGCTGTTGCTGCTCGGTTGGATTGCGTTGGCGGCCTGGGCCGCTCATCCGGTGACGCTGCTGGTTCTGGTCTTCGTCCAGGGAATCGCGGCTTTCGCCGTGGGCAGCACCTTCATTGCGCGCGTCCTCTACGAGACATCCGGGGCTCCGACAATGGGCGGCTCGTACGCGACGGCGGCGCTGAATGTCGGAGCCACCTGCGGCCCGGCACTGGCTGCTGCCTCGCTCGCAGGCCCAGCGGGAAACCTCGGGCCGGTGTGGGTCGCTGTTGCGCTCACCGGTATCGCCCTGATGGTGGCGCTGGCCATCACAATTCGACGGCGGACACCGACGCTCCGGTGAGCCGATCATCGCACTGATCGCACGTCAGCACCGGGGAAAACGTGTGGCCGCAGCCGCTATGGGTGAGGATCACGGCTGGGCCTTCGGGTGCCGGGAACGACCGTTGCGCCCAGGCCAGCGCCGTGACGAGCACAGGAAGGAATGCGGCGCCCTTCGGGGTCAGCCGGTACTGCGGGTCCTCGTCGGTGGTGGTGAGAATCCCGTTGCCCCGGAACGTTTGTAAGCGGTCGGCCAGTGATGCGGGCGGAGCGACCAACGCCCGTTGAAACTCGGAGAACCTGCTGGTTCCCGTAAAGGCGGCGACCAGGATCGCAAATGCCCAGCGGTTCCCGAGCACGCTCATGGTCTGGGGGAACAGGCCCGACGGGGAATCGCGCCGATCGTCCTCGGAGCGGCGCCGCGTCGCCACCATGGGCAGGGACCGCGGCCAGCCTCCGCTCGGACCCCACACGGCGGTCACCTCATCGGAAGTGCTTGGGGCACTGCAGCTCCCACATGTCAGTATCGGGGTGAAGTCGGCACCGCAGGGCACGTGCCGCATGGCCGGCAGTGGCTCGCGGTGCTCGGTCACCCAGTGCCGTTCCCACTCCCAGATGGACACCAGCACCGGCCACAACGTCCTGCCTCGCTCCGTGATCAGGTATTCGTCACGCGGAGGCCGCTCCTGATAGCGATGGCGTTGCAGCAACCCGTCTTCGGTCAGAGAGCCGAGACGGCGGGTCAGCACCGAGTTGGAGATCGGCAGCCGGGTCCGGAACTCTCCGTAACGGGTGGCGCCCAGCAGGGCCTGCTGCATCACCAGCAGCGTCCATTCATCTCCGACCAGAGCCAACATCTGCCCGACAGCGTTGGTCCCGCCGGTCGGCGTCTCCGTGTCAGTCACGCACCAGCCATCGGCGAAGCTCGTCACCGGGCGCCCAAGTGGAGTGGGTTCCGCTGGAAACCCGTTCCGGCAGAGCAAGTTTGCACACCGGTCCGTCGGAAACGCGGGCCGCGTCGAATACCAGGCAGTAGGAGGCGTCGTCATTCATGTCGGTGGTGATGGTGACCAGATAGCCGTCATCCTCGCTCAGGCTGCCGACCCTCGGCGCCATCGCGGTCTCGCTGCCGTACACGCCGTCCTCGAAGGCATAGCGTTGTTCGGATCCGGTGTGCAGGTCGTGGCGGACCAATCCGTCGAACAGGAACCAGCCCGGCTTCCCGGTGGCGGCATAGGCGTAGCGGTAGTTGCGCCCGGCGTGACCGGGGTTGATCATGCCGAATTCGGTGATGCTGTCGGACAATTGCTCTTCGCGGGTCGCTCCGGTGACCAGGTTGAACCGCCAGCGGTGCAGCCGGGTCTGCATCTTGTCGAGTGCCAGGGCCGGTGTCGCGTTCCCCTGGAAGAACCCGTCGAGCACGATCTCGTCGCCGTCTTCGTAGGCGTTGGTGAAGTGCAGGACGTAGGTGGTGTCGGCTTCGAACCACTTGACGTCGCCGGCCGCGCCGCGCCGGGGGAGCACCGCGAATCGGGAGGGAAGGTCGCGGTGCAGCTTGGGCAGATGCACGTTGCTCTTGAGGAATTTCGCATCCCAGAACAACGGAAAGTCGTTGAGTATCACATAGTTTTCGGTGAATGCCATGTCGTGCGGCATCCGGGGCCCCGGCAGTTCCACATCGACGTAGTGGACCAGCCGGTTGTCGGCGTCCACCACCCCGTAGTGCATGTACGGCGTCTGCTTGCCGTAATTGAAGAACAGCAGTTCACCGGTGGCGTCGTCGGCCTTGGGATGCGCCGAGACACCCCATTCGGCGGGAAGCGCTCCGCCCCAGTCCTCCTTGCCCAGGGCATCGCCGGTGTACGGGTCGATGCGGTACAGGTCGCCGCACTGGTAGAAGCTGGTGAGTGCGACGCCGCGGTGCACGGTCACGTCTGTGCTGGAGGCGTCCTTCATCAGAGTCCGCGCGCCCCAGCCGTAGTCGCGTTTGGCCAGTTCGATCGGTTCGGCGATACCCGGCCACAGCGGTCCACCGGCCTCGATTTCGGCCAGGAGGCCGTCGGTGCGGATGAACCTGTTGCGGTAGAACGCTTTTCCGTCGCGGAAGCCGACGATGTGCAGCATTCCGTCACCGTCGAACGGGTGGTAGGTCTGCAACGCCGGATGCAGTGGGTTCTCGGTGTTGCGCAGGTAGATACCGTCGAGGTCGGTTGGGATCTCGCCGTCGATGACCTGCAGATCGTCGGAATCCCATTCGGTGGTCTGCGGACGCCACGCCCCGGTGCGGTAGGGATGGTCGTCGTCCTCGGGCAGGGTGGACAGGTACTTGGCCACAACCTCGGTGTTCATTGCTGGGCTCCTCCCACGACGAAGCTGACGGTGGTGGCGGTGCTGCCGCCGAAGTTCAAGGTGCCGAAGGTCTTTGCACCGTCGACCTGGTATGGCCCCGCAGTGGCGCTGACCTGCTTGGCGGCGTCGAGCAGCATCCGTACCCCCGACGCGCCGACGGGGTGACCGCCGCCGATCAGTCCGCCGCTGGGATTGATCGGAAGCCGCCCGCCGATCTCGATCTCGCCGTTCTCGATGGCCTTCCAGGACTCGCCGGGCCCGGTGAGGCCGATGTGATCGATGGCCAGGTACTCGCTGGGGGTGAAGCAGTCGTGGACCTCGAACCCGTCGAGATCGTCGAGCGTCACGCCGGCCCGGCCGAAAGCGTCCAGCACAGCGTTGCGCACGTGCGGCAGCAGGTACGGATCTTTCGCACTGCGGTCAAGTTTTTGGCGCAGCCCCAGACCGACCGTGCGGTGGCCCCAGCCGTCGATACGGGCGATCGGCCGGGCGTGTGGGTGAGTGCGCAGATACGTGTCGCTGACGAGAACCAGGCCGGCACCGCCGTCGGTCATCTGGCTGCAGTCGAACCGGCGCAGTCGCCCCTCCACCACCGGATTGGTGACGTCGTCGCCTCCGATCGGGTCGGGCACCATCCAGTCGCGGGTCTGGGCATTGGGATTGGTCTTGGCATTGCGGAAGTTCAGCGCCGCGATGGCGCGCAGGTGCTCGGCGTCCAGTCCGTAGCGCCGGTCGTACGCGTCGGCCACGTCGGAGAACATAGATGGCCACACGAACCGGGCATCGTCGGCTTCGTGACCGGTCCAGGCCGCGGCGCCCAGGTGCGCGGCGGCGGTATCGCCGGGCACCGTCTTCTCCAATTCCACCCCGATGACCAAGGCGCTGTCGTAGGCACCGGAGCGCAGGTCGGCGATTGCGGCGAGCGTCGCAACGCTGCCCGACGCGCACGCCGCCTCGTGCCGTGATGCCGGGGTTTCCCACAAGTCGGGATGCACGGTGGCCGGCATGGCGCCGAGGTGGGCCTGGCCGGCGAACAGGTCGCCGAAGGCGTTTGCGACGTGCACGACGCCGATGCCGGTCGCATCGATCCTGGCGCTGTTCAGGGTGTGGTCGACGACCTCGCGGGTGAGCCCGGCGAAGTCGACCTGCTCACGGGTCAGATGGCGGGCGAAATCGCTCTGGTAGCCGCCGAGAATCCACACGTCCTCCATGGCGGTGACGCTACTACAACTAAGAGAGTGACTCGAGACGTCGAA
The DNA here is from genome assembly GCF_055419385.1 of Mycobacterium sp. IDUB_24. Lineage (NCBI taxonomy): Bacteria > Bacillati > Actinomycetota > Actinomycetes > Mycobacteriales > Mycobacteriaceae > Mycobacterium > Mycobacterium sp. IDUB_24. The sequence goes on from NZ_JBVAXO010000007.1 coordinate 338,135, forward strand.
ACAAATAACGCCGTGGCAGAAATCCATGATGGATTCCCGCCACGGCGTTACCCGTGGTTAAAGCCGAATCAGTCGTCGTGACCGTGGCCGTGGCCGTGGCCGCGACCATGCCAACCGTTGTCCCACCCGTTCCAACGGCCCCAGCCGGGTCCTTCGACGCAAGCCTGTACGTAGCCGTACGGTCCGCTCGCGCAGATCTCGGGACCGGCCGATGCCGGGGCCGCACCCGCGACTGCCACGCCGACCGGCACGGCCAACGTGCCCAGCCCGACTGCAGCGGCTTTGATCAGTTTCGAACGCATCTTTCTCGCCTCCGGAGTTGTTAGCTGTGTGTGAGCCCAAGACCCCCGTCTGTAGATAACATTAGTGCATCTCACGATATTCCTGAAAACTGCCTGGCACCGCGTGGTGCAGCGGATTTGCTCTCAGGCAGCTCTTCCCGGTCAGGCCATTGAATTCATTTGCCAGATCAAATAAGGCTCGCGAATGGCTTCTCGGGGTGTTGCCAGCCGACGGGTGTGACACGTGAGTCCGGTGGTGTGAGCGGGGAAGGCGACGAGTTTTGCCGGCGCTCGTGGTCTCCATCTGTAGGCCGAACTACAGGAGGGGTATTCGTGGGAGCGCTGGACGGCAAGACGGCTCTGGTGACCGGGGGAGCGCGCGGGCAGGGGCGCGCGCATGCCCTCACTCTGGCGCGTGAAGGCGCTGACATCGTGGTCTGCGACGTCGCCGCACAGGTCGAATCTGTCGACTATCCGCTGCCGACTCAGGCCGACCTGGAACGGACAGTCGAGGAGGTGTCCGCGCTCGGCCGGCGCTGCCTGGCGGTGACAGCCGATGTCCGAGACCTGGCGGCAATGCAATCGGTCGTGGACGCCGCGGTCTCTCGGTTCGGCGGTATCGACGTGGTGCTGGCCAATGCCGGGATCGCCAGTAGTGGGCCGATCGCGACCATGTCGCAGCAGCGGTGGCAGACCATGATCGACATCAACCTCACCGGGGTGTTCAACACCTTCCGCGCGGTGCTGCCACATCTGATCGAGCGCCGGGCCGGGCGGATCGTCGCGACGTCGTCGATCGTGGCGAATAGCGGAGCCACCAACTCGGGGCACTATGCCGCGGCGAAGGCCGGAGTGGTGGCGCTGGTGAAATCGGTGGCATTCGAGGTCGCCGAATACGGCATCACGGTCAACGCCGTGCTGCCGTCCGGGGTGAACACGCCGATGATCCACAACCTGGCGACCTACAAGATGATTCGGCCCGACCTGGAGAACCCGGGCCTCGAAGACGTCGAAGAAGTGTTTGGCCAGGGGCGGCCCCGGCCGGGCCTGCTGGAGCCGCAGGATGTCGCCGATGCCGTGCTGTACCTGGTGTCGGATCGAGGGCGGCTGCAGACCGGCGAGTCGATGATTCTGTCGAACGGATTGAACTAGCGCGCGGTACGCGGTGATCTGACGCCGGCGGGGCTGCGGAGCCCCGCCGGCGTCAATGCCAGTCTCAGCAGCCGCAGCTGCAGGAGGCCTGTGCTTCCGCGTTGGCCTCACCCGCGTCCACGTCTTCAGATCCGGGACGCCAGTCGAACGGGAAGTGCTTGCTCGAGGCGCCGGTGTGCTCGTGCGACCACTCGAAGCCCACGGCGTGGTCTTGCTTGACCACGCCCCAGGTTGCGACCTGGCCCGGGCCGACCTCGGCACCCGGCGCATTGGTCGTGGTCACCCGTCGGTTCGGGTCGGCCGTCGGGCCGGTGAGAGCCTCCACCAACAGATCGACCTTGCCGGGAATCTCGGCGCGCCAGTAAGCAAGGTCGTCGGCGGCCTCGAAACTGATCGGGGCGTATTCGATGCCGCGCAGCTCCTCGATCAGGCTGCCGAACTCGGCCGGCCAACCGCCCTCCGTGCCGGTGAAGATCCGCTCGAGCGCGTCACGCTGGGCGGCGTCGCCCTTCTCGTCGATGTAGAACATCAACTTCATCGTCGCGTTCGGATCGCCGATCCACATGTTGCCGGCGAACTCGCCGAGCGCGATCACGCTGAGACCCGCCAAATCGGTGTCACCGTAATGCCCTTCGCGGACGTGCCACACCAAGGTGAACAGGCAATCGCCGTGCGTGGGCTCCTGGGCGAAGCTGCATGGGCAAGGCAACTTGCAGCTGCACACGTCGAACCATTCTCCGCGCAAATGCCAATCGACCTGGGTCGACGAAGTGGTCATCGATTCCGCTCCTTCCGTTTAATACCCCCTAGGGGTATCTGACACCGCGAACGTAGCACCGCCGAAGACTGGAGCGCAAGTACCCCCTAGGGGTATCATCTGGGCATGTTCACAAGGACGTGCATCGGTGCTCTGGCGGTCGTTGCCTCGGTGTCGCTGGCATCGTGTGGCTCACCCGCCGAGGCGCCACCGGCCGCCTCCGCTGGAGCCTCAGTGGCGAGCGTTGTGCCCCATAGACTGGTCGATCCTGATGAATTCGCTTCTGCCATAGGGGAATCCGACCGGATGACGATCAACGTCCACGTACCGTTCGAAGGCGATATCTCCGGTACGGACCTGTCGATTCCGTTCGGCCGGATGGCCGAACAGGCGGATCGGTTGCCCACCGATCGCGGTGCCCCGATTGCGATCTACTGCCGAACCGGCCCCATGAGCGCGACGGCCGCCGAAGCGTTGAAATCGCTGGGCTACACCGATGTGGTCGAACTCAAGGGCGGGATGAAGGCCTGGCAGGCCAGCGGTCGGCCACTGGTCGGAAACTGAGCTTGGTTTGGCGGTCGCCCGGAAATGGTTCTTGGCCTGCAAAAACGTGAGTGCCCCCGGCAGGATTCGAACCTGCGACACCGGCTTTAGGAGAGCCGTGCTCTATCCCCTGAGCTACGGGGGCTCGGGACCTATCGAAATAGGTGTTCTACAACCCTAAGGGACGACTCATCTTAGTTGGCGAAGCGCCGATCAGCGGCATCGGGGTTGTCGCGAGGCGGTGTTCATGTCGGCCGGAAGCCGCGAGGAGCTTGGCCGGGCGAATGTCGCCGGCGCTCGCGTAACAGCGGATCGGCCATACTGGCCCGATGGGGGGATGGGGTTTCAATCGGGTGCAGTTGTCGACCGGATCACGCGGTAGCGGCCGGCGTCGCCGATGAGCCAGATACTGTTCGCCGCGGGCATAGCCATGTTGGTCGCGCTTCTGCTGACCCCCGTGCTGATCCGGATGTTCACCCGGTTGGGGTTCGGTCAGGAAATCCGCGACGACGCCCCACAGACCCACCAACGCAAACGTGGCACCCCGACAATGGGCGGTCTGGCCATCCTCACCGCGATCTGGGCAAGCTACCTGAGCACCAACCTCATTGGGCTCGCACTCGGGGGAGGCGGCCCGTCAGCATCTGGCCTGCTGGTTCTCGGACTGGCCACGGCACTGGGCGCGGTCGGCTTCACAGACGACTACATCAAGTTGCGGCGCGTACGCAATCTCGGCCTGAACAAGCGAGCCAAGTCCGCTGGGCAATTGGTCGCGGCAGTCCTTTTCGCCGTACTCGCGCTGCAGTTCCGTAACGCTGACGGCCTCACACCGGCAGGCACCGAATTGTCCTACGTCCGTGAAATCGCTGCGTTTGCCATGCCGGCTGTGGTGTTCGTCCTGTTCTGCATCGTCGTGGTCTCTGCGTGGTCGAATGCCGTCAACCTCACTGACGGTCTCGATGGGCTAGCCGCGGGGACCATGGCGATGGTGAGTGCCGCCTACGTGCTCATCACCTTCTGGCAGTTCCGAAACGCATGTGCCCTCACCCAGGAGGACGGTTGCTACCACGTCCGCGACCCCCTCGATCTGGCCCTCGTCGCCGCTGCCACCGCCGGCGCCTGTATCGGATTCCTATGGTGGAATGCCGCACCCGCCAAGATCATCATGGGTGACACGGGTTCGCTCGCGTTGGGCGGCATCATTGCCGGCCTATCGGTCGTCAGCCGCACCGAGCTCCTGGCCGTCATCCTCGGTGCCCTGTTCGTGGCCGAGGTGACCTCCGTCGTCATCCAAGTCGTGGCGTTCCGCACCACCGGACGACGGGTCTTTCGATTGACCCCGCTTCACCACCACTTCGAGCTGATGGACTGGCCGGAAAGCGCACTGACGATACGGTTCTGGCTGATTGCGGCAATCGCCAGCGGCCTCGGAGTCGCGCTCTTCTACGGCGAGTGGTTGACGGCTGTCGGAGCCTGAGGACTGGGTGAATACTCACGGTCCGATGCGGATCGGGCCGGGGCTCCAGAGCCCACTTCGAACGGCCGTCCCGAGCTGCAAATGGGCTTCGGGAGCATCGACGACGGGTGTGAAACGGCGCAGGGAGCCCCAGTCGCGGCCCCAGTCCCGGGACAGGTACGTGGGCATCACCTGAGCCCGCAGTATCAGATCGGTGACACCCAACGGGCCGCCGTTTTCGCCGGATTGCCAGGTGTCTGGCATTTCGATCTTTGCGGGGTAATCCGGTGAGATTCGGTAGTGGGGTAGCTGGGTGACGCCGTTGGCGTGCAACATGGGCTGCTGGCACGGAAATACCAGTCCCACCGCCCAATCCAGTAGCACCGGCTGTGTGGAGCCGAGGTATTCCTGCATCGATCGGAGCTCAGGTACGCGCGGCGGGGTGACGGCGACCCAATCTCCCGGATCCAGTGAGCGGTCGTCGGCGACAATTCGGACGTAGGAGGCGTCGGCGGGGATGGCGGCGCGCGGGAAACGCAGATTGCGCCAGGCTGGTTGCGGGCCGATGTCGTACGGGAGGAGTCGCCCGCCGGGTACGGGTGCGCCGTCGGGTCCGGGTGTGCCGTATTCCAGGGCGACGGTTTGAGCGGCGGTGTGGCCGGAGAGGACGCTGTCGCCGGTGATGGTCCCGGCTGCGGTGATCACCACGAGCGGGTGGGCCGCGTCCGCGGCCGGAAGCCGGTACCACCCGGAAGTGAGCGTGCTGACTTGCTGAGGGCCGGTGGTGAAGCTGCCCGCCACCGGGACGCGGGCGGGATCAAGTCCGTAGGGCAACACGACGCTGGAACCGTTGACCCCGGGCTGATCCAGGGCGGTTGGCGCATCCCAGTCGTAGTCGGTTCCGGATTTCGCCTGGCTCTGCCAAATAGCCTCTGCCAGTGTGTGTTCAGGTGCGCCATTCGGGTCGAAGCCGATCGGCTCGGCACCGCCCAATGGCCCCAGGGTGCCGTAGCGTCCGGGCACCGGCGCGAGGAATCCGGTATTGACGTCGGGCTCGACGAGAACATCGTCGGCCAGCCCGCATCCACCGGCCAGCTCGCGCAGGTTGGCCCAGCCGTTGGAGTAGCTGGGGTACTGCTTGACCGCTCCCGTCAGCATCGATCCGGTGCACACCACCACCATCAGCCCGGCTGCCACGGGCACCGGTGCCGAGGTCAGCATCCGGGTCAGCCGCGCGGGAGGTCGCCGCGGTGGGACCAGGTGCAGCCAGCCGGCGTAGGCAGCGGCCGCCAGACACAGCCAGAGGAACACGGCGCTCGCGGTGACCGGACCCCAGTGCGGGCTGCTGTCGTTGAACGGCACCCCGTAGCTGGAGACGTACCAAAACCCGTTGGTAGAGGCGAAGCACAGGGCGAGAACCAACAGCACGATGGCGAGAAACGCCGTCTGGTTGCGTCGTGAGCGCAGCACCGTCGGACCGAAGAGCACGGTGGCCACTGCTGCCATCGCCGCGCCGGCGGCGGCGAACAGCCCGAAATGGTGGATCCACTTGGTCGGGGCGAACGTCAGCAGGAAGATGGTGGCGAAGATAACCCCCATCAGTCGCCACACCGGTCCGACTGCGAGCCCGGGTATTCGCTTGCGGCGCAACAACAGCAGCATCGAGGCGAACAGGCAGGCCATGGTGATCAAGATGCCGAAGCGGCGGGACAACGCGGCGTCGGTGGTCTGCAAGAAGAGGTAGAAATAGCGCAGATTTTCGGTGTACCAGGGCTGCGCGGGCCCGATCGCAGTGCGCACTGTGGTGGCTTCGCGCACCGCTGCCAAGGTTTGGTCGGCGAAGATCACCGTGAGGACCACAAAGCCGGCTGCGGCCAGGGGCAGCAACACCGGCCAGATCCCCACCGATTTCGCGCGGGCGACGATGATTCGCACGATCGGACGGCCACCGGCCAGCAGAACCGCCACGGCGATGATCCCGGTGGGCTGGATGCCGAGTGTGAACGCGGCCACGACGATCGCCAGCCCGACGGGTGTGGCCCGCCGTGTCGCAATGGCCCGCTCGACAAGGACATAGGTGATGAGGGCACCGGTGGCGATCTGACCTTCAGGCCGCAATCCGTTGTTGAACGGCATCCACGCCGCGATGAACACCAGCGCCGCTGCCCACACCGCGGCACGGTTTCTCACCACCGCTCGTCCGAGCCGGGGCAGAACTTCCCGGGAGAGCAGTAGCCAACACACCAGCGCGCAGATCAAGTCCGGCAGGCGCAACCACAGGCTGGCGTGACTGACGTGGGTCATCGCCGCGATCAGCTCGTAGTACCAGCCGAAGGGATCCTCGGGGCTGCCGTACCAACGGAAGTAGTTGGCCATGTAGCCGGCATGGCTGGAGGCGTTGGCCATGCCGAATTGGTAACCGTCATCGGATGATCCGGCACCGACGACAAACCAGACCACCGACAACACGATGACGGTGGCATCCACCGCGGTGAAGGTGCGCCAACGGGTCGGAACAAGGCGCCGCGCGCGCCGCCCGTCGAGGCGGTCAAGTCGCCACAACGCCAACAGCGCGACGATCGTGCCGAGGATGCCGGCGATCATCGCGGCGGTCTTCAGCGGTGACGGGGAGCTGGTGTAACGGGTGTCGATGGTCGCGGAGAACGACAATCCGGCCGGGGCGGGACCGCTCAGGTCGGTGAACACGCCGACGATCTGGGGCCGCAGGTTCGCATCACCAAAGCCGCCGCGCAACGGCCCGCCGGTGTCCGTATCGATCAGTCCTTCGACCGCGGCGAACGTGCCTGCGATCGAGGAGGACAGCTGCAGCCGCTGACACTGCGGGTCGCTCAGTCGGCTGCGCGGCACGCTGAGGACCACCACGTTGCGGGCGATCACGTCGACCCGTTGCGCCGTGGCCGTGACGAACAGTCCGTTGAGCATTGCCTGCTTGCCGGCCGTCGGCACCGTGCTCAACACCACCCCGCCCGAGGCAGGCATATCGCGAAACACGGTGCACGGCACCGACGCATCCAAGGACACCGGGGTCAGTGCGACCAGCGGTGCGGTCACACTGACCAGCCGCCCATCCTGCGGCCACTGCAGCGACGCGGTGGTCTGCACCACCGGCAACACCGGGATCAGTGCGCTGGCCACGAACCCCACCAACCCCGCGATGATTGCAACCCATCGCGTCACCGGCAACGGTCGGCGGCTGTGTGCTGCCGGCGCCTCCGAGAGCCCGTCTCCGGACGCAGAGGCGACGTCCTCGACCAGGCTCACCGAGCGTCCCTCGCCCTCGTGTTCGCGCGCACCGCATCATCAGTATCTGAAGCGAGTGTTACAGTCAAGCGTGCCGCGACCGTTCGACCGCGACAAGCGCGAAGAAGTATTGGCCACCGCGGGCGCGATTTTGGCGCGCACCGGAGTCGTCGACACCTCGTTGCGTGAGCTCGCATCCCAGATGGGGACCAGCGCTCGGATGTTGGTGTACTACTTCGGCACCAAAGAGCAACTCATGCTGGAAGTGTTGAATCGCCAGCAGCGCGCGGCCATACCGGAGACGGAGCATCTGGACCTGCCGGAGTCGATTGCGGCACATCGTGAATGGTGTTTTGAAGACTGGTATGAATGCACGCGTGGCGAGCGTCGTGACAGCCTGCGCATCGTGCTGCAGATCTTCGGCGCGGCGTGCGGCGTCGACAGTCCCTATCGCGAATACACCTGGGACACCCTGTCGCTGTTGACGCGCAACTCCAAGGCTCGTCTTCTCGCGCTTGGGATGCCTGCCCGCGTCGCCGAGACCCGCTCGCGCATCGCGCTGGCAACCTTCCAAGGCTTGATCATCGAATACTTCACCGCGCCCGACCCGACCTTCGTCGACGAGACATTCGCCAGGTTCGTCGACGAATTCCTCCTCGCGCCCTTCGGGCCTGCCGGCCCGCCGGGCGCCGAGGACACACGTTGATCGGAGGCTGACCCGAAAAATCCGATCTGCCAGACGACTCCGCCGGGGTTACCCGTGACCGCACATCGGAGGCGGGCACTTCGGGCCCTTCGGTGACGCCGGCTCCGATCGCGGCTGTTCCGAACGTTGCTGAGGAGCTTGCCGCTGTGCCGGGGCCTCGCGGACCGGCGGTTCCTGTCGAGCGGGCGCCTCCCGAGGAGGTCGTTGCCGAGCAGGTGCCTCTTGCGGAGGTGCCTGCCGGGCGGGTTCCTGCCAGACCGGTGCCTGGCGCTCAGGAGCCTGATACGTGGGAGCCGGGGCCTCCTTGGGAGCGGGGGCCTCGCGCTCGGGCGCTGGTTCCTGCCACACCGGCGCCTCGCGCTCAGGGGCCTGGGTGGGGGCCGGTGCCTCGGGCTCGGGTACCTGGACCTTGGGCGCCGGATCACTCTGCGCCGGAGGCTCTTCCGGTGTATTCCGCTGCTGCGGAGGCTCCTGTTGTCTCGGTGCTTCTTGGGGGCCCTGCGGCTCCGAAGCCGGCGCCTGCGGATCAGGAGCGGTCTGGCGCGGCGCGGGGGCCTCGCGGGGTCGATCCAGCGCCGGGCTGGGTGGGCTCTCCGGTTCCGGCTGGTCTGGCGACGCCGCGGCCGGGTTCGGCCGGTCAGCCCGCGGTGGCGTCTCCGGCAGCCCCGGGGAAGGATTCAGGCCTGCTTCGGGCGCCGGTGCAGTGTCCGGCTTTCCCCGCGGTTTGTCGATCGTCGGCGGCGTGTAGGCAGGTACCGGCGACAGCTTGGGTGCGTTGAACCCGGGCGACACTTTCGACGGCGGCGCAGCCGGTGCGGGTGCCGCCAATGCCGGTGGTGCGGTCAACGACGCTGGCGCAACCGATGGTTGGTGGCGTTCCTCATGGGCATCGGGTCGTTGCCCGAATGTCGACGGCGGCTGCCACCCGCGAAGCGTCTTGGTGTCCGGCGTGAGGTCCCTGGCGAAGTCGCGTGCGGACTTGTCCCCGAGCTCCTTCATCAGGGGACGGGCGGTACGTGTCACCTTGTCATTCGAGATGAACTGTGTCAGTGAGGCATTCAGGTTCACCACGGGCGACGAAACGTGGATGTTGATGTTCGTGCCCACCCTGACGGCCGGCGGTGCCCAATCGCGGTTGCGCGGATTGTGCCAGTCTCGGTTCCTGTTCCAGTTCTGGTACAGGTGCGGGTCGAAGCCGTGGGCCCGATCCCAGTGTGTACGGCGGTACACCGGGTCGTAGTTTCGGAACTTCCACCGGTAGTACTGCTGGTATGGATGATGACGGTCGTACCAGCCCTGGTTGCGGCCCTCCCAGGGGCGGTCGCGGTGCTGGCCCCATTCGTTGCAGCCATTGCGGTCCCAGCCGTGGCGGTCGTAGCCGGCCCAGTTATAGCCCGCCCAGTTGTAGCCCCAGCGGTCGTAGCCCCACCGGTCATATCCCCACCGGTCATATCCCCACCGGTCGAAGCCGACGAAGTCGTAACCGTACTGGTTGTAGCCACTGAGGTCGTAGTTGTACCAGCTGCCGGAGTCATAGCCGTAGAGCTGTCCCCAGGACGGGTCGTAGTAACCCAGGTTTCCCAGGTTGGGTGTCACCGGCGGGTCAATCGGCTGAGGCCAGTCGGCCATCGGGGCGTCTGGAACGCCGGGCGGCGCTGGGACGTAGTCGTCGGGTGCGCCGTATCCCCAGGTCGGCGCGGCCGCGCTGGTCAGTGCCACATCGTCCTGCTGCAGGTCGGGGGCCGGCGGCGCCGCCGGAGGCGGTGCGGGCAACGGCGCGAGTTGGAGCACCGTATCGGGTGTGTACTGCAGCAGTTGTTGTGTCAGTTGGAGATAGAGGTTTTGCAGGCTGGTGCGCTCAGTTGACGGCGACACGAAGTCCAGGTCCTGCTTGGCTTGATTGAGCGCGGTGCGGGCGTCGGTCAGCTCATCGGCGGTGGGTTGCTGTCCACTGCCGAGAATGTCCTGCGCCTTCTTCAGATCATCTACGACAGCGGTCAAGGCGACGTCTTGAGCGTGGCCGGGAAAAACCGTCCGTGCAACGCCCCACAGAGCACCTCCGGGTGAGGTCTCATAGGCCGCGCCGAGTAGGCCAACGACGAGAACTCCGACCATTGCGGCGGCGACAGTTGCTTTGGCTCGGCGTGAGCCGGGTACGAGCCTTCGCCGCCTCGGCGGAGGCTCGGGAAGCTCTACAACATTCTCGCGGACCGGTCGGGGCCCGAGAATCGTCATGCCGCCCTCCTCAACTACGGCCGATGGCCGTGCTCGCGCCGCTCCCGACCGCGCGGATACAGATGTCCCGGTGCACTGACGTGGTTCTGCCGGTAGGTAATGCCTACCACAACTGCTAAGTGCAACTAAATTTTATTTATTCCCATGACGGATGCCAGCATCGCGCGAGATTCTCATCAACCCATAGCTGTCGCACAGGAATTCACAGGAAGGCTGGGTTTGCGGCTATTGCTCGCCGGTCTCCACGACGGCCTTGATCCGCTCGAGGGTCTTGCGCATGTCGCGGATGTTGCGGCGCTGACGGAGTTGCCCGCCGAGCAGTGAGAACACAGTGGTGAAAGCTCCCGGCGTCATCCGGAAGGATTCGGTGACGTCGGTCTCGGTTCCGGCCGGCTCCAGGCGGTAGTGCCAGTTGTTCACTGCTCGGTCGCCCACCAGGACCGCGAAACCGAACTCACGCCCGGGATCGCAGGCCGTCACCTTGCACGTCGTCCAGTAGATGGGACCGATCTCGTTCCGTTTGACGTGTCCCCGGAACCGCGCGCCGAGGGCAGGACCGGTGGCACCGCCGAGCCACTCGGCTTCCATGACCTCCGGCGAGAACTTCCCGGTGTTGCGCACATCGGCGATGAGATCCCAGATGCGATCCGCCGGTGCGGACATGCGTACGGTTGCTGAGCCTTCCATGGACATGGGGTCCGCCTCCTCGGGGCAATGGCGTCAACGTAACACCGGGGCGGACCGGGACTACGGGTTTCCAGGGGTTCGTAGCGCCCCGCGGCCGTGTGATCGTCGACGCGTGAGCGTTTCCCGGGCCACGCTAAGGATCGGCGGGTGCGCCGGTGTCGGCGATCTCGCGCATCTGGTCGATGAGCCGTGCTGCGACCTTGGCGGCGAGCCACAGCGCCGTCTGGTCGTCCTCCGGCAAGCTCGCCAGCAGGTCGGCGATGCGCTGCTTGCGCACCACGGCCCGCTCATCCCACAGGCGCCGGCCGCCCTCGCCGACTTTGACCAGGCAAGCGCGGCCGTCGTCGGGGTCGCTACAACGCTCGACCAGCCCCTGATTTTCCAGGCGCTGTACAAGCTGTGTCATGCCCGACTGGCTCGCGCCCTCCGCCTCGGCGAGTGCGGTGACGCGCATCGGCCCCTCGCGGTTGAGGCGAACCAGCACCAGTGTCGCGCTCGCGCTCAATCCTTTGCGATCAGCCAGATGCCGCCACATCAGATCAGCGCTCGACACCAGCAACTCCGAGACGGCTTCCACGCTGCCGGTGGCCGGCTGACTGCTCACAGCTCATTTATATCACTGATAGGAAGGAATATTTCGAGGGTTGATGCCTGCACTCCGCGAATGATCGCTGTCAGCTGTCAGATTGCTGTAAACCTGCGCGCAGTGCCAGCTCAACGCTTGAGATTTAATTCATATATGCGATATATATATCGATCATGATCGGGGAGCAACCTGCGCGCGAACGTGGCGATCGAGCGGATCGTCGAGGTGGCCGCAGACCACGAAGCCGAACGATCCTGCAGAACGGCTGGCTCCCCGTCGTCACCGCCATCGTGGTCGGCATCGGAGCCTTGGGAGTCTGGAAGGTGCACCAGATGTCCGAACCCGGCCCTGTGCCCACCGTCCTGGCCGCGCAGGCACCGGAGCAGTTCACCCCCAAGCAACTCACCTACGAGGTGTTCGGCTCCGTCGGCGACGGTGGGATGCTGAGCTACGTCGACATCGACGGGCACCCACACAAGGTCGATGTCACCGAGCTGCCCTGGACACATACCGAGACGACGACCCTCACCGTGGTCTCCGGCAGCATCTCAGTGCAGGTCAACGGTGGCGAAGTCGGATGCCGAATGCTGGTCAACGGCGTTGTGCGCGACGAACAATCGTCCACCCATACCGAGGCCGACGTCACCTGCCGGGTGAAGTCCGCATGAGCACACATCGGGCCAACCGCCCCGTCGTCGCACGGTCGGTGCGCATCCTGGCGGTGCCCATCATCGTGTTCTGGGCGCTTCTCGCCGTCACCACCAACACGTTCATCCCGCAGGTCGAACGGGTCGCCGAGCAACTCGCGGGGTCCATGATCCCGAGCTATGCGCCGTCGCAGGTCGCGATGCTGCGCATCGGGGAGAAGTTCCAGGAGTCCACCTCCACCAGCCTCACCATGCTGGTGTTCGAAGCCGATCGCCCGCTCGACGACGGCGATCACCGGTATTACGACGACCTGATGAACCGGCTCAAGCAGGACCCCGAGCACGTGCAGTACGTGATGGACCTGTGGGGCAAACCGATCACCGCGGCCGGAGCCCAAAGTGTCGACGGCAAGGCGACTTTCGTGCTGCTGCGGCTGGCCGGAAACATCGGACAGCTCCAGGCGAACGAGTCCGTGAACGCCGTCCGGGACATCATCGCCGACGACACCCCACCACCGGGCGTCAAGGTCTATGTCAGCGGCGCCGCGCCGCTGGCAGCGGACACCCTCACCATCGCCAACTCCAGCCTCAACAACATCACGATCCTGACGATCATCCTCATCGTGATCATGCTGCTGGTGGTCTACCGGTCGGTCGCCAACGTGCTGGTGCCGCTCGTCAGCGTGCTGATCGAAATGCTTGTCGCCAAGGGCGTCATCGCGACGCTCGGGCACTTCGGCGTCATCCCACTGTCGTCGTTCGCGGTGAACATCGTCGTCGCCCTGACCCTGGGGGCCGGAACCGACTACGGCATCTTCCTGATGGGCCGTTATCAGGAGGCCAGACAGGACGGCGAGAGCCGCGAAGACGCGTTCTACACCGCCTACCGCAGCGTCGCCCCGATCATCATCGGCTCGGGCCTGACGATCGCCGGCGCGTGTTACTGCCTGAGTCTGGCCCGGCTCGATTACTTCCACACGATGGGGCCGGCGGTGGCCATCAGCATGCTGTTCACCATCGCTGCCGCGCTCACGCTCGCGCCCGCGCTGCTGACACTGGGCAGTCTCTTCGGTCTGTTCGACCCGAAGCGCATGACCAAGGGACATCTGTACCGGCGGATCGCGACCAGCGTGGTGCGCTGGCCGAAACCCGTCTTCGTCGCAAGTACCGCGGTCGTGATGATCGGCGCGGTGTTCGTCCCCACCTTCAAGGTCAGCTACGACGACCGCGCCTACCAACCTGCCGATGGCTCAGCCAATCTCGGTTTCGAGGCCTCGGATCGGCACTTCTCGCAGAGCAAGTTGTTCAGCGAGATGTTGATGGTCGAGAGCGACCACGACATGCGCAACTCGGCCGACTTCATCTCTCTCGACCGCGTCGCGAAAAGCCTCATCCGGCTTCCCGGCGTCGCCATGGTCCAGAGCATCACCCGACCTTTGGGACGGCCGTTGGAGCACGCCACGATTCCCTACCTGTTCACGACCCAGGGCAGCGGAAGCGGCCAGCAGTTGCCATTCAATGAGCAGCAGAACGAGAACACCGACAGGCAGGCCGAGATCCAGGCACGCTCGGTCCAGGTGCTGCAGCAGGTGATCGGGCTGACCCAGCAGTTGTCCGACGAATTCCATTCCACCGTGCTGACGTTGGAAAACCTCAAACAGGTCACCGACGACATGAACGCCGGAATCTCCAATCTCGACGACTTCCTGCGACCTTTGAAGAGCTACTTCTACTGGGAGCCACACTGTTTCGACATTCCGGCGTGCTGGGCGATGCGATCGCTGTTCGATTCGCTCGACGGTATCGACAGCCTCGATGCGGAGATTGCCGATGCGGTCACCTCGTTCGAAGCCGTCGACCGGCTGCTGCCGCAGATGATCTCGCAGCTGGAACGGATGATGTCCGACAGTCAGTCGCTGCTCGGTGTCATCACCAACAACTACGGTCCGGCCCATCTGCAGACCACGCAGACCGATCAGACGTACTACGACCTGATCAACGTGGGCAACGACTTTGACCAGTCCCGCAGCGACGACTTCTTCTACATTCCGCGAGAGGCGTTCGACAACGAGGACGTCAAGACCGGCATGCAGTTGATGATGTCGCCCGATGGGAAGGCCGCCCGGTTCATCGTCACGCACGAGGGCAATGCGATGGGGCCGGAGGGAATCGATCACGTCGAACAGTTCCCGGACGCGATCAAGGCGGCACTCAAGGAAACCTCGCTGGCCGGGTCCAAGATCTACATCGGCGGCGCGGGGTCCAACAACAAGGACATCAAGGCCTATGCTGCGTCGGATCTGCTCATCGTGGCCATCGCCGCGTTCGTGCTGATCTTCCTGATCATGCTGTATCTGACCCGGAGTCTAGTGGCGGCGATGGTCATTCCCGGCACGGTGGCGTTCTCGTACGCCGGCGCGTTCGGACTGTCAATCCTGGTGTGGCAGCACCTGATCGGCCTACACCTGCACTGGCTGGTGCTGCCGCTGACCTTCATCATCCTGGTCGCGGTCGGCTCCGACTACAACCTGCTGCTGATCTCCCGGGTCAAGGAGGAGTCCGGTGCGGGGTTGAACACCGGGCTGATCCGCGCGCTCGGGAGCACCGGTGGCGTGGTGACCTCGGCGGGCCTGGTGTTCGCGTTCACCATGCTGGCCATGCTGATCAGCGACCTGCGCACGATCGGCCAGGTGGGGTCGACGGTGTGTATCGGTCTGCTGCTCGACACCCTGATCGTCCGCTCGTTCGTGGTGCCGTGTCTGTTGCGCTTCCTCGGCCCGTGGTTCTGGTGGCCGACATTCATCCGGCAGCGACCGCTCCGCCAGCGGCAGCCGCTGCAGCAGCAGGCGGAGGTGTGACATGACGACATCGACTCTGTACGGCATCCTGTCGATCGTCTTCTTCGCACTGATCTGGGTGTTCGCCGTCGTGGCATTCGTGTTCACCAGGCGGATGAGGGGTCACGCGCACGTCACGTCGAAGCTCGCCATCGGCACCCTGCCGGCCACGTTGCGCAAGGTCCGTAAACGCGAAGCACTCACCGACGACGAACTGGCTCTCGCGCGACAGGTCCTCGCCGACCGCGGCAGCGTTCTGGCGCTCGCGGTTCCCGCCACGCTGTTCTCCATCGGATGCTTCTATGTCTTCGGCAGCCTCGAGCAGTTGCACGGGCACACCCCGTCAGAGCGAACGTTTCTCGGCGTTTTCCCGATGCTCACCTCGACCAACATGGCGATGCAGATACTGCGGAGCGCGCGTCTGAAGCGGCGGATTCCCGATCCGGCGCCGCCGCAGCGCGAGAACTCAGGTTCGACTCTCCATACCGAGCGCGTCGAGTAGGGCGTTGACGGACAGTTTGCCCAGCGCATCGGAGGCCAGTGGGCTGTCGCCGGTGAGCAGGCGGCGGTCCTGATGCACGGCCCCTTCATACGTGTCACCGCAATGGCAGCTCGGCAAAGATCGGCGTGGTTGGCGTCGTCGAACCACCGCCCGGCTCGACGGTGAAGGCCAACGCCGATGCGTCGCCGAGGTCCGGCAGCACCGCCGTGGTGGACGGCGCGACGGCGGCGGAGTCCATGGTGCCCGCCGACTGTGCACCGCCCCCACGCAGCAGCCACATCTGATAGACCGTGCCGGTTTGTGGCGGCGTGACGCCGTTCATCACCAGCACTCCGGCGTTGCGCGCACGCGAGAACACCACGGTCGCGGTACCGCCGGTGGGGATATCCCCGGATACTGTGCGTACGTCGGGTGCGGCGAAGATCTGCTCGGCGGTCGTCGTCTGCGGGCCGGGCCGCAGCGCGATGCCGACACCGACACCGGCGAGGGCAATGACGACGGCCGCCGCGGCCGCCAGGGCCGCGTTCCGCCAGCGCGACGTGGGTCGCAGCTCACGTACCGTTTCTGAGTTCACTGCTGCCAGCAACTGCTCCCGCAGATGCGCCGGTGGCTCGACCGCCGTGCTCGCCGAGACCCGAGCCATGGTTTCCCGCACGTCCCGAACCTCGCTCGTGAACTGGGCCGCGACCTCGGGCGGGGCCGCTGCCAGGCGCTGTTCGATGTCAGCACGCTCGCCCTCGGACACCGCGTGCAGCGCATACGCGGCAGCCCACTCCATCAGGTCGTGGTCAGCGGGCTGGGTCATGCGGCCCCCAGGCAGTTGCGCAAGCCGCGGAGGGCGTCGCGGATCCGCGATTTGATGGTGGCGAGGTTTGCCGCCAGCCGTTGAGAGACCTGGCTGTAGGTCAGGCCGTCGTAGTAGGCGAGGTGGATGCACTCGCGCTGGGCATCAGTCAGCGCGGACAGGCATTCGGCGACCCGCCGCTGCTCGTCTTGGGTGATCACTGAGTCGGCGACATGATCGGCGGGCGGCTCCAGGCTGGACGCGCCGTAGCGGGACTCACGTTGGCTGGCAGCTTGTTCGGCGCGCACCCGGTCCACTGCCCGTCGGTGTGCGAGCGTCATCAGCCAGGCCATCGCGGAGCCGGCCGTCGGGTCGTAGCCGTCCGCGTTGCGCCACACCTGGAGGTAGATGTCCTGGGTGGTTTCCTCGCTGTAGCCAGGGTCCCGCAAAACCTTGGCGACCAGGCCGAACACCCGCGACCGGGTCTGGTCGTACAGCTCGGCGAAGGCGTCGATGTCGCGTCGGGCGACCCGCCGCAGCAACGCGTCGAGTTCGGCGGTCACCCACAGCAGCCTAGCTACCGGGGACCGCGCCGTCATCTTTATCCAGATCTCGGTGGCATCGGTATGAAAAACGAAGTGCGCGAACAATATTCCGCGAACCCCGGCCGGCCTGCCATGTGCTTCTCTGCCAGTCGGGCACCGGTTGCGTACACCAGGAAGTACGTCATCAAGACCGGGGACAGCACCGTCGCGAGCGACAGCCAGCCGCAGATGCTCGACAGCCACAGCCCCCACCACACGCAGCTGTCGCCGAAATAGTTGGGGTGGCGGGTCCATGTCCACAACCCGCGGTCCATGATGGCTCCCCGATTGGCCGGGTCGGATTTGAATCGGCGCAGCTGATGGTCCCCGACCGCCTCGAACGCCATCCCGACCGCCCAGACCAATATGCCCACGATCAGAACCGGTCGCAGGCCGGCCGGCGTCGGTCCCAAAGTCGATGACAGCTGCACCGGCAGGGAAACGAACCAGGTCGCCGCACCCTGGATCACGAACACCTTCCGCAGTACGTGACCAGCCGAGTAGTCGCCATCCAGCAATTCCTGATAGCGCGGATCCTCACCCTTGCCCGCGGACTTGAGGACCATGTGCCAGGACAGTCGGCCTGCCCACAGGGTGATCAACACCAACAGCAGGATGCGCCGGAAGGGATCGCCGGTACCGAGAAGAGCGCTGACCGCGGCCACCACGATGAACCCGACGCCCCACGCCACGTCGACGACGTTGTACCGTCCGAGGTTTCGGCCGATCAAGAACGTCGCCCCGTGCACCGCGGCGATTGCGGCGAGCGACACCGCGGTCACGATGAGCAGGTTCACCGGTGTCCTCCTGTCGGTGCGAAAGTCCACTGGTAGACGTCCAGATAGCCCGAGGCGAATCCGGCCTCCGAGTACGCCAGGTACAACTCCCACATGCGGGCGAAGACATCGTCGAAACCGAGCGCTGCCACTGCGTCGCGTCGCGAAACGAAACGCTCCCGCCACAATCGCAGGGTCTCCGCGTAGTGCGGCCGCAGCGACATCATGTCGACGGTACGCAGCCGGGTATGCCGCTCAGTGAGACCGATGATCGCCTCTGTCGACGGCAGCAGCCCGCCCGGAAAGATGTACTTCTGGATCCAAGTGTGGGTGTCGCGCGAGGCCAGCATGCGATCGTGCGGCATGGTGATCGCCTGAATGGACACTCGGCCTCCCGGCGTGACGAGCCGGTCCAGCGCTTGGAAATAGTTGGACCACAGACGGTATCCCACGGCTTCCACCATTTCGACCGACACGACCGCGTCGTAGCAGCCGTCGACATCGCGGTAGTCGAGCAGGTCGATACCGACCTGGTGCGACAAGCCGGCCGCCGCGACCCGTTGCCGCGCGAGCCGTTGTTGCTCGGCCGACAGGGTGATCGATCGGACCTGGGCGCCGCGCTCCGCGGCACGGATGCAGAGTTCACCCCAGCCGGTACCGATCTCGAGTACTCGGCTGCCCGGCCCCACAGCGGTCGCGTCGAGCAGTCGGTCGATCTTCCGGCGTTGGGCGTCGGCCAGCCCGGCCGCCGTTCCCGGCAGCTGCGCGAACAGCGCACTCGAGTACGTCATCGTCTCATCGAGAAACTCCGCGAACAGCTCGTTCGACAGGTCGTAGTGGGCCGCGATGTTGCGTCGGGACTGGGCAGGGTCATTGTCCGCGGAACGCGGGGATCGTGGCAGCGTCACGGTCCGGAACCGTTGCAGGGCAGCAGGAACCAGATCGCCCAACGATCTGCCGAACTCGGTGAGCAACCCGACGAGATCGGTGGAATTCCATTCGCCTGCCATATACGACTCACCGAACCCGATCAAGCCGTGGCAGCCGATCCGCCGGGCCAGTGCCTCCGGCCGTTCGATGACCATGGTGGGCAAGGTCGGATCGGCCGCCCCGATCACGGCTCCGTCGGGCAACGCCATCCGGATCGGCAACCTCGCCGCGGCCCGTCTCAGTAACCGCTCGGCTACGGCCCCGGTGATGACGGCCACCGGTCCGCCGGGCGGACGTGCCACGTCGGGCCACCGGGCCGAATCGATGACGGAATGGGTCTCGGTCCCGATGCTCACAGCAGACTTCCTTGGTGGTCGGTGGGAGTTTCGGCCGATTCGTTGGGAAGGCGCGGTACCACCGGAACCCGGCGCAGCCACAACTTGATCCCCTCCATCCGGATGGCGAGGGCTCCGGCCAGCGGAGCCAGCGGCGCGGTCAGTTGCAGGCGAAGGATCTCCCACGTGTTCGCCGGTCTGCGTTCACCGCGCATGGAAGCGACGAAGGGCGGATGTCCTTGACGGTGAAGGGAAATGGTCACGGCTAGGCATTCGTCCGGTTCTGGTGCCCACACCCTGTAGTGCCCGTCGACGGCATTGAACGGTGAGACGTACATGCGCTTTGGCACGCGCGCGGGCTCCCCGGCGGGCAGCAGGTAGGCATGCCGCTGGCCGTAGGTGTTGTGGACCTCGGCGACCACGAAACGTAGGTCACCGGTGGCGTCGTGGCACCAGTACAGACTCAGTGGATTGAACACATATCCCAGCACCCTAGCCTGCAGCAGAGCAGTGACCCTGCCGCCGCCGAGATCCACGTCGTGCGAAAACAGAAATGCGTCGACACGTTGGCGCAGTGAGTCTTTCGGACCGCCTGCGAAATGGTCGTCGACGTCGAATCGGGCGAACGATCCGAGCCAGCGAGGTAAGCGCGGCATTCGATCGAGATCGACGTACCAGCTGTATCCGCGGTAGCTGAAGCGATGATGCACAGGGGCGCGGCGGATGTGGGCGATCCTGGTGCGGTACAGCGTGGGGGTCAGCATGCCAGCGGTTCCGCAACCGTGCCGTCGGCCCATCGGGCCCCTAGCCGCTCCGCGGCGCGCAATCCCGATGCGGCGCCGTCCTCATGGAATCCCCAGCCGTGGTAGGCCCCCGCGAAGACGACCCTATCGTCGTTGAGATGTGGCAGGAGTTGTTGTGCGGCCACCGATTCGGTGGTGTAGGCCGGATGGGCATAGACCATCTCGGCCAACACCTTCGACGGGTCCACTTGATGGGCCCCACCCAGGGTCACCAGGTAGCGCCGGCTGCCACTCAACCTCATCAGTCTGGTGATGTCGTATGTGACGGTGACGGCGCGATCAACGGGGTCGATCAGATAGTTCCAGGAAGCGCGCGCTCTCGGCAGACGTGGCAGTACCGACTCGTCCGTGTGCAACTGAGCCTGATTGAGGCTGTAGGGGATGGCCCCGAGGATGCGCCGTTCCGCCTCGCTCGGGTGGTCCAGCATCAGCAGCGCCTGGTTGGGATGAGTGGCGATGACAGCGGCATCGAACCGCCGGGGCGGCTGTCCGCCGACGGTGACCAGAACTCCATCGGCACACCGGCGCACGGATCGCACGCGCGCGTCGGTCACCGCCTCGGGCAGTCGAGCCACGATGGCGTCGACGTAGTTGGCTGACCCGCCGACCACGGTGCGCCACGCCGGCGAGCCGAAGACCGACAGCATGCCATGGTGTTGCAGGAAGACGAACAAGTAGCGCGCCGGGTAGCGCAGTGCTTCACCTGGTGGACATGACCACACCGCGGCTACCAGCGGGGTCATGAATCGGTCGATGAAATACCGGGAGAACCCGTGCCGGTGCAGAAACTCGTCGAGCGTTTCCTCGTGCCCGGGTGCCGCGCGCCGCAGCAATTGCGTCGCCAGGCGGTGAAACCGGCCGATCTCGCCCAGCATCAACAGATATCGCGGCCGGCCCATGTTGGACCAGGTGGGGAACAATCCACCCAGGCCGCGAGCGCCGGCGTACTCCAGACCTGTGCCGTCATCGCGTACGGACATCGACATATCTGTGTCCTGCGTGCGGATCCCGAGTTCGTCGAACAACCGGCACAGGGTCGGATATGTGCGGTCATTGTGCACGAGGAACGCCGTATCGAGCGCGACGATGCGTCCCTCTTCGACGATGTGCTGGGTATGGGCATGTCCGCCGAAGCGGGTGTCGGCTTCCAGCAGCGTGACACGGTCACGTGCCGACAGGGCATACGCCGCGGTCAGGCCGGCGACACCGCTGCCTATCACCGCAACGGCACGCCCGCCAGGATGAATGTGTTCCACACCCGGTATTCGGAGCCGGACCCGCCCCGGATGGGATGAGCTCTAGCGGAGTTCGGCGATCACCTTCCCGAAGGCCTCGGCATGGGCGATCTGGACGATGACGTAGGTGATGCCGTACTTCTCGCGCAGACCGCGAATGTGGTCGGCCATGGCGCTGACCGAGCCGGACAGCACGCCGGGATGGCGCAGAAGCTCTTCGTCGCTGAGCCCCGGCAGGAAATGACGGGGGACATTGAGGATGGGCATCTCACTGCCGGGGGCGGGCATCGCGGTGACCGCGATGTTGAGTTCAAGCTGGTCGAACCGGTCACCGGCGGCGTTGCGCAGGAAGGAAATTCGGTCGGCCAATGGATCTCCGTCGACGTGATCGCCGCCGGTGAGTCCGATGATATCGGCGGTCTGGGCGGCCACTGTCAGCAGCCGGTCGCCGTTGCCCGCGATGAGGATCGGAATGTCGGGTGCGTGTTCTTTGAGGTATTCGGTGGTGTGGCGCAGGTAGTCGATGCGCTCGCGTGCGGTCGGGAACGGCAGTTCGGCGGCCTCGAACTCCTCGCGCACGTAGCCGGCACCGAGCCCTAGATCGAATCGGCCTCCGGAGAGATCCCGCAGGGCGGTGGCGTCGCGCGCCAGCAGCGCCGGTTTGTAGAAGGCGGCATTGAGCACGAACGTCCCGACGCGCAGCGTGCTGGTCGCCGCGGCGATCGCGGTCAGCGTCGGGAACGGCGCGGGGGCACCGAGATGGTCGGGAACGTTGAGTACGTCGAAGCCGAGGTCTTCGGCACGCCGGGCCTCGTCGGCGATCTGCGACTGGGATTCGGCAACACGCAGGCTGACGCCAAAGCGGAAATCGTTGGGCATCACCCGATCTTAGGCACGGCGGGTGCATGTTTGGCGGCGTCTGCGGCGGGCAATTCTGAGCCGTGACGAGTCACCCGACGGTGGGCGTGGAGGAAGAATTCCTGCTCATCGACCCACAGCGCGGCGAACCGATCGCCCGCAACAAACAGGTCGCCGCCGCTGCCGCCGAGCACGGGGTAGACCTGCAACTGGAGCTGACCAGCTGCCAGGTCGAAACGACCACGGATGTGATGGACACCAGCACCGCGTTGCGCTGCGAACTGACCCGGTTGCGCCGGATTGCCGCCCAGGCCGCCGCGGCCGACGGGGCGCAGCTGCTGGCCGTCGGCCTGCCACCGACCGTGCCGCACAAATTCCCGGTGACACCGACCGCGCGATACCGCAGGATTGCACACAAATTCGGCATGATCGCCCACGAGCAGGGCATCTGTGGCTGCCATGTCCATGTCGCGGTACCGGACCGGGACGCCGCGATTCACGTCAGCAACTGGTTGCGGCCGTGGCTGCATGCGCTGTTGGCGCTGACCGCCAACTCGGCGATCTACCGCAACACCGACAGCGGCTATGCCAGCTTCCGTAGCGTGCTGTGGTCGCGATGGCCGAGTTCGGGACCTCCGCCACATTTTGACTCAGTGGCCCAGTACGACGCTGCCGTGGCCATGCTGGAGCAGGCCGGTGCTGCACTCGACGACGGCATGATCTATTGGGATGTCCGGCCGTCGGCGAGCTTCCCGACCGTGGAGGTCCGGGTGTGCGATGTGCCGGCGACGGTGGCCGAGACGGTGTTGCTCGCCACGCTGATTCGTGCCGGGGTGATGACGGCGCTGCGCGCGTATGACGAAGGCGAATCGATGGAGCGCTTCGCGGATTACCAAATCCGGGCAGCTCATTGGAAGGCCGCACACGACGGTCTGCAGGGCGACGGTATCGATCTGCTGGGGGAGCAGTCGACGATCCCGGTGGTGGACCTGCTCGGTCGCTTCGTCGAGACTGTGCGGCCGGCCTTGGTGGCGCTGGACGACTACGAGATGGTGCGAGCCGAGCTCGCTCGCGTCGTAGCCGAGGGCAACGGCGCGATCCGGCAGCGTCGGGCCTGGCGACGCCGGGGTGAAATCGCAGATGTGATAAGCGAATTGGCGTCTGCTGTGACCAGCGACTAACTCGCCCAGCGACGCAGAAACTCGATCCAGACGTTCGGCAGGTCGTGATGCGTCGCGCCGTCCAGGATGCGTTCCAGATAGCCGGGGCGCGGTGGCCCGGGCTCGATGCGGTGATCGATGTAGACCCAGGCCGGCTCGGGCCCGCCTGCGGTGTGCACGGTCAATCGGTCCCGGCGGTAGCGCACCGGCACGCCCTCCGCACTGTCGAGCGCGGCCAGGTCGTGGTCGGTGACCTGCCACAGCACGCCGTGCACCTGCGATGCGCCCACCGGTTCGATGGTGGCCACGCCGCGCTGGTTGATCAGCCAGCCGTGGTCGTCCAGCCGGGCCGGCCGGGGATCGATCGCGCCCGGACAGCGCCGGGCCATCTGTGCCACGCACAGATTGGAGCCGTAGGCGAAGTACGGGTGAAGCATTCAGCCCGTGACGGTCAGATAGATCAGCACCACGTTGAGCACACTAATCAATCCGGCCACACCCCAGCCGAGCGTCGTGGTGAGACGGTGGTTGACGTCGTCGCCCATCAGGGTTGCGTTGCTGGTCAACCGCACCAGCGGGATCAGCGCCAGGGGAATGCCGAAAGAGAGCACGACCTGCGAGAGGACCAGGGCCCGGCTGGGGTCGACGCCGATCGCCAGGATGGCCAGGGCCGGGATCAGGGTGACCACCCGGCGCAACAGCAGGGGGTAGGAGCGGCGCAGCAGCCCCTGCATGATCATCGCGCCCGCATACGCACCGACCGACGTGGACGCCAGCCCCGACGCCAGCAGTCCGATGGCGAACAGCAGCGCCACCGTCGGGCCCAGGGTGTCGCGGACCGCGGCGTGGGCGCCCTCGATGGAGTCGGTGTTGTCGCGTCCCTGCAGGTTGGTGGCGGCGACCAGCAGCATGGCCAGGTTCACCGCGCCGGCGACCAGCATGGCCAGCCCGACGTCGTAGCGGGTGACCCGCAGCAGGCGCCGCCGCGGGGCGCCCGGTTCGGGGTGGCCGTGACGGTCGCGGGCCAGGCCGGAGTGCAGGTAGACCGCATGCGGCATCACCGTCGCGCCGAGCATCGCGGTGGCCAACAGCAGGCTTTCGGTGCCCTGGAACCGGGGGATGAGCCCGGCCGCGACCTCGGCCGCCGGGGGAGCCTCGACGAACAGGCTGGTGAGAAAGCCGATCGCGATGATCATCAGCAGTCCGGTGATCACCCGCTCGAATACCCGCTGGCCGCGGTGATTCTGCAGGCTCAACAGAAGAAGTGAAACCACCCCGGTGATGACTCCGCCCAGCAGCAGCGGCAGGTCGAAGAGCAGGTACAGGGCGATGGCGCCACCCACCACCTCGGCGAGATCGGTTGCGACGGCGACCAGTTCGGCCTGTATCCAGTAAGCGATGCGGGTCGGCGTGCGGGTGTGATCGGCAATCACCTCGGGTAGCGAGCGGCCCGTGACCAGGCCGAGTTTGGCCGAGAGGTACTGCACCAGCCCGGCCATCACGTTGGCCACCACGATCACCCAGACCAGGAGGTAGCCGAACTGTGCTCCCGCACTGACGTTGGCGGCGACGTTGCCCGGATCGACGTAGGCAATCGCGGCGACGAATGCCGGGCCGAGCAGCATCCAGCTCGGCGTCGTGCGCGCCTTGGTGTCCTCCAACAACTGCCCAGCTCCCTATCCGGGTCTGCGAATAGAAAAGTTAGGGTAGCCGAAACCTCTCGGCGAAGCCAATGTCGGGGGTGGTCAAAGGGGTGTCACCGACCGACGGAGATGCCGCCGAAGCCGAATACCCCGCCGTACCAGGGGCCGTAATTCATGGCCGGCGGAGAGGTCACGATCGCAGTGCTGCCATTGGTCTGGCATTGCGTGGTATTGAGCGAGGTGGTGGTGCATTTCGGTGCTGCTGCGCCGGCCGGGGCGGTGAGAATCGCCAAATACGGCACCACCAGCAACGCGGCCACGTACCGAACGATGTTGCTCATGACCTACTCCGATCGATGGAGCAAGTCTACGTCGCAACGGTGCTGTCAGCGCTGGTCAGAGAACGAAAAAATCGTCGTCCCACGGGAACATCCCATAGCCGGGCTGTGGCGGGGTCGAGTCGATCTGCACGTTGCCTTCGGTCGCGCATTCGGTGGTCTGGCCACCCTCGACCGAGCTGCCGCCAGTCACCTCGCACTGGGGCAGCAGGCGAGGTTCGCTGGGGGCGCTGGGTTCGGCCGAGGCCAGCGGCGCCAGGGCGATCGCCGCGGAAGCGCCGCCCACCATGAGGCAACCGGTGAGCGTAGTCAGGCGAAACTTCATCGCGGCGATCCTTCCAAGCAGGGTTTACCCGGGAGCGTACAGACCCTTACCCGTGATCAGGGGCAGATCGAGAGTGGTGCGGATACCCGGTTCGGCGTCGACCACGGCCGGGATCGCGTTGACCACCCGCGCCGCCGTGGCGACCAGACCCGCGTGGTTGTGGTCACCGTTCGGGCTGCTCAGACACAAGTCCAGGGTGTACGACGGTTCACCGGTCACCACGACCCGGTACGAGCCGCCTTCCTGCGCGGGCTGCGGCCACTCGGGGCACAAATCATCGCGCAGCCGCGTCACGTGCTCCAGCACCACGGCAGCCTTGCCATCGCGCATGCCGCGCACCTCGAAACGCAGTGCGGCCGTGGTGCCCACCGGGATGTGCCCGGCGGCGATATCGAAGTCCTCGGGCGCCGGTACCCGGGTGTGTTCCTCGGTCACCTCATCGAGTTCGATGCCGAGCCCGGCGGCCAGCTGCCGCACCACCGAACCCCAGGCCAGACTCAGCACACCGGGTTGCAACAGCATCGGGGTTTCGTCGATCGGCTTGCCGAAGCCCATCACGTCGAACATCACGGCCGCGCTGTCATAGGTGGCGTAGTCGACGATCTCCATGCATCGGATCTGTTCGATCTGCTGGCAGGTGCCCGCAAGGGCAAGGGGCAGAAGATCGTTGGCGAAACCGGGGTCGATGCCATTGACAAAGATGCTGGCTCCGCCCGCCTCGGCGGCACTGGCAATGGGCTCGATCAACTCGGCCGGCAGCACCTCCCACGGGTACTGCAGAAACACCGCGGAGCTGGCCACCACGTTGACCCCGGCCGCCAGGATGCGCCGGTAGTCCTCCAGGGCCTCGGGCAGCCGGTTGTCGGCAAGAGCGGTGTAGGCCACGCAGTCCGGCTTGTCGGCCAGGATCGCGTCGAGATCGTCGGTGGCCAGGATCCCTGTCGAAACGTCAAGGCCGGCAAGCTCTCCGGCATCCTTCCCGGCTTTGGCTGACGAAGACACCCACACGCCGGTGAGTTCGTAGTCCGGATTGGTGACAAGTTGCTTGAGCGCATGCTTGCCGACGTTTCCGGTACCGATCGCCGCAACGCGAATGGCCATTCTTCTCCTCAGAGGTCAGGGATGGGCAGGTCGAGATTTGGCATGTTGAGGCCTCCGTCGACCTCGAGCACCTTGCCGGTCAGGTAGCTGCCCGCAGGTGAGGACAGGTACACCGCGGCGGCCGCGATGTCGGCCGGATCGCCGAGTCGGCGCAGCGGGGTGGCCTTCTCCATCGGATCGCGCAGCGCGTCATTGGAGGCCACGATGTCGAGGGCTGAGGTCAGGATCGAGCCGGGTGCGATCGCGTTGACCCGGATGCGTGGGCACAGGTCCAGCGCAGACAGCCGCGTGTAGTGCGCGAGTGCAGCCTTCGCCGTGCCGTAGGCGGCGAACCCGCGCCCGGCCAGACGCCCCACCGTGGAGGTGATGTTGATGATGCTGCCGCCGCCGGAGTGTTCGAGCATCAGCGGCACCGCTGCACAGGTCAGCGCGTGCGCGGTCGACACATTGAAGGTGAAGGCATCGCGCAGATCCTTGGTGGAGGTGTTCAACAAAGGGGCCGGCATGGTGCCGCCGACGTTGTTGACGACGATGTCTAGTTTCCCGAACGCCTCCACGGCGGTGGCCGCGAGCTCGGCGGTGGCCTCGGGGTGGGCGAGGTCGGCGACGACGACGTGGGCCCGCCGCCCGGTGGCGGCGACCTGCTCGGCAACCTCGTCGAGTTGGGCCTGGGTACGGGCCGCGATGACCACGTCCGCACCGGCTTCCGCGAATGCCAGGGCGGTGGCTGCGCCCAATCCACGGCCGGCTCCGGTGACGATCGCAACCTTGTCATCCAGTCGGAATCTGTCCAGAATCACGTGCACTCCGTTCGCTTGCTCGGCGCCACGCTAGCAGGGTGAGACGGCGGCCGTGGGGTGTTTCTGAAACACGTTCTAGTTCGTTCTGCGGTGCCCTGCGCAGGTCGTGGGCGACATGTACTTCACCGACGGCAACACCCGCTAGGGCTTTCAGAACGGCTCCGGTCGTTCCCGCCCGCCCGGGACCGCAAATTCTGTGCTCAGTCAATATTCTCGTTTGCAGGGAAATGGAGAAAAGAAGCGTTGTTCCTATCCCCGGTCATCTTTTTCAGACATAGCATCAGATAATCGAAAGGATTCGGTGAAATGCGAATACGTCAGATCTACCTCACAGCGATGCTCGCGGCGGTTCCCGCCGCTGTGGCGGCGACTCTAGCTGCCACTCCAATGGCCAGTTCGGCGAATGTCCAGCTCAGCGCGCATCCCGCCGTTCAGAATGTTCCCCTTGATCCGCGGTGCGACCTCGACCTCCAAGGCAACTGCAACGTGCCCGGCATCCCGGGCAACATTAACGTCAACCCGCCGAACATCAATGTGAATCCGCCGAATGTCAATTTGCCGGGTCCCCGGCGATAAGAGGCGCTGAAAACAAGTAGGGGCTATCCGAATCTCCGGAACCCCGGCGCATTTATGGTCTGGTCGCTGCCGTGTGTCGTCCGGCGACTCAAAGCCCCCCGCGGCGGCGTCGTCAGGCGCACAATTGAGGGGTCAGTCCAAGGTGGGGAGCGGCGATGACCCAGCAGCGATACGACTTCTTCGGCGATGTTTTCGCGCGGTACTTCAAACCCGGGATCGATGAGTACCCCTCGACGGCCGGTGCGCTCGTCCACAGCCTTCTCGCCTGCACCGACGACCTGCAGGACCGGTTGGCTCAGGCCCGGCTGGCTGCAGAGGCGTGGGGCGAGGAGGAGTTGGGTCACCCCGGCCATGTGCATCCCGCGTCGGAACTGTTCGTCATCACGCAGTGCGGCCTGATGTACGGCGCCCGTTTCGCCGACGCCCGTCACGGCCTCTATTACCTCGCCACCCCACGTGCGATGTTCGATGCGTTCGTCGACCAGATCGAGTGCACCCCGCTGAGTCCGGGCGCAGTGGTCGCGGTCGATCGCCGGTGCAGCCACGATCTCGAATCCGCCCATCCCATGGATGCGGCACTGCGGCGGATCCTGGACGAACACGAGGCCTTGCGCGTCGATGTGAGTGTGTAGCGACGCTTCGGGCGGGGCGATGTTAACGCCATGTTTCGGCGGTGTTGGCTGCACATTAACCCGTATGGGTTCGGTATGAGTATGTCGGACAACGGAATTCGGCGACTTACGGTTTAGCCCACTTCACCGAAACCGAAGGGCGGGTTGAACCCAGTGGAACGGAACTTGAGAAGCGTGTGTGTTGCCGGTGCCGGGCTGTGTGCGCTGGGGACAGCGATGGCGGTGCCGGCCGCTGCCGCACCCACCGAGTCGACGGCGAGCCAAACCATCAGTGACCTCCAAAGTCAGGGCTACCGGGTGATCTTGAGCAAGGTCGGCACCAAAGCCATCGACGACTGCACGGTGAGTGCCGTCCGTCAAGGGCGCTCTGTCACCGGCCCGCAGGTACCGGCCGGAGCGGCGAGCATCACGTCGTTCAACCCGGGGCAGAATCTGCAGTACACGACGGTGTACGTGGATCTTGATTGTCGACGTTGAGCTATTTCTTGGCGGCAGCCTTCTTGGCCGCTTTCTTGGCAGGCGCCTTTTTCGCCGGGGCTTTCTTGGCCGGCTCTTTCGCTGAGCTGCCACGGGCCTTCACGCTGGCTTCGAGCTTGGCCAGCAGATCGGACACATCCTCGGTCTCGTCGAGCTCGGTGGGTTGCTCTTCGACCGAGAAAGCCTCTCCACCTTCGAGTTTGGCCTGGACAAGCTCGTGCAGTTGTTCCTGATAGTCGTCGCGGAACTGGTCCGGCTTGAAGTCGTCGGTCATCGACTCCACGACCTGCCCGGCCATCTTCAACTCGGCCGGCTTGATCTCGACTTCCTTGTCCAGCACCGGGAAGTCGGGATCGCGGATCTCGTCGGGCCACAGCAAGGTGTGGATCATCATCACGTTCCGCTTGCTGAAGTCCTTCACCCGCAACGCGGCCAGCCGTGTCTTGTTGCGCAACGAGAAGTGCACGATGGCCACGCGTTCGGACTCGGCAAGGGTCTTGGCCAACAGCACATAGGACTTGGACGACTTGGAGTCGGGCTCCAAGAAATAGCTCTTGTCGTACATCAACGGGTCGAGTTGGTCGGCCGGAATGAACTCGACAACTTCGATTTCGCGGCTGCGTTCTTCGGGCAGCGTGGCGATGTCCTCGTCGGTGATCACCACCATCTGCCCGTCATCCGACTCGAACGCCTTGTTGATGTCTCGGAACTCGACGACCTCGCCGCACACTTCGCAGACCCGCTTGTAGCGGATGCGCCCGTTGTCCTTGGCATGGACCTGGTGGAACTTGATGTCGTGGTCCTCGGTGGCGCTGTAGACCTTGACCGGCACGTTCACCAGGCCGAAGGCGATCGAACCCTTCCAGATGGATCGCATTTGCCCAGTATGGCTTGATATCGGCGCAGGTGCGAAGAACCTCGTGCGCGCGGCGCCCGATCAGGTGCCCTTGACCAGGCGGTACACCGATTCGGGCGGGTCGATCTCGGTGTCCACCCAAGGCGCCGGAATCGGATCGCCGGCCACCGTGCGTAGCGGCACCACGCCGGCCCAGCCGCCGAAGTCGGTCTGCGCCTCGGGGCGCCCTGGCGGTGCGTCGCGGACTTTGACGGTCCAGCACTCGGGCTCGATCGGGAGGGCGACCGCCAGTGTGGCGGCGAGTTCCTTCTTCGTGCTGGAGCGCACCTCGCTGCTGCGGCCGGGGATCAGCGAATCGCTCATCAGGTCCAGTGCGTACGCCGCATCGCGTGGGTCGATGGCGGTCAGGTTTCCTCGCACCACGGCGGACCGGTAGTTGGCGGTTGAGTCGAAAAGCGTTTCCGCCACCACGATTCCGTCGAGCAGCGTCACGCAGAACGCGGCGGGCGCCCCGGCCGCGGCATGTCGCAGTGCGCCGGCTCCCGTCGAGCCGTGCAGTACAACCCGGTCGCCGTCGCGGGCATAGAGCATCGGCACGACCCACGGGAGTCCGTCCACCACCGTCGCGAGGGTGCCCACCGCGGCGGCATCGAGCACCGAGTCGAGGGCGGCCCGGTCGGTGCGGGCCAGGTGATGTTCTCTTCTGATCTGCTTCACGGGTCAGATTCTGCGGACATTCCGGCCTGCTCAGAAGGTCCAGAATAAGTGGATATGTACAGACCACTAACGTGAGACGGCATGGCCCGCCATGCACCCGACCTGCACTTGGACTTGCAGCTCCCCGCCGGCCCGGCGCCGCTGCGGCAGCGCATCGCTACGGCCGTCATCGAGCAGATCCGGCTGGGCCGGCTCGGTCCTGGCGACGCGCTGCCGTCGACCCGCAGCCTGGCTGCGGAACTCGCCGTCGCCCGCTCATCGGTCGTCGACGCGTACGACGAGCTCGCCGCCGCCGGCTACACCACCGCGCTGCCCGGATCGGGCACGAGGATCGCCGCCGGGGCCGACGCCGCGGCCCTCGCCGGCGCGGCCTCACACGTGACCGCGAGTGGCGTCACGCCTGTGGCGCGCCGTGCCCCGGGTGACCAGCCGCCGGCTTGGGACCTCATGCCTGGACACCCTGATCCGGGCCTGATCTCGACGACGGACTGGCGCCGCGCCTGGAGAGGGGCCGCCGCTGCCCCGATATCCTCCGCGGCTGCGGGGCCGGACGGGCACTCCGAACTCCGCGGCGCCCTGGCCGGGCATCTGCGTCGGACCCGGGGAATCGTCGCCGATCCGAGCGAGCTGATCATCGTGCCCGGCGTGGCCTCCGCGTTGCGCACCATCACCCAGGCGGCCGGGCTGGCCGGGCGCGACATCGCCTTCGAGGAACCGGGCTACGCCGAGGCGCGGGAGGTGTTCGAGATGTCCGGCGCCCGAACGCGTGCCGTGCCGGTAGACGGTGACGGCCTCGATCCTGGCTCGCTGCGCAATTCCGATGCGGCCGTGTATTGCACTCCGGCACATCAGTATCCGCTCGGGGCACGGCTGCCGGTATCGCGACGTGCCCAGCTCGTACAGTGGGCCGCCCGGGCCGGCAGCTTGCTGATCGAGGACGACTACGACGGCGAGTTTCGCTACGACGTGTCTGCGTTGCCCGCGCTGCGCGGCATCGCCGGCGGGCGCGACTACGTGGCCTACATCGGGACGGCGTCGAAAATCCTCACGCCCACGCTGCGGGTCGCCTGGATGCTACCGCCGCCGAGGCTCCGGGATGCCGTCGCCGACGTGCTGGAACGCAGCGGTGAATCCGTATGTGGGGTCACCACTCTCGCGTTGGCCCGGTTCATCGAGTCGGGTGCGCTGACCCGTCACCTCGCCAGGGCGGGACGCACCTACTCGGCGCGGCGGGCGGCGCTCGTCAGTGCGCTTGGACGACGAAGCGCGGGCACTCGGCTGGAGGGCGTCGAGGCGGGTCTGCACGTGGTGGTGCGGCTGCCCGACGGGACCGACGACCTCGCGGTAGCTGCGACGCTCCGTGGCCGGGGTGTCACCGTATCGCCGCTGTCAGGGTTCTTCTCGGGCGCTGCCACAGCCCGGGGCCTGGTGTGCGGATACGCGCGTCTGCCCGAGACTCGGACCGATGCCGTGGCCGGGCTCATCGCGGACGCGATCCGTCAACCGTGACCGCCGCTCAGGACTGCGCGGCAGCGTCTCGTGCCGCACGATCCGGCAGGTCGGCGCCGGGGCGAGCCACCGTCAACGCCGCGGACAGCACAGCGGACCTCAGGACACCTTCGAGCGTCTCAGTGCCGATCCGGGACAGGTCGCGGCGGTGGTCGGCGCCGAGCAGGCCCAATGACCACACCGCGTCGAGCAGGCCCGTCATGAAAGCGTCGCCGGCCCCGACGGTGTCCACCACCTCGACCGACCGGGCCGGGACCGACACCGAACCGGCCCGGCACACGGCGAACGCACCACGCTCACCCGACGTCACCGCGACGATGGACGGGCCGACCTCCAGCCACGCCCGCGCGATCTGCTCGGGGGAGTGCCGGGGGTCCAGCCAGCGCAGGTCCTCCTCGGACGTCTTCACGATGTCGGCGCGTTCGACAAGTCGGTCGATGCGTCCGCGTGCGATGTCGTCGTCCCGGATCACGTCCGGGCGGACATTCGGGTCGAAGGTGAGGGTCGCCGACATCCGGTAGGCATCGAGCAGTGCGGCGGTTGCGCGGCACCCTGGCTCCAGCACGGTCGCGATCGAACCGGTGTGCACCAGCAGCGGGGTCGCCACCTCGGGAGTGCCGGTCAGCTGCCAATCGATGTCGAATTGGTAGTGAGCCGATCCTGTGTCGGTCAGCGTGGCTAGTGCGGTGGGTGTCCGGCTGGCGCTGGTGCTGCCTGAAACCAGTTGCACCCCAGATCTTTCCACGTAATCGACGATGCGCTTGCCGCGGTCGTCATCGGCGATGTGGGTGAGAAAGTCGACGTCACGGCCCAGCCGGCCGAGACCGACGGCGACGTTGAGGGGGCTGCCGCCGACGTATTCCGTGCGGTCACCCCGCGCTGTACCGGATGCTCGCTCGTGGCCTCGCTCGACGATGTCGATCAAGGCCTCGCCGATCACCAGGGCCCGGCTCATGGCTCCATGGTAGGTCGCTTGGGCTAGAGCCGTCCGGCGATGAACCCAGCCGCCTGATCGGGATATGGCGGGAGCTCATACGCGCTGTGCGCCGCGCGGGTGCGACCACCCTCGACACAGATCGGATCACCGGCGCTGCACAGGTCGATGGCCCGCCCGGCGAACAGACCGGTGCTCGACAGCGGCGTGCCGAACCGGTTGCCGGGGTTGCCGAACACCGCGACAGCAGAGACCCGGTCGGCGCTGTAGGGCGGCAATGCGGGAGCCGAGCCGATCGTGCCGATCCGGTCGCCGATCGGGGGCACGCCCGCCAGCATCGAAACTGCCGCTGCACCTTGTGAGAATCCACCGAGCACCACTTCGGTACCCGGGCATTGATCAGCCAGCCAGGCGATGTGTCCGGCCGCGTCATTCGCGCCGACTGCGGTGGTCAGGAAGTTGAGCCCGGCCGGATAGTTCACCGCGTACACGCCCAGGCTGCGTGGCGCGATCCTCGGCCCGAGTTGGTCGACGAGCGCCTGGCCCACCCGCCCGATCCCGGGCGCCTCGCCGGTGCCGCGCGCGAAGACCACCTCGACGTCCGAGCACTGGTCGGCCGATGCCGCGGGTGCCGGGCTGATGAGAACGGCCGTCGCAATCGATACAGCGATGGCCGACCGGAGGACTGCGGTGTTCAGCGACATCAGCCCATGTTCACATTTTGACGGCACATCAGCTTGGTTCATCGCCGAACTGCTTCGAGACGCTGTCGCACAGCTTCCAGGTCCCATCCTCTTTGAGGAAGTACAGCGCCCCCTGCAGCGGTGGATCGGACCGGGTGAGCTCGGCCTGCGCGACGTCCCCACGAACCGTCACGTCGATTATGCCGATCGGGATCATCGTATGGCGGTTGATGCCAGGTGATGACCGCGAAACAGGTGTCCCCGGAAGGATGACTGATAGGCATTTGATTCTTGATGTCCGCGTATAAGTTGGAAAGATGGAGCGCTATGAACGGGTTCGGCTGACGAACCCCGACAAGGTGCTCTATCCCGCCACCGGTACCACCAAAGCCGAGGTGTTCGACTATTACCTGAGCATCGCCGAGGTAATGCTTCCCCACATGGCCGGCCGCCCGGTGACCCGAAAGCGTTGGCCCAACGGGGTGGCGGAAACGTCTTTCTTCGAAAAGCAGTTGGCTTCTTCGGCTCCGAGCTGGCTGGAGCGGGGCAGTATCGTGCACAAGTCCGGGACGACCACGTACCCGATCATCAATACCCGCGAAGGCCTGGCCTGGATCGCCCAACAGGCCGCATTGGAAGTGCATGTGCCGCAATGGCGGTTCTCCGCCGACGGCAACCAAGGCCCGGCCACCCGTATCGTGTTCGACCTCGATCCGGGTGAGGGCGTCACGATGCCGCGGCTGTGCGAGGTGGCCCAGGCGGTCCGCGAACTCATGGGTGACATCGGGCTGACGACGTATCCGCTCACCAGCGGCAGCAAGGGCCTGCATCTGTATGTGCCTCTGGCCGAGCCGATCAGCTCCCGTGGTGCCTCGGTGCTGGCCAAACGGGTGGCTGTACAGCTGGAACAGTCGATGCCCGAACTCGTCACCGCCACCATGACCCGCAGTGTGCGCGCGCAGAAGATATTTCTGGACTGGAGCCAGAACAACGGGGCCAAGACCACAATCGCCCCCTACTCGCTCCGTGGGCGTGAGCACCCGACCGTTGCCGCGCCCCGCACCTGGGACGAGATCTCCGACCCGGATCTGCGCCACTTGCGATTCGATGAAGTGTTGCAAAGGGTTTCCGATGACGGCGACCTGCTCGCCGGGCTCGACGAGGGCGCACCCCGACTCGACAAACTCACCACCTACCGCAGTATGCGCGATGCGGGCAAGACACCCGAGCCGGTGCCCCGAGATGTTCCTGCGACCGGAAACAACGACCGGTTCGTGATCCAGGAGCATCACGCCCGGAGGTTGCATTACGACCTGAGGCTGGAACGCGATGGCGTACTGGTGAGTTGGGCGGTCCCCAAGAATCTGCCCGAGACCACCGCGGTGAATCACCTTGCCGTGCATACCGAAGACCACCCGATCGAGTACCTGACCTTTCACGGCTCGATCCCCAAGGGGGAGTACGGCGCGGGGAACATGGTCATCTGGGACACCGGTACCTACGAGGCGGAGAAGTTCCGGGTCAGCGACGATCCCGAGGCCCGCAACGGTGAGGTCATCTTCACCCTGAGCGGCAACCGTATCGACGGCCGTTACGCGCTGATCCAGACCGAGGGCAAGAACTGGCTGGCGCACCGGATGAAGGACCAGAAGTCGGCCATGCCCGAGCCGCAGGACTTCGCGCCGATGCTGGCCACCGAGGGCTCGGTGGCCAAACTCAAGGCCGGCCAGTGGGCATTCGAGGGCAAGTGGGACGGCTACCGGCTGCTGGTGGACGCCGACCACGGCCGCCTGCAACTGCGTTCCCGCCGCGGGCGTGACGTCACCGGCGAATACCCGCAATTGGAGGCGCTGGCCGCCGATCTCGCCGACCACCACGTGGTGCTCGACGGCGAGGTGGTGGCACTCGACGATTCTGGGGTGCCCAGCTTCGGCGAGATGCAGAACCGGGCCCGCTCCACCCGCGTCGAATTCTGGGCCTTCGACATCCTTTGGCTGGACGGGCGCTCCTTGCTACGCGCCAAGTACTCCGACCGACGAAAGTTGTTGGACGCGTTGGCTTCCGGTGGTGGCCTCATCGTGCCCGAGCCGCTGCCCGGTGACGGCCCGGAGGCCATGGAACATGCCCGTGAGCACCGGTTCGAAGGCGTCGTCGCCAAGAAGCGCGACTCGACCTATCAGCCGGGCCGGCGGTCGGCGTCGTGGATCAAGGACAAGATCTGGAACACCCAGGAGGCGGTGATCGGCGGCTGGCGTCAGGGCGAGGGTGGGCGCAGCAGCGGCATCGGTGCGCTGCTGCTCGGTGTCCCGGGCCCCAGCGGACTTCAATTCGCTGGCCGGGTCGGCACTGGGTTCACCGACAAGGAACTGGCCAAGCTCAAGGGCATGCTCAAACCTCTGCACACCGAGGAATCCCCCTTTGACAAGCCACTGCCGAAGCTCGACGCCAAAGGGGTCACGTTCGTGCGGCCCGAGCTGGTCGGGGAGGTGCGTTACAGCGAGCGCACCGCGGATCACCGGCTGCGCCAACCCAGTTGGCGTGGTCTGCGCCCGGACAAGTCGCCGGATGAGGTGGTCTGGGAGTCAGTGCACTAGGTCGCCCGAACCGTCGAGCGCTTCCCGCAGCCCCCGGGTCGCGAGCTCGTCGGCCAACTCGTTGTCGGCGACACCCGAGTGCCCCTTCACCCAGAACCACTCGACCTCATGCCGCGCGCAGGCGGCCTGCAGCCGCTGCCAGAGGTCGACGTTCTTCACCGGTTGCTTGGCGGCGGTCAGCCAGCCGTTACGTTCCCAGCCGAGCACCCACTTGGTGATGCCGTTGCGGACATACGTGCTGTCGGTGTGCAGGTGCACCACCACGGATCTCGTGAGCGCTTCGAGCGCCATGATGGGCGCCATCAGCTCCATCCGGTTGTTGCTCGTGCTACCCGGGTCCCCGCCGTACATCTCACGGACGTGTTCGCGGTGCCGCAGCACCGCGCCCCATCCACCGGGCCCGGGGTTCGGCCGGCACCCGCCGTCGGTGTGGATGACGACTACCTCGCTGTCCATCACTTCTCCAATGCCTCACGAAGCAGACGTACCGCCCTGGGGCCGACACCGTGAAGGGCGAGAAGCTCATCGAGATCCGCGGGCAGATCTGCGAGCACTCGGTACCCGGCGTCGATGAGCGCGCCGGTCGCGGGTCGGCCGATCCCGATGCCGTCGAAGACGGGGCCGCGATCAGCTGGGTCGGTCATGCGCTGAGGATAGGCAACCGCATCGAGCGACCGGCGCCCCGACACACGTCAAGACCGCAGAGTCGTCGAGATCACCGCCGTGTGCACCGACATGCCGAGGTCGCGGTGCCGCAGCGTGGTGATCCGCCGTCCCGGCTGGACGGCGTCCTTGACCGGCCCGGTGCGGTCGCCGAAGAACGCCGCCGCCGCGTCGATGTCGGTCACTGTGAACGTGATTCCCCACAGTGACGAGGGGCCGTCAGTCGCCGTCTCGGGCGAACCGACGACCTCGATGATCACCTCTCCGAAGCGGAAGAAGATCTGACGCATCCGACGTCCGCCGAGTTCGGTGTCGCGTTCCCGGCGCGGCTCCACGCCGATGGCCGCCATCGAGGCGACCGTCCGCCCCAGGTCGGGGGATAGCAACACGATGTGATCGATCGCGGTGACGCCGTTCGCGTGGATGGCGGCCCGGGCGGTGGCGGCGGTCGACCGCGCTGTCGGGATGCCGTCGAGGTCTTCCACCGCGCCGTTCGTCGGGAGGCCACGCAACGCCCACCCGGCGATGCCACGGCCGTGGTCACGCCCGACCAGTCGGATGCGCACGCCGCCGACCCGGCAGACCGGGCCGGCGTCTCCGCCGGGATCGACACTGAACCCCGCCTGCGTCCAGGCGTCGGGCGGGTCAGCGACTTCGAGTTCGTCGACGGTGACGGTCATGGACGTCGAATCTAGCTGCCCACGGTCACTTGCGTGGCGGCCGTAAGGCTTTCATCGCTAGGCGCATGACGGGCTCCGGCACGTGGTCCTTGGCGGACAGTGCGGCGTCGGCCGCCCGGGTGCGCAGCGCCGTGCCGCGACCGAACCACCGGTTCAACGGCCCGCCGGACGGCTCCAGGTCCACGTGCAGCGGCGGCTTACCGTCGGCGGCGCCGAGAGCATGCGCGATGACGATGCGCTGGATCTCGCTGGTGCCCTCAAAGATCGTGTACAGCTTGGCATCCCGGTACCACTTCTCGACAGGATGGTCGGTGACGTAGCCCCAGCCGCCCATCGTCTGGATGGCCTGCTCGGTGGCGCGGACCGCCACCTCGCTTGCGGCCAACTTCGACATCGAGCCCTCGCCGCGGTCGAACGGCACCCCGGCAGCGGCCATCCAGGACGCCCGCCACGTGAGCAGCCGGGCGGCATCGATCTGGGTGGCCAGATCGGCGAGTGGAAATGCGATGCCCTGGTTGTCGATGATGGGCGCGCCGAAGGCAATCCGGCGGTTCGCGTATTCGGTGACGTATTCCAGTGCGGCCCTGGCGATCCCGAGGGCCTGTGCAGCCACCATCGGCCGGGTCTGTTCGAAGGTCCCGAGTGTGGCGGAGCCGGAGTTCCGGGCACCTGCGACGAGCTCGCGGGCGCGCGCCAGCTTGTGCTCGAGCTTGTCCTGACCACCGAGCAGATTGTCGGCAGGAACTCGGACGCTGTCGAACTTGAGCTCGGCGGTGTGTGAGGCCCGGCAGCCGAGCTTGTCGAGTTTGCGCACCATCTCCAGCCCCGGTGTGCCGCCCTCGACGACGAACAGCGCTTGTCCCTTGTGGCCGAGTTCCTGGTCGACGACTGCGTTGACCACGTGCACATTGGCGATGCCGCCGTTGCCGATCCACATCTTGTGGCCGTCGATGATCCAGTCCGCGTCCGCTCCGGGTCCACTACGGACGGCGTGGGTGCGCAGGTTGCGCACATCACTGCCACCCTCGGGCTCTGAGATTGCCAACGCTGCCAGCTTGAGGTCACCCGGGGTGCCGAAGCATTCGGGAGCCCACCGCAGCATCTGTTCAGGTGAAGCGGCCTGGCCGATCGCCGACAGTGCCAGTGCCGGCATGACGATGGCCAACCCGATCCCTGCGCAGCCCCAGAACAGTTCCTCCATGAACATCGGAAGGGACAGCCCGGTGGGGTCGCCGATCAGGTCGCGGTAAAACAGTGGGCTGTAGAACCCCTGACTGGCCGCTTCCTCCAACACCGGCCACGGAAACTCCTGCCGCCGGTCGTAGTCCGCGGCGACCGGACGGATCACCTGTTCGGCAAATTCGTGTGTCCGGCGGGCCAGGTCGTGCTGAGCAACGGTAGGAGTGATGTCGAATGCCACGCGGGTGGGATACCCGCTGTGGATGCCGCCGAACTCGTGGACCTCAGCCCGACGTCTGGCCGGCGTCAGCAATTCGCCGGCGGGCTTCGGCCGGAGAGATGCGGAGCCTCCGGGCGAGCACCCCGGCTGGGTCGAAACGTGGCGGCGACGCGTTGTCGGTGGCGACCATCCGCCCCAGCAGCCGTTGTTGAGCGGTCGCCAGTCGTTTCTCGCCGGCGTCGAGCCGGCTCAGAACCTCGTGGAGCTCCGCCCGCGACAAGGCATGCACCGCCAGTGCGTCTATCTCTTTGCAAGCGGCGTTCAGGTGATCGAGGGCATCACCGACGACCGTCCGCTCGATGTCCCTCTCGGAAACCAATATCGAACTCATGTTCGGAACCGTACGCCGCCCCACCGACAAGCCCAGCGATCGCGCGGGACAGCCGGACCAAAACAATCGGCCGCACAACATTGTGCGGCCGACTGTGGGCATTCAATTTCGCCCGAACCGGTAATTCCGGTTTGGCCCTATAACAAATCAGTGCCCCGTTTTGTTCCCCGCTCAGCAGGCGACGTCGACGTATGCCGTCTTTGAAATGACGGTGGTATTGATCGAACTTCCGCCCCTCGAGTCGTTGGTGGCGATGGTCTGGCCCTGGCGAACCCCGAGCACGGTGCAGTTGGCCAGTGGCGCCGCGCCGGTGCGGTTGACGATCACGTGATAACCACTGGTCTGAAGGCTTTTCACGGTCTGCTCGGCCGACTGTCCGGTCGGAGCGGCGGCAGCGACGCCCCCGAGGAATGTGCCGGCGGCCAGCGCGCCGGCGGTTAATGTGGCGATGGTATATGACTTCATTTCCCAACCCTCCGTTGTAGGCCGCACCGAAAGTCCCACTACTTTCGGGTTGTGACCTATTACGTCTAATTGGGAATCGGGTTCGAAAATTCCACAATTCTCAGCTGAAATTGCGGAATTTCTCAGGATGGAAGTTCAGCTCTGCCCGGACTTCGTGAGGGTGGGGCGGCATGGCCCTCTCGGGGCAGATATTCGGCTGCGAACCCGGGCTCAGAGGCTCGACCTGTGCCATCGTTGAAGGATGAGTAGTGACGGGTACAGCGTCGATGACGACGACCAGTTGACGCAGGAGGACACCCTGCTCGATCGGGGTGTCGACGACTTACTCGACGAGGGCTACTCGCCGCCCGATCGCTGGCGGGAACCGCGTGACCACGAGACCCTCGACGAGCTGCTGGCAGAGGAAGAGCCCGATCCCGCGATGCAACTCGACGATTCCGACCACCTCGACGAGCAGGGTGGTGATGACGAGGTCGGGGACCGGCGGTCAGGTCGGTTGGTTGCCCCCAACGCCGGCTTCGGCACGGACGACGAGGCGGAGCTGCTCGGGACTGACGTCGGCATCGACGGTGGTGCGGCGTCCGCCGAAGAGGCAGCGGTCCACATCATCCCGCAGTCATCGCCGGACGGTGGTCCGTCGTTCTGACGCCACCGACACGGTGAACACCAGCAGCCCGCCGACGGCCAGCAATGCCCCTGCCGCGGCGGGGGCGGTGTAACCGAGACCGGCCGCGATCACCAGGCCGCCCACCCAGGCGCCGGTGGCGTTGCCGATGTTGAGCGCGGAATGGTTGAGCGCGGCGGCCAGCGTCTGTGCATCGTGGGCGACGTCCATCAGCCGGGTCTGCAACGCCGGGCCGACGGCCGAGCCGGCCATGCCGACGCCGAACAGCAGCGGCAGTGCAGTCCACGGGCTG
The DNA here is from genome assembly GCF_055419385.1 of Mycobacterium sp. IDUB_24. Taxonomy (NCBI): domain Bacteria; kingdom Bacillati; phylum Actinomycetota; class Actinomycetes; order Mycobacteriales; family Mycobacteriaceae; genus Mycobacterium; species Mycobacterium sp. IDUB_24. The sequence continues at coordinate 378,950 of NZ_JBVAXO010000007.1, forward strand.
TGCGAACCCAGCGAGAACGCGGCCAGCAGCACCGCCAGGGAGCCCAGGGACACGTACAGCGCCCGTATCACCGAGATGTCGGCCAACCGGCCACCGATCAGGTTGCCGACCACCATGCCGAGACCGAACACCATGAGAGCCACGGGAACCAGCGACCGCGGCAGTCCGGTCACATCGGTCATCGTGGTGCTGATGTAGGTGTAGACCGCGAACATGCCCCCGAAGCCGATCATGCCGACCAGCACCGCGAGCCACACTTGGGGGCGGCGCAGCGCACCGAGTTCGGTCAGCGGGCTGCTGACGTGCATGGAACGCAGATGTGTGGGCAGCCACCGCCACTGAGCGGCCAGCGTGATCAGGCCGACGCCCACGACCAGACCGAACGCGCTGCGCCAGCCGAGTGCCTGGCCGAGCCAGGACGCCAGCGGGACACCCAGCACGGTCGCGACGGTGAGGCCACACAGCACATAGGCCACGGCCTTCGCCCGTTTCTGCGGACCCATCAGGTGGGCGGCCGCCAGCGCGGCGATCCCGAAGAATGCGCCGTGCGGCAGCCCGGCGACGAACCGGGCGATGACCAGGGTCGGGTAGGTCGGCGCCAGCATGCTGGCGACGTTGCCGAGGGTGAAGATCGCCATCAGCGTGAGCAGCAGGGCCTTGCGTGGCCACCGCGCGGTGAGCGCGGCGATCACGGGCGCGCCGACGACGACGCCCAGCGCATAGGCGGAGATGACGTGACCCGCGGTGGGCTCGGTGATGCCGAAGCCCGTCGCGATGTCGGGCAGCAGCCCCATCGCGACGAACTCGGTGGTGCCGATGCCGAAGCCGCCCAGGGCCAGGGCGAACACCGCGAGCATGCGCACGGTGGGGTCGGGCGCGACGATGGAGCGCGCGCGTTCGAGGGAGGTCGTCATTCTCTGGCTTTCCGAGTTTCGCGGATCCGGGGACACCGGACTTGAGCTCTCGGACAGCGTTGGGCGAGAACGGCGGGTGCAACGCTAACGGCGCGGCGAGTGTTCCCTCAAACGGCAGCTCGAAGTGCGCCGCTTTCTGCACCTGGGCTGTTGGCAGACGCCGGGCACGACCCAGGTGTGGAAAGCGGCGCACGGAAAGCTCGCCGGGACCCGGCTAGACCTTGGCGATGACGTTCTCGGCGAACTTCTCCAGGTGGCGGATCTTGCGGTCGAGCGGCTCGGGGTCGTCGCCCTTGATGTAGGGCAGGCGGAAACCGACGATCACATCGGTGACGCCCTTGTCCTCGAGTCGTTTGATGCCGTCGGGCGTGTACGCGTCGGCCGAGATCACGTGGACCTCGAATGGCCCGGTCTGGCCTTCTTCTGCCCGGATCTCGTTGAGCCGCTTGAGGAGGACATCGAGATCGTCGGTGCCGCCGCCGTGCATCCAGCCGTCATTGCGCGCCGCTCGGCGCAGAGCCGCCTCGGCGTGCCCGCCGACGAGAATGGAGACCGGCTTCGATGGCGCCGGCGTCATCTTGGTTTTCGGGATGTCGTAGAACTCGCCGTGGTATTCGAAGTAGTCGCCGCTGGTGAGTCCGCGGATGATGTCGACGCACTCGTCCATGCGCTTGCCGCGCCGCGCGAACGGCACGCCCATCAACTCGTAGTCCTCGGGCCAGGGGCTGGTGCCGACCCCCAGCCCCAGCCGGTTGTCGAACAGCGCATTGAGTGACCCGACCTGCTTGGCCACCAGGGCCGGTGGCCGGATCGGCAGCTTGAGCACGAAGAAGTTGAACTTCAGCGTGGTGGTGACTGCACACAGGGCCGAGGCCATCACGAACGCTTCGATGAACGGTTTGCCGTCCAGGAACTCCCGGTTGCCGTCAGGGGTGTACGGGTATTTGGAGTCGGATTCGAAGGGATAGGCGACGCTGTCGGCAATCGTCATGGCGTGATAGCCGGCCGCCTCGGCAGCCTGGGCCAGCGGGATGTAGTAGGTGGGATCGGTCATGGCTTCGGCGTAGGTGAACCGCATGCCGTACACACTAGAACGTGTTCTAGTTCTGTGGGGCGGATCGGGCAGGCATGATGACCGGGTGCCTGCCTGGCTGACCCGCAACGTCCGGGTGCTGTCGGCGGTGTCCTTTCTGCAGGACGCTGCGAGTGAGCTGCTCTATCCGCTCCTGCCGATCTATCTGACGGCCGTGCTCGGTGCCCCTCCCGCTGTGGTCGGTGCGGTGGAGGGTGCCGCCGAAGGCGCCGCCGCGATGACCAAGCTGGCCGCGGGACCGCTCGGTGACCGATTCGCCAAACGGCCTCTGATAGCGACCGGCTACGGCATGGCAGCCCTGGGCAAGGTCATGGTCGCGGCGGCGAGCGGGTGGTCGGGTGTGCTCGCGGGTCGCGTGGTGGACCGGCTCGGCAAGGGGGTCCGTGGTGCGCCGCGGGACGCCCTGCTGGTTGCCGATGTCGACGACGCCGCCCGCGGCCGGGTCTTCGGATTCCACCGGGCGATGGACACCATGGGCGCTGTCGTCGGGCCCCTGCTGGGGTTGGCCGGCTATGAGCTGCTCGACCATCAGATCGCGCCGCTGCTGTGGGTGGCCGTGGTGCCCGCGGTGCTGAGTGTGGCGCTGGTGTTCCTCGTCTCCGAAAGAGGCAGCGGGAAGCGGACCGAGAAGTCCGAGCCGGTCAAACAGCGTCAGCCGGTCTTCTCCCGTATGCGCGACCTTCCCGGGCGGTACTGGCGGGTGACGGCCGTGCTGGTGGCCTTCGGCCTGGTGAATTTCCCCGACGCGCTGCTGTTGTTGCGGCTCAACGAGATCGGCTTCTCGGTTGTCGAGGTGATCCTGGCGTACGTCACCTACAACGCGGTGTATGCCATCTCCAGTTTCCCCGCCGGGTTGCTGGCCGACCGGATCGGCCGGCTGCCGGTGTTCGGCATCGGCCTGGTCTTCTTCGCGATCGGCTACGCCGGGCTGGGGATGACGTCAGATCCGCTGCTGGCCTGGCTGCTGATCGGGGCCTACGGCCTGTTCACCGGCTGCACCGACGGGGTCAGCAAGGCCTGGGTGTCCTCGTTGGTCGGCTCCGACCTCCAGGGCAGTGCGCAGGGAGTCTTCCAGGGGCTCAGCGGATTTGCCGTGCTGGGCGCCGGTGTGTGGGCCGGGCTGCTCTGGAGCGCTGTTCCAGGTCAGCCCGGCCAGCTGCCGCTGTTGATCTCCGGGATCGGCGGGGCAGTGTTCGCGGTCGGATTGCTCGGCCGCGCGGTACTTACCCGGCGACGCTGACCTCGGTTCCGTTGGCGCCGTCCAGTTCGAAGGGCGGTTCACCGACGCCGGCGATTGAATGCGTGCCCTGCGAGGTGCGCTCGGTGATGCGGGCGTCGACGGTTCGGGTGCCGATGCTCAGCCGCACCGCACCCGGGGCGACGGTGCTCGGCGCATCGAGAATCGTTCCGCGCCAGTGGTACTTCCCGTCGATCGGATCCAGATGGCCGGTCAGCCGCACATTCACCCGTCGATCGCCGTCACCGGTGTCGAGGATGGCGAGCCCGTCGAACACCTCTTCGGTGATGCCGGTCCCGGAGATCTCGCGAGTACCCGCTGACCCGGTGATGCCACGCGGGGCCTTCGCCGGAAGGAAGCCCGAACGCCGCCACATCCGGCGCCCGATCCGGCCCATCAACCCGACCTCTTCGAGGAATGCTGCCAGCGGGGCGAATCCGGAGATCTGCACCTCGCGGCGGTGCGCGCTGGCCCGGGCCATCCGGCGGGCGGCCCGGGCGTTCAGGCCGACGCGCGCGTACTGCACCTTGTTGGTGAACAGATAGCGGAAGAAGAACCCGCCGATCCCGTTGAGGTTGGCCACCCACACGCGCTGGTACCAGCGCATCGACGGAGTACGCCCGCGCAGGCCGTCACGTGCGAACTGGATGTGGCGGGCTTCCTCGGTGACGTGAATGCGCATGAGGCGCTGCACCATCGGCTGCAATTCGGGGTCGTCCATCATCTGCCGCTGAAGCGAGTCGAAGATCTCTTCACCGATCAGCGCGGCCACCCACAGCACCGAGCCGCGGAAGAAGAACGGCAGCGAGTTGATGATCATGCGCTGGTACAGCCGCGGCCGCACCGGTTTGGCGCCGATCTTTTCGATGGCCTTGCCGAACATCACCATGTGCCGGGTCTCGTCGCCGAGTTCGGTGAGCTCGTAGTGTGTGGAATTCGAGGTGGGGTCCTGGTGCATCATCTTGCGCAGCAGTGCCTGGTTGAGGATGTTCTCGAACCAGATGCCCGCCGAGAGTGTATTGGCCAGCTCCTCGCGTGACAGCTCGATCTGCTCTTCGCGGGACATGCTGTCCCACAACGGAGTTCCGTACAGGGACACGATCGTCGGCGGCAGGAAGAACTTGTCCGGATCGATCGGCGCCTGCCAGTCGATGTCCACCACCGGCGCGTACGACTTGCGAACCGAACCCTTGAGCAGGCGTTCGGAGAACGCGTCCCGCCGCGCGGCGTTGGCCGAGCCTTCGCCGGGTCTGACCGAAGTTGTCACCGTTGACGTTCCCTTCGTTTGTGGTCCCCTCTGTCCGACGGTAGGTACCGACAATGCATGATGTCAATACCCCGGGTACCGGATACTTGGGGTCCCCGGTTTCGGTTCGGTTAACCTTCGACTGTGCGTCGCATCCATGTCATCGGAATCGGAGCCGGTGATCCGGACTTCGTCACGGCTCAGGCCATTTCCGCGCTCAATGACACCCAGGTGTTCTTCGCGATGGACAAGGGGCTCCGCCGGGGCTCAGCTGACGATCTCATCGCCGTGCGCAAGCAGATCTGCGACCGTTTCATCACCGAACCCGGCTACCGCTTCGTCGAATTGGTCGACCCGCCGCGCGCCGGCTCCGGTGATGCACCGGGGTACCGCCAGGCTGTGGCGGACTGGCATGCTGAACGGGCGCGAATCTGGGCGGCAGCCATCGAGACCGAACTCGACGCCGACGGCGTCGGGGCGTTTCTGGCCTGGGGGGACGCGTCGCTGTACGACAGCACTCTGCGAATTCTCGAGATGGTGGGCGAGCACGTCGAATTCGAGTACGACGTCATCCCCGGCATCACCGCGATCCAGGTGCTGACCGCGCGCCACCGCATCCCGCTCAACGACGTGGGCGAACCGGTGCTCATCACCACGGGCCGTCAGCTCCGTGAGCACGGGCTGACCGGAAGCGCCGTGGTGATGCTGGACGCCGAATGCACGTTTACGCAATGCCCGCCACAGACCCGCATCTGGTGGGGCGCCTACCTGGGCACGCCTGATGAGTTGCTGTATGCGGGAACCGTCGGAGAGATCGGCGACGAGATCGTTGCTGCGCGTGCCGAGGCGAGGGCCCGTCACGGCTGGATCATGGACACGTACCTGCTGCGCTCGGCAGACTAGACCGCCATGAGCTCATTTCTCCTGCGCGCCGCGATAACCGGATTCGCGCTCTGGGTCGTCACTCTCGTCGTGCCGGGGATCTACTTCATCGGCGGTGACTCGACCATCGCCAGGGTCGGCATCATCTTCGTCGTCGCGGTGATCTTCGGTCTGGTCAACGCGTTCATCAAGCCGATCGTGCAGATCCTGTCGATCCCGCTCTACATCCTCACCCTTGGCCTGATCCACATCGTGATCAATGCGCTGATGCTCTGGATCACCTCGTGGATCACCGACAACACCACGGGTTGGGGTCTGCACATCGACCAGTTCTGGTGGACCGCCATCTGGGCGGCAATCGTGCTGTCGCTGGTGAGCTGGCTACTGTCGTTCGTCAAGGCCCTCGCGTAGGTCGCACGCCTGTTCGGTCAGCGCCGCCGCGGTGTCGGCGGCTGCATCGGCGCCGGCCTGGGTGTCACGATCACGCTCGGCGCCCCAGCACGCCGCCAGCGTGCGGTAGGCGAGTTGTTCGGTGGCCACGACTGTCGGCCACATCCGTTCGGCGCCAAGCCGTTGCGCGGGTGATCCGCCGATGCTCGCGTCATACGCCGGCAGCAACTCCATGGCGCGCAACTGCAGATCGCGCCGATGGGTACGGGCCGCCGGTGAGGTGGCGTCGTCGGCCGCCAGGTGAGGCAGGGTCACGGTGACCGCCTCGAGCGTGGCCGTGATCGCGTGGCGCAGGCCGGTCGGGTGGCGCAGACGTTGGGTGGCCCAGTACACGGCCAGGGCCACCGCGCAGCCGATCAGGGTGTCCATGCCGCGGGTCAGTAGTAGCTCGCCGAGGTTGTCGACGGGTTGGCCGCCGGAGGCGATGGTGAGGGCGGCGGGCGTGATGAACACGACGGCCAGGGTGTAGTTGCGCACCACGTACATCTCGATGACGAACTGCAACGCCCCGATCACCAGTGCCAGCCACAGACCTTGCGGGTGCAACGCGAGAATCGCCCCGGCCACACCGAGGCCCAGCCAGGTGCCCAGGGTCCGCTCGACACCGCGGACCACCGTGCGTTGCCAGTCGAAGCCCTGATGCAGCATCAGCACCGCGGCGGCCATCGCCCAGTACGCATGCGACATCGTCAGGGCCTGCGAGATCAGCACGGCGATCACGCCCGAGACGGCGACCGCGATGCCCACCCGTCCGGCCAGCTGCAGCGACACCGAGCCGGGCGTCACCGCCCTGCGCAATAGTTGCAGCGCGCTCGGCCGGCCGAGCGGAATCCCTTCGGCGCCATGCTCATCGGTGACGGCGTCCGCGGGCACGGTGGCCAGGTGCCGTGCCAGGGCCGCGCTGTCTTCTGAGGGCGGCTCACCCCGGTCAGCGGCCCGCATGGCCTCGGCGAAAAGCCCGTGCAGCCGACGGTTGACGACTCGCAACCGATACAGCGCCTGGTCCGGTTTCGGTTGGACCGGTTGATAAGTGACCAGCGTGACCCACGCGGTGTGCAGCAGGAGCGCGGCCCGGTGTCGAGTCTCGGCTGCAGGATTCTCGGTGTAGTCCGCGACGGCAGCGGCTGCCGCGGCCACCGCCGCTTTCTCCGGTCCGCGCGGTCTGATCAGCGCACCGGACATGTGCACCAGCCAGGCGAACGCGCCGCCGGCCAGAACGAGCGCGGCGTGATGGCCCGGGCTCAGATGCAGTGTCGCCGGGGTGCCGGTACCGGCTGCGCACGCCAGCACCAGCATGTAGGCGCCTGGCGGTCCGATGCTCAGGGCATGGCAGACCAGCGTGGCCACCGCGGCGATCATCGTCACGGTCAGCACGCCCAGCCACGGCGTGGACGACGCCCAGTCCCCGAGTGCCACCGCGGCGGCGAAGCACACGACGACCACGGCGAGGTATCCACCGCGATTGAGGTAGGGCCGGCCACTGCCATATAGCGACGTGAATCCGCCGATTGTCGCGATCAGGCCGGCCGTGGTGTCACCCGCGAGCCAGCCCACCAGAACCGGTACGGCCATACAGATTCCGGCGCGCAAGGCGAACGGCCACCGGCGCGGCACGCTGTTGATCACTAAGATGTGCCGCAACGGGTTGGTCGCTCGGGGAGCAGGCCGGTTGGACATGTCTACAGCATGCGCGGCGTTTCGCTGACACACTGGAGCCATGCCTGAACTGCCCGAAGTGGAGGCGCTGGCCGATCACCTACGCCGGAATGCGACGGGCCGGGTGGTCACCCGGATCGACGTGGCCGCCTTGTCGGTCCTCAAGACGTTCGATCCGCCGACGACGGCGTTGCACGGCCAGACGGTCATCGGCGCCAATCGTTGGGGTAAATACCTCGGTCTCGAGGTTGGTCCCTGGCACCTCATCACACACCTGTCGCGCGCGGGTTGGCTGCGTTGGTCGGACAAGCTTGCGACGACGCCGCTCAAGCCGGGCAAGGGACCTATTGCGTTGCGCGTCCATCTGGGCGAGGGGATCGGATTCGACCTGACCGAGGCCGGAACCCAGAAACGGTTGGCCGTGTGGGTGGTTGCCGATCCGCTCGACGTGCCGCAGATCGCGGCGCTCGGGCCTGATGCGCTGTCGCTGGATTCGGCCGGCCTGGCGGGTGTGCTGGCCGCCCACGGCGGGCGGATCAAGACGGTGATCACCGATCAGAAGGTGATCGCGGGGATCGGTAACGCCTACAGCGACGAGATCTTGCACGTGGCCAAGCTGTCGCCGTTCGCGACCGCGGGGAAGCTGACCGATGCCCAGCTCGGCGCACTGCACGATGCGATGATCTCGGTGCTCACCGATGCGGTGACGCGATCGGTGGGGCAGCAGGCTGCGACGCTCAAGGGGGAGAAGCGGTCCGGTCTGCGCGTGCATGCCCGCACGGGGTTGCCGTGCCCGGTGTGCGGGGACACCGTGCGGGAGGTGTCCTTCGCCGACAAGTCGTTCCAGTACTGCCCGACGTGTCAGACCGGTGGCAAGGTCCTGGCCGACCGACGGATGTCCAAGCTGCTCAAGTAAGCGGCCGCATTTTTGACAGTTGTCTAACTCGGTTATCCTGCTGCGATGACCCGTCAGAAGATCCTCATCACCGGTGCCAGCTCCGGACTGGGCGCGGGCATGGCCCGTCAATTCGCGGCCAAGGGCCGGGACCTGGCGCTGTGTGCCCGTCGCACCGAGCGGCTCGATGAGCTCAAGGCCGAGCTGGCCGCCCGGCACCCCTACGTCAAGGTCGCGGTCGCTGCGTTGGACGTCAACGACCATGAGGCTGTGCCGCGGGTGTTCGGCGAGTTGTCCGAGGAACTCGGTGGCATCGATCGCGTGATCGTCAATGCGGGGATCGGCAAGGGCTGGCCGCTGGGCGAGGGCAAGCCGTGGGCCAACAAGGCCACCATCGAGACCAACCTGATCGCCGGTCTGGTGCAGATCGAGACGGCCCTGGAGATGTTCAAGAAGTCGGGCAGCGGTCACCTGGTGTTGATCTCGTCGGTGCTGGGCAACACCGGTGTGCCCGGTGGCAAGGCCGCCTACTGCGCGTCGAAAGCGGGGATGACATCGCTGGGCGAGTCGCTGCGTGCCGAGTACGACAAGGGCCCGATCCGGGTGACGGTGATCGAGCCGGGCTACATCGAGTCGGAGATGACCGCCAAGTCGGCGACCACGATGCTCATGGTCGACAACGAGACCGGCGTGCGCGCGATGGTTGAGGCGATCGAGAAAGAGAAGGGCCGGGCGGTCGTGCCGCGCTGGCCGTGGGCACCGCTGACTCAGGTGATGCGGCTGCTGCCGCCGAAGTACACGAAGCGTTTCGCCTAGTCACAGGCGTCACGCCAGGCTCGGATTCTCGGGCGATAGCGATGTGCCCGCCTGTCAGCACGTCCGTCCGGTGCGCGGCACGCACGGCAGCTCCTGCGACACATCGGATGGCCCGGTGGCCGTGCCGCCCGATCCGCACCGGGTTTCGAGACCCGGTGCGGCTGGGTAGACCACCGTCATGACCTCAAAATTGATTGCCTCGATGTTCTTTGCAGGCGCTGCGGCTGGGGCTGTTGCTTTCGGCCCGGTCGCCATGGCTGACCCGCCGCCCCCGCCCCCGTGCGTCAACGCCGACGGGACGGCCTGCGCCGACCTGGGCACCGCCGGACCAGGCGGCGCTACCGGCGCCATCCCCGGTGGTCCCGGCGGCACAGCCGGACCCGGCGGCGCTACCGGCGAAATTCCGGGCGGACCTGGTGGTACGGCAGGCCCGGGTGGCGCTACCGGCGCGATTCCCGGTGGTCCCGGCGGCACGGCCGGCCCGGGCGGAGCCAGCGGCTGCATCCCGAACGTGGGCTGCGCGACGGTCCCGGGGATGCGCTAGGTCGAGTGCCCGCGCACTCCGATCAGATCGAGCGCCCGCGCTCGGCTCGATACCGGCGCACCAGCGCATCGGTGGACGAGTCCGACTGCGTGCCCGGTGACTGCGAGTCGGTGATGACCGGCAGTAGCGCCTTGGCCTGGGTCTTGCCAAGCTCGACGCCCCATTGATCGAAGGAGTCGATCCCCCACACCACTCCCTCGGTGAACACCTGGTGTTCGTAGAGTGCGATGAGCTGGCCGACGACCGACGGCGTCAACCTGGTTGCCAGGATTGACGTCGTCGGTCGGTTTCCGGGCATCACCTTGTGCGGCACCACAGAAGCCGGAGTCCCTTCTGCCGCAATGGCTTCGGCCGTCTTGCCGAAGGCCAGGACCTGAGTCTGGGCGAAGAAGTTGCTCATCAACAGGTCGTGCATGCTGCCGGTGCCGTCGGCAGTGGGCAGATCGTCGGTGGGTTGCGAGAATCCGATGAAGTCGGCCGGCACCAGCCGGGTGCCCTGGTGCAGCAGCTGATAGAACGCGTGCTGACCGTTGGTTCCCGGCTCGCCCCAGAAGATCTCACCGGTATCGGTGGTGACGGCGGTGCCGTCGGCACGCACCGACTTGCCGTTGGACTCCATGGTCAACTGCTGCAGGTATGCGGCAAACCGGGACAGGTCGTTGGAGTACGGCAGTACCGCCCGCGATTGCGCACCAAAGAAATCCGAATACCACAGACCGATCAGCCCCAGCAGTGCCGGAGCGTTCCCGGACAGCGGTGCGGTGCGGAAGTGCTCGTCGACGAGGTGGAAGCCGGCGAGGAATTCGGCGAACCGCTCGCGGCCGATCACGGCCATCACTGACAGCCCGATCGCCGAGTCCACCGAGTACCGGCCCCCGACCCAGTCCCAGAACCCGAACATGTTGTCGGTGTCGATGCCGAACTCCTGCACCAGCTTCGCGTTGGTGGAAACCGCCACGAAATGCTTGGCGACGGCATCTTCGCCGAGAGCATCGACCAGCCAACGGCGCGCGGCGGTGGCATTTGTCAGCGTCTCCAACGTGGAGAACGTCTTGGATGCGACGATGAAAAGCGTTGTGGCCGGATCTAAATCGGCCAGTGTCGCAACCAGGTCGGCGGGGTCGACGTTCGACACGAAGCGGGCACTGATGCCGGCGTCGGCGTAGTGGCGCAGTGCGTCGTACACCATCACCGGGCCCAGGTCGGAACCGCCGATGCCGATGTTGACCACGGCCTTGATGCGCTCACCGGTGGCGCCGGACCACTCGCCGCTGCGCAGCCGGTCGGTGAAATCGCCCATCCGGTCCAGCACGGAATGCACGTCCGCCACCACGTCCTGGCCGTCAACAGTCAACGACGCATCGGCAGGCAGCCTGAGCGCCGTGTGCAGTACCGCGCGGTCCTCGGAGGTGTTGATGTGCGCTCCGGCGAACATCGCATCGCGTCGGGTCTCCAGCCCCGCGGCGCGCGCCAGGTCCGTCAGCAATTCCAGCGTCCGACGGGTGACGCGGTGCTTGCTGTAATCGATGTAGAGATCGCCGACGGTCAACACCAGTTCGGTCCCGCGGGTCGGATCTTCGGCGAAAAGCTCCGTCAGATGGATGTCGCGGATCTCGTCGTAGTGCTTAGACAAAGCCTGCCAGGCGGGGGTTGCGGTGATGTCAGCACTCATTCTCCCGACCTTAGTGCGGCGCTCGATTTGAAGGTGTACATGATTGATGTATGGCCATTGAAGACTTGATTTCATCCGTGCCCACGGGTCTTTGGATCGGTGGCGAGGAACGCCAGGCCGCGTCGTCGTTCAATGTGCTCGATCCGAGCGACGATCAGGTGCTGGCCACCGTTGCCGATGCGACCGCCGCCGACGCCGTCGCCGCACTGGACGCCGCGTGTGCGGTGCAGGCCGAATGGGCCGCAACCGCGCCGCGCAAGCGAGGCGAGATCCTTCGTTCGGTGTTCGAGAAGATCACCGAACGTGCCGATGACATCGCCGCGCTGATGACCCTGGAGATGGGCAAGGTCCTCGCCGAGAGCAAGGGCGAAGTCGCCTACGGCGCCGAGTTCTTCCGCTGGTTCTCCGAAGAAGCGGTGCGCATCGCCGGTCGCTACACCCCGGCACCGGCCGGAACCGGACGAATTCTAGTCACCAAGCAGGCTGTCGGCCCGTGCTACGCCATCACGCCGTGGAACTTCCCGCTGGCCATGGGCACGCGCAAGATGGGGCCCGCCTTCGCCGCGGGCTGCACCATGATCGTCAAACCCGCGCAGGAAACGCCGCTGACCATGCTGCTGCTGGCCAAGCTGATGGATGAGGCCGGTCTGCCCAAGGGCGTGCTCTCGGTGCTGCCGACCAGTAACCCGGGCGGGGTAACCTCCGCGCTGGTCGATGACGGCCGGCTGCGCAAGCTCACCTTCACCGGCTCGACCGGGGTGGGCAAAGCACTCGTGAAGCAATCCGCCGACAAGCTGCTGCGCACCTCGATGGAGTTGGGCGGCAACGCCCCGTTCATCGTGTTCGACGATGCCGACGTGGACGCGGCGGTCGACGGCGCAATCCTGGCCAAGATGCGCAACGGTGGTGAGGCCTGCACCGCCGCCAACCGCTTCCACGTGGCCAACTCGGTGCGCGAGGAGTTCACCGACAAGCTCGTCAAGCGGATGAGCGAGTTCACCCTCGGCAAGGGCATCGACCCCGCGTCCACGTTGGGCCCCCTCATCAACTCCAAGCAGGTCGCCACCGTCACCGAGCTGGTCTCCGACGCGGTGTCCAAGGGTGCGACCGTCGCGGTCGGCGGTGTCGCCCCCGGAGGCCCCGGCAACTTCTACCCGGCCACGGTGCTCGCCGACGTGCCCGCCGACGCCCGCATCCTCAAGGAGGAGATCTTCGGCCCGGTTGCCCCGATCACGGGCTTCGACACCGAGGAAGAAGGGATCGAGGCCGCCAACAACACCGAATACGGCTTGGCTGCTTACGTTTACACCCAGTCGCTGGACCGCGCGTTGCGGGTCTCCGAGGGCATCCAATCCGGCATGGTCGGCATCAACCGCGGTGTCATCTCGGATGCGGCCGCACCGTTCGGCGGTATCAAGGAGTCCGGCTTCGGGCGTGAAGGCGGCACCGAGGGCATCGAGGAATACCTCGACACGAAATATATTGCGCTAACCCGTTAGCGCCTCGTCGCGCCTTCCCGATTCGGCGCCTGATGCCCCTTAAACTTCGGGGCTCGGAAGCCAAGACGGGAGTGCATGACGTGACCGCGGCGCCAGTCCGTGCTGCCAGCCGGCGTCGGCGTGCCTCCATCCGGCGTGACATCCCCGCACTCGACGGAATCCGCGCGATCGCGGTGGCCCTGGTGCTGGCCGGTCACGGCGGGGTGCCCGGTGTGGCCGGAGGGTTCATCGGCGTCGACGTCTTCTTCGTGCTCAGCGGATTCCTGATCACCTCACTGCTGCTCGACGAGTTCCGGCGCACCGAGCGTATCGACCTCAAAGGGTTCTGGATTCGCCGCGCGAAGCGCCTGCTGCCGGCAATGGTGCTCATGACCTTGGCCGTGGTGATTGCCCGGCCCTTGTTCCCGTCGGATGCGGTCACCACGCTTCGCGAGGATGCGGTGGCGGCGTTCTTCTGGATGGCCAACTGGGTTTTCGTGGCTTCCGATACCGACTACTTCAGCCAGGGCGCTCCGCCGTCGCCGTTGCAGCACACCTGGTCGCTGGCGGTGGAGGAGCAGTACTACGTCGTCTGGCCACTACTGGTGCTGGCCGCCGCGCTGCTGGTGCGGCGCCGCTCGACCGGTGCGGTTCGGGTGGTGGTTTTCGTGCTGGCCGTTCTCGGGATGATCGGCTCGGCCGTCGCATCGGTCCTGATGTCCGGCGACGCCGGTGAGCTCAACCGCGTCTACTTCGGCACCGACACCCGGGCGCAGGCGCTGCTGATCGGTGCGGCGGCCGCGGCGCTGTTGGTGCGCGACTGGTCGGCGCTGACGATGTCGGGCACGTTGATCCGGGCTCGGTGGCGACGCTGGGTCGCCTGGACCTTGCCGGTGATCGGAGTCGCGGTGCTGGCGGCGGCCGCACACCTGGCGACCGGCAGCGCCGACGAGTTCCACCACGGACTGCTGATCGCGGTGGCGCTGGGCGCGGTGCTCGTCGTCGCGCCCGTGGCGCTGGATCAGGACGGTTACGTCGCCCGGGCCCTGGCCTGGTACCCGCTGGTCACCCTCGGTGTCATCTCCTACGGGGTCTACCTGTGGCACTGGCCGATCTTCCAGATTCTCAACGGCGAGCGGACCGGCCTGCAGGGCTGGTCACTGCTGGCGCTGCGGTGTGCGGTGACGATCGCGGTGTCATGGGTGTCGTGGTGGGCCATCGAGCAGCCGGTCCGGCACTGGCGCCCGCAGCACGTCCCGATGCTGCGGCTGGCGGCGGCCACGGTGGCGACCGCCGCGGTGGTGACGATGACGGTCGTCCCGGTCGGTGTCCCGACCCGCCCGGCGGGCCCGGACGTGATGGCCGCCGCCGCGTCCGAGCAGGACATCGGCGCGGAGCGGGCCGTCCCGGTGGGACCGGCACCGGCGCTGCCACCGGGCACGCGGACCGTCGCGGTGTTCGGCGACTCGGTGGCGTGGACCTTGATGCGGTACCTGCCCGTCACGCCGGGTTTTCATTTCAGCGATTACACGACCATCGGCTGCGGCATCGCCCGCGGTGGCCCGTACCGGTCGGCCGGCGAGACGCTGAACCAGAAGCCGGAATGCGATTCATGGCCGGAGCGCTGGGCCCAGCGGATGGCCCATGACCGGCCGGACACCGTGCTGTTGATGATCGGGCGCTGGGAGGTTGTGGACCGGACCTGGCACGGGCGGTGGATGCACGTCGGCAACGACGCATACGACGCCTATCTCAAAGGTGAGCTGCAGCGCGCGCTGGACATCCTCAGCGCGACCGGGGCTCGCGTCGTGGTGACCACGGCGCCGTACAACCGGCGCGGTGAGCGGTCGGATGGCACGCTTTATCCCGAGGATCAGCCGGGCCGGGTGCAGGCGTGGAACACCATGCTGCGGACCGTGGCCGGGCAACGGCCGAACGTGTCAGTGCTGGATTTCAACGCCAAGCTCAACCCGGACGGCAAGTACACCGCGAAGATCAACGGGGTCCGGATGCGCAGCGACGGCGTGCACCCGACGTCCGAGGCGGTGCAGTGGTTGACGCCGTGGCTGCTCGACTCGCTCAAGAAGCCGGCGCGGCCCGCGGGCTGACCGTCAGTGCCCCAGTCGGCCGCGGCCGAGTTGCAGTATGAGGATGGCCAGGTCTTTGCCCTCGGGGCCCAGCACGCTGTAGCGCTCGATCACCTGCATTTCACGGCTGTGCACCAGGCGGGTGCCACCGGAGGCCATCCGGGCTTTGCCGATCATTTTGGAGACCTCGGCGCGGCGCTGGATTGCGGCGAGGATGGTGGCGTCGAGTTCGTCGATCTCCCGACGCAGGTCATCGATCTCAGGCACACGCTGATAGTCCCAGTCGGCCCGTGCCAGCGCAAAACTGTCCCCGCTCGGCGGTAAGTTTGAACGCAAGATGACCACTTCGCCCGTCGCCTCCCCAGCTGCTGCAGATGTTGATGCACTTCTTGACGGCTTGAACCCGCAGCAGCGCCAAGCGGTGCTGCACCAAGGGTCGCCGTTGCTGATCGTCGCGGGCGCGGGGTCAGGTAAGACAGCCGTGCTGACCAGGCGTATCGCCTATCTGCTGGCCGCCCGTGACGTGGGTGTGGGGCAGATCCTGGCCATCACGTTCACCAACAAGGCCGCTGCGGAGATGCGCGAGCGGGTGGTTCAGCTCGTGGGCCCGCGGGCCCGCAACATGTGGGTGTCGACGTTCCACTCCACGTGCGTGCGGATCCTGCGCAACCAGGCTTCGCTGCTCCCGGGGCTGAATTCCAATTTCTCGATCTACGACTCGGACGATTCCCGGCGCCTGCTGATGATGATCGGCAAGGACATGGGGTTGGACACCAAGCGGTATTCGCCGCGGCTGCTGGCCAACGGCATCTCGAACCTGAAGAACGAGCTGATCGGCCCCGAGCAGGCGGCGGCTGAGGCCTCGGAGGCGGCCGAGGAGATGGCCGGCATCGTGGCCCAGGTCTATGGCGAGTATCAGCGCAGGCTGCGCGCGGCCAATGCCCTGGACTTCGACGATCTGATCGGCGAGACGGTCGGGATCCTGCAGGCCTTCCCGCAGATCGCCCAGTACTACCGGCGCCGATTCCGCCACATTCTGGTCGACGAGTACCAGGACACCAACCACGCGCAGTACGTGTTGGTGCGCGAGTTGGTGGGGCATCACCTCGACGAGAACGACGGGGTGGCGGCGTCGGAGCTGTGCGTGGTGGGTGACGCCGATCAGTCCATCTACGCGTTCCGCGGCGCGACGATCCGCAACATCGAGGACTTCGAGCGCGACTACCCGGACGCGACGACCATCCTGCTGGAACAGAATTACCGCTCCACCCAGACCATCCTGAACGCGGCCAACTCGGTGATCGCCCGCAACACGGGCCGCCGGGAGAAGCGGCTGTGGACCGAAGAAGGCGAGGGCGAGCTGATCGTCGGCTATGTGGCCGACAACGAACATGACGAGGCCCGGTTCGTCGCCTCGGAGATCGACTCGCTCAGTGACAGCGAAGGCCTGAAATATTCAGATGTCGCGGTGTTCTACCGCACCAACAACTCGTCGCGCGCGCTGGAGGAAGTGTTCATCCGCGCCGGCATCCCGTACAAGGTCGTCGGCGGGGTGCGGTTCTACGAGCGCCGCGAGATCCGCGACATCGTCGCCTACCTGAGGGTCCTGGACAATCCAGGAGATGCGGTCAGCATGCGTCGCATCCTCAACACCCCGCGCCGCGGCATCGGTGACCGGGCCGAGGCCTGCGTCGCGGTGTACGCCGAGAACACCGGGGGCAGCTTCAACGATGCGTTGCAGGCCGCCGCCGAGGGTCGGGTGCCGATGCTCAACTCCCGCTCGGAGAAGGCCATCGCCTCGTTTGTCCTGATGCTCGACCAGCTGCGCGGCAAGCTCGATGACGAGCTGGGAGACCTGGTCGAGGCGGTGCTGGAACGGACCGGCTACCGCCGGGAGCTGGAAGCCTCCAGCGATCCGCAGGATCTGGCCCGGCTGGACAACCTCAACGAATTGGTCAGTGTCGCACACGAATTCAGCATCGACCTGGCCAATGCCCGAGCCTTGGCCGAACAGGGCGAGGGTGAGCCGGTCGACGAGGACATCCCCGACACCGGGGTGCTGGCCCAGTTCTTGGAGCGGGTGTCGCTGGTGGCCGACGCCGACGAGATCCCCGAAGACGGTGCGGGCGTGGTGACGATGATGACCCTGCACACCGCCAAGGGGCTGGAGTTCCCGGCGGTGTTCGTCACCGGCTGGGAGGACGGCATGTTCCCGCACATGCGGGCGCTGGGTGATCCCAACGAGCTGTCCGAGGAGCGACGCCTGGCGTATGTCGGCATCACCCGGGCACGCAAGCGGTTGTACCTGAGCCGGGCCAAGGTGCGGTCCTCGTGGGGGCAGCCCATGCTCAACCCGGAATCGCGGTTCCTGCGCGAGATTCCGGAGGACCTGATCAATTGGCGGCGCGTCGAGCAGCCGTCGTCGTCGCTGAGTGCGCCGGTAGGAAACGCCGGTCGCTACGGGAGTCCCCGTCCGTCGCCGTCACGGCCGGCGCCCGCCCGCAACCGTCCGGTGATCACGCTTGAACCGGGCGACCGGGTCACCCACGACAAGTACGGGCTGGGTCGCGTCGAGGAAGTGTCGGGAATGGGCGAAACGGCGATGTCACTGATCGACTTCGGCAGTGCTGGCCGCGTCAAGCTCATGCACAATCACGCGCCGGTGCAGAAGCTCTGATTCGCAGGGCGTGGCTGCTGTCAGGGGCCAGCCCGAGCAGCAGGGCAGCCGTGGCGGCGGTGAAGACCGATGCACTGAACGGTGTTTCGAATCCGGCGAACACGAACATCGAGACGCCGAAGACGATCAGTGTCGCCGCGCTGGCAAATGACGCCCACCGCAAGGCAACTCCCAACAGGAGCGCTACGCCGAGGAGGATCTCGACGATCGTCGCTCCCCACGCGACGATGTGGAGCAACGCGCCGGAAAGGTAGGGCGCCAGCACGTGGACGTAGGCGGTGAAGGCTTCGAAGTTTCCCCAGCCGACATTCGGCGTGCCAGGCGATCCCCACAGGCCGAATCGATCGGCGACGGCGGACAGGAATGCGGAGGCCAGCGCGATCCGGGCGAAAAAGGTTGCGGCGTAGAGCAATCGCTGGTTGCCGGGTTCGTGGTGCTCGTCAGACATGCGTCAAGGATGTCTGACGGCCCGCGGCGCTGCAACACCGCGAGATCTACCTGAGGGTCGTGAAACCTGACGAATTACGACCCTGACGTCGATCTCGGCGTCGCCTCGCGCCCGGGATGATTCCAGGGCCCATCAGCCAGCGCCGCAGGGGCACCCAGCCGTGACTCGGCCAGGGGCGGAATCGATGTCAGCACCGGGTTCTGGTCCAGGCGGGATCCCGGGGTACGGCCCTGGCCCCAGCCGACCATCTCCCGGTAGCCGCCGAGCAGTCCGGCCCGGCTGACCGCGGATTCGGACGCGTGCGGGCTGTCGGCCTCGACGGGGGTGGACACAGGGGAGACGTAGAGCGCATCGGTGGGGCAGTACGCCTCGCACATGAAGCAGGTCTGGCAGTCGGACTGGCGCGCGATGACGGGTACCCCGTCGCTTCCACGGTCGAAGACGTCGGTGGGGCACACCTTGACGCAGACGTCGCACTTGATGCACGCGGTGGCACTGACTATCTCGATCACGCCACGGCCTCCGAAGAGATGAGTTGCGGGGCAATGGGATCGGGGGCGGTCCAGATGTCGTCGAGGCCGCCGACCAGTATGCGATGCTCGAAGCGGTGGTCCGATTCGGGCTGATCCTCGCGGCGGTGCAGGCCGCGGGTCTCGGGCCGGGCCAGGGATGCTGCTGTGATCCAGCGCGCCGCAGCCACCATGGCGACTGCCTGACGCTGTTTGTAGACATCGCGCGCCGCCACGGGGGCCAGGCCGTCGGCGATGTCGCGCCACACGGTGTCCAGCACATCGGCTGACTCATGAAGCCGATCGGCTGACTTCACATAGCTACGCTGCGGCGGCAGGACATGCGACTGAGCCACGGCCACCACCTCTTCGACAGTGGGCGCGCCCGAGCGTGACGGCCGGGTGGGCGGTGCCGGCGCCGTGTGCATCCGTCGGGTGCGGCTGAACTCCGCGGCACCCCGGCCGGCGAACGTACCCGAGGCGATGGCCCAGGAGCCATTGCGGCTGCCGCCGCCGGAGAGCGAGCCGGTGATGAGCTCGCGGGTCGCGGCATCTCCTGCCGCATACAGTCCGGGAACCGTCGTCGCACAATCCGGCCCGACCAGTCGCAGGCCGCCGGTGCCGCGCACCGATCCCTCGTAGACCATCCGGACCGGGTAGGCCGTGGTGAACGGGTCGACTCCGGCCTTGTCCAGCGGCAGGAAGTAGTTCGGCTGAGCGTCGCGCATGGTCTGGCGGAGGTGTTCGGGCGCGCGGTCCAGTCGGGTGAACACCCGCTCGCCGCGGGCCAGTGCCCGTTGGGCATCCTGGCGGCCGCTCAGCCCACGTTGCGTGGTGAAAGGCCGGCCGTGCTCGTCATAGAAGCTGCCCCACTGCAGCATTCGGCCCTTCGTGTGTACGCCCCACTCGGGGGCCAGTGCATAGGCGGTGCAGAACTCCATGCCGGAAAGGTGCGCGCCGTGTTCGGCCGCCATCAGCAGGCCCTCGCCCGTGTCGACGTTGGTGCCGAAGGTTCCGGACAGGAAAGCGGTTCCGCCGGTGGCCAACACGACGGCACCCGAAGTGATCTGCCAGGGCCGGCCGCCGTCCTGGCGGGCGATGCCGGTGGCGCCCGTGACGACGCCGTCTCGGTCGGCGGTCAGGTGCAGCGCCGGGTGGTGGTCGAGGATCAGTACTCCACTGCGATGAGCCTTGCGGCGCATCCGGCGCATGTACTCCGGGCCCTGCAGACTGCTGCGCATCTCCCGGCCGTCGGCACCCACCGGGAACGGGTAGCCCCACTCGGAGAGCTGCCCGAGCCGGTCCCACGAGGTGGCGAGCACCCGGAACATCCACTCGGAGTCGGTGATTCGCCCAGCGGCCAGCTCACGTTCGCGCACCGAATCCTCGCGCCGCGGCCCCGGACCGATCGCCCACAGGTTGTTGCCGCCGGCGGCGGTCGCCCCGCTGGTACCGCAATAGCCCTTGTCCACCAGGACGACCCGGGCACCGGATTCGGTGGCCGAGATGGCGGCCCAGGTGGCTGCGGGGCCGCCGCCGATCACCAGGACATCGGTGGTCAGTACACCGGGATCAGCGGGAGCGGTCATGTCCTACCTCCTCTCGGACGCCGAGTTCGGCCAGCAGCGCGCGGCGCAAATCATCGAAGCCGTCGTCGCTGCGGGTGCGTGGGAAGGGCAGTTCGACACGACGGTCCAGGGATATCCGGCTACCGGAGAGCACCACGACCCGGTCGGCCAGCAGGATCGCCTCGTCGACGTCATGGGTGACGTGCAGGACTGCCATGTGCCTGCGGGACCACAGATCGTGCAACAGTCCGTACATCTTGAGCCTGGTGAGCGCGTCGAGTGCGCCGAACGGCTCGTCGAGCAGCAACAGGTCGGGTTCGCGGACCAGGGCGCGCGCCAGGGAAACCCGTTGCGCTTCACCGCCGGACAGCGACAACGGCCATGCCCTCGCCTTCTCGGTAAGGCCGACTTCCTCAAGGGCGGCCCGTCCGCGAGCGGCCCGGCTGGGTGCGTCGGGTCCGGCGTCGGGAAGTGCGAAGGTGACGTTGGACAGGGCACGCCGCCACGGCAGGAGCCGAGGGTTCTGGAACACCACCGCCCGCGAGCGCGGCACCTTCACCGAGCCGGTGACCTGGTTGTCGAGCCCGGCCAGCACGCGCAGCAGGGTGCTCTTCCCGGAGCCGGACCGGCCCAGCATCGCGACGAATTCGCCGTCACCGATCTGCAATTCGAGATCTTCGAGCACCTGCTGATCGCCGAACGCCCGCTGCAGGCCGCGTACCTCGACCACCGCCGAGCTCATGCCGGCGCTCCGAGACCCTCGAAACCGTTGCGCCAGGACAGCAATAGCCGTTCCAGCACCCGTACCAGCGTGTAGGACAGCAGGCCAGCGACCGCGTAGATGACGATCACCAGCAGTGACACGTCGAACTGCAGGTTGGTCTGGGCGCGTGACATCAGGTAGCCGATGCCCTGAGTGGTGTTGATCATCTCTGCGAAGATCAGGCTCAGCCACGCAGTGGAGAGCCCCAACCGCAGGCCGACCAGGAAATTGGGCATCGCCCCGGGCAGGATCACCTGGGTGATCAAGGTGTGGCGTGGCGCTTCGAGGGTTTGCGCCATCTCCACGAGTTGCCGGTCCACACCGCGGATTCCGGAATAGGTGTTGATGTAGATCGCGATCGCCACGCCCGTGGTGATCAATACGATCTTGGGGCCTTCGCCGATGCCCATCCAGATGATCAGCAGTGGGGTCAATGCGAAATTCGGTACCGCCTTGAGGATCTGCATCGTCCAGTCGAGCAGGTCTTCACCGGTGCGTGTGAGCCCGGCGAGTACCGCGAGCACGACCCCGATGATGATGCCCAGCACCGTGCCGGTCAGCACCCGGACGCCCGATGCGCCGACGTGGGTGGCGAGTTGCCCGTCACCGAGCAGGCGCCACGCGGTGGCAGCCACCTGGGCCGGCGGTGGAAAGAGATCGGTGTTGAGCAGCGCGGTGGCAGATCCGACGCTCCAGATCGCCAGGATCAGCGCGGGGCTCACCAGACGGCGCACGGGCCGAGGGAGCCGTGCCCACAGGCCGTTTCGCCGGCCTCGGCCGCCGACGATCTCGATGAGTTCGGGATGCAAGGCCGGGGGCCGGACGGCGGACGCGGCACTCACTGCGGTGGTCACGACTTCGCCCCGGCCCATTCGCGAACCGAGTACTCGTGGTCGAACGACCCGTCGGCGTTGAGGAACTCGTAGGCGGCCTCGAGCTGTTCCACACCGACCTGGGGGAACGGTTCGGTGTTGAACTCATCAGCCTGCGTGGACTTCTGGACGAACTTCAGGTCGGTGTCGTCGGTTTTCGCGACCCAGGCCAGGTAGTCGTCGAAGTTCTCGGTGATGTCGCGGTTGACGGTGGTGACCGCCTGCTGCCAGGCGCCGATGAACTCGGGGTGGGCGTCGGTGAACGAACGCAACGCGATGTTGGTACCGGTGCTGCCGAAGCCGTGCCGCGACAGGCTGTCGATGATCGGGAAGCCCTTGGATTCCAGCTCGGCCGCGCTGGCGCCGGTCAGGATGGCCGCATCGATCTTGCCCGAACTCAGCCCGGCGATGGACTCGGGCGTCGGCACGTCGCGCACGTGGATCTGACCGTTGAGGCCCGCGGCGTCGATGAGCTGGCGGGCGGCGCGGTCTCGGATGGTGCCCTGCGGGGCAGTGACGTCCTTGCCCACCAGGCCCTTGATGTCGGTGGGCCCACCCTTGGCGCCCACCAGCCACGCGTCGCCGTTGATCGAATCAAGCGACAACAGAACTACTTTCGGGTCACGGCTGCGCGCCCGCAACCCGGGGTTGTCGCCGATGGCGGCGACGTCGATGGCGCCGGCGAACAGGGCTGAGGCGACATCGCTTCCGGACTGGAAGAACGAATACTCGATCTTGCCGACCCCGGCGGATTTCAGCTGCTCGGTGAGGATGCCCTCGCGGTCGCCCCAGCCCAGGGAGCCCGCCGGAGTTCCCGTCACCGAGGTCGCCCCGACACGCAGGGTGTAGCCGTCGGCGTTGTTGTCGTCGGCGCTGCAGGAGATTGCGGTGGTGATGACGGTGAGCGCAAAGGCGGTGCGCAGCAGGCGGTTCAACATGGGAGCGGTCCTCCGAAGGTGTCAATGCGTGAGCACACACGCGAATCCGCCCCAGTAGACTCCCGGCCCCGATTTGGGGTCGACGGTTTGGCTCAGGCTGATCTGGAAGAACGCTGTGAGTGCACCTATCGGCGGGCGCTCCAGCGCGCGGTCGAGGGCAACACGGTGAGCACGATGGTGGCCAAGGGTAGGGCCGGCATCGCGTAGACGACGGGGTGAAGTCTGGCCCCGGCGATGAACAGGCTGCCGAAGATCAGCAGGCCGATGACCGCGCCGACGACGACCAGGAGCCGGCCCATCCGGCGCCGCAGCAACAATGCGACGAGTCCGCCGATGGTTGCTGCGGCCGAGATCGCCGCCAGGAAACCGATGGCCACACAGAACAATCGGTCGGTGCGCCACCAGCCGGCGATCAGATCGGTCGCGATGACACCGGTGGCCCAGCCGCTGAGGATGGCCGATGTGGCCGCCACGATGGCCGTACGCGGGTTCGCACCCGCCGGGGTGTGCGGGACGATCATCGGCCGGGCGCGGGGCACATAGCTCGTACCGGCGTCGTCGTCCGCACGGCCGATCAGGCTCGTCTGAGGCTCCGCGCTACTCGCGGTGGGAATGGCGCCGGTGGGATGACGCCGGATGATGCTCGTATGCGGTTCGTCGGGCACCGGGACGGGCCTGGAAATCGGGGCCTGAGGCTGGCGCCGGATGATGCGGGTGTGGTCGTCGTCTTCGTCGGGGTGATCGGCTGGTCCGTCGTCGCTCACTCAGCCAACATAGCTGCCGAGGCTGAGGCCTCGCTTGGACAGCCACGGCACCGGATCGATGCGGCTGGTCCCGTTCTGTAAAACCTCGAAGTGCAGGTGGGGGCCGGTGGAGTAGCCCCGATTTCCGACGGTGGCGATCTGATCTCCGGCCATCACCCGGTCGCCCACGCTGACGAGCCACGTGTTGATGTGACCGTAGAGCGTGACGGTGCCGTCGGCGTGACGCAGCTTGACCCATGCGCCGTAGCCCGCCGTCGGGCCCGAGGCGATGACAACGCCGTCGGATACCGCCACGATCGGGGTACCGATCGGGCTCGCGAGGTCGATGCCTGCGTGCAGAACGCCCCAGCGGTAGCCGAAGTTCGAGGTCCAGACGTAACCCTTGGTGGGCATGACGAACAGCGGGCGTGACAGCCGAGCCTCGCGTTCGGCGCGTTCCTGGGCGAAGGCGGCGGCCTTGGTGATCTCTTCGGCGTGGACCGAGGTGTCGGCGGTCGAGGAGACCGAGACGATCTGCATGCCGTCGACCGAGCCGGTGACGGAGGCACCTTCGATGTGGTTGCCCTCGGAGGCCAGGATCGTGTCGTCAGCGTTGGTCTCGGTGGGGTTACTCAACGAATAGGCGCCCGCAGCGGTGGCACCCGCGGCCATGGCGGCGATCATCAGGCGGCTCTTGACGGCCCCGGCGTGCTCCTTGCGGTGGGCACCGCGCCGGCCGGACAGGTTGATCACGTCGGTGGCGGCGATGCCGTCGCTCACGTCGGTGTGGCTGTCCCGGTATGCGTAACGGGAGCCGCGCTCACCGCTGGTCTCGGGGCGGAAGCGTGAAGGGACGGCAAGACGGACGGGCACCAGATCGTCGGTGTCGTCCATGTCGTCGAGTTCGGGGGCGAAGATCAAGTCGGATTCGTGGTCGTGCGATCCGCGATCATCCAGGTCCGAGTGGTCATCGAACGCTTCGAAGGCGCTGAACGGGATGACGTCGGTGATCTCCGCAGCGTCCAGTTCTTCGGGAGAAACCCGGCGCCTGTGGCGGCGCGCGTCCGTCGGCACTCCACGGGGAGCTGCGGACGAACGATGCTGCGGCAAGACTCGGGAATCCTTCTTCGTCGTGACCTGAACGTTATCTGGACCAGAGGCACGTTAACCAAATCCCAATGATGGTGGCAACTTATGGGTCTATTCCGCGCCGGAATGTGATCCGTATCACCTCTCACGGGCGGTGAGATCTACCACATGAGCCGGAGGCGATGCTAACCCATCACTCGGTGATGGATAAAGTGCCAGCGGGCCCGTCAGAGGTATGCGGACCGGGCAGCTTCGAAGCGCAATAGAAGCCAAGCAGACAGACAACGCCTATCTAGGAAGCACATGGATCTCTTCGAATATCAGGCAAAAGAGCTGTTCGCCAAGCACAACGTCCCCACGACCCCGGGCCGCGTGACCGACTCGGCCGAGGACGCCAAGGCGATCGCCACCGAAATCGGCAAGCCCGTGATGATCAAGGCGCAGGTGAAGGTCGGCGGCCGCGGTAAGGCCGGCGGCGTGAAGTACGCAGCCACCCCCGACGACGCCCTGACCCACGCGACCAACATCCTGGGTCTCGACATCAAGGGTCACGTCGTCAAAAAGTTGCTGGTGGCCGAGGCGAGCGACATCGCCGAGGAGTACTACATCTCGTTCCTGCTCGACCGTTCCAACCGCACTTACCTGGCCATGTGCTCGGTTGAGGGTGGCATGGAGATCGAGGAAGTCGCCGCCACCAAGCCCGAGCGGCTCGCCAAGGTGCCCGTCGACGCGGTCAAGGGTGTCGACCTGGCCTTCGCCCGGTCGATCGCCGAGCAGGGTCACCTGCCCGCCGAGGTGCTCGACGCCGCCGCAGTGACCATCCAGAAACTGTGGGAGGTGTTCGTCGGTGAGGACGCCACCCTGGTTGAGGTCAACCCGTTGGTGCGCACGCCCGACGATCAGATCCTGGCCCTGGACGGCAAGGTCACCCTGGACGCCAACGCCGACTTCCGGCAGCCCGGCCACGCTGAGTTCGAGGACAAGGACGCCACCGATCCCCTCGAGCTCAAGGCCAAGGAGAACGACCTCAACTACGTCAAGCTCGACGGCGAGGTGGGCATCATCGGCAACGGTGCCGGCCTGGTCATGTCGACGCTGGACGTGGTCGCCTACGCGGGGGAGAAGCACGGCGGCGTGAAGCCGGCCAACTTCCTCGACATCGGCGGTGGCGCTTCGGCTGAGGTCATGGCCAACGGCCTCGACGTCATCCTGAACGACAGCCAGGTCAAGAGCGTGTTCGTCAACGTGTTCGGCGGAATCACCGCCTGTGACGCGGTGGCCAACGGCATCGTGCAGGCACTGAAGATCCTCGGTGACGAGGCCAACAAGCCGCTCGTCGTCCGCCTGGACGGCAACAACGTCGAAGAGGGCCGGCGGATTCTCGCCGAGGCCAACCATCCCCTCGTTGTCCAGGCCGAGACCATGGACGCCGGTGCCGACAAGGCCGCCGAGCTGGCGAACAAGTAATTAAGGATTCATGACCCATGTCTATCTTCCTGAACAAAAACTCCAAGGTCATCGTCCAGGGCATCACCGGTGGTGAGGGCACCAAGCACACCGCGCTGATGCTCAAGGCCGGCACCCAGGTCGTCGGTGGCGTGAATGCGCGCAAGGCCGGCACCAAGGTGTCGCACGTTGATAAAGACGGCAACGACGTCGAGCTGCCCGTGTTCGGCTCGGTCGCCGAGGCCATGAAGGAGACCGGCGCTGACGTGTCGATCGCCTTCGTGCCGCCGGCGTTCTCCAAGGACGCCATCATCGAGGCCATCGACGCCGAGATCCCGCTGCTGGTTGTCATCACCGAGGGAATCCCGGTGCAGGACAGCGCTTACGCGTGGGCCTATAACGTCGACAAGGGTGAGAAGACCCGCATCATCGGGCCGAACTGCCCCGGCATCATCACCCCTGGCGAGTCGCTGGTCGGCATCACGCCGAACAACATCACCGGCAAGGGCCCGATCGGACTGGTCTCCAAGTCCGGCACCCTGACCTACCAGATGATGTACGAGCTGCGCGATCTCGGCTTCTCCACCGCCATCGGCATCGGCGGCGACCCGGTCATCGGTACCACCCACATCGACGCCATCGAGGCGTTCGAGAAGGATCCGGAGACCAAGCTGATCGTGATGATCGGTGAGATCGGTGGCGACGCCGAAGAGAAGGCCGCGGCCTACATCAAGGCCAACGTCACCAAGCCGGTCGTCGGCTACGTGGCGGGCTTCACCGCTCCCGAGGGCAAGACGATGGGCCACGCCGGCGCCATCGTGTCCGACGGCGCGGGTACTGCGGCCGGTAAGCAGGAGGCCCTGGAGGCCGCCGGCGTGAAGGTCGGCAAGACGCCGTCCGAGACCGCCGCGAAGGCACGCGAACTTCTCGCGAACCTGTAGCTCTCTCTGCGCGAGCTCTTTTCTGCGCGAGCAGACGCAAATGTCCCCGCACGCACGGCGTGTCGGGGACATTTGCGTCTGCTGGGCAGTTAGGCGCGACCGCCCAGATGCTGGGCCAGGAACCGCTCGACAGCGTGGTACATGTCGATCTGGTTGTCCGGGTTGAGAAATCCGTGTCCCTCGTCGGCCTTGACCATGTACTCGACCTCGACCTCGACGCCGCGGCCGCGTAACGCTTCGACGAGGTTGTCGGATTCGGCCTGCACCACGCGAGAATCGTTGGCGCCCTGGATTACCAGCAGCGGTGTGCGGATCTGATCCACTCGCGTGATGGGGGAGCGGGCCAGCATGTCGGCTTCCTGCGCCGGATCGTTGTGGTTCCCTACATATAGATGCCAGTTCGTGGCCAGGAACGGACGCGCCACATTCGGCAGCGTGCGCATGAAGTTGGCCAGGCTGGAGATGCCGACATAATCGATGGCCGCCGCGAACACGTCCGGGGTGAACGTGACGCCGACGAGCGCGGCGTATCCACCGTACGAACCGCCGAAGATCGCCACCTTGTCCCGGTCGGCGTAGCCCTGCTTGACCGCCCAGTCCACCGCATCGATCAGGTCATCGTGCATCTTGCCGGCGAACTCACCGATCGCCGCTTTGGTGAAAGCCTTGCCGTAGCCCGTTGAGCCACGAAAGTTGACCTGCAACACCGCATATCCGCGGTTGGCCAGCATCTGCGCATCGGGTTGAAAGCTCCAGCAGTCCCGTGACCACGGGCCGCCGTGCACCAGTAACACCATCGGCAGGTCGGTGGCCTCGATTCCGACCGGCAGGGTCAGGTACGAGTGCAGTTCCAACCCGTCGCGCGAAGGGATGGTCACCGGGGTCATCGGTGCGAGTGAATCTGAATTCAGATTCGGATATGGCCGGAACAGCATCCGGCTTTCCCCGGTGGCGTGGTCGTAGAAGTAGGTGACGCCCGGTTCGCGGTCGTGGGTGAAGTTGACGACCCACCGCTGACCGGAATCGTCCGACGAGATGCCGGCGAGGTCCCCATCGGAGAGCTTCGTGAGAGTCTCCAGCACCGCGCCGAAATTCGGGTCCAGGGCATGGATCACCTGGCGCTCACCGTAATACCTGGCGCCGATCAGTTCTCCCGTGCGCTCGCTTAGGATGAAAGGCGAAGGCAACACCATCTGATTGCCGAGATCGAATGTCGGGTGGCTGTCCACCTCGGTCTCGGTGCCGGTGACCACATCGAGGCGGGCCAGCCGGGCGCGGTCACTGCCCTCGTTCGATCCGAGCCAGATGCCCGTACCGTCCGGAGAGATGACGACCGGGTAGATGCCCAACGGGTAATCGGTGCCGTCGTACACCTTGATGGAGCGCAATGATGCTGTGGCCGAGTCCCATTGAGATATCTCGACATCGCCGTCCACGGTCAGCGTATTGGTGAACAGATCACCGTTGGGGGCGCACAGCCAGGTGATCACGTTGCCGGGGTTTTCCGCCAACAGGGTCAGTTCTCCAGTGGCGATGTCGAGTTCGTACGCATCGACCAGCTGAGGATTGCGGTTGTTGGTCTGCGCGATCGCTTTTCCGGGCCGGCCCTTGGGCAGGTCGAAACTCGCTCTGGCGCCTGGAAACGGTGTGAGATCCACTGCGGCAGCGTCGGGGTTGTCCAGGTCGATGCGATACACGTGGAAGTTCTCGTCCCCGCCGGTGTCCTGCATATAGAGCAGCCACCGGGGATCGTCGGTCCAGGAGTAGATGTACACGCTGCGGGTCTCGTCTGCGGTCACGCACCGAGGCGGGGAATCGCCGTCGAGGTCCTGAACCCACACGTTGAGTCGGTTCTTCCACGGCGCCAGGTAGGCGATCTTGGTTCCGTCGGGCGAGATCTTGGCTCCTGCGCGCTCGGGCGGGCTGAAGAAATCCTCTACCGAGATGAGTTCAGGCAACGCCATGACGCTCCTTTGTTGTTTGTGGACAAGCTCTTTCGGGGTTGTTCAGGGAACGACGGGTCCGCCGAGACGCCCGTTGGTCGCGTCGCGGATTGCTCGATCGATGAGCGACAGCGCCTGCTCTTCGGTGACTTTCTTGCCTTCGACGATCACTGCGATGCTGACGTCTTCGTCGACGACGCGGAACGCACCGGTGACGGCCGCGGCGCACAACCGGACGGTGAGATCTGTTTCCGGCAGACCCAGGCGCTCGGCGATCACCGGGATGAAGCCCTGCTCCATCCGGTCGTGAACCATCAGATAGGCCGTCCGAAGGGCGGGTTCAGACGAGGTCATGGTCGCGATTCGCATCGCGCTGATCTCATCCTCGACGTCCTGCGGCGTCATTGGATGCGAAATTCCGTCGGCGGCAAGATGTTCGGCCAACGAGAGATCGTGTGGCCAGCGGTTGAGAATGTCGATGAACCGGTCCGCGGATTTGGCCAGCACCGGTTCGACACAACTTTCCTTCGCGCGGAAGTAGCGCCAGATCGTGCGCGTCGAAAGCCCTGCCGCCGCGGCGATCTCGTCACCGCTGGTGCCGGTGACGCCGCGTTCCCAGAACAACTTGCAGGCATGTCGCGACACGGCGAGACGCGCCTGATCCTGCTTCTCGCCGATTGCTCTCACCTCCAGAACTTGTCACTTAGTGACAGCTCCACTTTGTCACTAAGTGACAGAGACGTCAAGGTGTGCTGGTGAGCGCCGGTTTGGCTGGTTGGCTGGTCTCCCGCCGGCTCCGGTTTCCACACCAGGGTTGTTCCGCACGCCTTCAACGACCCAGGTGTGGAAAGCGGTGGCGGCTTCCCGGTGAAGACGGGTTTCGGGCGCGCGGTTTTCCACACCAGGGTCGCTCTACCTCGCGGCCAACGACCCAGGTGCAGAAAGCGGTGACGCGAGACGGCTAGAAAGCCCAGCTCCCGCGCGGTGAGATCACGAAGCCATGGCGGTAGGCCGTGTAACAGGCCACGAAGTCGTCGCCGGCCGCGCAGCCGGAATCGTTGACCACGAGCTTGTGTCCTGTGGGCAGTTCTCGGAGTTGGTGGTCCGTGCTCCACTGTCCGCCGCCCGCATACGTGAACTCGAAGCGACCATCCGAGGTTTGGCCCACGGATTGCATGACGGTCTCCCAGGCCGGCGCCTGTCCGGGAAGGCCTTGCCTGCCGGCATCCTTCGGGAAACCAGGCAGGCGTGAGGCGCGGCAGTCGATCATCCCCAGCCCGTCGGCCCCTGTCGTCTGGCCGTACACGTTGGCCAGGCAAGTCACGTCTTTTGCTGTGAACGAGACGAGGGTGTCGCGGTGCCAGTTGGTGCTTGTGTATGCGGCGAGGTCGGCCACTTTGAACACCGCGAGATCGGGAAAGGTGCCGGGCGGGGGAGACGGATACGCAGCTGGGCCCGAAACCGCCTGGCCCTCAAGTGTTGACGTGCATCCGCAGAGTGACGTGGCCATCAGCGCCGCAGCGGCGATCGCCGAGGCAACGCGCATCAGAACGTCCACCTGCCAGAGGGCTGCACGCTGAACGCGGCCGGCTCTCGGGCAGCCCCTTTCGGCGCTGCGGCATCGACCCTCAACGGCGGCGTCACCCGTCCACCCTAATGCCCCTGATAAGGGCAGATGGGCACCGATTTCACTCTCCAAACATGAATCGGTTAGCCTCGCGAATTAACACCCGTCAAGGAGATTGTCATGGTCGATCCGCGCACCCCCGTCATCGTCGGCGTCGGACAGTTCACCGAGCGCATCGATCTGGATGGCTACCGCGGTATGTCCTCGGTCGAGCTGGCCACCGAGGCTGCCAAGGCGGCCTTGCACGATTGCGGGGCTGACGCTGCTGCCGTGGCGCAGTCAATCGACACCGTGGCGGGTACTCGGCAGTTCGAGATCTCCGGCCCGCAGACGCCATCCCTGGGCATCTCCAACAACTATCCGCGCTCGGTGGCACGCAACGTCGGTGCTGAGCCGGCCCGCGCCATCCTCGAGGTGATCGGCGGCCAGAGCCCGCAGCATCTGGTCACCGAGTTCTCTGCTGCCATCGCCGCAGGCGAGGCAGACGTGGTGATGCTGTTCGGCTCGGAGAACACCTCCACGCTGCGTCACTTCTCCAAGCGCGACGACAAGCCGGACCACTCCGAGACCGTCGGCGGCCAGCTGGAGGACCGCGGCTTCGGTTACGACGGCATCTTCGACGAGTACACGGTCAAGCATGGGCTGATCGGCGCCCCGGTGCAGTACGGCCTCCTGGAGAATGCGCGACGGGCCCGGCTCGGACTGTCGGTGGCCGACTATCGGCAGGCGATGGCCGAGCTGTTCGCCCCCTTCTCGAAAGTGGCTGCCAAGAACCCATATTCGTCGTCTCCGGTGGAGCGCTCGGTGGAGGAGCTGGCCACCGTCACCGAGAGCAACCGGATGATCTGTGACCCGTACCCGCGCATGATGGTGGCTCGCGATCAGGTCAACCAGGGCGCTGCGGTGTTGCTGATGTCAGTGGAGGCCGCACGGAAACTCGGTGTGCCCGAGGAGAAGTGGGTGTACCTGCGCGGGCACGCCGACATGAAGGAAATCAAGCTGCTCGAGCGCACCGAACTCGGTTACAGCGATGCTGCGGTGATCGCGGTGAACGAGGCGCTGCGGATCGCCGGCATCAGCCTTGACGACATCGCGGCCTTTGATCTGTACAGCTGCTTCCCGTTCCCGGTGTTCAACATCTGCGACGGCACCGGTTTGGCGCCCGACGACGAGCGGGGCCTGACGCTCACGGGCGGCCTACCCTTCTTCGGTGGCCCGGGCAACAACTACTCCATGCACGGCATTGCCGAGGCTGTCAGTGAAATGCGTGACAAGCCAGGGCGATTCGCCCTCGTCGGCGGCAACGGCGGGATCGCGAGCAAGTACTCGGTCGGCATCTATTCCACTGAGCCTGCCGATTGGGTGGCCGACGGCTGTGCCGCTCTGCAGGAGGAGTTCAACACGCAGGAGCGTGTCGCCATCACCGAAAAGGCCGACGGCTCAGCGTCAATAGAGACTTACACGGTGCGCTATGACTGGACACCGCGCACCGGCATCATCATCGGGCGCCTGGACTCCGACGGCAGTCGCTTCCTGGCGACGACGACGGACGAGGCTCTGGTGGCGTTGCTGACCGACGGTGAGCCACTGGGCGCGTCGATCGTCGTGAAATCAAGCGAGAAGCGGAACACCGCCACGCTGGCGTAGCCCAGGCTCCTGCCGAGCAGACGCAAAACTGCCCAATTTCCATGGAAAAAGGGCAGTTTTGCGTCTGCTCGCGCGAAGAACTAGACGAGCGAAGCCAGCTTGCCCGCGAGCCGCTCCACATAGGCCGACACCTCGGCCTCGGACTTGTCGGGCAGCCCGAACAGCACCTCGGTGACGCCCAGTTCGCGCCAGTGCGCGAGCTTCTCAGGGTCCGGCTTGAAGTCCAGCGCCACGATCTGCGGGGCACCGTCGCGCCCCGCGGCGGCCCAGGTGTCCTGCAACAGCTTGACCGGCTCGTCGATGTTGAAGTCGCGAGGCGTGGTGATCCAGCCGTCGGCCGACTTGGCGATCCACTTGAAGTTCTTCTCGTTGCCGGCCGCGCCCACCAGAATCGGGATGTGCGGCTGCACGGGCTTGGGCCAGGCCCAGGACGGCCCGAAATTCACGAATTCGCCGTCGTACGAGGCTTCTTCCTCGGTCCACAGCGCCCGCATGGCTTCCAGGTACTCGCGCAGCATGGTGCGACGGCGGCCTGGGGGAACCTTGTGATCGGCGAGTTCGTCGGTGTTCCAACCAAATCCGACGCCGAGGCTCACCCGCCCGCCGGACAGGTGATCCAGGGTGGCGATGGATTTGGCCAGGGTGATCGGGTCATGCTCGACGGGCAGGGCGACGGCCGTCGACAGCCGCACCCGCGAGGTCACTGCGCACGCGGTGCCCAGCGACACCCACGGATCGAGGGTGCGCATATAGCGGTCGTCGGGCAGAGACTCGTCACCCGTGGTGGGGTGGGCGGCCTCGCGCTTGATCGGGATGTGGGTGTGCTCGGGGACGTAGAACGTCGTGAAGCCGTGATCGTCGGCGAGTTTGGCGGCCTTGGCCGGGGCGATGCCGCGGTCACTGGTGAAGAGAACAAGCCCGTAGTCCATGACCAGAATTAGAACGTGTTTCAGTCCCAGTAGCAAGACGGTCCGTCTCGTTAGGTGGGTCGGACCGAAGAAAACTTCATCGCGAGCGATACCCGCGACGCCCGCCTCTGGGTTTGCTGGGATCACCCGCATGACGACTGAACGCATCGCCGACCACGTCAAATTCGCCTACTGGGTGCCTAATGTCAGCGGCGGCCTGGTCACCAGCGA
Source organism: Mycobacterium sp. IDUB_24 (assembly GCF_055419385.1). Taxonomy (NCBI): domain Bacteria; kingdom Bacillati; phylum Actinomycetota; class Actinomycetes; order Mycobacteriales; family Mycobacteriaceae; genus Mycobacterium; species Mycobacterium sp. IDUB_24. Next base: position 412,270 of record NZ_JBVAXO010000007.1, read on the forward strand.
TATCGAGCAGCGCACCGACTGGAACTTCGAATACAACAAGAAGCTCGCGCAGACCGCGGAGAACAATGGCTTCGAGTACGCCCTGTCGCAGGTTCGCTATGAGGCCAGCTACGGCGCGGAGTACCAGCACGAGTCCACCAGCTTCAGTCTCGCCCTGTTGCTGGCGACGCAGAGGCTCAAAGTGATCGCCGCTGTCCATCCGGGGCTGTGGCAACCGGCGGTGCTGGCCAAGCTGGGCGCCACCGCCGACCATCTCAGCAATGGCCGCTTCGCCGTCAACGTCGTCTCGGGCTGGTTCAAAGACGAGTTCACCCATCTGGGCGAGCCGTGGCTCGAGCACGACGAGCGCTATCGGCGAAGCGCAGAATTTCTCCAGGTACTCCGCGCTATTTGGACGAACGACGACCCTGTGGAATTCCGCGGCGACTTCTACCGCATCCACGATTTCACGCTCAAACCCAAGCCGCTCAACACTCCCGAGCGTCCCAACCCCGAGTTGTTCCAGGGCGGCAACTCCACCGCGGCCCGGCGCAACGGCGGCCTCTACGCGGACTGGTACTTCTCCAACGGCAAAGACTTCGACGGCCTCACCGAACAGCTTGTCGAGGTACGCGACCATGCTCGTGGCGCAGGCCGTGAGGTGAAGGTCGGGCTGAACGGCTTCATCATCGCCCGGGACACAGAAAAAGAGGCAAAGGACACACTCAGGGAGATCGTCGCGAAGGCCAACAAGCCGGCCGTCGAAGGCTTCCGTAGCGCGGTGCAGCAGGCCGGCAACTCCACCGGGGACAAGAAGGGCATGTGGGCCGATTCCAGTTTCGAGGATCTGGTCCAGTACAACGACGGCTTCCGCACCGGGTTGATCGGCACACCCGAGCAGATCGCCGAACGCATCGCCGACTACCGCAAACGTGGCGTGGATCTGATCCTCGGCGGATTCCTGCATTTCCAAGAGGAAATCGAGTATTTCGGCGCCAACGTGCTGCCGCTGGTCCGCGAAATCGAGGCAGCCGAAACAGATTCCGCCGACACACCGGTCCTGGTATCGGCTTGAGACCGCTCTGACACCACGCACGCGCGCCCGGCTCCCGGCCGGGTGCGCTAGCGTGGAAGCTCGAATCGCTCACGTGGTCGGTATTCATGCCTGCGTGAACACACGTCGCGAAGCTCGATAGCACAGGAGAGGTCATGACCTACCCGCCCAGTAATCCCGGATACCCGCCGGCCCCGCAATCGGGTTCGCAGTTCGATGCGACCCAGCAGTTCGCCAAGGCGGTTCCCGCTCCGGCTCCGTCAGCCCCGTCGGCCGGCTCGGCCGCTGCGGCGCCCGGCGAGAACAAGCTGCCCGAGATCCTGCTGGCCGTGGTGGCCGTTGCCGGTCTGCTCACCTACTTCGTCAGCTTTGCCCTCGACATCACGATCGTGGTCGGCACCTGGGTCGTACCGCTGGCGTTGGCCGGCGCGCTCGTGGCCGGAGTGAGCGTGCTGCCCAAGCAGAAGACCCGCGTCACCGCGGCTGTTGTGCTGTCCACCGTCGCGTTCCTGCTCTCGATCCCGGTCGTGCTGGCCGCGCCTGGTGGCGAATCGGATTGGGCGCTGTACGCCATGCTGGTCCTCACCCTGATCCAGGCCGGCGCCGCGATCGCAGCGCTGCTGTTCGAAGCGGGAATCATCACGCCTCCGGCCCCCAAGCCGCAGTTCGATCAGCAGCCGCAGTACGGCCAGTACGGTGGCCCGTCGCAGTACTACGGTCAGCAGCACCAGCCGCAGCACGGTGGCCAGTCCTACCAGCAGGCTCAGCCGCAGCAGCCCGGCTACCCGTCGCAGTACGGCGGCTACTCCGGTGGGCAGAACACCGGTGGTTTCCCGGTTCAGCCCCCGCAGGGTCAGCAGCCGAGCGGCCCGCCGACGCCTCCGACCGGCTACCCCACCTATGGCCAGCCGCAGCAGTCGGGCTCTTCGGCGCCCTCTGCCGGCCCGGCACAGCAGCCGCCTTCACAGCAATCTGGCCCTGCGCCGTCGTAAGCTGATCGGCGCGTGCGCTTCCCGCGCACGCGCCGATCATTGCGAGGAGCAGCCCACCAAGTGAGTAACCGGCCAGTCGGCACCCGCCAGGCACGTGAGTTGCTCCGGGTCGCGTTCGGGCCGTCCGCCGTCGCACTGGTGATCATCGCGGCGGTTGTGTTGTTGCAACTGCTGATCGCCAACAGCGACATGACGGGCGCGTTCGGTGCGATCGCCAGCATGTGGCTGGGCGTGCACCAGGTGCCGGTATCGATCGGCGGCCGCGAGCTGGGCGTGATGCCGCTGCTGCCGGTGATGGCGATGATCTGGGGCACCGCCCGCACGACAGCCGCGGCCACCGCCCCGAATTCTTCCTGGTTCGTCACGCGCTGGGTCGTCGCCTCGGCGCTCGGCGGACCCATCCTGATCGCAGCCGTCCTGTTGGCCGTCATTCACGACGCAGCCTCGGTGATCAGCGAACTGCAGACCCCCAGTGCACTGCGTGCGTTCTGCAGCGTGCTGGTCGTGCATGTGATCGGGGCACTGATCGGCGTCGGTTCCAAGGTGGGCCGGCGAATGCTGACCACGTCACGGGCCGCCACGCCATTGCCGGATTGGCTGCCAGACGCTTTTCGGGCCGCCACCGCCGGTGTGCTCGCGCTGTTCGGGCTTTCCGGTGCGGTGACGGCCGTGTCCCTGGTGGTGCATTGGGGCACGATGCACGATCTGTTCGCGATAACCGACAGTCTGTTCGGCCAGCTCAGCTTGACTCTGTTGTCGATCCTCTATATCCCCAACGTGATCGTGGGGGCCTCGGCCATCGCGGTCGGATCCAGTGCCCATGTCGGGTTGGCCGCGTTCAGTTCGTTCACCGTGTTCGGCGGCGACATCCCCGCCGTGCCGGTTCTCGCCGCAGTACCCACTCCGCCGCTGGGCCCGATCTGGGTGGCACTCCTGATCGTGGGGGCGGCCTCGGCAGTGGCGGTGGGTCAGCAGTGTGCACGACGCCCGCTTCCGATCGGGCCGGCCACCGGGAAGTTGCTGGTGGCCTCGACGCTGGCCGCGGTGACGATGGCACTGGCCGGGTTCGCCGGTGGCGGACGGCTGGGCAATTTCGGTTCCGTCGGGGTGGACCAGGCGACGTTTGCGCCCGCGGTGTTCCTGTGGTTCGTCGGGATCGGCGGGCTGACGGTGGCGATGTCGGGCGGCCTGACGCGCAAGCCACGGCCGGTGGCCCCGCGGCCCGAGCCCGTACCTGTACCCGAGCCCGAGGTTGACGACGTGCCCGTCGACGAGGGCGACATCGAGTACGACGAACCAGACGCCGAGCCCGAGCTCGAACCCGACGAACCTCTGGTGTCCTGGTCGGCCGAGGAGCCCGCAGCCGAGGAGCCCGCAGCCGAGGAGCCGGCGGTCGACGAGCCCGTCGAGCCCGTCGAGTACGTCGACAGGTACGTCGAATACGAAGAAGTGCAGGAAACCGTCTACGAACCTCGCCCCCGGCACCATGAAGACCTCGATGACGATCCCGAGGACCACTTCATCGTCGACGACATCCCCGGCGACCCAGCGACCGGCGATCAGCCGCGCCGCGCGGGCGACTAGGCTGCTGCGCGTGCAGCAACCGCTACAAGTGCCTCCGAGTGCACCGGCACGGCTGGTAGTGCTGGCTTCGGGGACCGGGTCGTTGCTCGCCTCGCTACTGGCCGCCGCCGCCGACGACTACCCGGCGCGAGTTGTCGCGGTCGGAACCGACCGGAAGTGTGCCGCGATGGACATCGCGGCAGGGGCAGGATTGCCGTCCTACACCGTCCGGCTGGGCGACTACCCGGACCGCGACGCCTGGGATGCCGCGCTCACCGCGGCAACTGCCGAACACCAACCCGACCTGGTGGTCTCGGCCGGGTTCATGAAAATTCTCGGCGGCCAGTTCCTTTCCTGTTTCCCCGGTCGCGTCGTCAACACGCATCCGGCGTTACTGCCCGCTTTTCCCGGCGCGCATGCGGTGCCCGAGGCGCTGGCGTACGGGGTGCGGGTGACGGGCTGCACGGTGCATCTCGTGGACTCCGGGATGGATACCGGGCCGATTCTGGCCCAGCAGGCCGTCGAGGTGCTCGATGATGACACTGAAGAGACTTTGCATGAGCGCATCAAGGTGGTCGAACGTCGACTGCTCGTGGATGTGTTGGCCGCGCTGGCAATCCGCGGCGTGACCTGGACTGGACGAAAGGCGACCATAGGGTGAGCGAGAAGAAACCGATCCGGCGAGCGCTGATCAGTGTCTATGACAAGACCGGCCTGGCTGATCTGGCCCGCGGTCTGCACGAGGCGGGCGTGGCCATCGTCTCCACTGGGTCGACCGCCAAAACCATTGCTGCCGCCGATGTTCCGGTTACGCCGGTGGAAGAGGTGACGGGTTTCCCCGAGGTGCTCGACGGTCGGGTGAAGACCTTGCACCCGCGCGTCCATGCCGGCCTGCTGGCCGATACCCGCAAGCCCGAACATGTTGCGGCGCTGCAGGAACTCAACGTCGAGGCGTTCGAACTCGTGGTGGTGAACCTCTACCCGTTCTCCGAGACTGTGGAGTCCGGCGCATCGGTGGACGAGTGTGTCGAGCAGATCGATATCGGCGGGCCGTCGATGGTGCGTGCGGCCGCCAAGAACCATCCGAGTGTGGCCGTGGTGGTGGATCCGCTGGGCTATGACGGTGTGCTGGCCGCGGTCCGGGCCGGTGGATTCACCCTCGATGAGCGGAAGAAGCTGGCGTCGTTGGCGTTCCGGCATACGGCCGAGTACGACGTCGCGGTCGCGAGCTGGATGGGTTCCACCCTGGCGCCCGAAGAGCCCAAGCAGCCGCTGCCGGCCTGGTTCGCCGGCACCTGGCAGCGCAATGCGGTGCTGCGCTACGGCGAGAACCCGCATCAGCAGGCCGCGGTGTACCGCGACGACTCCGCGTGGCCGGGGCTGGCCCAAGCGGAGCAGTTGCACGGCAAGGAGATGTCCTACAACAACTACACCGACGCCGACGCGGCGTGGCGGGCGGCATTCGACCACGAAGAGATCTGCGTGGCGATCATCAAGCACGCCAACCCGTGTGGCATCGCGATCTCCTCGGAGTCGGTGGCCGATGCGCACCGCAAGGCGCACGAGTGCGATCCGCTGAGCGCGTTCGGTGGCGTGATCGCCTCCAACACCGAGGTCAGTGTCGAGATGGCCGAGACGGTCGCCGACATCTTCACTGAGGTCATCATCGCCCCGGCATACGAGGCCGGAGCGGTGGAAATCCTGGCGCGCAAGAAGAACATCCGGATCCTGGTGGCGTCCGAGCCGTTGATCGGTGGTATCGAGCTGCGCCAGATCAGTGGCGGGGTGCTGCTGCAGCAGCGCGATGCGCTCGACGCCGAGGGCGACGATCCGGCCAACTGGACGCTGGCCACCGGTGAGCCGGCCGACCCGCAGACCCTGAGCGATCTGGTGTTCGCCTGGCGGGCCTGCCGCGCGGTGAAGTCCAACGCGATCGTGGTCGCCAAGGACGGCGCCACCGTGGGTGTCGGTATGGGACAGGTGAATCGCGTCGATGCGGCGGGGCTGGCCGTGCAGCGTGCCGGCGACCGCGTGCCCGGTTCGGTCGGTGCCTCCGATGCGTTCTTCCCGTTCCCCGACGGCTTGGAGACGCTGACGAACGCCGGCGTCAAGGCCATCGTGCACCCGGGCGGGTCGGTGCGTGACGCCGAGGTGACCGCAGCCGCCGAGGCCGCGGGCATCACGCTGTACCTCACCGGCGCAAGGCATTTCGCGCACTAGTCGGCGGTGCCGTTTCTTCGCTTTGGTTCGCCGTTTTCTACACCTGGGCTGTGCATCGCGTGGGTTGGCGACCCCCAGGTAGAAAACGGCGCACCATTGCCGAGTGTGCCCGCGTCGCTTTCCACGCCTGGGTTGTGGCGAGTTCACGATCACGACCCAGAGGTGGAAAACGGTGAAGCACCACGCCGGGCAAATGCCTCACGGACCCGGTGCAGGATGAATGCCCTGCTGTGTTCGGCGACGACGCGGATGTCAATCCAGCCCTCGCGTTCGATGAGCTCGTTGCGGCCGATGTCGTGCACATAGCGCGGCCGATCCGTGGCGTGGTGTTTCCCTTCGTAGTCCAGGCCCACCTTGACGTCGTCGTAACCCATGTCGATGAACGCCTCGTTGAAACCGTCGCTCACCCGGATCTGCGTGCGCGGGCGTCGGAAACCTGCATCGATGAGAAGCAGCCGCAGCCACGTCTCCTTCGGAGATTGCCCGCCCGGATCCATCAGGTCGAGTGCTGTTCGAGCACTCCGGATTCCACGGAGCCCGCGATACCGAGCAGCCAGTTCGAGCACCTGTCCGGCTTCGATACCCGTCGCGATGGCCAGCGCATCCAGATGTGCCACCGCCTCGTCGCGGGGAAGGAAACGCGCCAGATCGAGTGCTGTCCGCAGCGGCGAGGTGACAGCGAAATCGCCGATCCGGCAAATCTCGTCGGGCCTGATGCGTTCCTCGCGCACGATGATGCCGGGCCGACGACGCCCGTGCTCGGTGATCAATTCCACCGGGGCATCGTCGTCGATCCACTGTGCGCCGTGCAGAGCTGCGGCGGCCCGGCCGGCGATGATCCCGCGACGACCAGTCCACAGCCACGCGGCCATGGTGTTGGCCTGCATGGTTCGGACGGCCTCCCTCACGAGGTAGACGCGTGGATGCGCCGAGGCGTATCGCCATCGCAATTGGCCCCGGGTGAGGCTTCCCGCTGCGAGCGCTTCTGAACCGATGATTGGGATGCTCATGGACCCCGACGATCGGCATCGCGACTGACGGATTGACGGCGCTCACGTGTACCCCTGCTGGGATTGGGGATGAACCATGCGCTGTGGATCAAGCGGCGCAACGCCGTTTTCTACCCCAGGGTCGTTACGGTGCGGCCGTCACAGCCCCCACGTGGAAAGCGGCGAGCATGCCGGCCGCGGCGGCTCACCGTTTTCCACCCAGGGGTCGCTAAACCACGCGATCGACAGCCCAGGGGTAGAAAACGGCGCAGAGGCGCAGGCGAGCCCACCGCAGAGGTGCAGGCGCGCACGCCCGCCAAGGGCACGCAGAGCCCCTAAGCGCTCACCTCATCCTCGGCCTCGGCGGTCGCGTACGTGATGAACGACGTGATCTCCTCGACCGCGTGACGGGCATCGGGGTTGATGTCGAAGCTGAGCTGGAACATGTGCATTGCCCTGTCCCACACCTGAACCCATACCGGAACACCGCTGGCCTGAAGCTTGTCGGCCAGCACGAACGTGTCGTTGAGCAGCATCTCGTGGGTGCCGACCTGCAGCAGGAACGGGCCGAGCCCGTGCAGGTCTGCTTCGGGTGGCATCACCGGTGTAGGGCGGGTGCCGTTGACCGTGGCGAAGACGTCGTAGATGAACTTCACCGTCATGAACGGGAACATCACATCGCGATGTTCTTGCAGTGCACGGTATTTCAGATCCATGTCGGACGAGGTGAGCGGTGAGAGCAACACCTGTCCGGCGGGCACCGGCAGCCCGGCATCGCGTGCGGCGATCGCGGTGTCTGCGGCGAACAGCCCGCCGGCCGAATCACCGGCCAGGACAATCCGATCGGGCGTGAACCCGAGCGACAGCGCCAGGCGGTAGCCGTCAAGCCCGTCGGTCACCGCGGCCTCGAAGTCGGCCTGTGGGGCCAGCCGGTAGCCGACGTTGAGGACACGTGCCCCGGTAGCGGCGGACAGCTTCGACACGAAGCGGCGGTGCGAGTTCAGGCCGAGGGTCACCAGTGCCGAGCCGTGCAGATAGACGATCACCCGATCGGAGTCGCGGGCTTCGGGGGCGGTCACCCATTCGGCCGGGCAGTTCGGCAGCGCCACTGGTGTCACCTCGGTGCCGGGCAGCGGCTTGATGAACCGCAGGGGCCGGTCGATGACGTCGAGATGTGCGCGCTGCAGCAGTGCAGGGGCGACGCGGTTGATGCCCATTCCGATCAGGGTCAGCAGACCCAGCAATGGACGGACGAAGATCGCGGTGGTCCAGCCTAGTGCTCTGGACTGCAGGGATGCGGGGCCGAAGTGCACGGTGGCCGGCCGGCTACGCCAATCGAGCGAATTCACGATACCCAGGGTACCGGGTACCTGAAAGCGCTCGGCTCAGGGCAGGGCGACGGTGGCCTGGGCCTCGATCGCCTTGTTGATGTCGGTCAGCGCCCCCTTGTCGCGATCCAGCGCGTCGGCGTTGATCTGCAGCACGTACACGGCGCCGGGTCCCTGGATCACGATGGTGGTCTGGGTGATTGCGCGGCGCTGTTCGCCCTTGGCATAGGAGCCGGCCAGGTGGACCGAGGGGAACCCGCTGATCTCCCCGCGGGTCACGTCACCGTTCGGCTGGTAGTCCGCCAGGTTCTGCAATTCGTTGGGAGCGTACTCAAGCAGCTTGTTGGGATCGACGTCACCGGTCAGCTTGGAGATCAACGAGATGACCGACGGAGGATCCGGCGGGTTGGTCGGGTCGTTGACCATCGCCGAGTAGGCCCACGCCGGGGTGCGGGTGCCGGCGTCGATCCATCCGGGCGGAATCGGCCAATTGAACACCGGCGCGCCCGGATCGCCGCGATGAACCGGCGTTTCGACGATGCCGCTCTTCTTGATGTAGTCGGCGATGGTGAAGGCGTGTCCGGCTGGCTTGGGTGAGGTCGTGGTCGTCTCGCCGGATGTATCGGTGGCGACCGCCGACGTGGTCTCGCCGCCGGCGTTGTTGTTTTCGTCGCCTCCCGAGCCGACTGCGAAGGCGATGCCGCCGACGAGCAGGATCACCCCGGCGATCGCGGCCGCCGCCAGGATGAGGTTGCGCCGGTTGTTCTGCTTCTTCGGAATCGGGGTGTGCGGCAGCGGGGGTGGCCCGAAGTTGGTCTGCGGCGGCCCAACCGGTCCGGGGGGCCCCGACGGCCCGGCGAGGCCCTGCATGCCGACCGGCGTGTTGCCCGCCACGGGTTTGCGGGAGGAGGTCTCGTTACCTGCCCACGACGAGGTGAACACCGGTGGTTCCGACGGGGGTGCCTGCCGCGGGTTCGACGGCGAGAGCGGCGTCGGCGGCGGGTTCACCGGTTTCGGGATGATCAGCGGGGTGGTGGGCGGCGCGGGCTCGTGGGCCCGGACCGGGGTGCGCACCTCGGGAGTGGTTCCGGTGGCCGCCTCGGCCAGCGCGACCGCGAAGTCGTGGCACGTGTCGTAGCGGTCCTTGGCGTCCTTGGACAGCGCCTTGGCCATCACCGAATCGAACACGGCCAGTTCAGGTTTCGTGTCGGCGAGCTTGGGCGGCGGCGAGTTGAGGTGGTGGCTGATCACCACCGCCGGGTTGCTGTGGGCGAACGGCGGGGTGCCGGTGAACAGACGGTAGGCGGTGGCGGCCAACGAGTACTGGTCGGCCCGGCCGTCGAGCGGCTGCCCCATCAGCTGCTCGGGTGCGGTGTAGGACATCGAGCCCACGGTGATGTTGGTCGAGGTGAGCCCGTTGACCTCGTCGGCGCGGCGGGCGATGCCGAAGTCGGTCAGCATGATGCGACGCTTGGAACCCTGTTTGCTGGTGAGCAGGATGTTGGCGGGTTTGACATCGCGGTGCAGCAGCTTGCGCTGGTGCGCATAGTCCAGTGCGTCGCCGACGGCGGTGACGACCTCGATGACGTCTTCGGCCGGCATGCCCTTCGGGTACTGGTCGTGCAGAAGCCGGGCGGCATCGTGCCCGTCGACGAAGTCCATCGAGATCCACAACCGGTCCTCGAACTCGCCGCGGTCATGCACGCCGACGATGTGTGGGTGCCACAGCGTGGCCGCCATGTCAGCCTCGCGGATGAACCGCTGCCGGAATTCGTTGTCCGAGCTGACGCTGATGGGCAGCACTTTGAGAGCGTCCTCGCGGGGTAACCGCGGGTGGGACGCCAAATAGACCTCGCCCATGCCTCCAGTGCCCACCAACCGAACGATGGTGAACCCTGCGAATTCCTGACCGCTAGCCAACGGCATGGAGCGCAGACTACCGGTAGCGACGCTCGGGCAACGACTATGCCGGGGGAGTGGCTCGCGCGTGCCGGGCGCCAGTTCTGCCGGGTGGCGATGTGCGCGGGCGGGTTCAGTCGTAGCGTGGAGTGGTGAGCCAACCCAAGGATCTGCCTCGTACTGTCGGTGAGCTGCGCGCTTCCGGCCATCGCGAGCGGGGCGTAAAAGCCGAAATTCGGGAGAATCTGCTGTCCGCACTCGCCGACCGCCGCGATGCCTGGGCTGGGATTCTCGGTTTCCAGGACACCGTGATCCCGCAGCTGGAGCGGGCTTTGATCGCGGGCCACGACGTGGTGCTGCTCGGGGAACGCGGCCAGGGCAAGACGCGGCTGCTGCGTGCGTTGACGGGGCTGCTCGACGAGTGGACGCCGGTGATCGCCGGGTCTGAGCTGGGTGAGCATCCATACAGCCCGATCACGCCGGAGTCGATCCGCCGGGCCTCCGATTCCGGCGACGATCTGCCGATCGAGTGGCGCCACCGCAGTGAGCGGTATACGGAGAAGCTGGCCACCCCGGACACCAGCGTGGCCGATCTCGTCGGCGACATCGATCCGATCAAGGTGGCCGAGGGCCGCAGCCTGGGTGACCCGGAAACGATCGCCTACGGGCTGATTCCGCGGGCCCATCGCGGCATCGTGGCTGTCAACGAGCTGCCGGACCTGGCCGAGCGGATTCAGGTGTCGATGCTCAACGTGATGGAGGAGCGCGACATTCAGGTCCGCGGCTACACGTTGCGGCTGCCGCTCGACGTTCTCGTCGTCGCGAGCGCGAATCCCGAGGACTACACGAACCGCGGCCGGATCATCACCCCGCTCAAGGACCGGTTCGGTGCCGAGATCCGCACGCACTACCCGTTGGAGATCGACGACGAGGTCGGGGTGATCCGCCAGGAGGCTCAGTTGGCCGCCGAGGTCCCGGAGTACCTGATCGCTGTGCTGGCCCGGTTCGCCCGCAATCTGCGCGAATCGAGCTCGATCGACCAGCGGTCCGGTGTGTCGGCCCGGTTCGCGATCGCTGCCGCCGAGACGGTGGCGGCCTCGGCGCGGCACCGTTCCGCCATTCTCGGCGAGGACGATCCGGTGGCCCGGGTGGTCGATCTGGCGACCGTGATCGATGTCCTGCGCGGCAAGTTGGAGTTCGAGAGCGGTGAGGAGGGGCGTGAGCAGGCGGTGCTGGAGCATCTGCTGCGCCGCGCCACCGCCGACACTGCTCAGCGGCTGCTGGGCGGAATCGACGTCGCCCCGTTGGTGGCCGCGGTCGAGGAGGGCTCGCCGGTGACCACGGGTGAGCGGGTGTCGGCCAAGGATGTCCTGGCCGCGCTACCCGATCTGGCTGTCGTCGACGCACTGGCATCCCGGGTGGGTGCGGTATCGATCGGTGAGCGGGCCGCTGCGGTCGAATTGGCGTTGGAGGCGCTGTATCTGGCCAAGCGTGTGGACAAGGTGTCCGGGGAGGGCGAGACGGTATATGGCTGATCCTGGCCGCGTTCACGGCCACACCTCGCGGTATTCGCGATACACCGGTGGCCCTGACCCGTTGGCACCGCCGATCGATCTGCGCGACGCTCTGGAGCAGATCGGTCAGAGCGTCATGGAGGGCAGCTCACCCCGCCGCGCCCTCTCGGAGCTGATGCGGCGCGGCACCGAGGGCATGCGTGGCACCGACCGGCTGGCAGCCGAGGCCAACCGCAAACGGCGGGAGTTGTTGCAGCGGCACAACCTTGACGGCACGTTGCAGGAGATCAAGAAGCTGCTCGACGAGGCCGTGCTCGCCGAGCGCAAGGAGCTGGCCCGCGCCCTCGACGACGACGCGCGGTTCGGCGAACTGCAGATGGAGGCGCTCTCGCCGTCACCGGCCAAGGCCGTGCAGGAGCTCGCCGATTACGACTGGCGCAGCCCCGAGGCGCGGGAGAAGTACGAGCAGATCAAGGATCTGCTGGGGCGCGAGATGCTGGATCAGCGTTTCGCCGGCATGAAGGAGGCGTTGGAGAACGCCACCGACGAGGACCGGCAGCGGGTCAACGACATGCTCGATGACCTCAACGCTCTGCTGGACAAGCACGCCCAGGGGAATGACTCGCCCGAGGACTTCCAAGAATTCATGGACAAGCACGGGGAGTTCTTCCCGGAAGACCCGCAGAACATCGACGAGCTGCTGGACTCGTTGGCCAAGCGGGCCGCGGCCGCGCAGCGGTTCCGCAACAGCCTGTCGGCCGAGCAGCGGGCCGAGCTGGACTCCCTGGCGCAGCAGGCTTTTGGTTCGCCGTCGTTGATGGACGCGCTGAACCGGCTCGACGGGCACCTGCAGGCCGCCCGGCCGGGCGAGGACTGGAGCGGTTCTGAGCGGTTCTCGGGCGGCGACCCGCTGGGCATGGGCGAGGGCGCCCAGGCGCTGTCGGACATCGGCGAGTTGGAGCAGCTGGCCGACGCGTTGTCGCAGAGCTATTCCGGGGCGTCGATGGACGACGTCGATCTTGAGGCGCTGGCGCGTCAGCTCGGAGAGGACGCGGCAGTCGATGCCCGCACCCTGTCCGAGTTGGAGAAGGCCCTGGTGAATCAGGGCTTCATCGACCGGGGCTCCGACGGACAGTGGCGGCTTTCGCCCAAAGCCATGCGTCAGCTCGGCCAGACCGCGTTGCGTGATGTGGCGCAACAGCTTTCGGGTCGGCACGGCGAGCGGGACACGCGTCGGGCCGGTGCGGCGGGGGAGTTGACCGGGGCGACCCGGCCCTGGCAGTTCGGCGACACCGAGCCGTGGAACGTCACCCGCACGGTGACCAACGCGGTGCTGCGTCAGGCCGGTACCGGCACCGCCGAGCGGCCCATCCGGTTCGCCGTCGAGGACGTGGAGATCTCCGAGACCGAGACCCGCACCCAGGCTTGCGTGGCGCTCTTGGTGGACACCAGCTTCTCCATGGTGATGGAGAACCGCTGGCTGCCGATGAAGCGCACGGCGCTGGCGCTGAACCACCTCGTGAGCACCCGGTTCCGCTCAGATGAGTTGCAGATCATCGCCTTTGGCCGCTACGCGCGCACCGTGACCGCCGGCGAGTTGACTGGCTTGGAGGGCGTGTACGAGCAGGGCACCAACCTGCACCATGCGCTGGCGCTGGCGTCGCGGCATCTGCGTCGTCATCCCAATGCCCAACCGGTCGTGCTCGTGGTGACCGATGGCGAGCCCACCGCGCACCTCGAGGATTTCGGGGACGGGGCCGGATCTGAAGTGTTTTTCGACTACCCGCCACACCCGCGCACCATCGCCCACACGGTTCGGGGGTTTGACGAGGTGGCCAGGCTCGGCGCCCAGGTGACGATCTTCCGGCTCGGCTCTGATCCCGGCCTGGCCCGGTTCATCGACCAGGTGGCCCGCCGCGTGCAGGGCCGCGTGGTGGTGCCCGATCTCGACGGACTGGGTGCCGCCGTCGTCGGCGACTACCTGCACTCGCGTCGGCGCTAGCTGTCTAGCGCCGAGTGCGACGCAAACGTCGTTCGGCGATGCTGTTGACGACATTTGCGTCACTTTCGACGCCGTGGGGAGCCACACCGACTGCGGCTGCGTCCAAGTACACATGCAGATTCCGTTCGTTGGTGCCGATGTCGTCGCGGCGGGCCATCTGACCAAAGGCCAGCTGCGCTCGCGGTATCGGCAGATCTACAGCGGAATTTACGTTCCGCGGCGTCATGAGCCATCGCTTCGAGATCGCATTCTCGGTGCACACCTCGCGGCACCCAATGCGGTGGTCACCGGAGTGGCCGCTTCGGCGGTGTACGGGGCGAAATGGGTCGGTGACGACGCTCCGATCGAGCTCATCACGGCAACACGGCGACAACCCGGGCTGGTCGTACGACGGGAAACCTTGCACGCCTCAAGAACCGCAGGCAGTACGTGCTCGACGTGGTGGTCAACCGGACGCTGCGAAGGCTCGGCTGGCACGTTCTTCACGTCATCAAGGAAGACCGCGCTGCCGAGATTGTGGGCGAGGCCCGCACCGCGCTGCTCGCCCGGGGCTGGCAACCACGTTGAAAGTGACGCAAACGTCGCTGACGACGCAGCTAACCGACCCCTGCGTCGCGCTCGGCGTGCAGAGGGCTCGCGTAGTCTCTGGGAGCGATGGGGGTCGAGAAGCGCGTTGCGGGTGTGGTCGTGTTGGCGGCCGGGCTGGCTCTCAGCGGCTGCACGCAGCTGACCGACGGCACCGCGACCGCCGGGTTCGAACCACCTGGAGGGGCGTCGTCGGGAGCGCCCGGTTACAAGGCCCAAACCTGCGAGCAGTTGCACTCGGATGCCTGGATCGAAGTTCCGGGGACCGGACCCGACGAGCCGCGGGTACGAGTCGCGCAACCGCCGGGCTGGGTGCCGGTGCCTGAGTTCGCCAAGGGCCCAGTCAAATTGGTGCTGCGCAATGAATCCCTCACCGACGGTGTGACGAATCCGGCCATCTCGGTGTCGATCGGAGATGCGACGGACGGGAACCGGTCGCCCGAGGACCTGCTGAATGAGACCATCAAGGGCTTTCAATCCATCGGTGCGGAGAACATCACCCAGGTGCCGTCCGAGATCTGTGGTTTCCCGGCGTTGATGGTCAACTACACGACCCCGCCCGATGACAAGATCAGCAAGACGAGCTACGTGACCTCCGTGTCGGTGATGGTGCCGCTCGGGGCGAAGGTCTGGAACATCGTGGCGTTGGCGCAGAGCACGGCGCCCAACAATCCCACCTTCATGGCCGACGCGCAGGTGATGCTGGCGGGTTTGCGGATCGCGATGCCGCGCTGAATCGCGGCGACGGCTCTTCAACGCGGCCGAGGAAATACCCTGCCCGGAACAATGCCGTAACACCGACGCAAATTACCCGGAATCTGACTGCGGCACTGCTTTCATTGCATTGGCAATAAGCCGGGCCGCCCGCGAGGCATGGCCATGCTTCGGCCATGCAACTGTTGCGTACCGCAACAATTACCTCTTCTGTTCTGAAGTGGCGAATTTAATTCATTGCATTGGCAATCAAATGGGCTGCCGGTGGTCGACCGTCTACGTGTCCTCAGGGTGAGGATGTTGCTCTGAACTGCGGAATGAGTGGTTGGCGGAGAGGTGCGGCGCCGTGCCGGACGGCGGACGTCCGGCTAGATATATGCGTCAACCCACTGGGTGGCGGTATCACCCAATTAGATGACAATCTGTCGATCTTGATTGGGGATCGCGGTAGCAGGATTGTTAAATGAATTTCCTGCGTTATCGGTTGCAGGAGGGTGGGCCGACCCTTAGCATTCTCAGCAGTTTCTAAGTTGCCGCTGGCACAGGTGCGGATTCTGGGAACGGCCGTTTCGTCCTCTAGTCAAGGGGTCCACCGCATGGCTGTACGTCCGCTCATCACCACTGGTGCCGCACTGCTCAGCGCCGGCGCCATCGTCGCCGCGACTCCGGCGTTGTTCGTTCCTCGTGACCAGATCACCGTCGCCGCGCCGACCTCGGCCCTGACCCCGACCCGGCTGACGCAGGAGCAGGTCGATCTGCTTGCGCTGTCGCTGCAGGGCGTGTGGCAGTCGTTCACCCAGGGCTACGGCGGTATCTACACCCCGGGCCAGGTTCCCGAGATCGATCCGGTCACCGGCGAAATCGTAACCGACGCGGATGGGAACCCGGTGATGGTCGATGCACCCGGGGACTGCACCGCTGATGGAGCGGTGTGCCAGAAGGGCTTCACCGGGCTCGCGTATTACCTCAGTGACAACATCCTGCCGTTGGGCGACGTGGACAACATCTTCTTCGAGGGTGGCTTCACCGAACTCGCACACGTGGCCATCCGTACGGTCGCTTCGGCCATCGACTCGGTCGATCCGACCGGCCGGCTCGATCTGACCAAGCGGGTCGACGACTTCTTCGAAGGCGGCGCAACGCAACTCGTCGGCAATCTGCTGCTCGACAACCTGCCCCAGGACGGCTACGCCTACGGTCTGACCAACTCGTTCTTCTTCGGGTATGGCGACAATTCCGGAATCTACGCAGCGTTCACCTACGTGGTCGATGCCATCGCTCAGGGCACTTCGACTCCCACGCCGAATCTGATCAACCCGCTCGACTCCGGCCCTTCCTTGTTCTCGACGGAGGAAGAGAGCAACAGCGACACCATGCTGCTGGCCAAGAAGGACACCAGCCTGAGCTCCACCACGGTGCCCGGACCGGGATCGCTGTTGAACTTGTCGACGAAGAAGTTCGAGTCGCCGCTGAAGAACCTGATGCAATTGCCGTTGAAGGCTCCCGCCGCAGATGAGACCAAAGTCGTCGCAGATCTTGACGCCACCGAACAGGACGTGGTGAAGGGGCCGGACAGCCCGGTCGAGGGCGGCATCGGAGCCATCCCGCTGGGCGGTGAGATTCCGATGCCGGAAGCTCCGAAGTTCGAACCCCCCAAGGGCCCCGAGTTCAAGGTGCCTGATCTGAAGATTCCCGAGTTCAAGATGCCGGAGCTGAAGGCGCCCGACATCACGCCCAAGAGCACGGTCAAGGACAAAGAACCCGCGACGGAAGACGATACGAAGGCGGGCGTCGACACCAGGACCGGCAACAAGGTCACGCCACCCATCCTCTTCGGCGACGGCAAGCCGAAGGGCGAGTCCAACGGCAGCAAGTTCCTGAAGAAACTGGACGAGGCCGTCAAGAACGCCACCGGCGCCGACAAGGACAACGGAAGCGACAGCGGCGGCGACAAGTAGCCGCGCGGCAGGGGAAACTGAGTGCACTCTCAGTTGTTTCTCAGGTTCTGACGACAGTCAGAATGTTCGCTCGCGCCTGTGACCTGGGCTTATTGACTTTTGCGTAAGTCCGACCCTGGCCGGCGTTTTCCGGCGCTGTTGCCAATCATGGAAATACCGACCTAATCATTGGCGGCCGCTGCTGCTTTTTACGACGGGAGGCCGCCGGCGTTCGGCGGCGATTTTCGGACCGCCGACGGCCGTGGCCCGTGCCGCCCGGGAATGAGCCGTGACGGCGGGTTGGCCCGGCGCCGACGCGCGGCGGATCGGGGACGGCCGTAACCGGCATCATGCGCACTGACCTAGGAATATGGGTGGTCCTGCCACGGGGGCCGTGCCGTGCTGACCGGACGGGTGGACGAGTGTGCCGGACTGGGACCTCCGGTGGTCGCGCCACGGATTCCATAGCTGCCAACCCGCACTTATATGCCGGGCGGGTGCAGCGGCAACGATATTCGAAATTAGCTGGCAGTGAATCGGTCGGGAATTTCGCGTTCGGCATCGAAATATTTGTCGGAGTAGTCCCGCAAAAGCCGCACCCTGGCGGCGCCTCAGACGGCTCCTGTCCCGCGTCGAGAGAGGTTGCGGGAGGTGGTGACGGGAATTACCCTTCTCAAGGACTTCTAAGGTAGTACGCACATACCGGGACGGATTCTCAGGAATCCGTCCCCGCGCTTGAGATAAGGGGCCACACCCACATGGCAGTCCGTCCACTCGTCACCACTGGTGTGGCCCTGCTCAGCGCAGGCGCGCTGGTCGCCGGCACTCCTGCGCTGTTCGTTCCCCGCGACGAGATCACGGTTGCCGCCTCGACCGCGGAAGCCCCTGCGCACCGGACCATGACTGCCGCGCAGATCAGCCTGGTGGCGCTTTCGCTGGAAGGAGCCTTGGGTTCCTTCCTCGATGGTTACGGCGGGTACTACTACCAGGGCTATGTTCCTGCCCCCACCCCCGGCTACGTCCTCAGCGAGGACGGGGTTCATCTCCTAGATCCGGATGAGGACACTCCGCCAGACACCGCACTGGTCGGGCCGGATGGAAAGCCTCTCTATCGCGATGTCGACGGGCATCTTGTCGCGGCAACCGTCGGCGACATGGGTAACGTCCAGTTCTACGACGCGGCCGGCAACAAGGTCAACGAGAACTTCTACGACCCGGGCAACTGCTCGGCCACCGGCGCGATGTGCCATGACGGTTTCACCGGCCTGGCTTATTACCTCAGCGACAACGTCCTGCCGCTCGACGTCTTCGACAACATCTTCTTCGAGGCCGGCGCCACCGAGTTCGCCTATCTCGGTTCAGTGGTCGCCGCCTCGATCGTCGATGCATTCGACCCGACCCAACGTCTCCAGCTGTCGAAGCGGGTGGACGAATTCTTCGGGGGCGGGGCCGCGACGGTCGTCGGCAGCATTCTGAACGACAACCTGCCCGATGGCAGTTTCGCGCAGGACCTCAGCAACTCGTTCTTCTTCGGGTACGGCGATGCCACGGGTATCACCGCCGCCGTCACCTACATCGTCGACACCGTGAGGGCGGTGCTCACTCCCGAGGCGCCATCTGAAGGGGGCGACACCTTCAGCCTCCTGTCGGCGCAGGAGGAGACCGCGGCCAAGACGGAAGCCGAGCCGGATTCGGTGACGTCCACGAAACTGCCGAACCTCAGCAAGCTGCTCAGCCTGCCGACGAACGCCGAGTCGCCTCTCAAGAAGCTTGTGGACAAGCTCGAAGCGCCCGCCGAGTCCAAGCTCGTCAAGACGCTCGACCTCAAGGCCGAGGACACCACGGTCGACGAGACCGCCGAGGGAGGCACCGAGACAGTCACGCCCGTCGTCGAGGTTTCGAACCCTGCGACCCCAGAAGTCAAGGCGCCCAAGCTTCCTGAGCTCAAGCTGCCCGAGGTCAAGCTCCCGGAGATCAAGCTGCCGCAACGCGAGATCGAGGCCGTGGACGCCGATGAGGCAGCGGCTTCGACGGAGACCGCCACGACCACGGCCACCGGCACCGGCACTGGCACCGAGACCAAGGGCACATCCGGAACCGGCGCCGAGACCAAGTCCGGCACCGGCAGCTCGCTGGTCCGCGACAGCTTGGTGGCCAAGCCCGAGCGCAAGTCCACCGAGCGCAAGAAGTCGGCCGGCGAGAAGTTCGTCGAGAACGCGACGAAGAATCTGGAGAAGGCGTTCAAGGCCACGCCCAAGACCAAGGCTGGTGCGGACTCGCACGAGAAGGCCAAGGACGGCAACGCCAACGCCCACGCCAACGCCAATGGTGACTCCGGCGACAAAGACAAGAAGAGCGACAAGTAGCAGCTGGCTCGACACAACGGCCCCCTCCAAAACGGAGGGGGCCGTTGCGTTTTCACGTTCTTCGGCCAGCCCTGTGTACGCGCTGTGAATTCTCATGATCGTGTGCCGAACAGCAAATGAACAACGTCGCCAGTACCTATCCCGCCTGCTCGCGGTGCCTTAGGTTCGCTGGCGGGCCAGTGGCAATGTTCAGCTGCGTGGCTCCAATTCAGCTGTGGCGCAACGCCAATCACGAGAGGTTACAGGCATGGCAAAACATCGGAAGATCTCCGAGCGGTCGGTACGGGGCCGGACTTTGGTAGGTGGGATCCTCGCGGGCGGTGCGCTGGCGATGACTGGGCCGGCCGGGATGGCGCTCGCCGTGCCCACCAACACCGGTAACCCGTCTGCCGACGCCGTGGGGCGTCCCGATCTGGGTAACCCGGCCCCGGGCGTCCGCGTCACGCAGGCGGTCGGCGATCAGGTCTTCAACCAGAAGACCCCGGTCAACAAGGCCCTCGATGACAGCGATCTGGGCAAGGTTTACCACCTGAATTACGGGACCACGAGCACGGGCGCCGTCGACCCCAAGACGGGCAAGGTTGACCCCGGCACCAACGGCGTCGTCAAGGGCGAGCTGAACGTCAACGCCGGCAAGTACTACTACGACGATCTTCAGGCGCGGGGCCTCGCGCTTCCCGACGAGAAGAACCTGCCGGGTGTCCTGCCCAAGCTGGCCAGCGGCAACACCTCGACCGTCTCGGCCAAGTCGGGTTCCACCGCCAAGCCGTCCAACTGTGTGGCGGCGGGCGGCATGAAGGTGAGCGCACAGGCAGCCAGCTGCTGACAGTCACCGGATAACACGACGGGCGGGCCTTCGGGCCCGCCCGTTCTGTCTGTCAATCGGTCTGGTTGCGGCGCTTCTTGCGTTTGACGCTGACGCTGCCCCACAGGGAGAAACCGCGGATGTGGACGCGCGGTGCCCCGGACGTGCCGACTCCGTCGACGCTGTGATCGAAGTTCCCCATCACGCCCACACCATCGACATCCACATTCACCTCGGGTGGCACCAGGATGGTCTGCCCGCCGAAGATCGAATAGGTGCGGACATCGACGTCGGGTGCGGTGAAATCGGCGTAGCGCAGATCGACCACTCCGCCACCGAAGAGGGCGAACGTCGTCAGCTTCTTCGGCACGTTCCACCGGCCGCGGCGCTCGAACCCGCTCATGATCGCCAACAGCAGCGTCGAGGGGGCGGGGCGACACTGGCTGGCCGAACAGTTCACCGCGCCGGGAAGGTCGCGGCTGAGGCGGGCCAGATCGTCATAGGTCTGCGCCGCGTAAGCCTTTGCTAGCCGGTCCTCGTATTCGGCCATCGGCAGCCGGCCCGCAGCGGCAGCATCAGTGAGCAGCTGCGCCACCTGGATGCGGTCGGTGTCGGCAGCCCGCATCGACCTGTCCTGCGGCGCTGAAGTGCTCATCGCTGTCGAGCCTACGACGATCGCTGTCACATGCAAGACCAGTAGCCAAACTGTGTCGCCAGGGTGGCGACAGTGGACCATGCCCAGAGCCGGTGATCTAACCGCCGATACCCAGATAGTCCCGGAACGAGACGCCGTCGACTGCATTTTCCGGGGTCAGATTGGCCCCGGACCTGTAACCGGCGACGATCCGGCCGGGGATGGTGAATCTGGCCACCCGGCGCACGCTGTTGTGTGCTGACAGATACATCTGTCCCAATTCTGGGTGACTGTGGACGCCGGGGCCGCCGATGTCGGGCACCCGCCCGGCTGGCTCGGAATCGATCAATGCAACCAGTCGGGCGGCCACATCCCGGGTGTCGATCGGCTGAAACCGGACGTCGCGCAACGCCCACAGAACGGGCGAAAATCGCTGTGCCGAGAACGTCTTTTCAATTAGCTCGTGGAACTGCGTCGCGCGCAGGATCGTGTGCCCCACCCCGGACGTCTCGAGCGCCTGCTCGACCCGCAACTTGGTCTTGTAATAAGGAAGCGGTATGTCGTCGATCCCGACGATCGAGATATAGATGAGGTGCCCGACGCCCTTGCGTCGGACGGCCTCGATCAGGTTCCGGGCTGCCCGTGCGTCCTTGCTTCCGGTGGCTTGCGTGGCGCAATGGACGACGACGTCCACCCCGTCGAGTGCGGCATCCAGACCGCCGGGGGACAGCAGATCGGCCTGGTGCCAATGCACGCCCGTGTAACCGATCCGCTCCCGGCGGCTCAACGCGCGGACCTGATGACCGGCATCGGTCGCCTCGGGCACGACGTGGTGACCGAGAGTGCCGCTCGCCCCGGTGACGAGCACAGTGCGTGGCATGTTGGCCACGCTACCGACGCGTCACCGGAGCTGTCAGCGGTTACGGGCGGCTGGGTCTTACGCAGCGGCGTGTTTCGGAGCCTTCTTGGCCTGCTTCTTCGACTCCTTGACCTTCGCCTTGGCGCCGTCGGCCGCCTTGTCGAGATTCTTCACGGTGTCCTTGCCTGCCTTCTCCACCTTGTCGACGGTGTTCTCGGCGGCCTCACGCACCTTGGCGACTGTCTCCTTCACCGACTTCTTGAGCGGATTGTTCGCGTCGGTGGCGTGACGGGCCTTGGCCGTGGTCTTCAGGGAGTCCGAGGGCTTCGCGATTTTCTTGGAGACGTCGGCGTTCTTCGGCGAACCCTGGCCCAGACCAAGCTCGTTGAGCGCGTCCTTGAGCGGGGTGGGCTTGGCATCGGTGCTCGTGTCGGGCGCCTCGGTGCTCAACGTCTTCAACTGCGCGCCCGCGGACGGGAGCGAGTTGACCGACTGGGTGCCCGCCTTCTTGTTGGCCGTGGAACCGTTGACCTTCAGCATGTTGTCGATGGCGGTTTCCATCTGAGCACTCGCGTCGTCGAGCACATGGGTGACCGGGGCCAGACCCTTCTCGACGGCATCGAAGACCGGGTCGGCCCCCTTCTGCACAGCCTCCAGGGCGTCAGACAGCGCCTTGGCGACTGCCACCGATACAGCGTTCTTCACGATCGGCTTGAAGTCCGTCGTCCCCGGCAGTGCCGGGACCCAGGCGTCCGGATTCAGAGCATTGGCCTGAATGCCGTCGATCAGCGCGTCGAACACAACCTCGTTGGCGGCCAGCTGCTGTGTCGGGGTGAGCGGGGAGTGCCACAGATACGCCTGATCTCCGGCCTCGTTGAACGTGCGCTCCAGGGTGTTGGGGTCCACGTCCTGGTAACCCATGTTCACGAGCTTGCGCAGGGCCGGCTCGATGCTGTCGGTCAACGGAGTCGGGATATGGACGCCCGGAACGAGGTTGAGCAGATGCGGGGCCATCCGGAACGGTTCAAGCAGCGGGAGATTGCCGGAGTCGTAGGTGATGTACGTGGCCTTGCCGGGGTAGTTGAGGAAGTTCACGTTGATGAGCTTCAGTAGATCGCCGAGGAGCGGGATCATTTGGGCGCCTTGGCCGCCTGTCGGATCCAGCATTACTTTGAGACCGTCAAATATGCCCGTGCCCAACTTCGGCAGCACGTGGTTGCCGATGTTGTTGCCCTCGTCAGGCAGGAGGTAGGTGAGGAACACCCCGGCTGCGGCCGAGTTCGCCCAGGCCAGCGGACTCAGCGTGGTGGGCACATCAGACAGCGGGTTGTAGGCCCAGGTGATGTCGAGGATCGAGGTGTTGAGGACCTTGGTCTTGTCGGCATTGGTGTAGCTGCCGGCATCAGGTGTGGTGAGGTCCAATCCGAACAGGTTGGTGAAAGGAGTTGCCAGTGCGAACAATCCGCCGCCGGGGCGGCTGATGTTGTTGACGAAGATCAACCACTGCCCCGTGACGCCAACCTTCCAGTCGTCTCTGTCGGATGTGACCGCATTGATCATGTCGCGGTACGCCAGCGATGTGGTGAGACCGCCCATGCTCTCGGACAGGATGATGGAGCGGCGCTGGTTCAGGATTGGCGCAGATTTGACGATCAGATCTACGAGCCAACCGCCCACGCCGAGCATGTCGGCGAGTCCGGTGGCGGTGTAGTCCAGGTCCTTCACCGCGTTGTAGACGTCATCCGGCATCGGGCCCTTGATGCCGGCGTCGATCGGCGAGATCTTGGCTAGAACGTCCAGCAACGTGATGGCGACGTTCGCCAGCTCGGTGTTGCCGGTCAATCCTCCGGCGGCCTTGATCACGTTCTCGGGTGTGATGCCGAGGGCTTGAGCAGTCCAGAAGATCGGTCCCACCCCGTAGATTCCGACGATGTCAGGGATCTGGCCGGCATCAGCGGTCAGCTCGACATCCGCTTGCACACTGCGGTTGTGGGCCGCGAGCGCCTCCGGCGCGGAGGACGCGACGCCTGCGGTCAATGCCGCTGTCGTCGCGACGATCGCCGCCGCGGTGGCTGCTGCCTTGGTTTTGTGCAGACGGAGAGGGATGGGCTGTGACATCAAGCGCGCCGCCTTCGGAGTGTGATGTGGCCGACAAAGTGCTTGCACACTGTAACAACAGTTATTTGCCGCGTGGAAAATTTGCCCAAAACATGATCATGCGCGTCATTCCGAGAGACTTGACCACGGGCCTGGCCGCCGGTCGGCCCGTAAGACGGGCGAGGTCAGGGTATTTCAATTCATTTTGCCCTGGCGTTTGCCGGGATCTGAGCTCGACCTCGCACGTCGATTTAGTTGCGGCGATCGCATCTGGGGTTGGATCTCCGGCACCCGGCCCGAAGAGTTGGCCCGGCTGAAAGAAAACGCCACATTGACTCCCGAGCAGTTGCACGCGCTGGCACGGGGCGATCTGGTGCTGCCGGCCAGTCAGCTGGAGTATCTGAATTCGTTGGCCCGTTCGATGGACGGCATGAATATTCAGCAGACCCGGGCGATGATGGACAACCTGGACAAGACCAATCCCGGGGCAAGCCGCGATCTGATGAACGCGATGCAAATGCTGTCCGATCCGAAAGTCAAAGCCGCGGGCGCTGACTGGAAGGGCGGGCTGGATCGGTTGCCCGACGGGGTCAAGAACGTAGCGCAAGGTCTGCCCGCAGATCGAGGCGACATTCACGTTCAAGACCGTCAAGACCTCGCGGCGATCATGATGAAGGGCAGCCCGGAATTCATGC
This sequence comes from Mycobacterium sp. IDUB_24, assembly GCF_055419385.1. Taxonomy (NCBI): domain Bacteria; kingdom Bacillati; phylum Actinomycetota; class Actinomycetes; order Mycobacteriales; family Mycobacteriaceae; genus Mycobacterium; species Mycobacterium sp. IDUB_24. Next base: position 436,502 of record NZ_JBVAXO010000007.1, read on the forward strand.
ACGGCACCGATCTGGACCGGTCGGTGTTGAAACAAACCGAGCAGCTACTCCAGGGCGCGCCCGCCGGGACATACAAGCAAGGGTGGGAGCATTCAGCCGATCTGGCGCTCAAGGACATGTTGACTGCGGCCGGGCGGGATCACTGGGCCGTACATGACCTGGTTGCCGGGGCCGACGGCAAGTCACCCAACAACGAGTTCATCAGTAACGCCCTTCGCCATCACTGGGATGACGGTGGCGCGGCAGCGGCCACCTTGGCGCATGGACTGGCACCTGTCGCAACCGACGCCACGCAGGTCGACGCCGCCACCCGGGCTGGTGAAACCGTGTATGCCTTCGACAAATACATCGTCGACCACCCCGGAGAATTCAAGAATATGCAGGATCTGGTGCCGACAGATCCCGGGCACATGGGGACACCGGTCGTTCAAGACCAACAAACATTTGGGAAGGCTCATCCCCAGCTTGTTCAAGCTCTCGCCGAGGCTAATGCACCGTTCCTGGATGACATGATGAAACACGATGTCAACAACACCCACGGTTTCGGCAAGTTGGAGAACACAGGTGATGCGAACATGCCTCAAACGCGCGACCTGCTGAGCACGCTCAATTCCGATCCGGTCGCTGCTTCGACGCTGAAGGGTGCGGTAGAAGGTCATCATCTCGGATTCCAGCAGGACTACGTCAACTCTCTGGCTAATCACGACACCCCCGATGTCGATGCCCTCAGGGCAGACGGGCGGCTTCAAGGATTAAACGATGTGGCAGTGAGCCAGAGCACCGCACAACAAGCAGCCAACGACTATGCCCAAGCCATGCAAGAACATGAACAAAAGGCCGCCAGATACGAGGCGTTCACCACGGTCGGCGACTCTATCCCTGGTGTCAGCAATGTGCTCGACGGTATCGGTAAAGTGCCCGGGGCGGACGGCCTTTTAGAAGACATGTTCGGAGCAGGTGACGCACAGACAGCCCCCGATACTCCGCACATCCCTCTCCAAGAGTCAGGACCAAACCAGTACCATATTGCACAACAGCTGTACGCAGAAGACTACGGCGACAAAAGCATATTCCCGAACGGCTTCCCAAGCTATGACGAATACGCAGCCGAGTACGGTGGCGATGATGTACGAAACAACGTGGAGAAGTACCTTGGCGACAGGGTTACGGGAGACCTCACCAAATCGGAAGTTACCTACCAGGGGACCCTTCCGCATGATCCTCCCAAAGCTGGTCAGTAGTTGAGCACACGCATGATGATAAGAATGGCCAGGAAAACATTTGCCGTCGCCGCCGCTGCGGTATGCGTACTCGCAGGATGCTCCGACCACCAGGAATCGCCTTCTGCCCCTGGGGCAGCGAAAACAATGTACCCGAACTGGCCGAACAGCCTGAACGGCTTCCGATTCCGATGGACAGCACAACCAGGCGTCGATCTGCTCACCGGCCCCGCGATTCCGGTGCGCGCCTACCTTGAATCCTTTTGGATTGGGATTATGACGAAGTCCTCGGCGAACACCTACCCAGGCTTTCAGCTGGCCGTGCCAAAACTCCCCGATCGCCGGGCTGGCTATCCCGAGAATATGGATTGGAGCAAATTGCCGTTCGAGTTGAAATGGATGATACCCGGGAGTGACAAATACCTCAATTTCGGTGACGGACCATTCTTCGGCAACCAATACTTCCACGTTTTAGAACTCTCCCCGCTCGCAGACGGCTACCTCGCCTACGTGTGCGACGGCAAATACAACATATTCCGCCCGGATGTTGAGCATCCTGGAAAGTATTCTTCGATCGCCGATTCTCCGAAAATAACCCTTCAGGAGCGCGAAGAGAGTGCAGTAAAGCTGTGGCGGATCGAGTTGAAAAATAACAGCGATGGCGTCGGAAGCGGGCAACCGCAGGCCGGTAAGAATCCCGCACCGATCGGTGATGTGTTCGGGCACTGGAAGATCACCGGCGCCTCACAGGACAACTACTGGGGCGACCTGGAAAACACTACCCACACACCGCGTGATCCAGACTATGTCCAACTGCGACAGCAGTGCCGCGACACCATGGCCCACAACGTCGATGAGCGAGCGAAAATCCTCATGAGTGTGCTCGACACGCCGCCCCAAGTGCAGCCAGCAGTACCCGGGTGGCCGGAGGGTGCGGCATAGTCTACGAGATGTAGCCGATGCCACCGGTTTCAGCTGAATGGCACAGATGGGCGCGATTGAACACGTTGCGTTCTTCACCGCTGGCCCTGATCACTGGATTCGGCGTTGTAGGATTTGACCACTGCTGCATAGCGATTTGTTGCGCAAAGATGGCCGCACTGAATGGATTCCGCCCGCGATGCTTGATTCCGGTCAGCGTGGCATCAACGAGTAGCACCATCCGGAGCGTTGGATCACCGGGCGTGCGGCGACCTCCCACCCGCCCGCATGCGGGTCCAGGGCCGCGGCCGGCCCTGGACCCTTTTCTGCAACCAGCTCAGGCGGGCGCTTTTTGTTGCGCGCCTGCGGGGATCAGGCCGAGCTGCTGCAGCATGCCGAGGGTGTCCCACGTGACCCAGTTCTCGGCGATCTTGCCGTCTTCGATCCGCGTGGTGTCGGTCAGGTTGATCCGGGTGTGCTTGCCGGTGGCCGGCTGTCCCATGATCTCACCGGTGTTGTCGCCCTGCGCCTCCAGGAGCGTGCACACGTAGTCGCCCTCCGCGATTTGCATCTTGATGTCGAATCTCATGTTGGAGAACGACTTCCGATACATCTCGATAAGGCTCCTCATGTGCTCGGGGCCGCGCTGATCCCCGAACGGATCCTGAGTGTCGTGGTATGCGGCACTTGGAGCGACGAGATCGTCCAGCTCGCTGAGGTCGCCGGAGGCAAATACCTCCCACACGCGTCGGGAAATCGCCTTGTTCTGGTCATTGGCCATGATTCAGGCCTTTCGGGGGGTCACCGCACGGCAGATAACGTCCGCACAGGAAACGGTAGAGCTGCGGCCGCTGATCCGACAGACGCGCTGGGGTGTGTGGTGGCGCTGGCAATTACCGACGGTGCCGTGTGTACCGGCTGACCTGCGCCATTACCGACTCCGCCATCGCCCGATGGCGTCGCTTCGGCCCAGTGCGGCTGCCTTCGGATTCAGTAGTTCTCCTGCTCGAGGGTGAGCACGATCTTGCCGCTGGTACGGCCCTCGCCGATCACCTTCAGCGCCTGTGCGGCTTCCGATAACGAGTACTGGGCGGCGAGGTGTACCCGAAGTCGTCCGTCTGCCACGAGCTCGGCTATTGACTGCAGGCCGGCGGCATCGGGCTCGACGAGGTAGTCGTACGCATGGACCTTCAACTGGCGGGCCCGGTCGAAAAGGCCGGGCGTCCAAGCGGCTTGAGCACTTACCAGGGAGCCGCCCGGTCGGAGACAGTTCAAGGCTTCACATCCAGCGGCGCCGCCGAACATCTGGATCACGACGTCCGCGTCGCTGACGACATCGTGGACCGGAACCGTGGTGTAGTCCACCACTTCGTCGGCGCCCAGACTGCGGACGAAGCCGTGCTTGGCGGCGCGTGCGGTGCCGATGACATATGCGCCGCGCGCCTTGGCGATCTGCACGGCGAGATGGCCCACACCGCCGGCAGCTGCCGAGACCAGCACGCGCTGGCCGGATGTCAGGCGGGCAACGTCGATGAGCATCTGCCACGCGGTCAGCCCGGCCAGCGGCAGTGCCGCTGCCGCGGCGAAGCTGAGTCCGGTTGGGATGTAGGCGAAGTGGCGGGACGGTGCGGTGACGAATTCGGCGTACCCACCGGCCTGCCGGGGAAACCACGGCATGCCGAAGACACGATCGCCCACTTGGAATCGACTGACGCCGTAGCCGACCTCTTCGACCACCCCGGCCACGTCCCAACCGTGGATGAAGGGCAGATCAAGCACGCGGTTGTAGGCCTGGCCTCCGCTTGTGTAGTAGTCGACGGGGTTGACTCCCGCGGCGTGGACCCGGACCTTCACCTCGGTGGGGGCGGGATGAGGTTCGGGTATCTCGGCCAGGCGTACGGAGTCCGGGCCGTCCCATTGGTGTTGGATGATGGCGCGCATGAATGCCCCTCGGTCAGTGACGGGTTGAGGTTCCAGCGGGCAGGACGGCCCGGCTATCGAACACGACAGTGGTTTCGGCGGCTCGGTTTCCGCGTAGCCGGAACCGGTCGACTCCCGGCCAGCGGCGCAGCTCGCCGTCGATCGTCCCGTGGCCCTCCCACGCGAGCATGAGAAGTCCGTCGCGATAGGCAAAGTCGACCACCGACAGCGTCAGATCCGGGATGAGCTGCACTGCGGCGGCCAGTTGGCCGGCATACGCGCCACGTCCGCGGAGCGGTTCGGTAGCTCCCGGCCAGCGCAGGACCACGTCATCGGTGACGAGATCGTGAACCGCACTGGCATCTCCGGGCGCCGCCCAGAACCGCGCCCAACCCGCGACGAACGTCTCGATCTCTGACTTCGCGGCGGGAACACCGGCTTGCCGCTGCAGGACCCGGGTGTCGAAATATCCGGTGTCACTGGTTAATTGACCGTCGCGGAACGTGCAGACGAAGGTGACCGGGACGTCGATGCGGCTACCCGCCGTGGTGGGTAGACCGAGAAGTTCGTCGCCGACCGTCCCGATCATCCTGCCCCACATCACCGCGGTGTCCTCGGCGAAAGCCGCGCCGTCGAATTGCCCCCGATAATCGGGGACAGACCGGAACACCGCCTCGTAGAACGTCCTCAACTGGGCGTGACCGGAAATCGGTTGGCGAATAGCGGAATCCCGATACCAGCCATCAGTGGCGTACGCGGAGACGATGGCGTCCACGTCATGTCGGTTCTTGGCCTCGGTGTAAGTGCGCAGGGAAGCGCGCAGTACATCGACCTGATCAGTGCTCATCGAATTGTCCTCTCACTGGTGCCGTACAGATCTGGACCGGGATGCCGTTGAGCGCCGCCGTGCCCGACAGCGGATAGCTCCGTGCCGTCGGCAGCGGGCAGACGTGCCGTTGAACTTGCATACCTCGAGTATTAACATACGCCAAGTATGTACTTCAAGTATGAATCGTGTAGATTGACGGCATGCCCGGACCGCGCACGCAGGCCGAACGCACGCGCGCGACCATCGACCAGATTCTGGTGGTGGCGCGCGATCGATTCGCTGCCGATGGTTACGACAACACGTTCGTCGACAATGTGGCCGAACGTGCCGGCATGACCAAAGGCGCGCTCTACCACCATTTCGAGGGCAAGCGCGGGCTCTTCGCTGCAGTGTTCGAGAGCGAGCAGCGGGCTATCGGTGAAGCGGTGAACCGCGCAGCAAGGGGCACCAAGGACAGCTGGCAGCGGTTCCTCTGCGGCTGTCGCGGGTTCTTCGACGCGGTGCTCGATCCCGGGGTTCAGCGCATCACATTGATCGACGCGCCCGCGGTTCTCGGGTGGGAGGCGATGCGGGACCTCGAGGATGAGCACGTCACGTCGCTGTTACGGCTGGGCCTGGCGCAGGTGATCGCCGACGGTCACGTACCCGAGCAGCGTGTGGAGCCCCTCGCACATCTCCTGCACGGCGCGATGTGCGAGGCGGCGATGACAGTTGCCCGCTCCGCGGATCCCGAACGGGAGAGCCGGGATTCGATTGCCGCCCTTGAGAGATTGCTCAACGGCATCGCCGCACGGGACAGTTGACCCGCCGAGAATGACCGAGAATTCTGCTCCACCGGCCTATCTGCGGCTGCTGGTCAGGGCTGTCACCCCACTGGTCAAGACTGTGTTGCGGACTCCGGCACATGGCTGGATCAGTGACACGATGATGATCCTCACCGTGACGGGTCTTCGGACCGGCCGAAGTTACGAGATCCCGATCAGCTACGTCGCTGACGGCGCCGTCGTCACGTGTATCACGGGCATCGGCAACACCTGGTGGAAAAACCTCCGCGGTGGTGCCGACGTCACGGTGTTGTTGCAGCGGCAGCGATTTCGCGGCTATGCGGAGGCATCGACCGGTGGGGCCAACATTCCGGTGATCGAGAGTTTTCTGGCAGTCAGGCCACGCGATGCGCGGTTTCACCGCGTGCGACGAAGCGTGAACGGACAGTTCGACGCAGATGACCTCACGCGAGCGGCACAAACGCGCGCGGTCATCCGCGTCCAGCTGTGGCCGGAGAGCTGAATCTCAGCCGGTCACCCAACTCGGCGGGCGCTTCTGCAGGAACGCCATCATGCCCTCGCGTGCCTCATCGGAGACGAACAACTGCGCCGACTGCCGGGTCAGCGATTCGGCGTCCGCATCGAACCCGCGCAGGATCGCCGTAGTCGTCAGGGCCTTTGACGTCGCCAGCCCCTGCGGTGAACCCTTCGCAATCTCGGCCGCCAGCGCAGCGACCGCATCGGCGACATCGTCGGCCGCCGTCGTGATCAGCCCGATCTCGGCTGCCTCGGCGGCGCCGAATTTCTCCCCGGTGACGAAGTAGCGACCGGCTGCCCGTGGTGACATCTTCGGCAGCAGCGTCAACGAAATAATCGACGGCGCAACGCCGATCCGCGCCTCGGTCAGCGCGAACGTACTCTGCGGACCGGCGACGACAAGATCGCACGCGCCGACGAGTCCCATCCCGCCGGCCCTCACATGCCCGTCGATCGCGCCGATCACCGGAACCGGCAACTCCAGGATGGCCCGCAGCAGCTTGGTCATCTCCCGGGCCCGGTCGACAGCGATGTCGCCGGGGTCCTGACCGGCGGCCTCGCTGAGATCAGCACCGGCGCAGAAGGTCCCGCCGGTGTGCCCCAGAACCACCACGCGAACTCCCGGTTCGGCGGTGGCATCGGAGAAGCCCTGGAGCAACTGCTCGACCAGCGCCGTGGACAACGCGTTGCGGTTGTGCGGGGAGTCCAGCGTCAACCGGGCGACGTTGCCGTCGACCGTGTAGTGAACGAGCGTGGTCATCAGTAGGACCGAGGCAGGCCCAGCGAGGTCTGCGCGACGAAGTTCAGGATCATCTCCCGGCTCACCGGCGCGATGCGGGCCAGTTTGGACGCCGTGACCGCAGCGGCGATGCCGTACTCCTTGGTCAGGCCGTTGCCGCCGAGGGACTGCACGGCCTGATCGACCGCTCGCACCGACGCCTCACCCGCGGCGTACTTGGCCATGTTGGCTGCCTCGGCCGCGCCGAAGTCGTCGCCTGCGTCATATAACGTCGCAGCCTTCTGCATCATCAGCTTGGCCAGTTCCACCTCGATGTGGTTCTGCGCCAGGGGGTGCGAGATACCTTGATGTGCACCTACTGGGACTTTCCATACCTGGCGGGTCTTCACATAGTCGACCGCCTTGTCGATGGCGAAGCGACCCACGCCCACCGCGCTGGCCGCACCCATGATGCGTTCGGGGTTCAGCCCGGCGAACAGCTGCGCGATCGCGGCATCCTCGGAACCCACCAGCGCATCGGCGGGCAGCCGGACGTCGTCGAGGAACACCTGGAACTGGCTTTCCGGGCTGATGATCTCCATCTCGATCTTGGTCCAGCTCAGGCCCGGGGTGTCCGTCGGGATGACGAACAGCGCCGGCTTGAGGTTTCCGGTCTTGTGGTCCTCGGTGCGGCCGACGACGAGCACAGCCTGCGCCTGGTCGATACCGGAGATGAACGTCTTCTGGCCCTTGAGGATCCAGTCGCTGCCGTCTTTGCGGGCCGTCGTGGTGATGCGGTGGCTGTTGGACCCCGCGTCAGGCTCGGTGATGGCGAAGGCCATGGTGATCGACCCGTCGGCGATACCGGGGATCCAGCGCTTCTTTTGTTCCTCGGTACCGAACTTGGAGATGATCGTGCCGTTGATCGCGGGGGAGACGACCATCATCAGCAGCGCCGACCCGGCCGCCGACATCTCTTCCATCACCATGGACAGCTCGTACATGCCGGCGCCGCCGCCACCGTACTCTTCGGGCAGGTTCACCCCGATGAAGCCGAGTTTTCCTGCCTCGTTCCACAATTCGGTGGTGTGCTGGCCGGAGCGAGCCTTCTCCAGGTAGTAGTCCTGCCCGTAGTTGGCCGCCATCGCGGCCACCGCCTGGCGCAGGGCCTTCTGTTCCTCGTTCTCGATGAAACTCATGACTGTTCTCCTTCACCTGTCTCTACTCGGGCAAGTACGGCGCCGACCTCGACCTGTTGGCCTGCGGCGACATTGAGTTCGGCCAACACCCCGGCTTCGGGTGCGGCGATGGTGTGCTCCATCTTCATGGCTTCCAGCCAGATCAGTGGTTGCCCGGCCGTGACGGTGTCGCCGACGACAGCACCGACCCGCACCACCGAACCGGGCATCGGTGCCAGCAGTGAGCCGTGTGCAACCGCGTCGTCCGGATCGGGGAAGCGGGGCTGCGCGGTGAGGTGCACGGGGCCGAGCGGGGAGTCGACGAAAATCTGATCGCCGTACCGGGCCACCTCGAACGAGCGGTCCACACCGTTGACGGCGAGCACCACGCGATCCGGTGTCGCGGACAGCAGGGAAACCCCGTCATCGTCGGGTAGCTCGACACCGGTGCGGGTGAACCGGTAGCGCACGGGGACGTCGTCACCCGCGGCATCGCGGTAGGTCCGGGACTGGTAGCCCGAGGTCAGATTCCGCCAGCCGCTGGGCGCGGCGGCGAAAACCTTTGCGCTGCGGCGATTGTGCGTGGCGTCAGACAATGCGGCTGCGATTGCCGAGAGCGTCACCACCCCCGCATCGGCCAGCGGTGCCGCCAACGCGTCGAGCCCGTGCGTGTCGAAGAACGCCGTGTCGGTAGCGCCGTCCAGGAACGCCGGATGCCGCAACACGTTCACCAGCAGATCGCGGTTGGTGCGCAGTCCGTGGATCCGGGTGCGGGCCAACGCGTCGGCGAGCACGGTCGCGGCCTGACGGCGCGTCGGTGCATAGGAGATGACCTTGGCGAGCATGGGGTCGTAGAAGATCGATACCACCGAGCCGTCCTCGATGCCGGTGTCGACGCGGACCTGCCCTGGAACGGCGAACCGGTGCACCGTGCCGGCCTGCGGCTGCCAGCCCTTGGCCGGATCCTCGGCGTAGAGCCGGGCCTCGATGGCCGAACCTTTTGCCGACGGGGGGTTGCTGTCCAGCCGGCCGCCGTCGGCGACGAGGATCTGCAGCTCGACCAGATCGAGGCCGGTGGTGGCCTCGGTGACCGGATGCTCCACCTGCAAACGGGTGTTCATCTCCAGGAAGAAGAAGTCACCTCGCTCGGACGCCATGAACTCGACCGTCCCCGCGCCTGCGTAGCCGATCGCTCCGGCGGCCAGCCGGGCTGCGTCGAACAACTTCTCCCGCATGCCCGGGGTGCGCTCCACGAGCGGAGAGGGCGCCTCCTCGATGACCTTCTGATGACGACGCTGGATCGAGCATTCACGCTCGCCGACCGCCCACACGGTGCCGTGCTGATCGGCCATGACCTGTACCTCGACGTGGTGACCTGCGGCCAGGTAGCGCTCACAGAACACCGTCGGATCGCCGAACGCCGACTGTGCCTCACGCTGGGCCGCGGCCACTTCGCTTGGCAGCTCTGCCAGTTCGCGTACGACGCGCATGCCGCGGCCACCGCCACCGGCGGATGCCTTCACCAGCACGGGCAGTTGGTCGGCCGTCACGGTGGACGGGTCGAGCTCGGTCAGTACCGGAACGCCGGCCGCGGCCATCATCTTCTTGGCCTCGATCTTGGAGCCCATGGCCTGAACGGCATTCACCGGTGGACCGATCCAGGTCAGCCCGGCATCGATCACCGCTGCGGCGAAATCGGCGTTCTCCGAGAGGAACCCGTAGCCAGGATGAATCGCATCGGCGCCGGAAGCCCGGGCCGCGGCGATGATCTGCGTCGAATCGAGGTATCCGTTGTTGCCGTCGAGCCGCACGCGGGCGTCGGCCTCGGCGACGTGTGGGGACGCAGCGTCAGGATCGGTATAGACCGCGACGGTACCGATACCCAGGCGGCGGCAGGTCTCGAAGACCCTCCGGGCGATCTCGCCGCGATTGGCGACGAGGACTCTCGTAATCATTGTCGCGCTCACATCCTGAAGACGCCGAAGTTCGACGTCCCCTCGATCGGGCCATTGGCGATGGCGGACAGGCACATTCCCAGTACGGTGCGGGTATCACGGGGGTCGATCACCCCGTCGTCGTACAACCGGCCGGACAGGAACATCGGCAGCGACTCGGCCTCGATCTGGGCCTCGACCGCGGCGCGCAGTGCAGCGTCGGCGGCCTCGTCGACCGCCTGGCCCCGGGCCTCGGCGGCCGCCCGGCTGACGATCGACAGCACGCCTGCCAGCTGGGCACCGCCCATCACCGCGGACTTCGACGACGGCCAGGCGAACAGGAACCGCGGGTCATACGCCCGCCCGCACATTCCGTAATGGCCTGCGCCGTAGGAGGCGCCGAGCAGCAGCGAGATGTGCGGCACCGTGGAGTTCGACACCGCGTTGATCATCATCGATCCGTGCTTGATCATGCCGCCCTCTTCGTACTGCTTACCCACCATGTAGCCGGTGGTGTTGTGCAGGAACAGAAGTGGGGTGTCCGACCGGTTGGCCAGCTGGATGAACTGCGTGGCCTTCTGTGACTCCTCGCTGAACAGCACGCCGCGGGCATTGGCCAGGATCCCGATCGGGTAGCCGTACAGCGTGGCCCATCCCGTCACCAACGACGACCCGTACAGCGGCTTGAACTCGTCGAAATCCGAGCCGTCGACGATGCGGGCGATCACATCGCGCGGGTCGAACGGGATCCGCAGATCGGCGGGCACGATGCCGATGAGCTCCTCGGGGTCGAACTTCGGCTCGACCACCGGCGCGGGTGCGGGTCCCTTCTTGCGCCAGTTCAGCCGGGCCACGATGCGCCGCCCGATCCGGATCGCGTCGAGCTCGTCATTGGCCAGGTAGTCACCGAGACCCGAAGTGCGGGCATGCATCTCGGCCCCGCCCAGCGACTCGTCGTCGGACTCCTCGCCGGTGGCCATCTTGACCAGCGGCGGTCCGGCCAGGAAAACCTTGGAGCGTTCCTTGATCATCACCACGTGATCGGACATGCCAGGCACGTACGCGCCACCGGCGGTCGAGTTGCCGAACACCAGCGCGATGGTCGGGATGCCTGCCGCCGACAGCCGGGTCAGATCGCGGAACATCTGCCCGCCCGGGATGAAGATCTCCTTCTGCGTCGGCAGATCGGCGCCACCGGACTCCACGAGTGAGATCACCGGTAGCCGGTTCTCCATGGCGATCTGATTGGCGCGCAGGATCTTCTTGAGCGTCCACGGGTTGCTGGTGCCGCCCTTGACCGTCGGATCATTGGCGACGATCAGGCACTCGACCCCTTCGACGGCGCCGATCCCACAGACGACGCTGGCGCCCACGGTGAAATCGCTGCCCCAGGCGGCCAGTGGGCTCAACTCGAGGAACGGTGCGTCCGGATCCAGCAGCAGCTCGACACGCTCGCGGGCGGTGAGCTTGCCGCGGCCGTGATGGCGGTCCACATACTTGGACCCGCCGCCGGCAAGTGCCTTGGCGTGCTCGGCGTCGAGCTCGGCCAGCTTGGTGGCCATCACCTCGGCGGCCTCGGTGAAACCCGGTGAGGCCGGGTCGACCGTCGATTTCAGGGTCGTCATGACTGGAATCCCAACGTCTTTGCGGCCAAGGAGGTCAGGATCTCGGTGGTACCGCCGCCGATCCCGAGGATGCGCATGTCACGGTACTGGCGCTCGACCTCGGATTCGGCCATATAGCCCATCCCGCCGAACAACTGCACGGCTTGATTGGCCACCCATTCGCCGGTCTCCACCGCGGTGTTCTTGGCGAAGCACACCTCCGTGATCAGGCCCTGTTCCCCGGCCAACTGCCGCTCCACCACATGCCGCGTGTACACGCGGGCCACATCGATTCGCCGGGCCATCTCGGCGAGCGTGTTCTGTACCGATTGCCGGGCAATCAGCGGCTTTCCGAAGGTCTCGCGATCGCGGCACCACTGCACGGTCAGGTCCAGGCAGCGTTGCGCGCTGGCATAGGCCTGCACGGCCAGGCCGACCCGCTCGGACACGAACGCGGCCGCGATCTGGAAGAAGCCCGAGTTCTCCGCACCGATCAGGTTGGCCACCGGGACCCGCACATCGGTGTAGGACAGCTCGGCGGTATCGCTTGAGCGCCAACCCATCTTGTCGAGCTTGCGGGTCACTTGCAATCCAGGCGAGCAGCCCGGTCCGTTCTTCTCCACCACTATCAGGGAGACGCCCGCCGCACCGGGTCCGCCGGTGCGAGATGCGGTCACCACATAGTCGGCACGCACACCCGAAGTGATGTAGGTCTTGGCGCCGTTGAGGATGTAGTCATCCCCGTCGCGGGTGGCTTTTGTGGTCAGGTGCCCGACGTCGGAGCCGCCGCCGGGTTCGGTGATGGCCAACGATCCGATGAGATCGCCACGCAGCGTGGGCTTCACATACGTCTCGATGAGCCGCTCGTCGCCCGAGGCGATCATGTGCGGCACCGCGATACCGCAGGTGAACAGCGAGGCGAACACTCCGCCGGGGGAACCCGCGTAATGCATTTCCTCGCAGATGATCACGGCGTCGGCACCGTCGCCGCCGCCACCGCCGGCCGACTCGGGGAAGTTGGCGCCGAGTAGCCCGGCCTCGCCGGCTTTGCGATGCAGTTCGCGCGGCAACTCGCCGGTGCGTTCCCACTCGTCGGCGTGCGGCAGCACCTCGCGCTCGGCAAAACTGCGCACGGTCTTGCGCAATGCCTCACGCTCGGGTGAAGTCCAGATGCTCACTTGATGAGTTCCTCCGGGATATCGAGATGACGGCTGCGCAACCATTCGCCCAGCCCCTTGGCCTGCGGATCGAACCGGGCTTGATACGCGACGCCCTGGCCGAGAATGCCTTCGATCACAAAGTTCACGGCCCGCAGATTCGGCAGCACGTGCCGGGTGACCGGCAGATCGGCTGTCTCGGGCAGTAATTCACGCAGCTTGTCGACGGTCAGCGTATGTGCCAACCAGCGCCACGCTTCGTCGGTGCGTACCCACACCCCGACATTGGCCGACCCGCCTTTGTCGCCACTACGGGCGCCGGCGATGGTGCCGAGCGCGACGCGCCGAGTTGCGCCGGCCGGGAATGCGTCGGGCATCGCCGGGTCGGGAACCGGGGCCAGCTCGAGGGTGTCCATCGCCGGCGCGATACCGACCCGGGTGCCATCGGCGTGCGCGGCGATGTGCGGGACCTCGGACGCGTCGACGTAGCCGGGTACGAACACGCCGTAGACCTGGCCGTCTCCCGGCGGTGCGGTGGTGGTGAAGCCCGGATAGCTGGCCAGGGCGAGTTCCACGCCCGCCGAGGAGAACTGGCGTCCGACGACGTTGGGATCGGGATCGCGGACCACGCAGTGCAGCAGGGCGCTGGCGGTCTCCTCGGTATCGGCATCGGGATGATCGGTGCGGGCAAGCGTCCAATCCAGTTCGGCCGGACGGACTTTCAGACCGGCCTCCAACTGGCTGCGTACCAGCTCTGCCTTGGCCTCGATGTCCAGGCCCGTCAACACGAACGTGGCGGCGTTGCGGAATCCGCCGATGCTGTTGCACGACACCTTCAGCGTCGGTGGCGGGGCCTCGCCGGTCACCCCGGAGATCCGGACGCGGTCAGTCCCGTCCTGGCTCAACTGCAGTGAGTCCACGCGCAGCGTCGCATCGGGATTGGCGTAACGCGCGCCTGTGATCTCGTAGAGCAGCTGCGCGGTGACCGTGCCGACGCTGACCTGCCCGCCGGTGCCCGCATGTTTGGTGATCACCGAGGAGCCGTCTGCGGAGATCTCGGCGATCGGGAAGCCGGGGCGGGACAGATCCGGAATCTCTGCGAAGAACGAGTAATTGCCGCCGGTGGCTTGAGTGCCGCACTCGATCACATGACCGGCGGCGACCGCCCCGGCCAGCGCGTCGTAATCGGTGGTCTTCCAGCCGAAGTGCGCGGCCGCCGGGCCGACGATCACCGAGGCGTCCGTCACCCGGCCCGTCACCACGACGTCGGCGCCCGAATTCAGGCAGTCGACGATGCCCCATGCGCCCAGGTAGGCATTGGCCGCAAGGGGTGTGCCCAAGCCGGATGTCGCCGCCGGGGCGGCTCCGAGGCCGAGCTCGGAGGCCCGCCCTACCAGGTCGTCACCCTCGACATGGGCGACGTTGACGTCGAGGCCCAGCCGCTCGGCCAGCGCGCGAACCGCGGCGGCCAGCCCCGCGGGGTTCAGACCGCCGGCGTTGGCCACGATCTTCACGCCCTTGTCGAGGGCGAGGCCGAGTGACTGCTCCAATTGGATGAGGAAGGTCTTGGCGTAGCCGCGGTCGGGATTCTTGGCCCGGTCACGCGCCAGGATCAGCATGGTGAGCTCGGCGAGATAATCGCCGGTCAGATAGTCCAGCTCTCCGTCGGAGAGCATGTCGCGCATCGCGGACAGCCGATCACCGTAAAACCCCGAACAGTTGCCGATGCGAACCGCACCAGTCCCTGAAGACACACGCACTCCCGTCGACGCTGACATGGGGACCAACCAACCGGTAGGTTAGCCGGTACCTCCGGTCCCACGTCAAGGGGTGTCGGGCCCGGGGTCCACGCACCCAGATTGCATCCAGGGACGGGATCAGGCGGCGATTTGTCCCTGAATGCAATCTGGATGCCAGCCGCGGCTGCGCAGCGCCTGCCCGACCCGCGCGAGGGCGTCGGTGATGTCGTCACACCAAACTGTTCCCAGCCCCGTCCGGGCGTTTTGGAGCCGACGCAGGTCAACCGCTACTCTGTAGGGCAGTCGTCTGCCGCTGCATGCGCGCGGCAACCCCCAAAGCAAGGAGATGCACGTCATGGCTGTGCCCAAGCGCAGAATGTCGCGCGCGAACACCCGTAGCCGGCGCGCGCAGTGGAAGGCCGAGGCCACCGGTCTCGTCGGCGTCAATGTCGCCGGTCAGCAGCACAAGGTGCCGCGCCGTCTGCTCAAGGCCGCTCGTCTCGGCCTGGTCGACCTCGACAAGCGCTAGAACCGCTGACACTTTCTCAAAAAGCGCTATCGCTTGCGATAGCGCTTTTTGTCGTGCCCAGGGCCGTTTGAGGCCACGTGAAAACGCAGGGTGAATTTGCGGCGCGCCTCTCAGCCCACTCTCAGACGGCGGGATGAGACTGTTGCCTGTGCGCATACTTGTCGTGGACGACGATCGCGCCGTGCGCGAATCCCTGCGCCGGTCGCTTTCCTTCAATGGCTATTCGGTCGAGCTTGCCCAAGATGGGGTCGAAGCCCTCGAAGCGATAACCAATGACCGACCGGACGCCGTAGTGCTGGACGTGATGATGCCGCGGATGGACGGCCTGGAAGTGTGCCGGCAGCTGCGCAGCACCGGAGACGATCTGCCGATCCTGGTGCTGACCGCCCGCGACACCACCTCCGAGAAGGTCGCCGGGCTGGACGCCGGTGCTGACGATTACCTGCCCAAGCCTTTCGCGCTGGAAGAATTGCTGGCCCGGATGCGGGCGTTGCTGCGCCGGACGGTCAGCGACGACGGCGACTCGCAGAAGATGGAGTTCTCCGACCTGACCCTGGACCCGGTGACCCGCGAGGTCACCCGGGGGCAGCGTCAGATCAGTCTCACTCGCACCGAGTTCTCGCTGCTGGAAATGCTGATCGCCAACCCGCGCCGGGTGTTGACCCGCAGCCGCATCCTCGAAGAGGTGTGGGGCTTCGACTTCCCGACGTCGGGCAACGCCCTCGAGGTGTACATCGGCTACCTGCGACGGAAGACCGAGGCCGAAGGCGAGCCCCGACTGATCCACACCGTGCGCGGCGTCGGTTACGTGCTGCGCGAAACACCCCCCTGATTTGATGGCGCTCAACGCAAACACCTGGCGAACCGCCACTGACTCTGGGCGGCTCGCCGCCGCGAACCTACGGAACACCAGCTCGCTGTCATTGCGCTGGCGCGTCATGATGCTCGCGATGTCGATGGTGGCCATGGTGGTGGTCCTGATGGCCGTCGCCGTCTACGCCGTGGTCTCCCGTGCGCTCTATGACGACCTGGACAACCAGCTGCACAGCCGGGCCCGGCTGCTCATCGAGAGCGGATCGCTGGCCGCCGACCCCGGCAAGGCGATCGAGGGCACCGCATACTCCGATGTCAACGCGATGCTGGTGATCCCGGGCCGCTCGATCTACACGGCCAACCAGCAGGGTCAGATGCTGCCGTTGGGTAAGGCCGAGAAGGACGTCATCTCGGGCGAGCTGCTGATGTCCCTGCGCACCGCCAACCACCAGCGGGTGCTCGCGGTGCACCTGGCCAACGGCAGCTCCCTGCTGATCTCCAAGAGCCTGGCGCCCACTGTCCAAGTGCTGAGACGTCTGGGCACGGTGCTGCTCATCGTCGGCGGTGTCGGCGTGGCAGTGGCGGCCATGGCCGGTGGTGCGGTGGCCCGGGCCGGGCTCAGACCGGTGGGCAGACTCACCGAAGCCGCCGAGCGGGTGGCCCGCACCGATGATCTGCGGCCCATCCCGGTCGTCGGCAGCGACGAGCTGGCCCGGCTCACCGAGGCGTTCAACATGATGTTGCGGGCGCTGGCCGAATCGCGTGAACGTCAGGCCCGGCTGGTCTCCGACGCCGGCCACGAGTTGAGAACGCCGCTGACCTCGCTGCGCACCAACGTCGAACTGCTGATGGCCTCGCAAGCGCCCGGCGCGCCGCCGTTGCCCAAGGACGAGATGGTCGGGCTGCAGACCGATGTGATCGCCCAGATCGAGGAGCTCTCGACGCTGGTCGGTGACCTCGTCGACCTCACCCGCGACGATGCCGGCGGAATCACCCCCGAAGCGGTCGACATGTCCGAGGTCGTCGACCGCAGCCTTGAGCGGGTCCGGCGGCGCCGCAACGACATCGAATTCGACGTCGACGTCATCGGCTGGCAGGTGTTCGGCGATGCACCAGGACTGGGCCGGGCAGTGCTCAATCTGCTCGACAACGCCGCCAAGTGGAGTCCGGCCGGCGGACGGGTCAGTGTGCAGATGCACCAGACCGATCCGACGCACGCCGAGCTGGTGGTCTCCGACCACGGTCCGGGCATCCCGCCGCAGGAACGCGGGCTGGTGTTCGAGCGGTTCTACCGTTCCGATGCCGCCAGGGCGATGCCGGGTTCGGGCCTCGGATTGGCTATCGTCCAGCAGGTGGTGCTCAAGCACGGCGGCGCACTGCGCATCGACGAGACCGTGCCGGGTGGCACCCCGCCGGGGGCTTCGTTTCACATGGTGCTGCCGGGGCAGCCGATCCCGAATGCCGATGCGACACACATGCACCGGATCGGCGATGGCCACACCGTCGGCGCGGAGAAAAAGTGAGACAGTTGAGTCGGTCGGGGGACCAGTCATGGATGGATCAGAAATCTCTAAGTGGATTCTCAGCCCATCTGGGCAACCTGAGTGACCTTGACTTCGTTTGACGAAGTGACGGACACGAGGGTTGGACATACGGGTCGGACCGGATCGGCGTGACTGGCCGGCGGACCTTTTACAAGAGAAGAGCACGCAGCACAATGACGAACCACCCGAGGTACTCCCAGCAGCCGGAGCAGCATCCCGGCGGCGCCCCCGGATACGCCGGTGCGCGTCCTGATCCTTACCAGTCACAGCCCTACGACTGGCGATATGCGCGTCAACAACCCCAGCAGCAGTTGCCGCCGCCGCAGCAGCAACACCAGGGCCAGCAACACCAAGGCCAGCAACACCAGCCGCCGCAGCAGGCTTACCGCGCGCCGTACGACCCCTACCGCATTCCGGCCAGCCCGCAGCCCGTTCCGGCGAAGAAGCGGTCCAGGTCCGGCCTGGTGGCCGGGGCGCTCGCGGTGGCCGTGGTGTCGGCCGGTGTCGGTGGCGGTGTCGCCACCCTCGTGCGCGACGACCACCCGCGCCTCGGCTCGCAGGGCCTTGGTGCCGCGCCGACCGTCCCCGCGGCTGCCCTGCCGCCGGGCTCGGTGGAGCAGGTGGCGGCCAAGGTGGTGCCGAGTGTGGTCAAGCTCGAAACCGACCTGGGCCGCGCGTCCGAAGAGGGCTCCGGCATCATCCTCACCGCCGACGGCCTCATCCTGACCAACAACCACGTCGTGCAGGCCGCCAAGCCCGGCGGGCCCGGCCCCGCGCCGGTACCCCCCGGCGGCGCACCGGCACCGACCGGCGCCCAGACCAAGGTGACGTTCTCCGACGGGACCACCAAGTCGTTCACCGTGGTGGGCACCGATCCGAGCAGTGACATCGCGGTGGTGCGCGCGCAGGACGTCTCGGGCCTCACCCCGATCACGGTCGGCTCGTCGGCCAATCTGCGAGTGGGTCAGGACGTGGTGGCGGTCGGTTCACCCCTCGGACTCGAAGGCACCGTCACCACCGGCATCGTCAGCGCGCTGAACCGTCCGGTCGCCGCCGGTGGCGACGCCCGCAACCAGAACACCGTGCTCGACGCCATCCAGACCGATGCCGCGATCAATCCGGGTAACTCCGGTGGCGCGCTGGTCAACATGAACGGCGAGCTCGTGGGCATCAACTCGGCGATCGCCACCCTGGGTGGGGATTCGCCTCAGGCGCAGAGCGGCTCGATCGGGCTGGGCTTCGCGATCCCGGTCGATCAGGCCAAGCGGATCGCCGATGAGCTCATCCAGAACGGGACGGCCTCGCACGCCTCGCTGGGGGTGCAGGTCAGCAATGACACCACCAGCGACGGCGCCAAGATCGTCGAGGTCACCAACGGCGGGGCCGCCGCAGCGGCAGGTTTACCCAGCGGTGTGGTGGTCACCAAGGTCGATGACCGGGTGATCGGCAGTGCTGACGCGCTCGTAGCAGCGGTGCGGTCCAAGGCCCCCGGCGACAAGGTCACGCTGACCTACCTCGACCAGGGCGGCAAGCCGCAGACCATCGAGGTCACGCTCGGCAGGGCCGAGCAGTGAGCACGCTGACCGGGCCCGGCGGGATGGCCACACTGCGTCTGGCTACACCGTTGTCTGCCGCCGGATATACGGTTGCAGGCATGGAACAGCCAGGGGAGTTGGTGGGGCGGGCGCTCGTCGTCGTCGTGGATGATCGCACTGCACACGGCGAGGAAGACCACAGCGGTCCGTTGGTCACGGAGTTGTTGGGTGAGGCCGGATTCGTCGTCGACGGTGTCGTGGTCGTGTCCGCAGACGAAGTCGAGATCCGTAACGCGCTGAACACCGCGGTGATCGGCGGCGTCGATCTGGTGGTGTCCGTGGGCGGGACGGGAGTCACGCCGCGCGATGTGACGCCGGAGGCCACCCTCGACATCCTCGATCGCGAACTGCTGGGCATCGCCGAGGCGTTGCGGGCCTCGGGGCTGTCGGCCGGCATCGTGGATGCCGGGCTGTCCCGCGGCCTGTGCGGAGTGTCGGGCAGCACGCTGGTGGTGAACATCGCCGGGTCACGCGCGGCAGTGCGCGACGGTATGGCCACACTCGGGCCGCTGGCTGCGCAGGTGATCGGCCAGTTATCAAGCTTGGAGATCTGAGCGCAAACGGAGACGGCGGCCACGGGCCGCCGTTTCTTTTTGTTGGTGAATGTCGCGCCGATCGTTCATGCTGGTTAAGGGCAGGTTAACGGGATGTTGCAGACCGCGCGGCCTGGAATGTGAGCTTCGTCACAAAGGGGAATCGCGATGCCGGAAGCGAACAAAAGGTCCCGTCACGCAGTTAACAAGATCTTCGGTGAGGCCCTCCCGGACATCGCTCCCGACGAACGCGACACCGCTTCGCCGGACGATGATGCCGACCGTGACCGGTGGTTGCGGAACAACATTCCGCCTCATCATCACTGAGAAGGTGAGCAGCTTGTGAGGGCCGGGAAATCCCTGCTGGAGACTGTGGTCTGGACCTCAGCTTGCTATCAAGGCGAACGGCGTCACAGCATTGCCCAGCGGGCCAACTTGCAGCGTCGTGACGTTGTGCGCCATCTCCCAGTCGGTTCTCAGCAAATTTTGATCGATCGAACGTATGCGGCACTGCGGATATGTGCTTGCGTTGCCGCCCGGATGCCCTCCCGTTATGTTCCTCGTGTCAACGATGAGCATTAAGTAAGAGCGACGTGTGGAGTTCCTAATCCGCATCACATGTTGGTCTTGCGCGGCGGTACGGTCTGCGGGGGCCGGGACGTCAACCACAAACGGTGGCCTCCGGGAGCGCCGGCGATATAGCTAGGGAGAATATGAAGGCATTCAGTCGGGTGCTGGTCGCGATGGTGGCGGCCATCGCGGCGTTGTTTACGAGCACGGGTATTTCTCATGCGGGTCTGGACAATGAGCTGAGCCTGGTCGATGGTCAGGATCGGACTCTGACTGTTCAGCAGTGGGACACCTTCCTCAATGGTGTGTTCCCGTTGGACCGCAACCGGTTGACCCGTGAGTGGTTCCATTC
>NZ_JBVAXO010000008.1:0-384946 GCF_055419385.1 Mycobacterium sp. IDUB_24
CGGAAGCTAAGCCTGCCAGCGCCGATGATACTACCCTGTCGGGTGGAAAAGTAGGACACCGCCGAACACAAATTAAGAATCGCCCCCCACGTTTTACGTGGGGGGCGATTCGTTTTTAATTATCGATTTCACAGTCGAATTCAGTTGATATTCGAGCGATTACTCGCTGCGTCGGCGCTCACATAATTATGTCGGCCGTGGCTGCTGCCAGTATCCTTTGCGGGAAGGGCGGGTAGAAAGGCACACGTGGTCGGAGACAGACAGGGCGACGCAGAGCGGCGCCCGCGGCGTGCATCGAACGACCGCGCATCGGGCAACAGTTCAGGCCCTCGCCGGCACTACGACCAGCGCGGGAGGGATCAACGTGCCGGCGCACCCCGGGCCTCCGGGCCGGGCCGGGCGCGGTCGGCGCAGCCCACCGAGGATGGCGAACCGAGGAACGACGGCCCGAAATTGCCGGTCGACGTCGAGGCGAAAGAGCTCGCTCCCGATGTGCGTCGGGAGCTGATCACGCTGGACAAGACGACCGCCGATTTCGTGGCCCGCCATCTCGTGATGGCCGGCAAGCTGCTGGATGAGGATCCCGAGACGGCGCTGGCCCACGCTCGTGCCGCCCGCAACCGGGCCGGGCGGATCGCGGTGGTGCGTGAGGCGGTCGGTATCGCGGCGTATTACAGCGGCGACTGGGCCCAGGCGCTCGCCGAGTTGCGTGCGGCGCGGCGCATGGGCAGCAAGTCGGCCCTGCTGGCGATGATCGCCGATTGCGAGCGCGGTGTCGGCCGGCCCGAACGGGCGCTGGAACTGGCGCGCAGTGACGAGGCTGTCGCGCTCACCGGCGAGGACGCCGACGAGCTTCGGATCGTCACGGCTGGTGCGCGTTCCGACCTCGGGCAGTTCGAGCAGGCGTTGGCGATTCTGTCGTCCCCGCCCCTGGACCCGACCAAAGTGGGACCGACCTCGGCCCGGCTGTTCTACGCATACGCCGACACACTGCTGGCACTTGGGCGTGGCGACGAGGCCCTGCAATGGTTCGTCCACGCGGAGCAGGCTGATGTCGACGGAATCACCGACGCGGAAGACCGGATCACGGAGCTGTCCTGACGTGACCACGCTTGCACGGCAACATGATTGCCTGCTGCTCGACCTCGATGGCACGGTGTTTCGCGGGCACGAGCCCACCGCGGGTGCACTGGAGAGCTTGTCCGGGATCGACGCACGGGTGCTGTATGTCACCAACAATGCGTCGCGAGCGCCTGAACAGGTCGCCGAGCATCTGCGTGAACTCGGCTTCGCCGCCGAATCCGACGATGTGGTGACCAGCGCACAGAGTGCGGCGCACCTGTTGGCCGCCAATCTGCCGGCGGACTCAGCCGTTCTCGTCGTCGGGACGGATGCACTTGCCGGCGAGGTGAGCAACGCGGGGTTACGGCCGGTTCGGACGTTCGACGAGCACCCGGTCGCGGTCGTGCAGGGCCATTCGCCCACTACCGCATGGCCGGATCTGGCCGAGGCGGCACTCGCCATTCGTGCCGGTGCCCTGTGGGTGGCGGCCAACGTGGACCTGACGCTGCCGTCCGAGCGCGGGCTGCTACCGGGTAACGGCTCGATGGTGGCTGCATTGCGGGTGGCGACCGGCCAGGATCCACTGGTGGCCGGGAAGCCTCAACCGACTTTGATGAACGACGCGCTGAGCCGTGGGACGTTCGCGACTCCGCTGGTGGTGGGGGATCGGCTCGACACCGATATCGCCGGCGCCGTCGCGGCGGGGTTGCCGAGTCTCATGGTGCTCACCGGCGTCAGCACCGCAGTCGAGGCAGTGCGGGCGGTTCCTGCCGAGCGTCCCGGCTACCTGGCCGCGGATCTGCGGGGGCTGCATGACGACGCCGACGCCTTGCGCATCGCGGCGCAGCCGGCCTGGCGGATCGATGTGGACCGGGACACGGTGACCGCGCATGCCACCGGGGAGGATCCACGCGACGACCTGTCGGTGGTAAGGGCCACCGCGTATGCGGTCTGGAGTGCGGACCTGGACCACGCCGCGTTCACGGTGTCGGCCGGCGACGACACAGCCCGTCGAGCACTGCAACGTTGGTCCTTGCTGTCGGTGCCGGTCGATTAGTGCGCCATCGACTAGCGTGAGTGTTGCTATGAGTACCGATCCCGACGAACTGCGTGCCCAGGTCGCTGCGGTGCTGGCCGGTGTGCCGGATCCCGCGGTGGACCCCTCTGCACTCGAAGGCATGGACATCGACGTGGTGGCCTCGAGACTCGAGCAGGCCCACGATCTGCTGGTGGCGGCCCTTGAATCCGTCGACAGGGGGCAACCAAGCGGACCGCAGGCGACCGGAAGGTGAGCGTCGGTGGCGCGGCGCGCCCGCGTTGATGCCGAGCTGGTGCGGCGGGGTCTGGCCCGGTCACGCCAGCAGGCGGCGGAGATGATCGAGGCCGGGCGCGTGCGGATCGACGGCATGCCGGCCGCCAAAGCGGCCACGGCCGTGGCCCCGGACACCAACATCACGGTGATCGCGACCGCGGAACGGACCTGGGTCTCGCGTGGCGCGCACAAGCTGATCGGTGCGCTCGACGCGTTCGACGTCGCCGTTGAGGGTCGGCGCTGCCTTGATGCCGGGGCCTCCACCGGGGGCTTCACCGAGGTGCTGCTCGACCGCGGAGCCGCGGAGGTGGTGGCCGCCGATGTGGGCTATGGACAACTGGCCTGGCCGCTGCGGTCCGATGAACGGGTGCACGTGCTGGAGCGCACGAATGTGCGGGAGTTGACTGCCGAGGCGATCGGCGGGCCGGTGCAGCTGATCGTGGCCGACTTGTCGTTCATATCGCTGGCCACAGTTCTTCCCGCGCTGACGGCCTGCGCAGCTGCCGACGCCGATATCGTTCCGATGGTGAAACCACAGTTCGAGGTCGGCAAGGATCGGGTGGGCGCCGGCGGCGTGGTGTCCGATCCCGAGCTGCGCATCGACGCGGTGTGCACGGTCGCGCGCAAGGCGGCCACATTGCAGTGGCATGCTGTCGATGTGACGGCTAGCCCGCTCCCGGGGCCATCGGGCAATGTCGAGTACTTCCTGCACCTGCGTGCCCGGAGCGACCGTTCGCTGGACGGCGAAGCGCTCGAGCAGGCAGTGCGGCAGGCGGTCGAGGAGGGGCCGCAATGACGGCTGAACGCACGATCCTGCTGGTGGTGCACACCGGCCGGGACGAGGCGACCGAAGTTGCCCGTCGGGTGGAAAAGGTGCTCGGCGACAACGGCATTGGTCTGAAGGTGCTCTCGGCGGAGGCTGTGGACCGCGGCCCGTTGCACCTGGCGCCCGACGACATGCGGGCCCTCGGCGTGGACATCGAGGTGGTCGACGCAGAGGAGCGGGCCGCCGAAGGGTGCGAACTTGTGCTGGTGCTCGGCGGGGACGGCACGTTCCTGCGGGCCGCGGAGTTGGCACGCAACGTCGAGATCCCGGTGCTGGGAGTCAATCTGGGCCGGATCGGATTCTTGGCCGAAGCCGAGGCCGAGGCGATCGACCACGTGCTCGAGCGCGTCATCGGGCGTGATTACCGCATCGAGGAACGGATGACCCTGGACATCGCGGTCCGGGTGGGTACCGATGTGGTGGACCGGGGTTGGGCGCTCAACGAGGCCAGCCTGGAGAAGGGACCCCGGCTCGGGGTGCTCGGTGTGGTGGTGGAGGTGGACGGCCGGCCGGTGTCGGCGTTCGGCTGTGACGGGGTGCTGGTGTCGACCCCCACGGGATCCACTGCCTATGCGTTCTCGGCGGGCGGCCCGGTGCTGTGGCCGGACCTGGAGGCGATTCTGGTGGTGCCCAACAATGCTCACGCACTGTTTGCCCGTCCGATGGTCACGAGTCCGCTGGCCAGTATCGCGGTTGAGATCGAGGCGAGCGGCAACGATGCCCTGGTGTTCTGTGACGGTCGCCGCGAGATGGTGGTACCGGCCGGAGGCCGGCTGGAAGTGACCCGCTGTGGAACGCCGCTGAAGTGGGTGCGGCTGGACTCGGCACCGTTCACCGATCGGTTGGTACGCAAGTTCCGGCTGCCGGTCACCGGATGGCGAGGGCAGTAGATACCTGTGCTGTCGGAGATTCGTATCGAGTCATTGGGCGCGATCAGTGCTGCCACCGCGGAGTTCGATCGCGGGTTGACCGTTCTTACCGGTGAAACCGGCACCGGTAAGACGATGGTGGTGACCAGCCTGCATCTGCTCGGCGGGGCGCGGGCGGACGCGACCAGGGTCCGTTCGGGCTCTGACCGGGCTGTGGTGGAAGGCCGGTTCAGCACAATCGAACTCGGTGAGGACGTGTCCGGGAGGGTCGAGCAGATCCTGGAATCCTCCGGCGCCGAGCGTGATGATGACGGCAGTGTGATCGCAGCTCGCTCGGTGAGCCGGGCCGGACCGTCTCGGGCATATCTGGGTGGCCGCAGCGTGCCGGCAAAATCGTTGAGCGGTTTCACCGCCCAGGTGCTGACGTTGCACGGCCAGAACGACCAGTTGCGGTTGATGCGGCCCGACGAGCAGCGGGCGGCACTCGACCGGTTCGCCGAGGTGGACAAGCCGCTGACGCGCTACCGGCGTATCCGCGACGAGTGGCTGGCAGCGCGTCGTGATTTGACCGATCGTCGACGGCGGGCCCGGGAACTGGCCCAGGAGGCCGACCGGCTCAGCTTCGGCATCCACGAGATCGATGCTGTCGCACCACTTCCCGGTGAGGATGAGGCGATCATCGCCGACATCCGTCGCCTTTCGGAACTCGACGCGCTGCGGGAGGCGGCGCAGACCGCCCGCTTCGCGTTGTCCGGCGAGCTGGACGAGCCCGCGGAGTCCACCTCCGCGGCCGACGGTGTGGGCCGGGCGCAAGCCGCGCTGGAATCCACCGATGACGCCGCGCTGCAGGCACTGGCGGTCCGTCTGGCCGAGGCGATGGCGGTGATCAATGACGTATCCGGCGAGCTCGGGGACTATCTCTCCGAATTGCCCAGCGACGCCAGCACTTTGGAGACGAAACTGGCGCGTCAGGCCGAGCTGCGCACACTCACCCGCAAGTACGCCGCCGACGTCGACGGGGTGTTGGAGTGGTCGCGTGATGCCGCGGAGCGGTTGGCGCAGCTCGATGTGTCCGAGGAGAGTCTGGCTGTCCTCGACCGCAAGGTCGCCGAGCTGGAGGCGCAGTTGGCCACGGCGGCAGGCGAACTCACCAAGATCAGGTCCAAGGCGGCCAAGGGGCTGGCCAAAGCGGTGACCGCGGAACTTGCCGGCCTGGCGATGACCAATGCGGTGTTCACGATCGGTGTGGCGCCGATGCCGGCACGGGCCGATGATTCCGCGCCGGTGACTATGCCCGACGGAGAGCTGCTGCACGCCGGCCATGACGGCGTGGACGCGGTCGAGTTCGGGTTCACCGCCCACCGGGGCGCGGATGTGCTGCCGCTGGCCAAGAGCGCCTCCGGCGGTGAACTGTCGCGCGTCATGCTCGCTCTCGAGGTGGTGCTGTCGGTGTCGACGGCCGGCACCACGATGGTGTTCGACGAGGTCGACGCCGGCGTGGGCGGCCGGGCCGCGGTGCAGATCGGCCGGCGGCTGGCCCGGCTGGCCCGGACGCACCAGGTCATCGTGGTGACCCACCTGCCTCAGGTCGCGGCGTTCGCCGATGCCCACTTGCTGGTCGACAGCGGTAACGGCCGTGCCAAGTCCAGCGGTGTGCGGCGCATCGACGATGAGGACCGGGTTGCCGAATTGGCGCGCATGCTGGCCGGTCTGGGGGAGTCCGACAGCGGCCGGGCTCACGCCAGAGAGTTGCTCGAGGCCGCGCAGCAGGAGCGCAGCGCCCCCTAGCCCGGGTTGGCCGGCGACAACTCGGCGGAGCCCCATCGCAACGGGCTGATGTGTGTCAGCTCGACCACTTCGGAGACCGTGAAGTCGACCGCGCATTGTGTGCCGGCACCGGAATCGGCTTCATCCCAGTTGATTTCGGCGGTCCCGGTGAGTTGGATCGTTGATCCGGAAGACCAGTCGACCACCAACAATCCGCACCGCGGATCGGCGTCGATATTGCCCAGCGTCATGAACATCGAGTTTCCGCGATAGTCCGGCCAGCGCAGATGCCGGGGCGAGAGCACCTGCAGAAAACCGGGATTGCCACCGCGATGGGAGGCGTCGGCATTGCCCGCCGCATCCGCCGACCCGATGAAGAAGGCGTCGGCGCCGGCGACGAGCTGTTGCTGCCGGTCAGTCAGTGACTCGCCGCGGTGTACGTCGGGCACCTCCATCGTCGACCGCACCTCGGTGATATCCCTGCGCGAGATGTACTTCGGGCAGTTCGAAAACACCTGATCGACGTGGATCCGGAGGCCCTTCCCTGCTGGTTCGGCGGAGCCGTTGACCCGCATCCGGCGTCGGGTCCGCGGCTCGATGGCGATCATCCCGATCTGTTGACCGCTGCGCAGCAGATCGTGGAGAGGATCGCCCGGCCCGGGCAGCGCTTCCAGCAGGATCGTGCGTGGATCGTCGGCGTGGACGAAGCCGGGTGAGCCGGCGATCAAGCTGGTCCAGAGCCGGCCTCGGTCATCGGCTGCGGCGACCACGATCATCGGCTGTTCGGCGAGGAATGCCGCGGCGGCCTCTGGAACGTCGGTGCGGATCATCCGGCCGACGCGCGCGGCGATGGTCGACTGCCCCATCCGCCGCTGCACCGCCAACTCACCTGAGTGATACATGCTCACCTACTCGGCTCAGAAGAATCCGCAGGTGGGGGTCGCCCCATTTGGTGCAGGGGCCGTCTGCGCCCCATTCGGGGCGTACACCTCGAGCCGGGTTCCGTCCGGGTCGGTGAAGAAGATACCGCCGGATGTGGCGCCCTCTCCGTGCGCGACGACGCCGTCGTGCGCGAACTCGGTGCCAAGTGCTTTCAGGGCTGCTTCGACCGTCCGCACCTCATCGATGTCGGCTGCCTCGAACGACAAATGGTGCAGGCCCGGAGTGTCGGTGGAGAATCGGCCGTTGCTCTGCTGCCAGAGGGTCAGGCGCAGCGTCCCGCCGGCTCCCAGGAAGGCGTACCGGTGCTCGCCCTCGCCGTGGACGGCCAGCGGTTCGAAGCCGAGGGCGGTTCGGTAGAAGGCGACGGAGCGGTCGAGATCGGTGACGTTGATGCCGACGTGTCCGGTGGCGAGCTGGGGCGTGGTGGTCCCGGGCATGTAGTCCTCCTGAATGAATAACCGTTGAAGTTGTTTACACAGGTTAGAACTAGTGCAGGGCTGCCGTCAACCGCCTAATCAAATTTCATCGGTTAGTTCGGCGGGTGTCCATTGCTGTCGGTGGCGCGTGGTTACCCTCAGGTATGCGTGATCCGCGCCCGCATGTCGGCGAACCTCTTGCGCTGGATCTGCTGAACACCCGGTGGATGTCGGCGGACGGACCGCAGGACCTTCTCGCGGACGTCGAGGGGCTGCGGTGCTGGTTGCTGGCCAACGGACTGGATGACCGCTGCGAGGCTGACGAGAAGTCGCGGATTGCGCTGGTCGCGGCCCGCGAGGCGATCCTGCGGGCTCTGCAGGCAGGATCCGTCGACGAGGTGAATGAGGTGCTGGAACGCGGCCGGATCCGGCGCATCCTCACGGCCACGGGCCCCGCCGAGGCTGCCGAGGTACACCAACCCGAATGGTTGGCCGGCTGGCTGGCCGCCGTGGACCTGCTGCGGTTGCTGACCGAGGCGCCCGACCGCGTCAAGCAGTGTGCACATCCGCACTGCATCCTGTGGTTCCACGACACCTCCAAAAACGGGGCACGACGCTGGCATTCCATGGCCACCTGTGGCAACCGCGCGAAGGCGGCGCGGCACTATGCAGCGAAGCGCGATTGAGACCGATTGGCTGTTACTGATGTGACAGAAGCCAACTTGTGAGGCTGGTGTTACGGCGCGCCTCCGCCCTCTGACCGGCGATGCCCGACAGAATCGGCGCATGAAGATGTCCACGCTGCTCACTCGCAATGCCAGTACGCGTCCCGGAGTGACCGGCACTGCGCGAGTGGACCGCGACATCGATCGGCTGCTGCGTCGCGTCGGCCCCGGCGACATCGTCGTCCTCGACGCCCAGGATCTGGACCGGATCACGGCCGATGCGCTTGTCGAGGCCCAGATCGCCGGTGTCGTCAACGCCTCGCCGTCCATCTCGGGGCGTTATCCCAACCTCGGGCCCGAGGTGCTCGTCGCCAACGGTGTGGTGCTGATCGACGAGGCCGGGCCGGAGGTCTTCAGGAAGATCAAGGACGGGGCGCGGATCCGCCTGAACAACGGCGGCGTCTACTCAGGTGACCGACGCATCGCGGTCGGTACCGAGCGCAACGACCAAGAGATCCACGAGTTGATGCACGACGCCAAGAGTGGCCTCGTGGCGCACCTGGAGGCATTCGCGGGCAACACGATCGAGTTCATCCGCAGCGAGAGCCCGCTGCTCATCGACGGCATCGGAATCCCGAACATCGACGTGGACCTGCACCGTCGCCACGTGGTGATAGTCGCCGAGGAACCCGACGCAGCAGAGGACCTCAAGGCGCTCAAGCCCTTCATCAAGGAGTACCAGCCGGTGCTGGTCGGCGTCGGGGCCGGCGCGGATGTCCTGCGCAAGGCCGGATACCGGCCCGCCCTGATTGTCGGTGACCCGGACAAGATGAGCGTCGAGGTGTTGCGGTGTGGCGCCCAGGTGGTGCTGCCCGCCGACGCCGACGGCCACGCCGCCGGGCTGGAACGCATCCAGGATCTCGGTGTGGGTGCGATGACCTTCCCTGCCGCGGGATCGGCGGCTGACCTGGCGCTACTGCTGTGTGATCACCACGGTGCGTCACTGATCGTCACGGCCGGTCACACTGCCTCGATCGAGGAGTTCTTCGACCGCTCGCGCCAGCGCAGCAACCCGTCGACGTTCTTGACCCGGTTGAAGGTCGGGGAGAAGCTCGTCGACGCCAAGGCCGTGGCGACCCTGTACCGCAGCCGGGTGTCCGGCGGGGCGATCGCGCTGCTGGTCATGGCCATGCTGGTGGCCGTGGTCGTGGCGCTGTGGGTGTCTCGCGCCGATGGTGCGGTGTTCGACTTGGTCGTCGACTACTGGAACCGCTTCACGCTCTGGGTGCAGAGCCTGGTCAGCTGAGTGGGCGGTGAGCTGTGATCACGCTACGCGCGCATGCGATTTCGTTGGCGGCAGTGTTTCTGGCGCTGGCAATCGGGGTGGCCCTGGGTTCGGGACTGCTGTCGAACACGGTGCTGTCGGGTCTTCGGGACGACAAGTTGGACCTCCAGCACCAGATCGAGGCACTCAATGACGGCAAGAACGCGCTCAATGAAAAGCTGAATGCCGCAAGCGAATTCGATGCCCAGATGGCGCCGCGGATGGTACGCGACGCATTGAAGGACAAGACGGTGGTGGTGTTCCGCACGCCGGACGCCGCCGACGGCGATGTCGACGCGGTGACGCGTTTCGTCCGTGACGCGGGCGGCACCGTGACCGGGAAAGTGGCACTCACGAACGAGTTCGTCGAAGCGAATTCGGCGGACAAGCTGCTCTCGGTGGTCAACTCGCCGATCGTGCCGGCGGGAAAACAGCTGAGCACCGCGGCGGTGGACCAGGGGTCACAGGCCGGCGACCTGTTGGGGATCACCCTGCTGATCGACCGGAACCCGGCCGCGGCGCCCGTCGATGACATGCAGCGGCAGACCGTGCTCGCCGCGCTGCGCGACACCGGATTCCTCACCTATGACGATGCGCACATCGGCGCGGCCAACACGGCGCTGATCGTGACCGGCGGCGGGCTGGGGGAAGACGGCGGTAACCGCGGCGCGACCGTGGCCCGATTCGCCGCCGGCCTGGCTCCGCACGGCACGGGAACCGTGCTCACGGGTCGCTCCGGGTCCGCGTCTGGAACCGGACCCGTGGCGGTGACCAGGTCAGACGCCGGACTGGCGGCTGCGGTCGGCACGGTGGACGACGTCGATTCGAGCGCGGGCCAGATCACCGCGATCCTGGCGCTGAGCGACCTCGTGGGCGGCGGGAAGCCGGGCAGGTACGGGACCGGGCAGGGCGCGATGTCGGTGACCGTGCCGCAATAGGGGCGAGCCGGCCACCGATTTGCCGCAGGCGTACGCGGCGCGCCAGCGGCGGCTTGTCGGTGTCGGTGTTAAGGTGAGATTCCGTGGGTCGGCAGGCCACAGCAGTTTCTCGATCCCCTGCCCGTCGTCACGGAGGATGCTTTTGCCCGCCTTACGCAAGCACCCGCAAACCGCCACCAAACACCTCTTCGTCACCGGTGGCGTGGCGTCTTCACTCGGTAAGGGGTTGACGGCCTCGAGCCTCGGTCAGCTGCTGACCGCGCGGGGACTGCAGGTGACAATGCAGAAGCTCGACCCCTATCTGAACGTCGATCCCGGCACCATGAACCCGTTCCAGCACGGTGAGGTGTTCGTGACCGAGGACGGCGCCGAGACCGACCTCGATGTCGGCCATTACGAGCGGTTCCTGGACCGCGACCTGTCCCAGTCGGCCAACGTCACCACCGGTCAGGTCTACTCGTCGGTGATCGCCAAGGAACGTCGCGGCGAGTACCTCGGCGACACCGTGCAGGTGATTCCCCACATCACCGATGAGATCAAAAGCCGCATCCTGGCCATGGCGGAGCCTGACGCGACCGGTCACCGCCCCGACATCGTGATCACCGAGATCGGCGGCACGGTCGGCGACATCGAGTCGTTGCCGTTCCTGGAGGCCGCCCGTCAGGTGCGCCACGAGGTTGGCCGTGACAACTGCTTCTTCCTCCACGTGTCGCTGGTTCCGTACCTGGCCCCGTCCGGTGAGCTCAAGACCAAGCCCACCCAGCATTCGGTGGCCGCACTGCGCAGCATCGGCATCACCCCCGACGCGCTGATCCTGCGGTGTGACCGCGACGTGCCCGAGCCGCTCAAGAACAAGATCGCGCTGATGTGCGACGTCGACATCGACGGGGTGATCTCCACTCCGGACGCGCCGTCGATCTACGACATCCCCAAGGTGTTGCATCGCGAGGAACTCGACGCGTACGTGGTGCGCCGGCTCAACCTGCCGTTCCGCGACGTGGACTGGTCGGAGTGGGACGACTTGCTGCGCCGGGTGCACGAGCCGCACGAGACTGTGCGGATTGCCTTGGTGGGCAAGTACATCGACCTCTCGGACGCCTATCTGTCGGTGGCCGAGGCGCTACGCGCCGGCGGCTTCAAACACCGTGCCAAGGTGGAGATCCGGTGGGTGGCCTCCGATGACTGTGAGACCGAAGCCGGCGCGGCGGCTGCGCTCTCCGATGTCGACGGGGTGCTGATTCCCGGCGGGTTCGGCATTCGAGGTATCGAAGGCAAGCTCGGGGCGATCTCCTTCGCCCGCAAACGCAGCCTCCCGGTTCTCGGCCTGTGTCTGGGACTGCAGTGCATCGTGATCGAGGCAGCCCGGTCGGTCGGCATCGCCGGCGCCAACTCTGCCGAGTTCGATCCGTTGACCCCGGATCCGGTGATCTCCACGATGGCCGATCAGAAGGACGCCGTCGCCGGCGAGGCCGACCTGGGCGGCACCATGCGACTGGGTGCGTACCCCGCGGTGCTGGAGGCCGGATCCATCGTGTCGGAGGCCTACCAGGCCACCGAGGTGTCCGAACGGCACCGGCACCGCTTCGAGGTGAACAACGCCTACCGGGACCGGATCGCCGAGAGCGGGCTGCGGTTCAGCGGCACTTCACCGGACGGGCACCTGGTGGAGTTCGTGGAGTACGACTCCAAGATCCATCCGTTCCTGGTCGGAACGCAGGCTCACCCTGAGCTCAAGAGTCGCCCGACGCGGCCGCATCCGCTGTTCGCGGCATTCATCGGCGCAGCACTGGCCTACAAGGCCGAGGAGCGGTTGCCCGGGATGGAGCTTCCCGAACAGTTCGACGAGGCGGGCGGGGAAGTGGATGCCGGCGCGAGTCCGGCGGACGAAGCCGAAGCCGCTTCTCTTGGCTGAACACGACTTCGAGACCCGGGCCAGCGAAACCGTCTACGTCGGAAACATTTTCGCGCTGCGCGCGGACGAGGTCAGCATGCCCGGCGGCGGGTCGGCCCGGCGCGAGGTCGTCGAGCACTACGGTGCCGTCGCCGTGGTGGCTCTCGACGAGGACGGCAACGTGGTACTGGTGTACCAGTATCGCCACCCGCTGGGGCGTCGGCTCTGGGAACTGCCTGCCGGCCTCCTCGATCTGGGCGGGGAACCTCCGGAGGTGACGGCCGCGCGCGAACTGTCCGAAGAGGTCGGCCTTGCCGCCGCTCACTGGCGGGTGCTGGTGGACCTCGATTCGACGCCGGGGTTCTCCGACGAGAGCGTGCGGATCTTCCTGGCCACGGAGTTGACCGACATCGGCCGTCCCGAGGCCGAGCACGAGGAAGCTGACATGATCGTCGAGCGGGTGCCGCTCGGGGAGGCAGTGCGGCGGGTGTTCTCCGGCGACATCGTGAATGGCATTGCGGTGGCAGGCATTCTGGCCGCCCACGCGATGCCCGACGCGGAGGCGTTGAGACCGGTCGAATCGGTGTGGACCGACCGTCCGACGGCGTTCAGGCGGCGCAAAGGTCTGTCATGACAACACCGGCGCCCCTCCGATCGGCCCTCGACGACCAACTGCAGGGCTACCTCGATCACCTGACGATCGAGCGGGGCGTGGCGGCCAACACCTTGAGTTCGTACCGGCGCGACCTGCGCCGCTATGCCGAACACCTGACGCAGCGGGGCATCAGGGATTTGGCCCAGGTGGCCGAGACCGATGTCAGCGACTTCCTGATCGCCCTGCGTCGGGGCGATCCCGAATCGGGGGTGACCGCGCTGTCGGCGGTTTCGGCGGCCAGGGCCGTGGTCGCCGTCCGTGGACTGCACCGGTTCGCCACGGCCGAGGGCATCACCGAGCTCGATGTCGCCCGCGGGGTCAAACCACCCACCCCCAGCCGTCGGCTGCCCAAGAGCCTCACCCTCGACGAGGTGCTCGCGTTGCTCGAGGCCGCCGGCGGGGAGAGCGAAGCCGACGGCCCGCTGACGCTGCGTAACCGGGCACTGCTGGAACTGCTGTACTCCACCGGCGCGCGCATCTCCGAGGCCGTCGGACTCGACGTCGACGACATCGACACACATGCGCGTTCGGTGCTGCTGCGAGGCAAGGGCGGCAAGCAGCGGCTCGTACCCATCGGCCGCCCGGCGGTCACTGCGCTCGACGCGTACCTGGTGCGGGGGCGTCCGGATCTGGCCCGCCGGGGCCGGGGCACCCCCGGAATCTTCCTCAACGCCCGCGGCGGCCGGCTGTCCCGTCAGAGTGCCTGGCAGGTGTTGCAGGATGCGGCTGCGCGGGCCGGCATCGCGTCGGCGGTCTCACCGCACACCTTGCGGCATTCGTTCGCGACGCACCTGCTCGACGGTGGCGCCGATGTGCGTGTCGTGCAGGAACTGCTGGGCCACGCTTCGGTGACCACCACGCAGATCTACACCATGGTCACCGTGCACACCCTGCGCGAGGTCTGGGCGGGTGCGCACCCGCGGGCGCGTTAACCCAGGTACTCCGACTCCAGCACCAGATCGGGCAGCAGCGTCTGATATTCGGCATGGGTCTTGTGATGGGTGGTGTTCCAGAGCGAGCTCTGATGCGCGCTCATGTAGGCCAGGTACTTCGGCGCCCCCGGCAACTTCACGTTGTCGGCGACCACGATCGAGCCCGGATGCAGCCAGTCGCGGTCCAGCAGGCTCTGCAGGTCGGACAGATAGGCGTTCTTGTCGTGATCGAGGAACACGAAATCCAGTGCGCCCGGGCTGAATCCGGCCGCCGCGAGCGTGTCCAGCGTGCGGCCGCCGTCGCCGATGGTCCCGACCACGCACGTGATGCGGTCGGCAACCCCCGCGTGGGCCCAGATGCGCCGGGCGATCTCGGCGTTGGTGGCGGAGAACTCGACCGAGAACACCCGGGCAGTCGGCGCGGCACGGGCGATGCGCATCGCCCCGTAACCGCAGTAGGTACCAAGCTCGAGGGCCAGTCGCGGGTTCGCCCGGACCACTGCCGCGTCGAGCAGCGCGCCCTTCTCGTCGCCGACGTTGATCAGGAACGACTTCTCGTAGGCGAACTTGTCGATGGTGGCGATGACATCGTCGAGGTCGCCGGCGCGGGCATTGGCCACCACATAATCGGCGGCCGCGGCCTCTCGGCCGTCGCCCCATTGCCCGGTGCGGGCGAAGTGTCTGGCGCCGATTCCCATCCGGATGAACGACCACCGCAACAACGGCAGCCGCTGTTTGAGACTCATGACGGACAGCCTAGGACGGCAGATGCCGGCAGGTCAGGGTTCCTTCGGCGTGTGTCAGCCGAGGAGATCGGATTCCAGCACCAAATCGGGAAAGACGGACCCGTACTCGCCATGCGTCTTGTGCTCGACGGTCCGCCATCTCGCACCCTGCTGCTCGCGCATGTAGGCGCGGTACTTCGGGGCGCCGGGGAGCTTCACGTTGTCGGCCACCACGATCGTGCCCCTGTGTAGCCAGCCGCGGTCAAGGATGCTCTGGAGATCGGATAGGTAGGCGTTCTTGTCATGGTCGAGAAAGACGAGATCGACTGAGCCGGTGCCGAACTCGTATTCATCCGCCAGCGTCTCGAGAGTGCGGCCACCATCGCCGATGGTCCCGACCACGCAGGTAACCCTGTCATCGACGCCCGCGTGTTCCCAGATGCGTCGGGCGTTTTCGGCGTTGTCGGGCGACAGTTCGATCGAGTACACGCGGGCTGTCGGTGCTGCCCTGGCGATCCGAAGTGCCCCGTAGCCGCAGTAGGTTCCGAGTTCGAGTGCCACCGCGGGCGCAGCGCGGCGTACCGCGGCGTCGAGCAGCTCGCCTTTCTCGTCGCCGACGTTGATCAGGAACGACTCGGTGTAGGCGTATCGGTCGATGGCGGCCAGAACGTCGTCGATGTCGCCCTGGCGAGCATTCGCGAGCACGTACCGCACCGCCGCGGCTTCCCGTCCGTCGCCGATCTGTCCGGTTCTCGTGATGTTTCGACTGCCCAACGCCAGTCGCCAGAAGGACCATCGCAGCAGCGGCACGCGTTGCTTCAAACTCATGATTCCCAGCCTCGTTTCGTATCGGGTGGTGGCGGTAGCTTGCGGACGACGTGCAACCTGATGGGCCGGTTCGGTACCGCGGCGACGCCGCGGGGAATCGACCGTGGCTGTTTGCGCATTCGATCGCCGTCCGGCCGCTTCAGTTCGACCCGGCTGAGTAATGTGCCCAGAACGATCGACAGCTCCAGCGAAGCGAAAGCTGCTCCAGGACAACGCCGGTGCCCGTAGCCGAACGGCGAGTACTCAGCAGGAGGTGGCTTACGCTCCAGAAAACGGTTGGGATCGAACCGGCGTGGGTCCGGCCAGACGGCCGGATCGGCATGCAGCGCCGGCAGTGACACGCCGATCACGTCGCCCGCAGCCCTCGGGATCTGCCAGGCCTGAATGGCCGACTTCAGCTGGCGCACCACGATCGACACCGTCGGATGCATCCGGAGCGTCTCCGAGATGACGGCGCCGAGGTAGGGCAGTTTGGGCATGTCCTCGGGAGGTGGATTGCCCGCCAGCTCGGCAAGTAGCCTGCCACGGACGACGTCGTCATCGTGGATGTGAAACAGGGCCCACGCGACGGTGGTCGCCGATGTCTCGTGTCCGGATACCAGCAGCGTCCGGAGTTGTTGCAGCACCTTGTCATCGCTGCGATTGCCGGCCCGGTCATCGCACAGTAGGACGCTGAGGACGTCGTCGTAGCCGGCGGTGCCCGTCCGTCGTCGCAGAGCGATCTGCTCGGACAGCAGACCGTCAAGCTCCGCACGCCGCCGCGAGAAACGTCGCCAAGGACCGAGGCCGAACGGGGCGCGGCGCAGCGCGGGGAAGAACATGAACGGCGCGACGTAGTTGCGCATCATCGACTTGACGGTGCGGACGAATTGGTCGGTGCGCACGCGGTCCTCGATGCCGAAGACGGTCCGGATGATGATGCGCAGTGTTATCGACTGCGCCGCGTCCCGAGCGTCGATCGATATGCCTGGCCGCCAGGACTCGATCTCTTCCTCGGCTGCCCGCGCCATCGCATCGGCATAACGGCGAATGCGTTCACCGTGCAACGCGGGCAGAAACCGGGCCCGTTCCCGCTTGTGGGGCATTCCGTCGAGCAGGATTATCGATCCTTCGCCGACCACCGGCTCGATCGGATTGGGCATCGGTGGAGTCAGTACCGATGACGGAATGGTGAGGAATTCGCGGACGTGTTCGGAGCGGGTGGCGAAGAGCACCTCGCCGAGGCCCGGTATGGCCATGCCGAAGGGGCATCCGCGACGAGACCGCCTGCGGAAGTAGGCTTCAGCGTCGTACCAGGCGGCGACGGCGTGGGCGAACCGCATTCGCGGGGTGATCCCGGACTTTGCCATGTGACTCCTTCGTACCCGGGGTGGCATCGCCTCGTCACACACCCGCGGCGACCGACTTGCCGATGGCAGCCAGCACCGCGATGGTCGACGGGCGGCCGGCGACAGTGATTCGCACTCCACCGTCGCTGTAGGAGCGCACCTGCAGTCCGGTTCCCTCGAATGCCTCGCGCCACGGTTTGCCGGCCGGAGGCAGGTAGACGAAATTTGCATGCGAATCAGTGCTGGCCACACCGAGGTCGCTGAGTCGGGCGCGTAGATAAGCCCGCTCCGCAGTGATGAAGCGGATACGTTCCTGCAGTTGGTCTTCGGCGGCATAGGACGCCGCGACCGCGGCCAGGCTGGTGAAGGTGGAGCCGAACGGCAATTGCATCGCCCACAGTGCCTGCGCCGACCGTGGTGAGGAGATGCCGTAACCGGTGCGCATGCCGGCCAGTCCGTACGCCTTCGAGAAGGTGCGCACCACGATGACGTTGGCGTGCCGGCGGACCAACTCCCGGCAATCGAGACGGTACGCGGGATGCACGAATTCGATGTAGGCCTCATCGACTACTACCACGACGTCGGACGGCACCCGGTTCAGGAATCGCTGCACTTGTCCGGCGGTTTCGACGGTACCGGTGGGGTTGTGGGGCCGGCAGATCACGACCACGCGGGCATCGGTGGCTTCCTCGGCCATGGCGTCGAGATCTTGATGTCCATGTCGATCGAGCGGCACCGTAACCGGCGTCAGTCGCGCCATCTGGGCAAAGATGGGATACCCGTCGAACGTCGGAGTGGCCAGGACGATCCGGTCACCCGGTGAAGTCACCGTATGCAGGACTTGCATCATCACGCCCGTCGCTCCGGCAGCGACGATCACCTGTTCGTCGAGCACGCCGACGTGTGTGGCGATGAGGCGCCGAAGCTGTTCGGGCAGGAACTCGGGATAGCGGTTGGCCGACGCGGTGGCCTCGACGATGGCCGCGTGCACGGCAGGCAGTGGCGCGAAAGGATTTTCGTTGAGCGACAGTGCCAACGGGTTGTCCGATATTGGCACGACCTCGTGTGGGCGGGCGGTGATCTGCGTCAGCGGTTGCACGTCAGCCTGCCGCCCCAGCGGACCGCGGCCGCAGCGGCGAAGTCGCCGGCGTGGGCAAAGGCCGCCATCAATACGGTGTCACCGGCGCTCACCTGACCGTTCTGGATGGCACGGTCGAGGTTGACCGGGATGCCTGCGGCGAAGAGGTTGCCGCATTCGTCGAAGGTGTGGACATGCCGGTCGCTCGGCAATTCAAGCGCCTCGCTCCAGTTGCGGAGGAACACCCGGTTGGGCTGATTTGTGACCAGTAGGTCGATGTCTTTGGGGTGCATGCCGATTCGGTCGCACACCGCATAGGAGACCTCCGGCACTTGGCGGTTTCCCCGAGCCAGTACTTTGGTGATCTTGGATTCGGTGAAGCCGATGTACCCTTCGCCGGGGCCCGGCTGCCACCATTTGCGGGGCGGGTCGACCGCGATGGCCATGTCGCCGGCATACTCACCGTAAGTGCGGCATTCGACGTCGAGGATCGGCGATTTGTCCGAGATCGTCAGCAACCCGACTGCTGCGCCGTCGCCCGGCACGGCGGCCTGCGCCTTACGTCGCACCCCTGGTTGGTCGAACACCTGGCCGGCCGCATTCTGCGCGACCGCGACCAGCGCAGTGCTTCCTGCTCCCGACGACAACAGCCGGCGGGCGGTCTGCATGCCCAGTACGAACGCGGCGCACCCGCCATTGTGCAGATCGAGAACCCAGTCCGGGCGCATGCCAAGCCGGTGCGCGATGCCCCCGCCGGAGCCGTAGAACGGTATGTCGGGCATCTGGGTGTGGGTGATGAGCACGTCCACGTTCGCGACGACGTCCTGCCCGTGCCGTTCGATGAGACCCGTTGTGGCGCGTTCGATCATGTCGATCGCCGTTTCGTCCGGGGCGACGTGATGGCGGAATTTCGGTGCCCGGAACATGAGGTTGTCACGCAGTTCATCGGATTCGGCGAACTGGGCGTAGTACTCGGCGCTGATGGGTTCGCCGGGCAGATAGGTGGAGACGTCGACCAGGCTGACAGTGGTTTGGCTCATCGTTGGTCTCATTTCATCCAGGCCGGTGTCACGGGTAGTCCATTGCGGTGGCGGTATTCGGCGATCGCCTTGAGGTTTTTGAGTTCCAGGAGATGGCCCGCTCCGAACATGTCCCAGAAGTCACCAACCCACACCGGCCGTTCGGGTGGGGCAGTCTCGGGGTAGGGGTTGTTGTCATAGAACGGGTGATGGCAATTGGTCCACAGCACAACGGAACCCGGTTTGTTCAAAACCGTCTGTGCATCGACGACCCGCATGAGATAGACCATCCAAAGGTGCTTGCCCTGATCCCAGGCACAGTGGTAGTCGACGGTCATAGCCTGTTTGTTCGCCGTTGTGCGAGTGAAGATCTCAGTCTCGGTCCCCAAGCGGTCATACGCCGCCCACAGGCCGGCCTCATCGGTCGGCCGGAATCCCCGCAGGCTGTAAGTCCATTCCTCGAGGCAACGCGTGTCCGACAGGTAATCGAACAGATCCTCAGGCGGGCAATCGATGTAGTCGTTGATGGTGCAGTATTCGCCGAACACCAGGTCGTGTGGGTACACGGACCGCATCATCTCCATGATGATCGGAGTGGCGTTCTCCCGCGGCGATGTTTCGATCCGGACGATGCCGTCGATGGCCGTGGTGGTTCCGGAGTGAAGGGCGATGTCCTCAAGCGCGGGCAGCGACATATGACTGATCCTTCTGTGCGATCGAAATGGATTGGGCTGGAGCTAAAAAGGGCGCAAATGGCGGAATCTCGTCGGCCGAGCACTCGATGCTCACGACCGATGGGCCCTCGGCGGCCAGAGCGCGTGCGAGTGCCTGTGGAAGGTGCTCTTTCGCGTCGACATCCTCAGCCGTCAGACCGGGAAACATCGACGCCACACCCTGGCCGAGACGGCTGGCGGTGAATCGGTTGTAGCTGTAGCGGTCTTGGTAAAAAAGCTGCTCGCGGGTGACACACATCGCGTGGGCGTTGTTGTTGAACAGCACGAAGGTGATCGGCAACCGGTATTGCACAGCGGTGTGTATCTCCATGCCGTGCATGAAGAAGGCGCCGTCACCGGCGATGACAACGGTGCGCCGTTTCTTCCGGGCGAAGGCCATGCCGATGGCAGCGCCGAAGCTGTAACCCATCCCACCCATGCCGAGCGCGACGACGAACCGTCCCGACTGGCGTGCGGGCAGATGGTGAATCGCCGAGGCTCCGGTGTTACCGGCGTCGACAACGACATCGGCGTCGTCGGGCAGCGCCTCGTCGAGCAGCTTCATCGCATCCCGGTAGCGCACACCGGCTCCGTCAGACGGCGGAGGGGCCAGCTCGGCCCGAACCGGGGCGGGAATCTGTTGTCGGTGCGGGTCCGATTTTGCTCGTACGGCGCGGGTCACCTGCGCCAGCGATGCCCTCAGGTCGTCGGTATGGACATGGCGGCATGGCCGATACGGCACCGCCGACCCGATGGAGAAAGTCGGGACCGTCGCCAGTGCCTCGTCGAGCCCGGCGCCGGCGGTCAGTGGCAGCCTCGTCCCGATCAGAAGACACATGGCACTGGCCGTGACCGCCTCGGCCACACCGCGATGGCCCATGACACCCGTCACGCCCAGGTCGGCGGCGGATACGTCCTTGGCGTCGGGCACCGTGGCCACGCGTGCGCCCGTGGCCAGGCGTAGTTCTTCGAGTTCGACGCGGGCGTCGTCACGGGCGATTTGCTCGCCGGCGATGATCGTGACGGGCCCGCCGAGAGCCACGAGTGCTTCGGCGATGGCATGGGGTTCGGCGGGCGACTGACGTCCGCCGATCTGCTTGACGTGCGCAGCAGCGAGCCTGCTCTGTTGGACATCTTTGGGGATGAGCAGCACGGCGGGCCCCCCGGTTCGCGCCGCTTCGACGGCCCGCGGCAGCTCGACGGCGAGCTCGTCGGGGCTGAGCACGCGCGAGCAGTGCACCGACACCTCGCTGAACAAGGCTTTGGCGTTGAGCGAGCCGTTGCGCCCGCTGGTGTCTTGAAAGCTGCCGCGTCCGTCCTGCGTGCTGGGCGGCTGACCGACCACGGCCAGAACCGGAACCCGGCTGGCGAGCGACTCGCCCAGTCCGGGGATCAGGTTGAGGCTCGCACCGCCGGACGTTGCGGCGACCACGCCGAGCCCGGCGCTTGCTCGGCTGTACCCATCGGCCATGGTGGCTGCCGAGAACTCATGCTTGGCCAGTACGGCGGTGATCCCGGTATGGAAGTACGCGGCGTCATAGAGGTCTTCGATGTTGGCGCCGCCGACGCCGAACAGATGGCGAACACCCACATGTGCGAGGTAGTCGACGATGAAGTCGACGACTCGGACAGCGGAGGAGTAATCCGGCACCCACGGTTTGTCCACAACGGTAGTTCGGAGCCGAGGGCCGGGCGGATGGGTTTGATTGTCGACTGTGGAAGTTTTGCTGTCGCCAGAGGGCAAAACTGCGGGCTGCCCGCGGGTCTGCCCGTCCTGGCAGGGTGACGACGTTAAACTTGCCGGGATGTGCGCGAATACTGCGGGATGCCTGACCAGCGGTGGTCGGGTATGAACGACGACAGCGCACACGACGGCCTCTTTGAACACAGCTCACCCGAACTCGGCCTGACCGGCCGGCCACCGCGAGACATCCCCGAGCCGCCGGCCCGTTCGACACATGGCCCGGCCAAGGTCATCGCGATGTGCAATCAGAAGGGCGGGGTCGGCAAGACCACCTCGACCATCAACCTGGGTGCCAGCCTGGCCGAGTACGGCCGTCGAGTGCTGCTGGTCGACCTGGATCCGCAGGGCGCACTGTCGGCGGGTCTCGGGGTGCCGCACTACGAGCTCGAGCACACCGTGCACAACCTGCTGATCGAGCCGCGGGTGTCGATCGACGACGTGGTGATCAAGACCCGGGTCAGCGGCATGGACCTCGTGCCCAGCAACATCGACCTGTCGGCCGCCGAGATCCAGCTGGTCAACGAGGTGGGCCGCGAACAGTCCCTGGCCCGTGCCCTCTACCCGGTGCTCGACCGCTACGACTACGTGCTGATCGACTGCCAGCCGTCGCTGGGTCTGCTCACGGTCAACGGGCTGGCCTGTGCCGACGGTGTGATCATCCCCACCGAATGTGAGTACTTCTCGCTGCGCGGGCTGGCGCTGCTGACCGACACCGTGGACAAGGTCCACGACCGGCTCAACCCGAAACTGTCCATCAGCGGCATCCTCGTCACCCGCTACGACCCGCGCACGGTCAACGCGCGCGAGGTCATGGCTCGCGTAGTGGAGCGCTTCGGCGACCTCGTGTTCGACACCGTGATCACCCGGACAGTCCGTTTCCCGGAGACCAGCGTGGCAGGCGAGCCGATCACCACCTGGGCGCCCAAATCGGGCGGTGCCATCGCGTACCGATCGCTGGCACGCGAAGTCATCGACCGGTTCGGCGCGTGAACGATGTCCTGAACACCCCGGCCACTCCGACCGCCGATCATGTCGAACCAGCTGCCGCGGTCGGGCCCGAGCCGGCCGAGGGGGATCAGCAGAACCGCTTCAAGGTTCGGCTCACCAACTTCGAGGGGCCGTTCGACCTGCTGTTGCAGCTGATCTTCGCGCACCGCCTTGATGTCACCGAGGTGGCATTGCACCAGGTCACCGATGATTTCATC
This sequence comes from Mycobacterium sp. IDUB_24, assembly GCF_055419385.1. Classification (NCBI taxonomy): domain Bacteria; kingdom Bacillati; phylum Actinomycetota; class Actinomycetes; order Mycobacteriales; family Mycobacteriaceae; genus Mycobacterium; species Mycobacterium sp. IDUB_24. The sequence continues at coordinate 22,240 of NZ_JBVAXO010000008.1, forward strand.
GCGTACACCAAGGAGATCGGCGCCCGGCTCGAACTCGACGAGACCACGACGTTCCTGGTGATCGCGGCCACGCTGCTGGATTTGAAGGCGGCCCGGCTGCTGCCGTCGGGTGAGGTACACGACGAAGAAGACCTCGCCCTGCTCGAGGTCCGCGACCTCCTGTTCGCACGACTGTTGCAGTACCGGGCGTTCAAACACGTCGCGTTGATGTTCGCCGAACTGGAGGCCGCGGCGCTGCGCAGCTATCCGCGTGCGGTGTCGCTGGAGGACCGCTTCTCCGACCTGCTGCCCGAGGTGATGCTCGGCGTCGACGCCGGCAAATTCGCCGAGATCGCGGCTGCCGCCTTCACGCCACGCCCGGTGCCCACAGTCGGCATCGACCACATCCATGCACCCAAGGTGTCGGTGCCCGAACAGGCACACCGGATCATCGCCCTGCTCGAACAGCGCGGGGTCGGCCAATGGGCAACTTTCTCCGAACTCGTGGCAGAGTGCACCGACGGACTCCAGATCGTCGGCCGCTTCCTGGCGCTGCTCGAACTGTTCCGGGCCAGAGCGGTAATATTCGAGCAACCAGAAGCGCTTGGAGTGCTCCAGGTTTCGTGGACCGGAGATCGGCCGACCAGCGAACATCTGGCAACCGCTGATGCGGAAGAATAGCGAGAACAATGACTGACGAGATCTCCGATTCCGGAGAGCGGTCCGATGATGCCCCGGGTGATGTGTTCCCGGTCGGAGATGACCTGGGCATCGATGTGGCGACGGTTCCCGAGCTCGAAGACGGTGAACTGGGTGCCGTCCTCGAAGCGTTGTTGCTGGTGGTGGACACGCCGGTGACAGTGGATGCGCTGGCCTCGGCGACCGATCAGCCTGCCTACCGGGTGATGGCCAAGTTGCGTCTGATGGCTGATGAGCTCGCCGCGCGGGACAGCGGCATCGACCTGCGCGAGGCCGCAGGTGGCTGGCGGATGTACACCCGGGCGCGCTACGCCCCATACGTCGAGCGGCTCCTTCTTGACGGCGCGCGGACCAAACTGACCCGGGCGGCCCTGGAGACCCTGGCCGTGGTGGCCTACCGCCAGCCGGTGACCCGGGCGCGGGTGAGCGCAGTGCGCGGCGTCAACGTGGACGCGGTGATCCGGACCCTGGTGGCGCGCGGTCTGATCACCGAGGCGGGCACCGACTCGGATTCGGGTGCAGTGACGTTCGCCACCACCGAGCTGTTCCTGGAACGGCTGGGCCTGTCCTCGCTGACCGACCTGCCCGATATCGCGCCGCTGCTGCCCGATGTCGACGTGATCGACGATCTGAGCGAATCTCTCGGTGACGAGCCGCGTTTCGCCAAACTCAACGGTGGCTCATCCGGCAGCAATCAGCCGCTGGCCTTCGACGTGGACAAGGACTGACATGGCTGAAGAAGGCGTACGACTGCAGAAAGTGCTGTCGCAAGCGGGAATTGCCTCCCGCCGCGTGGCCGAGCGGATGATCACCGACGGCCGGGTCGAGGTCGACGGCAGATTGGTGACCGAGCTCGGCACCCGTGTCGATCCGGCGGTCGCGGAGATCCGGGTGGACGGCTCACGGGTGGTCATCGATGACACGCTGGTCTACCTGGCGATCAACAAGCCGATCGGCATGCTGTCCACGATGTCCGACGAGAAAGGCCGCCCCTGCGTCGGCGATCTGGTCGAACACCGGGTTCGGGGCAACAAGAAGCTCTTTCACGTCGGCCGGCTCGACGCCGACACCGAGGGGCTGCTGCTGCTGACCAATGACGGGGAGCTCGCCCACCGGCTGATGCACCCGTCGTACGAGATCCCCAAGACCTATGTGGCGACCGTGGTCGGAACGGTGCCGCGCGGACTCGGCAAGAAGCTGCGCGGCGGTGTCGAACTCGACGACGGTCCGGCGCGCGTCGACGACTTCGCGGTGGTGGACACGGTTCCCGGCAAGACCTTGGTGCGGGTCACCCTGCACGAGGGTCGTAACCGCATCGTGCGGCGCATGCTGGCCGCAGTGGATTTCCCGGTGCAGGAGCTGGTCCGCACCGACATCGGTTCGGTGGCGCTGGGGGACCAGCGGCCGGGCAGTATCAGGGCGCTCAGCCGCAAGGAAATCGGCGAGCTTTATCAGGCGGTGGGAATGTGAGCGGATCTCTGGTGGTGGCGGTCGATGGACCGGCCGGGACCGGAAAGTCTTCGGTTTCAAGAGGTTTGGCGCAAGCCCTGGGTGCGAGCTACCTGGATACCGGCGCGATGTACCGCATCGTCACGCTGGCAGTGCTGCGCGCCGGGGCCGACCTGGACGATGCCGCGGCGATCGACGCGGTGGCCTCAGGTGCGGTGATCGGTGTGGGTTCGGATCCCGGTGAGGACCGCGCGTTCCTGGCCGGCGAAGACGTCTCAGACGAGATTCGCGGTGACGAGGTGACCCGCGCGGTCTCCGCGGTCTCTGCGGTCCCGACGGTGCGGGCCCGGCTGGTCGACCTGCAGCGCGAGTTGGCGTCTGCGGGGGGACGTGTGGTGGTCGAGGGCCGCGACATCGGAACCGTCGTACTGCCCAAGGCCGACGTCAAGATCTTCCTGACCGCCTCGGCCGAGGAGCGGGCCCGGCGTCGCAACGCCCAGAACATCGCGAGTGGTCTGCCCGACGACTATGCGACGGTGCTTGCCGATGTGCAGCGGCGCGACCACCTGGATTCCACAAGGGCCGTCTCCCCGCTGCGGGCGGCCGAGGATGCGGTGGTGGTCGACACCAGCGATATGGACCAAACACAGGTCGTGGCACACCTTCTCGACCTGGTGACCCAGCATGCGGGGGTGCGCCGATGAGCTCCGACGGTGACGGAACCTGGTCGGACGAGAGCGACTGGGAGTTCAGCGACGAGGTCGCCGAGGTTCTCGAGGAGGCCGCCGCGCCGCCTCCGGTGCTGGCCGTCGTCGGCCGGCCCAATGTCGGGAAATCCACTCTGGTGAACCGGATTCTGGGGCGTCGCGAAGCCGTCGTGCAGGACATTCCCGGGGTGACCCGCGACCGGGTGTCCTATGACGCGAACTGGCTCGGGCGCCGCTTCATGGTGCAGGACACCGGAGGATGGGAACCCGACGCCAAGGGTCTGCAGCAGTTGGTGGCCGACCAAGCGCTGGTGGCGATGCGCACTGCCGACGCGATCATCCTGGTGGTCGATGCAGTCGTGGGCGCAACATCGGCCGACGAGGCGGCGGCCCGGATGCTGCGAAAGTCGGGCAAGCCGGTTTTCTTGGCGGCCAACAAAGTCGACACGCAGCGCGGTGAGTCCGATGCCACGGCACTGTGGTCGCTGGGTATCGGCGAGCCGCACCCGATCAGCGCAATGCACGGCCGGGGCGTGGCCGATCTGCTGGACGTGGTGATGGAAAAGCTCCCGACCGTCTCGGAGGTGGCCGGCGCCGGTGGCGGCGGCCCACGCCGGGTGGCGCTCGTGGGCAAGCCGAACGTCGGCAAGAGCTCACTGCTGAACCGGCTGGCCGGTGACGAGCGTTCGGTGGTGCACGACGTCGCGGGCACCACGGTTGATCCCGTCGACTCGCTGATCGAATTGGGCGGTAAGACTTGGCGTTTCGTCGACACTGCGGGTCTGCGCCGCAAGGTCGGGCAGGCCAGCGGTCACGAGTTCTACGCCTCGGTGCGCACCCATGGCGCGATCGACGCTGCCGAAGTCGCGATCATGCTGATCGATGCCTCCCAGCCGCTGACCGAGCAGGATCTGCGGGTGCTGTCGATGGTGATCGAGGCCGGGCGTGCACTGGTCGTCGCGTTCAACAAATGGGATCTGGTCGACGAGGACCGGCGCTACCTGCTGGACAAAGAGATCGACCGTGAACTGGCACAGGTGCAGTGGGCGCCGCGGGTCAACATCTCGGCCATGACCGGCCGGGCGGTGCAGAAGCTGGTGCCGGCGCTGGAGGCGTCACTGGCGTCCTGGGACAAGCGGATCTCGACCGGCCAGCTCAACAACTTCCTCAAAGAGATCGTGGCAGCGACGCCACCGCCGGTGCGCGGCGGCAAGCAGCCCAAGATCCTGTTCGCCACTCAGGCAGCCACCCGGCCGCCGACCTTCGTGCTGTTCACCTCGGGGTTCCTGGAGGCCGGCTACCGGCGGTTCCTGGAGCGCCGTCTGCGTGAGCAGTTCGGTTTCGACGGCAGCCCGGTGCGGATCAACGTCCGGGTCCGCGAGAAGCGCGGAGCACCCAAGAGGCGCTAGCCGATAGGGTGGCCCGGGTGTCCGTCACCCACATGATCCTGATCGCGCTGGCCGGTGTCGGTGCGGGCGCGATCAACGCCATCGTCGGGTCCGGCACGCTGATCACCTTCCCCACGCTCGTGACGCTGGGGATTCCGCCTGTCACGTCGACGATGTCCAATGCCGTCGGGCTGGTCGCCGGCGGGGTGTCGGGTACCTGGGGATATCGCCGCGAGCTTCGCGGTCAGTGGAAGCGGCTGCGCTGGCAGATACCCGGTTCGCTGATCGGTGCCGGGCTGGGCTCGTGGCTGCTGCTGCACCTGCCGGAGAAGGTCTTCGTCACGGTGGTGCCGGTCCTGCTGATCCTGGCACTGGTCCTGGTCGTCGTCGGCCCGCGGATTCAGGCCTGGGCTCGAAAGCGCGCCGAGGCGTCCGGGCAGTCTGCCGACCATGTCAGCCCACGTCGTATGGCCATCCTGGTGATCGGCACGTTCGCCGTGGGCATCTACGGCGGCTACTTCACCGCTGCCCAGGGAATCCTCCTGATAGCGGTGATGGGTGCGTTGCTGCCGGAGTCCATCCAGCGGATGAATGCCGCCAAGAACCTGCTGTCGTTGCTGGTCAACATCGTCGCTGCCCTCGCGTACACGATCGTCGCGTTCGACCGGATCAGCTGGGAAGCAGCGGGCCTGATCGCGGTCGGTTCGTTGATCGGTGGCTTCCTCGGCGCGCACTACGGGCGCCGGCTGTCACCGAACGCGCTGCGCGCTGTGATCGTGGTGGTGGGACTGATCGGCCTGTACCGGTTGCTGAGCCTGTAGGGCCGGGCCTTGCCTGTCCGAAGCCTCAGGTAAAGTCACGTCAACTGTCGAGCAGGAAGGGGTGACCGGTGGCTGAACTCGCCTACCGCACCGCACCGTCTGCTCTGGCTGCCCTCGAGCCCTTCTGGCCGTCGCGCCGGTTGATGGCTTTCGACGAGTGGTGTCGCGCGGGTCGATAGACACGCGCCCAACCTTCCGTCGGGTCACCCGGGGCGGTGACCACAATCGAAAGCAGCCGAACCCATGCGTTCGCTTCTGATCTTCACGCTCGTCGGCCTCGGCGCCCAGTTGGTCGACGGTGCGCTCGGAATGGCCTTCGGTGTGACCGCCTCGACGCTGCTGGTGCTCAGCGGGGTGGCTTCGGCGCAGGCCAGCGCCGCGGTGCATCTGGCGGAGGTCGGCACCACGCTGGCGTCGGGTCTGTCGCATTGGCGGTTCAAGAACATCGACTGGCACATCGTGCTCAAGCTCGGAGTGCCGGGCGCCATCGGCGCGTTCGCCGGGGCAACAGTGCTCTCCTCGCTGTCCACCGAGGACGCCGCGCCGCTGATGGCCACGATCCTGCTGTGCATCGGTGTGTATGTGCTGCTGCGGTTCTCGTTGCGCACGCCGCCGGCCCTGCGGTCGGGCAGCACCCCGCACACCGCGAAGTTCCTCACCCCGCTCGGCCTGTTCGGCGGTTTCATCGACGCCTCCGGTGGAGGCGGCTGGGGCCCCATCACCACCAGCACGCTGCTGTCCCGCGGCAAGACCGCGCCTCGCACCGTGATCGGTTCGGTGAGCGCGTCGGAGTTCCTGGTGGCGGTGTCGGCGTCGCTGGGCTTCCTGGTGGGCCTGCGGCAGGACTTCCTGCACAACCTCCCGGTCGTGGCCGGCCTGGCGGTGGGCGGCGTGCTGGCCGCGCCGCTCGCAGCCTGGCTGGTGTCGAAGGTCAGCCCCGCGCTACTGGGTACCGCAGTGGGAGGCGTGATCGTGCTGACCAACGCCCAGAAGCTGCTCAAGTACTTTGGCATTCACGGAGCGGCCTCGACGGCCATCTACGTCACGATCGTGGTCGCCTGGGCCGGGTTGGTCCTGTACGCCTGGCGCACGTCCCGGGCGCCGGAATACCTGCCCGAGCAGCTCGACGCCGAGGAGCCTGCCGACGAACAGCTGGCAGACGAGCCGGACACCGCCCGGGTGGTGACGCGCAGGGGGCGCGATTGGGGCGAAAGCGAGTCTCTACGGTAAGCTTTCGACTCGCTGCCGGTGCAAGCCGGAAGCACGCGGGCTGTGGCGCAGCTTGGTAGCGCACTTGACTGGGGGTCAAGTGGTCGCAGGTTCAAATCCTGTCAGCCCGACAGATGAAGTAGCAGGTCAGAGGCGGTTTCCGAGAAAACGGAGGCCGCCTTTGCCGTACCCGGTTGATGGTCAGCCCAGACCGACGCCGAAACCGAATTCGAAGTCCACGTTGACCCCCGGTACACCGGTGACGGTGTCGGCGGGCGAGTTCGGGTTGCCGACGCAGTAATCGACCTCGACGCCATCGACAACGTCGCTGGTGCAGGTTGCGATCGGTTCGGCCGCGGCGTTCGGCGCGCTGACGACGGCGGATAGGGCGAGCGCGCTCGCCGCCATTGCCCGCCGCCCCAATCGTGCCCGCACAGCGCGCTACGTCGTGAGTAACGAGTGGTACAGCTCGGCTTCGTCGGCGTTCCAGACGTCGCCCGAGAACGCCCTGACGACCTCTGTTGATCGCATGTCTGTACGATCCCACTCTTCTGTCATGGCCGCCGGGATTTCGACATGCGGGCAGAAAATCCTGGTTCTACTCCCACGACGGGTTTCCCGTTCGACGGGTGGAGGGCGCGAAATCATTTGGCTGTGAGGGCAAATCGAACCGCCCGTGGTCTTTGCGAGTGGGGCAGATGTGAAAGAAACCCGGACACACCTGGGTTCGGGTAATACGGTGGCGGTGTTGCCAATCCTGTCCGTCAGCATGCGTAGGGAAACGTCTTGCACAACATCGCGCAGGCATTCATCGACCATCCTGAGATACCGATCTTTCTGGCGCTGGCCGGCGGCTATTTCTTCGGGAAATTCCAGTACCGGGGTCTGGGCCTCGGTGCGGTCACCGCGACGCTGCTCTGTGGCGTCATCATCGGTGCGGTGTTCCAGACAGATGGGGACAGCATCCACATCGACGGTGTGGTCAAGCAGGTGTTCTTCCTGCTGTTCCTGTTCGCACTCGGGTACAAGCTTGGGCCGCAGTTCTTTTCGGGTCTCAAAGGTGACGGCCTGCCGCAGGCGGTGTTCACGGTCATCCTGATAGTCGTCGGCCTGGCCACGGTGATCGCGCTGGCCAAGGTGCTCGACTACGATCCGGGCCTGGCGGCCGGCCTGGCATCCGGGGCTCTGACGCAGTCGGCGATCATCGGTGTCGCCCAGACGTCGATCGCCGACCTCGACATCGCCGCCGACACCATGAGGCAGTGGCAGGACCTGGTGTCGGTCGGGTATGCGGTCACCTACATCTTCGGCACCATCGGCGCGGCGATCTATTGCGGCAGCATCGCCCCCCGCCTGCTGGGTATCCGGGATCTCCCGGCATCGGCGAAGGCTCTCGAGAAGAAACTGGGTTTCCAAGAGGAGGTCGCCAACGTCCTACCGGCCTATGACCAGATCGTGCGCCGGTCCTATCGGATCGTGCGAGGAAGGCCGGAGCGGCACGGCGAAGGCATGACGGTCACCGAGATCGAGAGCTTCTTGCGACAGGCGACCGGTGGCCGCGTGTCCATTGCGCAGGTCCGCCACGACGGCAAGATCGTTCCTGCGGCAGCCGATCTCCGGGTGTTCCCGGGTGACGACGTCGCGGTGAGCGGGCGGCGGGAATGGGTCATCGGCGGACCGGTCGCCGAGCTGTGCGAGGAGGTCGACGACCCGGACTTGCTGTCCTATCCGCTCGAAGAACTCGACGTCGTGCTCACCAAACGCAGCGTCGACGGCATGACGATCGCACAGGCTTCCGCCGCCCCCGACTTCCGCGGTGTCTACCTCAAGCGCATCATGCGGGCCGGCCACGAGATCCCGATCGCTTCCGAGGTGAAGCTGAGGCAGGGCGACGAGGTCCGTCTGGTCGGGGAGCGTCACCTGGTCGAGAACGCCGTTTCCCTCGTTGGCTATCCGGAGCGCACCACACCGGAGACCGACATGGTGACCGTCGGCCTCGGCGTCGCCGTCGGCGCGCTGATCGGGCTTCCCACCGTCATGGTGGAGGACATCCCGCTGTCGCTCACCACCAGCGTGGGTGCGTTGCTGATGGGTCTGCTGATCGGCTGGCGCCGATCGAAATCGCCCACCTTCGGCCGCATTCCCCCTGGCGCACAGTGGTTCTTCGAAGGCGTCGGCCTGACCGCGTTCATCGCCATCGTGGGCATCACCTCGGGCCCCGGCTTCATCAAAGGGCTGCAGAACTACGGTGTCTCCCTGTTCCTGGCCGGCGTGGTGGTCACGATGGTGCCCCTGGTGGTGATGACGTTTATGGCCAGGTACGTCTTCAAGTTCGATCCGGTACTGACGCTGGGCATGCTGACCGGCGCGCAGACCACGACGGCAGCGGTCGGATCGGTGCGCGAGGCCGCGAAATCCAGTGTGCCCCTGCTGGGTTTCACGGTGCCCTACGCCATCGGGAACATTTTCCTATCCATCGGCGGCGCTGTCGTCGTCGCATTCATGGCTTAGCCGACACGATCCCTGAGAGGACCTTCGATGACCTTTGAGCACATCTCCCGTGAGGAGATCGTCGAACTTCAGCAGCTCTCGCCGTTCGAACTCAAGTCCAAGCTGATCGAACTGGCCGACGAACTCGAGGAGCGCTCGACGTTCCACATGCTCAACGCCGGCCGCGGCAATCCCAACTTCATCGCCACCACCCCGCGGGAGGCATTCTTCGCCCTCGGAACGTTCGCGCTCGAAGAATCTCGTGCCGACCGGGAGTGGGATCACGAACTCGTCGGCGTGCCACAGAAGACCGGCATCGCGGACCGGTTCCGGGCGTGGTTGGCCGACCACAAGGGGCAGCCGGGGATCAAACTGCTCTCCCAGACGTTGGCCTACGGCGTGGACGAATGCGGTTTCGACGCAGACTCTTTCGTGTGGGAGCTGGCTGACTCGATCATCGGCGACCATTATCCCGAACCCGACCGCATGCTCAAGCACAACCACGAGATCACCAAGCGCTACCTGATGCAGGAACTGGTGCCCGGCAAGGAACTCGGTGATTACGACCTGTTCGCCGTCGAGGGCGGTACCGCGGCGATGTGTTACATCTTCGACTCGCTGATGCTCAATCGCCTGATGCACCGCGGCGACAAGGTTGCGCTGATGGTGCCGATCTTCACGCCCTATCTGGAGATCACGGAACTCGACGAGTTCGATTTCGAGCGCGTCTACATCGAAGCGTCGGGCACCTTCGAGGACGGCCGACACTCCTGGCAGTTCCCCGACTCGGAAATCGACAAGCTGCTGGACCCGGACATCAAGATTCTCTACTGCGTCAACCCGACGAACCCCCCTTCGGTACGGATTGCGCCCGGGACCCTTGAGCGGATCGCCGACATCGTCAACACCAAGCGGCAGGACCTCATCGTCATCACCGATGACGTTTACGGCACGTTCATCGACGGCTTCCAATCGTTGATGGGCGCCGCGCCCCGCAACACCATCACCGTCTACTCGTTCTCGAAGTACTTCGGCGCCACCGGCTGGCGGCTGGGCACCATCGGCATCCCCGCCGACAACGTGCTCGACGAGAAGCTGGCCGCGCTGCCGGAGGAGGACAAGATCCATCTTGACAAGCGTTATGCGCCATTGACGTTGACACCGCGCAACATCAAGTTCATCGACCGCTTGGTGGCCGACAGCCGCAATGTGGCGCTCAACCACACCGCGGGGCTGTCGCTGCCCCAACAGTGCCAGATGCTGTTGTTCTCCGCCTATTGCCTGCTGGACAAGGAGGACTACTACAAGCACCAGGCGCAGGCGCTGATTGCCAGGAGATACAAGGCGTTACAGCGCGGCATGCAGATCGACATCGACCCCGACCCGAACCGGGTCGCCTACTACGTCGAACTCGACTTCCTGGTGTGGGCCGCGGAGCGCACCTCGGATCCGAAGTTCTTCGAGTTCGTCAAGGCCAACTACGAGCCCACGGACATCCTGTTCAGGTTGGCCGAGCAGACCGGTGTGGTGCTGCTCAACGGCGGGGGGTTCGAAGGGCCTGAGTGGTCGATCCGGGTCTCGTTGGCGAACCTGCGCGACAAGCAGTACGAGGAGATCGGAGCGGCGATGATCACAGTGTGTGAGCAGTACCTCGCCGAATACGGGGAGAGCCGAGACGACAAGGGCTGAGGGCCGAAACTCGCTGGGGTCCGGGCCACTATCCGGACGTGGCCCGAATAGGTTCGGCTTCGTCGGGCACCAGTTCGAGGCTGTCGCCGACGTCTATCGTGACCACGGCCGTGGCCTGGAACAGGCCGTAGAAGTCGTCGGTTCTGGCGAATGTGTGTGCGCGGGAGAACAGTGGCTGCACATCGAACACCCGGACTCGAAGCTTCTCGCGCGTGAGTCTGCCCAATTCCCGGCCCGATTCGGGGTCGGTGATCACCTGGCCCGACTCTGAGTGCACGGCGAAGATCATGCCTGGCACGACACCTGCCTCAGCGCCACGATTGATGACCAATGTGTAGTCGTCCTCGATGAGCGCGACCTGGCCGGAGAGGGTGTGTCCGTTGTTCATGAGGCCGCCAGGGAATTGCTTTCTCGCAAGGATCTGGACGCGGAGCCGGGCCGGATTCGCGGCCGTGCCTCGTGATCCTCCACGGACAGCAGCGCGTCGATGTGGCTCACCGCGTCCTGCTCTGTCCCGAGCGTGAGCTCGACGGCCGTCTTGGCCTGAAACAGCGCGATCATCGCGTGTTGTTGACGTTCGGCGCCGAATGCGTTGAGTGCGATCGCGAGCTTCTTGTCGACATATTCGACCGACCGCTGCAGCTCCGGCGTCGAGGGTCCGGCGGTCGGGCCTTCCACCCGCGGCGCGGGTTGCACGTCGAGTCCGCTGTACCAACGGTGCCCGAGCGCGCCGAGGGCGAACGAGCACACCGGGACCACCACGACGATGCAGGCGAGGCCGAGTGAGCTCGGTAGCGCGATGGCGCCGACAATGCCCAGGAGCATGGTCACGCCCACCACGGTCAGTAGGCGTACGGCCGGCGGCACAGTCTCGATCGCACGCGACGCCTGCCTCAACCCACGAGCGCCAAATCGGGCGATGTCGGCGATGAACCCGAGGACGGCCGTGCCGGCGTTGAGCGCGATTTGTCCGACCCTGTCGGCCTGCGTTCGCGTCACTGCAGGCTTGGGCATCGACCAGACCCGCTTCTGCTCTGACGCCGAACTGGGATGCTCGGGTACCGGCACGTCATTGGTCACATTCGCATCAACAACCACATCTGCATCATCTCGCCATTGAGTACGATGCCGGCTCCGGCGCGCCGACGACGCCCGAATTCGCTGCATGGCGCGCGACAGGCCGGGGCCTGCGTCCGGCGCCGATTCTACTTCTTCGTCTCACCCTTTTCGGATGAGAGACAACGATTTTGGTGGTGCGACACGCGAATAATCGGTCTTGGTTCCGCCGATCCCGGATTGATGGCAAGGTGGCGGGGGTATGGACCAGACAGGGCGTGTCTCCTCGCCCACGGCCTCGTCGTCGATCGATGAGGGCAATCTGCAGCCAGCGAGCTGACTGCACGTCACCGGAGGTACACATGGCAGAAAAGTCAGGCAATACCAAGCCGAACATTGTTCTCATCGTCTCCGATGACTTCGGTTACGGCGATGCAGGCGTGTACGGAGGTGGCGAAAACCGAGGAATGCCCACCCCCAATCTCGACAAAATGGCCGACGAAGGCATGCAGTTCCTGTCGTTCTACGCCCAACCGAGTTGCACCCCCGGGCGCGCGGCGATGCTCACCGGACGTATCCCGAATCGCAGCGGCATGACGACCGTGGCCTTCCAGGGCCAGGGCGGCGGGTTGCCGGCGGCCGAGTGGACTCTTGCGTCCGTGCTCAAGACCGCCGATTACAAGACATTCTTCACCGGCAAGTGGCACCTCGGTGAATCCGACTATGCGCTGCCCACCGCGCACGGTTACGACGAAATGCGGCATTGCGGGCTGTATCACCTCAACGCATACACCTACGCCGACCCGGAATGGTTCCCGGACATGGACGAGGAACTTCGGGAGATGTTCGCGCGCGTGACTCAGGGGGCGCTGTCGGGCAAAGCGGGCGAGAAGGCCAAAGAGGAGTTCAAGGTCAACGGCCAATACGTCAACACACCTGAGAAAGGGATCGTGGGGATTCCGTTCTACGACGAGTATGTCGAGCAGGACGCGCTCGAATACCTAGACGACAACGCGAAGTCCGAATCCCCATTTTTCTTGCACGTCAACTTCATGAAGGTGCATCAGCCGAACATGCCGCACCCCGATTTCAAGGGCAAGTCGCTCTCGAAGTCGAAGTATGCGGATTCGATCGTGGAGAACGACACCCGGATCGGCCGCATCATGGACAAGATCCGCTCGCTGGGCCTCGACAAGAACACATACGTGTTCTGGACGACGGACAACGGCGCCTGGCAGGACGTCTATCCCGACGCCGGCTATACACCGTTTCGCGGCACCAAGGGCACGGTGCGGGAGGGTGGCAATCGCGTTCCGGCAATCGCCTGGGGCCCGGGGGTCAAGGCGGGATCACGTAACTCCGACATCGTCGGCGGCCTCGACTACCTGGCGACGTTCGCCGCGCTGGCCGGCGTGCAATTGCCGGAGAACGATCGCGAAGGCGAACCGATCATCTTCGACAGCCAGGACATGTCGCCGGTGTTGTTGGGATCGGGCAAGTCGGAGCGCAAGTCATGGTTCTACTTCAGTGAGAACGAACTGACGCCGGGGGCGGTGCGCGTCGGCCACTACAAGGCTGTCTTCAACCTGCGCGGTGACAACGGCGCAAGCACGGGCGGCCTGGCGGTCGACACCAACCTGGGCTGGAAAGGTGCGGAAGCGTACGTCGCGACCGTCCCGCAGATCTTCGATCTCTGGCAGGACCCGCAGGAACGCTACGACATCTTCATGAACAACTACACCGAACACACCTGGACCCTCGTGACCATCAACGAGGCGATCAAGGAGCTGATGCAGACCTACCTGAAGTACCCGCCACGGAAACTTCAGAGCGAAGGCTATTCGGGCCCGATCACCGTCACGCAGTACCAGAGATTCCAGTTCCTCAGAGAGCAACTTGCGGCAGACGGATTCAACATCGCGCTGCCCACCGGTAACTGAGCCACAGCCCGCAGGGCTACGTCAGATACGTTTCGTGTCCGGTGGGGAATCCGCCGCCGTTGGTGGCGATGTGCACATGGTCGAAGTGGTTGGCGGTGATTCCGCCGCGGTCCGACATCATCCTGGGTGCCCTGCCGCGGGAGTAGATGTGCTGACGGAAGATCACGTGGTTCACACCGAACCGGTCGGCATTGTCCAGGGCATACGCGACGATCCGTTCTCCGAGCGCCTTGCCTTCCGGGGTGGCGTAGTTCGGGATCATCACGTCGATCGCCAGTCCGTTGGGGTGCCACTTCATCGAATCGGCCCGGACCCCGCCGATGTCCAGAATTTGGGGGAATCGTGCGCTGACCGCGCGGGCCGCCAGAATGGTCTCCACCTGTAGGCCTTTTTCGGAGGCCCGGCCGGCGGGCAGTGGGAACCTCATGTTCCGTCGCACGGCGCGCTCGGCCGGTACTGCTGGTGCCGCAGGCGCGGCGGCCGGCGTGACGGCGGGGGCTGCGACAGCTGCGGCGTCGGCCTGGGGGGCCGGTCCGGTGTCTGCGCCGACGACGATGAGTGCGACGGCAGGCACGACGACCGCTGCCACGGCTGCGGATCGGCGGCGCCGATCCTTTTTCAACTGGTGTCTACCCACGAGGACCGGACCCTACCGGCGGGCGGAACGATCCCCGGAATCGCGAAGTTGTCTGGTGCTGTCGATGGCAACCAGTTCGGCGTTCATGCGTCAACCGCGGCTTGACGCTCGCTGGTGTCAGGGGAACGCGAGGTGAACCATGGGTAAACCCCGGTGAATTAGCTGGTCATAGATTATTGCACAGCCGGCCGGCGGTCCAACTTTCCGGGGTCCGTTCGGTGTCGGAGGCGACCCTGGCTCCGCACGAACGCAGTGACTTGTGCCCGGGCGGGCAAAATTTATGGCATTTACCACATCTGTCGGCCGACAGTGCCTCCGAACTGGCTGACGACGGCGTAATTTGAGCGAATCTGGCCCGTCGAAAACGGGGAGGGCGGCCCATGACAGAGGTCGACTGTTGCGTGGTGGGTGCGGGGTTCGCGGGCCTGACCGCGGCCCTGCGGCTGAAGCAGGCGGGCCGCTCCGTGGCGCTGCTCGAAGCACGTGATCGGGTTGGTGGCCGCACCTTCACCGAGGTGCTGCCGGACGGCACGTGGATCGACCGGGGCGGGGCCTGGATCGGGCCGGGGCAGGACCGCATCAAAGGGCTGATGGCCGAGTTCGGCGTCGACGAATACAAGGAGTACGTCGACGGCAACGCGATGATGATCCTCGACGGCAAACAGCACCGCTATTCCGGCACCATTCCGTGGGCGATGAGCCCGTGGGCGATCGCCAACCTCGGCGCCGGATTGCTCGAGGTGGAACTCATGTGCAGGACGATTCCCTTCGAAGCCCCGTGGGAAGCGAAGAAGGCGGTTGAGTGGGACCGGATCAGCTTGGGGGAGTGGATCAACCGTCATATGCGTTCCAAACAGGCGCGCGAGATGATCGACATGGCGCTCGCCGGCATCTACACCTCGGCAGGATCCGAAGTCTCGTTGTTGTGGGCATTGCACCAGATGGGGTCGGGCGGCGGGCCCGGCTTCGTCATCTCCAATCGGGGCGGTGCCCAGGATGCGCGGGTGCGCGGCGGCATGGGCGCAATCTACGGGCCGATGGCCACCGAACTTGGTGAGGCGCTGCACCTTTCGCAACCGGTGCGGCTCATCGAGCAGGACAACGACGGCCTGACAGTGCACGCCGAGGGCATGACGGTGCAGGCGAGGCAGGTGATCGTCGCTGTCCCGTTGGCCGTGGCGAGTCAGATCGCCTATGAACCGATGCTTCCCGTCGACCGGATGTTTCTTCATCAACGGATGCCCAGCGGAGCCGTCTTCAAGATCTCGGTCGTCTACGACACGGCGTTCTGGCGTGCCGACGGGCTGTGCGGACAGTCCGCCGCTCCCGGCAGCCCTGCCACGCTGACCATCGACGCATGCACCGACACCGGCACCCCGGGGATCATGTGCGTCATCACCGAAGGACCCGCCGCCCGCCGGCTCGGGCTGCTCGACACTGCGGAACGCAAATCCGTGGTGATCGGCGAGCTGATCGACCGGTTCGGTTCCAGGGCCGCGTCCCCGCTCAGTTATCACGAGCAGAACTGGACGGTGGAGCGCTACTCGGGTGGCGGGATGATCAGTCACGCACCGCCGGGCGTGCTGACCGAATTCGGCCATGCCCTCCGGGAACCATGCGGGCGCATTCACTGGGCAGGCACGGAGAGCTCGGCGGTCATGTGCGGCTGGATCGATGGCGCGGTTCGGTCTGGCGAACGCGCCGCCGCCGAGGTGCTGGCCGCCGAGAGCGTGGCAGCAGCGTAATTAGCCCGCGTAGCGCGGTGGCGAGGGTTACCGTGCAATTCTGACCAGCCTGCGGCGAGGTGATGTCGAGTGCACAGCGGTGAGTTGGAGAGTCGGCAGACCCTCACACTCGACGAGTCCGTGCTGGCCGACGCCGAGGAGCAGGACCGGCCGGTCGTCGAATTCCTGCGGGCCACGCCGGGCCGGATAGCGGTGCTGGCCGTCGTTCTGATTGCGGCAGTTCTCGCCGTGGGCGTGGCGGCGTCGATGACCGAGTCGAGCCGCCAACGCCAACTGGAGACCCTGCGGTCACACACCGAGCCGCTGGCCGATGCCGCGCAACGGATCTACAGCGCGCTGTCGTCCGCCAACACCACCGCGGCCACCGCATTTCTGGCCGGCGGCGCCGAACCAGGCGAAGTCCGCGAGCGCTACGACGCGTCTGTCGGGGCGGCATCGGCGGGGCTGATCACCGCATCGAATGGGGTGTCGCCCAACGACATCCAGTCGCTGACATTGCTCACCGACCTGTCCAACCAGCTGGCCGTGTACACCGGCACGATGGCGACCGCTCGTGCGACCAACCGTGGTGGCGACCCGATCGGCGTCGGGTACCTCAGCGAGTCGTCCACGCTGCTGCAGCAGTCCATCCTGCCCGATGCCGAGCGGCTGTACCGGGCCCAGGCTGACGCCGTCACGGCATCAGGACGGTCGGCCGCTACACCGTGGACGTTGATCGTCGGCGCCGCTCTGGTGGTGGGTTTGTTGGTGCTCGCGCAGGTCTTTCTCGCCAGACGCAGTCACCGGCGCCTCAACCCCGGCCTGGTGGGGGCGTCGCTTCTGATGGTCGTCCTCGTGGTGTGGTTGGCGGTGTCCGGGCTGGTGGTGACGCACGCGATCACCAGTGCCCGTATCGAAGGTGGCGAGCCACTGGAATCGGCAGTGACAGCTCGGATTCTGGTCCAGCAGGCCCGTGCCGACGAGATCCTCGGATTGCTCAATCGCGGCTCCGACACGCTCTCCGACATTCGATTCGAACAGCGCATCACCGATGTCGGTCGGATTCTCGACAAGCATCCGGTGAACGGGGCGCAGGACACGCTGCGAAGCTGGAAGGAATCGCATTCCGATGCCCGGAACCTGCTGGGCAGTGGCGACTACGCCGGGGCCGTGGCGATCGCGCGGGACGGCGGGCCGCAGCACTCCACTGCCCAGTTCAGCCGCCTCGACGACGCGTTGGGCGCCGACATTGCGCGTTTGCGCGATCGACAACGTGACGGGATCACCCGCGCCTATGGGGGATTGAGTGCACTTCCGGCCGGTGCCGCGGCCATCGGTGTGCTGGCCGCACTTGCGGTTGCCGCCGGTGTCGCACCGAGGCTGAGCGAGTACCACTGATGCGGGCCGTCGCCGGACTTCTCCTCCTGGCCGCGGCCGTGATCGCGGGATGTTCCACGCCACAACCGCTTGTCGAGATTTCCGCCTCGCGCACCACGCTGCCGCTGCCGAGCGGCGCCGCCGTGGCATCACAGGTTCCCGGTCTGCCGGTCGAGAGTTGCGATGCCACAGCGAGTTTGCGCCCATCGACAGCCTCCGGCCCGGCTGTGCAAGCAATCCGGCAGCGCGGCCGGCTGGTCGTCGGTATCGACCAGAGCACCAATCTGTTGAGTTTTCGCGATCCGGTTTCGGGTGAACTGCAGGGCTTCGACGTCGATATCGCCCGCGAGGTGGCCCGCGACCTGTTAGGCGATCCGGCCAAGGTGGAATTCCGCCTGCTGACCTCGCCCGAACGCATCACCGCGGTGCGCGACGGGACCGTCGACATCGTCGTGAAGGCGATGACGGTCACCTGTGCTCGCGCGGAGCAGATCGCCTTCTCCACGGTGTATCTCGATGCGCACCAGCGGCTGTTGGTGCCGAAGGATTCACCGATCGAGGGGCCTGGAGACCTGGCCGGGAAACGGGTGTGTTCCCAGGTGGATACCACCTCGCTGGCCACGGTCGCCCGGGTGGCGCCCGCAGCGATCCTGCTCGCAGTGCAGAATTGGGACGACTGCCTGGTGGCGCTGCAGCAAGGGCAGGCCGACGCGGTCAGTACCGACGACTCGATACTCGCCGGCATGGCGGTGCAGGATCCCAACCTGCACCTGGTCGGCCCCAGCCTTGAGGACGAGCCCTACGGCATCGGGATGAACAAGTCCCGGGAAGATCTGGTCCGGGCGGTCAACGGCACCCTGGAACGAACGCGGCGCGACGGCACCTGGTTGTCGCTGTACCGGAAGTGGCTGAACGTTCTCGGCGCTGCGCCGGGTCCGCCGGAGCCGAGGTACCGGGACTGACATGGCAGGCGAAGAGGGCACTCGAGCCGTCCTGGTGACCGAATCCGCACCGGTCAAGACCGAGGGCGCGATCACCCGTCCGCGACTGCGTACCGGCCGCCGGCGCATCGGCGATGGCCTGGTGGAGATCCCGATTCGCGAGGACATCGAACCGGCCGGTGCCGTCCTCACCAACCCTGTTGTCGCCGAGGCGAAACGGGAGTGCGCCGGCTGCGGCCGTCCGGTAGGGCGGGGGACTGAGGGACAACCGGGCCCAAGCGACGGGGTATGTCCGCAGTGCGGCACCCTGTTCTCGTTCTCCCCGCAGCTGGAGACCGGTGAGTTGGTGGCAGGTCAGTACGACGTTCAGGGCTGCATCGCGCACGGCGGTGTGGGCTGGATCTACCTTGCGATCGACCGCAATGTCAGCGATCGCTGGGTGGTGCTCAAAGGCCTACTTCAACCCGGAGGGCAGCAGGCGCAGGAGATCGCGGTCGCCGAACGGCAATTCCTCGCGATGGTCAACCACCCCGGCATCGTCAAGATCTACAACTTCGTCGAACACCCGGGATTTGACGGAAACCCCGTCGGCTACATCGTGATGGAGTACATCGGCGGAACCACGCTGGAAGCCATCCTGGACAAGCAGCAGCCTGCCGCGGGTGGAGAAGCCAGGCAGATGATGCCCGTGGAGGAGGCGCTCGGTTATCTGCTCGACGTAATGCCGTCGCTGTCCTACCTGCACTCACTCGGCCTGGTGTACAACGATCTCAAGCCGGAGAACATCATGCTCACCGAGGACAACGTCGAGTTGATCGACATGGGTGCGGTATCGGGTGTCGAGGAGTTCGGATACATCTACGGCACCAAAGGATTCCAGGCGCCTGAGATCGTGCGGACCGGACCCTCCGTCGCCACCGACGTCTACACGGTCGGCCGCACGCTGGCCAAGCTGACCGTCGACCTGCCCAACGACCGCTACGCCGAGACATTGCCCAACCGTGACGAGGTACCGCTGTTCGAACAGTACGAGTCGTTCTACCGTCTGCTCGTCCGTGCGACCAACCCCCGTCCGGCGCAACGGTTCTCGTCGGTAGAGGAGATGGCTGACCAGTGCCGGGGTGTGCTCCACGAAATCCTCGCCGAGCAGACCGGCTCGCCGAGTCCCCGGACCTCGACGCTGTTCAGCCCGCCGCACTCCACCTTCGGGGCAGATCTGGCATTGCAGCGCACCGACGTGTTCGTCGACGGCCGTCGGCGCACCGTCGCGCTGGACGCCCGCGACGTCGCGGGTGCACTGCCTGAGCCCGTGCAGGTCGAGGACTCCGACGATGACTGGCGACTCGAGTGGGACGACGGGATCAGCGGCCTGAAGGCCGGTGGTCATGGGGCGGCCCTGGCATGCTTCGAGCGCGTCGTCGCCCTGCTTCCCGGTGCAGCCGCACCCAAGTTGGCGGCGGCCGCGGCGGCCGAACTGCTGCTGGACACGCACGGCGCACCGGATGCGGAACGGTTGCGGCACTTGGCCGAACGTGACTACCGCACGTTGTGGCGCACCGACCACGCGATGGTGAGCGCGGCGTTCGGCCTGGCTCGTGTCCTCTTCGGACGCGGCGATCGGTCGGGGGCGATCGAAGTGCTCGACCAGGTCCCGGTGGCCTCGCGCCACTACGGCGAGGCCCAACTGACGTCGGTGGTGCTGCTGCTCGAGGGGCGGCCCCGTACGGAGATCGCGGAGGCAGACCTGCGCGACGCCGCGCGGCGGGTGGGCAGCCTGCCCGAGACCGAGGCGCGCGTTCTGCAGATCCGCGCGTTCGTCCTCGGCATCGCCCTGGACTGGCTCCGGTCCGGCGCTGTGAGCGCCTCCGGCGAACCGCTTTTCGGTCACGCCTTCGACCAATGCGGTTTGCGCGTCGGTGTCGAGGAGGTGCTGCGGGAACTGGCGCGGCACTCGCCGCGGCGGCGTCACCGCTACCGGCTGGTCGACGTGGCGAATGCGATCAGGCCGCCGAGCTGGATGTGACGCTCAATCGTCCGGCCGGGTGACACCGCGAACCAGGGCGACACAGAGGGTGGCGCATTCGGCCGCGAGTTGCTCGGGCGTTTCGGCGGGATCCTCAACCCAGGCTTCGATGATCTGGTTCACGCCGCCGACCATGAACTGTGCTCCGCGGCGCAATTCGGCCGGGCTCGGAGCCGCCGACTGCAGCACATCCGGGGCGAGCTGGATGATCAGGCCGGTGATCATCTCCAATATGTGCGTGCGGTGCTCGGTCAGTCCGGTGACGCTGCTGACATCTCCGGTGGCGATGCGGTGGATGTGCGGGTCGGCCGCGATGATCTCGAGAAATGCGGTGAGTGCGGAGCGGAGTTTGTCGGTCAGTGTGCCCGGGTCGCCGACGCCGGCGTTGACCAGCGCGGTCAGCAATTGATCCCGCACGTCGTCGGAAATGGCGAACAGCAATGCGTCTCGGGTCTCGAACTGTTCGTAGAAATAGCGTGATGTCAGCCCGGCGGCGCTGCAGACGGCACGGACGGTCACTTCGGTGATCCCGGATTCGCCCCAGATCTGGCGTCCGGCGGCGAGCAGCTTGCTCCGTCGTTCGGTCCGGCGGTCGGCCGCGCTGATGCCGCCGTATCCGCGCACCACCTGTACGCGCTTCATCGACAGCACCCTACATTCGGCTTCCTAGCGGCTCATCGATCCCATGAAATAGGTCTCGTGCCCGGTGGGATATCCGCCACCGTCGGTGGCGATGTGCACATGGTCGAAGTGGTTGGCGGTCTCGTTGCCGTAATCCGCGGTCCAGTGCGGTGCGCCGATCCCTGGATAGAGGCCCTGACGCCAGATCACGTGCAGCACGCCCCAGCGTTGGGCGTTGGCCAAGGCGAAACCGGCGATCTGATTGCCGAGCGCGATGCCGTCCTTGGTGTGATAGTTCGGGATCATCACATCGATCGCCAGACCATTGGGGTGCCACTTCAGCGCGTCCTGGCGATACCCGCCGATCGTGGTGATCTCGGGGAACATCACGGCAATGGCGCGGGCCACCCAGATCGTCTTGATTTGTAACCCGCTCTCGGGTGCCGGACCTTTCGGCAGGGAGAACTGAAAGTCGCGGGCCGCCACGGGCGCACTGGCCGCCACCAACTCGGCCTGAGCTGGCACTGGTGCCGGTTGCTGAGTGCTGGGCGGTGCTGCCGACGGGATCTCCGGGCAGCAGTCCGCCCCCGTGTTCTGCGCGTACACCATGCCCGCAGCGAGGGTGACGGAGGCGGCAAGCGCCAGCAAGCGTCCCCGGCCGCCGGCCAACAGTCGTTTCCCCACGGCAGCAATCTACTGCGGTCGCCGCTGCGGCGGGCAATCTTCGCCATCCGTGTGGTCACTGACCATTAGCTGTCAGCCCACGCCGTCGGTCGGGTACGGATACCCGGGCGGGTCGGAAAGCCCCGGGTCGAAATAGCTGCGCAGGGCTGCATCGCAGGCGGCATAACCCCAATTGACCAGTTGCCGGCGCAGAGTCGGATCCAGCTTCTTCAGCCGCGTGGGCGTCCTGGACAGGAGCTTGGTGGCCGCGTCGGTCGCGGGCAGCGCCGGACTGCGTCGCGGGAACCGTGCGTACTCGGTGTTGATGGCCATGAAGGCTCCGCGACGTTGCTTCGACGCCAGCAGTCCCACGATCTGACGTCGACGTAACCGGCGGACCTCGACATCGACCGTGTCCAGGACGCGCAACGTGGCGCGCACCCAGTCTCTTTTGGGGTTCGGGTCGACCTTGAACGTGCCGCCACCGTCGCTGACGAAGACCGTGGCGCATCGCTTCACCACGGGCTCCAACCCGAGGTTGTCGAAAACACCGCCGTCGGTGAGTTGCAGAGTGGGCTTGCCCGGGATGTCGAGCAGGTTGGGTGACAGAAACGGGGGGAAGGCCGAACTGGCGGTGACGGCATGGGCGATCGGGAGAGTCGGGTTGGCGATGGACTCGGTGCGCCAGTCACGCATGTACGGTTGGCTGAACCGCCACGCCGATCCATTGCTCAGATTGGTCGACAGGATCACGAATAGCGGCCCCTGACCGTTGTGGGGGAGGTCCTGCAGCGTCGCACCGTGGAACAGGTGCTTGTCATACGCGTGCTGCACCCGCCGCGAGATCCGCCCGGGCATCAGCAACCCGCCCAGCACCGCCGGGCGGTCGACGGTGTGGCCGGCCAGGTCCATCACCGGCTCCTCGACCTCGCCTACGAAATTGCCTGCGACACCATCGTTGTCGAACTCGAGACGGTGCCAGGCCAACCCCAGGACGGCGGCCGTGACCGAACCCCCGGACACCGAGGCCACCCGGGTCAGCCGGGCCAGCCATCCGGTCTCGTTCAGTCGGCGCAGGGTGCCCAGGTGAAACAACATGGCCCGGAATCCGCCGCCGGACAGGCACAATCCCACACCGTCGCGCGGGCCGACGGTCGGCAGGTCGAGGACATCAGGCTGATCGCCGTCGTCGGTAATGCTCGTCGGCTCCGTCATGCCGTCGCCGAAACCCGTAGTCCCGTGCGCCCGTTCGCCGGCAGGACGAATTTGGCACCGACATCGGCCGCCCGCGCCTGCCACGGCTCCGTGAACTCGCTGCGGTAGTTGCAGTAGAACGTGGGAGGGTGAGCCGAGCCGATGATGATCCGCGCGATCGCGGCGTGATCCGGATGCGCGAAGTTGTCCCCGTTGGTCGAGATCAGATACCTCTTGGCGGCGATCGCGTCGACCAGTTCCGCGGTGACGTTGGCCCGGCTTCCGTGGTGCGGAAGCTTCACCAGATCCAGCCGAACTCGTTCCTCGCCAACCGTCGTGGCGTACTTGGTCAACGACTGCACGAGTACATCGGAGTGGGCGTCGGCGCCCAACAGGGCGCGCCGGCCGTCATATTCGACGATGAACGCAATGCTCGATCCGTTGGCCTCCGAGTTGTCGGCGGTCGACGCCGTCGCCATCTTCCGCAGAATCTGATCGGTGAGCTTGTCGGGCAGCGGCGGGACTTCCTTGTGGCGTATCGGTGGTGTCCGCGCTTCCAGCGGGGTTCCCTCGCCGGGCACCAGACCCGCTGCGGTGACCACCGATCGCCATTCGGTCGCCATCTTTTTCAGCTTCTGCCCGGTAGGGGACAGCAGATGGATGGCGGCACCGCCGGGCAGTTCGATGACAGGAAGCTCCGTACCTGAGGCCGAAACCACGACCGGCCCACCGACTTTGTTGCTGACCCGGTTGGGGAAAGGTTTGTTCCAGCGGAACGGGCCGTCGTTGATCCGCTGGGTGAGCCGCTCGCCGTCGACGGGCCCCAGCACGCTGCCGCCACGTTCACAGTGCACGAATCCGTTGAACCAGATGTCACGGATCCGGTGGCTCAGATCCGGATCGGCGAGAATCTGCAGGCTGCCACCGATGTGATCCTCATCGACATGGGTGATGACCATCGCCTCGTAGGTGTGGTCGGGCCGGGCCTTGAGCCGTTCACGCACGGCATCCCAGGAACGTGCGGTGCCGCCGTCGATCAGAATCCGGTGCGTGTCCGCCGCGGTGCCGTACTCGACGACGAGGGCATCGCCGTGACCGCCGGGCAGCATGTCGATGGCCAGCATGACTTCTCCTAACCGACCAGCTTGAGGTCGATCTCACCGACGGCGACCAGTAACAGACCAACCAACAAGCCGTTGGCGACCAGATCGCGTCGGGCCTGGGTCAAGGCCGATCCCAACGTGAGCCCGCCGCCCGCCGCATTTGCGAACAGTGCAGAAACGACCGCGACAGCGGCTTGGGAAGCCTGCTGGCCCTTGAACTTCGTCAGTGTCGCCACCACCGCCGCAGCGCCCATGCGAATGAATGTCGCGGGCAACGCTCCGAAGACGTCACCGGATATCGCGGAGTCGCAGGCGAACAGCAGCACGATCGGTGCGGGACTGGTGGCGACTCCGAGCTCACGTTCCGAGATGTCCGGTTGGGACAGGGTCGAATCCTTGCCGATCGCGATCCGGAACTCGGACTGCGCCTGGTCGGTGTGGCCCAGCACCACCAGCAGTTGCGGACTGGTCTGCTTCACCGCGGTACGCCACCTCGGCCACGTCTCCACCCGTGTGCAATCGGTGGAACCCACGCGCTGGGTGAGCGCGGACTGCAGGAGTTCCGAAGGCAATTGATTTGCCGGACTGCCGATGTCGGCGCGATTGGCGGCGGCGTAGACGACGGGCCGCAAAGCCAGTTCGGCGAGTTTCGGGCGCGATTCGGTGGCGGGCACGGGGCCGAAGCGCACCGTACGGGCGATGACGCGGTTCATTCCCCAGAACGCCCACGGGCACACCCGACGCCTGGAGCGCCGCCGTGTGCACGGTTGATTGGCAGCCTGGCCCACGCAGTCGCAGAGGGACGCAGTCTCGGTCGGAGTAGGGCCGTCGTAGGCGAGCTCGAGGGGCAGGAGCGACCCGTCGTATCGCACCATCACGGAGATGGTGCGGGCGTCCCGCAGGCCGAGTTCACCCAGTTTCTTGGCGAATTGGCTGCCGCGCCGGGCGAGCAGGATCAGCAGCCGCACCGCTTCTGGATCGGTGATCGATCCAGGAGCGGAGTCGGTGCCCAAAACCTGCGAAGCCACCTGCTCGAAGGCCTTCGACCAATTCTCCGCGCCGGCAAGGGGAATGCCGTCGGAGTGATCGGTCCCCTGTAGGGACAGCGTGACGCCGTTGTCGTCGAGCGCGACGTCCGCACCGGTGACCTCGGTGGGCTCAGATGGCGAGCTCAGGCCGATCGGCCAGAACTGGACCTCGTCGTCGGGCAGTGCGCTGCTGCGGACGACGGCGACGATCCGGCCGGCACGGATCGGCCGATTTCGGTACAGGACAGTGATATTCAGCTGCAGAATCGTCCCGTCGTCACCGGCGCGGACGGGAAATGCCGCCGTGGTGCTCGGGCGGGTGCGGTCCCGCGGTAACACCATGGGCCGGGTGGCGTGAAACGTTCCGTCGTCGCTGGTGACGTCGATGACCAGATCGGCCGCTCCGTCCGCGTCGAATTCGACGTCGTCTTCGTCGAAGTCGATGCCTCGCTGACCGGGACGGGGGACGGCAATCCGCACTGCGAGCGTGTGGTCCTGCCCGGGCGTCAACACCGTGCAGACCGCGCCGTCGCGGAAGATCTCGGCGATCAGCCGGCGGGGTGTCTCCGTGTCCGTGTCCGTGTCGGTTTCCAAGGGAGACGGCTGTTCCTGGACGCCAAGGTCGGGTTGGTCCAGCGGCGCCATGTGGACCACCACCTCCCCGCCGAGGTCGCCGTAGCCCTCGATCAGGTCCCGCCAGCCGTCGTGTGCGGTGTCGAAGGCTGCCGCGACATCCGGCATGGAGGCCATCACCTGCAGACCGGTGATGTGATCCCATTGCGCCAGCCGAACGGCATCTTCGGCGGTGGCCACTCGGACATAGAGCGCCGAGACGTCGTGGTCGTGGGCGTGTATCACGGTCTGCCGCCACGCGGTGTGGAGCTGCGGCGCTATTCGTGCCGTCAATTCCAGGTCCGGTGCCACCCAGTACGGTGGGTCCGTTGGCCCGCCGGGACCCGAATCCGCGCACATCTGGATCAGTTTGTCGAGGCTGTCCAACAGTTTGTCGACGTTCAACTGTGGTGCCAACGAATCGTTTCCTGCCAATAATCCGGCAGCGAACAATACGTCGACAGGTATTGTTTTGCCGGAGGTCATTGCCGGAATCTCCTACTCGACGGGTCGATCAAGAACTGCACTGAGTATCCATGGGTATGGCTCGTCTGTCCGTCATTCAGATGAGGTACGGACATTCTTCGAAACAATCTATTTCTGCTTGCAAATACATGACATTCAGCCATTTATTGATGCGGCAGAACAATGGCGTGCCGCAATTTCTGATCGGTACCCGGGGTGATCTCTGTGCCGGCCGGATGTCCGGCGGCTCCTAAACTGCCAGGATGCTCACTCGGGCGCGGACGATAGCCGCGACGCTGGCGGTCGTGCTCGCACTGGTGTCCTTGGCCCATGTGCTTTACCTCGGGTTCGGCCCACTTCCGGACCGCGCCGAGCGTCAACTCGGATTCCTCGACGCAGCACTGGCATCCGGCCGTGACACCGAAATGCAGGGGCTGTTCCCGGAGGGTGAGTACTTCACCAGGGTGCTGACCGGTCTGGCCGAGGCCCAACTCGCCGCGCAGGTCGGCTCGGACCCCCGATCCTCCGGGTATGTCGCGCGGGCCCGAACTCGGCTTGCCGCCATCGAAACCCCGGAATCCGTGGCGGTGTTCGGCCGCGGAATGGTTCCGGAAAACGGGATTTTCGCGGCAGGCTGGTCGCTTGCCCTGGCCGTCGCGATCGCGCGGGCGTCGGACTCCGATGCGGACCGCGCCGCGGTGCTGGAGCGGGCTCACGTGGTGCATTCAGTGCTGGAACAATCGGATTCACCGTTTCCCCCCAGCTATCCGGGCCAATTCTGGCCGTGTGATTCAGTCGTGGCAGCGGGAGCGCTCGCCCAGGCGATCGCGATGCTCGATCTGCCATGGCGCGAGGATCTCGCCGAATGGCGGTCGCGGGCACTGGCTGCCGCGGATCCGGACACGGGTCTCCTGCCGCATCAGGTTGATGACCGCGCCCACACCATCGCGGCACCACGAGGGTCGTCCCAAGCCATCGTTCAGACTTTCTGGCCTGCGGTCAATGACGTGGTCGGGATCAAAGATGATCAGTGGCAGCAGTTTTCGGACCTTTTCGTTACCAGCAAGGCCGGAATGGCCGGAGTTCTGGAGTATCCGTCCGGCACCGGCGGTGATGCGGATGTCGACAGCGGTCCGTTGATCCTCGGGGTGAGCCTGAGTGCATCGGCGGTCGGGTTGGCGGCGGCGCGAGCCAACGGCGACGCTGACCTGGCCGGCCGGCTGACCCGGCAGGTCGAACTGATCGGGGTGCCGGTGGGTTTACGCACCACGCGATATCTGTTCGGCGTCCTCCCGGTGGCTGATGCGTTCATCGTGTGGGCACGCACCGTGCCCGCGGGTGAGGTGGCGCTGAATGCGGGCTCGGGGCGGTCGGCGTGGTTTGTGGTGTGGACCGTGCCCTCGGTATTGCTGCTCGTGGCGGGACTGGCGTTGTGGCCGGGCAGACGGCGGCCGGGAAAATGACTCGGAAAACTCGGGAAACAAGGTAGGACTACGCATCCCTTCCCGACCGATCGCCCGGCAGACTGAACCCATGCCAAGCCCCGAAGTGGTGCCGTCGGTAGATGCCGTGGTGCACGACACCAAACCCGACCGCGACCGCGCCGTTGACGTGGCGCGCCTCGGCGCCCTGCTTGTGGTGATGTTCGGCCACTGCGCCCTGCTACTGGCCACCATCGACTCGGGCGGTGTGCGGGTCGGCAACATCCTCGGCGCCTTGCCGTCGCTGGCCCCGGTCACCTGGGTGCTGCAGGTGATGCCGCTGTTCTTCATGGCCGGTGGGGCCGCGGGTGCCTACAGCTGGCACGACGGACGCTCCTGGGGAGAATGGCTGCTCGCGCGCGCCCAACGGTTGTGCCGGCCGGTGTTCTGGTACCTGGCCATGTGGACGGTGGTCCTGCTGGTGGTGCGCGCGACGATGGGAGCTTCATCCGCGTCGGCGCTCGGGCGCGAATGTGTGGCGCTCCTGTGGTTTCTGGGTGTCTACCTGGTGGCGCTCGCCTTCGTCCCGGCGCTGATGCGCCTGTCCACCGGCCGGGCGTTCGCGTGGGTGATAGCCGCATTGCTTGCCGGGTCCGGGGTGGTGGATGCCATCCGGTTCGCAGTGGGAACACCCGAGGCGGGCACTGCCAACCTGATCATCGTCTGGCTGATACCGGTTGTGATCGGCGTGGCCTACGCGCGTCACGTGATCTGCGCGCGACGGGCGTTGGGAATCGCGATCATCGCGTTCGCGGTGCAGGTAATCGTCGCTCTCACAGGTATTTACGACGTGTCCCTGGTTGTCACCGGAACCGAACGGGTGTCCAACGTCTCGCCGCCGACACTGCTGCTGGCACTGCACTGCATCTGGATGCCATGCCTGTTCATCGCCGCCGCGGACCCGATCCGGCGCTGGGCCGCCCGTCCGCGCGTCTGGCGCATCGTGGCGACGGGCAACGGGGGAGCCATGACGCTGTACCTGTGGCACATCCCGGTGATCGCGGTCGCCGCATTCACCTTGCACGCCGTCGGTCTCGATGCCTTCGATCCACACGCTCCAGGGTTCTGGGCCCACCTGGCTTTGCGCGCAGTGGTTTTCGCCGTTCTCATGGCGGTTGCCTTCCGTCTGCTGTCACCGCTGGAACACCTCCCTCTGCCGTGGTGGGACAGCCGGGTCCAGATCGGCGGGGGCCGGTCGGTGCTGACCGGTGCGCTTCTGTGCGTCGCCGGTGCCGCGTTGACTCTGATGGCCAAGAACGGGCTCGACGGTGTGCTGGGTTGGTCGGCGCTCGGCGGGTTCGTCATCGCTGCGGTGGTCGCGCGCGTGAGCGCAGGGCGCCCGGATCCATCAAGGCCCACGGGTAACCGGTTTTCTACTCGAGGGTCGTGACCCGCGCGAGCCACGACCCGGCGGTAGAAACCGGCGCAGTACTACGCGGCCCGCCGACCCTCAGTCCTCCTTGCGGATCAACCGTCCCAGGGCCTCACGATCGGGTGCCAGCAGTTCATCGATGCGGGCCTGGTTCACGTCGGCCACGATGATCTCGCCGACCTCCTGGTACACATCGCTGAAGATGCCGTGCGCCTTCATCTTCTCGGTCTGATAGACGTTGTCCTCCGTCGGCGTCACGTAGTAGACGATCTCTGGCTTGAACCGGTGGATGAGCCACACGTGGATCAGGTCCATCAGGCGCTTCTTGCGCAGCTTCTCGGCGAAGGTGTTCTGGTCGCGCACCGTCAGGATGTTGCGGCCATGCCGGTCTTTGATGGGGTCGACGACGACGTTGGCCAACGGGTCGTCACCGTCGCCGTAGATACCGAGGTCGAGTACGTCCGACCCGGCGCGGCGCGGCCGCAACTGCACCCGCAGGTTCTCACCGATCTTGTAGTAGTCGCCCCAGATCGCCAGCCACTCTTCGAGGAGTTTCTTGGGCACCTCGGTCTGCACCAGATGCTGGTGTTGCGTGGAACCCGCGCCCATCGCCTTGGTGGTGGCGGTACGGCCCGACGAGGCGGCCAGGGCGGCGTCGCTGCGTGGACCGCCGACCAGCGTCTGCGGTGTCCGGTAAGGAGATTCGACCAGACGCATCTTGCGTTGCAGCCGGGCCAGTGCCAGCATGCCCTCCTGTCGCAGCGACGTCGCGAACTCCTCGCACGCCACGCCGTCGACCTGATGGCCGCCGTAGGTGATGAAGTTGAAGACGAACCCCATCTTGCCGAGTTCCTCTGGGAACGCCCGCATCTCGTCATCGGTCATGCCGGTGGTGTCCCAGTTGAACGACGGTGACAGGTTGTAGGCCATCATCTGGTCGGGGAACTCGGCGTGGATCGCATCGGCGAACTGCTTGGCATCGGCCAGATCGGCGGTCTTGGTCTCCATCCACAGGATGTCGGCGAACGGCGCTGCCGCCAGCGACTTCGCGATCGCATACGGAATGCCGCCACGAACCTGGTAGTAGCCCTCGGGGGTCTTGACCCGCTCGCAGTCCCAGGCCACGTCGGCGCCGAGTTCGTGCGCCTTCTGTTGCGCCGTGTACAGCGATGCCCGCGCAGCGAAGACGCGCCAGTCAGCCGCGCTCATCGCAGCCGGCTCGCCCTCGCGTTCTCGGAACTCTAGAAGTTCGGCGACCGCCTCGCCGTAGGTGTTGAGTCCGGCATCGTCCTGCCACGCCTCCACGAACGCCGACTCGACCTTGTCGAACAATGAATCGACCGAATCGCCGGTCCGGTGGCCCTTCGCGGCTTCGTCGATCGTGTTCGTGATGCCCTGGCGTTCCAGCCAGGCGTCGGCGGTCGCGTACTCGCCCTCGGGAAGTGCATAAAGCAGGTGTCCGTTGAGCTCGGTGACGCCCTGGTTGTAGAACCGGCGCACCATCGCAAGGAAACACGACTTGTAGGTGGGCACCGACAGATTCGTCGCCCCGAGCAGGAACGGCTGATCCCGCTCATCTGCGCGACCGTCGAGGAGGTTGGCGGCCTCGGCATCGGTGCGGGCCACGATGATGCCGGGAACCCGCATGATGTCCAGCTGGAACCGGGCCGTGTTGAGGCGTTTGATCTGCTCATCCGAGGGCACCAGCACCTTGCCACCCTGGTGGCCGCACTTCTTGGTGCCGGGCCGCTGATCCTCGATGTGGTAACCGGGCACCCCGGACTCGACGAAGCGGCGGATCAGGTTGCGGACATGCGGATCGCCACCGTGACCGGTGTCGGCGTCGGCGATGATGAACGGCCGGTAGTCGACGACCGGGGTCGTCGCGCGCTGCTCCGGCGTCATCCGCAACCGCAGGTACTGCTGATTGCGGTCGGCGGTCAGTAGCGCCCGGACCAGGCCGGCGGCCTCGTCGGGCACCTGGCTCAGCGGATAGCTGGCCAGGTCGGGCCCCGGATCTTCACTGATCGAGCCCTTGGCGGAGGTGGCCCACCCGCCCAAGTAGATCCCCTCGATGCCCATCCGTTTCATGACCACCGCCTGGCCCGGTGAATACGGACCGAAGGTGGTGATGCTCTTCTTCTGCGCGAACAGTTCGCGCAGATGCGGAAAGAACGCGGTCGCGGCCTCGCGGGCGACCGGATAGTCGGACGGGATCGTGCCGCGTTGCTCGGCGACCTGACGTGCCGTGTACAGCCGGATGATGCCCTCGAACCGAGGACTGTCGATGTAGGCCTGGGTGGCTGCGACATCACTCTCGAAAGACGAGTCGGTCTGTGCGTTGGCTTCGATTGTGGCCATGTGTGCGCTCCTGAACTCGGGTACCCCAATCATTGCTGGCAAGTTGCGGCGCCGGAGCCGGTTGGGAGATTTCACAGGAGTTCCCCGTGCGGCGGACCCGACGTTCTAGGCTGCACGCCATGTCGATCGACCGGGCCGCACTGGCCGCCGGTGCCATCCGATTCGCGTCGGGCGTCTCGTTTCTCGTCGACCCGAAGCGGGCCGACCGGTTATGGGGCGGGCGGGAAACACCTGACGCAACCGCGCAGCTGATGTGGCGGTCGATGGGATATCGCGATGCGCTGATCGGCGGCCTGCTGCTGGCGGCGGGACTACGCGGGAAGGACACGCGCGGCTGGTTCCTGGCCTCCGGCGGCGCCGACGCGGCCGACCTGCTTGGCGGCGTGGCGGTCCACGACCAGCTGCCGCGGTCGCAGCAGGTCATCGGCCTCGGGGGAGCCGTGGTCGGCATCGCCGTCGGGCTGTGGGGCGCCACCCGCCGCCGAGAGCGTAGGCCGGACCGGGCGGCAGACTAGGTCGGGCCTATTCACCCGCCTCGACGATGTCGCTGCGGTACCAGCGGGCGGCGACGAGATAGCAGCCCATGGCCAGCAGTTGCAGCGCCGGAACCAGGATCAGCAGGGCCCGGCCGAGTGCGTGTGCGCCGAGATCGGCGGTCAGCGCGTCGCTGATCAGGCCCGTGACGAACGGGCCCACAGACCCGAGAGTGGCATTGAAGAACAAGAACAAGGCCGACGCGGTCGCCCGCTGTCTGGGCAGCACCAGACGCTGGATTGCGGCGATCGACGGGGCCAGATATGCCGTGCCGATGACGTAGCTGAGCGCCAGGAGCCATACGCACGCGAGGCGACTCTCGACGGTGAAGGCGAGCACCGAGGCGGGCAGCAGCACCGCCGTGGTGAGTACCACGATCCACAGCAGCCAGCGCGCGTCGCGCAACGCCAGCCGATCGGCCAGCCGGCCCACGATGAGCAGTCCCAGCACCCCGGCCAGTCCGGTGGCCAGGCCGTACTCCCACCCGACCTCGCTGAGCGACATGGACCGGGTGCGCATCAGGAAGGCCGGGGAGAAGGTGGTGAGCGAGTAGCCGGCGGCCGAGACGAATGCGGTGCCGCCTACGACGGCCAGGAAGCTGCGCTTGCGTAGCAGCGCCCACCACTTGACCGGCGGGCCGTCCTCCGCGACTGTCGCGACCGGCAGAGTCTGGCGTGTGCCGACCACCATCAGCACCAACGGGGCGAAGACCACGCTGAACGCACCCATCGCCACGAAAGCCGTTCGCCAGCCGAGGTTCTCGGCCAACAGGCCACCGCCGATCAGGCTGGCGCCGCTGGCCAGTGGGATCGCGAAGGTAAGCACCGCAAGTGGCGCCGCGCGACGCGACGGGGCAAAGTTGCGGGCCACGTACGCGTGTGCGGCCGGGGTGCTGCCCGCCTCGCCGACCGCTACGCCCACCCTGGTGAGCGCGAGCTGAAAACCGGATTGCACGGCACCGCCGAGCATGGTCATGGTGCCCCACAGGGTCAGGCAGGCGGCGATCACCGCGCCGAACGCCCCACGGTCGGCAACCCGTGCCACCGCGACGCCGAGCACCGCGTACACGATCAGGAAGCCGAACCCGTTGATCACCCCGATTGCGGTGTCGGACAGGGCGAGTTCGTGTTTGATCGGCTCGGCCAGGACCGAGGGCAGGAACCGGTCGACGTAGTTGAGGGTGCCGACCAGGGTCAGCAGTGCGACCGCCGCCCAGGCGCGCCGTGGTCCGTGTACGTGGCCCGGCTCAACCATGTCGTACGCCGCGGGCAAACCGCCAAAGATACCGCGGCAGCCGGCGCAGTGGCACAGCCTTCGGCCAGTCCTGGGGACGGAAGAAGGCGTCGGAGCCACCGTCGACGAAAATCACACTGCCGCAGAGGAAGTCGGCAGAGTCCGACAGCATGAAACACATCCAGTCGGCGAGGTGGCCGGCGTCGCCGTATCCGCCGATCGGTACCGGGAACCTCCGCACGGCGGCGCCCTCGCGCGGATCGGCGAGTTGGGCCTGCAGGAGTGGCGTCAAGATCGCGCCTGGGGCCAGGGCATTCAGTCGGATACCGGCACCGGCCCAGGCCGCGGTGACCGCATTGACCCGCAGCCAGCGGCTGACCGCTATCTTGGAAGCCGCGTACATGATGGCCGACCCGTTTCGCCCGAACAGGCGCAGCGAGCGGATCGCCCTGTCGGTGTCGCGCGCCAACAGTGCCCGAATTGTCCGGCGCGGAACGATCGGTACCGTCGTCGTCGAATTGCTGGAGATCACCACGACTTTGGCGCGGTCCGCGTTGGCCAGCGCGGGCCGCCAGGCCTCGAGTAGCTCGACGACGCCGAGGAAATTGACCTCGGCGATCAACCGATTGCGGTCCGCGCCGGGGCCCGGGCCGAGCCCGGCCGCCAGCACGGCCCCGTCGAGCACTCCGCCGCACGCCGCCAGCACGCCGTCGGCCGCCGCTCGGCGGCCCTGAGGGGTGGACAGATCGGCAACCACATCGCCCTCTTTGAGGTCCACACCGATGACGGCGTGCCCGAGGTCCTGGAGCCGCTGGGCGGCCTGCAATCCCATACCGGATGCGGACCCGGTGACCGCGTATGTGCCGATGATCGTCTCCTTGCTGCCCGATTCCGGGCTGGTTCGGCGGCAAAAATAGCATCCAGGTGAATTCTGGGTGCCCAACCGGTTACCGACCCCTTCTCCCGGATGCCGACGCCTGCGGGGCGACTTACGCTCGTCGCGGCCGGGTGCCGGTCACGCGAGAGGAATCGAGGTCGCAGGGTGAGGACAGTGCTGGGGCTGTCGGTGACTTCGCACGGCATCGCCTGGGCCCTCGTCGGGGGCGATGACCGCACCACAGATCTCACCCCGCTGGATGACGACGCCTTCGATGTCGACGACGCCGATGATGTGACTGTCCGGGCCGTCGCCGCTGCCCGCAGCGCCCAGGCCATCGCGGCCGCCAGTGGTCAGAACGTCGCCGCGATCGGCGTGTGTGCGCCCGGACTCGTCTCCGGTGACGGCCATGACGCCGTGCCCCAACTGCTCGACCTGCTCGCCGCCGCGGGATTCGACGATGTGCGGACCGTCCCCGGACGGTCCGGCACCACCGCCCGGGCCGCCGCAGTGGCCGTCGCGACCAACGCGGTCGCCAGGACACCGAGGCCTGCCGCGTTGCGGACTCCGGCCCCGCGCCGGCACACCGCGGTACGGGCTATGGCCGCCACGGCTGCGGCGATCGCGACAGGACTGCTCACGGTCGGCTCGCAGTTCGTGGAACCGGCGCCGGGCCCGGCGCCCGACGACGCTTACATCTCCGCGGCGGCCGCCGAGCCGCAACTCGTCACCGTCATCACCCCGCGGGACGTGACACGTTCGGTGAGGGAGTTGCCGGCCGAGCCGGGAGTCTCGAACCAGGCGGCCGAACGGTCAGAGCGGGTGCCGGTCGCCGAACCGGTCGCGGTGGTCCCGGTTCCCGCCCCGGCACCGCCGCAGGCCCCGGCCGTGCCGATTCAGCAGCCGGTCGCAGTCACCGTCCCGCACCTTCCGGCAGCTGAGCCACACCTACCGGCACCCGCACCCGCCGCCGAACCGCACATTGCGGCAGACCCGTCGCCCGGGCCCGCACTGGCCGCGGTACCTCCCGCGGCAACACCGGGTCCTGCGCCGGCCGGACTGTGGTTCCTCGGCGCGATGCCGTAACCGGGACCAGCCGAAACTACGGCATGGTCGCCAGGTACCGCAGTCCCGACATGCCCGGCAGGAAGAAGTATGCACCACCCCGAAGTGTGGTGAAGGCCGGAATTCCCTTGTGCACTTTACGTATCGGACGTTTGGGGACCGTGAAGTCGAGGGTGCCGTCCTGGGTACCGCAGATCGGGTCGTGCTCGTTGCCCAGTTCGTGGAACGTCTTGTCGTTGATCCAGACGTTCTGCGCGAACTCGAACTGGCGCACGAGGTCGGCACAGACGATGAACGCTGCGATGCCGCGTTCCACCCCGTCGTCGGGCGCGCCGTCGGGCAGGGCGGGGCCGTAGGTGGCGCCGCGCCGGATCATCCGGCGGCGGTTCATGTAGTGCGCGGTGTCGCGTGGGTTGAGCCGGCGCGCATGCGACCCGAGCGGGCACGCATAGCCGAAGGGATCCATTTCCTTGTAGTTGAAATCGTTGTTGCGCGCCGGATCCGCGCCGAGCTCGGGATCATCGTGCTCGGGCGCCAACACCAGGGGCGCGCCGCTGCGCCACCGGCCCATGAACTTGGCGGCCAAGAGTTCCTCGGTCTCCGGCGAATCGGACCGCTCACGAAGGTAGTCCCGGAACAGCCCGACGTGTTCCTCGAGCCGGCGGTAAGCCAGATAGCTCCCGTTGCGGGACAACACATCCGGCTTGGGCAGGTTGGCGACGGGTCCGTCCTCGTCGGGGTAGCCGAGGATGAACTCTCCGGGCTCAAGCGGGGCGCCGGAACCCGGGGTCGGTTCCTCCCCGGATCCCTTCATCACCGGCTGGGACAGCCGGTCCCGGTATCCGAAGTGATCATGGGCGAAGTTGAACGGCGGGGTCGCGTTCAGGTCCAGGTACGACAGGCTGCGCACGCCGGGGGTTCGGTCGAGCAGCTTGTCGTGCTCGGCGATGGAGCGACGGTACTGTTCGTCGGTGCGCGAGAACAGGATCGCTATCGCATGCAGATCCTCACCGGCCAGGCCGCCGGACCAATGCTCGGGTGCGGCCTCGCCGGTGTCACCCAGGATCGAGGCGCGCTGCGCCATGCCTTCCCGGAACGCCGCGGGGAAGGTCGCCAGCGACTCCTCGTCGACACCGAGTGCCCGCAGTCCGTTCCAGGTGAACGCCAACGTGACCCAGCGGTCGGACTCGTCCATGGTGGCCGTCGCGTCCGTGGCCGAGGACACCTTGTCCAGCAGGTCGGTCAACCAGGCGCGGCCGCCCTCGCGGGTGTCGAACGTCAGGAACTCGTAGCGCCCGGTGATGGCCGGGGTACGGGTCAGCAGGATGTGCTGGATCTCGTCGAACTCGAGCACAGTCGGCTACTGCATCTGATCGAGCATGTTGGAGAAGGCGGCCTTGAGTCGCAGCGCTTTCTTGATTTCGTCGGCGGTGACGTAGGGGTACTCGCCGTATTCCAGGAAGCTCGGCACCTGGTGCGCCCGGACGAACTCGATGAATGCCTGAGGGTTCTCCTTCCAGTCCTCCGGGAACCCCTCCAGATTGGTGAATACCGTGGTGATGCCGGTGGCGCTGAACAATTGCACCGCGTCCTCGGTGTACTTGTCGAAGTCGGTGTCGAAGATGCCCTGGTATTGGAAATGCAGACCCGAGCCAACGTCGAACAATTGCCAACGCAAATAGTGCAGCCGCAGGGGCGCAAGCACTTCGGGGCTGGCGGCCACGGCGGCCTCGATCTGCTTGCCGTAGGCGCGTACTGTCTCCTCGCGGCCTTCCTTCACCTTTGCGATGATGGAAAAGCCATGGCACGCAGGTGTTCTCGGGTAGGTAGGGCCGTATCGACCCTCCTTGAGTTCGAAATAGCCTTCCGGTGGGATGGCCATCGCGGCGGGCTTGGTCCAGTCAGGGTCGTTGGTAGTCATACGGAACCCCCAGGGTCGTCAGATAATGCCGAACGCTAGCACCGTGCTGCCGTGCGAAATGCGGATTCCATTGACGCACCGTTAAATTTGCCGAGGTATTTGGTGGAAAACCCGGAAAACGCCCGTGATCGGCGTAGTGTCCGATGTGTCGGGGCCGTTGAGGGGTTGGCCAAGGCAATCACTACTTCTCGGCGCCATCCAGAACTGCAGTGCGAGCGAAGGCACGAACCCGGTCCTTGGCGACCTTGCCGTTACCGGTCAGCGGTAGTGCCTCGGTGAACAACACAACCCGTGGTCGTTTGAAACCTGCGATCGTGCCACGCACGTGGCTGATCAACTCATCAGCGGTCGGCCGGCGCCCCGGCGACGGGACGACCACCGCGCAGACCGCCTCGCCCCAGTAGTCATCGGGAACCGCGACCACAGCGACCTGGTCCACGCCGGGATGACCGGACAGGGCGTCCTCGACCTCGCGGGAGGACACGTTCTCACCGCCGGTGACGATGATGTCCTTGAGCCGGTCGACGATGAACAGACGTCCATCGGTGTCGCTGCGGCCCATGTCACCCGTGCGTAGCCAACCGTCCTCGGTGCTGGCCTCGTCGGGCCAGTAGCCGGGCGTCACCTGTGCACCGCGTACCACGATCTCGCCCACCTGCCCGGGCTGCAGCAATGCGCCGTCTGTGTCGGTGATGCCGATCTCGACGCCCGGGTGCGGATAGCCGGCACTGGTGAGCAACTCGGGATGGCCCGCGGCGCCGGCGCGGTGGTCGTCGGGGCCGAGAAACGTGATGTTTCCGCCGGTTTCGGTCATCCCGTAGCCCTGGTGGAAGTCGACGCCGAGAGTGTCGATGGCCCGACGCAGCAGATCCAGTGGCATCGCGGCGGATCCGTAGGCGATCGCGTCGAGCGTGGGCAGATCGGTCCCGGTGCGCTCGAGATGGCCGAGAAGCGAGTGCAACATGGTGGGCGCCAGCGAACACGACGTCACCTCGTGGGTACGTACCAGGTGCGCGAAACCTTCGGGGCGGAACTGGGCGCACAGGACGACCGTCGCGGCGACCGCATGCTGCACCAGCATGTTGTAACCGGCGATGTGGCACATGGGAAACGGCAACAGGTACACCCCGCCGGGCTGCACCGAGCGGCCCGCCACCGAGCCCCATACTGCGGTGAGGATCGAACGGTGGCTGTGCACAACAGCTTTCGGGACGCCGGTGGACCCGCTGGTGAACAGCAGCCAGGCGGGATCATCGGGCTCGGGGTCGGCTTCGATGGGGAGTTCGGCCGCGGGTGCTGCCCGCCACTGGTCGGATTCGAATGCGACGGCGGGCGCTCCGGTGTGTGCGAGAGCCGACAGATACCGCTCGTCGCCGAGCAACAGGGTGGGCCCGGCGGTGGCCAACTGTGCGGCCTGTTCCGCCGGGCTGAGACGCTGATTGATCAGCGTCAGGACGCGCCCGCTTCGCGGCACCCCGTAATACAGCTGGGCATAGGCGACG
Organism: Mycobacterium sp. IDUB_24; assembly: GCF_055419385.1. Taxonomy (NCBI): domain Bacteria; kingdom Bacillati; phylum Actinomycetota; class Actinomycetes; order Mycobacteriales; family Mycobacteriaceae; genus Mycobacterium; species Mycobacterium sp. IDUB_24. The sequence goes on from NZ_JBVAXO010000008.1 coordinate 60,401, forward strand.
CTGTTGTCGGCGACCACGGCCACTCGGTCACCCGGTGCGGTCCGGGCCGCCACCCACCCTGCGACGCCATGGATCTGGCGGTCGAACTCGGAAAAGGTCGAGGTGGTGCCGTCGTCGGTCACCACGGCCGGGCGCTGCGGCGCGCCGGCGGCAGACGCCGAAACCAGTTCGTGCAGAAGGCTCATGTCGGATCCCCCTGGGGCAGCTCGAATCGGTCCAGATAGCGCCGCACGAAATCCTGGGCCTCGGCGTGCCCACGGCTTATGCCGAGCCCCCGCTCGAGCACCAGGATCCGGGCCAGGCTCGCCACGATCATCGACATGACCACGGGCGGGAACTCGTCGGTGTCGACCCCGTGCGCCCGTAGCGCCGAGCACATCGCGGCCTCCTCGAGGTCGCGGAACCGGTCGGCATAGCCGGCGATCTCGCTGCGGATGGCCTTGCGGTGGTTGGCCAAAGCCATGAACTCCATCCACAGTGCCGCGCCCTGGGTGTTGTTGAGGTCCCACAGCGCGTGTAGAGGGGAGTCCTCGGCGAAGGCCTCCTGCTGGGTGCTCAGGTTGGTGTCGGCGCCGGCGGCCAGGACCGCGATGAACAGATCGTCCATGCTCGGGAAGTAGTAGTGCACGAGGGCGGGTTTGACGCCGGCCCGCGCGGCCACCCGCCGCGAGGTCGCCGCGGCGTAACCCTCCTCGAGCATGACCTGGGCGGTGGCCCGGATCAGGGCTCGGCGGGTGGTGCTCGGCGGGCTCACCGCACCCTTGACCACGCGCGGCGACGGCTGCTAAACATGGCCTGAGTGTAATTATTGGGCGATCGCCCAATGTTGGCGGAGGGTGGGGAATGACCGGACGGGTCGACGGCAGGGTCGCACTGATCACCGGAGCGGCCCGGGGGCAGGGCCGCAGCCACGCGGTGCGGTTGGCGGCCGAGGGTGCCGACATCATCGGGTTGGACATCTGCGCAACGTTCGATCGGTCACCGGCATCGGGAGCGACGGCAGAGGACCTGGCCGAAACGGCCGATCTGGTGAAGAGCCTCGGCCGGCGAATCGTCACAGCCGAGGTCGACGTACGTGATTTCGGCGCGCTCAAGACGGCCGTCGACAGCGGCGTCGAGCAACTGGGCCGGCTGGACATCATTGCCGCCAACGCCGGCATCGGCACCACCGGGGTGAAGCTGGACCGGATGGACGAGGACCTCTGGCAAGAGATGATCGACGTCAACCTCAGCGGTGTCTGGAAGACGGTGAAAGCCGGTGTGCCCCATATCCTCGCCGGTGGGCGGGGCGGGTCGATCATTCTGACCAGCTCGGTGGCGGGGTCGAAGGCCTACCCGTTCACCGGGCACTACGTAGCAGCCAAGCACGGTGTGGTCGGTTTGATGCGCAGTTTTGCCGTTGAACTGGGCCAACATTCGATCCGGGTGAACTCGGTGCACCCCACCCACGTGAACAGTCCGATGCTGATGAATGACACGACTTACCGGATGTTCCGGCCCGACCTGGAGAATCCGGGTCCCGACGACCTGGCTCCGATCTGCCAGACGTTCCACATGCTCCCGATCCCGTGGGTCACTCCCGAGGACATCAGCAATGCGGTCCTGTTCCTGGCATCGGACGAAGCCCGCTACATCACCGGGGTCACCCTTCCCGTCGACGCCGGCAGCTGCCTGAAATGACCGTCTACTACGACCCCTATGACGTCGGAATCGTCGCCGACCCGTATCCGGTGTACGCCCGCCTGCGCGATGAGGCGCCGATCTACCGCAACGAGCGCTACGACTTCTGGGCACTGTCCCGGCACGTCGATGTCGAAAGAGCTTTGTCGGACTGGGAAACGTTCTCCAACAGCCGAAGTGACATCCTCGAATTGGTCAAGTCCGATTTCGACATGCCGCCGGGCGTGATGATGTTCGAGGACCCGCCCATGCACACCCTGTTGCGCGGGCTGATGTCGCGGGTGTTCACCCCGCGGCGGATGGCCGAGATCGAGGATCAGATCCGCCAGTTCTGTGTGCGGTGCCTGGACCCGCTGGTCGGCTCGGGCGGATTCGACATCATCGCCGAACTCGCCTCGATGATGCCGATGCGGGTGATCGGAATGCTGCTCGGCATACCGGAATCGGAGCAGATCGGGGTTCGTGACGCCAACGACGCCAACCTGCGCACCAAACCGGGTGTGCCGATGAAGGTGGTGCGGGCCGACCGCATCGCCGACGGCCGGATTTACGCCGACTATGTCGAGTGGCGGGCCAACAACCCTTCCGACGATCTGATGACGGCACTGCTCAATGTTGAGTTCACCGACGAGTTCGGTGTCACCCGCAAGCTTGAGCGCAAGGAAGTGCTGCACTACACCCAGGTGGTGGCGGGCGCCGGAAACGAGACCACCGGCCGGCTCATCGGCTGGCTGGCGAAAGTGCTCGCCGAGCATCCAGACCAGCGTCGCGAAGTGGAACGGGACCGCTCACTGCTGACCCGCGCCGTCGACGAGACGCTTCGGTTCGAACCCACCGGCCCACACGTGGCACGTTGGGTGGCAAGAGATTTCGAGTACGACGGCACCACGGTGCCTGCCGGCAGTGCGATGCTGCTGCTGTTCGGGGCGGCCAACCGTGATCCGCGCCGCTACCGCAACCCCGACACCTTCGACATCCACCGCGACAACATCAGCCACCTGACCTTCGGCAAAGGTCTGCACTACTGCCTGGGTGCCAATCTGGCCCGGCTCGAAGGCCGGGTGGCCCTCGACGAACTGCTCAACCGTTTCCCCGAATGGGAGATCGACTACGACAGTGCGCAACTGGCACCGACCTCCACGGTGCGCGGCTGGGAGAAACTGCATCTCGTGGTTGGTTGACTGTGGTGAACTTGCTGCCGTGAGCATCTGGATCGGGCAGGCTCGGCGCACTGTCAGCGGTGAGGTGCCCGCACCACCGGAACAGGTGCGGGCGGTCTACGTCGACCTGGACCACATCTCGCAGGTACATCCACTGGTGCAGTGGGTGCGCAGCACCTCCCGGATGGAACTGGCCGACGGATACCGGCAGGACTATCAGGTGCGCGACCGAATCCCATTGGGGCCGCTGAATCTTCCGATCACCTACCGGGCCCGGCTGATCGTCCCCAGCGCCGGCGTGGTGACCGCACAGGCCAGACAGTTCCCACAGGTGCGGCTGGACAGCCGGGTGGACTTCGCTGCGACCGCGGCCGGAACCCGGATCACCGAAGAGCTGACCATCTCCGCGCCCAGGCCGTTGTTGGCGATCACCGTGGAGCAGGCGGTCGCCGCCCACGCCACGATGCTCGCCGAGATCGCTCGGGCTATGAGGCGCTGACAGCCTCGGCTTGTTCGGTCGCCACCGACTTGGCCCACCGGTAGTCGGCTTTACCGGCGGGGGAGCGCACGATCTGCGGTGACCGGACGAACGCCTTGGGGATCTTGTAACGCGCGATCGAGCTCTCGCACACCTTCACGAGTTCCTCGTCGGTGGCCGAAGCGCCCTCGGCGAACTGCACCACCGCGACGACCTCACTGCCCCAACGTTCCGAGGGACGGCCGACCACCACCACGTCGTAGACAGCCGGGTGGGCGGCGATGGCCCGCTCGACTTCCTCGACGAAGATCTTCTCGCCGCCGGAGTTGATGGTGACCGAGTCACGGCCCAGCAGCTGAATCCGTCCGTCTTCCAAGACGTTTGCGCGGTCGCCCGGAACCGACCAGCGCACCCCGTCGATGGTCGGGAAGGTACGTGCGGTCTTGGCTTCGTCGCCCAGGTAACCCAGCGGGATCAGGTCCCGCCGCGCCAGCCAACCGCCACCCTCACCGGGTCCGAGGACCCGGGACAGATCCTCGGCGACCACGCCGGTATCGGACTGGGCGTTGAACGTCGCGGCCTCGGATTCACTGCCCGCGGTGGAGAAGGTGCTCATCTGGGCGCCCGACTCCGATGCGCCGACAGCGTCGAGCAGAGTCAGATGCGGTAGTGCGGTCAGGATTCGCTCGCGCACGGTCGGCGACAGTGGCGCACCGCCGTTGGTGATCGTGAACAGGCCCGACAGGTCGTAGTCGCCCTTCTCGATCTCGTCGACCAGTGGCCGGGCGATCGCATCGCCGACCACCGGGATGCTCAGTACCCGTTCACGTGCGGCGAGCTGCAGCACGTTGTCGGGACGCATGCGCACCACATCGTCGGGAATGACGAGCTTGCCGCCCATGGTCACGGCGTTGTAGGCGGCCCACTGTGCGGCGCCGTGCATGAACGGCGGGATCATCAGCAGCGACAACCCGCCGCCGGCGTTGGCAGCCCGCTCGGCGAGTTCCTCGTACGAACCGATGAAGGTGTCGCTGCCGAACGGTCGGCCACCCATCGAGGACAGGAAGATGTCGTGCTGGCGCCACAGCACGCCTTTCGGCATGCCGGTGGTGCCACCGGTGTAGAGGATGTACAGGTCATCGCCGGACGGCGTCGGCATTCCCGCCTGCGGCGCAGGCGTTTTCAGGATGGTCTCGTAGTCCACGGCGCCCGGGAGAAGCTCGTTGCCGGACTCGTCGGCGACCTGGATGAGGACCTGGAGGTTCGGCAACTGGTCGCGGATCGCGGCCACCCTGGGCGCGAACTCGGCGTTGTAGATCACCGCGCGGGCGTTCGAATCGGTCAGCAGGTAGAGGAGTTCGTCTTCCACGTAGCGGTAGCTGACGTTGAACGGTGCCACCCGTGCGCGGTAGCTGCCGATCATCGACTCGAGGTACTCGTTGCCGTTGCGCAGGTAGATGCCGAGGTGGTCCTGACCCGATTCGTGCCCGGCCAGCGCGTCGCGCTCGGTGTGGGTGCCGAGGCCGGCCGAGACGAGGTAGTGGGCGAAGCCGTCGACGCGGGCGTCGAACTCGCTGTAGGTCAACCGGCGGTCGCGCCACACCAGGAAGGTCTGGTCGCCGATGGCTTTCGCCACCGTCGAGAACACTGTGGACAGGTCGAACTTCACGTCAGCGCTCATGGCACTCCTGGTGTGCACGGATTCGGGGCCCCACGACCATACACGGAGCATTCAGCTGTATGGCCGTCGGTGGGTGACCCGCGCCTCAGACCGGGAAGAACCCGTCTCCGGTCAATATGCCCGCCTGCCAGCCCTGCTCGCCGAGGCACAGCATCGGCCGGCCGTCGGGGGACTGCGCAGCCTCCTGCGGCCCGGGGCACGGCGAGCCGATCTCCTGCACACCGTTCAACGGATACGCGTAGGTCCAGAAGCCGGTGTAGACCGGCGGCCACTGGTTGGGAATCCACTTGCACTGCATCGCGGTGCCGCCCGGACCCCGTCCGAACACATTGCGCTCCCAGCTGAAGCACGGTGCGCCGTTCGAAGCCTCGTAGCTCATCCCGGGGACATCGGTGGGGTAGTGCCCGGGATTGTCCGGATACATGTTGCTGTTGTCGTCGGCGAGAGCACCCGGCGCGGCGGAAATCGCTGTCGCCAGTGCCGCCGCGGCGACCGCCGTCGTGGCGAAGAGTTCACGAATCATGTCCCACCCTCAGCATTGCCGGCCGCCGGTCGAATCAGGCCGGGCAGTTCGTTGACTTTGGGCCAGAATCCTAGCCGGTCCCGAAGGTCGACAGACGACATTCGGGCTGTTGTTACTCGCCGGTATCCGCGTCGAGCACGCCGACGGCGATGCCGTAGGGCAGGAACCGGACCCGGCGGCCGGGATCGGTATTGCCGGCATTGGCCCGCAAGGCCTCGAGCTCACTGGGATACACCTGCTCGATATGGGCGCCACCCGCCTCGTCGACGGAGTAGATGGCCCACACGCCATCGCCCTTCTCGCCAGTGGTTTCCGGCTCGGTCCTGGGCTGGGAGAAGCGGGCGAACTCATCGAGCAGCCCCGCCCAACCGCCGGCCTGGCCGGGCCTCGCGATGAACTTGCTCAACCCGTCGAGGGCGTCGCGCAACCCTTCGCCGGCCTCACGGGCGACGCGGTCGAAGTCCTCAGGGTCGAATCCGAACGGTCCACTGCCACTCATGGCGCTCTCCTCGGTGGATGTGGGCAATCTCAACGTGTCAAACACCAGTGTGCGCGCACGCGGCGGCGGGCGGGATGGTAAACGAACCATATGGCCTTCACACGGGACGACCTGCTAGCCACCGTCGAATTGTCACCGCAGGCAGCGGGTGCGCACGACCGTCGAGGATGGGTGGGACTGTTCGCTGCGGGCGGACAGGTCGAGGACCCGGTCGGCTCCCGGCCGCACCGCGGGCCCGCCGAGATAGAGCGGTTCTACGACACCTTCATCGCCCCGCGCGACATCACCTTCCACCGCGACGTCGACCTCGTCGCCGGCTCCACGGTGATCCGCGATCTCGAGCTCGAGGTCGTCATGAGCCCATCGGTCACCATGCGGATTCCGGCCTACCTGCGCTATGTCGTCACCGCCGGCCCGGCCGGCCCGAGGGTCGACCAACTCCAGGCGTACTGGGAGTTGCCCGCGATGATCGGACAGTTCGCCCGGGCCGGGCTCGGCGCTGTACCGGTCGGGCTGCGCCTGACCGGCGCGTTGCTGCGCAACCAGGGACCTACGGGCGCGGTGGGCTTCGCCAAGGGAATGGCCGGTGCCCGGCGGGCGGGCCGGCGGCTGGTCTCCGGGTTGCTCGACGACCTCTGCGCCGGCGACACGGTGGCGGTGCAACGGCGGTTGAACACCGAAACCGACGTCTACTCCGGCGACGACACCCCGCTGAGCACCTCCGGGTTGGTGGAACGCACCTCGGGTGCCTCCTGGCGCAAACTGATCGTGTCCGGGCACAGCCTGGTGGCCGGGCTGGACCGCGACGGTCGCCGGGCCGTACTGATCGCCGATCTCACCAGTGGGCCGCTCGCCGTCGCCCGGTTGCGATACTTCGCCGACGGGGCTTGAACGACGCGACGTGAACGCGCATTACGGCCCGGCTGCACCATCGCCACACACCGTCGTGAGACCGTAGACGGATCATGGCTGATCACGCTTTCATCACCTACGAGGAATTCGGACGCCGGTTCTTCGAAGTGGCGGTATCCGAAGACCGGGTCGGCGACGCCATCGGCTCGATCGCCGGCGACGCGTTCGAGATGGGGCCGATCGGCCAGGGGCCGGGCAAGATCGCCAAGGTCACCGCGCGGGTCAAGATCCAAAAGCCCCGGGTGAGCCGCATTGTGGGCGAAACCATCACGTTCTCCATCCGGATCCCGCTGGAGATCGACATGGTGATCGACCTACGCATCGACCGGCCCAAGTTCATGGTGTTCGGTGAGATCGCCCTGCGGGCCTCGGCGTTGGCGGCCGAGCCGCTCTTGTTGATCCTCGATGTGAAGAAACCGCGGCCGTCCGACATCTCGATCCACGTCACCTCCACGTCGCTGCGCGCCGAGCTGCTGCGCATCCTGGCGGGCGTCGACGCGGAGATCAAACGGTTCATCGCAGCGCACGTGGCCGGTGAGATCGACAGCCCGGCGTCGGAGCAGGCCAAGGTGATCGATGTCGCCAAGGAGCTCGACTCCGCGTGGGGCGGGGTCTGATCCTGGGCTTGAGTCAGGCGCTCAGACACATCAGGGCCGGCCGTCGGGCTGAGCGGCCCGAGCCGCCCGACCGGCCGCGAAGGTGACGCCACAGCCACGGCATCAGCATGTTCTGCGTCCACAGCACTTGTGAATAGGCGCGGGACCGAAACGACTGGATCCGGTCCGGGCCAGTTGTCAGGGCCCAATCATGGTTGCTGTCAGGCAGTCCGAGCGCTTCGGCGGCTGCTGCGGCGAACAGGCGGTGCCCCTGCGCCGACCCGTGGACCCGGTCGGGGCTCCAGGTCTCCGGTTCGCGCATCGACGGGGCCGAGTACAGATCGACGAGGTGGAACCCGTACCGATCGGCGGCATCGTTGATCGCGTCGTTGATCCGGACCACCCGCTTCCCGAGCAACCGGCCCACCGGCAGGATCTGGGTGATGTCAGGGAACGTGGTGGTGACGACGGTGGCCCCCGTTGCCGCGAGCCTGGCGTAGACGGTGTCGAGGTCGCCCAGAGCGCGGGCGAACGAGCGACCGGGCCGGGTCACGTCGTTCATGCCGATGCAGACGGTGACCAGGTCGGGTCGCATCGACAACGCGGTGGGGAGTTGGGTGTTCAGCACGTCGCCGATGCGATGACCGCGAACGGCGAGATTGGCATAACCCAACCCCGGATAGAGGCCGTCGAGGCGGACCGCGAGACGGTCCGCGAAGCCCATCAGGCCGATGCTGTCATCGCCATCCCACAGCCCTTCGGTCTGGCTGTCGCCGATGGCGACAAATCGGGTGAAACGTCGCACGTTGGCGACTCTAGCGGGGCCCGGCCCAGCCGCTTCGCGGGGACACCAAGGAGGGGCGCCCGAAAAGGGCGCCCCTCCTTGATGTTTCGCGATGTTTGGGCTTACTTCACATCTACGTAAACTGTCTTGTTGAGCACGGTCGTCTGCAAATCGCCGCCCGGGCTACTGGAATCCGTCCGGCTGTAGGTCTGTCCCGGTCGTACCGCAACCACGGTAGCCCGGTCCAACGGGGTGGAACCGACGTGGTTGACGATCACCTTGTAGCCCTGAGACTGCAATTGACTGATGGTCTGCTGGGCGTTGCCCGGGCCGGTCGGTGCCGCCTGGGCCGGTGCCGCCAGGCCGATCACCGCTGCGGCAGCTGCGCCTGCAAGTGCCGTGGCGAGTCCGATCCTCATCATCTTTGGTGCCTTCTTTCGCTCTTCTGTTGTTTCGCGCGTGATACCGACGTCGGCGGCCCGCCCCAGCGCCGACGTCAGTTCCGTTTGAGTGTTACTCAACAGTTAACCGGCAGTTCACAATTAAAATTCCGGCTGGCCGTAAATGTTGACGAGTCGTGCGTCACACTTGGGAACTCCGCGGCCGCGTAGCGTGCACGGAGTGGCCAAGCTGAGCGCAGGTGTCCTGTTGTACCGTCTCGCCGGGGCGGAGGTGGAGGTTCTGATCGCCCACCCGGGCGGGCCGTTCTGGGCGCGCAAGGATGCCGGGGCATGGTCGGTGCCCAAGGGGGAGTACGTCGCCGGCGAGGACCCATGGTCGGCGGCGCAACGCGAGTTCACCGAGGAACTCGGCTCGCCCCCGCCTGCGGGCCCGCGCATCGACCTGGCCCCGGTGCGGCAGGCGGGAGGCAAGGTGGTCACCGCGTTCGCGGTGCGCGGTGACTTCGATCCCGCGGCAGCGGTGAGCAACACGTTCAGCGTCGAGCTGCCGAAAGGGTCGGGGCGGCTCGTCGAGTTCCCCGAAATCGACCGCGTGGCTTGGGTTTCGGTGGCGACAGCCCGCATAAAGCTGCTCGACGGACAGCGTCCCCTGCTGGACCAGCTGATGGCTTCACCCGAGCTCGCCGGCTACGGCGAAGGTGCCTCGCAGGGCGGCTAGCGACTCAGAGGTCGAGCGTCAGCCGGTGTCCGGCCTCAGCCCGCGACACACAGGTCAGCAGATACCCCGCGTCGCGCTCCGGGTCCGTCAACAACGTATCGCGATGTTGCACAGTCCCGTCCGTTCCCGGCAGGGTCCGAATTCGGCAGGTGCCGCAGAAGCCCTGCTGACATGAGTACGGGGCATTCACCCCGGCCCGGCCCAGCGCGGCGAGCAGGGTCTCGTCGGCTCCCACCGTCACCGTGGCGCCCGTAGAGGCGACGGTCACCGAAAACTCCGCACCGTCGACAACCGGTGGCGCCGCGAACCTTTCGAAATGCAACTCCACGTCGTCGCGGCCGGCGAGCGCCGCCCGGATCCCGGTCAGCATCGGAGCCGGACCGCAGGCGTACACCGTGGTGCCGTCGGGGCAGTCGCCGAGTAGGTCGTCGGCTCCGGGCAGTCCGTCGACGTCGTCGGTGCGGATCTCGATGCGGTCGCCGAACCGGGCGAGCTCGTCCAGGAACGGCAGGGTGTCGCGACTACGTCCGGCGTACACCATCGACCAGTCGACACCCAATCGCGCCGCCAACCCGAGCATCGGCAGGATCGGGGTGATGCCGATTCCGCCCGCGATGAAGCGGAACCGCTGGGTGGGCGACCCGTAGCCGGGCACCGTCAAGGCGAACGCATTACGCGGGCCATGGGTGCTCACCTGGCTGCCGACCTGCAGGCTGTCATGTACCTCGACGGAACCACCGCCGCCATCAGGTATGCGCCGCACCGCAATTCGATAGTTGTCGCGGACGGCGGGATCACCGCACAGTGAGTACTGCCGGACCCGCCCGCTGGCCAGATGCACGTCGATGTGCGCACCCGGATACCACAGCGGAAGCGTGCCGCCGTCAGCCGCGGCCAAGGTGAGCGCGATGACATCCTGGTCATGGGCCACCACTTCCCGCCCGGTCACCGTCAACGTGATCGTGCGGTCCAGTTCGGGCGGCGGCGCCGACCGCCGTACGAGGCGGCCCACCGTCCAGATCGTGGCGATGGCGGCGCCGGCTGCACCGAGCATCGGATCATGCCGGAACCGGCCCGAGATGCTCGGCGGCAGCCGCCGGTATCTGGATATCAGTGACGGTGTCGGCATGGCTGAGTCCGTCACAGGTGCGCGGCCCGCGCCGCGGGTGAACTCGCCAGATACGCGACCGCCTGGGCCGTCGACCCCATCTCCTCCGGGGAAAACCCGGGCCGGCAGTAGGCCAGTGTGTTGGAGCCGAACATCCGGGAGAACTTGGGCAGCAGTCCGAGCTTGGAATCGCGTATACGCATCTTGTTCATCTGCCACCAGCCGATGTCGAGGGTCGGATCGCTCTTCACCATCGCCCAGCAGCCGCGCTGGAAGAACAGGTACACCGCCGTCGCCGCGATCGACATCGCCCGCACCCGGCTGAAGTAGCTGTCCTGGAAGTACACCGCCACGTCGTGGGCCACGCTGCGGTGCTCGACCTCTTCACTGCCGTGCCAGCGGAACAGGTCGGTCATCGTCGGGTCGGCGTCGTAGTCCTCCCAGGCGCAGTTCAGCACGAAGTCGCCCAACACCGCGGTGTAGTGCTCGATGGCCGCGATGAGCCACAGGCGGTCGCACAGGTGGGCCAGCCTGCGGCGCGGATCGGGTGAGTCCGACGGCGCCAGAGTCCTGGTGAACACGTGCTCCACCAGAGACAGCACCGGCTGGTAGTCCACCCCGTGACCGGTCAGGAACTCGTCGAGCACCTGATCGTGCGTCTCGGCGTGGGTGGCTTCCTGACCGATGAAGCCGCGCATGTCGTCGGCGAGCTTGGGATCGCGCACATACGGCAGCGCTTCGTTGAACGTCGCGACGAACCAGTGCTCGGCCACCGGCAGCACCACGTTGAACAGGTTCACCATCGACGAGGCCACAGGATGGCCGGGAATCCAGTGCAACGGGATGTCGTCGAGATCGAAGTGCACTTTGCGGGCCTGGATCTGTACCGGGCCCGGGTCGATCTCATTGTCGAACCGCAACGGACGCAACATCGAGAGCCTCCCTGGGATGAGTGGACTCTCAGCAGTGTACGGATTTAGGTGGGAACGGCGGTACCGGGTGGGGGTCAGGCGGGGGGTGGGGTGCCCGCGCCAGGCGCGCCGGCGATCGGAACCACCGGAGTCGGCGTCACTGTGGTCACGCCGTTGCTGCCGACCCTCGGACCCCCGGGCACGGCCGAATCGGCCGACTGGTCGGCGGCGGCCTCGCTGCAGTCCAGCATCAGGATCATCTTGCCGCCGGAGTTGACCTTCTGGGAATCGACCAGGCACTCGGCCTGCGGCAAGGCACTGCCGAAAGAGCCGCCGAAGGTGGCCTTGACGCCCTGGCTCTTCAGGATCGCCAGCGCCTTCATATACGGCTCGCCGACGACGTTGACCGAAGCCGAACTCGGCTGTGAGGTGGCGGTGCCCGCGGCCATGAGGGCCATCGAACCGGCGGCAAGCAGACCGCCGCCGAGCGCAACAAGCTTCTTCACGTGAACTCCGTCAGTCGGGTGCGTTTGCGAACATATCGCAGCAGAGACGTTTGTGAAACCGGAGCAGAAGCCAGAAGCGTTACATCCCGGACTGGACCGGGTGTCCGGTGATCCCCGCCATCACCTGGCTCAACGCGGCCGCGCGCGGATCGGTGAACACGTCTTCGAGCAACAGTCGCCGGCCGTCCGGACCCGCCAGCGGGATCCGCCAGTTCGGGTATTCGTCGGTGGTCCCCGGCTGATTCTGGGTACGCAACTCGCCGACTGCATCAGCAAGCGACAGTGCGAGCAACTTCGACGGGGTTCGGGCCAGATACCGGTACAGCGCCGTCACGATCTGATCGGTATCCGGATCGGGTCCGAGCAGACCGACCCGGCGCAGCTCGTCGAGCCAGGCCGCCTGAGCGGCGCGGTCCACGGCCAACTCCTGATCGGCAGGCCGGGTGAGCAGGCCGAGTTCCTCCCGCAACCGCACATGCTCGCCCGCCAGATATCCGTGTGTCGGCGGTAGGTCATGGGTGGTCACCGAGGACAGGCAGTACTCACGCCAGCGCTCGGCAGGTAGGGGCCTGCCGGACTCGTCCGCCTCGAACCACAGGATCGAGGTGCCGAACAAGGCCCGCTCACGCAGATAGTCACGTACCCACGGCTCAACCGTGCCGAGATCCTCGCCGACCACGATCGCCCCGGCCCGGTGCGCCTCGAGCGCGATGATGCCGATCATCGCGTCGTGGTCGTAGCGCACATAGGTGCCTTCGGTCGGCGCGGCGCCCTTCGGGATCCACCACAGCCGGAACATGCCGATGATGTGGTCGATGCGCACCCCGCCGGCGTGTCGGAACGCCATCTCGACCAACGCCCGGAACGGCTCATATGCCTGCTCGGCGAGCCGGTCCGGCCGCCATGGGGGCTGCGACCAATCCTGGCCGAGTTGGTTGAACTCATCCGGCGGGGCGCCGGCGGTAACCCCGAGGGCCAGCACATCCTGCAGGGCCCACGCGTCGGCACCGTCGGGATCGACGCCGACCGCGAGGTCACCCATGACGCCCAATGCCATCCCGGCCTGAACCGCCGCGGCCTGAGCTGCGGTGAGTCGGTCGTCGAGGACCCACTGCAGCCAGCGATGAAAATCGACGGCATCCGCATGGGCCGCGGCGAACGCGGCGACCTCCGGGTTCGCCGGGTGCTGCAGCGCGTGCGGCCAGGCATGCCAGTCGGCGCCGTACTGCTCGGCGAGCGCGCACCAGGTCGCGAACTCCTCCAGGCCGTGGCCTCGCCGGGCCCGGTATGCGGTGTAGGCCAGTTCCCGGCCTGCCGAGCGTTCAACTCGGTACACGTGTTCCAGTGCGGTGCGTTTGGCCTGCCAGGCCGCGTCGCGGTCGATGGTCGCATGGCGGTCGGCGTGCGTGTTGACCGTGGTGCGCAGCCTCTGGAGGCGACCGCGGTTACGGACCGCGGCGAATTCGGCAATGGCCTCCACGCGCAGGTAGAGCGGATTGCCGAAACGCCGGGAGGTGGGCAGATACGGCGAGGGCTCCATCGGCGCTGTGGGGGCGGCCGCGTGCAGTGGGTTGACCAGAATGAACCCGGCGCCGTGCGCGGCGGCCGACCACACGGCCAGGTCGGTGAGGTCAGTGAGATCGCCTGTACCCCAGGAGTGTTGCGAGCGGATGCTGTAGAGCTGGACGGCCAGACCCCAGGCGCGGCGCCGGCCCAGGCGGGTGGGCAGTCCCAGGGTGGCGGGGGAGACCACCACCGGCGCCTCGGTATGGAATTCCCCCTCTCGCAACTGCAGTCGGTGATAGCCCAGCGGCAGGTCCGCGGGCAATTCGAACGTGGCCTCACCGACCAATCGGTCGCCGAGATCGTATGGAGGCCGGTTGTTCTCGAGTTGCCTCAGGCCGCCGCGTTCGGTGCCGTCCTCGAGCAACAGGGTGAGGTGCACCGGATCCCCGTGGGTGACGTGGACCCAGAAGCTCGACGGCACTCCTGCCCGGCCCAGCACGATCGGCGGCAGGCGGCGCTGCCAGTACTGCCGGTCGTGCGCCGCCAAGGTGTCCGCGCGCTCCTGTTCGGTGCCGGCCTTCACACCCAGCGCGTCCAGTACGGCGACCAGGGTGGCCTCTGCGACAGCGGTACGGCGGCCGGTCCAGTCGTCGAACTCCGCGGCGACGCCGTAGCGGCGGGCCAACTCCAGCAGGGTCGACGACGGGGCCGATGACGAAGAGGTCATGGTGCCAATCTTGGTGCCTGGAACGCGATCGCGTCAGCCGACATCGCTGGGCCGGCAGGTCGCCCCTGGTGTCGCGGCGCACCTCCAGGTTGTCGCCATCCCGCCGTCCACCGCCACGTGGGTGCTCGCCCTTGCCCGCGAGCGCTGTTAGCCTGTCTGTAACGATCCTTACAGAGAGGTCGACATGACGTCTCCAGCCACCAGAAGACAACAGCAGGGCGCGGATTCGCGGGAGCAGATCCTCGAGGCCACCGAGCGACTGATCGCCACCCGCGGTTACGCCGCCACCTCGATCAGTGACATCCGCAAGGCCTGCGGCCTACCGGCCAGCTCCATCTACTGGCATTTCGGATCCAAGGACGGCGTCCTCGCCGCGGTGATGGCCCGCGGGGCCGAACGCTTCTTCGTGGCGATACCGAGCGAAGGCAGCATCGACGAACGACTGGCGGTTCTCGCCGAACTGCAATCGCAGCGCCCCGAATTCCTGCGGATCCTCTACCTGCTGTCCCTGGAACGCAGCGAGGATCCGACGGTGACGCAGGTGGTGCGCCGCGTGCGTGACACCGCGATCGCGCGATTTTCCGACGCCGTCCGCCGCTTGCTGCCCGACGGCCTGCCGCCACACCGCGCAGAGTGGGTGGTCGCCGAACTCACCGCCTTCGCCGTCGCGCAGTCCGACGGCGTGTTCTTCGCCAACCACCTCGAACCCGACACCACCGACGTCGTGCGCATGTACAGGAGGCTGTGGCAAGCCGTCACCGCCCTGGTCCCGATACTCCTGGAGGACGAACAGTGACCGACCGGACCGCGATCATCACCGGCGCGAACGCCGGGCTGGGATTCGAATGCGCGCGTGCCCTCCTGGAGTCCGATCCGGGCTGGCATGTGGTGCTGGCCGTGCGCGATGCCGCGCGTGGTGCCGACGCGGCGGCACGGCTCGGCCATCCCGGGCGCGCCACCGTCGGTGAACTCGATCTGGCATCGCTGGTGTCGGTGCGCGACTTTGCCGGCAGGTCGTCGAGATTGGATGTGCCGCCGGTGGCCGCGCTCGTGTGCAACGCCGGGCTGCAGATGGTTGCGGGTTCGCAGACGACGGCGGACGGCTACGAAATGACGTTCGGCGTCAACCATCTCGGTCATTTCGCGCTGGTACAGCATCTGCTCGAGCACTTGGACACACCGGCACGGATCGTGGTGGTCAGCAGCGGCACCCACGATCCGGAGAAGTTCACCGGTATGCCGGCGCCGCGGTACACGTCGGCCGAAGACCTGCTCAGCCCTCCGCCGGGCGGTCTCACCGGCGAAGAGGGCCGGCGCCGCTACACCACCTCCAAACTGTGCAACCTGTTGTTCAGCTATGAGTTGGACCGCCGGCTGGGCCACGGTGGCCGCGGAATCACGGTCAACGCGTTCGATCCGGGCCTGATGCCGGGCTCGGGGCTGGCCAGGGATTACTCGGGCGTTCAGCGAATGGCCTGGCGTCTGTTCATGCCTGCCCTGCGGATACTGCCCAATGTCAACAGCACTCGACGCTCCGGAGCCAATCTCGCCGCGCTGGTGGCGGATCCGAACCTCGACGGTGTCTCCGGGGCGTACTTCGAAGGGAGTCGCCGGATCCGGTCCTCGAGTGATTCCTACGACGGGACCAAGGCCGCCGACCTGTGGCAGGTCAGCGAACGGTTGGTGTCGGCGGTCGGCTGACCCGTCCGCCGCGCAGTAGTGTCGGCTCAGTGGTATCCGCCTTACGCCGGGCCCGCATCGCGGTGGGAGCGTTGTTTCTGACCAACGGCGCGATCTTCGCCAATCTGCTGCCGCGCTATCCGGAGATCAAGACCGATCTTCACCTGAGCAATGCGGTGTACGGGGCGGCTGTGGCCTCGTTCTCCGGCGGCGCGCTGGTCGCAGGATTGACTGCGGCAACGCTGATCCGACGGTTTCGCAGCGCCCGGGTGGCCGTCATCGGCACCGTGGCGCTGGCCGCCTTCGTCGTCCTGGCCGGCTTGGCGAGCACCCCGCTGCTGCTCGCCGCCGCGTTGTTTCTGGCCGGCGCCTGCGATTCGGTGGTCGACGTCGCACAGAACGCACACGGGCTGCGGCTGCAGCGCGAACACGGCCGGTCGATCATCAACTCACTGCACGCGGTATGGGCCGCCGGGGCCATCCTCGGCGGGCTCACCGGCGCCGGTGCAATTGCCCTGGGGATCCCGCGCGCCATCCATCTCTCGGTGATCGCCGTGCTGTTGAGCGCGGTGGCCCTGGCCGCCTACCGCTACCTGTTGCCCGGGCCCGACCATGACGATCATCCGGCAGCGCACGCTTCGCCCGGGTCCGGGGCGGGGCCACGGGTGTACCTGATCCTGCTGGCGCTGGTGCTGATCGCCATCGCAGGCGCCACGGTCGAGGACGCCGGCAGTTCCTGGGCCACCCTGTATCTGCGCGACAGCCTGCACACACCTCCGGCCTTGGCGGTCTTCGGGTACATCGCACTGGTCGGGTTCATGTTCGTCGGAAGGCTGATCGGCGACCGGCTGGTCGACAGGTTCGGAGAGGCCACCGTGGCGCGGGTGGGCGGACTCATCGCCGCCGCCGGGATGGGGACCGCGCTGGCCTTCCCGAACATCGTCACCACGATTGCCGGCTTCGCGCTGGCAGGCCTGGGGGTTGCCACCCTGGTGCCGGCCGCGATGCACGGCGCCGACCAGCTGCCGGGGCTGCGACCCGGGACCGGACTGACCGCGGTCACCTGGCTCATGCGGGTGGGGTTCTTCGGTGCGCCGTTGCTCGTCGGGCTCGTCGCCGACGCAGCCGGGCTGCGGGCCGGCCTCCTGGCCGTTCCCGTGGCCGGGATGGTCGCCGCCCTGCTGGCCGGAGTGCTGCCGGGACGGTCGTCAGTGCGTGCCCGGGCCGATGCCGGCCAGCTCGATCGTGAACACACCCGACACGATTAGCGCGATACCGAGCATCATCACCGGGGTCAGCGGTTCGCTGAACAGGAACTTGGCGATGATGGCGACCAGCGCGACCCCGCATGCCGTCCAGATGCCGTAGGCGATGCCCACGGGCACACCCAACGACAGGGCCAGCCACAGCAGATAGAACGACATCACGTACCCGGCGATCACCGGCGCCAGCCAGACCTTGCGGCGGAACCCGTCCGACGCGCGCAGCCCGAGCGTGGCGAACACCTCCACCAGGATCGCCCCGGTCAGTGCCAGCCACATCATGACTCGGCCCGATGTGGGTGCGACCCGAGTTCGACCAGCAGCACGCCGGCGATGATCAGACCGATACCGGCCATGATCGGCCAGGTAAACGGATCGCCGAACAACGCCGCGGCCAGCACGGCCGTCGCCGCGGTACCCAGCGCACCCCAGATGCCGTAGGCGACCCCAACGGGCATACCCGCCCGCAGCACCAGGGTCAGCAACACGAATGCCGCCAGGTAGCCGCACACCACCAGCACCAGCCACCCCGGATGGTCCTGGGACGCACGCAGCGACAGCGTGGCGGTGACCTCGGTGATGACGGCCGCGATCAACAACGCCCACTTCCGCACCGGACAAACTTATCCGAGCCCACTTCGGCGGGTGAGTACCGTGGGGGAGTTCGCCCCAGCTTCACCGAGGAGTCCGCATGACCGATCCGACACCCGTCCGGACCAGGGCTGAGCCGGTCGTCGAGACCGGGCACGGGCCGGTTCGCGGGACCGACGACGGGACGGTCAAGCAGTGGCTCGGTATTCGTTACGCCGCAGCGCCGGTCGGCGAGTTGAGGTGGCGGTCACCGCAGCCGCCCCTGCGCCGGCCGGAGATCGCCGACGCGACGGTGACGGCTCCGGTATGCCCGCAGATCACCGATCCGCGGCTCCCGCTGGACCTGGGCGGCCGCCAGGGTGAGGACAGTCTGGTGCTCAACGTCTGGGCGCCTGCAGGAACCGAGGCGGGGGATGCCAAGCCCGTAATGGTCTGGGTTCACGGCGGTGCTTACGTCCTCGGCTCGGGCAGTCAGCCGCTCTACAACGGCACGGTCCTGGCCTCCGAGGGCGACGTATTGGTGGTCACCGTCAACTACCGGCTCGGCCCGTTCGGTTTCCTGGACCTGTCCGAGTTCAGCGGGCAGCCGGGTGCCAAGGGGCTGCGTTTCGACACCAACCTCGGTCTGCGCGACGTGCTGCTCGCACTGCACTGGGTACGCGACAACATCGCCGCATTCGGTGGTGACCCGCAACGGGTGACCCTGTTCGGCGAGTCGGCCGGCGGCGGGATCGTCACCACACTGCTGGCCAGCCCGGCCGCCGAAGGCCTATTCAGTGCGGCGATCGCGCAGAGTTCGCCGGCGACATCGGTGTACGACGGCGAACGATCACGTGCCGTGGCCGCCCAGGTCCTGGAGCGCTTGGGCATCCAACGCAACGAGGTCGGGCGTTTGTCCGGTGCCCCGGTGCCCGCCATCCTGGCGGCGGCCAAGGACGTGTTCGACGCGGTCCCGACGCAGACGCCCGGCCTGCTGGCATTCGCACCGATCGTCGACGGAGATGTGGTTCCGGACTATCCGGTCGTGGCGGCCAGGGCGGGGCGCACCCATCGGGTTCCGCTGATCATCGGAACCAACGCGCATGAGGCCACGGTGTTCCGCTGGATGAGATCACCGTTGATGCCGATCACTCCCGGCGCACTGCGGTCGATGTTCGCCGCCATCGCCGCCGAGCAACCCGGCCTGCAACTGCCGACCGAAGCCCAGATCACGTCGGCCTATGCAGGCTTGCGGCCCAAGGCGATCGGGCTGGGTGTGGCACGCGACGTCGGATTCCGCATGCCGACACTGTGGTTCGCCGAAGGCCACAGCGCTGTCGCGCCGGTGCACCTGTACCGCTTCGACTACACCACGCCGATGTTGAGACTGCTGCGACTCGGTGCCGCCCACGCCACCGAGCTGCCCTATGTCTGGGGCAATCTCGTTGCCGGGCCGAAGGATCCGACCTTCAAGCTGGGTGGGCTCAAGCACGGACGTGCGGTGTCGGAGCGGCTGCGCCGCCGGTGGGTCAACTTCGCGGCGACCGCGCAACCGTCGGGGGCGCCGGGAGAACCGGTATGGCGGCCATATCGCCGCGACGACCGCGCCACGCTGCTCATCGACAAACAGGACAAGACCATTGCTGACCTGGACCGTGATCTGCACGCGGCCTGGGGCAGCCAAGTGCTCAACTTCCGCTGACCCGAAGATGCTGACATGGACATGATCCGGTCCGTCCTGGACTTTCTGCCCCCGCCGATGCGGGATCCGGTTTTCTTCGCGATCCCGTTCTTCCTGGTGCTGTTGACCGTGGAATGGGCTGCCGCGCGACGCCTGGAGCACTTCGAATCCCAGCGGGAACCCGAGGGCGCGTTCAACACCCGCGACGCGTGGGCGAGTATCTCGATGGGTTTGGTGTCCGTCCTCACCACGGCCGGATGGAAACTGCTGGCGCTATTGGGTTATGCCGCCATCTACGCATACCTGGCGCCGTGGCACCTGCCCGGGAACCGGTGGTACACCTGGGTGATCGCGATAGTCGGGGTGGATCTGCTGTTCTACATCTACCACCGGATCGCGCACCGGGTGCGGTTGATCTGGGCGACGCATCAGGCCCACCACTCAAGTGAGTACTACAACTTCGCCACCGCGCTGCGCCAGAAATGGAACAACAGCGGTGAGATTCTGGCCTGGATTCCGTTGCCACTTCTCGGCATCCCGCCCTGGCTGGTGTTCGCGAGCTTTTCGGTGAACTTGGTCTATCAATTCTGGGTTCACACCGAACGGGTCGGAAAACTATGGCGGCCAATCGAATTCATCTTCAACACGCCATCGCATCATCGGGTGCACCACGGGCATGACCAGCTGTATCTGGATCGCAACTACGGCGGCATCCTCATCGTCTGGGACCGGATGTTCGGCACCTTCCAGCCGGAGGTGTTCCGCCCGCACTACGGGCTGACCAAGCCCGTGAACACCTTCAACATCTGGAAGCTGCAGACCCACGAATACGTGGCGATCGCCCGCGACGTGCGGCGGGCCCACCGGCTGCGTGACCGACTGGGCTACGTGTTCGGCCCACCGGGCTGGCAGCCCGTCGAGTCTTCCGAATCTCAGCCGGTCGGATGACCGGGATGGCTCCGGTTGCCGGCGGTGCGGCCAGAACCATTGGCCGCCATAGGAATTGACGCGCGCTACGATTCCGGCTGAACCCGGCGGATCACATCGCTGCGCTTCGATACGCGACACGCCGTGCGCGGCCGATTCGCCCCGCGTGCTCTGGAGATTCCCAGCGTTTCCCAGTGTTTGTGTGACGTTTGAATTCGAGGCGAGCCGAATGGCACCAAAGCAAACTTGAAATCAGTAAGGTCGACAGAACCCGGGTGCGACAACCCGGATCACGGTCACGAAAGGGGCATTGCGTGGGAGACACACTGACCGAAGGACAGAAGCTGGAGAAGGGGGGGTCACTCACCTCCAACAACGGCGCGTACACGCTGACGTTGCAGGATGACGGCAACCTGGTGTTGGAGGCACGTGGCCAAGCGGTCTGGTCGACTTCCACCAACGGCCAGGATGTGCAGAGGGCGGAGGTGCAGACCGACGGTAACTTCGTGCTGTACACGTCGGAAAAGCCGGTGTGGCACACCGACACCAAGGGCAAGAAGGACGTCAAGCTGGTTCTCCAGGACGACCGCAACCTGGTGCTGTACGCCGCCGACGGCCCCGCGTGGAACTCTGAGACCGCCACCTCCGAGCCGCCGCCACCGGCACCCGAGGCCGCTGCGCCCGAGGTTGAGGTTGCCCCGGCCGCCGTGGAGGAGCCGGTCGCCGCTCCCGAGCCGGCTGCGCCGCCGCCACCCCCGCCGGCACCCGAGCCGCGCACCTACACGGTGGTCTCCGGCGACACCCTGTGGGCGATCGCCGAGCGTTTCTACGGCGATGGCAACCGCTACCAGCAGATCGCCGATGCCAGTGGCATCGCCAATCCCGACCTGATTCACCCCGGCCAGGTCTTGACGATTCCTTGACCTGAACAGACGTACGGCCCGGACCATCTGGTCCGGGCCGTCGTTGTTTCTGGCACTGGATCTCACGGGATGTGGGTACCCCCGGTAACAAAGTTGCCGCGTGACCGATATTGATGTCGGTAGGGTGATATTCACCACGTCCGTACAGCGAGGGAGGCCGGCCGTGAAGAGTTGGCTAGGTGGGGTGATGCGGGCGTTGGCCGGGGTTCCGGTGGCGGGGTTGTTGGTATGTCCGGCACCGGTGGCAGTCGCCGCGGGTTCGCTGGTGTACCCGGGTATGGAGGTCCGGCAGGGCACGAATGTCTGCACGCTGGGCTACGTGGATCCGGTCAGCCGTGTCGCCTTCACGGCGGGCCACTGCCGGGGAAGTGGGCCGGTGGACGACCGGGACGGCAACTTCATCGGGCACCTGGGTTCCTTCCTGGACAACACGCCCGACGGCGCCACCGTCGACACCAATCACATGATTTCCGATTGGGAGACCATCCAATTGGCCGGCGATGTCGCGGCGAACAACGTCCTGCCAGGTGGGCGGATGCTGGTGGAGGACGCTTCGGTGATACCGACACCGGGTGCGCCGGTCTGTCACTTCGGTGTGGTCACCGGGGAGAGCTGCGGCACCATCGAGGCCGTCAACAACGGGTGGTTCACCATGGCCAACGGCGTGGTCAGCCAAAAGGGCGATTCCGGCGGCCCCGTGTACGTGGTGATGCCTGATGGCCGTGCCGCGATAGTCGGGATGTTCAACAGCACGTGGGGTAACTATCCGGCTGCGGTGTCCTGGCAGAACGCGAGTGGGCAGGCCCGCGGCGGCGGGCTGCCAGCCGGTGAGGTCTCGAATCTGGTCGGGCAGCCCTGACCGGGAACGGCTAACTAGAACACGTTCTAGCCAACCCGGCGGGTGGGCGATATTCTCATGGCGATGCTTGATCAGACACCTGTCCAGATTGCCTGGGTTACCGCCGATCTGGATGCCACCGAACAGGCCCTCTCCACCCTGCTGGGGGCGCGACGGTGGGTGCGTATGCCTGAGGTGCATTTCAGCCCCGAGACCTGCCACCACCGCGGCCGACCCGCCGATTTCGTGGCCGACATCTCACTGAGCTACGCCGGCGACACCCAGCTCGAACTCATTGCGCCGGTACGCGGTGGCAGTGTCTACAGCGAGTTCCTGGAGCAACACGGGGCCGGCCTGCACCACATCTGCGTCGAGGCGGCCGACCCGGAGGCGTTCGAGGCGCGACTGCGCGACGCCGAAGGCGACGGGACACCGGTGGTGTGCCAGGGCGAGATGCACGGAGGCATGAGATTCGCTTACCTCTCGGCCGTCGGGGCCGGGGTGCCGTATCTCGAGATCGCTTACATCCCGCCCGAGATCCGGGCGTTCTTCGAGTATGTGAAACAGGAGCAGCAGTGAAGGAAATCGCCGATGTCCCCGAAGTCTTAGTGGCTGCGGACGTCGAATCCTGGTCCGACGAGTTCGATGTCGTGGTGATCGGGTTCGGTATCGCCGGAGGCTGTGCGGCGGTCAGCGCTGCCGCCAACGGTGCCCGGGTTCTGGTGTTGGAGAAGGCCGCGGCGGCCGGTGGCACCACCGCGATGGCCGGTGGGCACTTCTATCTCGGCGGCGGCACCGCGGTGCAGGAGGCCACCGGGCACCCTGACACCGCCGAGGAGATGTACAAGTACCTGGTCGCCGTCTCGCGGGAACCCGATCTGGACAAGATCCGCGCCTACAGCGACGGTAGCGTCGAACATTTCAATTGGCTTGAGGCACTGGGCTTTCAGTTCGAGCGCAGCTTCTACCCCGGCAAGGTGGTGGTTCCGCCGGGCACCGAGGGGCTGTCCTACACCGGCAACGAGAAGGTGTGGCCGTTCACCGAGCAGGCCAAGCCGGCGCCCCGCGGTCACTCGGTCCCTGTTCCCGGCGAGCTGGGCGGCGCGGCGATGGTGATCGATCTCCTGCTGAAACGCGCTGAGACGCTGGGTGTCACGATCCGCTACGAGGTCGGCGCCACCAACCTCATCGTCGAGGGCGGTGCGGATGAGCGCAGGGTGGTCGGGGCGAAGTGGAAACACTTCGGCGAAACTGGTTGCGTCAAAGCGAAATCGGTCATCATCACCGCCGGGGGATTCGCGATGAACCCCGAGATGGTCGCTGAATACACCCCGGCGCTCGGTAAGAAGCGCCGCACCAAACACCACGGCGAGGTGGAGCCCTACATCCTGGGCAATCCCAACGACGACGGCCTCGGCATCCGGATGGGCGTCGCGGCAGGCGGCGTCGCCAACGGTATGGACCAGTTGTTCATCACCGCCGCGGCCTACCCGCCGGAGATCCTGTTGACCGGTGTGATCGTCAACAACCAGGGCCAACGCTTCGTCGCCGAGGACTCCTACCATTCGCGTACCTCCGCGTTCGTGCTGCAGCAGCCCGATCAGCAGGCATACCTCATCGTCGACGAGGCCCACATGGAGATGCCCGCCATGCCGCTCATCCAGTTCATCGACGGCTACGAGACGATCTCCGAAGTCGAAGAGGCACTGAACATCCCGGCCGGGAACCTGGCCGCAACGCTGGACCGCTACAACAAGAACGCGGCCAACGGCGAGGATCCCGACTTCCACAAGCAACCCGACTACATCGCCGCGCAGGACAACGGCCCCTACGCGGCGTTCGACCTGTCGCTCGGCGTCGCCATGTACTCGGGATTCACCATGGGTGGGCTGACGGTCTCCATCGACGGCGAGGTGCTGCGTGAAGACGGCAGTGTGATCACGGGTCTCTACGCGGCGGGCGCCTGTGCGTCCAACATCGCCCAGGACGGCCAGGGCTACGCCAGCGGCGTGCAACTCGGCGAAGGATCGTTCTTCGGGCGCCGCGCCGGTACGCACGCGGCACGTTAGGCCGAGTCCCCGACCAGACCGAGCTCCCAGCGGCCGTCGCCGAGCAGTTCCAGGCGGCGGTCGTGGAGCCGGTTGACGCTGTCCCGATGGCTGATGCTGACCACGATGCAGTCGGGCAATTCGGTACGCAGGGTCGAGTACAACGCGTGCTGTTGACCGGCATCGAGCGCCGAGGTGGCCTCGTCGAGGAACACGGCCGACGGTTTGGCCAGCAGAATCCGGGCGAATGCGATCCGCTGCTGTTCGCCCGGGGACAGGACCTTTCCCCAATCGGCGTCCTCGTCCAGGCGGGAGGCCAGATTTCCCAGGGCGACCGTGTTGAGCGCTGCCCGGATCTCGTCGTCGTGGTAGGTACCCGTCGGTGCGGGATAACTGACCACCGTGCGCAGATCGCCCAGCGGGGCATAGGGGAGTTGGGACAGGAACATCACCTCACCCTGCTCGGGATAACGCACCGTCCCGGATCCGTACGGCCACAGCCGTGCCAGGCTGCGTAGCAGTGTCGTCTTCCCGGTGCCGGACGGCCCGGTGATGACCAGCGAATCACCCGGTGCCAGTTGCATGTCGAGGTCGTGCAGCAGCAGATCGCCCTCGGGCGACCGCACCTCGACGTCCTCGAGTTCGACTCCGCCGCCTGCGCTCACCCCGATCTCCAATCTCGGTAGTGCCCTTGCCTGTTCGTTGGCGGCGACGAGCCCGTCGAGGCGGATGATCGCGGCCCGGTAGCCGGCGAATGCGTCGTACACCGAGCGGAAGAAGCTCAACGAACTCTGCACCCGGTTGAATGCGCTCGCCGACTGCAGCACATCGCCGTAGGTGAGCTGACCCGCGAACAGTCGTGGCGCCTGAATGATCAACGGAAGCGGGTCGATGATCTGGTTGATGGATCGGTTCCAGCCGAGAAACGCCACGCCCCGCAACACAAGTCGCCGGTAATTGGCGATGACCTTGGCGAACCGATCTGCCAGCGTGCCACGTTCGGTGCGTTCGCCGTGATAGAAGCCGACCGCCTCGGCGCCGTCGCGGACGCGGACGAGTGCATACCGGAAAGCGGCGTTGGTCAGCGAGTTACGGAACGTCAGCCGGATGATGGGCCGGCCGATCCAGATCGCCACGACCGTGGTGATCGCCACCCACAGCAGCGCGATCCAGAACAACGCCTTCGGCACCGTCACGCCCAGAAACGTCAAGGGGCCGGCCAGATTCCACAGGATCGGCGTGAACGCCACGACAGAGACGATCGAGTAGACCGATCCGAACAACAGCGTCTGCGCGGTGGCGACAGTCGGTGTGTTGGTTTCTGGCCCGGTACCGGTGGTGAAGACGTCGATGTCCTGCTGGATGCGCTGATCCGGGTTGTCGATCGGAGTGCCGCCGAAGCCGCCGATGAACCGGCCGCGATAGTAGGCCCGTTGGTCCAGCCAGTCCCCGGTGAGCCGGTGGGTGAGCCAGACCCGCCAGCGAACGATGAAGTACTGCATGAGATACAGGTCGAGCAAGGTGCGGGTGATATCGGCGGTCACCAACAGTCCGAAGATCAGGATCGAATGCCAGAAGCCGTCGATTCCCGAGCGGCGCACCGATTCATTGCCCGAACCGGCGCCGGAGAACGCCACCTGCAGGGCCGTGGTCTGGTCGTTGAGGTAGTAGCTGAACAGCACGTCCATGCGCACCGAGAGCATCACCGAAAACAGCAAGACCCCGAGCAGACCCCACACCGGAAGGCTTTGGCGTCCAACGAAATAGCCGCTGGTGACCCGCCAGAATTGACGGCCCCACGTGGTGATGCGGGCCAGCACCGCCGCTACCGCGACCAGCGCCACCGCGCCGATCGCCCAGGCCTTGAGGACCCAGAACAGCGACGCAAGGATCTCGTTGCCCCAGTCCAGGGACTGGGTGAACATCTCCATACCCCGGCAAGTTACCGGGAACGGCCGCTCACGGTTGCTTGATCAGGTCAGCCTCGTCATCTTCGACGCGTCCCAGCCGCCATTCGCCTTCACCGAGGAGCTCCAGTTCGTGCGTGTGGTGCTGCTCGACGGTGGTGCGGTGACTGACGCTTACCAGGATGGTGTCGGGTAGATCGGTGCGCACCCGTTGGTAAAGCATGAATTCGAGACCTTCGTCGAGCGCGGAGGTCGACTCGTCGAGGAACACCACCTTGGGCTTGACGAGCAGGATGCGGGCGAACGCAATCCGTTGCTGCTCACCGGGAGACAGCACCTTGGCCCAGTCCTGCACCTCGTCCAGTCGGCTGACCAGATGAGGTAGCGCCACCTCGTCGAGAGTCCGCCTGAGTGCCTCGTCGTCGACGGAACCCTCCTCGCCCGGGTAGGTCACCACCGCGCGCAGGTCACCGAGAGGGACGTACGGCAACTGCGAGAGGAACATGGTTTCGTTGGGCCCGCACGGACGGGTCAGAGTGCCCGAGGTGAACGGCCACAGTTCGGCGAGGCTGCGCAGCAGGGTCGTCTTGCCGCTGCCAGAGGGCCCGGTGATGACCAACGTGTCGCCCACCTGCAGGTGCAGGTCGAGGGGATTGATGAGCTGCCTGCCGTCGGGTGTGCGGACCTCGACGTCGGTGAGCTTCACCGTGCCGTCCACACACGGCAGGGTGGTTACCTCAGGCAGTGCCCTGCCCTCTTCGTTGGCCACGACCAGCCCGTGGAGACGCATGATCGCGGCCCGGTATCCGGCGAATTGGTCGTAGGCAGTACGGAAGAAGGACAACCCGTCGAGCAGGCTGCGGAAGGCGCTGGCGGTCTGGTTCAGCGCGCCCAGGGTGATCTCGCCGCTGTAAAACCGCGGGAATTGCACGATGTAGGGGATGAGCTCTTGGGCCTGGTCGATCGAGTTGTTCCAGCCCTGGAACTTGATCATCCGGTTGATGTAGTTCCGGTAGTTCGACACGACCGGTGCGAACAGCTTCCGCAGCCCGGTGCGTTCGGCGATCTCTCCGCGGTAGAACGCCACCGCTTCGGAGGCATCGCGCAGCCGCACCAGCGCATAGCGGAACGCCGCGTTGTACTTCTCGTTGTTGAAGGCCAGCTGGATGATCGGCCGGCCGATCCAGAACGCCACGACCGTGGCGACCAAGACGTAGACGATGCCGATCCAGAAGATCGCCCGGGGCAGGTCGATGCCGACCAGCGGCAGGGTGACGCGACCGGACAGGTTCCACAGAATCGCGGTGAACGAAATCATCGAGGCCACCGAATAGACGGAGCCGAACAGCAGGGTGTTCGTGGAGCCGGCACTGGGACGGTTCGGCAGCGAGTCGATGCCCGCGGTGAACGTGTCGATGTCGGCCTGGATGCGCTGGTCCGGGTTGTCGATGGTGTCGTCGATGAAGCGCGTGCGGTAGTAGGCCTTGCCGTCCAGCCAGTCACCGGTGAGCTGGCTGGTCAGCCAGGCCCGCCAGCGCAGCATGAACCGTTGGGCCATATAGATGTCGAGCATGATCCGGGCGATATGGATCGCTGCCAGCAGCGCGAAGACGGCCAGCGACAGCCAGAACCCGTCTTTGCCGGACACTTTGACGGCCTCGTTGCCGCTGGAGATGCCGCCGGCGATCACCTGGAAGCTGGTCATCATGTCGTTGCCCTGGTAGCTGAAGAGCACCGACAGGCGCACTCCTGCGGTCACCGAGAGCAGCAGCGTCGCCAGCCACAGCCACACGATCACGCTGTCGCGGCCGACGAAGTATCCGCGCGTAATCCGCCAGAACTGCCTGCCCCACGGGGTGAGCTTGGCGAGCAGAACCAGGATCACCATCGTGGACACCGCCGCGATCAGCCACCCTTTGGCGATCCACACCAGCGACGTCGCGACCTCATTGCCCCAGTCCAGGGTCGGAGTGAACATCTCCATGCGGGCAAGGTACCCCGCGCGATCGCGACGAGCCTGTGAGACACCATCCCGGTGTGCTGCGCCGATCCTGTTCGGGGTCACGCTCCGGCGTACTCTGCGCGTCCGCGTACCGTGAACATGTGCCGAAGACGTCCAGCGCCAAACCGGGCCGCTTGAGCAGCAAGTTCTGGAAGCTACTGGGGGCCAGTACCGAGCGGAACGAGGCCCGGTCGCTCTCAGAGGTCAAGGGTGCAGCCGAGTTCGAGGACAAGGCTGCCAAACTCGACGACGAGCAGCTCACCAAGGCTGCCAAGTTGCTTCAGCTGGAGGACCTCGCCGCATCTGCCGACATGCCGCAGTTCCTGGCGCTCGCCCGGGAGGCCGCCGACCGGACGACCGGCCTCCGTCCCTTTGACGTACAGCTGCTCGGTGCGCTGCGCATGCTCGCCGGCGACATCGTCGAGATGGCCACCGGTGAGGGCAAGACCCTGTCCGGGGCGATCGCCGCCGCCGGCTACGCCATCGGCGGCCGGCACGTGCACGTCATCACCATCAACGACTATCTGGCCAAGCGCGACGCGGAATGGATGGGCCCGCTGCTGGAGGCGCTCGGCCTGACCGTCGGCTGGATCACCGAGGACTCGACGGCCGAAGAACGCCGCACCGCCTACGAGTGCGACGTCACCTACGCATCGGTCAACGAGATCGGCTTCGACGTCCTGCGTGACCAGCTGGTCACCGACGTCGCCGACCTCGTGTCGCCGAATCCCGACGTGGCGCTCATCGACGAGGCCGACTCGGTCCTGGTCGACGAGGCGTTGGTGCCGCTGGTGCTCGCCGGCACCAGCCATCGCGAGCAGCCGCGCGTCGAGGTCATCCGGATGGTCGGGGAACTGATCAGCGGGCCGGATTCCGCCGAGAATTTTGCGACCGACGACGACAACCGCAACGTCCATCTCACCGAGACGGGTGCCCGCAAGCTCGAGGCTCGGCTGGGCAATATCGACCTCTACTCGGAGGAGCACGTCGCCACCACCCTCACCGAGGTCAACGTCGCACTGCACGCGCACGTGCTGCTGCAGCGCGATGTGCACTACATCGTCCGGGACGGCGCGGTCCACCTGATCAACGCGTCCCGTGGACGTATCGCGTCGCTGCAGCGCTGGCCGGACGGCCTGCAGGCCGCCGTCGAGGCCAAGGAAGGCATCGAGACCACCGAGACCGGCGAGGTCCTCGACACCATCACGGTGCAGGCGCTGATCAACCGTTATCCGACCGTGTGCGGCATGACCGGTACCGCGCTGGCCGCCGGCGAACAGCTGCGCCAGTTCTACAAGCTCGGGGTGTCACCGATTCCGCCGAACAAGCCCAACGTCCGCGAGGACGAGACCGACCGGGTATACCTCACCGAGGCCGCCAAGAACTTTGCCATCGTCGAGCACATCGCCGAGGTGCACGAAACCGGGCAGCCGGTACTCGTCGGCACCCACGACGTGGCCGAGTCCGAAGACCTGCACCGCAGACTGGTCAAGGCGGGCGTCCCCGCCGTCGTGCTCAACGCCAAGAACGATGCCGAAGAAGCCTCGGTGATCGCCGAGGCGGGCAAGCTGGGCTCCGTCACGGTCTCGACGCAGATGGCCGGTCGCGGCACCGACATCCGGCTGGGCGGGTCCGAGGCGGGCGACGACTCGGCAGACAAGGAGAAGGTGGCCGACCTCGGCGGGCTGCACGTGGTCGGCACGGGCCGGCACCACACCGAACGTCTGGACAACCAGTTGCGCGGGCGGGCCGGGCGCCAGGGCGACCCGGGCTCTACGGTGTTCTTCTCCAGCTGGGAGGACGAGGTGGTGGCCGCCCACCTCGACGAAACCAAGCTGCCAGGAGAAACCGACGAGGACGGCCGGGTCACGGCATCCAACGCGGCCGGATTGCTCGACCACGCGCAGCGGGTCGCCGAGGGAAGGCTGCTCGATGTGCACGCCAACACCTGGCGCTACAACCAGCTCATCGCTCAGCAGCGCGCGATCATCGTGGAGCGCCGCGAAACCCTGCTGCGCACCGATACCGCACGCCAGGAGCTCGAGGCGCGGTCACCGGAGCGGTATGCGAAGTTGGCCGAGGGGTTTGGTGAGGATGCCGAGGAGAAGCTGACCAAGATCTGCCGGTTGATCATGCTCTACCACCTCGACCGTGGTTGGTGCGACCACCTGGCGTTCCTCGCCGACATCCGCGAGAGCATCCACCTGCGCGCGTTGGGCCGGCAGAACCCGCTCGACGAGTTCCACCGGATGGCCGTCGACGCGTTCGCCTCGCTGGCCGCCGACGCCATCGAGGCCGCCCAGCAGACCTTCGACACTGCGGAGGACATCGAGGACGAGCCCGGTGTCGACCTGTCCAAGCTGGCACGGCCGACGTCGACGTGGACGTACATGGTCCACGACAACCCGCTCAACGACGACACCATGTCGGCGCTGAGCCTGCCGGGCGTGTTCCGCTAGGTTCTAGACATGGACACCGCGCCTGCTTCGGAGGGCAGGAGCGCAGCGAGTCGGGCCGCACCGTCTTCGTCGGATCGGGTGCTGACCGTGCCCAACGCGCTCAGTGCGCTGCGCCTCGTATTGGTGCCGGTTTTCCTGTGGCTGCTGTTCGGTGCGCACGCCAACGGGTGGGCCGTCGCGATCCTGATGTTCAGCGGCTTCTCCGACTGGGCTGACGGCAAGATCGCGCGCCTGGTCGACAACCAGTCGTCGCGGCTCGGCGAACTGCTCGACCCACTCGTCGACCGGATCTACATGGTCACCGTTCCGGTCGCCCTGGCGCTGTACGACGTCGTGCCGTGGTGGTTGGTGCTGACCCTGCTGGGCCGCGATGTCCTGCTCGCCGCCACGCTGCCGCTATTGCGACGCCGCGGACTGACCGCGCTGCCGGTGACGTATCTGGGCAAGGCTGCCACCTTCGCGCTGATGTCGGCCTTCCCGTGGGTGCTGCTCGGCCAGTGGGACGCGACGTGGAGTCGGGTCGCGCTGGCCTGCGGATGGGCCTTCCTGCTGTGGGGTGTGGCGCTCTATCTGTGGTCGGCGGTGCTGTATCTGGTTCAGGTGGGCATGGTGGTGCGACAACTCCCCGTAAAACGGGCATGAGCACCCTGGGTGGTTACGAGTCGGGGGCCGGGCTCAACGACCATGAGGCCCACGCGCCCAAGCGGATCCCGCTGCCCTCACTGCTGCGGTCGCTCCTGTCGGAGCATCTCGACCCCGGCTACGCCGCGGCCGCCGCGGCCCGTGAGGCCGGTGACAAGCCGCGCCGAAAAGTCTGGGATTTCGGGTGGTTGGTGGTCGGTGCGGGGGCGATCGCGACGGTGTTCGCGGTGGCTGCCGGCCAGGCCCAGACGGCGGCGCCGGCGGCCCGCGAAGCCCAACACACCCTGGCCGGGAGGGTACGCGCGGCTCAGATCGGTGCCGACGAGGCCAGCTCCCAACGCGATGCACTGGTCGATCAGGTGGACGCCGAGCGGCGTAGCCGGCTCGGTATGGATGAGAACGGCCAGCATTTGCTCGGCAGCCTGGACACCGCCAACGTCGAAGCCGCCGCCATCCCGATGATCGGTCCCGGGCTGACCGTGACGGTCACCGACCCCGGCCTGTCCAAGGACCTGAGTGACGTGTCCAAACAGCGAGTTGCCGGCGGTCAGCAGATCATTCTCGACCGGGACCTCCAGTTGGTGGTGAATTCACTGTGGGCGAGTGGCGCGGAGGCGGTCTCGGTAGGTGGCGTGCGGGTCGGCGCCGGCGTCACGATCAGACAGGCCGGTGGTGGAATTCTGGTCGACAATCAGCCGATCACCAGTCCGTATGCCATTGTGGCCATCGGACCACCGAAGGGGATGGCCGACACCTTCGACCGCACTCCGGGTTTGCAACGGTTGCGGCTGTTGGAGACTTCCTACGGGGTAGGGGTGAATGTGAGTGCCGGTGACGGCCTGACCGTGCCCGCGGTGTCGGTGCGAGATGTCAACTTCGCCAAACAGATTGGATAGGCCTGACGTGCACAGGATGGACCGTTAGATGATCGGGATCGTCGCACTGGTGGTCGGGATCGTGCTGGGGTTGGTGTTCCACCCCAGCGTTCCCGACTTCGTCGAGCCGTACCTGCCGATCGCCGTGGTGGCGGCGTTGGATGCGGTGTTCGGTGGGTTGCGTGCCTACCTGGAGCGCATCTTCGACGCCAAGGTGTTCGTGGTCTCGTTCGTGTTCAACGTGTTGGTGGCGGCGTTGATCGTGTACGTCGGTGACCAGCTGGGGGTCGGTACCCAGCTGTCGACGGCGATCATCGTCGTCCTCGGCATCCGGATATTCGGCAACGCGGCCGCACTGCGGCGGAGGTTGTTCGGTGCCTGACATGACCGGACCGGAGCCTCCGCCCCCGGAAGAGCAGGAAGAGAAGGACGATCCGGCTGAGCCGGATCAGCCCGACACCGAGCCCGATGCCCACACCGAGCCCGAGCATCACGGCCGCCATGAGATGCCGGCCGATGTCTCGCCGCGCCGGTTCCGGAATCTGCGGATCGTGCGCCGTGGCCGTTCGCAGTTGATGTTCGGCGCCCTGGGGGTGTTGTTGTGCATCCTGCTCGGCATGGCGATCGTCACGCAGGTTCGCCAGAACGAGTCGGGGGATTCGCTGGAGACCGCGCGTCCGGCGGATCTGCTGGTGCTCCTGGACTCTCTGCAGCAACGCGAGGGCTCGCTCAATACCGAGGTGGCCGACTTGCAGCGGACGCTGCAGCAGCTGCAGGCCTCGGGCAGCAGCGATCAGGCCGCGATCGAGAATGCCCAGGCCCGGCTGGAGGCCCTGTCCATCCAGATCGGGACGGTGGCCGCCACGGGTCCGGGAGTGACGCTCACCATAGAAGACAATGCGCCCGGGGTACCCGCCGAGACCATGCTCGATGTGATCAACGAGCTGCGCGCGGCGGGCGCCGAGGCCATCGAGATCCGCAGCGGAGACCAGCAGTCCGCGGTGCGGGTCGGCATCGACACCTGGATCATGGGCGCCCCCGGGGCGCTGACCGTGGACGAGGCGACCCTGCGGCCACCGTATTCGGTTCTGGCCATAGGGGACCCGCCGACACTGGCGGCGGCGATGAACATTCCCGGCGGGGCAATGGACAGTGTCAAGCGTGTCGGCGGCACGATGGTGATACAACAAGCCGAGCGCGTCGACGTCACCGCCTTGCGACAACCGAAACCGCGCCAATACGCTCAGCCCGTCAAGTGAGCATCAAATGAGCACAGCAACCAACTCCCCGAATTGTTTAGGAGCGCCGTGAGCGAGATTCCTGCCGACCTGTACTACACCTCGGAGCACGAGTGGGTGTTGCGCACCGGTGACAACACGGTGCGCGTCGGCATCACCGACTATGCGCAGTCCGCCCTCGGCGATGTGGTGTTCGTCCAGCTGCCTGACGTCGGCGCCGAGCTGGCGTCCGGCGACGCGTTCGGCGAGGTCGAGTCCACCAAGTCGGTGTCGGATCTCTACGCTCCCGTCGCGGCGAAAGTCGTTGCGGTCAACGGTGATCTGGACGGCAGCCCTCAGCTGGTCAACTCCGACCCGTACGGCGAAGGTTGGCTGGTCGATCTGCGGCTCGAGGACGGCGCGCTCGAGGGCGCTCTGGCTGGTTTGCTCGACGCGGACGGCTACCGCGCGGCTGTGACCGAGTGAGAGATTGTTAGGGTTTCGAAGGCCGGTCGCCGAGACCGGTTCGGCTGTACCCGGCGCGCAGATATCTTCCCCATCGGATCCGGCGGTGGTGGACACAATGATGCCTGAGGCGCGGTACGGTCGACGTGAGACCGACGATGGGCTGGGGCCGCGCCGGCCAACGCCACAGCAGCCAGTGAGGAGCAGCGGGTGACGGAAAAGGACAGCAATTTGGGGGCCGACCAGTCGGAAGACGTGACGGTGGAAACCACATCGGTTTTTCGCGCGGACTTTTTGAACGAACTGGATGCGCCCGCAACGGCTGGCACCGAAGGCGCCGTTTCCGGCGTCGAGGGCCTGCCCGCGGGTTCGGCATTGCTCGTCGTCAAGCGTGGACCGAACGCCGGATCGCGTTTCCTGCTCGATCAGCCGACCACGTCGGCGGGACGTCACCCGGACAGCGACATCTTTCTCGATGACGTGACGGTGAGCCGTCGACACGCCGAGTTCCGGTTGGAGAGCGGCGAGTTCCAGGTTGTCGATGTCGGCAGCCTCAACGGCACGTACGTCAACCGCGAGCCGGTCGATTCGGCGGTGCTCGCCAACGGCGACGAGGTGCAGATCGGGAAGTTCCGCCTGGTGTTCCTCACCGGCCCTCGATCTGACGACGACAGCGGCCCGACCAGCTAGCCGATGACTGCCCCCGACAGACCTGCGCTGGCCGGGATGTCGATCGGCGCAGTGCTGGACCTGCTGCGGGGCGACTTTCCGGATGTCAGCATCTCCAAGATCCGGTTCCTCGAGGCCGAGGGACTGGTCGCACCGCAGCGCACCGCGTCGGGGTACCGGCGGTTCACGGCGTACGACTGCGCACGGTTGCGGTTCATCCTCACCGCCCAGCGCGACCAGTACCTGCCGTTGAAAGTGATCAAGGCTCAGCTGGACGCCCTGCCGGACGGTGAGTTGCCGCAGGCCGAATCGGCCTACACGGTGCCCCGCCTGGTCGGGGTGTCCGACGGTGGAGACCGCGGAGGCGACGGGGTGAACGGCACCGCCGGGATATCTGGGGTGGCGCCGACGCAGGTCCGGCTGTCGCGTGAAGATCTGCTGGCCCGGTCGGGCATCGACGAGGAGATGCTCGGGGCGTTGGTCCGCAACGGCATCATCACGGCCGGGACCGCCGGATTTTTCGACGAACATTCCGTGGTGATCGCCCAGTGTGCGCGAGCCCTGGGCGACTATGGCGTCGAGCCAAGGCATCTGCGGGCATTTCGGTCCGCCGCAGACCGGCAGTCCGACCTGATTGCCCAGATTGCCGGCCCGGTGGGCAAGGC
Source organism: Mycobacterium sp. IDUB_24 (assembly GCF_055419385.1). Taxonomy (NCBI): domain Bacteria; kingdom Bacillati; phylum Actinomycetota; class Actinomycetes; order Mycobacteriales; family Mycobacteriaceae; genus Mycobacterium; species Mycobacterium sp. IDUB_24. The sequence continues at coordinate 95,421 of NZ_JBVAXO010000008.1, forward strand.
GGGCAAGGCCGGTGCCCGCGATCGGGCCGACGATCTGGCCCGTGAAGTGGCCGCACTGGCGATCACCCTCCACACGTCACTGATCAAGTCCGCCGTACGCGACGTTCTGGATCGCTGAGGACTAGACTCGTTTTGACGGCCAGCTCGTCTAAGTCGGGACCCCTGAAGCGAACTGGCGAAGGACGAAGATTCGACGAAACGGCACGGCGGTGCGGAGGGCAGGCGCAGATGGCTGAGGTTCGTGTGGTCGGCATTCGGGTTGAGCAGCCGCAGAACCAGCCCGTGTTGCTGTTGCGGGAATCCAACGGTGACCGGTACCTACCGATCTGGATCGGGCAGTCGGAGGCCGCCGCGATCGCCCTGGAACAGCAGGGCGTCGAGCCCACCCGGCCGCTCACTCACGACCTGATCCGAGATGTCATTGCTGCCCTGGGGCATTCGCTCAAAGAGGTGCGGATCGTCGATCTTCAGGAAGGCACGTTCTACGCCGACCTGATCTTCGACCGCGACATCACGGTGTCGGCCCGGCCTTCGGACTCGGTGGCGATCGCTCTGCGTGTCGGCGTGCCGATCTATGTCGAGGAAGCGGTGCTCGCCGAGGCCGGCCTGCTGATTCCCGACGAGAACGATCAAGATGGCGGCACCGGCGGTGTGCCTGAGGACGAGGTCGAGAAGTTCAAGGAGTTCCTGGACAGCGTTTCGCCGGACGACTTCAAGGCGACATGACCGTCGCCCGCGCCTTGCAGGTCACGGATACGTCTCAACTGGGCATATCGGTGTCGACACGCGGCGCGGGAGTCAATCGGGCGGGAAATCGGGCGCCATACTTTCATCGCAGCCAGCAATCAGGGCTCGGCGGGAAGCGTATGCTCGACACATTCGAGCGCGCAGCAAACCGCCGCAGAAGAGATGGCTACGGTGCGGGACATGGCACTACGGTGCGGGCGAGTTCGATCGGCGAGAGGATTCACAGTGGGTGACACGCCACGGCAGGAAGAGCTGGATCTGGCTACCGGGAGCGGCGCGGAGCCGCCTGTCAGGCCGGCTGGCGAACCCGTGCAGGGTGGTCTGTTCCCCGATGATTCGGTGCCTGACGAGCTCGTCGGTTACCGCGGTCCGAGTGCCTGCCAGATCGCCGGCATCACCTACCGGCAGCTCGATTATTGGGCGCGCACCTCCCTGGTGGTCCCATCCATCCGGGGTGCGGCCGGTTCGGGCAGCCAACGTCTCTACTCGTTCAAGGACGTCCTGGTCCTCAAGATCGTCAAGCGGTTGCTGGACACCGGAATCTCGTTGCACAACATCCGGGTTGCCGTCGACCACCTGCGCCAGCGCGGCGTGCAGGATCTGGCCAACATCACCCTGTTCTCCGATGGCACCACGGTCTACGAATGCACCTCGGCCGAAGAGGTCGTGGATCTGCTGCAGGGCGGTCAGGGCGTGTTCGGGATCGCGGTGTCCGGCGCCATGCGTGAGTTGACCGGCACCATCGCCGACTTCCCGGGCGAGCGCGCCGACGGTGGCGAGTCCATCGCGTCACCCGAGGACGAGCTGGCGTCGCGGCGCAAAAGCCGCGATCGCAAAATCGGCTGAGTTCCCGCCGCAAGCAGACACCTAGTACCCCGGGGCCGACGGTTCCGGGGTACCTGTGCGTCCGTTCGCGAATACCGGTGCGCGGCCGGTAGAATTGCCGACGCATCGCCCTCGCGCGGGAGAGTTTCGTGACAGCCAGCCACGGACGCCGAAGGAGCAATACCTCTCCGTCAACCTCTCAGGCACCCAGGACCGCGCCAGGCCCCGATGCCTCTGGAAAGTGGTGCCCCTGTGGGCACCCGCCCATGGGGAAAGGTCCTGTACCGGGGCTGAATCTCTCAGGCGCCCGGACCGGGTCGACGACAGAGGGAGAGGGACGCCTACGACGTCTCAACACGTCTGCGCCTCAGGAGAGTGTCGTGTCCGACCAGCATCAATCGCGTTTCGCCGATCGTCACATCGGTCCCGACGCCTCCGCCGTTGCCACCATGCTCGAAGTGATCGGCGTGGCATCCCTCGACGAGCTCGCCGCGAAGGCGCTGCCGGCAGGCATTCTCGACGCGCTGGCCTCCGACGGGGTCGCCCCGGGCCTGGAGGGTCTGCCGGCGCCTGCCACCGAAGAGCAGTCACTTGCCGAGCTGCGTGCGTTGGCCGATTCCAACACGACCGCGGTCTCGATGATCGGCCAGGGCTACTTCGACACCTTCACGCCCGCCGTGTTGCGGCGCAACATTCTTGAGAACCCCGCCTGGTACACCGCCTACACCCCATATCAGCCCGAGATCAGCCAGGGCAGGCTCGAGGTGTTGCTCAACTTCCAGACCATGGTGTCCGACCTGACCGGACTTGAGGTGGCGAACGCCTCGATGCTGGACGAAGGCACCGCCGCGGCCGAGGCGATGACCCTGATGCACCGCGCGACCAAATCCAAGACGAACCGACTGCTGGTCGACACCGATGTGTACGCGCAGACCGCGGCCGTGCTGGCGACCCGCGCACAGCCGCTCGGCATCGAGATCGTCACCACGGACCTCAGCCAGGGCCTTCCCGAGGGCGAGTTCTTCGGCGTCATCGTGCAGCTGCCCGGTGCGAGTGGCCGCGTCGTGGATTGGACGCGCCTGATCGCCGATTCTCATGAGCGTGGCGCACTGGTTGCGGTGGGTGCCGACCTGCTGGCGCTGACGTTGATCAAGCCGCCGGGCAACGTCGGCGCCGACGTCGCCTTCGGGACCAGCCAACGGTTCGGTGTACCAATGGGATTCGGCGGTCCGCACGCCGGCTATCTGGCAGTGCACGCCAAGCATGCCCGGCAGCTGCCGGGCCGGTTGGTCGGTGTCTCCGTCGACGCGGACGGGTCGCCGGCCTACCGCCTGGCGCTGCAGACCCGCGAGCAGCACATCCGCCGGGACAAGGCGACCAGCAACATCTGTACTGCGCAGGTGCTGTTGGCCGTGATGGCGGCGACGTACGCCAGCTACCACGGCGCCGAGGGGCTGACCGCGATCGCCCGCCGCGTGCACGGCCACGCCGCCGCGATCGCGGGTGCACTCGGTGACGCGGTGGTGCACGACGAGTACTTCGACACCGTGCTGGCCCGGGTCCCCGGACGCGCCGACGCTGTGATCGCGGCCGCCAAGATCAAGGGAATCAACCTGTGGCGTGTCGACGCCGACCACGTGTCGGTGTCCTGCGACGAGGTCACCACCGAAGCCCATGTGGCCGCGGTCCTGGAGGCATTCGGGGTGTCGCCGGCCGAGCCGGTGGCCACCGGCATTGTTACGCGTACCTCGGAGTTCCTGACGCATCCGGCATTCAACTCCTATCGCACCGAGACCGAGATGATGCGCTACCTCCGGATGCTGGCGGACAAGGATATTGCCTTGGACCGCAGCATGATTCCGCTGGGCTCCTGCACGATGAAGCTGAATGCGGCCGCCGAGATGGAGCCGATCACCTGGCCGGAGTTCGGCCGTCAGCACCCGTTCGCGCCGGCATCGGACAATCCGGGCCTGCGCAAGCTGATCGCCGACCTGCAGGACTGGCTGACCGGGATCACCGGCTACGACCAGATCTCATTGCAGCCCAACGCCGGTTCCCAGGGGGAGTACGCCGGCCTGCTGGCGATCAAGGCCTATCACGACTCGCGTGGCGAGACCGAACGCGACCTCTGCCTGATCCCGTCGAGCGCGCACGGCACCAACGCCGCCTCGGCCGCACTGGCCGGCATGCGCGTCGTGGTGGTGGCCTGCCGCGAGAACGGCGACGTCGACCTCGACGACCTGCGCGCGAAGATCGCCGAACACGCGGATCGGGTTGCGGCGCTGATGATCACCTACCCGTCGACGCACGGCGTCTACGAGCACGACGTCGCCGACATCTGTGCGGCGGTCCATGACGTGGGCGGACAGGTCTACGTGGACGGCGCAAACCTCAACGCGCTGGTCGGGTTGGCTCGTCCGGGTCGCTTCGGCGGTGACGTCAGCCATCTGAACCTGCACAAGACGTTCTGCATCCCGCACGGTGGCGGCGGCCCCGGCGTCGGACCGGTTGCGGTCCGCGCTCATCTGGCACCGTTCCTGCCCGGCCATCCGCTGGCCGACGAGCTACCCGACGAGCACACCGTCTCGGCGGCGCCATACGGGTCCGCGTCGATCCTGCCGATCACCTGGGCCTACATCCGGATGATGGGTGCCCCGGGCCTGCGTGCGGCGACGCTGACCGCGATCGCGTCGGCCAACTATGTGGCCCGCCGCCTCGACGAGTACTACCCGGTGCTCTACACGGGGGAGAACGGCATGGTCGCCCACGAGTGCATCCTGGATCTGCGCGGGATCACCAAGGACACCGGCGTGACCGTGGATGATGTGGCAAAGCGGCTCGCGGACTACGGTTTCCATGCACCGACCATGAGCTTCCCGGTTGCCGGCACGTTGATGGTCGAGCCGACCGAGAGCGAGAGCCTGACCGAGGTCGACGCGTTCTGTGACGCGATGATCGCCATCCGGGGCGAGATCGACCGGGTCGGCTCGGGGGAGTGGCCGGTTGACGACAACCCGTTGCGTGGTGCCCCGCACACCGCCGAGTGCCTGCTGGTAGCCGACTGGGATCACCCTTACACCCGCGAACAGGCCGCTTACCCGTTGGGCAAGGGGTTCCGTCCCAAGGTGTGGCCGCCCGTCCGTCGGATCGACGGCGCGTACGGCGACCGGAACCTGGTGTGCTCCTGCCCGCCGGTCGAAGCGTTCGCCTGAGCCGTTTCTCGCGTCGGTTTCTACCCCGGGGCTGTGCACGATCGCTCCGAACGACCCTGGGGTAGAAAGCGGCGCGCGCCGTGGAACACGCGGCGAATCACCCGCGCCGGATCAACCCAGCATCGAGTTGACAGCGCCGGCCAGTTCGGGTGAGGCCGAGCTGGAGAGATGTTGGTAAGTGCCGCTGCTGGCCTGCGCGACGGCCTCCCACGTGGCCCGGTCCGAGCCACTGCCGAAGTCGATCACGTTGACTGCGACTGGACGCGCGGGGTCGAATGCGCCGCGGATGAAATCCTGCAGCCCGGCCCCGTCCAGACTCTGATCGGTGTGGGGTCCCGTGGTGATCAGCAGGATCGAATTGCTCTGGCCCTCACGATATTTCGACAGCGTTTCGTTGTAGAGCATTCGTAGCGTGGTGAACGACACCGCGCCGCCGCCCGAGGCGGACTGCTCGTCGAGCGTCGAGGTCAGCGCATCGGAGCGCCGCTGCCCGTTGACCGGCTCGGCCAACGGCCCGGTCGAGACCTCCGAGCGGCCCTCGGTGCCGTCAAAGGTCCACAGGCCGACTGCTGCGGTATCGGGCAATGCCTTGAGCCGGCTGTCGAGCGCTGCCACGACGTTGGCCAGCCGTGACTTGCCGCCCTCCTCGGTCGGCATCGACTGGTCGAGCATGATCGTGACCGCAGGGTTTCCCGACGGTGTGGCCGTGGCGTTGGCCAGCGTCACCCGCATGGCGTTGTCACCGACCGACAACGGTGCGGCGAGCTGGCTGAAAGTCGTGACATCGCTGGACGGCGGCGACGTTCCCTCGGCACGGAATCCCACCTTGGCGAGCTCGGCGAGTTGCTCGGGCTTGCGCAGATAGCGGGCGAACTCGCTGGCCGCGGTGATCTGTTCCTTCTCCAGCCAGTCCCCGGCCAGCAGCACCGTCGGATAGTCGGCGGTGGCGGTGGGACCCGGCGGCAGCCAGCCGGCCAGCGAGGATTTGACGTTGTCGACCGACGTGGCCCGCAGGAACAGTTGCTGCTCGGTGGTGGCCACGGCGTGTACCGGCGCGGTCGCCGCGTCGGAGGCGTTGAGCAACGCGTCCAGGGCGCCTCCCAGCTCGGAGTCGTCGAGTTTGGGCTGGCCGTGGAAGAGCGTGTTCACGCCGCTCATGCCGGAGGTCGCCGGCGCGCCCGACGGAGCCGTTGCCGCGGCGACGGCCTCGGCGACGAGCGGGGCGGCATCGCCGTTGCTGTGGGTCGGCAGTGCCAGTTTCAGCGTGCCCCACCCGGGCAGCTTGAGCGCATTCATCGCGGCCGGGCTGCTCTGAAGTTGCGGCAGCGTAGCCCAGGTCTGTTGTGCCAGTGCGTCCTTGAGCTGCGGGCGGACCGCCAGCAGGACCGGTGAGGTGACCAGCGATCGGCTGTCGCTGACAGTCTTGGCTCCCGCAGTCGCCTCCAGTCGCGCCTCGGCGATGCCGCTCGCCGGAATCCACAGCGCCGGACGGTCGCCGAGTTCGCTGGGCCATGTGTTGGCGAAACCGCCGACCACACGGTCGGATTCGGCGGACTGCACGCGCACCTTGACGCAGCGATCACCGACCGGACTGACCGACTCGTTGTACGCGTTGGCCAGTCCTTCGATGTGTGTCGAGATCGTCGGGTCGGCGATGACGGCGACGCCGAGTTCGCCGTCGACGCAGCGTGCGGCCGCAGCATCGCTGCGGCCGGCGAGGACATCGCCGAAGAACTTCCACAGGATCACCGCGCCGACCACGCCCACCACCGTGACCAGTGCGACGATCACACTGACGCTGACACCGCGTCGGCCGGATTCCACTGCGCGATGGCTGCCCGTCCACTCACCGCCGTCCCAGTCCCCGCCGTGCTGGCGGCCGGACGGGCCGGACGGCGGCGGCGGTTCGCCCACCGCGCCGAACTGGGCGGTCGGCTGATCGTCGGCGAACCCCGCGTCGTAGTCGTCGGAGTAGTTGTCGCGGTATCCGTCGACGTAATCGTCGTCGTACGCGTCTTCCTCGACGTAATCCGTTTCGTCATAGTCGGCGTACTCGGAATCGTGATAGTCCGATTCGTAGTCGTCGTCCCCGTCGGCGTACTGGGGTGCGCGGTAGTCGGGCTCGGCCCGGTACCCGGGTGCATCCCGGTAGCCACGATCGGGCTGACGCCCGGGCAGGTCGAATTCGTCTCCGGCGTACGGTGACTGCTCGTCACGGGGACGTTCGTAATCGTCCCGGTAACCGGAGTCCCCGACGTGCCCGTGCTCGGGCTCGTCGGGCGCATCCTCAGGGTCGGGAATGCTGTGCCTGCCCATTCCTAACCCCTGTACGTCTCGCGCCGACTAGTCATCCGGACCCGCCGAAGTCTAATCACTTCCCGGCGATGCTCGCTTTGAACTCGCGGCGGCGCCGGTGCAGGATCGGCTCGGTGTAGCCGTTGGGCTGCTGGGCTCCGGACAGGATCAGCTCCTGGGCTGCGCCGAACGCGATGCTGGCATCCGGGTTGGGCGCCATCGGCAGGTAGTCGGGGTCCCCGGCGTTCTGCTCGTCGACGACGGCGGCCATCCGGCGCAGGCTGGCCTTGACGTCCTCTTCGGTGATGACGCCGTGACGCAGCCAGTTGGCCAGCAGCTGGCTGGAGATCCGCAGGGTGGCGCGGTCTTCCATCAGCGCGATGTTGTGGATGTCGGGCACCTTCGAGCAGCCGACGCCGGCGTCGATCCAGCGGACCACGTAGCCCAGGATCGACTGGCAGTTGTTGTCCACCTCTTCGTGGATCTCCTCCGGTGACCAGGTCAACGAGGAGTCCGCGAGCGGGATCGTCAGCAGTTCCTCGATCGTGGCGCGCTTCTTGCCGGTCAGCTCCTTCTGCACCGCCTCGACGTCCACCTGGTGGTAGTGCATCGCGTGCAGGGTGGCCGCGGTCGGTGAGGGCACCCACGCGGTGGTGGCGCCGGCCTTCGGCTGGCCGATCTTCTGCTCGACCATGTCGGCCATCAGATCGGTCATGGCCCACATGCCCTTGCCGATCTGCGCCTTACCGGCCAGACCGGTCGCCAGACCGACGTCGACGTTGTTGTCCTCGTAGGCCTTGATCCACGGCTGGGCCTTCATGGCGCCCTTGCGGATCATCGGGCCGGCCTCCATCGAGGTGTGGATCTCGTCGCCGGTGCGGTCCAGGAAGCCGGTGTTGATGAACACCACGCGGTCGGCGGCGGCCGAGATGGCGGCCTTCAGGTTGACCGTGGTGCGACGTTCCTCGTCCATGATGCCGACCTTGAGGGTGCCACCCGGCAGGCCGAGCACGTCTTCGACGCGGCCGAACAACTCGCAGGTGAAGGCGACCTCTTCGGGTCCGTGCATCTTGGGCTTGACGATGTAGACAGAGCCGGTGCGGCTGTTCTTCAGCGGACCGTTGGCTCCGTCGTTGTCGGCGGCATCCTTCAATCCGTGCATGGCGATCAGGCCGGTGAACAGCGCGTCCTGAATGCCCTCGGGAACTTCGGCGCCGTCCACCCCATCATTGTCGAAGACGATGGCGTCGTTGGTCATCAGGTGTCCGACGTTGCGGACGAACAGCAGGCTGCGGCCGGGCAGGGTCAGCTCGCCCTCGCCGTCCGGGGTGGTGAAGGTGCGGTCGGGGTTGAGGACACGGGTGAAGGACTTGCCGCCCTTGCTGACCTCTTCGGCCAGGTCGCCGCGGTTCAGGCCCAGCCAGTTGCGGTAGCCGAGCACCTTGTCGTCGGCGTCGACGGCGGCCACGGAGTCCTCGAAGTCCATGATCGTGGTGATCGCGGATTCCAGCACGACATCCTTGATGCCTGCGGCGTCGGTCGAACCGATGGGGGAGTCGGGGTCGATCAGGATCTCGATGTGCAGGCCGTGGTTGGCCAGCAGCACCGACCACTGGGGCTCGCCCAGCTCACCGGTGTAGCCGACGAACTGCTCGGGGGTGGCCAGACCGGTACTGAGGTCATCGCCGTACTCGACCAGCAACTGGCCGGCCCCGTCTTCTTGGACGATCTTGAGTCCCGTGGCGTCGCTCCAGGAGCCTGCGGCCAGCGGCGCGGCCTCGTCCAGGAAGTTGCGCGCGTAGGCGATCACCTTGTCACCGCGGATCCGGTTGTAGCCGGATCCCTTCTCGGCGCCGTCTTCCTCGCTGATGACGTCCGTGCCGTACAGCGCGTCATAGAGCGAGCCCCACCGGGCGTTGGCGGCATTGAGCGCGAAGCGGGCGTTGAGGATCGGCACCACGAGCTGCGGGCCGGCGGTCGAGGTGATCTCGTCGTCGACGCCGGAAGTGGTGACGGTGAAGTCGGCGGGCTCGGGCAGCAGGTAGCCGATATCGGTGAGGAACTGCTTGTAGGCCTCGGGGTCGACCGGCTCGAGCACATGCGCGCGGTGCCACTTGTCGATCTGCGCCTGCAGATCGTCGCGACGGGCCAGCAGGTCCTGGTTCTTCGGGGTGAGGTCAGCGACGACCTTGTCCACGCCGGACCAGAAGCTGTCCGGGTCGACGCCGGTGCCCGGCAGTGCCTCGTTCGTGATGAAGTCGTGCAGCACCTGCGCGACGCGCAGGTTTCCGACAGTCACGCGATTGGTCATGCGCGTTTCCTCCCTCGGCTCCAGGCACCGTGCGATGCCTGCCGTTTATCCAGCTTACCCATTGGTAACGTCGGCCTTTCAGCCGTCCAGCTTGGTGAGCAACAGCTCACACCGGTTTGCCAGAGTGACCCGCAGTGGAGCCGCCCGCTCGGCGATGCGCTGTTGGGCCCTGACGTATTCGGCACGCCCGGCCGGTGTTTCGATGGCGATCGGCTCGAAACCATAGCGCCTCAAGTCGTATGGGCTGGCACACATGTCGAGTGCCCGCGCGTCGGCGGCCAGATCGAGTGCGTCCATCACCAACTCCGACGGCACCAGCGGGCCCAGTTTGTACGCCCACTTGTAGGTGTCCATGGCGGCGTGGATGCAGCCGGGCTGCTCGGCGTCGAGCTGCTGCTCCCGGCTCAGTTGCCGGTCGTTGCGGCCCACCGCGGCGTCGGTGAAAAAGCGAAACGCATCGAAGTGGGTGCACCGCAACGGCATTGACTCGACAACGGCATCGGTGCCGGCGCCGCCCAGCCGCAGCGGAACCTGGTCGTGGCGCAGCTGAGGGGCCCGATAGACCATGGCCCACTCGTGCAGTCCGAAGCAGTTCATCCGGGGTGCCCGCGTCGCGGTCGCACGCATCAACCGGGCCACGAATCGGACGGTCTCGATACGGGAGCGCAGGTAGTCGTCCCGCACCGTCACGCCGTGCGCGTGCGGGCCGTAACCGGTGCGGCGCAGATACGCGCCGGACCCGTCGCCGGCGAGCACCACCCCGAAGCCTGGATGCCATTGACGTAGCTGGCGGGGGCGAAGGCTGTAGTAGGTGAACAGGAAATCCCATACCGGGTGCGGCTCACCGGCGTGTCGCCGGCGCACGTGCGGTGTGAGGAAGTCGTCGGTCCGGCGCCGGTGTGATTCTGCCCGTGCAGCCCACTCCGGGGCGGCCAGAACCTGCTCGGCGTCGGCGATCCCCGGAAGGGTCAGCCGGGCCGCGTCAGATCCAGCGTGTCCTTCCATGTCTCCTCCACCAGGTGGCCCGTCGCCGGTGTGCGGCTCGAGCCTACCGATCAAACCGGGCGACAGTCCGACAGGTCAGATGCGGTGCGTGCCGTCGCGCACCGTTCCGACCAGGTCTTCGACCAGGTCCTCCAGGGCGACCATCGCGGTGACGGTCCCGGACACCTCTCGGTCATGCTCGTCCACACCGTCAGCGCGCTCAGGTTCCTCGCCGTGCTCATCCTCTTCCTCGACCACCAGCGCGAGGTGACTGTTGCTGCGTCGCATCCGGGACAGTGCGTCGGGCAGCGGCAACGAGGCGGGGACCCGGGGCAGCGGCCGCACCATCGACACGTCCAGCACCGCGTCGGGGTCGCTGATCTTCGGCAGCACATCCTTGATGTGCAGGTATCCGATGACTGTCCCCGACGTATCGGTCACCGGGAAGCGGGAGTAGCCGGTCTCGGTGAGGGCCTGCTCGACCGCCCCCACGGTCGGCCCGCTGCCTTCGGCGGCAACGGGTATCGCATGAATTTCGTTCAACGGCATCGCAACGTCGTTGACCGTGCGGCTGCGGGTTTGCAGGGCCCGTGTCAAGCGGCCGTGCTCCTCGGTGTCGAGCAGGCCTTCGGACACCGATTCGGCGATCATCTCCGACAACTCGACCGTCGACACGGCTGAGGCCAGTTCGTCAACCGGTTCGACCCGGAACGCGCGCAGGGTGGTGTTGGCGCACCAGTTGTAGAAGGCGATGAACGGCTTGGCGGCACGGATGTACACCAGATACGGCGGGACCAACAGCATCGCGGCAGTCTCGGGGCCCGCGATGGCGATGTTCTTCGGCACCATCTCGCCGAGCAGCACGTGCAGGGTGACCACGATGGCCAGGGCGATGAAGAACGAGACCGTGTGCAGGACGGCGTCGGACACGCCGATCAGCGCGAATGGTTTCTCCAGCAGATGGGCGACGGCGGGTTCGCCCACCCGGCCCAGCAGGATCGAGCAGATCGTGATGCCCAGCTGGGAGCCGGCCAGCATCAGCGACAGGTGTTCGCCGGCCCGGATGACCGTCACAGCGCTGCGCTTGCCCTGCTCGGCGAGCGCCTGTAGCCGGTCCCGGCGGGCCGAGATCAACGCGAACTCCGCCGCCACGAAGAACGCGTTGGCGGCCAGCAGCAGCACCGTCAGCAGCACACCGAGGATGTCACCCATGGCCGTCCTCCCGGTTGCCGAGGTTGGTCAACTCGAGCAGATCGATCCGGCGCCCGTCCATCCGCACCACCGTGGCCAGCCATCTGGTCGGTTTGTCCGGATCACCGTCCGGGTCGAACGCGGTGAGCTCCACGGATTCACCGGTCTCCGGTATGTGGCCGAGCTCCTGCAGGACCAGTCCGCCGATCGTCTCGTATTCGCCCTCGGGGGCACGGAACCCGGTGCCGGTCGCCACCTCGTCGATACGCAGGAGCCCGGATACCTGCCAGCCGGCCCCGGCCGGCACCACGTCGGGGGTCGCATCGTCATGCTCGTCACGCACGTCGCCGACGATCTCCTCGATCAGGTCCTCGACCGTCACGATGCCCGCGGTGCCGCCGTACTCGTCGACCACGAGTGCGGTCTGCAACCCGTTGGCCCGGATCTGGGTCATCACGGCATCGCCGTCGAGAGTGGACGGCACGGTGGCCACCGGCAGCGCCAGCGCGGCCAGCCGGGTCCGGTCCCGGTCCTCGCGCGGTACCGAGAACACCTGCTTGACGTGGACGACGCCGATCGTCTCGTCGAGGTCGCCCTCGACGATGGGGAACCGCGAGTACCCGGTGCGGATCGCAGCGGACATCAGGTCGGTCACCGAATCGCCGGCGTCGAGCACCTCGATCTTGGAGCGCGGAGTCATCAGTTCCTCGGCGGTGCGCTCACCGAACTGCAGCGAGCGGTGCACCAGCAGCGCGGTGGTGGGATCGAGTGACCCGCTGCGGGCCGAATTCCGGACCAGCGATGCCAGCTCCTGGGCCGAGCGTGCCGAGCGCAGTTCCTCGGCGGGCTCGACGCCGAGGCGGCGGACGATCCAGTTGGCCGAGCCGTTGGTCAGCCGGATGACCGGGGTGAACAGCATCGAGAACAGCAGCTGGAACGGGGCAGCCGCACGCGCTGTCGGGACCGGGCGGGCCACCGCCAGGTTCTTGGGCACGAGCTCGCCGAACACCATCGACAGCGATGTCGCGATGAGGATCGCGAGGAACAGGGACAGACCGCCGGCGAATCTGGCCGGTATGCCGATGGCATCCAGGCCGGGGCGGATCAGTTCTCCGACCACGGGTTCGGCGAGGTAACCGGTGGCCAGAGTGGTGATCGAGATGCCCACCTGGGCGCCCGAGAGCTGGAACGACAGGGTGCGGTGGGCGCGGCGGACCAGTTGGTCGCGGCGGTCGCCGGTGCGGGCATTGGCCTCGACCGTGCTGCGCTCCAGTGCGGTCAGCGAGAACTCGGCGGCCACGAACACCGCGGTGCCGAAGGTGAGTAGGACGATCGCCAGGACCGACAGCAACGACAAAACCAGGTCGGTTGAGCTGCCCATCACATCCTCACCAGTGCTACGCCGGGCCCGGGGCCCGGCCGACTAGGAGAGGGGTCGTCAGCTTCGGCGCTCAGAAGTGACTGCTGTTCCACCCCGAAGGCCGGTTCAGAACCGGAGGCCTCGGTGGGTGCCTGCGGCACGTGAACCCTTTCGTTCGATCTGACAAAGCGGACGACCGGGCAATGTCCGACCGTCCACTCTGATACTCAGAACCCCAATAGTAACGCGGTCACCAACCGGTCGGCAGCGGATGGCCCTCGGCGAAACCGGCGGCCGATTGCACGCCCAGCACTACTTTCTCGTGCAGTTCGGTGATGTTGGTGGCCCCGACGTAGGTGCAGGTGCTGCGCACCCCCGAGGTGATGTGGTCGAGTAGATCCTCGACCCCGCCGCGGCCCGGGTCGAGGCTCATCCGCGAGGACGAGATGCCCTCCTCGAACAGGGCCTTGCGGGCGCGGTCGAACGGGCTGTCCCCGGCGGTACGGGCGGCCACCGCACGTTTGGAGGCCATGCCGTAGCTCTCCTTGTACGGCCGTTCCTCCCGGTCGTGCAGCAGGTCGCCGGGGGATTCATAGGTTCCGGCGAACCAGGAGCCGATCATCACGTTGGCGGCGCCGGCGGCCAGCGCCAGTGCCACGTCCCGCGGGTGCCGGACCCCGCCGTCCGCCCACACGTGTGCACCGAGTTCCTTTGCCGCAGCAGCACATTCGACTACAGCGGAGAACTGGGGGCGTCCCACGCCGGTCATCATCCGGGTGGTGCACATCGCGCCGGGGCCCACCCCGACCTTGACGATCGAGGCGCCGGCTTCGATGAGGTCGCGGGTGCCCTCGGCCGAGACCACGTTGCCCGCTGCCAGCGGCAGGCCGAGGTCCAGCGATGCCACCTGCTTGATTGCGTCGAGCATCTTGAGTTGATGACCGTGTGCGGTGTCGATGACCAGCAGGTCCGCCCCGGCCTCCGCCAGTGCCCGGGCCTTGGACCCGACGTCGCCGTTGATCCCGACGGCCGCGGCGACGCGGAGTCGTCCGGCGGCGTCGACGGCCGGGGTGTAGATGCCGGCCCGCACCGCTGCGGTGCGGGTCAGAACCCCGGCCAGGGAGCCGTCTGTCGCCGTGAGCACCGCGAGATCGTGCGGTGCGTGCTCGAGGAGGTCGAACACCTGTTTCGGGTCGGTGCCGACCGGCGCGGTGACGAAGTCGGACACCGCGACGTCGCGGATCCGGGCGAACCGGTCCACACCGGCGCAGCTGGCCTCGGTCACCAGTCCGATCGGGCGTCCCTCGAACACCACCACCGCGGCGCCGTGGGCACGCTTGTGCAGCAACGCCGCGGCGTCGGACACCGAGTCGTCGGGGCTCAGCGTCACCGGTGTGTCCACCACGAGGTCGCGGCTCTTGACGAACTGAACGGTGTCGGCCACCACGGTGCTCGGCAGGTCCTGCGGCAGCACCACGATGCCGCCGCGACGCGCGATGGTCTCGGCCATGCGCCGGCCTGCCACCGCCGTCATATTGGCCACCACCACCGGGATGGTGGTGCCGGATCCGTCGTTGGTGGACAGATCCACGTCGAACCGCGATGCCACATCCGACCGGCCGGGGACGACGAAGACGTCGTTGTAGGTCAGGTCGTACGGCGGGATGTGCCCGTTCAGGAATCTCACGCCCACGAGTCTAGTGGCGCGGTTCCTCCGCCGAGCAGACACAAAACTGCCTCATCTCGGGACGAAATGGGCAGTTTTGTGTCTGCTCGCGGTCGAGAATCAGGCAGGGACTTCGCTGCGGTCCCCGCTCCAGAGGGTGTGGAACTTCTGGCCCGGCTCGGCGTCGGTACGCCCGTAGGTGTGCGCGCCGAAGAAATCGCGCAGCCCCTGGGTCAGTGCGGCGGGCAGCCGTTCGGTACGCAATGCGTCGTAGTACGACAGTGCCGACGCGAAGCCGGGGACCGGGATACCCAGCGCCGTCGCTGTGATCACCACACGGCGCCAGCTGTCGATCCCGTCCTCGACCGCACTGCGGAAGTACGGTGCGGCGATCAGGGTGGCCAGTTCCGGGTTCTCGTCGTAGGCCTCCTTGATCCGGTTGAGGAACTTGGCCCGGATGATGCAGCCGCCGCGCCAGATGGTGGCCATGTCGCCGAGCGTGATGCCCCAGCCGTACTCCGCGCTGCCGGCCTGAATCTGGTTGAAGCCCTGGGCATACGCGATGATCTTCGAGGCGTACAAGGCCTTGCTGACGTCATCGATGAATTGCTTTGCGTCGCTGGGTTTTGCGCCGAGGTCGCCGGAGGCCAGGCCGGTGGTGGCCTTGCGCTGGGCGACCGAACCCGACAGTGCGCGGGCGAACACGGCCTCGGCGATGCCGGTGACCGGAACCCCGAGGTCCAGGGCGGACTTCACGGTCCAGCGCCCGGTGCCCTTCTGCTCGGCCTCGTCGACGATCACGTCCACCAGCGGCTTGCCGGTCTTGGCATCCACCTGGCTCAGCACCTCTGCGGTGATCTCGACGAGGTAGCTGTCGAGGTCGCCCTTGTTCCACTCCCTGAACACGTCGGCGATCTGTGCCGCCTCGAGGTCGAGGCCGTCGCGCAGTAACTGGTAGGCCTCGCCGATGAGCTGCATGTCGGAATACTCGATGCCGTTGTGCACCATCTTCACGAAGTGTCCGGCGCCGTCCGGGCCGATGTGGGTGCAGCAGGGCACACCGTCGACGTGTGCGGAGATCTCCTCCAGCAGGGGGCCGAGTGACTTGTAGGACTCGGCGGGGCCGCCGGGCATGATCGACGGGCCGTTGAGCGCGCCTTCCTCGCCGCCGGAGATGCCCGCGCCGACGAAGTGCAGGCCGCGCTCGCGGATCGCCTTCTCTCGGCGGATGGTGTCGGTGTAGAGGGCGTTGCCGCCGTCGATGATGATGTCACCGGGTTCCATGGCGTCGGCCAGCTCGTTGATGACGGCATCGGTCGGATCGCCGGCCTTGACCATGATGATCACCCGGCGCGGTTTTTCCAGGGCTTCAAGAAATTCCGCGATCGTCTCGCTGCGCACGAACTTGCCCTCGGAACCGTGCTCGGCCAGCAACGCATCGGTCTTGGCGATCGACCGATTGTGCAGTGCGACGGTGTAGCCGTGGTGGGCGAAGTTACGAGCGAGGTTGGAGCCCATCACGGCCAGGCCGGTGACTCCGATCTGCGCCGTGCCGGAAGTGCCGGTCTTGCTCATGCAGCAGCCTTTCGTTGTTTTGTTGTGTCAGAACGCCTGTTGGACAGGGGTTTATCCCAGTCCGGCGAACAGGCGGTGAAGCTCGGTGAGCCAGGGGACGGCAACGGCGACGGTGGGTACCACCAGCACGGCCGCGGCGGCCAGATAGGCAGTGGCCGCCATGGCAACACTGTTGGGCCTGCCGCCGAGACGTCGCACGCGGATCACGGTGGTCGGCCCGCCGGCGGCCAGTGCGCCCGAGGGGGTGCGGCCGCTCGCGCAAGCGACCAGTGCGCGGGCCAGGGGAGTGGGGCCTGCCGTTCGGACCGCTGCGTCGTCGGCCAGCAGCTCGATCAGCAGCCGGACGGCATCCAGCGCGTTGCCGCTGCGGACGAACCGCGGGAAGGCGGCGTGGACGGCGGTGAACATCTCCAGGACCAGGTCATGGCGGGCCCGCAGGTGGGCCCGTTCATGGGTGAGGATTGCGGCGATCTCGTTGTCGGACAACGTGGTCAACGTTCCCTCGCTCACCACGACACGACTGCGGACCCCGGGTAGGCAGTAGGCGAGCGGCTGCGCGACATCGAGGATGCGCAACCCGTCACCGGCGAGCGGGCGGTGCGCTGTACAGAGGTGGGCCGGTACCGCGTCGCGGGACTTGCTGAGCAGGTCGACCATCATGCGGTGATGGGCGCGCCGGCGCCGGGTGGCCACCGCCACCTGGATCACGGCCAGACAGAGTCGCCCCCCGATGAACAGGGTCAAGGTGAATACGACGACAAGCAGCAGCCACAGTGGCCAACCGAGGGCCTCGATCTCGCTGGTGATTGTCGCGGTCGGCCGGCCGTCCGGCCCCGGGACGAACAGCCGGCTCGCGATGGCGATACCGGCCGAGAAAGCCGAGAGCACGGCGGCCAGTGCGATCGACTGCCACAACACGATTGCGGCACGCGGGGCACGCAGGGGCCAGGTCGCGCGTGCCAGCACTGCCGGTACTGGCCCCACCAGGGCCAGCGCGACGAGGGTGAAGGCCAGCGCGGACACGCCGTAAGTCTCTCTCAGTCGGTGCCCGAATTGCCAGCCGGTGGGGGCAGCTGGTGTTTGTTCTCCAGTTCAGCGAGTGCCCGGCGCAGCGCCCGGGCCTCGTCGACGCCGACTCTCTCGACAAAATGGACCAGCGCGGCCTGCCGGCTGCCGGAGTCCGAGGCCTGGTCGAGGGCGTCGACCATCAAGCCGGCGACCAGCTCGTCGCGACCGTGTGTGGGCGCGTAGCGGTGTGCCCGGTCATCGCGGTGCTGTACGACGAGGTTCTTCTTCGCGAGCCGTTGCAGCACGGTCATGATCGTGGTGTAGGCCAAGTCGCGGTGGGCGGCCAGCGCCTCATGGACTTGGCGCACTGTTTGGGGTTCGGGTGCGGACCACAAGTGGTCCATCACCGCGCGCTCAAGCTCCCCGAGACGCGTCAATTTGGCCATGTTCCGTTCACTCTCCTGAGCAGTAAAGCCAGCGTACTACGGGTTTACTACCGCGCGTCGTATGTATTTCTGACGGGCCTCCGGACAGCTGTCCGCATCGGTTTAGGGCAAGGTCAGCGCCCTTTGCGGGGCTTGTTGTGAATCCAGTCACAGGGGGTAGCTCTCGTGCTTCACGTGACTATAGTAAGGCTAACCTAAGTCAAACTGGAGCCTACGGAGGTGACATGACGGTCTTGATCGAAGATCCGCTGATCGCGGGTATGGCTATCGAGCGGACGCTGCCGCTGCATGAGTCGAGTCGGCGTCTACGTGAGCTGTACGCGGAGTGTCCGCGGGTCTACGGCGTGGCCGTGGTGGGCGATCTGTCGCGCCGGCGGTGGTGGCCCCTGGCCGAGGCACTGTCCGCCGATCGGTTGCAGGGCATGTTCGACGCCGCGATGGCCGAGACGGGCAACCGGGCCGCGGTGGCCCAGCAGTTGGCCGCCACGTTCACCCATGTGGTGATCGGTCGGGTGGTGCCGCTGCTGGTGCTCGAGGGACGCGCCTGGGATACCGGCCTGGAGAACCTGTGGGTCCATGTCGACTCCGAGGGTGCGATCGACTGGGTCGGCGTCGTGGATCCGACCCTGCGCGGCCTGCCCGGGGATCCGTGCTTTTCCGGTCGGGGCGCACGGTTCGCCCGTGCGTCTCGCGACGGGATCGTCGCGTTGCCGAGTGAGGCGGCGCTGACGACGTGGGTCGCTCATCGCAGCCATCGTGCGCTTGAGCCGCTGTTCGCCCGCTTGGTCGAGATCAGTGACGGCGCGATGTCGGTCGCCGCCATGTGGCACATGGTGGGCGCGGCCGTGGTCGGTGCGGCCACCCAGGTCCCGCTGCTGGCGGGGTGCAGTGAAGTCGTGAGCATGCGGCGGGGCCAGGCGGTGCTCGATGCCCTGGTGGGTTTCGGCTTGCCGGTCCGCGGCTGTGGCCGGGCGGGGAAGGTCTTGCTTAATTAGGATAGCCTTGCCTAGTATGTAGATACGAGGCTAACGGACCGAGCCGGAGTCCTGAGGGCTGCAGAGACCCCCGGTCCGCTCGAGGGCGGGTTCCGCGTTTGATACGCGGGACCCGCCCGCATCTTTGTGGCGATACGGCGTGTAGACACGAGGGCTGTGACCACTGAAACCCCCGAAGGTTTGGGCAAGGGCTTCGACACCGAACTCGGCCTGACCTATCTCGAGCTCACCCCCGACGGCGGCCGCGCGCAGCTCACGATTCACGACAAGCTGCTGCAGCCCTGGGGCATCGTGCACGGCGGCGTGTACTGCTCGATCGTCGAGAGCCTGGCCAGCGTGTCCGGCCACATCTGGCTGTCGGAGAACGGCGGCGGCACCGTGGTCGGGGTCAACAACAACACCGATTTCCTGCGCGCCATCGGATCCGGCACTGTCACAGCGGTTTCCACACCGATCCACCGCGGCCGCCGCCAGCAGCTGTGGCTGATCACCATCACCGATGAGAACGACAAGCTCGTGGCCCGCGGACAGGTGCGGCTGCAGAACGTTCCGGAGTAGCGCTTCCGGCGCCTGTCGAGGGACGAGCGCTGCCGAACACCGTTCCTCGTGGCAGGATCGCCCACTATGCGTTTGACCCCGCATGAGCAGGACCGGCTGCTCATCTCGTATGCCGCCGACCTGGCCCGGCGCAGACAGGCTCGCGGCTTGTTGCTCAACCATCCCGAGGCTGTCGCCGTCATCACCGATCATCTGCTCGAAGGTGCCCGCGACGGTCGGACGGTAGCCGAGCTGATGGTGAGCGGACGCGATGTGCTGACCCGCGGGGAGGTCATGGAGGGGGTGCCCGAGATGCTGCACGACGTACAGGTCGAGGCCACTTTTCCCGACGGCACCAAGCTGGTCACCGTCCATAACCCGATCGCCTGACCCATGGTGCCCGGAGAGATCGTGTTCGGCGACGGCGGCATCGTGCTCAACGCCGGGGCGCCGCGGTTGATTCTCGACGTCGTCAATACCGGTGACCGGCCGGTCCAGGTCGGCAGCCACGTACACCTGCCGCAGGCCAACCCCGCGCTGGATTTCGACCGAGCGGCCGCCCGCGGGCACCGTCTGGACATCCCGGCGGGTACCGCGGTTCGCTTCGAACCCGGTGTGGCCCAGCGGGTTTCCCTGGTGCCACTGGGCGGCTCCCGCGAGGTGCACGGAATCAGTCTCGACGCTCCCGGCCGATTGGATGCCCAATGACCGAACTGACCCGTGCGCGCTACGCGGCGCTGTTCGGCCCCACCGCCGGTGACCGGATCCGGCTGGCCGACACCGACCTTTTCGTCGAGATCACCGAGGACCGCAGTGGCGGACCCCGGCACGCCGGTGACGAGGCGGTGTTCGGCGGCGGCAAGGTACTGCGTGAGTCGATGGGCCAGTCGAGGGCGACCCGCGCGGACGGCGCACCGGACACCGTCATCACCGGTGCGGTGATCATCGACCACTGGGGAATCATCAAGGCCGACATCGGGATCCGCGACGGACGTATCGTGGGGATCGGTAAGGCCGGCAATCCCGACATCATGTCCGGGGTACATCCTGCCCTGGTCGTCGGCCCGTCGACCGAGATCATCGGAGGCAACGGCCGCATCCTGACCGCGGGTGCGATCGACTGTCACGTCCACCTGATCTGTCCGCAGCTCATGGCAGAAGCGCTAGGGGGCGGCATCACCACCATCGTGGCCGGGGGTACCGGACCGGCCGAGGGCAGCAAGGCCACCACGGTCACGCCGGGCGCCTGGCATCTCGCCCGGATGCTGGAAGCGCTCGATTCCTGGCCGCTCAACGTCGCGCTGCTCGGCAAGGGAAACACCGTCAGCTCCGAGGCGATGTGGGAGCAGTTGCGCGGCGGCGCAGCCGGATTCAAGCTGCATGAGGACTGGGGCACGACTCCGGCGGCCATCGACGCCTGCCTGACCGTCGCCGACGCCGCCGGCGTGCAGGTCAATGTCCATACCGACACCCTCAATGAGGCCGGATTCGTCGAGGACACGCTGGCCGCCGTCAAGGGCCGCAGCATCCACGCCTATCACACCGAAGGTGCCGGTGGTGGGCACGCGCCCGACATCATCACCGTCGCCGCCCATCCGAATGTGCTGCCCAGTTCGACGAATCCGACGCGCCCGCACACGGTCAACACCCTCGACGAGCACCTCGACATGTTGATGGTCTGCCACCACCTCAACCCGAGTGTGCCCGAGGATCTGGCGTTCGCCGAGAGCCGGATCCGGCCGTCGACCATCGCTGCCGAGGACCTGTTGCACGATATCGGGGCCATCTCGATGATCGGCAGTGACTCGCAGGCTATGGGCCGGATCGGCGAGGTGGTGCTGCGGACCTGGCAGACCGCGCACGTGATGAAGCGCAGGCGTGGCGCCCTGGAAGGGGACGCGTGCGGAAAAGCTGGAGCGGACAACAACCGCGTCCGCCGGTACGTCGCGAAATACACCATCTGCCCGGCCATCGCGCACGGTCTCGACGATGAGATCGGTTCGGTCGAGGTCGGCAAGCTCGCCGACCTGGTGCTGTGGGAACCCGCGTTCTTCGGGGTGCGCCCGCATGCGGTTCTCAAGGGCGGCATGATCGCCTGGGCGGCGATGGGTGATGCCAACGCTTCGATCCCCACGCCGCAACCGGTGCTGCCGCGGCCGATGTTCGGCGCGGCGCCCGCCGCGGCGGCGGCCACGTCGATGCACTTCGTTGCCCCGCAGGCGATCGAGGACGGTCTGGCGGACCGTCTCGACATCCGTCGAAAGCTGGCTGCGGTCAAGAACGTTCGGCAGATCGGGAAGGCTCAGATGCCACTCAATGATGCGATGCCGCGCATCGAGGTCGATCCGGACACGTTCACCGTCCGGATCGACGGGCAGGTGTGGCAGGAACAGCCTGCCGTGGAACTGCCCATGGCGCAGCGATACTTTCTTTTCTGATGAGCAGCTTCTAGATGACCAGCCTGGCAACACTTCTGACCCTGGCCGATTCGCGGTTGCCGACGGGCGGACACGTGCACTCCGGCGGCGTCGAGGAGGCGGTGACCAGTGGCCTGCTCACCGACGTCGACACGTTGCGCGCGTATCTGGTCCGGCGCATCCGTACCAGCGGGGTAGTTGCTGCCTCGGTGGCGGTGGCGGTACACACCGGGGCCCTGGATCCCGAGGCTGCCGATGCCGAGACCGATGCCCGGACACCGGCTCCGGCGGCGCGTGATGCCTCCCGTGCCCAGGGCCGCGGACTTATCCGGTTGGCCCGGCGGGTGTGGCCGCTGCAGTCGTGGGAGGTGCTCGGTCCCCGTCCGCACCTGCCGGTCGCGGCCGGCTCGGTCGGGGCGGCCGCCGGGCTGGATCCGGATCAGACGGCACTCTCGGTGGTCTACACCACCATGACGGGTTCGGCGACTGCCGCGCAGCGGTTGCTCGCGTTGGACCCCGCCGACGTCGCGGCCTTGACCTTCGAATTGTCCGGGTTGTGTGACGAAGTGGCGGCCGAGGCGGTCACCGGGTTGGCCGACCTGTCCGATCCGTTGCTCGACGTCCTGGCGCAGCGTCACACCGAACGCGACCGGCCGCTGTTCGTCTCCTAACCCTGTCTGTCACCGCACTCGAAAGGCCCACCATGCCACCGCATTTCCTCGACGGCGAACCGCACACCCATGTGGACCGGCCCAAGCGGGTACGTCAGCCCGGTGAGCCGCTGCGCATCGGTGTCGGCGGTCCCGTCGGATCCGGCAAGACCGCCCTGGTGGCGGCGCTGTGTCGGCAGTTGCGCGACGAGTTGTCGCTGGCGGTGTTGACCAACGACATCTACACCACCGAGGACGCCGACTTCCTGCGCCGGCATGCGGTGCTACCCGACGAGCGGATCGCCGCGGTGCAGACCGGGGGATGCCCGCACACCGCGATCCGCGACGACATCACCGCGAACCTGGATGCCATCGACGATCTGATCGAGGCCAACCCGGCATTGGATCTGATTCTCGTCGAATCCGGCGGCGACAACCTCACGGCGACGTTCTCGTCGGGACTGGTGGATGTCCAGATCTTTGTCGTCGACGTGGCCGGGGGAGACAAAGTGCCACGCAAGGGCGGCCCCGGTGTCACGTACTCGGACCTGCTGGTGGTCAACAAGACTGACCTGGCGCCCCTGGTGGGAGCCGATCTGGACGTGATGCGCCGCGATGCGGCGAAGGTCCGCGCGCACCGTCCGACGGCGCTGGTTTCGCTGACCGAGGATCCGACAGCGGGCCCGGTGCTGGCCTGGGTGCGCGAACAATTGAGGGTCGCGCAGGCACTGCCGTCGTGATGCACTCCGAGGTCGTGATCGTGGCCTCGCCGGGGCGGTTGCCGCGGATCGAGGCGCGCGGCGGTCTGGCCGGACGGTGCACCGAACCCGACACGGTGCATCTGGTCTCCACGGCAGCCACCCCGCTCGGGGGCGACACCATGACTGTGCGGGTTGTGGTCGAAGCCGGTACCCGGCTGCGGATTCGCACTGCCGCAGCGACGATGGTGCTGCCCGGCGCGGCCACTCTACGGTCGACCGCGCACTGGGAGCTCGAGATCGCCGGGCAGTTGGATCTCGATCTCCAACCCACCGTGGTGGCCGGCGGTTCGGTGCATCACAGCACCACGCTTCTGCGGCTGGCCGAGTCGGCACAGGTCCGCCTCCGGGAGCGGGTGCAGATCGGCAGATCCGGTGAGCGGCAAGGGTTCTGGTCGTCCAGCTTGCATGCCGACGTCCAGTCGGTGCCACTGTTGCGTCACCGCATCGAGCTCGGTTGCGGCGCAGTGGGTGAAGATGTGCTGGCGACGCCCAGGGCGTGTATCAGCGAACTGCGCTATCCGGCACCCGTATTCGACGCTCCCGGAACCGTGCTGGCGCTGGCCGGCGGTGGCAGCCTGGCCACCTGGCAAGGTGACCGGCTGCCGCCTGATGCCGGAGGGCCCTAGGACGCCGCCTTCTCGGTTTCCTGCACCGAGGCGGCGATCTCTTCGAGCTCCTCGATCCTGGTGCGGGCGTAGGCCTGCTGTTCGGTGATGGTGAGCTGACCGCGCTTGGTGCTCAAGAAGGTCACACCCCACGACAGCACGGTCACCAGACGGCTCTTGAAGCCGACGATGTACACGAGGTGCAGCACCAACCAGCACACCCAGGCGAAGAACCCGGAGAACTCGACCGGGCCGACCTTGGCCACCGCCGAGAACCGGGACACCGTCGCCATCGAGCCCTTGTCGAAGTACTCGAAGGGGGCCCGGATCTTCGGGCTGGTCCCGGCGACCTCGCGTTTGATCAGTTTCGCCGCGTAACGGCCGCCCTGGATCGCTCCCTGGGCGACGCCCGGCACACCCTCCATCGCGGCCATGTCGCCGACCACGAAGACGTTGGGATGGCCCGGAAGCGTCAGGTCCGACCCGACCTTGACCCGGCCGGCCCGGTCGAGTTCCACGCCCGACTGTTCGGCCAGATCCTTGCCGAGCGGGCTGGCCGAGACACCGGCCGACCACACCTTGCACGCCGATTCGATACGCCGCAGCGTGCCGTCGGAGTCCTTGACCGTCAGACCGTTGCGGTCGACGTCGGTCACCATGGCGCCCAGCTGAACCTCGACACCCATCTTTTCCAGCCGTTCCTGGGCCCGCTTGCCCAGCTTCGGCCCCATGGGCGGAAGGACGGCCGGCGCCGCGTCGAGCAGGATCACCCGGGCCTCGGTGGGATCGATGTGACGGAAGCTGCCGCGCAGGGTCTGATCGGCCAATTCGGCGATCTGCCCGGCCATTTCGACGCCGGTCGGCCCGGCGCCCACGACGGTGAAGGTGAGTAGCTTGGCCCGGCGCACGGGGTCGCTGGAGCGCTCGGCCTGCTCGAACGCACCGAGGATGCGGCCACGAAGCTCCAGCGCATCGTCGATCGACTTCATGCCGGGAGCGAACTCGGCGAAATGGTCGTTGCCGAAGTAGGACTGCCCGGCGCCGGCGGCGATGATGAGGCTGTCGTAGGGGGTGGAGTAGGTGTGCCCGAGCAGCACCGAATCCACCGTCCGGTTCTCCAGATCGATGTGGGTGACGTCGCCCAACAGCACCTGGGCGTTCTTCTGCTTGCGCAGGATCACGCGGGTGGCCGGCGCGATCTCACCTTCGGAGATGATTCCGGTGGCCACCTGGTACAGCAGCGGCTGGAACAGGTGGTGGGTGGTGCGGGCGATCAGCTTGACGTCGACGTCGGCACGTTTGAGGGTCTTGGCGGCGGTCAGGCCGCCGAATCCCGATCCGATGATGACTACCTTATGCCGATCCGATGCCGTAGCTCCGGGATGGCTCATTGCTGCTCCTCGCGGACGTGTTTGCCACTCGTAATAACCGTTAGGTTAGTCGGCGCCATTCCTGCCTGTGCGGTGAGATGGGCAACCGAACCGAATGTTTACCCGAATAGCAGTGGTTTCAATGCCTCGCCGACCGCCGTGATATCGCCGGGACGGTAGCCGTGCAACTGAGTCGGCAGGTTGAGGACCACGCCGCCGATGCCCGCGTCGAGCACCTTCGTCTTGACCTGTTCGGCGATCTGCTCGGGACTGCCGGCGACGGTGCGCTGCCTGAACGCCTCGGGGACCGCGTCGACGGTCACGTTCTCGTCGACGAGCGAGGTGAGCAGGACGCTGGTTTCCAGCGTTGCGGGGTCGCGGTCGATCGCCTCACATTGCTGTTGGACCACCTCCACCTTGCGCCGCAACTCGTCGAAGCCGGCGATGACGTTGAGATGGTCGAAGTGGCGGGCCGCCAGTGGGATGGTCTTCTTCTCGCCGCTGCCCCCGATCATCAGCGGAATCTGGTCGCGGAAACGGGGGTTGGCCATCGCGTCCTGCACGCGGTAGTACTTGCCGTCGAAGGTCGGCCGCTCGCCGGCGAGCATCGGAAGGATGATCTGCAGCGCCTCGCCGAGCTTGTCGAACCGTTCGGTGAACGTGCCGAATTCGTAGCCGAGTTGATCGTGCTCGAGTTCGAACCAGCCGGTTCCGACGCCGAGAACAGCACGGCCCTGACTGATGACGTCGAGTGTGGTGATCGCCTTGGCCAGCAGGGTCGGATTGCGATAGGTGTTGCCGGTGACCAGTGTCCCGAGTTGCACCCGCTCTGTCGCGGTGGCAAGCGCACCGAGCGCGGTGTAGGCCTCCAGCATCGGCTGATCGGGGGTGCCGAGCCCGGGCAGCTGATAGAAGTGGTCCATCACGAAAACGGTGTCGAAACCGGCGGCCTCGGCTTCACGGGCCTGCGCGATGACAGTGGGGAAGAGTTCGGAAACCCCGGTGCCGTAGGAGAAATTGGGTATCTGGAGTGCGAGTCGGATCGTCACTCCGTCAACCGTAACCTTCTCAGCCGAGGGTCGCCATCGCGCCGCGGCTGACGTGCATGGTCTGACCGGTGATGTGGCGGGCCGCCGGGGTGCTCAAAAACACTGCGAGACGGGCGTATTCATCGGCAACCGAGGGCGGCGTGCTTCCCAGTCCGTCGTAGCCGGGTTCGGCGGACAGGCCGGTGGCGATGGCGTTGACGGTGATTCCGCGGGTGCCGAAGTAGGCGGCCTGACCGGCCGTCCAATCGCTCAGCGCTGCCTTGACCGCAGCTTCGATGCTGCCTTCACGCGGGCTCGCGGGTACGACGTTGACGATCGAACCGCCCGAGCGCAACTGGTCGCCGACGATCTGCACGGTCAGCACGGCCGAGACCACGGTGGCATCCAGCGCGTGGCGCCAGGCGGTGGCTTGTTCGGCCAGCGTGAACGTGCGGGGGTCCTTCGCCTCGAACAGTGGGGCCGGGACGTTGACGAGGGTGTCGAGGTAGTGGGGGAACTGCGCGCGGGCGTTCTCGACACTGGCGGGATCGGTGTTGTCGAACACGATCGAGGAGATGTCGAGCTGCTTGGCCGCCAACTCCAGATCCTCGCGGCGGGCGCCGGCGATAACCACGTTGTGGCCGGCATCGAGGAAACCTGCCGCAATCGCGCGGCCGAGTTCGGTGTCGCCGCCGGTGACCAGCACCTCCGCCATGATGTACCTCCATGTACCTGGGGTCGCCGCGCCGGGCGGGGGCGACCAACACCCAATGTTACTGGACAGTAGCTAGGTCGGGAAATTCGGCGCGCCAATCATCGGCTCGCATAGGGTGGCCGAGATGATCCGACCCAGCGCCACGACCGGCGTCGACGTGGTCGGCGAGGGTGTGTCGTGACCAATTCGCCACAACTTCCACGCTGGATATATCTCCCTGCCGCCGGGGGTGCGATCTTCGTCGTGCTGCCCCTGGTGGCGATGGTGGCAAAGGTGGACTGGCCGCAATTCGGGTCACTGATCTCGAGCGCGTCGTCGACGGCGGCGCTGAAGCTCAGCCTGGAGACATCGCTGGCCAGCACGGTGTTGTGTGTCCTGTTCGGTGTCCCGTTGGCGTTGGTGCTGGCCCGCACCGGAGGCTCGGTCACCCGAATCGTGCGGCCATTGATCCTGTTGCCGCTGGTGCTGCCGCCGGTGGTCGGCGGTATCGCGCTGCTCTATGCATTCGGGCGGCTGGGATTGATCGGCCGGTATCTGGAGGCCGCCGGGGTGCACATCGCGTTCACCACGGTCGCGGTGGTGCTGGCGCAGACCTTCGTCTCCCTGCCGTTCCTGGTCATTTCGCTGGAAGGCGCCGCGCGCACCGCCGGCGCCGATTTCGAGGTCGTGGCCGCGACGCTGGGTGCGTCGCCGGGAACCGTGTGGTGGCGGGTGACTCTGCCCCTTTTGGGGCCGGGCCTGATCTCGGGAGCTGTCCTGGCCTTCGCGCGTTCCCTGGGCGAGTTCGGTGCCACGTTGACGTTCGCGGGGTCACGCCAGGGAGTGACCCGCACCTTGCCGCTGGAGATCTATCTGCAGCGCGAGAGCGACGCCGACGCTGCGGTGGCGTTGTCGGTGCTGCTGGTGGCGGTGGCGGCGGTGGTGGTCATCGGGCTCGGCAGTCGCCGGCTGCGGGCGGGTGGTTGGACATGACGCTGCAGGCGCGAGTCGTCATCGAAAGTCGTGGCCTGGAGCTCGAATTCGGTGTGGCGGCGGGGGAGGTCCTCGCGGTACTGGGCCCCAACGGCGCGGGTAAATCGACCACATTGCACTCGATCGCCGGACTGGTCGGTCTGGATGCCGGGAGGGTTCAGGTGGGAGACCGGGTGCTGACCGATACCGCCGCCGGTGTGCACGTGCCGACGCATGCCCGCCGGGTCGGCCTGTTGCTGCAGGACTCTCTGCTGTTTCCGCACCTGAGCGTGCTGGCGAACGTGGCATTCGGTGCCCGCAGCGCGCGCCGGACAGGTCGCCGCGCCGCCTATGAGACCGCTCGCCGGTGGTTGGCCGAGGTCGAGGCCACGGATCTGGCTGACCGGCGGCCCCGCCGGCTGTCGGGCGGTCAGGCGCAACGGGTGGCCCTGGCCCGGGCGCTGGCCGCCGATCCCGAGGTCCTGCTGCTCGATGAACCGCTGGCGGGATTGGACGTGGCGGTCGCGGCGTCGATGCGGAAAGTGTTGCGCCGAGTGCTCGCCACCGGGGGCAGGTGTGCGGTGCTGATCACCCACGAGCTCCTCGATGTCCTGACGCTGGCCGACCGGGTGATCGTGGTCGAAGATGGGCGTATTGCCGAAAGTGGTTCTGTCGCAGAAGTATTGGCTACACCGAAGAGTCACTTCGCAGCGCGGTTCGCCGGCGTCAACCTGATCGGAGGCACCGCCGCCGATCGGGCTGTGCTGACCACCGCGTGGCAGACGAACTGGTACGGCACGGCGGCGGCCGACGTGCAGCCCGGCGCGCCGGCCGTTGCACTGTTCTCACCGGCGTCGGTGTCGGTGTACCGCGACGAACCGCACGGCAGTCCGCGCAACACCGTCGCGGTGACGGTCGCCGAGCTCGACAGCCGGGGGCCCGGTATCCGGGTGCGGGCCGATGAGCAGCCCGACGGCGCGCCCGGCCTGGCCGCTGACATCACCGCGGAATCGGCCGCCGAGCTGCGGCTGACCCCGGGCGACACGGTGTACTTCTCGGTGAAGGCGCAGGAGGTTGCCGTCCACCCGGCCGGACACCGGAAGTGACTAGGGGATCCGGTACGTAACGCGGGCGTGCGCAGGCCCGAATCACCTGTTGAGGGACCGGCGCGGTGAGTGTCGGAAGCGGGTTGCCGGCACCGGCGTGGCGCCCGACGCAGCCGCGCGTCAGCAACCGGTCTATAGGGCATTTAACTGGATGTTTCCTGTGTGCAGCAATCTCACTTTTTAGCACTCTAAGAGCAACTCACACTTGCGTCACGGCCGTAACACGGTAGTTTCATCCCCATGGACGAGTCGGATGCGATGTCACATCGGCGCAGAGGTCTGTCGAACAAACTGGCACTGGTCGCGATGACCGGCGTGACCGCCGCGGCCGTCGCGCTGCCGGCGGTGGCGTATGCGGATCCCGTGCCCCCGGCGCCCCCGGTACCGGCACCCGCTCCCGCTGTGCCCGGTGCGCCGGCCCCGGCCGCCCCCGGAGCGCCCGCACCCGCGCCGGCCCCCGGAGCGCCCGCACCCGCGCCGGCCCCCGGAGTACCTGCTCCCGTGGATCCCAACGCTCCGGCCGCCCCCGCCCCCGCCCCCGCACCTGCTCCCGCGGATCCCAACGCTCCGGTTCCCGCACCGGCTGACCCGAACGCTCCCGTCCCGGCGCCCGCACCGGAGCCCGGCCGGGTGGACAACGCCGCGGGTGGCTTCAGCTACCTCGTGCCTGGCGGTTGGAAGATCTCCGACGCGACCCAGTTGTCATACGGACAGGCGCTGTTGACCAAGATTCCGCCGGAGGGCACGCCCGAACCGCCGAACGACACCAGCGTGCTGCTCGGACGCCTGGATCTGAAGTTGTTCGCGGGCGCCGAGGCCGACAATGCCAAGGCGGCAGTCCGGCTGGCCTCCGACATGGGTGAGTTCTTCATGCCTTTCCCCGGAACCCGGGTGAATCAGGAGACCGTGCCGCTCGACGCGAATGGGCTCTCCGGTGTCGCCTCGTACTACGAGGTGAAGTTCACCGACACCAACAAGCCCAACGGCCAGATCTGGGCCGGAGTGGTCGGTGCGCCACCGGCCCCGGGTACCCCGCGCGGGCAGCGTGCTCCCGAGCGCTGGTTCGTGGTCTGGCTCGGCTCGGCGAGCCATCCGGTCGACAAGGCTGCCGCTGCGACATTGGCCAACTCGATCCGGCCGTGGACGCCGCCGGCGTCGGCCGCTCCTGACCCCAACGCACCGCCACCGCCGGCCGACCCGGCGCATCCCGGTGTCGGGGTGCCGGTGCCGGTCACCAACGCCCCGCCGGAGATGCAGCCCCCGGCCTGATGCCGGGCGTGCCGGATCCCAGGAATCCCGCAGACGAACGCTGATCGTTCCCAATTGGCCAACCGAATTGTTACGTTCGGGAGGTACATCTGGGGTGTGGCTCAGCGAGCCCGCTGGGCATAGCCAGTGACAGGTAGGAGACCTGCAATGGATGTAATGGCGTCGACCGAGTTTCTGGCCCGTTCCTCCACGCTGACCAGTGTCGGCTGGATCGGCTACATCATCATTGGTGCGATCGCCGGTTGGATCGCCGGCAAGATCGTCAAGGGCGGTGGCTCCGGCATCCTGATGAACATCGTCATCGGCGTGGTCGGTGCGCTCATCGGCGGATTCCTGCTCAGCTTCTTCCTCAACACCGGAGGCGGCGGCTGGTGGTTCACTCTCTTCACCGCCATCCTCGGATCGGTGATCCTGCTCTGGATCGTCGGAATGGTGCGCAAGGGCAGCTGATTCGGCGCCGGTGATGGACATGGGGACCATGACGGCCTGGCAGGTCGTCGCCCCCGGTCCGGTGAGTACGCATCCGCTGCAACGGGTAACCGTGTCGACCCCGCGGCCCGGCCCTGACGAACTGCTGGTCAAAGTCCTGGCTTGCGGGGTGTGTCGTACCGATTTGCATGTGGCCGAAGGCGATCTGGCCGTGCACCGGCCGCGGGTGATCCCCGGGCACGAGGTCGTCGGCGAGGTTGTCGCGGTCGGTGCCGATACCGGCGGCGGGTTCGTCCCCGGCGATCGGGTCGGCGTGGCGTGGCTGCGGCACACATGCGGGCAGTGCGTCTATTGCTTACGAGGACGGGAGAACCTCTGCCCGTCCTCGCTGTACACCGGCTGGGACGCCGACGGCGGCTATGCCGAATTCACCACCGTCCCCGCGGCATTCGCGTTGCGATTGCCGGCCGGATACTCCGACGTCGAGCTGGCGCCGCTGTTGTGCGCGGGCATCATCGGCTATCGCGCTCTGTTGCGCACCGACCTACCGTCGGGTGGACGGCTGGGACTCTACGGCTTCGGCGGCAGTGCGCACCTGACGGCGCAGGTGGCGTTGGCGCAGGGGGCTCGCGTGCATGTGATGACCCGCGGCGAGCGTGCCCGCGAACTGGCGCTGACACTTGGGGTGTCGTCGGTGCAGGGGAGCGCTGACATGCCCCCCGAACCCTTGGATGCCGCAATCCTGTTCGCTCCCGTAGGGGATCTGGTGCTGCCCGCGCTCGCGGCCCTGGACCGCGGCGGCGTCCTGGCGATCGCCGGAATCCACCTCAGCGATATCCCGACCCTGAACTATCAACAGCATCTGTTCCAGGAACGGGAGATCCGCTCGGTGACCGCCAACGCCCGTGCCGATGCCCGCGATTTCCTGGCGTTCGCGGGTGCGCACCGGATGGCGGTGAGCACCCCCGAGTACGGCCTGGACCGCGCCGATGACGCGTTGGCCGACCTGGCCGCCGGACGCGTTGCGGGTGCTGCGGTGCTCCGCGGATAGCGGCCTCCTCACAGCGCAGCGAGCGCGGCACCCAGTCGACCGTCGAGATCTCCGTGACCGAATGCGTACAGGGGCCCGAGCCCGTCGTTGATCACCCGGTTCAGGCGCGCCATGCCGCGTGCCTCGACCGGCAACGGGGAATGCAGACGAAGGGTGATC
Source organism: Mycobacterium sp. IDUB_24 (assembly GCF_055419385.1). Classification (NCBI taxonomy): domain Bacteria; kingdom Bacillati; phylum Actinomycetota; class Actinomycetes; order Mycobacteriales; family Mycobacteriaceae; genus Mycobacterium; species Mycobacterium sp. IDUB_24. The sequence goes on from NZ_JBVAXO010000008.1 coordinate 127,084, forward strand.
GCGTCGATGGTCGCCTCGGCTGCGGCGATATTCTTGCGGTGCAACGGGATTCGTGATGACCACAGAATGGTGTCGTTGGCGGATTCGACCACGCAGCGGCGCAGTGCACGGGCAATGGCTTCTCGTTCGGAGGTTGACGTCAACCGGTCCGCACGGGCCGCGATGGCGCTGCCCGGGGTCGTCGGCGTCCCGACGGCCAGCATGGCGTCGAGGCGCCCAGATCGAATACGTGCGGTCAGGCGGGCTCGGATGGACGGGCGCTGGGGGGCGGGTGCACGCCGGGGCGTGAGCGCGGGTGTCGCAGAAATTCGGTTGTCGTTCATGGCGATACCTCGTAGTTTTCGTGGTGCCCGAGTCCGGAGAACGTGACTATCTAAGACCGTACGCCGGTCATGAATGACTAGTCAAACCAATTTAGCGGTCACGGCGGTAGGCTTGGTGTCATGACAACAAGGTGGGCCGGCGACACCGAGACCAAACCCGCGCCCGAGCCGCTGGCCCGGATTCAGGCCCTGGTCAACACGATCGAACTGCCCGCCGGAACGGACCGCCTTGCGCATCCCGACGACGCGGCACCGTGGCTGGCCGCCAACGGGTTGCTCACTGCCGGTGCCGGCCCGACGGAGGCCGAGCTCGACCTCGTGCGCGAGGTGCGCGAAGCGTTGCGTGCACTGCTGATCCACAATGCCGGCGGCCCGGCACCGCCCGCCGATCACCTTGCGGTGCTGCAGGCGCTGACCGACGTGTCCACTGCGAAGGTGGATCTCGCTCCCGACGGACAGGTGCAATTGTCAGCCGCGGGCGCGGCAGTGGGCGAGCGTCTGATCGAACTGCTGCTGGTGATGCGCGACGCGCAGCGGGACGGTACCTGGGCGCGTTTGAAGGCGTGTGCGAACGACGAATGTACGTGGGCGTTCTACGACCGGTCCCGCAACCATGGTGGTGCCTGGTGCGACATGGCCAGCTGCGGGAACATGCTGAAGAACCGTGAGTTCAGGGCGCGGAAACGCGCCGACGGTTAAGTCGACAGGTGCCACACGAGGGCGGCTGCCAGTGCGCCGATCCCGTTGAGTGACCAGTGCAGGGCGATCGGCGCGATCAGGCTGCCGCTGCGCCGACGCAGCCAGGTGAACACGAAGCCGGCGGCGCCGGTGGCCAGCACCGCCATCACCACGCCGATGACCGTGCCGAAGATCCCGCTGCCGAACAGCCGGGTGAACCCGACATTCCCGCTCGTCAGCCCGAGTGAACTTGCGATGTGCCACAGGCCGAACAACAACGAGCCGCCCGCCGCGACACCGCGGAAACCCCAGGCTCGGTCCAGGGCGCCGTGCAGGACGCCGCGGAACGCCAACTCCTCGGGAATTACGGTCTGCAGCGGGATGATGACCATCGACGCGATCAGCGCGCCGGAGATCGTCGCGTAGTGATCGTTCATGAACATCGGCCGCGTCCACGGCAGCATGGCGCCGATCGCGATCACCGAGACCACCAGGGCAACGGCGCCGAGCGCGTATCCGGCACCCGAGCGCCAGTGCTCACGGCCCAGTCCGAGTTCGGTCCAGCCGATCCCGCGGGCCCGGACCAGGACCAACAAGCCGAGCGCAGCGGCCGGGACGGTGGCGATACTCGCCCAGGGCGTCGTGAAATGGGCGATCAGGTTGGTCAGCGTCAAGATGACGACGACGATCCCGATGTCGGCATAGATGCGGAAATGGTGCAACGCCGAGAGCTGGGCCACCAAGGGATGGGGGTGCGCGGCCACGGCGCTCTGATCAGACATAACTTGCCAAGCGTACCGGTGGGGCGCAATTACCCAGGTCACACTGCATCCCAGGTCCAATCTGAGATCGCCGGGTCATCTTCGCCGTGCCGGCGGGTGTAGCTGCGGGCGGCCAGCCGGGCGTCGACCATCTCCTGCCGCAGCCCGGCCGCCCTGACCGCCAGGCCGTCGACCCGGTCGATCACGTCCATGACGAGGTGGAATCGGTCGAGATCGTTGAGCATGACCATGTCGAACGGCGTCGTCGTCGTACCCCGCTCCTTGAACCCACGTACGTGGAGTTGGTCGTGGTTGCTGTGCCGGTAGGCGAGCCGGTGAATGAGCCACGGGTAGCCGTGATAGGCGAAGATGATCGGCTTGTCCGTGGTGAAGATCGAATCGAACTCGCGGTCGGGCAGCCCGTGGGGGTGTTCGGACTCGGGTTGCAGACGCATGATGTCGACGACGTTGACCACGCGCACTTTCACCTCGGGAAGCCGGCGGCGCAGGATGTCGGCAGCGGCCACGGTCTCCAGCGTCGGGATGTCTCCGGCACACGCGAGCACCACATCAGGTTCCCCGGTCGTGTTGCTCGCCCACTCCCAGATCCCCAAACCGCGGGTGCAGTGCGCGACGGCCTCGTCCATCGTCAGATACGTCAGCGCCGGTTGCTTGCCCGCCACGATGACGTTGACGTACTGGCGGCTGCGCAGGCAGTGGTCGGCCACCGAGAGCAGGGTGTTGGCGTCCGGTGGCAGGTAGACGCGGACCACCTCGGGGCGTTTGTTGGCGACGTGGTCGATGAAGCCCGGGTCCTGGTGTGACGCGCCGTTGTGGTCCTGGCGCCACACATGGGAGGTCAGCAGATAGTTCAGCGAGGCGATCGGCCGCCGCCAGGTCAGGTGCGAACTGCTGGACAACCACTTGGCGTGCTGGTTCAGCATGGAGTCGACGATGTGGACGAAGGCCTCGTAGCAGTTGAACAGCCCGTGCCGCCCGGTCAGCAGGTAGCCCTCCAGCCAGCCTTGGCACAGGTGCTCGGACAGCACTTCCATCACCCGGCCGTCGGGGGCGAGGTTCTCGTCGACGGGAAGGGTCTCGGCCTGCCATGCCTTGTCGGTCTTCTCCAATACCGCAGCCAGGCGGTTGGAGGCGGTCTCGTCGGGACCCATCAGACGGAAGCGGTCCGAATTGGCGGCGATGACATCACGCAGAAATGTGCCGAGCACTCGGGTGGCTTCCGCGGTGCCCGTGGCGGGGCTCTCCACGGTGACCGCGTAGTCGGTGAAGTCCGGCAGGTCGAGGTCACGCAGCAGCACGCCACCGTTGGCGTGCGGATTGGCGCTCATCCGCCGGGTGCCCGAGGGTGCCAGGGCTCGAAGCTCGGGCCGCAGCGCACCGGTGTCGTCGAACAGTTCCTCGGGCCGGTAGCTGCGTAGCCATGTCTCGAGCTGGGACAGGTGCGACGGGTTGGTCCGGGTCTCGGACAGCGGCACCTGGTGCGAGCGCCAGGTGCCCTCGACCAGTTTGCCGTCCACCTCGTGCGGGCCGGTCCAGCCCTTGGGGGTGCGCAGGATGATCATCGGCCACAATGGACGGCCCGGCTCGCCGTCGAGGCGGGCCGCGCGTTGGATCGCCGCGATCTGGTCGAACGCCTCGTCCATGGCCGCGGCCAACTGCTGGTGGACGTTGGCCGGGTCGTCCCCGGCGACGGTGATGGGCCGGTAGCCGTAGCCGTAGAACAGTGATTCGAGTTCCTCGGCCGGAATGCGCGACAGCACTGTGGGATTGGCGATCTTGTACCCGTTGAGATGCAGGATCGGCAGCACTGCGCCGTCGACCACCGGGTTGAGGAACTTGTTGGAATGCCAGCTGGCGGCGAGCGGTCCGGTTTCGGCCTCGCCGTCGCCGACGACGCAGGCCACCACCAGGTCGGGATTGTCGAATGCGGCGCCATAGGCATGCACCAGGGCGTATCCGAGTTCGCCACCCTCATGGATGGAGCCGGGTGTCTCGGCGGCCACGTGACTGGGTATCCCGCCGGGAAAAGAGAACTGGCGGAACAGTTTTCGCAGACCGCCGGTGTCCTGCTCGATTCCGGTGTAGACCTCGCTGTAGGTGCCTTCCAGATAGGCGTTGGCCACCAGGCCCGGGCCGCCGTGACCGGGCCCGGTGACGTAGATGACGTTCGCGTCGCGCTCGCGGATGATCCGGTTGAGGTGGGCGTAGAGCAGATTCAATCCCGGGGTGGTGCCCCAGTGCCCCAGTAGGCGCGGCTTGACGTGCTCCGCGGCCAGTGCCTCATGGAGCAGCGGGTTGTCCAGTAGGTAGATCTGCCCGACGGACAGGTAATTGGCCGCCCGCCAGTAGGCGTTGAGCTGCTCGAGTTCCGTGTCGGTCAGTGCGGGTGATCCGGTCGCGTCGCTCATGTTCTCCATAGTGGCCGGTGTCGGTGAATGGCGCCCGCGATCTGGGTTACCCGAATTCGCAACGGTCAACCAACAGCACCCGAAACGCCCGGCCGCGATGGGGCCGGGTGATCGGTCGCCGACCAGATTCTGAGGTCCGTATACCGCGTCGGCTAGGTTCGTGGGCATGACCGCCCCCAGGACTCTCGACCCACAGACCCCGGTACTGATCGGCTACGGCCAGGTCAACCAGCGGGAGGAGAATCCGGATGTCGAGCCGGTCGATCTGATGGTCGCGGCCGCGCGGGAGGCTGCCGATCCGCGGGTGCTGGAGGCGGTCGACTCGGTGCGGATCGTCAATCTGCTGTCCTGGCACTACCGGGACCCGGGTTTGCTGTTGGCGCAACGCATCCGGGCCGACAAGGCCGCGACACGCTACACCGGGGTGGGCGGCAACGTTCCGCAGTCGTTGGTGAACGAGGCCTGTCGGGATCTGCAGGGCGGACGGGCCGAGGCGGTGCTGATCGCCGGCGCCGAGACCTGGCGGACGCGCAGCCGGCTGCGTGCCCGCGGCGAAAAGCCGGACTGGACCCGCCAGGATGAATCGGTGCCGGAGGCGCCGGGTGCGCATGAAGGTGTGCCGATGGCCGGTGAGGCCGAGATGCGGATCCAGCTGGACCGCCCGGCCCACGTGTACCCGATGTTCGAACAGGCACTGCGCATCGCGGCCGGCGAGACGAGCGACGAACATCGCAGACGGATCGGTGCGTTGTGGTCACGGTTCAGTGCGGTGGCGGCGGACAACCCGCATGCCTGGAGTCGGGAGACAGTGTCTGCCGAGCAGATCTGGCAGCCGGGCCCGGACAACCGGATGATCAGTTGGCCCTACACCAAGTTGATGAACTCCAACAACATGGTCAACCAGGGGGCGGCGTTGATCCTGACCACCGTAGAGAAGGCAACGTATCTCCAGATCCCGACCGACCGTTGGGTTTTCCCGTACGCGGGCACGGATTCGCACGACACCTACGCGATCGGCGAGCGGGCTGAGTTCTACCGCTCACCGGCGATCCGGATCGCCGGTGAGCGGGTCCTGGAACTGGCCGGTGTGAGTCTTGACGACATCGACTTCGTCGACGTGTACTCGTGCTTCCCGTCGGCGGTGCAGGTGGCGGCGGCCGAAATCGGTCTGCCGCTGGACGATCCGGCCCGGCCGTTGACGGTCACCGGCGGGCTGACATTCGCGGGCGGTCCGTGGAACAACTACGTGTCCCACTCGATCGCGACCATGGCCGAACGGTTGGTGGCCAATCCGGGGACTCGCGGGCTGATCACCGCCAACGGCGGGTACCTCACCAAACATAGTTTCGGTGTGTACGGCACCGAGCCGCCGGCCCATGAATACCGTTGGCAGGACGTGCAATCCGAGGTCGACGCCGAGCCCACCCGGCAACTGCAGGTCGACTTCACCGGCACCGGGACGGTGGAATCCTGGACCACCCCGGTCGGCCGCGACGGCACCGTGGAACGGGCTTTCCTGGCGGTACGGACCCCTGACGACGCGCGCACGCTGGCCCGGATCGTCGACGAGTCACAGGCGGCCGCGACCATGTCCGAGGACATCGCCGGGGCCGCGGTGCAGGTTCACGCCGACGGCAGCGCCACCCTGCTCTGAGCGGCGAGCGCCAGCACTTCGTCAGTGGTCGGTGGGCTGGGCGGATGGTGTGACAGGCACCAGGGCGTCTGGATCTTGTGGAAGGCGTTGCCTTCCAGCGCGAGATAGAACTGGCCCGACCGCAGCTTGCTGATGTCGGGTACGTGGCCGCCCTTCACCCGGGCCATCTCCCGCGCCACCGCGATCTGGGCGGGGGAGTTCAGCAGGCCGTAGAACTGCGTGGTGGCATTGCCCGGAATGTGGTTGTGCAGGCCTCGTGGGGACTGCGTCGCGAACACCAGTCCCAGCCCGTACTTTCGGGCCTGCGAGGACAGTGCCAGGGTGCTGTGCGTCGAGGCAGTCGTGTGGCTGGACGGCGCGAAGTTCTGTGCCTCGTCCATCACCAGCAACCCGCCCAGCGGCCGGTCGCCGGCGGGGTTGCGCTTGATCCAGGCGAACAGCGCCATCTGTAGCTGGTTGACGAACCCTTCGCGTTGTTGATCGCTGGTCAGGCCGACCATGCTGATCACCGACACCCGCGCCCGGTAACCAGGAGACGGTGTCAGGAGCACCCCGGGGTCGGCAGCGGTCCCGGTGCCGCCGAACAACGGATCGTTGACGGTTGCCGCGCGCAGGTTCTGGGCCAGCTCGGCGGCCAGCTTGTTCGCCCCGCCCAATGCGCTGACCTCGGTGGGCAGATCGGCGAGCAGGTCGATGAAGCCGTCGAGGCTGATCGAGGGCCTCGCCCCGTAGAACCGAAGCGCCTCCCGCAGCACCGCGCGGGACCGCTCGGCCTTGGCGGTGTTCCCGGCGATCAGGGCGCGCGGTTCGAGTGCGGCGACGGCAGATTCGACGGCGTCGGAGAACTCGTCGTCGTCATCGATGACACTGGCGAAGTCCGGTAGCGGCTGGAACGACAACGGCCGCCCCGTCGACCGGCGTGGCGTCCACACCACCACCTCGGCGTTGTCGAAATACGCGTCGGCGCGCTCGTCGTCGGCCGGGTTCCACCCCGGCGGGTTCTCGGGCCAGCGGGCACCGAGGCGGGACAGGTCGTTGTTCGGGTCCAGCACGATCGATGACACGCCTCGCAGCGCGCACTCCTCGACCAGGCGCCGGATCAGCACGGTCTTACCCGAACCGGAGCCGGCGAATATCGCCGTGTGCTTGCGCAGTGCGGCGAGGTCTACCGAGACCGGGCGGCCGCCGGGACTGTCCAGGCCCAGGGTCACCGCGGTGGGCGAGTGCTCGATCACCGGGGTGGGCGGCTGCACACGGATCGGACCGGTCGCGAGCTCGGCGTCCACATCGATCTGGGCCGGTGGCGGAGGATCACCCGCGATGTCCCCGAGGGCGGCGCGCAGCCAGCCGATCCCGTGGGCGGGACGGCGCCGCCGCAGCCACTCGGGCAGGTCGGGGTGGTTGTCGTCGATGAGGTCGCGCAGCGCCGTCATCGTGCGCACGTCGTCCTCGCTCATCGGCAGCACCCGGCCGCCGGCCGCCTCGAACTCGGCGATCATCACGGCGGTTTTGGCGCCCTTGGGCCACGCGGTGTTGCGCAGCAGGAACAGCTGCCGCCGGTCGGGGTTGAAACCCGTTGCTTCCCACGCCTTTCGGATCCGGTTCTGCACCGCTACGGCGTTGCCGGACGAGATGGAGCGGAATGCCCAGTGCCGCTCGTCGTCGGTGGCGGCGTCGAGGGTCTGACGGAGCCGACCGTGAAGCACCACCCGCTGGCCCGGAGGCGGATCGGGGCGGAATGCCTGTCCGGCTTCGCCGAGTTCGGTGATCCACGCATCCAGCGCCGCCGACAGCAGGCCGGGCATCGTGGTGTCCTCACCGTCGGGGTCGAGGGCGGCAACCGTCACCGCGCGGCGCCGGTAATCGGCGAAGCGCCGGTCCAGTTCGCCGGTGTCCCCGATGGCGGCGTCGCCCGTGGAGGCGTCGTGCGTGTCGGTCACCTCGGCGGTGAGTTGGACGAGTTCTTCGATCGTGTCGCGGTCCAGGCAGCGGCGGATATGGGTGTCGACGCGCTTGAGCAGCTGACGCGGGGTGTACTGGGTGGCCTCGTCGAACGCCGAGGGCAGGATCGGCCAGCTCGCGTACGGCGCGGTGAATCCGATGGCCGAGTAGCTGGCGGTGAACCGGCGTTCCAGGATGGCGCGGCCGACGTCGGGCGTCGGCAGGCCCTGCAACAGCGCGGTGGTGCGGAACCTGTCCTGCACGGTGGCGGTGGCGCGGTCCTGGATCGCCTCCCATGCCGCGGGGAGGCAGGCCACCACACCCACGGTGCGGCGCATGGTCTGGCGGATCGACATCAGCCCGTGGGCGACGTGTTCCAGATCCCCCGCGGTCTGGGTAGTTCGGCCGGCATCGGCGCCTGCGGTGTCGGTGCGCTCGATGGACTGGGCCAGCAGCGTGTCGATCTGGTCGAGGGCCAGCACCGACGGCCCGGCCAGGGCGATCAGGCGTGAGATGTCGCGGACCGATTCCTGCGCGGTGAGCGTCGGTGCCGGCAGGCCCCAGGATTCTCGTTCGCCGCTGCCGGTCAGGAATGCTTCGCCGATGTCTTGCAGCTCGAGATCGCCGGAGCCCAGTAGGACGAGCGCGCGCAGGGTGTGGTGCGCGCGTTTGACGGTGTGGCGGTGCACCTTGTGCAGGGAGTTGACGAAGTCGCTGAGGATCTCGGGCGTCAGGTCGTCGTCGCCGATCACGGCCCGGCGGTTGGCCCGGGAGATGTGGGCGACCGAGGACAGCTCCCACAGCACGTCTTTGAGTTGGGTCTCGCGCTCGCTGCCGGGCCGGCCCAGGCTTTCGAGGATCCCAGCGCGGGCGGACTGCCAGAAGCTCGCCGCGTCGAGCAGTTCGACCAGGAAGAAGTAACCGCCGCCGGTTTGCACCTGTTCGCGGACCTGGCCGAGGAGGTGGGTCTTGCCGGATCCGGCGGGGCCGCGCACCACAACGCCCAGCGGACTGGAGTCGGATTCCCGTTCGGCATCACCGAAGGCGGCCATCACATCGGCCATCGGCCGGTCGTGCATCCCGCGTACGTGCAGGGCGCCCTGTGAATGCCACAGATCGTCGGCCGTCGGCGCCCAGGTCAGGCGAAGCGCGCTGAGCGCTTCGCGGTGCTGTAACTCCATCAGGACTCGATCGCGATCAGGTGCTTGTTCTGGTTGCCTATCTCCACCGCGGCGTCGCGGTCGGCTGGGGTGAGCACCTTCTGGTTCTCCTCGGGGATCAGGCTGACGCCGGGTTGCTGGTAAAGGCTGATCAGCGCGGCGTCGACGGTGGGGCGGGGCAGACCGGGGACGGCCTGGCGCAGCCGCAGCAGGCTGACCCAGCTGCCGGGCCGGGTGGTCAGCCCGGCGTAGGCGGTGCGCAATTGGATTTCGGGGGCCTCGTCGGGGGCTTGGTCGGGGGCCGGGTCGGACGGCACTTCGGCAGGCAGGAACACGTCGGCGGGAACCAGGTCGGCGTGTTCGAAGTAGCGGTGCAGCGCACCCAGCAGTGTGTACAAGGCTTTGCCCTGCCCGGTGGACCGGGGCGGTGCGTCCGCCCCGAACAGGGATCGGCACAGCGCCCATCCCGCGTCGGTGAGTTCGTGGACGAGCGGCCGGGTGCCGGTGGTCTCGATCAGGCCCAACCGGTTGAGCCGGTCGCGCTTCGGTTTGTCGAGTTTGGGGCCGAGCCGCTCCAGCTCGGCGTTGGGCACCGGCCGGGACTCGGCCATCAGTACCAGCAGGACCGCCTGCTCGGTGCCGGTCAGCTCGTCGGACGCGACATTCACCGGATGCTCACCTTCCTGCCGTCGTGGATATTGCACGCGGGCGGGGTGATACCTGCACGTGTCTCATGCACGTTAGCGTGTACCCCGGACCGCGCGAGAATGTTGTTGTGCTGCACGGTATTCGCCCGCCCGGCGGGCGCGGTGCCCGCAGCTACCGGGTGACCAGCGGCTGCGAGGAGTCGGCGATGCGGTCAGGATCCACCGGGCCGCCCGATCGGATCAGCGCCTTGACGTCGTCAAGGACGTCCCACACGTTGACGTTCATCCCCGCCAGCACCCGGTTGTCGGCGTCGAGCCAGAAGGCCACGAACTCGCGCCCAGCAACGTCGCCGCGGAAAACCACTCGCCGATATTCGGGGGCGTGGCCCACGTATTCCATGCCGAGGTCGTACTGATCGGTGAAGAAATAGGGCAGCTCCGCATATTCGGCGTGGTGTCCCAACATGCCTGCGACCGCCACCGCGGGCTGCTTGAGCGCGTTGGCCCAATGCTCGGTGCGGATCCGAACCCCGAACAGCGGATGCTGTGCGGCGGCGATGTCGCCCACCGCGTAGATGTCGGGGTCGCTGCTTCGCAACGACGCGTCGACGAGCACCCCGCCGTCTGCGGTCGCCAGCCCGGCCTGTTCGGCGAGCCCGATGTTCGACGCCGCACCGACGGCGATCAGTACCGCGTCCGCGGCGACGCTCGAGCCGTCCTCGAGCCGCAGCCCGGTGGCGCTGCCGTTGTCGGTGGTGACCTCCTTGACCGACTGGTCCAGTCGCAGATCGACCCCGTGCTCGCGGTGCAACTGCGCGAACACCTCGCCGACCTCGGCGCCCAGGGCGGCCAGCAGCGGCAGGTGTGCGGACTCGATGACCGTGACGTTCACGCCGCGGCCGCGCGCACCGGCGGCGACCTCCAGTCCGATCCACCCGGCTCCGACGATGGCCAGCGTCGAACCGGGGGTCAGCGCGGCGCTCAGGGCGGCGGCGTCATCGATGGTGCGCAGATAATGCACACCGGCGGCATCCGATCCCGGGATCGGTGGTCGTCGTGACGAAGAGCCGGTGGCCAGCAGCAGCTTGTCGTAGCCGACTGTGGTGCTGTCGGGTAGTGCGAGGGTGTGCTCGGCGGCGTTGACGGCGCTGACCTCGGTTCCCAGCCGCAGGTCGATGTTGTGGTCGCGGTACCAGGACGCCGGATCGGTGGTGAAGTCGTCGAGTTTCTTCTTGCCGGCCAGGTACTCCTTGGACAGCGGCGGACGCTCGTAGGGCAGGTGGTCCTCGGCGGCGAAGAGTACGACATGGCCGTCAAAGTCGTTGTCCCGCAGCGCTTCAGCGGCCTTGGCGCCAGCCAGGCCCCCGCCGACGATCGCGAATGTGGACGACGTTGTCATGTCGATTCAGCCTACTCGCCCGAAACCAACTGCCTCAGCTTTCGGGCGTTGCGTACCGCGTGACCACCGAGATCGTTGTTGAAGTACACGACGACGCGGTGCTGGTCCCGGTCCCACCGGCGGACCCGCTGTGCCCACCGGTGCAGCTCGTCGTCGGAGTAACAGCCGGCGTACATGCCGTCGCCGCCCGGGCCGTGCATGCGGACGTAGACCAGGTCGCTGGTGGCCACCGTGCGGCACGTCAGCCCGGGACCGCTCATCACGACGTAGGCGGCGCCGAAGCGCTCCAACAGCCGGTACACCGCGGGCTTGTGCCACGAGGGGTGGCGTAGTTCCATCGCCACCCGCACCTCGTGGGGGAGTTGCCCCAGGAAATCCGCCAGTAGGTCGTCGTCGCGCTCGATGGCGGGGTGAAGCTGGACCAGCAGGGCCTCGTTGTGGGGGTTCATCAGTTGCCAGTACTGCTCGAACCGTGGGGTCCAGGTCTGCGGTGACCGCAACCGCCGAAAGTGGGTGAGCCCGCGGTGCGCCTTGACCGACATCGTGAAACCGGGCGGCAGCTGTCGGCGCCAACTCGTGAAGGTGGTGTCGGTGGGCCACCGGTAGAAGCTGCCGTTGAGTTCCACGGTGTCGAACTCATCGACGTAGTGGGCCAGCCGCGCGTTCGCCGGGGTGCCCCGCGGATAGAGCACCCCGGTCCAGTGGTCGTACGACCAACCCGAGGTGCCGATCCTGATCATCTGCCATCGCTAGGGGACGTCTGTGTAGTGCAGGGTGTAGCCCTCGGCCGAGAACGTGAAACCTCGGCCCGTCACCTCCCGCACGCAGGACACCCCGGACTGCTCCTGCACGTTGCACCGGAATCCGGCTACTGCCAGCACCTTCCCGAACGGCAACACCACTGCGGCCGATTGCGCGAAATCCGGCTGCGTCAGGTTGGCGAAATGTGCGTCGGTGTCCCGGTCGAGAACCAGCGCGTTGGGTGCTGCGGTTCCGCCGGTCGCGTCGGGCACGGTGGCGGGGGCGCCGGTCACGCTCATCGCCGAGGTACCACCTGCCGGCTGGCACCCGGCCCGGTCGCGCGGCAGGATCGCGCACTGCCAGCGCCCGCTCGGGGTGCTGAAGTAGTAGGCCTTACGACCGTTGACCTCGATGGCGTACTCAGCGGCGTCGACCAGGTTCGCGGTGCCGAACTGCGGTGGCGGAGTGGTGCTGCTCGTGGGCGGGCCGCCGGCGGCGTCGTCGGTGTTGACGACGGTTCCCGACGCGCATCCGGTGAGCGCCGCTGCGGCGGCGGCGACTACGACGAGGCAAGCCTTCACGACGCAAGACCCTAACCAACCTTCGGGGCGGCCGGAACGGTAGCGTCGACTTTCCGTGACTTCCCACGCGCGCCCGGCAGATGTCCGGGTCACCTCGGCCCTGCTCACCGCCGGCGTGGCGGCCGGCCTGTTGCTCACCGTGGTGTCGTACACCCTGGCGTTCACCCGTCCCGGCTTCGACCTGACCCGGCACGCCAATTCGATGCTGGTCCTTGGGGATTGGGGCTGGATTCAGTCGGTCGACTTCGTCGTCTGCGGCTTGCTGCTGATCGCGTTCGGTGCCGGGGTCTGGCGAGTGGCCGCCGGCGTCACGTCGGGCCGCGTCGCGGCGATGTGTGTGGCGCTCTACGGTCTGCTGGCCGGGGTCGTGGTGGGGCTGAACCCGACCGATCCGGGGTTCGGGTTTCCGCCCGGCGCATCCCAGGGCTATCCCGGCGTCGAGGAGGTGAGTACCTCGGCGAAGATCCACGGGGTGGCCGGCGGGCTGGGTTTCCTGGCCATGACGTGCGGATGCTTCGTGCTGGCAAGGTATTTTGCCCGCACTGGGGATCGGGCCTGGGCGGTCCTGTCTGCGGGGGTCGGCGTCGCGGTGCTGGCGGTGTGTGTCTACCTGGCCTCCCACGCCGGCGCGCAGACCGAGACCTTCAACTATGTGCCTACGTGGGTGGTCGGCACATTGCTGTGGCTGTATGTCGCGGGCCTGGCCGCGCGGCTGCGGCGCTCACATCGCGACGCACACGTCGGCGCCCAATAGCAGCACCGGCCACAGCAGCGTCACCTGGCCGAAGGCCACCAGATCGGCGCCGGCGGGAAACTTGGTGAGCAGGCTCGACTCGATCAGCTGCACCTGCTCGGGGTGGAAGAACGTCCAGACCAGGCCGATCACCAGGTAAGGCAGGGCCAGCCACATCAAGGTCTCGAGCATCTGCTCGACGCTGACCCGGTGGCCCAGGATCCGTTGGATCCGGTTCATCAGATCAGCGCCTTGTCGGCCGCCATCCGCCGGCGCACGTCGGCGAGCAGCAGGTAACTGCCGCCCTGGCGGATGAACACCGGCAGGAACCGGTTGCCCAATGCCACGGCCAGAAACAGCCATTCGAACAATCGCTGCCGGCCGCGGCCCCAACCGAAGCCGACGGCGTCGCGGAACACGGGCGCCAGAAATCCGGCGGTCAGGAATTTCAAGAGCGGCCGGAACGGTATTCGCAGCAGCGGGTTGATCATCCGCAGGTCCACCAGGTCGTGCAGATACCGCCTGACGACGTCGTCCATCTGTACCTGCCCGCACGCGGTGTCCCAGTACGTATCGAAATCGGACCGCGTCGGCGGCCACTGCTGCTCGGTGACCTGCAGGGTGGTGCCCAACGTGGCGGCAGATTGGTAGAACTGCTCGGCTTGTGCGTCGGTCATCTGGCCGCGCAGCAGTTGATAGACATCCTCGAGGCCGACGAACAGGCAGGCGGCCACCCACATCTGCAGGTCGCGGTCGAAGGCGTTGTACTGCACGGGACTTGCCGGCCCGGATCGGACCTGCCGATGAGCCACGTCGACCGCATCGCGGAACGCCGCCCGGTCCTCGGAGTTGCCGAGGATCGCCACCGCCAGATAGCTCAAGGTGGTGCGGGCGCGTTTCCACGGGTGCTTGAGCAGATTGCCGGAATCCACCGTGCTCTCCACGACGCCGTAGCCGACGCCGGGCGCGGACAGCTGCATGATCACGTTGGCCGCGCCCGCGGCGAAACCCCAGAGGTCCATCGCATCGGCGATGGTGACGTCGTCGTCGGACCAGCGCGAGGTGCGCCGGGTGATCGAGATCCGGTTGGCGGGGGCGGAATTCATGCGGAGTCTCCCCGTCAGCTCATGCACACGTTGGTGAACAGCAGGACCGGCCAGGACACGATGGAGCCCAGGAAGGACACCGCGGCATCGGCACCGTGCATCCCGGCCAGATGGCCGGTGTGGGTGAGCGACCAGATCAGGCCGATGAGCAGGTAGGGGACCGCGAGGATGATGGCGGTCCCGATCCACTCGGCGATGGTCATCTGGAAGCCGAGAATCTTGCGTACTGCGGTCAACATCTGAGTGCGCCCCCGTCGTTGTCAGGCGGGTTCTATGTTAATGGTGATTCTGACCGGCGTCCCGGAAACTACTTGGGCGGCAGGCTCTTGGCGTAGTCGATGCCGCGGGCAACCCACGATCGGAGCTGGCGCTTGGTCTTGATGCCGGGGCCTGCGATCCGCAACCATCCCCGCATCTCCCGGCCACCCATCACCATCGGCTCGACATGGTCACGCAGCAGCAGTCTGTCGCTGTCGGCCCGCGCGACCCGCACCATCAGGCCGCCCTCGCGGCTGGCCGCGACGGCCATGTTCCCGTTGATCAGGAACGCCAACCCGCCGAACATGCGCTTCTCGTCGAGACCGCTCTCGGTTGCGGTCAATTCGCGGATGCGGTCGGCCAGGTCGGCGTCGAAGGCCATGTCGGTTGAGACTCCTCAGTCGGAATTCTTCGACTCGAGCTCGGCGCGGAAGGCGGCTTCCCGGGCCAGATGTCCGGGGCGGCGCCGCAGCACCAGCCAGGCGATACCGAGCACCAGGAACCACACCGGGGTCACCAGCTCGGCCTGCAGGGTGTCCTCCTTCTGGGTGAACGCCCACAGCAGGAAGGCGAAGAAGGCCAGGACGACGTAGCACATCACCACGCCGCCGGGCATCTTGAACTTCGACGCCTCGTGCAGTTCCGGCCGGCGCCTGCGGTACACGAGGTAGCTGACCAGGATGATCGTCCAGACGAAGATGAAGCACAGCGACGAGATCGTGGTGACCAACGTGAAGGCCGCGACGATCGAGTCGCCGGCCGCCACCATCACCACCCCCGACAGCAGGAACACCCCGGACAGGAACAACGCGTTGGCCGGCACGCGCCGCGAGGTGAGCCGGCCGAACAGGCTCGGTGCATCGCCTTCGGAGGCGAGGCCGTAGACCATCCGGGAGGTCGAATAGATGCCCGAGTTGGCTGACGACGTCGCCGAGGTCAGGACCACGAAATTGACCACCGATGCGGCGATTCCCAGGCCCGCGAGGCTGAACATGGCCACGAACGGGCTCAGTTTGGGATCGATCTCGCGCCACGGTGTGACCGCGATGATGATGGTCAGGGCGGCGACGTAGAAGAGCATGACGCGCACCGGGATCGAGTTGATGGCCCTGGGCAGGTTCCGCTCGGGGTCCTTGGCCTCGGCCGCAGTGGTGCCGACCAGTTCGATGCCGACGAATGCGAAGGTCGCGATCTGGAATCCGGCGACGAATCCCATTGGGCCGGTGGGGAAGAACCCGCCGTCGTTCCACAGATTGGCGAAGGACGCCTGGGCGCCACCGGGTGCTTGGAAACTGGTGAAAACCATCACGAGGCCGATGACGATCAACGTCACGATCGCGATGATCTTGATCAGGGCGAACCAGAACTCGGTCTCGCCGAAGGCCCGCACGGTGGGCAGGTTCAATCCGATGAGCACGACGACCGTGGCCAGTGCCGGTATCCAGAGCGGCAGGTCCGGCCACCAGAAGGCCACGTACCCGGCGATCACCACGACGTCGGCGACGCCGGTGACGATCCAGCAGAACCAGTACGTCCAGCCGGTGAAGAATCCCGCCCACGGGCCCAGCAGGTCCGCGGAGAAATCGGCGAAGGATTTGTAGTGCAGGTTGGACAGCAGCAGCTCGCCCATGGCCCGCATGACGAAGAAGAGCATGAAGCCGATGATCATGTAGACGAAGAGCACCGACGGGCCGGCCAGGGAGATGGTCTTGCCGGAGCCCATGAACAGGCCGGTTCCGATTGCTCCGCCGATCGCGATCAGCTGGATGTGCCGGTTCGACAGCTGGCGGGAGAGATGGCGTTCGTCTGTGGATGTATCTGACGTCACACCGTGAAGGATTGCAGGCGGGGAGATGAGGGCTGCAGCCAGCCCGGCATTCTCCCCGGCTGCTAACCCAATATCGGGAACCGGCGCTGTGAGGCGAGCCGGTCCAGCGCCGTCTGCATGACTTCTCGGATATGCGAGTCGACGGCGTCGATGTCAGGATCGGCGCCGAACCGTGCGTTGATGTCGATCGGAGGCAGGACCTCGGTGACGATCTTGGTCGGCAGGGGCAGGTTGGGCGGCACGATGACGCTGAGGCCGAACGGAATCCCGATGCTCACCGGCAAGATATCCAGGCGGAAGCGTGGCAGCCCGAGCCGCTTGGCCAGCCAATTGCCCCGCGTGAGGAACAGCTGGGTTTCCTGGGCGCCGATCCCGACGGTCGGCACGATCGGGACCCCGGCGGCGAGCGCGGTGCGGACATACCCGGTTCGCCCGTTGAAGTCGATGGTGTTCGCCTCGGCGGTGGGGCGGTAGGCGTCGTAATCCCCGCCGGGAAACACCAGCACGACCGCACCGGCACGCAGGGCAGCCGCGGCGTTCTCACGGCTGGCGTGGACCACCCCGAGTCGCCTGAACAGATCCCCGGTCGGACCGAGCAGGACTCCGTAATGGGCCAGGGTGTACAGCGGTCGGTCGTATCCGAAGTGGCGGTAGAACTCCGGGGCGAAGACCAGGACGTCGGGTGTCAGCATGCCGCCGGAGTGGTTCGCGACCACGAGAGCACCGCCGTGGCCCGGAATGTTCTCCAGGCCGCGGACCTCGGAGCGGAACCACCACTTCGCGATCGGGCCCGCCAACGACTTCGCCCGCTGGGTGACGGCGGGATCCCACTGGTCGAGCTCGCTTTCGTCCATCGCCGCCAGATTGACCCGAATGCCGAACAAATAAACCGCCCGCCGTTGTGACCTCGGGTGTCACAACGGCGGACGGCAGTTTGGCGGCGAGCCCGTCGGCTCCTTATGCGGCGACCGACGCGCCCTCGCGGACCGGTTCCAGCGCCTCGGCGATGATGTCGGCCACATCGGTCATCGGCTTGACCTCCAAGGCCTCCAGCACCTCGGCCGGGACCTCATCCAGGTCGGGCTCGTTGCGCGCCGGGATGAAGACCGTCTTCAGTCCGGCCCGTTGCGCGGCCAGCAGCTTCTGCTTGACGCCGCCGATCGGCAGCACCCGGCCGTTCAGCGTGACCTCACCGGTCATGCCGACATCGCCGCGCACCTGCCGCCCGGTGGCCATGGACACCAGTGCGGTGACCATGGTGACGCCGGCCGACGGACCGTCCTTGGGCACTGCGCCCGCGGGGACGTGCACGTGGATCTGGCGGTCCAAGGCCTTGGGGTCGACGCCCAACTGCTCGGCGTGGGCCCGCACGTAAGACAGCGCGATCTGTGCCGACTCCTTCATCACGTCGCCCAGCTGACCGGTCAGCTTCAGGCCCGGCTCGCCCTCGTTCGAGTTCGCCTCGATGTAGAGGACATCGCCGCCCAACCCGGTGACGGCCAGACCGGTCGCCACCCCCGGCACCGCGGTGCGCTCGGTGGATTCCGGGGTGAACCGCGGACGGCCCAGATACTCAACCAGATTCGGCTCATCAACGATGATGTTCGTGATTCCGCCGTCTTCCAACTTCGTCGTCACCTTGCGCAGCGCCTTGGCCAGCAACCGCTCGAACTGCCGGACGCCCGGCTCGCGGGTGTAGTCCGCGGCGATCTTGCGTAATGCCGCATCCGTCACCGTCACCTCGGCATCGGTCAGCGCCGCACGCTCGGCCTGCCGGGGCAGCAGGTAGTCACGGGCGATGGCCACCTTGTCGTCCTCGGTGTAGCCGTCGAGCTGGATCAGCTCCATCCGGTCCAGCAGCGCCGACGGGATGTTCTCGATGACGTTGGCCGTCGCCAGGAACACCACATCGGACAGGTCCAGATCCAGCTCCAGGTAATGGTCGCGGAACGTGTGGTTCTGCGCCGGGTCCAGCACCTCCAGCAGTGCGGCCGACGGGTCGCCCCGGTAGTCCGAGCCGACCTTGTCGATCTCGTCCAGCAGCACAACGGGATTCATCGAACCCGCCTCGCCGATGGCCCGCACCACGCGACCCGGCAGCGCCCCGACGTAGGTACGCCGGTGGCCACGGATCTCGGCCTCGTCACGCACGCCGCCCAGGGCGACACGCACGAACTTCCGGCCCAATGCGCGGGCCACGGACTCACCCAGCGAGGTCTTGCCGACCCCGGGCGGACCGGCCAACACCATCACGGCACCGGATCCGCGACCACCGACGACGGCCATGCCGCGCTGGGCGCGACGGGCTCGGACGGCCAGGTATTCGACGATGCGGTCCTTGACGTCGTCCAGTCCGTGGTGGTCGGCGTCCAGAATCTCGCGAGCACCCTTGAGGTCGGTCGAATCCTCGGTGCGCTCGTTCCACGGCAGCTCCAGCACGGTGTCCAGCCAGGTGCGGATCCAGCCGCCCTCGGGGCTCTGGTCACTTGAGCGTTCCAGCTTGCCGACCTCGCGCAGCGCGGCCTCCCGGACCTTCTCCGGCAGGTCGGCCGCCTCGACGCGGGCCCGGTAATCCTCAGACCCCTCGGGCTCACCCTCGCCCAGTTCCTTGCGGATGGCCGCCAACTGCTGGCGAAGCAGGAATTCCTTCTGCTGCTTGTCCATGCCCGAGCGCACATCCTCGGCGATCTTGTCGTTGACCTCGACCTCGGCCAGGTGCTCGCCGGTCCATTGGATCAGGTTGCTCAGGCGGGCGGTTGTGTCCTCGGTCTCCAGGAGTTCGCGCTTCTGGACGTCGGTCAGGTACGAGGCGTAGCCGGCAGTGTCGGCCAGAGCGGACGGGTCGGTGATCTTGTTGACCACGTCGACGATCTGCCAGGCCTCGCGCCGCTGGAGCATGGCCAGCAGCAGCTTCTTGTACTCGGCGGCCAGCGCCTTGGTTTCGTCGGTCGTGGAATCTGTGGTCTCGGCTGCTTCCTCCACCTCGACCCACAGGGCCGCACCCGGTCCCGTGGTTCCGGAGCCGATGTGAGCGCGGCGTTCACCGCGGACGACGGCAGCTTCCGCGCCGCCGGGCATCCGGCCGACCTGCACGATCGATGCGATCACACCGTGGGTCGGGTAGCGATCGTCCAGGCGTGGAGCGATGAGCAGCTTGCCCGATTCGCTGGCCTGGGCTGCGTCGACCGCCGCGCGGGCAGCGTCGTCGAGTTCGACGGGCACCACCATTCCGGGCAGCACGATTGGTTCGCTCAAGAACAGGACCGGCACCGCGTTTGCTTGAGACATCAAACCTCCAAAGTTCAGTCTGATGCGCTCAACCTTGCCGGGGTCGTGTTTGTTCCCGGCGCGTCCGGTGTCCGAGTTCGCCGTGAGTGAACGGAAGCTAAGCGGCGCGCTTGTTGATCACGACATGGACTTCGCGGGTGAGTATCCGGAGGCCTCCGGATAGCGGCGGCGCGGTGGATCGATAGGTCGCGCCGGTCGGGGTGATGTGTTCGGTGGTGTGGCGGCCGGATCTGTCGGTCCGGGTGCGGACTTTCCAGCCAGGTGTTTCTTTGACGTAGTTGCAGTGCTCGCATAGTCCCTGACCATTGGCGGCGGTGGTCGGTCCGTTGCGGTGGTGCGGTGTGATGTGGTCGATGTGCCGGATCGGAGCGTTGCAGTAGGGGGCTCGGCAGGTTTGGTCGCGGGTGGCGATGAACCGGGCCAGGCCTTTGGGGAAACGTCGTGAGCGGGATTCCATGGCGACCAGTGCCCCGGTGTCGGGGGTGGCGTAGAGCCGCCGCAGGGTGGCCCAGGAGTTGTCGTGGGCGAGCGCGTCGCTGATCATGCGCCGGGCTGCCGCTGCGGGAATGGGTCCGTGGCCTTGCAGGTGGGCGGGTTGGCTGCCGCCGGCGAACAGGGTGTCGTCGGAGAGTACGAGGTTGACGGCGACGGCCGCCGGTGTGGTGAAATCGCGGCCGGTGACGCGGGCGACGAGTGTGTCGGCCATGGTTTGGCCACGGTTGCGGCCGTCGGCGCAGCGGTCGGCCGCTTGGGTGAGGGTGTAGCGCACGGACGCCGCGTCGGTCGCAGGTAGCAAGGCGGTGAGAATGGCCATGTTGTCGGCGGCGGGCCGGAAGGTGACGCAGCGATCCTCGGGCGCTCTGGTGGCTCGATCGATGACTGCTGTCGGGTCGAGTTGGTAGGCAATGGTTTTGGCATTACCGCGGATGCGCGTGTCGCCGACGCCGATCAGGTTGGTGTGGTCGGCGCAGAGTTGGTGGTCGAGGCGGTGCCGGTCGGCGGGGGACAGGCAGGCGGCTTCGCGGATGATCAACCGGGCGCGGGTTTCGGTGAGAACGCCGGTTTCGAGGGCGGCCAAGGTGTGGGGCAGGTCGTGGACGAGAATGCGGGCGTCGGAGAGATGTTGGCGGCCGTTGGTGGGAGAGTCCATGCGGGCCAGTCCGATTTCGGTGCCGAGTCCGCGGCCGCGCCGTGCGACGGGGACTCTGGTGGCAGCTTCGGCGGCGTGGCGGGCGGACTCCAAGGCGACGGTGGCGCGAGCTTGTGCGGCTGCGGCGGCGCATTTGAGGCGTTCGAGTTCGGCGATGCGGTCCCGCAGTGCCGCCTCGCCGGCAGCGGCATCAACCTTCGCGATCAATTCGAACACATGTTCGATGATACGCCGCTGCGGTGACACTGCATCCCGAACCCCGCTACCGGAATGTTTTCGGGGCCGGCGCGGTCATACGAAGGACGGATGAAGGGGAAGCGATCATGAGCAGAGCAGTGCAGTTCGACCAGTACGGAGAAATCGACGTCCTGCAGGTCCGTGATGTGCCACGGCCCGTCCCTGCCGCCGGCGAGGTATTGGTGCAGGTTCGTGCCGCCGGTATCAACCCGGGCGAGGCCATGATTCGTCGTGGCGCGCTGCGCGAACGGTTCCCGGCCACCTTTCCCTCCGGGCAGGGCAGCGACCTCGCCGGCGTGGTGGCCGAGCGCGGACCGGGAGTGACCGGGTTCGAGGTCGGTGACGAGGTGCTCGGATTCACCGACGAGCGCGCCAGTCACGCTGAATATGTCACGGTGCCTGCCACCCAGTTGACTTCCAAACCCTCGGGCCTGCCGTGGGAGGTCGCCGGGTCGCTGTATGTCGCGGGCGCCACTGCCTATGCGGCGGCGCGCGCCGTGCGGCTTCGCCCCGGCGACACCGTTGCGATCGCGGGTGCCGCCGGCGGTGTCGGCACCATCGCGGTGCAGCTCGCGAAGCGCGCCGGCGCCACCGTGCTCGGCATCGCCGGGTCCGCGAACGATGAGTGGCTGACGACGCACGGCGCTGTCCCGGTCAACTACGGTGACGATCTGGCTGCCCGGCTGCGTGCCGCGTCCCCGTCAGGTCACGTCGATGCTTTCCTCGATTTCTTCGGCGGTGGATACGTGAAGCTGGCCGTCGAGGAGTTGGGTGTCCCGCCGGAACGCGTCGACACCGTCATCGACTTCCCGGCCATCGAGCAGTTCGGCGTCCAGGCTGCCGGCAACGCCGAGGGGGCCGACATCGCGATCATCGCCGAGTTGGCGGATCTCGCCGCCAACGGGAACCTCGACGTGCCCATCGCCGGCGTGTTCGCCCTCGACGATGTCAGGGCTGCGTACACCGAGCTCGAAAAGCGGCATACCCGAGGGAAATTGGTGCTGCGACCGTGACCGGTGACCCGATCGCCGGAATGGTGGTGGCGGTCACCGGAGCCAGTAGCGGCATCGGTGAGGCGACGGCACGCCTGCTGGCGGCGCGGGGCGCGAGGTTGGTGCTGGGCGCCAGGCGAGAAGACCGTCTCGAGCGGATCGCCGCCGAACTCGTGGCGGCGGGATCGCGCGTGGTCGCGCTGGCAGTCGATGTCACCCGCCGGGCCGATGTCGAAGTGTTCGTCGAAACGGCGGCAAACGAGTTCGGCAGGCTGGATGTGTTGGTGAACAATGCGGGCATCAGCAAGATCGGGCCGCTGTCCGACGGTGACGTCGACGGGTGGTCGGCGATGATCGATGTCAACGTGCGTGGCGTGCTGCACGGAATCGCGGCGGCCGCGCCGGTGTTCCGGCGCCAGGGTCACGGGCATTTCGTCACCACGGTATCGACCGCCGGGTTGAAGATCGTGCCGGACATGGGCGTGTACGCGGCGACCAAGAATGCGGTGCGGACCGTGATGGAGGCACTGCGCCAGGAATCCACCGACGGTGTCATCCGGACCACCTCCATCTCACCGGGATTTGTCCGCACAGAGCTTGACGGTTCGATAGATGATCCGGTGCTGCGCGCCCAGATCCGGGCCAATATGGACGAATTCGGCCTACCGCCGGAAGCGGTGGCGCGCGCCGTGGCATTCGCGATCGAGCAGCCACGCGGCGTCGAGATCGGCGAGATCGTCATCCGGCCCACCGTGCAGGGTTGACGCGTAACATCCAACTATGAACAGGGGATACGTTGTGACGTTCGCGGTCGGTGTGATCGTGGCGCTGTTCGGCCTCATCTGGGCGCTGCAGGGTTTCGGTGTGTTGCAGGGCAGTCCGATGAGCAACACCGTCACCTGGTCGGTGATCGGCCCGATCACCGCGGTGGTGGGCGCCGTGATCGCGGCATTCAGCTGGCGAAGGCTCTCGTCGAAGTGACGGCCGGTATCAGGCCACGGTGAAGTTCACCGAATGCCAGCCGGTGGCGCCGTCGGGCACGGTAGGCGCATCGTCTGAAGTCTGCACCGCTCCGGTGTTGTCGGTGGCCCGCACCGTGATGGTGTGGCTGCCCGGGCCGTTCGCCTGCCAGGGCAAGCTCCACAGCCGCCACGTCTGGTCGGAATAGGCGGCGCCCAGCTGCGCGGGTTGCCATGGGCCGTTGTCGATTTGGACCTCGACACCTCTCACTCCGCGGTTCTGCGCCCACGCCACGCCGCCGAAGGTCGTCGGCCCGGCCGTCACCTGTTGTCCTCGCTTCGGGACGTCGATGCGCGATTCGGTCTTGATCGGGCCGCGCGGTGCCCAGCCCTGTCGGGTCCAGTAGGCCTCCGCGCGGTCGAAGCGTGTCAGCTCGAGGTCGGTGACCCATTTGGTGGCCGACACGTAGCCGTAGAGTCCGGCCACCACCACCCTGGCCGGGTAGCCGTGCTCGACGGGAAGCGGCTGCCCGTTGAGGCCGATGGCCAGTATCGCGTCCCGGCCGTCGTTGAGGGCGTCGACGGGGGTGCCCACGGTGAATCCGTCCACAGAGGTCGACAGCAACATGTCCGCGCCAGGGTCCACCGCCGCCGCCCGCAGCAGGTCGGTCAGCCGATACCCGGTCCACATCCCATTCGAGATCAGGTCGCCGCCAACCGGATTCGATACACAGGTCAGCGTCACGGCCTTCTCGACGGCTTCGAACCGGGCCAGATCGTCGAAACTGTAAGTGATCTCGCGGCCGACCATGCCGTGAATGCGCAGCCGCCAGGCGTCGCGGCTGAGCTGCGGAACGCTGAGCGCGGTGTCCACCCGGTAGAAGTCGGCGGCATCGGTGATGAAACTCGGCAGCGCAATGTTTTTCGGCTGGACATCGGGCGGGATCGAGAGAGCCGGTACGCGCGGCCGGGGCAGGACCGAGGTGTCACGTTCTGCCGCGACCGAACTCGTCACCCGGGCGACGACGACACCGAGAAGCCCGGTTGCCGCCCCGAAACCGAGCAGGCCGGCGGTGGTCAACCACATCCGCCTGCTGGTGTCGAACTGCTCGGTGCCGTCGTCCGGGGTGGTCCAGAGACGCTGCACGAGCAGGCGCAGCACTGCCACACCACATGCGGTGCCCACCACTGTGGGCACGATGTCGAGCAGTGTCGCGCCGGGCCGAGAGAGCACGGCCGCGCAGGCGATCAATCCGGCCGCGATGAATATGGCGGTGCCGATCGGGCGCTGCCGGGTCTCGTACGTCGCGGCCAGTGCGGCGACGGCGGCGATCACCACCAGGACGACGACCGCCAGGAACAGTTTGTCCAGGCTGCCGAGGGCTTGGATCACCCATTCCTTGACCGGGCCTGGTGTCAGGTCCACGACCGCCGATCCGACGGCGTTGCGTGGATCGGCGGGTGGCCCGAACGGAATGCTGACGAGCTCGGCGATGCCGAGCGAGACCGCGGCGGCAGCAATCCCGCCGAGCATCCGTGCGTTCGGCGAGGAACTCGACGTGGACCCCGACGTGGACCCCGACGTGGACTGAGCCATCGTCACCAACCTACTACCGCGGACAAGGCAGGGAGCCTGCCGTTGGGGTGACGACAGGCTCCCCGGGTGGGTGGATTTCTAGGTGGCCGACTGAGCGCCGAGCACCCGCTGGATGTCGGGCAGCATCTGCTGCAGCTGCTGTCCCCAGTAGCCCCAGGCGTGCGTGCCGTTGGCCGGGAAGTTGAACACCCCGTTCGTGCCGCCGGCCGCGATGTAGTTGTCCCGGAAGGTGACATTGGTGCGCAGCGTCAACCCTTCGAGGAACTGGGCTGCCATCAGGTTGCCGCCGTTGGTCCCCGAATCGAGATCCGACGGGGTTCCGGTGCCGCAGTAGATCCAGATGCGGGTGTTGTTGGCGACCAGCTGGTTGCTGTTGACCATCGGGTCATTGCGCTTCCAGGCGGGGTCGGTCGACGGGCCCCACATGCTCTCGGCGTTGTATCCGCCGGCGTCGTTCATCGCGAGGCCGATCAGCATCGGCCACCAGCCCTCGGACGGGTTCAGGAAGCCCGAAAGCGTTCCGGCATAGATGAACTGCTGCGGGTGATGGATCGCGTAGGTCAGCGCCGCGCTGCCCGCCATCGAGATGCCGACGACGGCGTTGCCGGTCTGCGAGACGCCACGGTTGGCGGCGAGCCAGGTGGGAAGTTCCTGGGTCAGGAAGGTCTCCCACTTGTAGGTGTAGTCCTGACCGTTGCCCTTCGAGGGCTGGTACCAGTCGGTGTAGAAACTGGACTGCCCGCCGACCGGCATGATCACCGACAGACCGGAGCCGTTGTACCACTCGAACGCCGGGGTGTTGATGTCCCAGCCGTTGAAGTCGTCCTGGGCGCGCAGTCCGTCGAGCAGGTAGACCGCGTGCGGTCCGCCGCCCTGGAACTGGACGCGGATGTCGCGGTTCATCGACGGCGAGAACACGTCGAGGTACTCGACCGGCAGACCCGGACGGGAGAATGCCCCAGCGGTCGCCGAACCTCCTGCGAAACCGATCAGCGCGGGCAAGGTAGCGGCTGCCATTGCTCCCGCCGCCAGTCGGCGCGTCCACGCTCCGCGAATCTTGTTGAGGAACTTCATAACGGCAACCAACCGTCCTTTCTGCACGTGTGCCAAGCAGTTTGCCGCTTGCTCCGGTAGTGAAACACGCGCCACATGAGTCACACGCGTAACAACACCGCTCGCGCAGATCGCGGTTTACTAACGGTTGGAACTCGGCGCCGAGACCCTAGGGCTACGACCCTCAGCGTCCGGCCGCGGTCAGGGCCTGTTTGACGTTGGCCCGGCGCTCCTCGATCGCCCGGCCGATGTCCTGCAGCAGCACCGGCTTTCGCGATACGAGGTCCTCGATGCAAGCGCGGTCGAATTGCGCGACCGTGACCTCGGTCAGTGCGTATGCCGTGGTGGTGACGGGTTCCCGGGTCAGGGCGGTTTGACCGAGAAAGTCGCCCTGCTCCAAGGCGAGCACGGGGACGAACAGATCGTCCACGTCGGCGACGGCCAGTTGCACCGTGCCGGCGACGATGAAGGTCATCTTCTTCGGAACTTGACCGACGACCTGGATGACCTCGTCCGTGCCGTAACGGGTGAGACGGGCGTGCGGCAGCAGATCGAGCTGATCCTCCGGGCTCAGACGCAGGGTCGGTGCGATGAGACGAAGCGTCTGCTCGACGCGTTCGGTGGTGGCGAACTCGTCCTCGGCCTCATCCAGATGCAGACCTGCGCGTCGCGAGGCGTACCACGTCCAACGCAGAAACGTGGATCTGGCGGCGAAGTCGTCGGCCGGCGAATGCAGCGGGATCAGGGTCTTGTACTGCAACGAGCCGGCGGCCACCGTGGACACCACACCGTCGCGACGTAGCTGGGGCAGTCGGCGCGCGACCTCGTTGAGTACGCGGCAGACCTCGTCGGGCGCGTCGTCCACGGCGAACACGGTGATCACGGTGATGGTGTGTGCGCCGGGGGGACGGCTCAGGTTGGCGAACGATCCGCCGGCCAGCACGGAGTTCGGGATCACCTGCAGGCCGCTGCCGGTGTCGATGTGGGTCGCGCGCCAGTTCACCTCTACGACCCGCCCGCGCGCGGACGGGGCGTCGACCCAGTCGCCGAGCCGGAACGGCTGCTCGAAAAGCACCAGAAGTCCGGAGATGATCTGGCCGACCGAGTTCTGCAGGGCAAGCCCAAGCACGATCGAGGACACGCCGAGGGCCGTGAAAAGGCCACCGACGTTGGCGCCCCAGATGTAAGCGAAGATCAAACCGATGCCGACGGCGATCAGTGCGAACCGGGCAACGTCCAGGAATATCGACGGAATGCGTTTGCGCCAGCTGCCTTCCGGGGCGCTCTGGAACAGCGTCGCGTTGAGCCCGGAAAGCAACAGGACCAGGACGACAAAGCCGAACACCGTCGCCACGATCCGCACCGGTGTGGTTTCACCGGAGATCTGCATCGCCTGGATCAGCAGGATCAGCAGTGCACCCAGCGGCAGGATGTAGGTGCGGACCAGGTGCACCGGCCCGGCCAGGATGCTGCCGCGCCGGCGCAGTGCGCTGTGCAGTTCGGTGAGCAGAACCAGGCAGACCGGAAAACCGACTGCGACACCGACGGCCCAGTAGAACCACGGGGCGTCGAGCACGCTGTTCACCGTCGGTCCTGTAGTTGCCAGATCGGTTCGTCGGACCCGTCGACCTGCACCGTGCCGGCCGGCCGGAGGTCGCGGGTGTCGCCCATGGCCTCGAACACCCGCTCGGTGACGTACACGCCCGGCTGCGGTGAGCCACGTTGCACCCGGTAGGCGAGGTTGACCGCCGAACCCCACATGTCGTAGGCAAGGTTCGAGCGTCCGACCAGACCGCTGCTCACCGCGCCGGTGTCGATACCGGCGCGCAGGTCCAGTGCCGTCCCGGCCTCGGTGTTGAACCGTTCGATGATGCGCTGCATTTCGAGTGCGAAGTCGACGGTGCGTCGCACGTTGTCGAGCCTCGGCACGCTCAAACCGGAGCTGGCCCAGTAGCCGTTGCGCAGGGTGCGAACCCGTTCGACGCCCAGATCGTCTGCGGCGGCATCGAATTGGTGCACCAGACGGTTGACGATGGCCAGGGCCTCCTCCGATGGCATTCCGGACGTCAGTTCGTCCAACCCGACCGTGTCGGCGAACAGGACCGTCACGTTGTGGTGGTCCTGCGCGATCGTCTCTTCGCCGTCCCGGTAGCGCTGCACCACCGACTCCGGCATGAGGGTGCGCAGCAAGCGGTCGTTCTCCCGGCGCTGCTCGGCGAGCAGATCCTCCTTGATCGCCAGGTTGCGGCTCATGTCATTGAATGCTGTTGTCAGATCACCGAATTCGTCCCTCGATTGCACAGGCAGCGAGATGTCGTAATCGCCGGCGCCGATCTGCCGGGCACCGGCTTCCAGTCGGCGCAGTGGGCGGACGAACAACCGCGCCAACAGCATTGCCGCCAGACACACCAGGAAGGTGATGACGACGGTCGACAACACCAGCGTGCGGGTGAATGTCGCGACCGGAGCGAACGCCTCGGCCGTGTCGATCTTCGCGATCACCGTCCAGTTCAGCCCATGCAGATTGACCGGTGAGTAGGCCTGCAGAGTTTCATTGCCCAGATAGTCGTCCTCGATCACGGTGCCACTCTGGCCGCGTAGGGCCAGCCGGGTGGCCTCTGTCTCCACCGGTTGCACCAGTGTGGTTCCGTGCTGGCTGAGTGATTTCGCCGCAACAGCCGGGGGCGTTCCAGCGTTGATCACGTCATGTTCGAACTTCTCGGGATTCTCGATAAACAAGCGTGAGTCCGACCGCATCAAACCGTCGGGACCGACCAGAAATGTCTCGCCCGTCGCACCCATCCCGGCGGATTCCCACTGCTTGTCCGCTGTCATCATCCGGTTGATCTTGGAGATCGGGAACTGGAGTGCGAGGACCCCCTCGACCCGGCCCGGAGGGCCGACCGGGGCCATCATCCAGGCCGTGGGCTCGTCGGCAGGTTGGTAGTCGCCGAAGTCGGTGACCCCGACGTAGTCGACGGCGTTCGACGCCAGGGTCTTTTCGTATGCATCCCGCAGCAGGCTCTGCCGGTATGGGCCGGTGACGACGTTGGTGCCGAGGTCCACACCCTTGTAGGCGCTGTAGACGACATTGCCCGCGGTGTCGAGCAGGAGGGCATCCTCGAACTGGAAGCGTTCGACGATCTCTCGGAAGTAGTCGTTGAACCTCGCGTTCGCGGCCGACCAGGCGCTGCCGTCACGGGCATCGTCAACCCTGATCGCCTTTTCCGGGTCGGCAAACGGTGCCGTGTAGTAAGCCTGCAGATATTTCTGCGCGTTGGAGGTGGGCAGCAGTCGGGAGACGTCCACCGTGTCGCCGGTCTGCTGCTGTTCGTCCGGCTTGAACTGGGTGTTGTAGTAGTCGACGACCGATTGCCACTGTTGGGGGTTGGTCGTCGAGGTGTTGAGCTGACCGAAGCCACCGGAGAACGCCTCGACCGCTTCGATGGTGGTCGTCCCTCGGGTGTACACGATCAGTGAATCCTCGAGGTCGGCGAACTTCGATTCCAACTGCCGTGCCTGGGATTCCCGCAGCTCGGTCAGGCGGTCGAATACCGACTGCCGAAGCGATGACCTCCCGGACTGGTATCCGATCGCGCCGACGACGGCAGCCGACAGAATGCTGGTCACCAGCAGCATGACCAGCAACTTTGACTGGATGCTGATCCGGGACACCGCGCGCCGATGCGCACTTCCGGTGGGAGCGACGCGCTCGGCGTCGGCTGTTGTAGTCATTGAATCCCGAAGATTAGCTTGTCACGATGTATTACGTGGGGCTGCGCGACAAACTCCGGTCATGACTGACCAGTTCGACTTGCAGAGATTCGTCGACGCCCAGGCCGGCGTCTATGCCGGCGTTTGCGCCGAGTTGCGGGCCGGCCGCAAGCGCAGCCATTGGATCTGGTTCATCTTCCCGCAGTTGCGGGGGCTCGGTCGTAGCTCGACGGCCGACCACTACGGCATCGGGTCTTTACGGGAGGCCGGCGCCTACCTGGCCCACGACGTCCTGGGTCCACGGTTGCGGGAGTGTGTTCGGCTGGTTACGCAGGTCGACGGGCGGTCCGCCGAGCAGATCTTCGGCCGGCCGGACTGCCTCAAGGTCCGCTCGTCCATGACGCTGTTCGCGGTGGCCGCCGCCGATGAGGCCCAGCGAGCAGACTTCCAGGCCGTGCTGGACAAGTTCTATGACGGGCTCGGGGATCCGTTGACCCTCGAAATGCTCAGTGCGGCTGGATGATCAGCCATCCGTGCGGAGGAATTTCCGGGTGGCTGATGTCGTCCTGCGGTGGGGCGCCCGAACCGGCGATCATCCGGCCCGACGTCACCCCGAGGTCCGGCAGCGACACGGGCAGCGGCGCGTCGTCGATGTTGAGCGCCACGATCAGGGCCTCGGAGCCGGCGTGGGTCCGATACACGTAGCCGGTGTTGGTCAGCAGCATGGGCGCGGTCCGCGCCGTGTGCAGCCAGGGATGGCGCCGGCGCAATCCGATCAGGTACTGGTGCAGCCGCAGTGAATCGGAATCGTCTGGGGGAGTGGTAAATTCGGGCCGGACGGCGTCGTCGCCGCCGCGGCGTTCCTCTTTGAGGCCGCGGTAGGCCGACTCGTCGCCGGCGTAGATGCTCGGGGTTCCGCCGCTGGTCATCAACAACACCAGCGCATGCTCGAGGTGTGCTGAATTCTGTAGCTGGCTGGCGATCCGGGTCACGTCATGGTTTCCCACGAAGGTCAGCGGTACGAACGTGTCGAGAAAATCGTTGTGCCGCTTCAGCGCCCAGTCCAGTTCGTGGAAGTTGCCGTCGTTGAGGCTGCTCCAGGTCGCCTTCCACAGCTCGTACTGGGTCACCGAGTCGAAGGTGGAGGCGTGGACGGTCGCGGCGTAGTCACCGTGGATCACCTCGCCGACGAACCACGCTTCGGGGAACTCGCCACGCACCGACGGCAGCACCTGCGCCCAGAACCGGTCGGGTACCGCGTACGCGGCGTCGAGGCGCCAGCCGTCGGCGCCGCGGCCCAACCAGTGCCGCATCACCGCGGCGGTGTGGTCCACCACCTCTGGCTCGTCGTGGTTGAGCGCGATCAGCTCGTCGTGACCTTCGAACGTATCGAATCGTGATGCCTTGCCGCGGCGGCGAAACCAACGGGACGCGGGGTGGTCGGGGCCGCCGTCGACGGCCTGCCGGTACTGGTCGAATTCGGTGCCCACATGGTTGAACACGCCGTCGAGCAGGATGCGCAGCCCGCGTTGCCGGGCCTCGGCCACCAGATGGTCGAAGTCGCTCTCGTCGCCCAGGCGCGGGTCGATGCGGAAGTGGTCGGTGGTGTCGTAACCGTGGGTGCGTGAAGCGAAGATCGGGCCGAGCGCGATTCCGGAGGCACCGAGTTGCACGGCGTGATCCAGCCATCCGACGACCCGGCGCAGCCGGTGCTCGTCGGGCGACGGTCGTGGATCTGCGGGGAACGCGCCGACGAAACCCAGTGGATAGATCTGCCACCAGACGGCATGCGCGACCCAGGACGGCTCAGACACGAAACTTCGCCGCGTACAGATCTTTCATGGTCTCTGCCAGGTCCCGCGCCGGCCCGTCCACCTCGAGGCCGGGGGCCACGGTGGCGATCGGCAGGGCGGCCACCGGACCGGCCGGCACACCCCATTCGGACAGCCAGCCCACCAGCTGCTCCGACGAGGTGGCGTAGACGATCCGGCCCAGCCCGACCCAGGCGTGCGCCGCGGAGCACATCGGACAGTGCTCACCGGAGGTGTACACCGTGGCGCGGGCGCGGTCCTGGGGGCTCAGGTGCTCGACGGCCCAACGGGCGATGGCGAATTCGGGATGCTGGGTGGCATCGCCGTCCTTGACCCTGTTGCGGTCGGCGAACACCGTGGCTCCGGTGTGATCGACCAGGATCGACCCGAAGGGCTCGTCGCCGTCGTCCAGCGCTTCGCGGGCCAACTCGACACATCTGCGCAACTGACCGAGGTCGTTCTCGCTGATAGCCACGTCGGCGAGTTTACGCCCGGGGCGACGCCGGACCGATCAGTCGCCGCCACAGCAGGCGTTCGTCACCTGCAGGCGGCACGCGCACGAGGCCTGCACCGCGACGTCCGCGCGGGCCAGCGCCAATTCGAGTTGCTGCCCGATGATGACGGCCTCCGCGTCGCGGCCCAGCCGGCGCAGGCATTCGTGGTAGCCGTGCAGGCTCCACACGTTGTTCGGGTGGTGGCTGGACCGGCTCAGCGCGGGGTCAAGGCCCAGGTCGGCGGCGTAGACAACGGCGGCCTCCTCGACATGCCCCTGCTCGAGCAGCAGTGCCCCGTAGGCGTGGCGGGTGGGCTGCATCCATCCCCATGGCTCGTCGTAGGGCAGCGCGTCGTCGAGTTCGATTGCCCCGCGCAGATGGGCGAAGGCCGTCTCGTAATCGCCTTCCCTGTAGGCGATCTCACCGTTCAGCATCTTCTCGGCGATGGCCAGGATGTCCCGACTGGTGTTATTGAACAGATACCGCGTGTCCGGGATGCGCCGGTATGCCGCGATGAAGTTGTCCCGCTCGGTGCGGGCCTGCTCAACCTGTCCGGTGGCGGCGTACGCGACGCCGCGGCCGTAATGGATGGTCGCCGTCGTGGTGCAGTACAGCTCCGGATCCGCGGGCAGCGGTTCGGAGATCAGATCGGCCCAGCGACCGAACCGCACCAGCACATGCACCCGCAACGGGGCAAAGGCCTCCAGCCAGTCCGCCATCGGCGGCGAGGCAACCGAGAGCACCTCGGGGGTCAGCTGTGCGGCCAGTTCTTCGGCCGCGTCCAAGGCGATCTGTGAACTGCCCTCGAACATGGCCGAATACACCACGAAATGCAGGTCGTGCGCCCGGTACAGCGAATAGAAGTTCAGCGCGCCCTCGCGTGCGACGAATTCCCTGTCGGCTTGTACCGCAGCCAGATTGGCGTTCACGGAGTTGCGGTAGTAGCCGCACAACACGTCGATGTGGCTGGCCATGTGTTGCAGATGCCCGGCGTCGGGCACCAGCCCACGCAGCAGGTCGGCGGCGGGTAGCGCGGCCTGCGGTGTCGTCGAC
Organism: Mycobacterium sp. IDUB_24; assembly: GCF_055419385.1. Lineage (NCBI taxonomy): Bacteria > Bacillati > Actinomycetota > Actinomycetes > Mycobacteriales > Mycobacteriaceae > Mycobacterium > Mycobacterium sp. IDUB_24. The sequence goes on from NZ_JBVAXO010000008.1 coordinate 159,671, forward strand.
ATCTCCATCGCGTGGATGTAGAGGTGCAGCACGCCAGGATGTTGCCGGCCGGCGGCGGTGGCCAGCGCGGCGTCGAGGATCCGTTTCGCTTCCACCACACGCGATCCCGGCGCCGGCTCACCGGTGCGGCCGTCCCACAATGCCCACGCGGTCACGTTGAGGAGGGCATCGGCAGCCAACGTCTGCACATCGATGTCCTCGGGATGGGTCACGGCCAGCGCCACCATCGCGTCGGCGTAGGCGGCGTGCCCGGCCGTCAGGGCGTCGGTGTCATCGGGGTCGGCGGTCGGAAATCGCTTCTGGAGAGCGCAGATCAGGCCGCGCTCCACCACCGAGGCGCGGCCCGCTCCGGCGCGGTCGAGTTCGGTCCGGGCGCGGTCCAGCGAGGTGCTCAGATCGGTCGGGTCGAACGCGTCCCACGCCTTGTTGTAGTTGGGGCCGACGGCGTAGGCGATACCCCAGCGGGCGAGGGCAAAGTCCGGGTCGAGGTGCAGGGCACGCTCGAAGCACCGGATGGCCTCCTCGTGGTTGAAGGCATACGACCAGACCATGCCGCGGTCGAACCAGACCTGGGCCGGGACCGAGGGCGTCTCCGTCGGCCGGTGATAGCTCCCCAGCCGGTAATACGGTTCGGTCTCGGCGGGATCTGTCACGGTCCCGACGCTACCCCGGGTGGCTCGACACCGGCGCGTCGAACATGTTCTAGTGCTGGGATGCCGGGTTACACCCATGTCGAGGGTCTCAGTTCTGTGGACGTGCAGCGTCTGCGGTCGGTGTGGGCGCCGTTGGCCGGTTCGGTGCGTGCGCTGATCGACGCCAGCATCCGCTCGGAGGTCGACGCTGACGAGGTGGCAGCGGTCCGGGCCCAGATCGACGACGCGACCGCGCGGTTGCGGGCCAAACAGATCGACGGCCCGTTCGGTGTCCGCTACACCTCCGAGGGTGACCGGATGCCGTGGGGCAACCCGGCGATCGGTATCCGGAACCCGATCGCGCCGCCATTGGTCATCGTCAAGGATCCAGACGGCGGGGTGCGGACCGATTTCCACCTGGGCGCGCCCTACGAGGGCCCGCCAGGTCACGTGCACGGCGGGATGGTGGCGATGGTGCTCGATCATGTGCTGGGCGAGGTGGCTGCCAGCGACTCGGATCGCCCGAGGTTCACCGGCACCCTGACCATCCGTTACCTGCGCGCCACCCCGCTGGGCGATCTGCACGCCGAGGGGCGGATCACGCGCACCGACGGGATCAAAGCCTTTGCCTCCGGCCATGTTTCCGACGCCCAGGGAATCACCGCCGAGGCTGAAGGGGTGTTCATCCTGCCGAAATGGGCGCGGGGCTAGCGCGCGTCATCCGCGGGTTCCACCCGATCGATCGCGATGTCCTGCAGGCTGCGGGTGATCGTGGTCAGTTCGCCGATCAGAATGCGCGCCGCGCCGTTGTCGGCGGACAGCGTCGAGGCCACGTTGTGCACCCGCCGCAGGGCCGTCGACAGTTCAGCGGTGTCCAGGCTCCAGGGCACCGCGGGGCTCGGTGGCGCGCCGCGCAGGGCCTCCACGTAGTCGTCCACCGCAGCGATGAACTCGCTGTGCAGGGCCGACGAGGGGTGCGTCGGCAGGCTGTTCTCCAGCGTGGTGCAGGCGCTGGTCACCGAATTCAGCGCGGCGCGGTAGGTCCGCAGCCAGCGCCGCAGGACCGGAGGTTCCAGGCTGGTGGCGCCCCACGCGGCCTCGAATGCCGCGCGGGCCCGGAAGGCCCGCTGCCAGGCCGCCGACAGGATCTCGGCCGGGTGGTCGATTTCGTGTACGAATGCCTTGATCACCAGTGCGGCGTAGTCGATCTCGGTCATCAGCAGTTCCCCGGCGCGTTGGCGCAACCGGATGAGGGCGTGGTCGGGCAGTGCCACGTGGGCCATTACGGCCAGGGTGCCGCCGATCATCACGGCGAACAGTCGGTCGGTGTTGCCCGACCAGGGCGCGGACGCGCTCACCCCGACCGCGAACATGGCGATCGCGCCCACCGTCGCGCCGACCGCGAGATAGCCGAACTGCGCGACACCGTAGGCCAGTCCGACGAACGCCAGCGCGCAGATCGTCGAACCGATCGGCCCGGGTTGCCACATGAGCGTGAGGATCGAGGCGACGACGATGCCGACGCCGAGGCCGGCCATACGTCCGGCGCACCGCGTGTAGGTGTGCGCCGTTTCCGGCCGCAGCACCACCACGACCGTCAGGGGCATCCAGTAGCCGTGCTCCAGCCCGCCGTAGCGGGCTGCTGCCACCGCCAGCGCGGTGGTCACCGACAGCCGGATGGCGTGCCGCAGGATCGGCGAGGTCCAGGTCAGGTGCGATCGGACCACGGACGGTGCCGAGGCCAGCGAGCCGATCAGGTCGGGCCGGTGCAGCTGGCCGAACCTCAGCACCGCGGCCTCCCGCAGCTGTTCGCAGAAGCGTTGTGCCAGCGCCGCTTCGGGTCCGGTCACGGCGGAAGTGGCGGTGTGAACCCGCACCAGGGCGTGCTCGGCGTCGCGGCGCGCGGTGTGACCGTGGTCGGCGATCGCGTCGAGCAGCACCGCTGCGGCGGTCAGCAGCTGGGGTAGGCCCGTGCCGCCCTGGTTCTCGACGTCGGTCGAGCTGTCACGGTCAGCGGTGGAGCGCAGGGACGCCAAGGTGCCGGCGAGACGCTCGGGGAGGCGATATCCGCCGTGATAGGCACGTGGCCGCTGGCTCACCTGACTGTCGGCGAACACCTCACGTAGCCACGTCAGCGGGGCGTCGTCGACTGTCGCTGTGCAGTCGGCGGCGACGTTGCGGGCGTCACCGGCCAACGACTGGTAGGCCCGGGTGAGTCCGTCGCGCTGGGCACGCCAGCGTCGCGGTGGCCACACGGCGATCAGCGCCGCCTGGACCACTCCGGCGACGATGACCAGGGCGGGCGCCAGCAGTGACTGGCCCACCGTCGGTGCGACCGGCGGCGCCAGTACCAGCAGCGCGCTGGCCGCTGAGGCCACCAGGCCGGCGTTGGCACCCAGCGACCACTGCATGCCCGCGGCGAAGCACCACAGGGCCACCACGCCGATGAAGATGGGGCTGTGCCCACCGGCGAGGGTGCCGAGCAGCACTGCGATGGCCAGTTCCACGGAGCCGGTCACCACCAGTGGCACCCGGCCGCCGGGACTGCGCTGCAGCGCGATCGCACCGGCGATCACGCCGCCGCCCAGTGTCCACATCGCTGTCGCACCAGAACCCAACGCCAGGGCGAGCGCAGTCACCGCCAGAACGCCGATCAGGCTTCGGGCCACCGCACCGGCGTCGGGGGTGTTGAGCCGGAGCGCGTCGGCTGCCTGCCCACCTGTGTGCACCGCACCATTCTCACTCGCAACCCGCCGCCGGTGGTACAACCGCCCACGCGTGGCGCGGATCGGTTCGCCGGTAGGTTCTCCCTTCGTGGAGAAAGTCATCGTTCTGCTACGTGCCCCGCATTCGGATCAGCAGTGGTGTCAGCGGCTGCGCACAAGTGTCGCCGACGAACTGCTGGCGCTCGGGCTGCCCGGCCTGACCATCAATGTCCGGGACGACGCGGTGCGGGAGTCGTTGATGACGCTGACGACGTTGGATCCTCCGGTGGTGGCGGTGGTCAGTCTGTGGGCCCGCCAGTACTACGGCGAACAGGTTTCGCGGGCGTTGGAAGTGCTTGCTGCCGAATGTGATTCGCTCGCGGCCTATCTGGTGACCGAATCGGTCCCGATGTGCGCGCCGGTGACCGGGGTGGGCGAGCGGACCGATGGTCTGGCCAATATCGCGCTGCTGCGCCGGCCCGTCGACCTCGATGAGGCCACCTGGCTACACCGCTGGCACCGCAACCACACCTCGGTGGCCATCGAAACCCAGGACACCTTCGGCTACACCCAGAACACCGTGGTGCGTGCGCTCACCGAGGACGCCCCGGCGATCGACGGCATCGTGGAGGAATTGTTCCGCCAGCAGGCGGTGTCGGATCTGCACGCGTTCTTCGGTGCTGCCGACGACGACGATCTGGCCGATCGCATGCGCAAGATGGTGGCCAGCACCGACGCCTTCGGCGCCAGCGCCAACATCGACACCGTGCCGACCAGCCGGTATGTCTACTCCAGCCCGTTCGCCGGCCCGCCGGTAGACCCGGGCGACGAGAGTGGAACGTGTTCTAGTTAGGCTGCAGCGGTCACGGCGCGAACTCGAGGAGTGAGAGATGACCCTGCTGATCGAGGACAACAACCGGGTTCGCACGTTGACCCTCAACCGCCCCGACGCGCTCAACGCGTTCAACGAGGCGCTGTACGACGAGACGACGGTCGCCCTACGGGCGGCCGCCGAGGATCCCGACGTCGCAGTGGTGTTGCTGACGGGTGCCGGCCGGGGGTTCAGCGCGGGCAACGACCTCGTCGAGATGCAGGCCCGTATCACCAACCCGGAATCCACCCCCGGTGAGCACGGGTTCTACGGAATGCTCGACGTGCTCGCGGATTTCCCGAAGCCGTTGATCTGTGCGGTCAACGGGGTCGGCGTGGGTATCGGCGCCACCATCCTCGGGTTCGCCGACCTGGCGTTCATGTCGTCCTCGGCGCGACTGAAGTGTCCGTTCACCAGCCTGGGCGTGGCGCCCGAGGCGGCCTCGTCGTATCTGATGCCACGGCTGCTCGGCAGGCAGAACGCCGCGTGGCTGCTGATGTCCTCGGAGTGGGTGAGCGCGGCCGAGGCCCGCGAAATGGGTCTGGTGTGGAAGGTCTGCGAGCCCGACACGCTGCTGACCGAGGCCAGGGGATACGCAGAAATCCTTGCGGCCAAGCCGATTTCCAGTTTGATCGCTGTCAAACAAGCCATGATGGCGCCGATCCGCGACCAGATCTCGGCGGCCGTGGAGCGGGAGAAGGCACTGTTCGTCGAACTGGTGGGCGCGGCGGCCAACGTCGACGCTCTGGCTCAGTTCGCCGATCGCAAGCGCTAGCGGGTGGCCCGCGACGGGCAGCCGTTGAATGGGGTGGGGCACCCCTCGGCCGCCTGATGGGCGGCGATGATGGCGCGGATGGTGCGCCGGCACCGTCCGCAGTCGGCGCCGGCGCCGCAGGCTTCGGCCACTTCCTTGGATGTGGTGGCGCCGGACTCCACGATCTCGTTGACAACCTGACTGGTCGCTCCGGTACAGAGGCAGACGAACATCAGTCGTCCTGTCCGTCGACGTCCATGATGTACGCCAACTTGCCCACGAACAGGCTGGGGTAGGCCCCGAATCCGGCCGTCGTCATCCACTCGGCGGCGGCGTCGGGGTGGTCGATCCACTGTCGGGCGCTGATCTCGTCGGAGACCTCCTGCAGGATCATCACTTCCTGGCCGTCGTCGAGCGCCTGATAGACCCAGATCTTGCGGATGCCGCCCTGCTCGAAGCGCTCCAGACCGTCGTGCACCTTGCGCATCAAGGTGGGAACGTCGTCGACGGTGGCCACCGCTCCGACGATCACGCCCGCCACGTGCCCCTCCGGGGACGGCTCGGTCAGGTCGATCTTCTCCACCACTTCGCCGCCGAATATCGGCGGAATATCTTCGACGCCGGAAATATCGAACCACTCGAAAATTGCGGGCGAACGCAGGACATCGCGGATGGACCGGGCATGTCGAATGCCTATTGTCACCAATACCCGGCCCGGTTCCCAAATTGATTTGTAGAGCACCACGTGATGAGCGCCGATAGACAACAGTCCTGAGCGATGTTTCCTCATCCATTTCCACATTTGTTCGACATCGTCGACGCGGAAATCGCAGGACAGAATGAGCGAGTGCAAGTCGTACTCACTCATTTCTTACCGGCCTTTCTTTCGTGGTGTCCCAAGAGATTAGCGCAGTCTAACCTTAGTTAGGACAGCCAGTCCACTCTTCGTGGCCACGCCTCGGTCCCACTGCCGCCGAGGGTCGCGCAATGTCGCACGAACACGCCGAATTGGGTGTTAATCATTGCGTCACGCCAGGCTTTCTGGACTAGATTGGATGTGCACGGCAGACGGCAACACTTGACCAGCCCTCAAGGTGCTTAGGAGCGACGATGCAAGGCGATCCCGATGTTCTGAAATTGCTCAACGAGCAATTGACGAGCGAACTCACTGCAATTAACCAATATTTCCTGCATTCGAAGATGCAAGATAATTGGGGATTTACCGAATTGGCGGAACACACCCGCGCGGAGTCCTTCGAAGAGATGCGGCACGCGGAGACCATCACCGACCGAATCCTGCTTCTGGACGGTCTGCCCAACTATCAGCGGCTGTTTTCGCTGCGCGTGGGTCAGACGCTTCGGGAACAGTTCGAGGCCGATCTGGCGATCGAGTACGAGGTGGTCGCTCGGCTCCGTCCGGGGATAATCATGTGCCGCGAAAAAGAGGACGCGACCTCGGCGCGGATCCTGGAAACCATCTTGGGTGACGAGGAAGGTCACATCGACTACCTCGAGACCCAGCTGGAGCTGATGGAGAAGTTGGGCGACGCGCTCTATGCAGCGCAGTGCGTCTCCCGCCCGCCGCAATAGCTTCGGCGTTTCGGTTCAAGCCGCCCTGGGTAGCCGGTCAGCCGCCGGTTGCCTGGGGCGGCTTTGTCCGTGCTGTAACTTTCATAGGCTATCTAACGATATCGCTGGTGAACCGGCAGGCCGGCGAAAGGAAGTTATGACCAGCCCGACAACGACAACCGCCGAGCAACCCGCCGGCGGTCCGATCCTGAGCGTGCGCAGACGCAACCTGGTGTTCGTCGCGGTCCTGCTCGGAATGCTGTTGGCCTCCCTCAACCAGACCATCGTCGCCACCGCGCTTCCCACGGTCGTGGCAGACCTGGGCGGTGCCGGTCATCAGGCATGGGTCGTGACCAGCTACCTGCTGGCCTCCACCGTCGTCACCGCCGTTGTCGGGAAGGTCGGCGACATCTTCGGCCGGAAAGTGGTGTACCAGGGCGCGGTCCTGTGCTTCCTCGCCGGATCGGTCCTCAGCGGCCTGTCGGGATCGATGGCCATGTTGGTCGCGGCGCGGGCGCTGCAGGGGATCGGCGGCGGCGCGATCATGGTGACATCCTCGGCGCTGATCGCCGAGGTCATCCCGCTCCGGGACCGCGGGCGGTATCAGGGTGCGCTCGGCGCCGTATTCGGCGTCACCACCGTTGCCGGCCCGCTGTTGGGCGGTTTCGTCACCGATCATCTCGGCTGGCGGTGGGCCTTCTGGCTGAGCATCCCGGTCGGCGTCGTGGTCCTGATCGTCGCGGCCGCCACGATCCCGGCAATGGCCTCCCGTGGCCCGCGCCCGCTGATCGACTATGCCGGAATCGTGTGGGTCGGGATCGGGGCCTCCGGTCTCACGCTGGCCACCAGCCTGGGCGGCGAACTGGCCTGGACCTCGCCGGCCATCATCGGATTGGTCGTCGGGTCCGTCCTGGCGCTGGCGATGTTCGTCCGGGCCGAAACCCGGGCGGCAGAACCGATTCTGCCGATGCGCCTGTTCCGAAATCCGGTGTTCACCACGTGTTGCGTGCTGTCGCTGGTCGTCGGCTTCGCCATGCTGGGTGCCTTGACGTTCATGCCCACTTTCATGCAGTTCGTCGACGGCGTATCGCCGTCCGAATCCGGCCTGCGCACCATGCCGATGGTCATCGGGCTGCTGATCACCTCAACCGTCAGCGGCAGCCTGGTGGGCCGCACCGGCCGGTACAAGATCTACCCGATCGCCGGTACCGCGATCATGCTCGTCGGGTTCGTCCTGCTGTCGCGCATGAACGCCGCGACCCCGATTCCGCTGCAATCGCTGTATCTGCTCATCCTGGGCGCCGGTATCGGCATGTGCATGCAGGTGCTCGTTCTCATCGTGCAGAACACGTCGGACTTCAGCGATCTGGGCGTGGCGACGTCGGGGGTCACGTTCTTCCGGACCATCGGCAGTTCCTTCGGTGCCGCGATCTTCGGGTCGTTGTTCGTCGGCTTCCTGTCGGATCGCCTGCCCGGTGCCCTCGCCGCCAGCGGCGCGCCATCGGTGGCGGGGGCATCTCCGGCGGCGCTGCACGAACTACCGCCCGAGGTCGCCGCCCCGATCGTCGACGCCTATGCGGATGCGCTGGACCTGGTGTTCCTTTGCGCCGCGCCGGTGGCGCTGATCGGCCTGATCGTCGCGCTGTTCCTCAAGGAGGTGCCACTCCTCGAGTCGGAGGCGACGATGGCGGGCGATCTCGGCGAAGGCTTCGGCATGCCGAGCTCGGAATCGGCGGACCAGGTGCTCGAGACCGTGGTCAGCCGGCTGATGCGCAGTTCACCCGAGATCCGGCTGCGGAACGTTGCGGGCGGGTCGGGGTGCGAGCTCGATGTCGCGGGGCTGTGGGCGCTACTCAAGATCTACCGGCACAGCCAGATATTCGGCGCGGCTCGCCTGACCGAGATCGCCGACCGCCTGGTCGTGCCCTTCGAAGTGCTCGAGCCGACCTTCAACCGGTTGGTGCAGGACGGGTATGTGTTGCGCACCGGAGACAACCTGTGGCTGACCCAGAGCGGGGTGCGGCAGGTCGACGGCGTCTCGGCCGCACTGGTGGAACGGATCGTCGACAAACTGGGCGATTCGTCGTCGTTCGAGGGCCGCCCGGACCGGGCCCAGGTGGAGGCCGCGCTGGAGCGCATCGCGCACCGGGTCGTGGTGCAGCGGGACTGGGGAGACGACGACCGTGCCACGGAGCTGACCGGCTCGGGAACCAAAAACTAGAACTTGTTCCAGAACTGCCGAATATTGCGTACGATTCGGCCCATGAGCCGTATCGGAGAATTTCCCGACGACGACGTGGCCGGCTGGATCTTGAAGTCGCCCGAGATCGGCACCGCGATGGCCAACTTCACCAACGCGGTGTACACCAAGGGCCGGCTGCCCCTGCGGGTGCGGGAGCTCGCTCGGATGGTGATCGCGCTCGACAACGAGTGCGTGGTGTGCCAGAACACCCGCGACTCCGACGGCGCCGCGGCCGGAGTGGACGAGGATCTCTACGATCACGCCGCCGAGTGGCGGACCTGGCCTGGCTACAGCGCGCAGGAGCGGATCGCCGCCGAGTTCGCCGCGCGCTTCGCGAGCGATCACACCGGACTGCGCGATGACGAGGACTTCTGGGAGCGCGCGCGTGAGCAGTTCGACGCCGAACTGCTCACCGACCTGGCGCTGTCGTGCGCGATGTGGCTCGGAATGGGCCGGATGCTGCGGACTCTCGACATCGGCCAAACCTGCAAGATCACGCTGTAGCCTGCGGAGCCATGATCGGAAGCCTTCGCTCTATCGTGCTCGACTGCCGGGATCCTCGTGCGCTGGCCGCCTTCTACGCCGAGGTGCTCGGCGGTGACGTGGCCGCCGAGGACGACACGTGGGTGGTCGTCACAGACCCGGCGGGCCGACGGCTCGCCTGCCAGTACTCGCCGCAGCACGAGCCGCCGTTATTTCCCGATCCGCGGGGGTCACAGCAGATTCACCTCGACATCCAGGTCGACGACCCGGATGAGGCCCAACGTCAGGTGCTGGCGCTGGGGGCGACCCGGGTCACCGATGCCGTCGGTGAGACCTTGTTCCGGGTGTTCCGTGACCCGGCCGGCCACCCGTTCTGTCTGGTGTGGGGTATCGACTGAGCGGCTGAGCCGTCAGACCAGCGCGGTGGCGTCGAACACCCACGACATGTCGGCCGTGGCGAAGTTCTCCAGCCAGTCCGGCGGGGCGTGGTTGGCCAGGGCACTCATGTCCCAGTAGTCCTTCCACAGCGTCACCTTGCCGTTCTCGACCCGGTGCACGGTGACGAACTTGAGCACGGCGGATTCACCTGTCGCCCAATGCCATTCCTCGTGGTGTTCGTACATGGCATCACGACCGTTGTCGACCAGCAGGCCGGGGAAGTTCTCGTAGGAGGCCAACGGTTCGAGACCGATCTTGAGCCGCTTGACGATGTCTTCGGGGCCCCTGGCGGCCGCGGCCGGGCCCACCGGCATGTCCAGGTAGATGCAGTCGTCCGACAGGTACGTCTTGAGAAGTTCCCAATCGCGTTCCGACAGCGCCTTCCACATGCCGTGGACGGTTTCTTCGATCGAGACGTCTTCAACGGGCACTGGTCAACTTCCCATCCTCGGCGGAGATCGACGGGACGCGTTGTGCGGCCCGCAGGAACTGGCCGGTGCGCCGATGTCCCACCAGGTCGGTCAGCGCACCGTCGGCGAACACGGTGCGTCCGCCTACGAGCACCGCGGTGACGGTGTCGTCGTTGCGGTTCACCATGCGGGACAACCCGCCGTAATGGTCGACGGTCTCCTCGGCGTAGGCATCGAGGGAGTCGTCGAGGCGTTCCGGGTCGATGACGACGACGTCGGCGCGGTCCCCGATGCGCAGATGGCCGGCGTCGATCCGGTACCAGTCGGCGAGTTCACCGGTGAGCCGGTGCACGGCCCGCTCGATCGACATGAACGGCGTACCGGACCGCTCGGCGTCGCGGACGTGGCGCAGCAGGCGCAGCCCCATGTTGTAGAAGGCCATGTTCCGCAGGTGGGCACCGGCATCGGAGAAGCCGAGCTGGATACCCGGATCGCGAGCCAGCTTCTTGAGCACCTCGGGACGGTGGTTGGAGATAGTGGTCCGCCAGCGGATCGCGGAGCCGTGTTCGAGCACCAGGTCCAGGAAGGCATCGACCGGATGCAGCTCGCCCCGCTCCTGACCGACCTGGCCGAAGGTCTTGCCCACCACGGATTCGTCAGGGCAGGCGACGATATCGGCGTCGAAGAAGTCCCGGTGCCAGACCCGCACGCCGAACTTGCTGTCGTAGTCCTGGCGGAACTTACGGCGGTAGGACTCGTCACGCAGCAGTTCGTTGCGCTCGACCTCGTCACGCAGATGTAGAGCCGCTGCGCCGGAACCGAATTCCTCGAACACCACCAGGTCGATACCGTCGGCGTACACCTCGAACGGCACCGGCAGATGCTGCCAGCGGAAGTCCCCGCCGAGCGCGTTCGCCGCCTTGGCCAGCGGTCCCATCATCCAGATCGCATACGGGTTGGCCTTGATGTCGGCAGCCGAGAGCAGGCTGGTCTTCAGCTGCTTGCGGAACAACCCGAGGGACTGGGCCACCTGCGAGGCCAGGTTGAGGGGATTCTGGATGTCGGGGCCGGACTGCAGTACCCGGCCTGCGCGCCGCAGCATCGCCTTGAGCCGGCGGAGCTCCCGGGGCTTGGCGTAGGTGGACGGCAGGGTGCGGGATCGGCAGGTCTCACCGTCGATCTTGTCGAAAAGCAATTGCTGTGAGGACATCCCGACGAAGCCGGCGTCGAGGGCCTCTTTGAGCATCTGCTCCATGCGGGCCTGTTCGGCGGCCGTCGGCCGCTGGTCCTTGCGGGTCGCGCGGTCGAGTCCCATCACCGCGGTCCGCATATCGGAGTGCCCGATGAAGGCGGCAAGGTTGGGGCCCAGTGGCAGCGATTCGAGTGCCGATACGTATTCGTCGCAGTTGGACCACGTCTTGTTGTCGTCGACGGCCGCGATCACGTGGCTGCGTGGGATCGCCTCGACACGGCCGAACAAGTCACCCGCGTCGACACCGCCGACATGCACGGTCGACAGCGAGCACGATCCGAGCATCGCTGTCGTCACGCCATGGCGCAGTGACTCCGACAGCGACGGGCCGTTCAGAACCTCGACGTCATAGTGGGTGTGGATATCCAGCATTCCGGGCACCACCCACTTGCCGGTGGCATCGATGACCTGAGGGCAGTCCGTCTCGTCGAGACGGTCGGGGGAGATGGCGACCACGTGCCCGTCACGAATTCCGATGTTGCGCACCGCGGACGGGGCACCGGTGCCGTCGAACCAGCGGCCGTTGCGAATGATCGTGTCGAAGCTCACTCAGACATAGAACCGTCCCGGTAGTGGCAGTGTCAATGAAAATGGTGAACAGATTTGAGAAAATGTCTACTGAAGGCCGAGGGAGTGGGCTGAGCTGGGATTACAGCGGGGCCCAGGCGTCCGGAAGGCGCCCGTCGACGTCGGTGAACCCGTAGTGGCGCGCCAGCGCGGCCGAGCTGACGGAATGCTGGTTCCACTGCGCCCGGTGCGGGTCGGCGGCCAGCGCGGCGATACCGCGCCCGACGAAGCGGGGGGACTCGGATTCGGCGAATCCCGGCGGCGCGGCCGGATAGCCGTCGGTGCGGGCCAGGTCGAGGGCGCATCGCCAGTTGGCCTCGGTGACGCCGTAGTTGTCGAGCATCATCTCTGAGCGCAGCCAGCCCGGAGTGGCCGCGACGGCGGTGGCGCCGAACGCGGCGAGTTCGTGCCCGTGGCTGAACGCCAGCCGGTTCACCGCATTCTTGACCAGGTCGTAGAACACCGAGAGCCGGGGGTTCTCGGCATTGAATTCGGTTGTGCCATCGGTGATCTCGACCAGCAGGCCGCCGGGGCGATCGGCGAGCAGCGGCAGCAGGCAGTGCGACGTGATCAGGTGCGTGTCCAGTCCGAGGCGCAGCATCCGTAACCCGTCGTCCAGGTCGTGCTGCCACATCGGCCGCCCCCAGGTGTCCGGCGGTCCCTTGAGCACCTCGGCTCCCCAGATGTCGTTGACGAGGATGTCGATGTGCCCGTAGTCGGCCTTCAGGCGCCCGGCCAGTCTGCGTACCTGCGTCGCGTCGAGGTGGTCGACCTGTACGGCGAGGCCGGATCCGCCCAGTTCCGTTACCAATTCGGCAGTTTCCTCGATGGTTTCGGGCCGGTCGTAGTCGGAGAGGCGGCTTCCGCATCTACTGCTGCGGCCGGTGCACACGACGGTTGCACCGACCTCACCCAGCGCCGCGGCGATGCCCCGACCCGCGCCGCGGGTTGCCCCGGCAACGACGGCGATGTGTCCCCGCAGCGCCTCGGGGTCGGGTGTCCAGGCCATCCGATGAGTATCCCGCCGCGCGCAGTTCTATAGCTGCGGTTCGGCATTTCAGCGCATACTGGCTGAGGTGACTCCGCTGCAGCGTTACATCGCCGAGGAAATCGCGACCGATCACCTCGACGGGCTGTTGTCGCGTCGTGAGGCACTGCGCCGGCTCGGACTGTTGGGAATAGGGGCCGCCGCGGCGGCCGCTCTGATCGCCGCCTGCGGTGAGGCGAAGCAATCAGCCCCCGGCGCAACATCCACCGCAACGCCCAGTGCCGCACCGGGATCGACGCCGAAAGCCGGCCCGCCGCCGGGCACCGAAGGCGCGCTGCCCACCGACGAGGTCAGTTGGGCCGGCCCCGGCGGGGAGTTGCGGGGCGCCTGGGCCGCCGCGCCAGAACCCAGGGGCGCGGTGTTGGTGATCCACGAGAACAAGGGGCTCACCGACCACATCCGCTCGGTGGCCGGAAGGTTCGCCGGTATCGGGTATTCGGCGCTGGCGATCGACCTGCTCTCGGCGCAGGGCGGCACCGGGGCCTTCGCCGACCCTGCCGATGCCACCGCCGCGTTGAGCAGGATCGAACCGCAGGAGTTCATCGCAGATCTGGCGTCGGGCATCGAAGAGGTGCAACGCCGCGCCCCCGGCCGCAAGGTCGCCGCTGTCGGTTTCTGCATGGGCGGCGGCCTGGTCTGGCGGCTCCTGGCCGCGGGTACTCCTGCGCTGGCCGCCGCGGTGCCGTTCTACGGCCCAGCTCCCGACGATCCGGATTTCAGTGGTTCCCGCAACGCCGCGGTGCTCGCGTTCTACGGCGCCCTGGATCAGCGGGTGAACGCAGGTGAACCGACGATACGTGCGGCGTTGGAGCGCGCCGGAATGGTGCACGACCTGATCACCGAACCTGACGCCAATCACGCCTTCTTCAACGACACCGGCGATCGCTACAACCCGGCGGCCGCCGCCGATGCCTGGCGCCGAATCCAGGAGTGGTTCGCGACGCATCTCGCCTGAGCCCGTCGGCGGCCTTGTTCAGCGGCTGTTCAGGCGTCGGTCGCGGCGTTGTGGTTGACCGCACACGCGGGCCGGTTCTCATCGTGACATGCGGGTTGTCCAGGTTGCGAACTTCTACGGCCCGCGATCTGGCGGGCTGCGTACCGCGGTCGACCGCCTCGGCGCGGAGTATGTCGCGCTGGGCCATGAGGTGTATCTCATCGTGCCGGGTGCACACCCGCAGCGGCATGTCCTTGCCAGCGGCGTCGTGCGGATTTCCTTGCCTGCCAGGCTGATCCCGTTCACGGGCGGCTACCGCGCGGTGCTGCCGCGGCCGGTGACCGCGTTGCTGCAGCAGCTCGGTCCCGACGCGATCGAAGTATCGGACCGGTTGACCCTGCGGTCGCTGGGGCCGTGGGGCCGCAGACACGGTGTGGCCACCGTGATGATCTCCCACGAACGCCTGGACCGGTTGGTCGGTCAGGTGCTGCCGCGATCGGCGGCGGTCATGGTCGCAGACTTCGCCAACCGCCGCACTGCGGCGAATTACGACGCGGTCGTGTGCACGACAGGTTTCGCGCGGGAGGAATTCGACCGGATCGGTGCGGACAATGTGGCGACCGTGCCGCTCGGCGTGGACCTCGAGCAGTTCCACCCGAGGCGCCGGTGTGCCGAGATGCGTAGCCGCTGGGCTGCGCCGCAGCAGACCCTCCTGGTGCACTGCGGCAGGTTGTCAGTGGAGAAACACGCTCACCGAAGTATCGATACCGTGGCCGCACTGCGTGATTCGGGCCTAGATGCCCAAATGGTGGTGGTGGGGGAAGGGCCGTTGCGGGCTCGCCTCGAGAGGCAGGCCAACGGGCTACCAGTGGCGTTCACCGGGTACATCGGTTGCCGCGACACCGTGGCGACCATCCTGGCCTCGGCAGATGTCGCACTGGCGCCCGGGCCGCACGAGACCTTCGGCCTGGCGGCGCTGGAGGCGCTGGCGTGCGGAACTCCGGCGGTGGTGTCCCGGACGTCGGCCCTTGCCGAGATCCTCACCTGCGACAGCGGAGCGACTGCCGACAACGACGCCCACGCCATCGCGCAGGCCGTCACCTCGGTGATCGGCCGGCCCGAACCGATGCGGCGCAGCAGTGCCCGTCAGCGTGCCGAACAGTTCACCTGGCCGCGGTCGGCGGCCGGAATGCTCGACGCACTGGGAGCCGGGTAACAAGGCGGGTTTTGCGCACGCTGACGCCAGACCTGGTGTGCGGGCCGGCCCCGGCCCTATGTTCCGCGGGTCAGATTTACGCGCACGCTGCCTGAAGGACGGTCGAGCATGTCCGAAACCACCACAGCCCCAGAATCGTTGGGCGACCCGCCGCCGGTAGCCGGTCGCCAGTTGCGCGGCAACCTTTCAGTGGCCTCGATCGTTTTCATGGTGGTGGCCGCGGCCGCGCCGTTGGGTGTGATCGGCGGGGTGGTGCCGTTGGGCATCGCCTCGGGCAACGGAGCCGGATTCCCCGCCACGTTCATCGCCGCCACGCTGGTGCTGTTGTTGTTCGCGGTGGGCTTCACCGCGATGACCCCTTATGTCGATGAGGCGGGCGCCTTCTTCTCCTATGTTCGTCAGTCGCTCGGACTGCCCGCCGGCATCGGTATCGCGTTCGTGGCGCTGGTGAGCTACGTGGCGCTGGAGGCGGGCGTGTACGGCCTGCTCGGCCCGGCGGGGGCGAGTGTGGTCGAGCTGGCCGGCGGGCCGACTCTGCCGTGGTGGGTGTTCGCGGTCGCAGGTTTTGCGGTCACGACGTACCTCGGGTACCGCAACATCGAGCTGTCCAGCCGCCTGCTCGGCGTGTTGTTGACCGCCGAGATCGCGATCGTGCTGGTACTCGACCTGGTGATCGTGGCCAACGGCGGTGAGCATGGCCTGTCTGCGGGCATCGTGAATCCGAGTGCGGTCTTCTCCGGCTCACTGGGCATCGGGTTGCTGTTCGCGATCATCAGCTACGTCGGATTCGAGGCGACCGCGATCTTCCGCGACGAGGCCCGCACTCCGGAGCGCACGATTCCGCGGGCCACCTATCTGGCGCTGATCCTGATCGGGGTGTTCTACGCGGTCACCAGCTGGGCGTTGATCTCGGGCTGGGGCGATGAGCAGGCCGTCGCCCGTGCCACCGACTCGGGCTCTACGTTCCTCGGCGACACTGCGCACCGCTACATCGGCGCGGCGGGCGCCGACATCATCACGGTGTTGTACTTCACCAGTCTGTTCGCCTGCATCCTGGCCTTCCACAACGTGGCCTCGCGATACGTGTTCGCGCTGTCGCAGCGCGACGTGTTGCCCGCGCGGCTGAGCCGGCCGCACGAGCGGCACGGCTCGCCGCACCGGGCCTCGCTGTGGATCTCGGGAGTCGTGGCGCTCAGCGTGCTCCTGGCAGTGGTGTTCGGGCTCGACCCGGCCGCCCAGTTCTACACCTGGTTCGCCGGGGCGACGACGGTCGGCGTGGTGCTCCTGATGATCGCCACCAGTGTCGCGGTTCTCGTCTATTTCGGGTCCGACCGGCATGGCCATTCGCTGTGGCGGGTGCGGGTCGCACCGGCGTTGGGTCTCGCGGGCCTGTTGGGTGCACTGGTTCTGATCCTGACCAACCTCAGCGACCTGGTGGGCGGTTCCAGCGTTTTGGCGTGGACCATCCTCGGTGTGCTCGTAGCCGCGTTCGCGGCCGGTGTGGTCGTGGGTCGCCGGGTCGGCTGAAACCGCACATCACACCCCGGCGGGGCCGATAATTGTCTGCGGTCTCAGGACGATTCCCAGGGGGTCCCGGATGTATCGAGTTGCAGTGTTGGCCGTATCGCTGTTCCTGGTCGCGGGAACGGTAGTTGCCTGCGGGCAAGCCAATTCGCCGGCCGGCCACAGCCAGCACTCCGGGACTGCCACCACCGGCCCTGGTAAACAAGTTCCGACCGGCCCCGTCATCGCGATCGAGGGGATGGGATTCAGCGCACTGGGCCCCGTGGCGCCGGGAACCGCGATCACGATCGTCAACAAGGACGAGGTCGAGCATTCGGTGACATCGCGGACCAAGGGACTGTTCGACGTCCACGTCGACGGCAAGGGACAGGCGACGTTGACGGCCCCGCAGGAGCCGGGGGAGTACGCGTTCTACTGCCTCTATCACCCCGCGATGCTGGGCACCCTGACCGTCAAGTAGACGCTGCGCGGGTGGACCAGGCCACCGGCATGCGCTTGATGCCGTGGATGAACGGCGACAGCAGCCGGTCAGGTTCCTCGGTCACCACGATGTCGGGCAACTGCCGGTGCAGTTCGGAGAACGCGACGGTGATCTCACGGCGCGCCAGGTTTGCCCCGAGGCAGAAATGCGCGCCGCCGCCACCGAATCCGAGGTGGGGGTTGGGGTGTCGGGTGATGTCGAACATCCACGGATCGGCAAACTTTGACTCGTCCCGATTCGCCGATCCGTACCACAGCGTCACCTTTGCGCCGGCGGGCAGCGGTGTCCCGCCCAGCACGGTGTCCTGCGTGACCGTGCGGCGCATGTAGCTCACCGGCGACGCCCAGCGCACGATCTCCTCCACCGCGTCGGGGGCCAGTTCGTCATAGCGCGACCACCACTTCTGACGCTGGTCCGGGTAGCGGGTCAGGGCGAGCACACCGTGGCTGATGGCATTGCGGGTCGTTTCATTGCCCGCGACCACCAGCAGGATGAAGAACGAGGCCACCTCGGCCGAGGTCAGCCGTTCCCCGTCGACCTCGGCCTGAACCAGGCTGGTGGTCAGATCCTCGGTGGGCGCCGCACGCCGTTCGTCGGCAAGCGCGGTCGCATAGGCGCCGATGTCCATCGCGACAGTCACGAACTCGTCGAAATCGGTGGTCAGGTCGGGGTCGCCGAATCCCAGGATCACGTTGGTCCAGTGGAAGATCCGTTGGTGGTCGTGCTCGGGGATCCCCATCATGTCGCAGATGACCTGCAGCGGTAATGGTCCGGCGAGTTCGGTGACCAGTTCGGCGGTGCCGTCGGGATTCCTGGCCACCATGTCACTGACCAGGCGTCGGGCCCGATCACGGACCGAATCCTCGATCCGCGCCACCACGCGCGGCGTGAACGCGCTGCGCACGATGTTGCGAAGCCTGGTGTGCCGCGGATCGTCCAACGCAATCATCGAGCCGAAATACTCTGCCAATTCCGGAGTTTGATCGCCAACGGTGATGCCGGACGCGGAGCTGAAGATCTCCGGATGGCGGCTGGCGTGGAACACGTCGTCGTACCTGGTCACCGCCCAGTGCCCGGCGCTCTCCGGTGAGCCGTCGAGAACGCAGGCACGGTGGAACGAGATCGGGTCGTCACGGCGCAGCACGCTGAATGCGCCGTCCCGGACGTCGTCGTCCTCACGCCAGAACTGCCAGGATCCGAGGTCGATCTCCGAGCGCGGCACGTCGCTGGGACGCGCCCCATTGATCCGCGGTGCGATACCCACCCCGCCAGAGTAGGGCCCCGCAGGGGCCGGAAAATGGGTAACGCTCGGATCGGCGGTGGCGATACCCCTCTGGGGTGCACGTTTCGCCGCTCGCAGCCAGGTGAGTCGCAAGGCGTTGCGGCGCCGGGCCATTGGGGGATGGCCTGCGCCGGGGTCACGACCGTAGGAGGTTCAGGGATGAAACTGACGAAGTTCGTGGCGGCTGCGTTGACAGTCGGTGCGTTCGGAATGGGCGTCACGGGGTTGGGGGCTCCGGTGGCGTCGGCGTCGCCCGCTGTGCCGGCTCCGCTCAAGCCGGGGCACGGCAACGACGACTGCTTCCCGTTCTGCAACGGCGGGCCGCCCGGCCATGACCGTGATTTCGATCGCGGCCGCGATTTCGACAACCGCGGGCACGATTTCGACAACCGTGGACATTGGGACGACAAGGGTCCCTGGTGGTCGAACAACCGGCACGACTGGTGGGACGACCGTAACGGGCCGCCGCCATGGGGCTGGGGCCCGCCGCCACCGTTCGAATGGCGGGGTGGGCCGCTGCCGCCGACCATCAACTACTGGGGCTACAACTTGAACCCTGTGTGGGACAACGGGTTCCGCCAGTGGGGTGTGTGGCTGTTCGGCGTCTGGGTACCGATCCTCGGGGTCGGCGTCCGCTGAGACCCCATCGGTAGTGGTCAGCCGCTCTCGCGGGTGGGGCCCTCGTCGCCGTCCTGATCGAAGTCATCCTGATCGTGACGGACGACGCGGACCCGCCCGTGGGGCAGGCATGCGGCGTAGCCGTGGTATTTCCCGTACAGCTCCCACGATGTCCGGCCTTCTTCGGGCCGGACATCGATCCGGTGGCCGTCGGAAAAGCTCAGGTGGAGGCTGCCGTTGTCCTCCCAGTCGGCGTGCGTGCACCGTTGACCGGCGAAATCGAACAGCGGCCGAACTTCATCGCGCAGTGACCGTGGGTCCAGCGACACCACTTCGGATGCGTCGGTATCGGTCGCCGGCAGTGTCAGTTCCAGTGGGACCGAGATGACGAGTTCGTTGTAGTCGTCGAGGTTGAGCACCAGGCCATCATGAAACGCGATCCGCTGGACCAAGCACCCTTGAATCCATTGTTCGCTCATTGTCTTACTCTGAACCGCCGGGCCGGCGGGCACAAGAGGCGGTTGCGCGGTGTTGGGTCGAATATGGATGACATGGGAAACGTCCGATGAAGGTGCGGTTCGGTGTCGGCGTCGGCGCCGACACGGCCCCAGGTGAACTGGGCGGCATCGTCGATTACCTGGAGAATTCCGGGATCGACTCACTGTGGTTCTCCGAACTGGTCTACACCCCGGCGGTGGATCCGTTCATCGGCATGGCCTACGCGCTGGCACGAACCCAGCGGTTGAAGGTCGGGACCTCGGTTGCCATCCTGCCCGGGCGCCATCCCGTGCTGGTGGCCAAACAGCTGGCCTCGCTGGCAGCGCTGGCGCCGAAGCGAGTGCTGCCGGTATTCGGCCTGCATTCGGCCCTGCCTGCCGAGCGGGACATCTTCGTCGTGCCCGACCGCCGCAGGGCTGCCGTCTTCGACGAATCACTGCACCTGTTGCGATCGGCGCTGAACGGCCGTGACGTGTCGTTCGAGGGTGAGTACTTCACTGTCCGCTCCGCTCAGGTGCAGCCGGTACCGGCCAAACCGATCGACATCTGGCTGGGCGGCTCGGCCCCGGCGGCGTTGACCCGCATCGGTCGATTCGGCGACGGATGGCTGGGCAGCTTCCTCACGCCCGACGAGGCGGGGGCAGCGCGCCGGCGCATCGAGGCGGAGGCAGAGACGGCCGGCCGGGTCATCGAGCCTGACCACTACGGCATCAGCCTCGCGGTGGGGGACGGCGTGCTCTCGGATGATCTGCTCGCCGCGGTGCGCCGGCGCAGGCCCGACGTCGACCCGACCGAACTGCTGGCCGCGGACTGGCCCGACCTGCACCGCCAGATCGACGGTTACCTGGCTGCCGGGCTGACCAAATTCGTGATCAGGGCGGCAGGCTCCACCGATCGCGCCGCATTCCTGGACCGGTTCGCCGCCGAGTTGTTGCCCCGGCAGAACTGAGCTCGGTGAGGTTCCGCGTTGAACCCGGAAGTGTGGACTTCCGTGTTAGGGGGTATGCGCGGGCCGTGCGTGCGGCTGCGCCCTGAGCGAAGGAGACTGCCATGAGGATGCGACTCCGGTGGTTGCGCCAAACGGCGATAGCCGGGCCGGCCGGCGTGCTGTCGACGGTTGCGGTGGTGTTGGCGCTGGTTGCCGCACCGACCGCAGCTGCCGACGATCGGCTGCAGTTCACCGGCACCACGTTGTCCGGCGCGCCGTTCAACGGGTCCGGCCTGGCCGGGCGGCCCGCGGTGCTGTGGTTCTGGACGCCGTGGTGCCCGTTCTGCAACGCCGAGGCGCCGTCGGTGAGCGAGGTTGCCGCAGCCAATCCACAGGTCAGTTTCGTCGGTGTGGCGGCACACTCCGATGTCGGGGCCATGCAGGGGTTCGTCGACAAATACCACCTCAATTTCCCCAACCTCAATGACGCCGACGGGTCGATCTGGGCTCGCTACAACGTCCCGTGGCAGCCGGCCTACGTCTTCTACCGTGCCGACGGGTCGTCCACGTTCGTCAACAACCCCACGTCGGCGATGCCGCAGCAGGAGCTGGCCGATCGGGTCGCGGCTCTGAAGAGCTAGTCGCCGGGCGTGTCAGACAACCTGGTGGGGTTGGCGTTCGGCGCCGGACTCGTCGCAGCACTCAATCCGTGCGGTTTCGCGCTGCTGCCCGGGTACCTTGCGCTGGTGGTGCGGGGCACCTCGCCGCGCGGGCCGCTCAGCGCGTTGGGACGAGCGCTCGTGGCCACCGCGGTGATGACTGCCGGATTCGTTGCGGTGTTCGGCACTTTCGGGCTGCTGACCGTGGCGGCCGCAAATACCGTGCAAACCTATCTTCCCTATGTCACCGTGGTCATCGGGATCGTCTTGGTCGCGCTGGGGGCCTGGCTACTGGCCGGCCGCCGGCTCGGGATTCTGCTGCCCGATGCGGTGGCGGGCCGTGCCGGCTGGGCACCCACTGCGCGGCTCGGCTCGATGGCCGGCTACGGCGTCGGATACGCGCTGGCGTCACTGTCGTGCACCGTCGGACCTTTCCTGGCGGTCACCGGTGCAACCCTGGAATCGCACACCGCGCTGCACCGGGTGGCGGTGTTCGGCGCGTACGCGGGGGGTTTCGCTCTCGTCGTCGGGGTGCTGGCCGTGGCTACGGCGCTGGCCGGCACCGTCGTGATCGACCGGTTGCGTCGCGTCGTCCCCTACATCAGCCGGATCAGCGGAGCCCTGTTGATCGCCGTCGGCGCCTATGTCGCCTACTACGGGTGGTATGAGATCCAATTGTTCGGCGCCGCAGGAAATCCCGAAGATCCGGTGATCGCCGCCGCCGGTTACCTGCAGGGTACCCTGGCGGGGTGGGTGCACCGGCACGGCGCCTGGCCGTGGGTGCTCGCCCTTCTCGTCTTGGTGGCGCTCGGTGTGTGGCGGGTCAGATTCGCCGCCGGGCGTCCTTCCGTTCAGCGGTCGAAGTCGGACTCGTCGTCTGACGGCACCACTATCGCCTGATCGATGAGGTCGGCCTCGGTGGCCTCCACATCGGGTGAGATTCGCACCCGGCGCAGATCCGCCAACGCGTCGTCTTCGTCATCGACGCCGACCGGAATCAGCTGTTCGACGACATCGGCCTCAGGGGCGTCGTCGAATCCGTAGCCGTCGAAGCCCTCGTCATCCACCTGCGTCATGATTGCCCCTCTCACCGGCCGGCGTCGGCTCTCCATTCGATTGTGCACCACGGCGGCCCGGGTCGGGAGATTCATTGGTCGGCAACGGAACTGAGTGCCGCGCGAACACCTTCGGGAACGGGTCGCTTCGACCAGTCACCGGTCGAGACAACGACGTAGACGTTGCTGCCGCACACCCTGGGCTGCTCGTCGCCGGAGGCGTCGGTGCCCAGCACGGTGAAGCCCAGCGTGAAGCTGGTGGTGCCGATGCGCTCGCAGCGCACAACGACGCGCACCGGTTCCCGCCAGCGGACCGGCGCCCGAAAATCGATCTCGGTGTGCACCACCTGCATGTCGATGCCGTCGGCGATCAGGTCGGCGTAGCTCACCCGAAGATGGTCGAACAGCCCGGTGCATGCCTCGTCGAACCAGGTGAGGTAGTGGCCGTTGAACACCACGCCCTGCTGGTCGATCTCGGCGTAACGCGGAACGATTCCGAAGCTGTACTGGGTCACGTGAGCACGGTAGCCGGGGTGCCGCAGCCCGGGCTTTCGCAGGGCCCGTCCGCGGGAGAGACTTGTGCGGTGAAGCTGGTGACTCTCGACGACATCGACGCCGCAGCCCGGCGGATCGCCCCCGACATCGTGCGGACCCCGCTGCTGGCCGCCGGGTGGGGAGACCCCGACCGTCCGTTGTGGCTCAAGCCCGAGAGCCTGCAGCCGATCGGCGCATTCAAGATCCGCGGCGCGTTCAACGCGCTGGGCCGGCTCGAACCCGATGTACGGGCCAGGGGAGTGGTGGCTTACTCCAGCGGCAATCATGCGCAGGCGGTGGCGTATGCGGCTGCGGCCTTTCGCGTGGACGCCCACATCGTGATGCCCGAGGAGACGCCGACCGTGAAGGTACAGGCCACCAGGGACCGCGGGGCACAGGTCGTGTTGTGCGGGGCGGGTCAGCGTGAATCGGTTGCCGCCGAACTGGTCGAGCGCACCGGTGGTGTGCTGGTGCCACCCTTCGACCATCTCGACGTGATCGCCGGCCAGGGCACCATAGGGTTGGAGATCGCGCAGGATCTCCCCGACATCGCGACCGTACTGATCCCGATCAGCGGCGGCGGCTTGGCCTCGGGCGTCGGCACCGCCATTCGGGCGATGTGTCCGCGGGCCAAGATATTCGGTGTCGAGCCCGAACTCGCCGCGGACACTGCCGAGAGCCTGGCTGCTGGTCATCTGGTGGATTGGCCTGTGGGGCAACGTAACCGGACCATCGCCGACGGACTGCGCTCGACACCGTCAGAGCTGACATTCGTCCATCTGCGTCGGGTTATTGACGGTGTCATCACCGTGACCGAAGGTGAGATTCGTTCAGCGGTACGACAACTGGCGCACCGCGCGCATCTCGTTGCCGAGCCCAGCGGGGCGGTGGCGCTGGCGGGCTACCACAAGTTGGCAACGCCACCCGGGCCCACTGTCGTGATCGTCTCCGGCGGCAACATCGAGCCACAGTTGCTGGCCGACATCCTCTCCGGCGATCAGTGAATGCCTTCCATCAGCCGGCTGATCCGTGGCGACATCAGTAGCACCACGACACCGGTGAGGATCGCCACCGCGCCGAGAATCCCGAAGTAGGCGAACTCGTTCGCCGGATCGTAGCGCTGCGCGAGCACACCTGACATCGCCGTACCCAGACCGACCGAGAAGAAGAACAGCGCCATCATCTGCGCCCGGAACGC
This sequence comes from Mycobacterium sp. IDUB_24, assembly GCF_055419385.1. NCBI lineage: Bacteria > Bacillati > Actinomycetota > Actinomycetes > Mycobacteriales > Mycobacteriaceae > Mycobacterium > Mycobacterium sp. IDUB_24. The sequence goes on from NZ_JBVAXO010000008.1 coordinate 183,569, forward strand.
AACTGGTGCAAGCTTTGTCGTCACCGACAGGCCGATCGGCGACAACAGTAGCTCGGACACCGCGAACACCACCATGATGGCGGCCACCAGCAAGGCCGGCACCACTTTTCCGGTGGTCTGTGCCATCGGCAAGAACAGCAGGAATGCTGCGCCCATGCCGATCACTCCGTAGCCGAACTTGCGAGGTGTGGTGGGTGCCCGGTTGCCCAGCCGGGTCCACAGGATCGCGAACAGGGGGGAGAGCAGGATGATCCACACAGGTTCGATCGACCCGATCCAGTTCGACGGCGCGGTCCAACCGAAGACGGACCAGTTGACCCGTTCATCGGAGTAGACGGCCAGCACCGTGAAGGTTTGTTGGAACAGTGACCAGAACACCGCGTTCGCGATGAACAGCGGGATGAAGGCACGGACCCGCGTCCGTTCGGTTTCGGACACCTTGGTGCTGGTCAGCATCACCACGAAGTACATGACCGAGGCCACGACTATCACCGCGGTAATGAACTGCGACAGGTTGGCCAGGTTGACAAGGTGCACCGAGAACAGCACCGCCACGGCCGCCGCCAGTACCGCCACCACGCCGACGACCTTGCCAATTGACCCTGGCGGCAACGGATTTGCCACGACGCGTCCGTGGTTCCCGAGATTGCGCCGGAACATCACGTACTGCGTCAGCCCCAGCGCCATACCGATGGCCGCGACGCCGAAGCCGTAGTGAAAGCCGATGTGGGTCTGCAACAATCCCGTCGCCAGAGGTCCGACGAAGGCGCCGAGGTTGACGCCGAGATAGAACAGGGTGAACCCACCGTCGGCGCGCGGATCATCCTTGGCATAAAGCGTGCCCAGCAGTGCGGAGGCGTTGGCCTTGAGTGCTCCGGATCCTAGCGCCACCAGCACCAGTCCGATACCGACACCGGCCAGACCGGGAACGACGGCCAGTGTGATGTGGCCGGCCATCACGACCACGCCGCCGTAGAATACCGTCCGCTCCATGCCGAGGAGGCGATCGGCGATCCACCCTCCGAGGACGGTGGACAAGTACACCAGTCCGCCGTAAGCGCCGACGATGCCGGTGGCGGTGCTCTTGGGTAGCCCGAGTCCGCCGTCGGCGGCCACGTAGTACAGGTAGTAGCCGAGGATCGTGAGCATCCCGTAGAAGGAGAACCGCTCCCACAGTTCCACGCCGAACAGGTTGGCTAACCCGATGGGATGACCGAAGAACGTGCCGCGCTGCGATGAATCCTGCATTTCCTGCATGCGCCCCCACCTTGCCATGCAACCGACCCGGGTCGGTCGATATTGACGGGCTCGGCGGCAAACTAACACTCGGTTGTGTACTGGCGATTCTGCGGCACAGCACATTTCGGTGCCGGTGATGAACAGCGACCGCAGGTGCAGGGGGTGGGCACGAAGCTGCCACCGGGTAATGTCACCGTGAAACGTTTGGACGACGGCCACACTTTCGGGGGTGCATGTGGACGCGGTGCTCGGTGTTTCGTTGACACCGTCCACCGTCGGTCTGGTCCTGGTCGAGGGCAGCGAGGCCGACGGGGCGACCGTCGACCACGAATCCCTCGACATCCGGGGCCTTGCGCCCGCGCGCACCGATGACATCTGCGCCGATGTCGTGAAGGCCGCCCGGCGCGCCGAAAGGGTTGCGGCAGAACGCGGTCTGCAACTGACCGCGATCGGTGTCACCTGGAGTTCCGGGGCGGCTGCCGAGGGCGCGGTGTTGCTGAAGAAGTTCGCCGATGCCGGGTTCGCCGATGTGGTTCCGGTGCGGCTGCCCCAAGCGACCGATGCACTGGCGCGGCGTGTCGCCGGCATCGTCGGATTCGACACGACGGGCGTGTGCGTCCTGGAACCCGATGTCGTGCAGGCGATGACGGTGGGCGGCGACGATCCGGTACAGACCGCGGTCAGCCGGGGCATCGAGACCGTGGCCGGCCTGATCACCTGGTTGTCCGACGTGCTCGGCGCGGCCGCTCCGCGGCCCGATGCGCTGGTGGTCGTGGGATCCGCCGTCGACCTGGACTCTGTGCTACCGAAATTGGAGCAGGCCCTCCGGGTGCCGGTGTTCACACCGGCCGAACCCGGGTTGCCGTTGGCCCGGGGCGCGGCCCTGGCCTCGGTACGGCGGGGCCGGCGGGCATCCGATGACCGCGTGGCCTCGGCTGGTTGGCGCTGGCCCCCTACACAATTGACTCCGCTGGCGATATTGGTTGGTGGAATCTTGGCCTTCGGAGTTTCGCTGGCGCTGGCGGTCAGTCAGCAGCTGCTTCCCGGTTCAGAGCCGACTCCGCACCGCAGCACGCGTCCGGTGGTGAGCACGTCGGGCGACTCGGCGTCGGTACAGCAGACGTCGGCGGTCCCGGCACCGTCCGTACCGACCGAATCCCCGCCCGTACTCGAACCCGTGGTCCAGGACGCCGGCCCGGAGTACGTCCCCGATCAAAGTGTCACCGCCCCGCCCGAGCACACCGCCGTACCGGGCGAGCAGCTTGCTCCTGCGGGGTCCGAGCCGGCACCGGTGACTTCCGAGCTCCCGCCGGCACTGCCCGAGAACGTCCCCGGTGCGCCACCGCCCGATGCGGCGCAACAGCCACCGTCGGCCGACCAGATGCCGCCGGGAGAGGCTGCCATGTCGCCGGAACCGTCCCCGACATCGGAAGTGCCACCACCTCCACCACCTCCGCCGCCTCCTCCGCCACCACCGCCTCCGGCACCCGAGGTTGCACCGGCTCCGCCGAGTACGGCGCAAGAGGCGGCGCCGATACAACAGACGGCCGCGCAGGCTCCGGCGGTCGAACCGGCGCCACCCGCGCCACCCGCGCCCGAAGCGGTGTCACCGGAGGCGACACCACCCGCGCCTGAAGAGGTCCCGGCCGTGCCCGAGTCGCAGGCTCCGGTTCCCGTCGCGCCCTGATCCCGGTGACGTTGCTGAGGCCGCCGCGATGGCGCTGATGCGTGGGGTGAAACGTTCTGAGACGCCGTGCCGATGAGTTCACCATGGGCAACCCACCGCGCGACCGCCGACCTCGAATTGCCGCCGTCACGCTGCGCCTGAAAGGGGCAGCGCCAGCGCTCACCTACACTGGTGGAATGCTGACCGCCCCATCGTCGTCATTCGGAACCGTTCGAGCGTCGGTACTGAAAGTGTTTGCCGCGATTGGTGTGGCCACCTTGGCTGCCGCGAGCACGGTCAATGTCGCAGCTGCCGCAGTGAGCACGCCTGCACCCGGTGTGACCATCGAGCCCGCCGCGGGTTCGGTGGTAGGTGTCGCCATGCCACTGACCGTGACGTTCGACAACCCGGTGACCGACCGGGATGCGGCGCAGAGCAGCCTGAAGATCAGCTCGCCGGAAACACCAACCGGCACCTTCACATGGCTCAGTGACGATGTGATGCAGTGGAAACCCGATCAGTTGTGGCCGGCGCATTCGAAGATCTCGGTCACCGCCGGTGGTGCCAAGACCAGCTTCGAGACCGGGGCGCAGGTGCTCGGCGTGGCCGACATCGATGCGCACACCTTCACGGTCAGCATCGATGGCGCCGTGGCCCGGACGATGCCCGCCTCGATGGGGAAGCCCAAGCACCCCACTCCGATCGGTACGTTCAGTGCGCTGGCGAAAGAGCCTGTCGTGGTGATGGATTCACGCACCATCGGGATTCCGCTGAGTGACCCGGAGGGCTACAAGCTCACTGTGTACGATGCGGTCCGCGTGACCTGGGGCGGCGTCTACGTGCACGGTGCGCCCTGGTCGGTGGGATCGCAGGGCTATTCCAACGTCAGCCACGGCTGCATCAACTTGAGTCCGGACAATGCCGATTGGTACTTCAACACGGTGGGGTTGGGCGATCCTATTGTCGTGCAGTCGTAGCCGCGTGCAGGTTCTTCGACGTTGGTGAGGTGGACGCCGTCGCCGGGTCCGGATACGTCCGCAGTATCCGGTCGGCGGTTCCGGCGGTGGTGACCGTGAACCAGTAGTGCTCGTTTTTGTAGTGGTGCTGCCGATGGTTCCGCCAAACCGCTCGGTATGCACGGGTTTTCGGCTTGTAGTCGCTGTGGATCAGGTAGTGGCACCACTCGTATGACAGTCCGAGCACCGTCAACACTGACAGGAACGTCAGCCCGAGGCCGGTCCGCGGAAAGACCAGGAATGCCACAGCCACAGCGATGGGCAGGATCCACAGCAGAGCCTGCCACGGTATGAAGATCAACGGGATATCGCGCGGCTCTACGTGGTGGCGCCGGTGATCGCGAGCCAGCCGCGAATCCAGGTTGAGCGCGCCGAACTGCCTTGGCCGCCAGTGCAGTACGAAGACGTGGACGATCCACTCGAAGAACGGGAACACCGCAAGCATCACCACCGGCACCACCGCATCGGTGAATTGCCAGTTGCCGACGGCGCACCGCGCGACGACGCTGATGACCAGTGCGGTGCCGATCATCCAGGGGGAGGGGTGCCTGATGAATTCCCGTACCGCGTCGCCCAAGGTGAAAGCGTTGCGCGTCATCGGGTTTCCTCCAATGCGTCGAGTGCGCTCATGAGCGCGTTGGTGGCCGGCTCCAGCAGGTGCTGAGCAGCATGGCGGGCGGCCACCGGGTCACCCGCTTCGATGGCCGCCACGATCCGCCGGTACGCGTCGGGACGGCCGACCTCGGCGGCCATCATGGTGGCCAACGCCGGAAGCGCGGGCTCGTAGGTTTGCCGAAGAGTGTTGTACATCAACCGGAATGCGATCGAATTCGCGCCGTCGACGATCAGGTCCCAGAAGGCGAGCGCGTGGCGCTGTTGCTCCACCGGATCAGGTTCGGCCGCCAGTGCGTCGACCGTGCGCGAGAGTTGCGTGACGACCTCGGGCGCCGCCTGTTCGGCGGCCAACTCGGCGACCTTGGGTCCGTTGTGCAGACGGGTTTCCAGGATGCTGCGAACCACGCTCACGTCGAGTTCGCCTGCGCGCAAGAGGAGTCGGGGCAACAGGTCAAGGCCGGCATGCTTGCGGAAGTCCCGCACCGTGGTCGAGTCGCCCTGTCGAACCTCGACCAAGCCGGCCTCGGTGAGCCGCTTGATCGCCTCCCGTATGGCCGGGCGGGACACCCCGAGTACCTCGGCGAGGCGGCGTTCACTGGGCAGGGGTTCGCCGGGTTGCATCTGACCGCTGAGTACCTCGGCGACGATCTGCTCGAAGACGTCCTCGGGCACGGATCGGCGGTTTACCGGTTGTAACGCCATGGGACCATGCTGCCTCGCCTAGCGGTCAGAGGTCAAGTGGTCAGACCAGTGGATTTCTGCGCAGCGCGGCGGCGGTCTCGGTGTCGGCCGGCAGAAACGCCTCGATACTCAGTTCCGCGGCAGTCAGGTCCAGCGCGGTGCCGAAGGTGGTGACGGTGCTGAGAAAGGTCAGGGCGGTGCCGTCCGGCGCGGTCAATCCCAGTGGGACGACGACTCCGCCGAGATCGCGGACCGGCTCCATCCCTCCCGGATAGGACTCGATCTCGGTGAGAAGGTCGGCCAGCTCGGCCGATCCGCTCACGGTGACCTCACGACGCAGCCGGCTGATCAGGTGGTGACGCCATTCCGCCAGGTTGCGGATGCGCGGTGCCATGCCCTCGGGGTGCAGGGTGATACGCAGCGCATTGGGTCGGGTCAGCAGGTGTGGTGCGACACCGTCCAGCATCACCGCGGTGCCCGCATTGGCCTGCAACAGGTTCCAGGTGCGATCGACGACCACGCAGGGGTAGGGGTTGTAGGCGTCCAACACCCGGGTTACCCCGTCGCGTACGGCGGTCATCTCGGGATCCTCCAGGGTCCGCTCGGCGTAAACCGGTGCCAGCCCCGCGGCGAGGAGCAGTTGGTTCTGGTCGCGCAGCGGCACCTCCAGTGCCTCGGCGAGGCGCAGAACCATGGCCCGGCTCGGTACCGACCGTCCGGTCTCGATGAAGCTGAGGTGACGTGCCGAAACGTCGGCCTCGATGGCCAGGTCCAGCTGACTGATGCGGCGGCGTAATCGCCAGTCGCGCATGAGCGATCCGATCGGTGTCTGGGTTGCCGCGCTCGTCACCACCCGAGTCTCGCTCACGCAAAGGGCGATAACCACTACCTGGGGGGTAATTGCGGAGATTACCCAGTTCGCGTGATGGTTGGTGTCGTCCCCACGGAGGAGGCTGCGATGAGCGAGAAAACCCAGTCACACCAATCGATCCCGCGGTGGCTGCACGCCGTCATGGCGGCCGACCGAGCCGGGTCGGCCGGCTATGTCGCGGCCGGGTTCTTCTTCGCGCCGGTGCTCGCGGTGGCATCGCCGTGGCCGGCGCTGACAACGGCGCTCTGGATTGCGATCGCGCTCGCGGGACTGTGGCTCGGGCTTCTCGGCATTGCGATGGCAACCGGTCTGGCGATCGTGCTGCGGTCGAACACCGAAATCCCGGATGACTACTGGCGATCGATCATCGACTATCCGACCGGCCGCGGTAATCCACCTGCCAATGTTTGATGCCGTTGAGCCAACCAGACCGAAGTCGTTCGGGCGCCGCCAGCGGCGTCAGGTCGGGCATCCCGTCGGCGATCGCGTTGAAGATCAGGTCGATCGTCATCCTGGCCAGGTTGGCGCCGACGCAGTAGTGCGCGCCGGTGCCGCCGAATCCCACGTGCGGGTTGGGATCCCGCAGGATGTCGAAGCGGTACGGGTCGTCGAACACCTCCTCGTCGAAGTTCGCCGAGCGGTAGAACATCACCACCCGCTGCCCCTTCTTGATCGGCACGCCGGCCAGCTCCGTGTCTTCGAGCGCGGTGCGCTGGAATGACGTGACGGGTGTCGCCCACCGGACGATCTCGTCGGCCGCGGTGCCCGGGCGCTCCCGTTTGAACAACTCCCACTGGTCGGGGTGGTCGGCGAAGGCCATCATGCCCTGGGTGATCGAGTTCCGGGTCGTCTCGTTGCCGGCCACCGCGAGCAGGATGACGAAGAAGCCGAACTCGTCGTCGGACAGTTTGTGCCCCTCGACGTCGGCCTGCAGAAGCGTGGTGACCAGATCATCGCCCGGGTTCTTCGTCCGCTCGGCCGCCATCTGCATTCCGTACATGATCAACTCGACGGAGGCGCTGATCGCATCGTTGGAGGCGAACTCCGGGTCCTGGTCGCCGACCATCTGATTGGACCAGTCGAACAACTTCATGCGGTCTTCCTGCGGCACGCCCATCAGTCCCGCGATTGCCTGTAGCGGCAGTTCGCACGAGACCTGTTCGACGAAATCCCCCGAGCCCTCGGCTGCGGCGGCCGCGACGATGGCCCGGGCGCGGTCGGCCAGGTCGGCGCGTAGGCGTTCTATCGCCCGGGGAGTGAAGGCCCGGGAGATGATCTTGCGCAGATGCGTGTGGTGCGGTGCGTCCATGTTGAGCATGACGAACTTGCCCTGTTCGATCTGCTGCTGGACGGTGCCGTCGCGATAGCGCGGGAGGGCGGTCTTCTCCTGGCTGGAGAAGACGTCGCTGCGCAGGGAGACCTCTTTGACGTCCTTGTGCTTCGTGACGACCCAGAACCCTCCGTCGTCGAAGCCGCCTTGGCCCAGCGGCTGTTCGTTCCACCAGATCGGAGCCAGCTTGCGCATCTCCGCGAGCTCCTCGACGGGAAGTCGCTCGGCGTATATGTCAGGATCGGTGAAGTCGAACCCGGGCGGGAGGTTGAGAGTCGGCATGGCGTTGGCGCTCCTCGCGACGACGTTGTGTAGTGGCGTAAAGCCATTGCTACACCACAGGTGGGGCCCCTTGGACCGGGTTTCGGAAACTCCCACATCGTTGGTATTGGAACGTGTTCTGATGCCTGCGCTGTAACGATTGAACGAGCGCGACGATGCACTCAGCGTTACCATCTGTCCCTGGAGCAACAGCAGGAGGAAATAGAGATGCGTGTCGACATCCGGAGGATTGCGTCGTTACTGGCGTGCGGTGTGTCGGGGCCGCTCGTTGCGCTGTCGCTGGCCGGCGCGGCGGCTGCCGAACCAGCCACCCCGGTGGTCCCGCCCGCTCCGGTTCCCGCCCCGGTACCTGGGCCGGCATCGGCGCCCGGACCGGTACCCGGGCCGACAGCGCAGGCTGCCGGAGATCCGGGGGCACTGCCGGTCGAGCCGCAGGTCGGGACCCCACACCTGGCGAGCCCGGACGCCCTGCCGCCGGGAGCGACGATGGACCCCAGCGGACAGGGAAATGAGACGCCGAACCTGAGCTATCTCAAGGATCTGTGGCACGCCGTGCAGAGCCAGGAGATCAGCGGCAAGGAAGCACTGATACTCGGCGTCGCGCAACGCGGGATGAACACGCCGGTCCCCGGTCAGGCACCCGGTCCGAACGTCCCGGTCTCGCCGGGCGCGTCGGGTCCGATGGGTGGACCCGTTGCGCCGGGAGCATCGCTGTCTCCCGGCACGCCGATGCCACCGGGCACGCCGATGGCGCCTGAATTGCCGGCGCCCGCCGTGCCGGCCGGTCCGTCGCCGGCGCCCCTGCCCTGAGGTCCGGACGAGCCGATCAGGCAGTCACGCTTGCGGCCGGGATCCGATCCACCCGAGCGGGGACATGCTTGTGCCACGGGGTGCCCGCGTACTCGTCACGCCACTGTGACGAGGTGAGCTCATTTGGAGCGACTCCGGGCACAATCGACTGTCCCTGGCCGTCGGTGTGGTCGAGGCCGTACCCGTTGGGGAGCGCGATGTGTCCGGGCAACATCGTGTCGCTGATTTCCACGATGGCTTCCGCGGCTCCCGCCGCGGTGGTGATCCTGGCCCGGTCGCCGTCGAGCAGGCCGATGGCCCGGGCATCTTCGACACTGATCCGCAACGCGCCCTCGGTATCGCGCTTGCGCCAGCTGGGGTCGCGGAAGATGTCGTTGGCGGTGTAGGCACGCCGCTCGCCGGCCGAGAGCACCATCGGGAACTCTGCGGTGGTCAGCGCTGCGGGTGTGCTCGGCAAAGCCCTTACCGCGTCGAGCATTTCGGGCATGTCGAGTGCGATCTTGTGATCCGGATGGCTGATCAGGGCGAAATCGTCTTGATACTCGTGTTCGGTGAACGTCAACCCGGACCGGCCGGCCAGGATGGCCTCGAACAGCGCGTTGCCGTCGGCGTGACCAGCGCGCCGGACCGCGTCCGGGTACGTCATCGCCGTCTTCTGGGCCAAGCCCCACAGGGCCGCGGCACCGGCCAGGCCGTCTGGAAGCGCCGGTCCGAGCGTCTCGTACAGGACGTACGGCAGCACCCGGCCGAGGCCTGGATTGGCACCCACCGCTCCCAGGAATGCTGCGGCGTAGGCATCCAGTCCCTCCCGGGCGGCGCGGCGCAAGGGATCCAGCTCGGCATCGTCGACCGCGCCGATCGCACGGACCAGGCGGGCCCAGATTTCCGGTTCGGGCAGGGTCCCGGGCAGCGGTTCGAACAGCGGGTGGCGCAAATGGAAGTCGTTGTGCGGGAATTCGAGGTTGAAGAAGGTCGCCTCGGGTTTCTCGAACTGATTGGCCGCGGGCAAGACATAGTCGGCCAGCCGCGCAGTTTCGGTCATCGCGACGTCGATCACGACGAGCAGATCCAGCGAATCCAGAGCAGCCCGCACGGCTGCGGAATCGGCGATCGAGTGTGCCGGATTGCTGCTCTCGACGATCATCGCCCGAAACCGGTCGGGGTGATCGGTGAGGATCTCCTGCGGCACCGCGTTGGACGGAACCAGGCCGGCGATCACAGGTGCGCCGGTGACCGGGCTGCGCCCGACCCCACCCGAGCCGAACAACGGGGCGAACGACGAATGTAGGTGTTGCCCACCGCGTTTGCCGAAGTTTCCGGTGAGAATCCACAGCATCTTGTTGAGGTATGAGCACAGGGTGCTGTTGGGCGCCTGCTGGATGCCGAGGTCCTCGAACACCGCCACGCTGCCGGCGGCGGCGATGCGTCGCACCGATTGGCGCAGCAGGGTCTCGTCGACGCCGCACCGCTGGGCGTAGTCGGCGATCGGCACCTGTCGCAGCACGTCGAGAACCGGCTCGGTGCCATTGACGTGAGCCTTCAGAAATGCGTCGTCGCAAAGGTTTTCCTGCACCAGCACCGCCGCCATCGCAGCCAGGCACCAGGCGTCGGTACCTGGCTTCACCCGCAGGTGGAAGTCGGCGAGCTTGGCAGTGTCGGTGATCACCGGATCGATCACGATCATCGCTCGGTCCGGGTCTTTGGCGATCTCGTTGAGCACCACCCTGGCGCGCGGGAAGCTCTGTGACATCCACGGGTTCTTGCCCACGAACACCGAGACCTCGGCGTGGGCGAACTCGCCGCGGGTGTGTCCGCCGTAGAGGTGGGCATCGACCCACGCCTCGCCGGTTTTCTCCTGTGCCAAGGCATTTGACCGGTACCGCGACCCGATCGCCTTGAGGAACGCGCCGCTGTATGCGCCGCCGAGATGGTTGCCCTGCCCGCCGCCGCCGTAGTAGAAGATCTTGTCCCCGCCGTGACTGTCCCTGATGGCGAGGAAACCGGCGGCGATCTCGGAAATCGCAGTGTCCCAGTCGATCTCCTCGTAGCTGCCGTCAGGCTTGCGGCGCAGTGGCGAGGTCAGGCGGTTGGTGCTGCTCTGGTAATGGTCCAGCCGCAGCGCCTTGTTACAGGTGTAGCCCTGTGAGGCCGGATGGTCCTTGTCGCCGCGGATCTTGGTGATCGACCGGCCTTCGGTCTGCACCACGATGCCGCAGTTGCACTCGCACAGGATGCAGGCGGTGGGTTGCCATTGGTCGGCGGTCATGACGATGTTCCTTCCGGCAGGAGTGCACGAAGTTGACCGTGGGTGAGGTCCAGCGGTTTGAGGTCACGGGTGGCGCGGGCAATGACGATCGCGCCCTCGATGGCCGACAGGATCAGCATCGCGAGTTCGTCGGCACGGTCCGGATCGGCTCCGTCGGCGCGCAGTCGGTCGGTGATCAACCCGGTCCACCGGGTGAACGCGGCTCCGGCGCGTTCCAGCACAGGGTCGGGCGCCTCGGTCTGCTGCGGATCGCCCGCCTCCACCGCGACGGCGACCACGGGGCAGCCTGCGCGGAAGTCCGAACCGAGAAGCTGCTTGCGGTACATCTCGATCATGCCTTCGAGCAGAGCCGCGGCGCTGTCGGCTTCCGCCAGCCGGGCCACCACATAATCACCGGCGTAATCGATTGCCTCGCAAAGGAGTTGGGTACGGCCGCCGGGGAAGTAGTGGTAGGCCGAGCCGCGAGGCGCGCCGCTGTGGGCCAGTACGTCGGCGATCGCGGTCGGGTGTGCGCCGCGCTCCCGGATCAGCAATGCCGCCGACGCCACCATGCGCTCACGAGGACCAGCCATGTCGACGCCCTTTCGACGATTATGTATGTCACCATACATAGTGGCGGTGGCTGGGACCAGAACCTCCCCGAAAAAGACGAAATGGCTGCGAGAACCTAGGTTCTCGCAGCCATTTCGTCGACTTCGCGGCCGGCGCGGCGCCGATCAGACGCCGGCGGCCTCGTTGAGCGCATTGAGGTTGCCCGTCGCCTCCAGATATTCCTGCACCCAGCGCTCGATCACCGCGGAGGTCTTCTCCACCTTGGTGAACTGGCCGACCACCTGGCCCACCGGGTTGAACGCGACATCGATGCTCTCGTTGGGGTACTTGTGTGTGGCGGCCACGGCCATGCCGGACACCATGTACTGCAGCGGCATGCCGAGCGGCTTCGGGTTGTCCGCGTCCTCCCAGGCCTCGGTCCAGTCGTTGCGGAGCATGCGGGCCGGCTTGCCCGTGAACGACCGGCTACGGACGGTGTCGCGGCTGGTCGCCTTCGCGTAGGCCGCGTGCTGCACCTCGGTGTGCTCGGACTCCTCGACCATGACCCACTGGGATCCGGTCCAGGCGCCCTGCGCGCCGAGTGCCAGTGCCGCGGCGATCTGCTGGCCGCTGCCGATGCCGCCGGCGGCCAGCACCGGAACCGGCGCAACCTCCTTGACCACCTGGGGCCAGAGCACGATCGAGCCGACCTCACCGCTGTGACCGCCGGCCTCGCCGCCCTGGGCGATGATGATGTCGACTCCCGCGTCGGCGTGCTTGCGGGCCTGTGAAGGCGATCCGCACAGCGCCGCGACCTTGCGGCCCTCGGCATGGATGCGCTTGATCATCTCGGCCGGGGGCGTGCCCAGCGCGTTGGCGATCAGCGTCATCTTGGGGTGTTTCAGCGCGATCTCGACCTGAGGCGTCGCGGTGGCCTCGGTCCAGCCCAGCAGCTGGAGGGCGTCATCGTCGCTGTGGTCGACCGGCACGCCGTGGTCGGCGAGGATCTTCTTGGCGAAGTCCAGGTGCTCCTGGGGCACCAGGGACTGGAGCATTCCCTTGAGGTCGTCGGCCGACATGTTGGCGTCCATGCCCTCGTACTTGTTCGGGATCACGATGTCGACGCCGTACGGGTGGTCACCGATGTGCTCGTCGATCCAGTTGAGCTCGATCTCGAGCTGCTCGGGGGTGAATCCGACGGCGCCGAGCACGCCGAAACCACCGGCCTTGCTGACGGCGACAACGACGTCGCGACAGTGGGTAAATGCGAAGATCGGGACGTCGATCCCGAGCTCGTCGCAGAGTGCGGTGTGCATTCGGAGCTCCTTGTGGTGGCGGTGCGGTTTGCGAGTCCCCGGTCGATCCGACCCGGACAGAAGTGAAACGTGTTCTAGTTTAGTACCACGGCGGATCGTTTGGGGGCTCGACCCAGAAGTTTCAGGCGAGATCCGCGACGAAGGACACTTCGTTGCCGTCCGGGTCGGCTACGTCGATCACAGCGACCATGTCAGCGATGACCTGCGGCTCTCCGACTGTGACACCGTCGCCCCGCAGCCGGGCGACGGTGGCTTCGAGGTCGTCGATCCCGAACCGCACGGCGGTCCGGCCTGCGCCGGCGGGATCGGTGACGACCTGTAGCCATGCGGTGGCGGTCAGCTGCCATTCCGCGACACCTGGAACCGGTTCCAGGTCGGGTTCGCGGTCGAGGAGCCGCGCATACCAGTGCTTCGCGGCCTCGAATCGGCCGGTGGCGATGACGGCCGCGATGTCCTTGATCGCGATGGTGTGCAGTTGTTCGGACATCCTTCTGTTCTAGTCCTGATCCAGTCTCGACTGGCCGATTGTCGTGGCGGCTTGATGTACTAGCCCCATGGGCCGCACGTTGTCGCCACCCGAGTCGCTCGATGAGATCGGGGACGGTCCCGGTGGCGCGCAGGTGGGGGCCTTCTTCGATCTGGACGGCACATTGGTGGACGGATTCACCGCCACGGCGCACGCCGGTCACCGCATCCGCCGGCGGCAGGCCGCTGCCGGCGAGATCCTCGGAATCGTCGAAGCCTCGGTGCGGTATCGGATCGGCCGGATGCCATTCGAGCGGCTGCTGGTTCGGGCGGCCGGATACCTCCGGGGCGAATCTCTGCTCGAGCTCGACGAGCTGGGTGAGTACCTGTTCGAGAGTCGCATCAACCAGCGGGTCTACCCGCACATGCGGGACGTGGTGCGTCGTCACCAGGACCGCGGCCATACCGTCGTGATGAGTTCCTCGGCCCTGACCATCCACGCCGAGCCGGTTGCCCGCCACCTCGGGATCAGCCACGTGCTGTGCAATCACTTCCTGACCGACGGCCAGGGGCGGCTGACCGGGGGCATCGTCCAGCCCATCATCTGGGGACCGCGCAAAGCCGCTGCGGTGCAAGATTTCTGCCATGCCAGGCAGGTCGACCTGGCCCACAGCTATTTCTATGCCGACGGCGACGAAGACGGCGCGCTGATGCGGTTGGTGGGCCGGCCCCGGCCGGTGAACCCGCGACCGGGCCTGGCCGCGGTGGCCACCGACCAGGATTGGCCGGTGCTCACCGTGCCGCGTCCCGGCAGCCGGCGTCGGGGCGATCGTCGGCTGCGACCCGGTGCCTAGCTCAGCTTGTGCAGACCCTTGCCGGTGACCAGCGGCAGATCCAGGGTGGTACGGATACCGGGCTGCGCGGCCACCACATCCGGGATGGCGTTGACGATGCGCCCGGCCGCCGCCACGATCGCGGCGTGGTTGTGGTCACCTCGATCGCTGGTCGGGCAGATGTCCACGACATACGACGGCTCGCCGGTGATCTCGACGCGGTAGGAGCCGCCGGGCTGGGCCGGTTGCGCCCAGTCCGGTCGCAGGTCCGCACGCACCCGGGTGACGTGTTCGACGACGATCACCGGCTTACCGCCGACCATGCCGTTGATCTGGAAGCGCATCGCCGCCACTGTGCCCTTGGCGATGACGCCGGTCGCGACCTCGATGTCCTCGGGCGCGGGCTCCAACTCGTAGTGCTCGGTGATGTCTTCGACTTCGACGCCCAGTCCGGCGGCGAGCATCCGGATCGCGGTTCCCCAAGCGGCGCTCAGGATTCCGGGGAGAAACAACATTCCGGGCTGGTCGATCGGATTGCCGAATCCCATGACGATCGACATCACCTCGGTGCCGTCATAGGTGGCGTAGTCGGCGATCTCCATGGTCTTGATCTGATCGATGCGCTGACATGTACCGGCGATCGCGAACGGCACCAGGTCGGTGGCGAACCCGGGGTCGACCCCGGTGATGAACACACTTGAATTACCCGCGTGAGCAGCTTCCTCGACCCGTGCGATGGCCTTCTCCGGCATGGCGCCCCAGGGGAATTGCAGGCCGCCCGGGGCCGAGCCGACCACATTGATCCCGGCGGCCAGTGCGGCCATCACATCGCGGGTGGCTTCCACGGGGCGGGTGTCACCCATCGCGCAGTACACCAGGCAGTCCGGTTTGGCGGCGATCGAGGCATCGATGCCCAGCGTGGCGGTGACCCCGGTGACGCCGCCCAGTCCGGCCAGTTCGCCGGCGTCCAGGCCGACCTTCGCCTCGGTCGAGGTGCCCACCGCGACGAGTTCGAACCGGGGGTCGTCGATGAGCTGGATCAGGGCCAACCGGCCGCAGTTTCCGGTGCCGACGATCGCCACGCGAATGGCCATACAGGTCTCCTCAAGGTGTGCGGTCTAGTCGCAGTATGCCGATCCGGTGCCCAAATTGGAACAGGTTCTAATTTCGCGCCGCAGGCGGTAGCCTCACCCGTCATGGGACGGGTAGACGGAAAAGTGGCACTCATCAGCGGCGGCGCGCGGGGTATGGGCGCGGAGCACGCCCGGGCGCTGATCGCCGAAGGCGCCAAGGTGGTGATCGGGGACATCCTCGACGACGAGGGCAAGAAGCTGGCCGCCGAGCTCGGCGACGCGGTGCGCTACGTCCACCTCGACGTCACCGACGCCGACCAGT
This sequence comes from Mycobacterium sp. IDUB_24, assembly GCF_055419385.1. NCBI lineage: Bacteria > Bacillati > Actinomycetota > Actinomycetes > Mycobacteriales > Mycobacteriaceae > Mycobacterium > Mycobacterium sp. IDUB_24. The sequence continues at coordinate 198,885 of NZ_JBVAXO010000008.1, forward strand.
GGGACGCCGCGGTGCAGACCGCCACCTCGGAGTTCGGGTCGCTCGACGTGCTGGTGAACAACGCCGGCATCGTCGCGATCGGCCAGATCGGCAAGTTCGATATGGCCCAGTGGCAGAAGGTAATCGACGTCAACCTGACCGGCACCTTCCTGGGCATGCAGGCGTGTGTGAAGGCGATGAAAGCCGCCGGAGGCGGTTCGATCATCAACGTCTCGTCCATCGAGGGACTGCGCGGTGCGGCCATGGTGCACCCGTACGTCGCCTCCAAATGGGCGGTGCGCGGCCTGACCAAGTCCGCGGCGCTCGAGCTCGGACCCAAGCAGATCCGGGTCAACTCGATCCACCCAGGATTCATCCGGACCCCGATGACCGAGCATTTCCCCGAGGACATGCTCACCATTCCGCTGGGCCGGCCCGGACAGCCCGATGAGGTCTCCAGCTTCGTGGTTTTCCTGGCCAGCGATGAATCCCGCTACGCCACCGGTGCCGAGTTCGTCATGGACGGTGGCCTCGTCAACGACGTCCCGCACAAGCTCTGAGGGTGCACCGGCCGCACGAGGCGGCATTCACCACGGCAGAATGACCGGTCACGGCATCGACTCACCGACACGGTGCCGGACCGGTCCTTGAGGAGCTGCCCATTTCCGCCCGGAATCGCCGCGCCGGCTTGAGTCTGGCGGGTCTCGTTGTCGTCGCGCTGCTGGTGTTGTCACTGTGTGCGGCTGATTTCCCGCCGTTCGCCAGGCCGGAGCCGCCGTCGGGACGGGTGGAGCTCGCGCAGGGCTGGCAGCTGGCCTCGGCGCGGACCGTGACGGCCGACGGTGCGGCGTTGTCCACGCCGGGCGAGGTGAACGCCGACTGGCACTCCGTCAAGCACATGCCGTCCACCGTCCTGGCGGCACTGCAGGACGACGGCACCTACCCGGACCTGTATGTCGGCGACAACCTGGCCGATGTGCCGGATGACCTGTACCGCCAGGACTGGTGGTACCGCACGACGTTCAGCGCACCGCAGGGAAGCTCGAGCTACCGGTTGGAGTTCCCCGGCATCAACTACCGCGCCGAGGTCTGGCTCAACGGCAAGCTGATCGCGGGCAATTCACTGGTGGTCGGCATGCATACGGTCCACGAGATCGACGCCACGCTGTGGATCAACCCCGGCGGCGCCAACACGCTCGCCGTGAAGGTGACACCCGAGCAGGCGCTGCAGGACATCGACGGGGTCGAGCTGGCTGACAGCTGGTGGGACTGGCTCAACTGGAACCGCATCGGCTACCAGGGCCCGGACAAGAACCCGCTGCGCGGCAATTCCTATGTGGCCGACCGCAATGCGGGCATCTTCAAGCCCGTCTACCTGAGCTATTCGGGCCAGGTCGTGCTCAGCGACCCGCTGGTCACCTCGGAGCTGCCGTTGCCTGACACCGCTCACGCCCGGCTCACGGTCTACTCCGACATCCGAAACACCGCCGACGTTCCGATGCGCGGCGTGGTGCGGGCCCGGATCAGCCGACCCGGAAAGCCGACGATCTCGGTGGATCAAGCGGTCAGCCTGGCGCCGGGGGAGAAGCGTGAAATCCGGTTCGATCCGGACACTTTCGCAGCGCTGCGGGTGAGCGACCCGGACCTGTGGTGGCCCTACACCATGGGCAAGCCGGACCTGTACGACCTGCGGCTGGAGTTCGTGCGGTACGGCCGGGCAGACGACACCGTGGATTCGCGATTCGGCATCCGGACCGTGGCGCAGCACCGGGACAACGACGAGGAGTTTCCCGATCTGGGCCGCGGCGGCAGCTTCTACCTGACCGTCAACGGGCGCGACTTCCTGGTCCGGGGTGCGGCGTACACCCCAGATCTGCTGTTCTCCTACGACCCGAAGCGTGAGGACGCCATCCTCGGATACGTCCGGGACCTCGGGCTGAACATGCTGCGCCTGGAGGGAAAGTTCCCGGGCGACAACATCATCGAGCGGGCCGATGAACTGGGCATTCCACTGATGTACGGGTGGATGTGCTGCAACCAGTGGGAGAAGTGGTGGCAGTGGGACGACGAGGACCGGCGGGTGGCCGACGAGAGCATGCGCTCACAGATCCTCTCCCTGCGCGGGCACGCCTCGGCGTTCCTGTGGGCCAACGGCAGCGACGGCAAGCCCCCGGCGCCGGTGCTCGACGGCTACCACCGCATCCTGGGTGAGCTGCACTGGCCCAACACCGTCGTCGACACGGTGTCGTCGTTGGCCCGCGATGCCAACGGCGAGCCCGACTGGGATGGCATCCACATGGCGGGCCCGTACACCTGGCGCCCACCGAGCTACTGGTTCGACGGCCGCTATCAGGCCACCCGCGGCTCCAATGCCGAACAGGGCGACAACGAACACATCCCGCCGTTCGCCAGCCTGCAGAAGTTCATCCCGAAGGACAAGCTGTGGCCGATCAACGAGGCCTGGTATTTCCACGCTGGGGCAAACCCCAGCAACGCCGCCCTGGAGAGCATTCGTACGGCGGTGGTGCAGCGCTACGGTTCATCGCGCGGCGCAGAGGAATTCGCCCGCAAGGCGCAGCTTGCCCACTACGAGTCGACCCGCGCACAGTTCGAGGCCTTCGCGGCCGGCGGGTGGGACAACCACAAGATGACGATCTACTGGATGCTCAACAATCACTGGCCGTCGTTCTTCGGCCATCTCTTCGACTACTATCTGCGTCCCGGCGGTGCGTACTTCGGAGCCAAGAAGGGGCTGCGTCCACTGTCGGTGGTCTTCGACTCATATGCGACCGGTGACCACGACACAGCCGGCGTCAAGGTGGTCAATCAGTCACCGCAGGAGCGGACAGGTCTTCGGGTGCGGGTGCGTACCTACGACCTGACCGGCCGGATACGCGACGACCGCGGTGCCGATGTGCCGGCCGTGCCGTCGAACGGAGCGGCGCCGGGGTTGACGCTGCCCCGGCTGGCCCTCGACTCGCCGGTGGTGTTCGTCCGCTGCGAACTGCTCGACGAGTCCGGCGCCGTCGTCGCGGACAACACCTATTGGCAGTCGCAGAAACGGGATGATGTCGGCCCCCCGGTGAACGACCAGGCCTTCGACCTGATGCAGGCCGGCTGGGCCGACATGACGCCGCTCAACACCATGGCGCCGGCACCGCTGGAGGTGACCGCGCACCGCACCGAATCGCCCGACGGCGGCGCCAGCGTGAAGATCCGTCTACACAATCCGGGCGGTCACATCGCCTTCTTCGAACGTGCCGAGATCACCACCACCCGTGACGGTGACGAGATCCTGCCGATCGAGTACTCCGACAACTACGTCACGGTGTATCCGGGGGAGACGGTCGAGGTGACCGGCACCGTGGCCGGATCGGAGCATGCCGCGAACTGGGTTCGCGTCGGCGGCTACAACAGCGCACCGACGGTGGTGCCGATCGACCAGCGGGTACGGCGATAGGATCGGCAGATGACCACAACCGATGAGCGCCATGAGGTCGGCCGGCTGGCCGAGAGCGGTGGATGGCGGCACCGCGACCTCGACCGGGTGGATGACTACCAGCGCGGGGCGAACCGGATCAGGGTGGTGTGGCAGGGCCCGACCAAGATCAGCGGGGCGACGCTGTACCAGGACGACATCATGACCACCTACACCCGTGAACTGGCGACGCTGAACAACTGGCTCAAGCGCTGACTCACCCCACCGGCCCGCCGGCGCGGCCGGAAAATCGGTCGCCCTGGCCGGTGACGGTGTGGCACTGTCGGTTTCTGTGATCGACAACGTCGCTTCTCCGGCAACAACCCTCACGCTGCACAGCGTCACCGACCTCGACTGGGCGGGAATGGCGCTGCTGGGCAACACCGCCTTCGGCGAGGTCAACCACCCCGATTCGATGTCGGCGTGGCGGCAGATGGTGCCCGCTGACGGTGGCGTGGTGATGTCTGACGGCACCGGCGACGGAAATATCGTCGGCCAGTCGATCTATCTAGATCTCACTCTCACAGTGCCCGGTGGCGCGGTCCTACCCGCGGCGGGTCTGAGCTATGTGGCCGTCGCGCCCACTCATCGACGCCGCGGCATCCTGCGCTCGATGTACACGGAGTTGCATCGCCGGATCGCCGAAGCGGGATATCCGATCGCCGCGCTCACCGCCAGTGAAGGCGGCATCTATGGCCGATTCGGCTACGGCCCGGCCACCACTGTGCACCTGCTGACCATCGACCGCAGGTTCGCCGAGTTCCAGGCGTCCGTCCCCGACCCCGGCGGAGTCCGGCTGGTCACACCCGCCGAGCACCGCGACACGTTCGCCGCGATCTACGACCGCTGGCGACAGCAGACGCCGGGCGGGCTGGTGTGCCCGACGCCCTTGTGGGACGACCTGCTCGCCGACCGGGAGAACACTCGAGACGGCGGATCGGAACTGTTCGCGTTCCTGCACCCGGACGGTTATGCGATGTACCGCGTACACGGTGACGAATCCCGGTCGATCCGCGTACGCGAGGTCACCGCGGTGACCACCGATGCCTACATCGCCCTGTGGCGGGCACTGCTGGGGATGGACCTCATGGAGAAGGTAAGCATCTGGACGCACCCGGGCGAGGCCTTGCCCTACCTGCTGACGAATCCACGGCTGGCCCGGGTGACCTCGAGCAGCGACGACATGTGGATCCGGATCATGGACATCCCGGTTGCCCTTGAGTCCCGCCGGTACCTGGCCGACCTCGACACCGTCCTCGACGTCACCGACGGCTTCCGCGATGACGGCGGACGATTTGCCCTGCAGATTCGGGACGGCCAGGCCCGGTGTACGCCCACCGAGGCCCCGGCTGACATCGAGTTGGGGCTCGACGTGCTCGGGAGTCTCTACCTCGGTACCCACCGACCTGAGGCCTTCGTCGCCGCAAACCGGTTGCGCAGCAAGGATTCAGCCGTGGTGCGGCAGCTCGGTGCGGCCTTCGCGAGCGACGTTCCGGCCGAGCTGGGCTACAGCTTCTAGGTGGCGGCGAGACCCTGCTGCGTAGTGTTCATCTGGTGAGCGCACGCGCAGGCATAGTCGTTACCGGAACCGAAGTACTCACGGGCAGGGTTCAGGACCGCAACGGTCCGTGGCTGGCCGACCAGCTCCTCGAGCTCGGAGTCGAACTCGCCCACATCACCATCTGCGGCGACCGTCCCCGGGACATCCAGGCACAGTTGCGGTTCCTCGCCGCCGAGGGCGTGGACCTGATCGTGACCAGCGGCGGGCTCGGACCCACCGCCGACGATCTCACCGTGGCGACGGTCGCCGAATTCTGCGGTCGCGAGCTCGTGCTCGACGAGGCGATGGAGGAGCGGATCGCCGCCATCCTGCGCAAGATGATCGGCGACCGACCGGGTGTGGATTTCGACGCGGTGCGCGCGGCCAACCGCAAACAGGCCCTGGTGCCCGTCGGCGCGGACGTCCTCGCGCCCGTCGGCACCGCGCCAGGCGTGGTGGTGAGCGGCAGTCCGACGGTGGTGGTGCTGCCCGGCCCGCCGCGGGAGTTGCAGCCGATGTGGCACACCGCCGTCGCTACCGAGGCCGTGCAACAGGCCATCGCGGGCCGGACGAAGTACCGGCAGGAGATGGTGCGGATGTTCGGCCTGGCGGAATCCGGCCTGGCCGAGACCCTGCGCGAGGCCGAGGGCGCCGTCGCGGGCTTCGATGCACTCGAGATCACCACGTGCCTGCGCCGCGGTGAACTCGAGATCGTCACCCGGTATGAGCCCGACGCTGCCGGTGCCTACCACGATCTGCTGACCCTGCTGCGCGACCGGCATGGTGCCGCGCTGTACTCCGAGGACGGCACCACCGTGGACGAGCAGGTGGCCGCTCTGCTGGCGGGGCGGCGGATCGCCACGGGAGAATCCTGCACGGCCGGACTGCTGGCCGCCCGGTTGGCCGACATCCCCGGCTGCTCGGACTACTTCGCCGGTGGGGTGGTCAGCTATTCGAACGAGGCGAAGGCCGAACTGCTGAACGTGGATCCGGTTCTGATCGCCGAGTACGGTGCGGTGTCCGAACCGGTGGTCGAGTCCATGGTCAACGGCGCGCTGCACCATTTCGGCGCCGATACCGCGGTGGCCATCAGCGGCATCGCCGGCCCGGACGGCGGCACTCCGGAAAAGCCCGTCGGCACCGTATGTTTCGCGGTCCGGGCCGGATCGGCCGCGATCACCCGAACCCTCCGGCTCCCTGGCAACCGATCCGACATCCGGGAGCGGGCCACCACGGTCGCCATGCATCTGCTGCGCCGGGCGCTCTCCGAAACCGTGGACTAGCCCGCCACTTCCTCGCGGACGGCCGCTGCTGCGGGAACGGTCCGGGGCCGGGAGGCTTCTCGGCGTCGTCGCGGGGTACTGCGCGCCACCCGCGCCACGATGGACGGCTGTGCCAGTCTGCTGGGTGGGTCGACAAGGTTCATCACGCGGAAGAACGCCTCGGTCACCACCGGATCGTCCTCGGCAGCCGCGAGCACCCGTTCGGTATACCAGTTGGACAACCGCATCGAGACCGGCCGGTGGCCGGGGATCTGCGGCAGCGCCAGATCGGCACCGCATGCCATCTGCCATGGCGTGTCGACGCAGTCGGCGGCGGCCCGCAGGAACCTGCGTCCCAGATCGTCGGCGCCCCGGTCCAGGCAGTCGCGCAGCGCCAGCGCCTCTAGCGCGGCCACCGACATCCCTTGCCCGTACACCGGATTGAAGCTGCAGATCGCGTCACCGAAGACCAGGAGACCATCGGGGAAACGGGGCATGCGTTCATACCGTCTGCGCACGCTCGCGGGATAACGGAAGGTGGCCGCCGGTCCCAGCGGTTGGGCTTCGCGCAGGGCCGCGACCGTCTCGGCCGGGAACACATCCTCGACGAAGTCGATCATCCCGGCCAGATCGGTCGGTGGTTCGCAGCCCGCCATCCCGGCGGTGGTGAGAAGCCACGTGTTGTTCTCGTAGGCGAACAATGATCCACCACTTGGTCTTTCAGGAACAGTACCCACGAGGGTGAGGCGATCGCGTGGGACGTTGTCGCCGAAGCTCAACAGTTGGCTGGAATAGGCCACCTTCACCTCGACCCGGTCTTCGGCCGGACGTCCGAATCCCGCGCTCTCCAGGAACACCGGGGACCGGCCGGCCCGCCCCATGGCGTCGACGATCAGATCGGCGGCTATCGCCTGTCCGGTGCCGCCGCCCCGGGGAGCGACCAGGACGCCCGTCACGCGCCGGGCGTCGGTCATCAGCAACTCGACCGCGTCATGCCCGTCGAGGATGTCGATGTTGGCAATCGCGCGCACCCGGTCCCGCACATGACCTTCCAGGAACGGTCTGCTCGCCAGATAGGTCGCGATCGGTCTGGACGGCTCCCGGTTGAGATTGAGCCGGTGACCGCCGAACGTCAGCGAGACGAGTGACAGGTTCGGCCCGTCGAGCACCGTCGCACCGTCGGCGGCCAGTTCCTCGGGGAGCCCCGGAAACAGTTCGGCCAACGCCTGCAGCCCACCGCTGAGCAGGCCATGGCCGTGCCTGCCCTGCGGGACGCCCCGTCGCTGGGCCGCGCCGTCGGGCAGCACGTCGCGCTCCACGAGCGTGACGGTGTCGTAGAAGTCGGCCAGGACGCGGCCGGCCAGCAGCCCGCCCATGCTCGCGCCCAGCACCACTGCGTGTTCGCCGATCGTTGCCATTGCCGACCTCCGCACCGAGCTGGCTCGTCGCCAGTTGTTCGAAGTATCGGGGCAGGCCGGAGCCGGGCCTAGAGTAGTGCGCTACTCGAACGTCAGTGGGCGACCGGTACCGAGCGCCGCGCCTCGTCGACGCATGCCGGCCAGGTGCCCTTATCGAGGACGGTGACCGCACGCGCCCCGAAGGCGCTGGAGATGACGACATCGGGTTGCAGGCGCGCCAACACGTTCAGGCTGTCGGCCATCGCTGCGGCATCGCCGACGCCCGGGATCACGAAGGTCGACCATCGCCCGTCGGCCGCGACGAACATGGTGTCCCCGGTGAACAGATAGCGGCCCTGGGCGCCCTCCACCAGATAGCTCGTGCTGCCCGGAGAATGACCGGGGGTGGGGATCACCTCGACTCCGCGGTCATCGACATGTCGGTGCGAGAGCGGTACGTCGATCGGGTTGTGCCGCTCGATCGTCTCGCGTTCGGCGGCAGGTGCGTGCAACCGGGAACCGAACCGCTCGGCGACGCGGGCCAGCATCGGTCCAGCCTCGTCCTGGTGTGACAGGTAGTGGTCGCCGACTCCGCCGAGCGAGTCCAGCGTGGCGAAGTCGGCGTCGCCGGCCGGGCAGTAGAACAGTGCGTTGGGCCCGTCCGGCGTCCACAGGTAGGCGTGCGTGGTCAGTCCGGGAAACGGTGTGTCGGTGCGTGTTTCCCACAGGTCCGGCCGAATCTGGTTCATCGAGTTTGTCATGACAACAGCCTCGACCCTCAACAATGGTTGAGGTCAAATCCTCGGCGAGCTCAGTCGGTTTTCGCCTGGTCCCACGTCGAGATCATGGTGCCCATGATTTCCTCGGCGCAGCCCAGTCCACCGAGGTGGCTCTCGTAGGGCAACTCGGTCATCACCGCATCGGGCAACCGGGAGACCACATGCTGGCCGTGCGCGAACGGAACGATGTGGTCGTGGTCGCCGTGCCACCAGCGCACCGGAACCTTGACCTCGTCCAGTCGGAAGCCCCAGTCACGCTCGAACACCACGATGTCGTAGAAGGGGGCGGCCAGTTGCTTACGGCTGCCGTTGAGCAGGTCGTCGAGGAACATGGCCTTGAACTCGGGCCGCGCGAGCATGCGCCGGTCTCCTTCGGGGGAGATGCGCGCATAGATCTCCAGCGCGGGGGAGGCGACGGGCCGGATGAGCCGGATCAGGCCCGAGGCGGCCAACCGGATCGGTGCGCCGGCCACCTGCAGGATCGGTGCGACTGCCGCGCCGAGTTGCATCAACGGACTGCTGATCGCGTCGGGGCCGACCATCGGCGCCACACCGCCGAGCACCCCGGCCGCCATGACCCGGTCGGGCATGGCGGCCGCGGTGGCCAGCGTGTAGGGACCGCCGCCGGACAACCCGATGACGGCCATCTTGTCGATGCCGAGCGTGTCGGCGATGGTGCGCAGATCGTCACCGAAATCCAGCACGCGGTCGTACTGGTGTGGCGTGGAGGAGCCGATGCCGGGACGGTCCACCCCGATCAGCCGGATGTGGTTCCGCTCGGCGTAGATCCGGGCCTCGGTCGGGATCTGCCTGCGGGCACCCGGGGTGCCGTGCAGCCAGAAGACCGCACGGCCCTGTGGGTCGCCGAACTCGGCGAATCCGAGTTGGCGGCCGTCGTCGACGGCGACATTGCCCTCCAGTTTGGGGCGATCGATCGGGATGACCATCTGTGTGCGCCTCGCCGGGTCCGATTACTCTGCGCCGGACGCGACAGAGGCTTCAAAGATCGATTGGATGGACTTGTCCAAAGTGGCATTGAACTCGTCATCGCTCTGCTGAGCCGACAGCCCCTCGGTGAGCGCCCGGCTGAAGCTCGCGATCACGCCGGAGTTCTCGGCAAGCATCTTGTTGGCCTCATCGCGCGAGTACCCGCCGGACAGCGCGACCACCCGCATCACCTTCGGATGATCGACCAGCGACTGGTAGTGGTTCGCATGAGTCGGCAGGGTCAGCTTGAGCATGACCAACTGGTCGGCGGGCAGTGCATCCAGGTTCTTGGTGATCTCGTCGCGGAGCAGATCCTCGGCCTCGGCCTTGTCGGAGATCGAGATGGTGACCTCGGGCTCGATGATCGGAATCAGGCCGTGCGAGAGCACCTGCTTGGCCACCTCGAACTGCTGGGCCACCACGGCGGCGATGCCGTCGGCGTTCGCCGCGCCGATCACCGAGCGCTCCTTGGTGCCGAAGATGCCGTTCTTCGCCGCACGGGCCAGCAGATCGTCGAGGCCGGGCATCGCCTTCATCACCTGCACACCGTCGGAGACCTCGGCCAGACCCTTGTCGATCTTGAGCAGCGGCACCACGCCTTTGTCCTCCCAGAGGTAGGTGGCGGTGGGCTTGCCGTCGATGGAGCGATCCATGGTCTGCTCGAACAGGATTGCGGCCAGCACCCGGTCACCGGTGAACACCGGGGAGGTGATGATGCGTGAGCGCATCTGGTGGATCAGGTCGAACATCTCCTCTTCGGAGGAGTAGGCGCTCTCCTCGACACCGTAGAGACGCAGGGCCTTGGGGGTCGACCCACCGCTCTGGTCGAGCGCGGCGATGAAGCCCTTGCCCGTGGTCATCTTGTCGGCCTGCTGCTGGTTCACCATGAGGTTGTCCACTCCTTTGAAGACGGTCGTGCTGTTGTCGTGCTGTGGGGTGCCGGGCGGTGTAATACGCCGGTGACGCACCCGTTCGCCTCAGAGGATATGCGGGCTACGTCACGGTGGTGGCGGCCACCCATCGGGGCGGGATGCGGGGGGCCCACGGGGCCGCCAGCTCGAGCTGACCGGCCAGGCTGAGCAGGATCGACTCGTCGGGCGCCATCAGCTGTACACCGATCGGCAAGCCGTCCCGCGTCTGGCCCAGTGGCAGGGAGATCGCCGCCCAGCCGGTCACATTGGCCAGGGCGGTCCATCCGGTGGTGGCGAACTCGACGTCGAAGAAGGCCCGGGTGGTGCCCCGGGGTTGGTTCAGCAGCCCGTACGGCGGGGGACCGGTCAGCAGCGTCGGTACCAGCAATACGTCGTGACCAGCCATTTCCCGGGTGAACCGACGGGTCTGGGCATGGATCGCCGAGATCGCGTTCGCGTACGCCACTCCCGTCGTGGTGAAGCCCTCGCGCATCATCACCCAGGTGCTCGGCTCGAATTCGTCCTCACGCGGCGCCCGTCCCAGGTGGTCGGCGGCCAGGTCGTGTAGTTCAGCGTTGCTGACGGTGTGCAGCACCGCGATGGCATCCGCGACCGCATCCGCATCGATGGTCGGAGCCCCTGGAGTGAGCCGATGCCCGAGGCTCTCGAGCAGACGACCCGTCGCCTCGACCGCCGCCACCACCTCCGGGTCGATCCGGTCGGTGGGAAAGGGTGACGAGGTGGCGATCAAGATGCGTTGGGCCGGTGGGGTCTGAGCGGCCAACTGGAGGAAAGGGACCGCCGGGGCCGCGGCGGTGTAGGGGTCGCCGGGGGCGCTACCGGTGATGACGTCGAGCAGTGCCGCGCAATCGCGCACTGTGCGGGTGAGGGCGTGGCCGTTCACCAGGCCTTCGAGTCCGTGGCCACCGTCGGGGGCGAAGGACGACCGCCCGCGCCGCGGTTTGAGGCCGACGACGCCGCAGCATGAGGCGGGCACCCGGATGGAACCGGTGCCGTCGCCGCCCGAGGCCGCGGGCACCACCCCGGCGGCCACGGCCGCTGCCGACCCGCCGCTGGATCCACCCGGGGTGACGAGGGGGGACCAGGGGTTCACCGTGGGGCCGAACAGCATCGGCTCGGTGGTGCAGTGGTTGCCCCACTCCGGGGTGTTGGTCTTGCCGAACACCACCAGGCCCGCGTCCAGGTAGCGGTCCACCGTCCATGCGGATTCGGTTGCGACATGGTCGCGCAACGCGCGCGACCCCATGGCCTCGCGGGCACCGGCGAGCGCTGCACCGAGATCCTTGAGCAGGAATGGCACCCCGGCCAGCGGGCCGGCCTGCTCGTTGCGGAGCACTCCGGACTCGTCGAGGGCGGCAGCTTGTGCGCGGCCCCTCTCGAACAGGTCGGTGATCACCGCGTTGAGTCCGCGGGTCGCCTCGACCCGGGCGATTGCCGCGTCGAGAAGCTCGACAGCGGTCAGCTCGCCGGCGGCGGCCAGTGCTGCCTGCCCGATCGCATCGGTGCGTGCAAGTTCGAATGCCGACGAGGAGTCCATGCCACATCACTCCGGGAGGTCGCTGGTGGTGGTGTTCGGCCGTGCGGTGCTGCGGGTCACCTCGAGCGCGATGAGAACGTCGACGGCAGTGATGATCAGACCCGCGAAGTACATCCACTTGAAAGTCGGATCTGGTTGTGCAGCAAAGTAAATGATCAGGAAGATCGGTCCGACGATTCCGAATACGAACACCATGGCCTGGATGCGGATATACCGCCAGAATGTGGACATCGATCTCCCGCCGCATGGCCGATGAGCGGCCAGCTTAGCGCGCTTACCGCGGTGCCACGACTACCGGCGTCGACAGGATTTCGCGGTATTCGACCATCGGTTCGCGTTTGAGGACCGCACTTCCCGAGGTGACGAGCAACTCGGTCGGTGAGACCGCGTAGTTCACCTGGTAGTTGCGGGCGACGAACCTGCGGCCCGGCGTGACATCGGCCGACGCCGCCAGAGCGGCCCGGTCGGTCAGCCGCACGCCGTGGTATTCCAGTCGGCCGGTGCGGTCCAGGCAGATCACGACAAGCGAACCTTCGGTGCGGCCGATGGCCCGCGCGGTCTGGGTATCGCGGCAGCGCGCTTGGGAGTCGACGAAGCCGGACCCGTCGGAGGCGAACGCAGCGGTCAGCGGAGCGGTGGCGCTCTCGGTGAATACGGGTTGCTGCGGCCGATTCGGTATCACCTCATACGTTCTGGCGCCGACGGCGTACACCGAATCCCTGGCCGAGAGCTTGGAAGCCAACGTGGTCATGATGACGAATGCGGTGAGCAAGGAGCTGACCACGGCTGCGGCCGCCACTCCGATCCCGACAGGCAGCCACTGTCGCTGCGGCGCCTTCCGGTGCCGTCCACGGCGAACCGGCTGATACGGCGGATGCGGCGGATGCGGTGTGGAAACTGGGTGGGTGACCAAGCTTGCTCCCGGGAAACGGCGGTGTGATGGGCGTGGCACAGGCGACGGGCGCTGACGCGAGCTCATATTCTGCACGACGAGGCAGGCCGCTGTGGGTGACACCCGGGAATTCGCCGAAATCGGGTGGCGGTGTGGGCCGGTCGCGTTGCGGTGGCAATACCGCGCTGAAAGTAGCTCGGCAACAGTGCGATTCGCACCCGCACTCCGGCGAAGTGTCAGTGCACCGCAGGCAGGGGCGATTTGGATCGTCGGCTCGGGCCGCGGCCGGCAACGCAATTTCGGTCACCTGCTCGACGAAACCACTTCAGGTCACGTCGATTCAAACGGGTAAGCCCAGCGGCCAACCCCGTTAGCGTCCAATGGCCGATATATGCAGCCGCTTTCGAGGGGAGTGTGGCCATGACTTCTACGGAACTCACTATCAGTCCGCTGTCGGGATTCACCGGCGCCTTGATCGACGGGGCCGACTTGTCGGCGCCGCTGGCCCACGAACAGGTAGCGGCGATCCGCGAAGCCCTGCACCGGTGGAAGGTGGTGTTCTTCCGCGGGCAGGACCTCGACCACGCATCGCAGATTGCGTTCGGCGCCCAGTTCGGCGAGGTCACGCCCGGCCATCCTTACGAGGGCGACTCTGCCCCAGCCGGATTCCCGCAGATCCACACGGTGTCCCCGGCCGCTTACGACCACAGGTACGGCACGAAATATCGCAAGCGGCAAAGTCCGAACGGCCCCGGGTGGCATGCCGATGTCACCCCGCTGATCAACCCGCCGTCGCATTCGATACTGCGGGCGGAGCGTGTGCCCGGCTACGGCGGCGACACCCAGTTCACCAATGTGGCTGCCGTGTATGCCGGTCTGTCGCCGTCGGTGCAGGGACTCGTGGACGAACTGCGTGCCGAGCACCGCTTCGGTTCGACGACGCCGGCTGAACGCAGCACCGAGAAGATCGGTGATCTGGTGCGCAGCAATCCGCTCGCGACGATCCACCCGGTGGTCCGGGTTCACCCGGAGACGGGGGAGAAGGTTCTCTACGTCAACCCGTCCTTCACCCGCGAGATCGTCAATCTCTCGCCGCGGGAGGGCAGGCACCTACTGGATCTGTTGTTCGAGGAGATCGCCCGGCCCGAGTACTCGGTGCGGTTCAGGTGGGAGCCGGGCAGTGTGGCGTTCTGGGACAACCGGGCCGTGCTGCACCTGGCCCCGCGGGACTTCGAACATGTCGAGGGTGAGCGGGAGCTGCATCGCATCACCCTGGTGGGTGAGATTCCGGTGGGCCCCGATGGTGTTGCATCGGAGTCCATTTCGGGCGACTACTTCGGCGCCGCCTGAGATGTCCATCCTGTTGTCGCGGCCGCCCGGCGCCGCGCATACCGATACTCCGATCGGGCTCGTCGATCCGCGGGCGGCGGTCCGGAGGGCACAGCGTAAGCCGATGGTGCCGCGTTCGGTGCAGCGGCTGCTGGGCCCTGTCCTACTTGTCGGCCTGTGGCAGCTGCTCTCCACCGTCGGCATCTTCGACGAGCGCACCGTGCCCCCGCCGGCCCGGATACTCGCTACGGCATGGACGCTGATCGCCGACGGAACCTTTCAGGAACACCTGACCGCCAGCCTGCTGCGTGTCGGATACGGCCTGGCGTTCGGCATCGTGCTCGGACTGGGGCTGGCACTGATCTCCGGGCTGTCCCGCATCGGCGAGAACTTCGTCGACGCCAACATGGAAGTGCTGCGCGCGGTTCCGAACTTCGCACTGGTGCCACTGCTGATCGTGTGGTTCGGCATCAGCGAGGTGCCGAAGATCCTGCTGATCACGCTCGCGGTCGCCGTGGCGATCTACATCAACACCTTCAGCGCGATCCGCAGTGTCGATGCGACGCTCGTCGAGGCCGCCAGATCCTTCGGTGCGGGCCGCGGCGAAATGATCTACCGGGTCATCATTCCCGGATCGCTGCCGGGATTTCTGATCGGCCTGCGGCTGGCGCTGACGGCCTCCTGGTTGTCGTTGATCTTCGCCGAGACGATCAACGCCAAGAAAGGTCTGGGCCGGATGATGACCGACGCCCGCGAGTACTTCCAGATCGACATCGTGTTCGTGTTGATTGCGGTGTACGCGATGCTCGGCCTCATCTCGATTCTGGTGGTCCGGTTTCTCGAAGGCCGTTTGCTCACCTGGCGGCGGGCCTATGACGGAGACTGACACGCCGGCATCCACTGCCGGTGCCCCGTCGGTAGTGATCGCCCGTGACGTCCGGAAGCGGTTCGGGGACAACGTCATCATCGACGGACTCGATCTGGAGATCCGGGCCGGCGAATTCGTTGCGCTGTTGGGCCGCAGCGGTTCCGGCAAGAGCACGTTCCTGCGGGCACTGGGCGCGCTCGACAGTGATGTGGGTGGATATCTCCGGGTACCCGGCCGACGGGCGATCGTGTTCCAGGATTCCCGGTTGCTGCCCTGGCAGCGGGTGCTGGCGAACGTGACGATCGGATTGCCCGCCGGCGGCGCGGTACAACGGCGCGCGCTGGCGGCGCTGGGCGAGGTCAATCTGGCCGACAAGGCAAAGGCGTGGCCGCGCACGTTGTCCGGAGGAGAGGCTCAGCGGGTCGCGCTCGCCCGGGCCCTGGTGCGTGAGCCGCAACTGCTGCTGCTCGACGAACCGTTCGGTGCACTCGACGCGCTCACGCGGATCAGGATGCACGGCCTGCTGATGGACCTGTACCGCAGGCACACTCCGGCGGTCCTGTTGGTCACCCACGACGTCGATGAAGCGATCCTGCTCGCCGACCGCGTGATCGTGCTGACCGACGGCGTCATCTCTCTCGACGTCGACGTCACGGTGCCCAAACCCCGAGCCCGTGACACCCACGAATTCACCACGCTGCGAAAGCAATTGCTTTCCGAACTCGGTGTGTCCGAAGACAAGGAATGATCAGATGCCCTTTGGTGGAGCTCGATTGCGGTCCTTCGTGTTGTTGGTTCCGTTGCTGCTGAGCGCGTGCGGGTTGTCCGACGACGAGTCCGGCGGCGCCATCGACACGGTGAAGATCGCGGCCAAGACCGAGGTGCCGGCCGGCATCAAGCTCGTCGTCGCCGAGCAGAACGGGACACAGTCGCTGCCCTGGAATCTGGCCAACGCCGGCCAGGGAACTCCCTACACGGTGGATTTCGCCGATTTCAGCGGTGGAGCCGCGGTCATCGAGGCACTGCGTTCGGGGGCAGCAGATATCGGATCCGTCGGCGAAGCGCCGATACCCATCGCGGTGGACAGCGGCGTCACGGACCTGGTGACCGTTGGGCTGCAGGCGAATCCGGGCACCAGCGGTGGCTATTACCTGGTGGCCCGACCCGACAGCGGAGTCAGGACGATCGAGGATCTCCGTGGTAGGCGGGTGGCCTACCCGCCTGGGTCGGGCCGGCACATGGTGACCGCCGGGCTGCTCAAGCGCCATGGCCTGGATCTGCGTACCGACGTTCAGCCGGTGGAACTGGCTGGGGCAGAGGTGGTCCCGACGTTCGCCGCCGGAGCCGTCGATGCGGCCATCGTGTTGGGCAATCAGTACTACCAGTTGGGTGAGCCGCCGATCCTCGGTGATGGCAAGGGCATCAACACCGGCATCCAGACACTGATCGTGCGAAGGGACGTGCTCGACGATCCCGCCAAGGCGGCGGCGATCGGCGACTATGTCGGAAGGTCGGTCGCGGCCAACAACTGGAAGGACACCCACGCCGACGAGTGGATCGACGAGTACTACGTCAAGGTTCAGGGCATTGCCTCCGACCAGGGCAGGAAGCTCTACGACGAGGACGGGGTGGCCTCGTACTACCCGATCGATGCGGAGTCCACGGCGCTGTTCCAGTCCGTTGCCGACGGCCTGCACGAGACCGGAACGATCAAGGGCCGCATTGACGTCAAGCCCTATGTCGACGGGCGTTACAACGACATCGTCAGAGCCCAGAACGAACTCGACGGTGTCACACCGAAATCGCTGAAATCGTAGCGGCCCCAAATAGATAGAACCGAGAGGAACATCGATGACACAACTGGCATCCGCACTGAGTGTCCGACCACAGTCCGGCTGGATCGGCGCCGAGATCCACGGAATCGACCTCACCGCACCGTTACTCGATGAACACGTCGCCGAAATCCGTGCTGCGCTGCTCAAATGGAAAGTGGTGTTCTTCCGCGATCAGTTCATCGGCCACGATGATCATCTTCGGTTGGCTCGGGCTTTCGGCTCTCCGACCCCCGCCCATCCGCTGTTCGATTCCATCCCGGACCCGGATTACCCGACGATCTATCCCATCTTCGCTGACCGGTTCAAGTCCCGTTACGGCACCAGCCGCGGTTACGACAAGGCGAACTGGCATGCCGACGTCACCGCGGCGGTGAATCCGCCTGCCGCGTCGATACTTCGGGCCGAGGTGATCCCGCCCTACGGCGGTGACACCCAGTGGGCGAACACCGTCGCGGCGTACGCCGGGCTGTCGGCGCCGTTGCAGAGGCTCGCCGACGGACTGCGGGCGGTGCACCGTTTCGCGCCACCGGACGGCGCGACGGCGACCGAGGACTATCAGCGCCGGGTGGACCGCCGTCCGCTGCTGACCGAGCATCCGGTGGTGCGGGTGCATCCGGAGACCGGAGAGCGTGCGCTCTACGTCAACCCGGGATTCACCAGCCATATCGTGGATGTGTCGCCGCACGAGAGTCGCCGCCTTCTCGGTTTGTTCTACGACGAGCTGGTTCGTCCGGAGTACACCGTGCGGTTCAAATGGGAGCCGGGCAGCATCGCGTTCTGGGACAACCGCTCGACAGTGCATCTGGCACCGTCAGATCTCACCGGTGAGTACGACCGTCGGTTGTATCGCGTGACGTTGGTGGGGGATGTGCCGAGGGGTCCGGACGGCCGGCCCTCGGTGGCTTTGGACGGCGAGCCGTTCGAGGCAGCCTGAGACGGCGAGCCGTCAGGCCGGCACCACGACGGTGAGCTCGTCGCCGTCGCGCTCCACATTCATCCCGGCGCGGCGGGCCACGGCCGCGACGCCGGCGGCGTTGTCGGGTTCGCTTCGGGAGCTGACCAGTGCACGGGCCAGGTGGCCTTTGTGGGCCTTGTTGAAGTGGCTGACCACGGTGCGTTGCCCGTCAGCGCGTTCGGCCAGGACCTGGACCCGCACCGCACCGGGTAGTCGGCCCAGACCGGCGTATGACCCGGATCGCAGATCGACGATCAACTCGCGGGCTGACAGGTCGGCCAGTACGGGCTCCAGCAGCGGGCGCCAACGTTTGGCCAGGCCGGGCTGTCCCGGCAGTTTGGACGAGGCGGACAACCGGTAGGCGGGCACCGGATCGTCGGCACGGAGTAGACCGAACAGCGCGGATCCGACGGCAAGCCGGGTGCGAGCCCGGTCGGCGGCCGCACCGCGCAGCGATCCGACGTCGAGGGCGTCGTAGAGCACCCCGGTGTATCGCTCGATGGCCGGCATCGTGGGCGCCTGTCGGAGTGCCGCGTTGCGTTCGATCTCGGCGTCTTGGCCGGCGGAGATAGCCAGAGCCCTGCGGCACGCGGGCTGATCAGCGGCGAGCTCGATCAGTTCGTCGATCAGTGACTGGCGGAGTGGGGTGAGCTCTGGCGAGCTCAGAATGTCCAAACGCACCGGCGGGCCGTCCCCGCCGGTGCGTTTGGTCTCCGACGGTGGAAGCAGCACGAGCACATCCAGACGCTAGCCGAATGTCTGCGGTTCGCTCACCACCGACCGGTGTGATGTCAGATGGCGATCGGCGCCGGCTCGTCGGGGGCCGGGGGTGCCGGTGGGGGCGGGACATCCAGCACGATCGGTGCCGGACCGTCCATCGGTGCCGCTGGTGGCATTGCATCGGCCGGCGGGGGCGGCGCGAACGGGTCCATCGGTGCCGGGGCGGCCATCGGATCGATCGGCGGGGGCGGCGGCGGTGCGAAGGGGTCCATGGGTGCCGGGGCGGCCATGGGGTCGATCGGCGGGGGCGGCGGGGGCGCGAAGGGGTCCATGGGTGCGTCCGCAGGCGCCTCCTGTGGCTCGCCTGCCGCCACGGGGAGGTACATGTGGTGGTTGAACTGGCGCTGGTAGGCGCCGCCGCCACCGACCTTCACGCCGTGGCCGCCCTCGCCCGAGGACACCGGCGTGCCGTCCGGCAGGGTCACGGCGGTGTGGCCGCCGTTCCAGCCGATCACCAGGGCGCCGGGCTGTGTGCCGTACTTGAAGCCACGGGCCAGGAGTGCACGCTCCTGGTTACCGGTGTTGAACCGGTCGCCGTAGACCGGACGGCCGGTCGCCATATTGCTGACCCAGGAAGCCAGGCCAGAGCAGTCTGTGCCGGCCGGCGAGTCTCCACCCGAGATGTACGGCGTGCCCGAAACCTGCTGGACAAGCGCCATAAGCGTCGCGATAGCAAACATGCGGCGGGACGCTAGCAGAGCCGATTTTGAGCGGGCAAAATATGTGACTCCGTTCACAACGGGTGTTGTATATGGACTGCTTCACCTGCTGTGGGATTGAGTGTGGTTGTCTGCGGGGCTAATTCCGTTGCGGGCGACGGGCGTGTCGCCGGTGGCCTATCGCCATATCGAACTATCGCCAATAGTGCTGTGACACTGGGCTTGTCCGGTGATCCGTGGTCTGTCATCCCAACTGGTTCGGCCGGTCGGAATCTCGAATTGCCTTGACGTCAAGGGTATTTCGGACCTCAACCGGGCGCGCGTGCGATGTGGGGCCCCGTCGGCGCTGCCGACGGGGCCCAGTGTGGTGTTCTCTAATGCTGACTAGACGCAGGTGTGCGATTTTGGCAACGTCGGCTCCTCCTGGCGGTGGCTGGGCGCCTGCGATCCGGCGGGCTGGCGCACGGTTCTGATACGTCCGCCCGGGCCGGTGAGGCTTGGACATGCAGCCGATTAGCTGCATAATCGCATGGGGCAGCCGAGCGGCTGCGTATGACGGGATGGCGAGGGTGGACGAGGTCTTCAAAGCACTGGCGGACCCTAATCGGCGGCTGCTGCTGGACCGCCTCAACCACACCAACGGCCAGAGCCTGCGAGAGCTCTGTAGCGGCCTGTCTATGGCCCGGCAGTCGGTCAGCAAGCATCTGGCGGTGCTGGAGGCGGCCAACCTCGTCACGACGCTGCGTCAGGGTCGGGAAAAATTGCACTACCTCAATGCTGAGCCGATCAATGCCATCGCCGAGCGCTGGATCGACCGCTACGACTCGACGAGGGTGCAGACCCTTGCTGACCTCAAGACGGTGTTGGAGAGCCCTGCCCTGCCCGGCGAGTTCGTGTACACCACGTACATCCTCACCACCCCGGAAAGGCTGTGGCAGGCGATAACCAATCCGGTGTTCTCCCGCGGCTTCATGGGACACGCCATCGAATCGGAATGGCAGAAGGGATCGACCTACACCTGGGTCGAAGACGGGCTACGGATCGACGACCCCGAGCAGGTGATCGTCGAGTCCGATCCCTATCAGCGGTTGGCCTTCACGTTCCACACATTCACACCCGAACTGGGACAAATCGCCCCGGACCTGAGTCAGGAGGACATCGCCAAGGCGGCGGCGGAGCCGCGGTCGCGGGTGTCGTTCGACATCGAGCCGGTTGGGGACCGGGTCAAGGTCACGGTGACCCACGACGGTTTCGACCCCGCCGGCACCGTGCGGGAGATGATCTCGCACGGTTGGCCGGTCAAGCTGTCCAGCCTGAAGTCCGGACTGGAGCAGGCCTCCTAGACGAGTGAGTCCTGCGGGTCGCGCTGGACGGGAGTCGGCCACGGTGCCGGCAGGGGCCGCTGACGCACCCGCTGTGGCCACCAGAACCACTTGCCCATCAGGGCCGCGATCGACGGGGTCATGAACGAGCGGATGACCAGGGTGTCGAACAGCAGGCCCAGGCCGATCGTGGTGCCGACCTGACCGATCACGGCCAGCTCGCTGATCGCCATCGACATCATGGTGAAGGCGAACACCAGGCCCGCCGAGGTGACCACCGAGCCGGTGCCGCCCATGGCGCGGATGATGCCGGTGTTGAGCCCGGCGTGTATCTCCTCTTTGAACCGGGAGACCAGCAGCAGGTTGTAGTCCGCGCCGACGGCCAGCAGCACGATGACCGCCATGGCCAGCACCATCCAGTGCAGTTCCAGTCCGATCAGGTGTTGCCAGATGAGCACCGACAGACCGAATGATGCGCCGAGGGACAGCACCACGGTGCCGACGATCACCGCGGCGGCGACGACGCTTCGGGTCAGGATCAGCATGATGATGAAAATCAGGCACAGCGCAGCGATCCCGGCGATCAACAGGTCGTAGTTGGCGCCTTCCTGCATGTCCTTGAAGGTGGCCGCGGTGCCGCCGAGGTAGATCTTGGAGCCCTCCAGCGGAGTGCCCTTGATGGACTCCTTGGCGGCCTGCTTGATCGCATTGATGTGGGAGATCCCTTCGGGGCTCATCGGATCGCCCTCATGGCTGATGATGAACCGCACCGCGTGCCCGTCGGGGGACAGGAACATCTTCATGCCGCGCTTGAAGTCCGGATTGTCGAAGGTTTCCGGCGGCAGATAGAACGAGTCGTCGTTCTTGGAAGCATCGAACGCCTGGCCCATGGCCGTCTGGTCCTTCATCATCGCTTCCATCTGATCCTGCAGCCCGCCCATGGTGGCCTGCATGGTCAGCATCATGTTCTTCATGTTCTTCATCGTCGCGATCATCGGCGGCATGATCGTGAGCATCTGTGGCATGAGCTCATCGAGACGGTCCATGTCCGGCATCAACTTCTGGATGTCGTCGGTCATGGTGTCGATGCCGTCAAGCGTGTCGAAGATCGAGCGCATCGACCAGCACATCGGAATGTCGAAGCAGTGCGGTTCCCAGTACAGGTAGTTGCGGATCGGCCGGAAGAAGTCATCGAAATCGGCGATGTGGTCCCGCATTTCGGCCACATCGAGGACCATGGCGTGCATCTTTCCGACCATGCTGTGCGTGGTGTCGGACATCTGCTTGACCAGTGTGAGCATCTGCTCCATGGTGGTGACCGTCGTCTGCATCTCGTCGGCCATCTTCAACATGTCCTTCATGCGGTCCTGCATGTATTTCATGTTCATCATCTGGGTGGTGCCCTGCATGCTGATCTGGAACGGGATCGAGGTGTGCTCGATCGGCGTTCCCTGCGGGCGCGTGATGGCCTGGACCCGAGAAATGCCGGGCACACCGAAGATTCGCTTGGCGATTCGGTCGATCACCAGGAAATCCGCCGAGTTGCGCAGATCGTGGTCGCTTTCGATGAGCAGCAACTCGGGGTTCATCCGGGCCTGCGAGAAGTGGCGGTCGGAGGCGGCGTACCCGGTGTTGGCCGGCAGATCTGCCGGCAGGTACTTGCGGTCGTTGTAATTGGTCTTGTACCCGGGCAGGGTCAGCAGGCCGATCAGCGACAGCGCGATGGTGGCGATCAGGATCGGGCCGGGCCAGCGCACCACGGCCGCACCGATCTTGCGCCAGCCGCGGGTGCGCATTGCCCGCTTGGGTTCCAGCGTCTTACCGAACCGGCTGGCCACCGAGATGATGGCCGGTCCCAGAGTCAGCGCGGCGAGGACGCCGGTGACCATGCCGATGGCCAAGGGGAAGCCCAGTGACTGGAAGTACGGAAGGTTGGTGAAGTGCAGACACAGCGTGGCGCCGGCGATGGTCAGGCCTGAGCCAAGCACCACGTGGGCGGTGCCGTGGAACATCGTGTAGTACGACTGCTCGCGGTCTTCGCCGACACTTCGGGCTTCCTGATATCGCCCTATCAGGAAGATTGCGTAGTCAGTCGAGGCGGCGATGGCCAGTGTCACCAACAGGTTGGTGGCGAACGTCGAGAGCCCGATGATGTCGTAGTAGCCCAGTGCGGCAACGACGCCGCGGGCCGCTGAGAGTGAGAGCACCACCATGACCAGCGTGAGGATCACCGTGATGATGGAGCGGTAGACCAGCAGCAGCATGATGATAATGACCGTGAAGGTCAGTGCCTCGATGACTTGCACGCTGCGGTCACCGGCAATGTGCTGGTCGGCGGCCAGTGCGGCCGGGCCGGTCACGTAGGCCTTGACGCCCGGCGGCGGAGTGACGCTCTCGACGATCTTCTGGACGGCCTCGACCGATTCGTTGGCCAGTGCCTCGCCCTGATTACCGGCGGTGTAGACCTGCACGTAGGAGGCTTTGCCGTCGGAGCTCTGGGCACCCGACGCGGTCAGCGGGTCGCCCCAGAAATCCTGGACGTGCTCGACGTGCAACTTGTCGGCCTCGAGCTTGGCGACGACCTCGTCGTAGAAATCGTGCGCTTTGATGTCCAAGGGCTCGTCGCCCTCGAGCACGACCATGACCGAGCTGTTGGACTTGAACTCCTGGAACACCTCGCCGACGCGCTTCATCGCGATCATCGATGACGCCTGGTCGGGGCTCATCGACACCGACCGCATCTTGCCCACCTCTTCGAGCTGGGGCACGACCGTGTTCAGGATGCCGATGAGGACGATCCAGCCGAGGATGATCGGCACCGCCAGGCGCCGGATCCACTTGGCGATCCCACCGTGCTGGGCCGGCCTCGGCCCGGTGACCGGGATGGCGTCGGTCGGGGCGTCGTGGGTGCTCATGCAGATTTCACCAAGCAGAAGGTCTGGGCGTTCACGCCGTTGGAGGTTCTCTCGTCCTTGAGTTCGTCATCGACGGTGATCCGGCAGCCGATCGTGTCGCCGTTGCCCTGGGCGACGATGTTGGGGAACACCGACGGGGCGGTGGACTCCAGGCGCAGCGTCCAGGGCAGGGTGACCCCGTCGATGCGCTGGGGCTGGGCGTCGAGATCGAGGTAGTTCACGTCCGCAGTGGCACCGGGCACGCCGTAGATCTCATAGACCACGACCTTGGGGTCGAAGGGCTTGGTGTCATCGACCTTCGCGCTGGCCATACCGGAGCCGTCGCCTGCGCCGAAGAACGTGCGCACCCGCATCACCGTGAATCCGCCGACCACCACCACCACCACGATGATCAGGGGGATCCAGAACTTCTTGGCCAGGCCAGAAAGCGAAAACAGTTTCCGGCGAGAGGTTTTCGTCGCGTTGGTCATCGTTAAATGGCACCGGTCCGTCGGTTGTGGGCAAATTGGGTGTCGAGGCGGCGAGGCACCGTGGCCAGGCCGGCGGCACGGCAGTCGATGGGGGAGCACCCGTGCACCATGTTCACCTCGATACGTCTCGCTGTCTAGCCGAATGGCTAACTAAAAACTTAGCGAGATATTAGCCTATTTAAATGAGTGGCAAAACGGTGACACAGCTGTGATTCGGCACCCGCGGTCCTGAGCTGCCGTCGGTGAACTTCGGACTCCGCCTACGGGCGCGTAGTCAGTGGTCAGGCAGCATTTTCGCCGCGTACCAGCTGCGCTGTCGGGTGTCGCCGGGATACTGATTGTGATGGAGCTAACGGAATCGGGCTGGGCCTCGCCGCCGTGTCGGCGGAGGTGCCCAGCCCGAGGGGAGTTCCGTCAGTGCCAGTCCCAGACCGACATGTCGTTGGGTGGGTAGTTCTGGCAGACGTCGGTGGTGTTGGCGGCGACGCCCTTGTTGTTGAAGAAGAGCTTGGCCCAGTTCGGCCAGCGCCAGGCCATGTTCTCGAAGAAGGCGTTGGTGGCGGTGTTCTCGGAGTATTGGCGGCGGCCGGCGTAGTCCATGGAGAAGAACCAGTGGATGCGGTCCTGGGCGCCTTGCTGATCGGCGACGGGTTTGTTGTTGTAGTCGATCATGTAGCGCTCGTAGTAGACCGGTTCGACGTCGCGGGCGGCGGCCATGATCTGTTCGGCGGTGCAGGGGGTGCGCAGGATCCGGTTGGGGATCGGGTAGTCGTCGGTGGCGTCGGCTCCGGCGATACCGGCTCCGGCAAGGCTGGCGGCGACGGCGCAGGTGGCTACGCCGGTGTGGAAGAGGTTTTTGACGCTCGTGCGGTTGGACATGTCGCTCCCAAAGTCGGTTAGTGCGCGGCCTGCTCGTAAACGCCGCGCTGATCGACGCAGTAGTAATTGATGGCGGTGCCGGTGAACTGCCAGGCCTGGGCGTCGGTGCTGTCCTTGGCCAGTTGCTTCTTCACGAAACCGACCGAGTCCTGGGCGGTGTGATCGACCCCGTTGTGCAACCGCTTGCACATGATCTTGGCGATCCAGGCGTTGTAGTCACGCTGCCCGTAGATACCGAATGTGTGCAGCTCATTGGCGAAATCAGTATCAATCTCGGCATGTGCGGGAGCGGCGAAGGCGATTGCCGCCGCGGCACCGATCACTGCCAGCCCTGCAAGCTTCATGCGGTGAATCTTAGCCCATCTAAGCCTGTTTCGGGTGTGCGGTTCGCTCAGCCGATCGCCGACAGCAGCGGGACGTATTGCTCGGCGTGTGTCAGCGAACCGTGATGGCCGATCAATGCCGACTCCAGAGGTTCGGCATGGCGTCTCAGCAACGCGGCTGAGCCGCGCGCGGCAGCCACGACATCACCGATTCGGGGCCGGACGTCGTCACGTACCCGAGGTCCGAACCAACCCGTCGCGATGGCCTCCTCCCGAGACATCACCCACGCCGAATCTGCCAGGGTGGTGCGCCATGCGGTGAGAACGTCGTCGGCCGCACCGGCGGCGGTGTAGACGTGCCGGGCGCGGGCTTCGCCACCGACGGCGACCACCCCGTCGCGGAGCGGATCGCACTCGTCGATGTCCACCGCGGCCGCCGGGTCCACTGTGACCATGCCGTGGTCGGCGACCACGGTCAGCAGGCACTCCGACGGCAAGGCTTCGAGCACCGATTCCACCAGCCGGTCGACCTGCCGCAACTGCATCCGCCAGGCCGG
Organism: Mycobacterium sp. IDUB_24; assembly: GCF_055419385.1. Classification (NCBI taxonomy): domain Bacteria; kingdom Bacillati; phylum Actinomycetota; class Actinomycetes; order Mycobacteriales; family Mycobacteriaceae; genus Mycobacterium; species Mycobacterium sp. IDUB_24. Next base: position 224,560 of record NZ_JBVAXO010000008.1, read on the forward strand.
GGAGCCGGGCCCGTGCAGGTGGCCCGTCAAGTCGAGGTCGGCGTGGTATCCGTAACAGAAGCCGCTGCCCGCGACGGCCGCGATGATCTCGGCAGCGAGATCGCCGAGGGCATGCACGCCGACGTAACGCCCGCCACGCAACAGCGCCCGGGTCAGTCCGGAAGTGGCGTGTTCGGCGCCCGATACGACCGAGACCTCGAACCCGGCGTCCCCGGCCCGTTCGAATGTGGTGGGTAACGGCTGGATCTGTTCGGGCACCACGCGGTCTCGAAGATCGGGTCCCCACGGATGGGGGCGCCACCGCAGCGCGTTGATCACATCGAATTCCGGTCCGGCCTCGGGCACCCGGAACGAGTAGCCGACAAATCCGTGCTCACCCGAGCGGTAGCCGGTGCCGATCGCCGCCAATCCCGCCGCCGTGGTGGACGGGAACCCGACGTGCAGTGTCCGATTGGCCGCCCGGTCCGACATGGCGGTGAGGACCGGCGCATCGGCGGCATGGGCGGCCAGCAGGTCGGCGCCGAGTCCGTCGATCAGCAGAACGCATGCTCCGCGGATGGGGCCGGGCCAGCTGATCCGCGCATCGAATCCCGGCGCGCCCATCGCGGTAAGCACCGACGGGACCACATCGGCCAGGTGGGGTGCATCGGGATCGGGACGCGCAGGCTCCACACCGCGAGCGTGCCACAGATCACGTCGGCGGGTTTGGCCGACGCAGACCTCGGCCCAAGGGCGCCCGACCACTCTGCTGTACCCGGTACGCTGGGTTTTCATGAAGCCGATGAGAGCCGTGATCCTCGCCGCCGCCCTGGTGGTGTCTGCAGGTGGGGCATTCAGTGGCATCGCCAGCGCCGATCCGGACGCGCCGGCCCCCGTACCCGCGCCGGGCCCACCTCCGGGTCCTGTTGCCGCGCCCGGCCCTCCGCCGGGTCCCGCCGAAGCGGCCCCCGCGGCCCCTGCCGGCGGGAAGGCGATCGACCACGACGGCCTCTTCATGGTCGGTACCGATATCCAGCCGGGCAACTACGCCTCGGCCGGGCCGGTCGAGGGCGGTACCTGCTACTGGAAGCGCATGGCCGATCTGCACGGCGGCGACATCATCGACAACGCGTTCAGCAAGAAGCCACAGGTCATCACGATCGAGGCCACCGACAAGGCGTTCAAGACCAGTGGTTGCCAGGCGTGGCAGCCAACCGACGCGGTCCCCGACACCCCGGCCAACGGCGCCATCCCGGCGCTGGTCGGTGGCGCCAAGCTGCGCTCGTGGATGGACACCTTGAACAACAACGCCCGCAACTATGACGGGTCGTCGGTGCCGATGCCCTGACGGCTCGGCACCGGTGATCAGCCGGGGAGCAACGGCGGCCGGCAGGCATTGCCGACCGGGTCCCACCACCAGCCGTTGTCACACATCGGCGGTGGCGACACCACCGGCGGGCGACACGTATTGGCAACCGGGTCCCACCACGCGCCGTTCTCGCACTCCAGTGGCACGACCGGCGGGCGGCACACATTCGCCACCGGATCCCACCATTCTCCGGCCCCACAGTCGGCCCAGCTGACTGCCGGTGTGGCGACCGTAACCGCTGCCATGAGACCGAACGGCGCCAATACCGCGCCGACGCCGGCGGCGCAGCGGCCGATGATGCTGGACATCTCAAACCTCCCGGGAGATCACGTAACCCGAGCCTATCGGCCGGCTGAGCGGGCTGCCAGGAATCGGACACGCCGCGTGGTCGCTGACCACGCCGATCCAGCGACCGTGCCGGCGTCGGCAGATGCGTTGCTGCACAAGATCACCCAAGCTGGTATTCGCGCACCCGGTCGTGTCCCCCGGGAAGTGCGCACCGCGCGGGGACCAAGCTCTGCAACGGCACGCTGCTAGTCTGCGAGAGCTGCCGGTTGCGCGAATCGCGGGCCGATCCGCCCGGCCAGCCGCGGCGGAAGCGTGACGGATCAGCTCAGTGGATACGGAAAAGGGTGTAGTGCGCGGCGCAGAGATCAAGGCCCTGACGGGACTGCGCATCGTTGCAGCGGTGTGGGTGGTTCTCTTCCACTTCCGGCCCCTGCTCTACCAGGTGGCCCCTGACGTCACCGAAGCGCTCGCCCCCGTCCTCGACCGCGGCGCACAGGGCGTCGACCTGTTCTTCATCCTCAGCGGATTCGTCCTGACCTGGAACTACATCGACCGGATGGGGCCGACCTGGTCCACGCGGGCCACGCTGCACTTCTTGTGGCTGCGGTTGTCCCGGGTGTGGCCGGTGTACCTCGTCACGCTGCACCTGGCTGCACTGTGGCTGATCTTCACCCTCAACGTCGGGCATATCCCACCTGAGGACACGAGTGGCTACAACGCCGTCAGCTATTTCCGGCAGCTGTTCCTGGTCCAACTGTGGTTCCAGCCCTACTTCGACGGCTCGAGCTGGGATGGGCCGGCATGGTCGATCAGCGCCGAGTGGTTGGCCTACCTGCTGTTCGGAGCGCTGATCCTGGTCATCTTCCGGATCGCCCGCGCCACCCGGGCGCGAAGTCTGGTCCTGCTGGCCATCGCCGCCGCGGTGCCGCCGGTCGTGCTCTTGATGGCCACCGGCCACTTCTACACCCCGTGGAGCTGGCTGCCCCGCATCGTCATGCAGTTCACCGCCGGTGCGCTGGCATGTGCGGCGGTTCGCAAACTGCATCTGACGGATCGGACCCAGAAGGGTGCGGGCTACCTCTCGATCTTGTTGGGTGCCGCCATCGTCGGCGGACTGTACTTCTTCGACAAGCACCCGTTGAACACGGTCGGCGATGCCGGCGGCATGGTCGACATCCTCTTCGTCCCGCAGGTTGTCGCGCTGGCGGTCGGCGTCGGGAGCCTGCCGGCATTGCTGTCCACCCGGCTTCTGGTCTACGGCGGACAAATCTCGTTCGGTCTGTACATGGTGCACGAGTTGGTCCATACCGCCTGGATCTGGACCACCAGGCAATTCGAACTGACCCTGACACCCACGCTTTCGGGTAAGGCGACGCTTCTCGGTCTGTTCGCGATAGCCGTGGTGGGCGCAATCGCGCTGTACCACCTCGTGGAGGAGCCGGCCCGACGCTGGATGCGCAGGATGGTCGACATCCGGCCGGTCGAGCAGACGAACAAGAAACTGCACCGGATCGACACCGAGTCCGCAGACCGGTCGGACGAGGTTTCGGCCCGCGCGGGCTGACCGTTGTAACCATCCAAACTCGCTGCGCGACAGGTTGTTATGCCCTTGTTATCGCTGTGTCACCGGCCGCCTATCTACGGCCCAGGCTCACACCTTAGGCTGTCTCGGTATCGCGGTCCGGGACGAATTGGGTCTCGCCGGCAGTGGAGGTTGCAGTGGGTCGTCTGACCACTTTCATCGTCTCACTCGGCCTCACGGTCGGGCTTTTCGCGCAGCCTCCTCAGCAGCGCTACGTCACCTCGGGCCTAGATCCCCAGATCAACCACATCGCGGTGATCGGGGACTCCTACACCACGGGCATGCTCGCCGAGGGCGGCATGGGACCCAGGAACTGGGCGCCGCTGGCCTGGCAGAAACTGGCGCAACGCGGTGTGCAGGTGGACGCCGATGTGGTGGCCGAGGGCGGCGCCGGCTATGAGGCACGTGGAAACCACGGCAGCGTCTTCGCCGACCTGACACCGAGGGCGGTACAGCCCGACGACGCGTTGATTGTCTTCTTCGGGTCGCGCAACGACAAGGACGCCGATCTGGGTGTGGTCACCCGGTTGAGCCACGACGCCCTGACGACGGCACGTCAGTCCGCGCCGACGGCCCGGATGCTGGTGATCGGGCCACCGTGGGTGAACGCGGAGGTTCCGCCGAATCTGCTCGGTGTGCGTGACATCCTGCGGGATCAGGCCCGGCAGGTAGGGGCGACGTTCGTCGATCCGATCGCGGAGCGATGGTTCTTCGACAACCCGGAGTTGATCGGGGCCGACGGTATTCACCCGACGGACGCCGGCCACGCCTACATGGCGGACAAGATCGCACCGCTGATCGGAAAGGAACTCCCGCGCTGGGTCTGAGCGCGGGCTCAGCTGCCGGACGTGGTGCGGAACCGGTCGCGGTAGGCCCTCGGTGACACGCCGAGGTGGTTGACGAACACCCTTCGTAGGGTCTCGGCGCTCCCGAACCCGGCCAGGCGGGCGGTTTCTCCGACGTGGCGACCTGCATCGAGGGCTGCTCGTGCGGCGTCGATCCGAACCGTTTCGACGTAGCGCGCCGGGGTGGTGCCGAGCTCCGCCTGAAACAGCCGGGTGAGTTGTCGTGTGCTCAACGAGGCCAGTGCCGCAAGGCTTTTCACGCTGTGGTCGGCAGTCGGGTCAGCCGCTATCGCGTCGGTGACCCTACGCAATGTCGACTCTGCCGGCGCGTCTGACTCGACCAACCTGGAGAACTGCGACTGGCCGCCCGCGCGCTTGAGATACACCACCAGTGACCGTGCCACGTCGCGCACCAGGTCGGCTCCGCAATCCGATTCCACCAGCGCCAATGCCAGGTCGATGCCCGCCGACACCCCCGCTGAGGTGTAGATGTTGCCGTCCCGGACGAAGATCGCGTCAGGCTCGACCGAGATCGTGGGATACGCGAGTGCCAGCAGCCGTGCGTGCCGCCAGTGGGTGGTGGCCCGGCGGCCGTCGAGCAGTCCGGCCTCGGCCAGAAGGAAGGACCCGGTGCAGATCGACGCCAGCCGCCGGGTCCGCGTCGGTAGGTCGCGCAACGCTTCCACCAGACCCGGATCGATCGGCCGGCCCACGAGATTATCTCCACCGGAGACCAATACGGTATCCACGCCATCGATCTCGGCGATTCGATCGGTCGCCGCGAACTCCGTGCCGATCGAGGTCGTGACGTCGGCGCCGTCGACCGAGGCGATCCGGAGGCGGTAGTGGGCGCCGAACCGGTTGGCCTCGGCGAAGACCTCGGCGGGCCCGGCGGCGTCCAGCAACTTCATCCCGTCGAAGACGACGATCACGATCTCACGGGGCCCCATAGCCTGCGCCATCTATCCATTGTGTCGCTTTTTGTGGGAAAGATGGCAGATCGGACATGGTCGGGGCGTTGGGCCGCGGCGCAGACTCGAATCACGCGAAGTGCACCCAGAGCGCCGAGCCAGGTAAAACCGTTATGAGACAAAGGGACCGACATGACAACGTCGACAGCCAACACCATCGCCGGAATCCAGCTCCCCGATACCGCGCTGGTTCGAGATACCACCGAATACATCCGCGACGTCGAGGATGACCTGCTGTTCCACCATTCGCGCCGAGTGTTCTACTTCGGTGCGCTACAGGGCCTGCGTCGGGGACTGAAGCCCGATCTCGAACTGCTGTACGTCGGTGCGATGTTCCACGACCTCGGGCTGACGGAGCGGTACCGTACGACGTCGCAACTGCGGTTCGAGGTCGACGGTGCCGAAGCCGCGCGGGACTTCCTGTTGCAGCACGGGTTCGACGATGCCGCCGCCCGCAAGGTCTGGCTGGGCATCGCGTTGCACACCACCCCGGGCGTCCCCGAGTTTTTGGATCCCGAGATCGCGCTGGTGAGCGCCGGTGTGGAAACAGATGTGCTGGGGATCGGCCTCGACAATCTGGCGCCGGGGGATCTGAGTGCCGTCACCACGGCGCATCCGCGGCCTGATTTCAAGAACCGGATTCTGCAGGCATTCACCGACGGGGTGCAGAAGCGTCCGGGGTCCACCTTCGGCACGGTCAACGCAGACGTGCTCGCCCACTTCGACGATTCGTTCGTGCGCGAGGACTTCGTCGAGGTGATTCTCGCGAACAAATGGCCGGAATAGCCTGTCCCACAGGCGAACCCCGGGTAATCAGGTCGAGGCGGTCCGGCGTTCGGCGAGCTCCCGCAGCGGGTCGGGGAGGGCGGCCGCGCGCAGGATCGCGGGCAGATGCTGTGGCTCGAGGGTCAGCGCACGGAACACGAATCCGACGGTGATGTCGTGGTCGGGCCGATCGGTCACCACGATCTGATCGCCGGAGGATACCGATCCGGGTGTCACCAGACGCAGATACGCACCTGGAATCGCCGCTCTGGTAAAGGTTTTGACCCATCCGTTGAGCTCCAACCAGTTGGCGAACGTCCGGCAGGGGATGCGTGGCCGGGACACTTCGAGCTCGAGCCCGTCGGATCCGATGCGCCACCGTTCACCGATGACGGCGTTGGTGACGTCGATGCCCGCGGTGGTGAGGTTCTCGCCGAACACTCCGTTGGCGATCTCGCGGTCCAGTTCGGTCTGCCAGCCGTCGAGGTCTTCGCGTGCGTAGGCGTAGACCGCCTGATCGTCGCCGCCGTGGAACTGTTGGTCGCCGATGGTGTCGCCGACGAGGCCGCTACCGAGCCCGCCGTGCATCGGGCCCGGCGCGCGGACCGCGACGGCCCCGTCGACGGGACGTTTGTCGATGCCGGTGACGGCACGCCCCTCGGCGGTGTTGGGTCGTGGATGAGCCACGTTCACCGTCAGTACCTGCGCCATGACGCCCAGCGTAATGGCTTAGAAAAGTGGTGTCGCAACGCCATTCGGAGCGGGTGGCGGGGGCGGAACCGGCAGGCACAGCCCGGTCGCGGTGTCGAGTTGCCTGCCCGGTACGCAGAACGGAGAACAACCGTTGGTGACGCCGGTTTCCCCGGGTTGGCATGCCGAGCTCGGGGCCGGCGTCACGATCGTGGCGACTGCCATCGATCCGGCTGACAGCACCGCGGCCGACACCACCGTGAATACCCCGCGCCACACTGCGCTCGTCATTGGCTGTCTCCTCATCGGCAGCACCGCTTCAGGACCTACGGGCGCAGTCTAAGCCGCGGGTTGTCCGCCCACGAGCGGTTCGGTCCGCTAGCGTCACGTGGTTGTGCAGACCCTGATCGACTTTGACCGTGCGCCGGTTTTCGCCATCCCGACCCTTGAGCCGGTCGGTGGGCTCACGGTGCGTGAGGGAATGCTCATCGAGGGGCCGCAGGGCTGGGGGGAGTTCAGCCCACTGCCGCACGAGCGTGCGCTGGGCCGCTGGCTCACGGCGGCCACCGAGCCGGGCACTGTCGGCTGGCCGGATCCGGTGCGTGGACGAGTACCCATCGCGGTCACCATTCCCGCCGTCGACGCCGCGCGGGCGCACGAGATCGCCGCCGCATCGGGTTGTCGGACCGCGGCGGTCGAGGTGGGCGCCGGGGGATTGGCGGAGGATGTCGAGCGGGTCCGGGCGGTGCGCGACGGGCTCGGCGCGGACGGCGTCCTGCGGTGTGACGCCAAGGGGCGGTGGGATCCGGACACCGCGGTCACCGCCATCGCTGCTCTCGATCGGGCAGGCGGGGGTCTGGAGTTCATCGCGCAGCCGTGCCCCACGATCGGTGAGCTGGCGCAGGTGAGGCGCCGGGTCGAGGTACCCGTCGCGGCCGGCGAGTCGATCCGCGAATCCGGCGACCCGATCGGCCTGCGCCTTGGCGAGGCGGCCGACATCGCCGTGCTCGCGACCGGGCCGTTGGGCGGAGCCCGGCGCGCGTTGCGCGTCGCCGAGTCCTGCGGGTTGCCCTGTGTGGTCACCTCGACGCTGGAGACGACCATCGGACTTGCGGCGGGGCTCGCGCTGGCGGGCGCGTTACCCCAGCTCGCGTTCGCGTGCGAGCTGGGGACCAGGCGATTTCTCGCCGGCGACGTCGTCGCGGATTCGCGTTCCCTGGTCGCGGTGGATGGCTACCTACCTGTCGCGCCGATGCCCCCGGCGCCGCAGCGCGACCGACTCGAGCAGTACGCCGTCACCGACCCGGCCCGGCTGGCGTGGTGGCGCGAGCGCCTGCAAAGTGCCATTACTGCATCGTGAACTGCCCCGATGCAGTATCGGGTGAGGCGACTCGGGAGCGGGAGCAGCAATCTTCACCGAACAGATTCAAGTAGCGCACTACGCATGTGCGCGACCTGGCGGCAACTCGAGAATCGACTTCGTCAGCTACCGCTGGCGCGGAGATCCAACGGAGGATGCCATGTCGTTGTTCGCGAAGCTGTCGGAACTTCGGGCGGTGAGAACCCAGGATTCCGGCGGAGCCGACGAGCTCAGCATCAGCCGAGCTGATGGGTTTCAGTTCAAGGCCGTCTCGATGTGCCAGGGGGATGTGGTGGATCTGGACCGGCTACTGCCGTTCGACGGCCAGTTGGAGATCGTGTTGAGGGAGGTGGACGCCGGTACCGACGAGATGGAGGACGTCGGCTCGGTAGTCATCCGCTCCGACGAGTTGGGGCGCGGAGAGCTCACCCAGCAGGTCAGCGGCGCAGGCGCACTGTACGAAGTCACCTACAAGGTCATCTGAGGCGTCAGTCCTGCACCGCCTTGGCGATCGCCACACAGGTGGTCAGCCAGTCCGCGTCGGGTTCGGGCGTCTCGGTCAGCTCCCACATCGCGTTGTGCACCATCCGTACGATGACCCAGGCTCGGGCCCGGTCGACATCCAGGCCGGCAGCGTCGACCAGAGCCGACAACCGGCGCCGGACCCCGTCGCGAACGTAACCGGCCAGCTCCTCCCGCCGGTTCCACAGCATCGGCGCGACCTCGTAGTGCGGATCCCCGTTCATCGGCTTGGGATCGATCACCAGCCATGGCTCGCGGTCAGCGGCGAGGACATTCTCGTAATGCAGGTCGCTGTGGATCAGGGTGCCGGTGGCGGCGGTATCGGTGGCCAGGTCCGTGCCGAGCGTGATCGCCTGTTCCACGAGCCGGCGCGGGATCGGGGCGTTGCGGGGGAGTCGCACCAGATCGGCCGTCCACTGTGACGTGCATTCGGCCAGCGAACGTAGCTGGGGCAGCGACGGAACATGGATCCGGCCGTACAGCTCGGCGACGATCTCACACGCCTCAATATCCCAGAGCTCATTGAGATTTCGTCGGTACAGCCGTTCCAGCAGCATCGTCCGCCGGTGTGGATCGGCCCGGAGCAACCGGACCGCTCCCGCACCTGCCCAACGTCGCAACGCGAGGTGTTCATGTTCGGACTCGTCGTCGGGGAAGGCCGCCTTGAGGACCGCGGGCACACCCTCTCCGGTGTGTACCGGCAGCACGATCGAGCAATGGCCGTGTCCAGCAGGTCCGTCGGCCCGCAGATCCCATTCGTCGAATTGGTCCCGGATCATGCGGGGCAAGCCGTCGACCCAGGACTGCCACTGCGGTCCTCGCCTGCCCATCGCGCGCACGGCCTCGGGCAGATCGATCATCGCGCCCATCGTCGCACCCCGGCCCGCCCGCCGAGCACCCGGTTTTGACAGACTGTGCCCCATGGCACAGATAACCTTCAAGGGAAACCCCATCAATACGGTCGGCGACCTGCCGGCAGTCGGTAGCGCGGCCCCCGGCTTCGCGGTCACCGGCACCGATCTCGGCACCGTCACCAACGACCAGTTCCAGGGCAAGTCGGTGCTGCTGAACATCTTCCCGTCGGTGGACACCGGGATATGCGCCGCCAGCGTGCGCACCTTCAACGAACGGGCGGCTGCCGCCGGGGCAACGGTCTTGTGCGTGTCGAAGGATCTGCCGTTCGCGCTGAGCCGTTTCTGCGGAGCCGAGGGCATCGAGAACGTCATCACCGCGTCGGCCTTCCGGGACAGCTTCGGCGAGGATTACGGGATCACCATGGCCGACGGTCCGATGGCCGGTCTGCTGGGACGCGCCGTCGTCGTCATCGGTGCCGACGGCAAGGTGGCCTACACCGAACTGGTGCCCGAGATCGTTCAGGAACCGAACTACGACGCCGCGCTGGCCGCACTCTGATCGTCGTCACCCTCCCTCACCGGCGCGCCTCGCGCCGGTGAGGGACCGGCCGGCGTTCAGACCGGCCACTGCTCGCGGCGATGGGCCGCGTCGAAGAACATCCATTCGTATTTCGCCGTGACCTCGAAATGGGCTCGTGCGGCGGCCTCGTCCGCCCCGCCCAGCGTCGGCCCCAGCCGATCCGTCAGGTCGAGCACCTCGGCAACCGTGGCGGCGTACTCGTCACCGCCGTAGCTGTCGATCCAACGCTGATAGCGCCGATCGGGCGAACCGCGTTCCAGCAACGCCGTTCCGACCCGGGCGTAGATCCAATAGCAGGGCAGGACCGCCGCCAGGCCTTCGGCGAACGTGCCGCTGTATGCGGTGGCCAGCAGATAACTCGTGTAGGCGCGTGTGGTCGGGGCGACCGGCGTCGCGTTCAGCGCTGCGATATCCAGCCCCAATTCCGGGAGCAGTTCGTTGTGCAGACCCAATTCGACATCGAAGACCTCGGCGGCATGTCGGGCGAACATCGCGGTGTCGGCCAGGGTGGGTGCCTTGGCGGCGACAATGGCCAACGCGCGGGCGTAGTCGCGCAGGTAGTGGACGTCCTGTGCCACGTAGTGGGCGAACGCCGCGCCGTCCAGGCTGCCGTCGGTCAGTCCGGTCAGGAACGGGTGGGCGAGGATCGCGGTGAACGTCGGCTCGATCGGCTCCCAGAGTCGGGCCGACCAGGATTGCGGATGCGCGTCGGGGTGCATGTCACCATCGTGTCAGGTGACCCGCAAACGTGGTGAACCCTCCCGGTGCACCATGTACCGCAACGATTTTCACGGCGGCGGAGTCAAATCGGAGCTGCCCCGCGAACTTTGCCCGCCGGCAGGCGCGCCGGTGCCCGGCGCGGACGGTGTCACCGGCGCCCCGACGTGCCGCGATAAGCATGTGCGGTAACTGTTCGGTCACAGTCCTGCATCTGATCGTCCCTGCGCCCCAAACTAATTGGGCAATCCTGGCGCCCAGGGGTACAAATGGTTGACCCGGCTGACAACGACCAGCGGCCGGTGTCGCCTTCCGGTGGTCGAGAGAGTTGATGTTCGATGAGACGTACCTTTGCCCTGGTGTTCGGTCTGGCATTTCTGGTAGCGGCTCCCGGACTGGCCGGCGCCGCACCGATCGAACGCCCCACCGGCAACCAGCGCTATGTCGAGCTTGTGATCGCCCGCGCGATGTCACAGCGCGGTGTGCCCTTCAGCTACGGAGGCGGGGACGTGAACGGGCCGACCCGTGGCGTCGCTCGCAGCCTTCCCGCCCCGGGCCTGGCACCCGCCACGCCGCAGCTCGCCGGCGGCGGTCTGACACCGGGTCTGTCGACCCCCGCGGTGACCGCGCCTGTCGCTCCGGTGCTGACCCCGGGTCTCGGTGTCGCCCCGGATCCCTCGGCTAATGTGGTCGGATTCGATGCCTCCGGCCTCATCGTCTACGCGTTCGGCGGAGTAGGGGTGAAGATGCCTCGGTCGTCCGGCGAGCAGTACAAGGTCGGGCAGAAGGTACTTCCGTCGCAGGCGCTGCCCGGTGACCTGATCTTCTACGGACCTGAGGGCACCCAGAGTGTGGCGCTCTACCTCGGCAACAACCAGATGATCCAGGGCACCGAGCCCGCTGTCGCCGTCACACCCGTGCGCGCCGAGGGCATGACACCCTATTTGGTCCGCATCATCGCCTGACCCCGTATTGGTGCGCCTGAGACGGCTCAACCCTCCGTAGGCTTTGAGCTGTCGACGAGGAAGGGCGCTCAGCACCGATGGAACAGATACCTGCGACTACGCGGACGGTTTTTGCGGGCATCAGCTCGCGGGCCTGGGAGCATCCGGCGGACCGGACCGCGCTGACCGCGCTCCGTCGGCTCAAGGGATTCGATCAGATCCTCAAGGTGCTGTCGGCGATGCTGCGCGAACGCAAGCACCGGTTGTTGTATCTGGCGAGTTCGGCACGGGTCGGTCCGCGGCAGTTCGCCGATCTGGATGCGCTACTGGACGAATGCGTGCAAGTTCTCGATGCCCCGGTACGTCCGGAGATGTTCGTGATTCAGGCGCCCGAAGCCAACGCCTACTGCATCGGTATGGACGATCCGTTCATCGTCATCACCTCCGGCATGTACGACCTGATGTCGCACGACGAGATGCGGTTCATCATCGGTCACGAGCTCGGCCACGCGCTCAGCGGCCATGCCGTGTACCGCACGATGCTCAATCATCTGCTGCGGCTGGCTTCGTCGTTCGGCTTCATCCCCCTGGGGGGCTGGGCCCTGCGGGCCATCGTCGCCGCTTTGCAGGAATGGCAACGCAAATCCGAACTTTCGGGGGACCGGGCGGGTCTGTTGTGCGGGCAGGACTTCGACATGGCGATCCGGGTCGAGCTCAAGCTGGCGGCGGGCAGCCATCTCGAGAAGCTCGACTCGCAGGCGTTCCTCGCCCAGGCGCGTGACTACGAGGCGACCGGCGATATGCGCGACGGACTGCTCAAACTTCTGAATCTGGAGATGCGTACGCATCCGTTTTCGGTGCTCCGGGCGGCGGCGCTGACCAAGTGGGTTGATACCGGCGGATACGGGGCGATCATGGCGGGTGATTATCCGCTGCGGTCCGACGATGACACGGCCAGTTGGAACGACGATGTCAGCGCGGCGGCCCGTCATTACAAGGACGGTTTCGACCAGTCCGAGGATCCGTTGATCCGCGGGATCCGGGACGGCCTGGGTGGCGTGGTCGACGGAGTCGGCCAGGCCGCGACCAGTGCGGCCGACGCGATGGGCCGCAAGATCTCCGAGTGGCGTCGCAACAACAGGCCGGGCGAAGAGTAGCGGGCCGACGGGTGATTGCCGTCGGGCCTACGGTAAGCCTCTAGACTAGGCGGCCGTGGGCATCCTGTTTGGCTTCGCGCCGTGGATCATCTATTGGGTACTCGTCGGCAACGTGCCGTTCCTGGTCGCCGTGCTGGTGGCGCTCGCGGCGGCGATCGCCACCTTCACGATCAGCCGCATCTCCGGCGCGCCGGGCCGCACTCTCGAGGCCGGCGCGCTCGCCACCTTCGTGGTCCTGACGATCTTGACCCTGGTACTCAACCAGGACGTGATGGAACGCTGGATGCAGCCGCTGAGCAACGCGGGCATCTTCCTGGTCGCGTTGACCGGGTTACTGCTCGGCAAGCCCTTCGTGCTGGAGTTCGCGGCGGCGGGCCAGCCCCCGGGGGTCGTGGAAAGTGATCTGTTCCAACAGATCGTGAAGATCCTCACCTGGATCTGGGTGGGTGCATTCGCCGGAATGACGGTCTCTTCGGTGATCCCGCCGATCGTGCAGGGCGACGCCACGATTCTGGACACCAAGTCACCGCTGTCGTTCATCTGCTACTGGGTCATCCCGTTCACGCTGCTCGGTCTGGCGGCGCTGGCGTCACGCGTCCTGCCCGACCGAATGACGGCGGGCATGAACGACATAGTGCGCAAGACCACGTTCGTGGCATTTTCCGAAGCTGAGATCGACCAGCTCTACTACCTGGCTCAAGAGCACGCCAATCGCGAGGTCGGCGCGGGACAGGAAGCCTATGACGTTCGGGTGGGAGGTTCGGGAACGCCGTTGGTGGGCGATGAATCTCGCATGTCGTGGCCCTCGACGTACAAGGTGCGCGATCGCAAGAGGTAGCACCTCAGCGGGCCGGCATCATGCCCAGCAGTCCGAACATCATGACAAGGCCCGGCAGCAGGTTGGTCACCTGGTGGGCGATGATGCCGCCCCACAGGCTTCCGGAGTACAGCCGCGCCAATGCTATCGGGATGGCGACCACCAGCAGCAGCGGAGCCCGCTCGGGTTCCAGGTGGGCCATGGCAAATACGAGGGTGGACACGACCACCGCGACGATGCGCCCCCACCGTTGCTCGAGCGCACCCCACAGCAGTCCGCGATACACCACCTCCTCGCAGATCGGTGCGATGAACGCGACGAGCAGCAGGACGACCACCGCCAGCGGCCACCCGGTCCGGACGCCTTCGTAGACCCCGCCGACGGCCGAGGTCGCGTCGGGTCCGACGATCGACTGGTAGAGCAACGCGGCCGGCAGTGTGACGAACAGCCCGCCGATGCCGAATGCCAACCCGAGACCGACTGCACGCCAGGACCACTGCCATCGAAAGTCGATGCGGGCACCGTTGCCGCGCCATTTCGCGATGGCGACGGCCAGCGTCGCGGCGACGAGTGTGGGCACCCCGATCGCCAGCGTGATCAATTCGGCCGGCGGCGGGCCCGGGGGTGCGAACACGCCGAACGCGGCCGAGGCGAGCAGATAGACGGCCTCTACGACGACGAAGGCGCCGAGGCCCCAGCGGTGTGCGCTCACTTGGTCCCGAAGATCCGGTCACCGGCGTCGCCGACGCCGGGGACGATGTAGCCCTGCTCGTCGAGTTCTCGGTCGAGTGCCGCGGCGTAGATGGGGACCTCCGGATGCGCCTGATGCATGGCTGCGACGCCTTCCGGACACGTCAGCAGGCACACGAACTTGATGGATCGGGGCCCGTATTCCTTGATGCGGTCGATGGCGGCGACGGCCGAGTTGCCGGTGGCCAACAGCGGGTCGACGACCACCACGTCGCGCTCGTGGAGGTCACTGGGCAGCTTGCAGTAATACTCGACGACCACCCGGGTTTTCGGATCCCGGTACAGGCCGATATGGCCGACCCGGGCATTCGGCATCACACTGAGCATGCCGTCCAGGATGCCGCTGCCGGCGCGCAGAACGGACACGAACACCAATTTCTTGCCGTCGATCACGGACCCTGTGGTGGACTCCAAGGGCGTCTCGACGTCGATGTCGTGTACCGGGATGTCGCGCAGTACCTCGTAGCTCATCAACATCGAGATCTCATTGAGCAACTGGCGAAATCCTTTGGTGGACACGTCCTTCTGCCGCATCAGGGTCAGCTTGTGCTGCACCAGCGGGTGGTCGATGACATGCAGGTTGCTGCCCATCTGCCCTCCTAGAAGACCGTGCCGTCGCTGACAACGGACAGGGGAGGGCGGCCGTCTCGCAGGTGCGCGGCGAGCGCCCGCCCGGCGGCCCACGTCCCGCCCTCCAGCACGCAGGCCAGAGGCAACTGCGAGGCCCCGAGATGGCCGCGGATGAGCGGAGCCAGTTCATCGAGCAGCGCGACGGTCAGGGCCCGCCACTCCACGACGAGCTCGTCGTTCACCGCCCAGTCCGACTGCGCGAGTACAGGATCACGTAACCGCAGCACGCCGGTGTCGAGCAGCAGGCCGCCGTTGCGATACTCGGGCAACCCGGTCAGCGCGTTCAGATCGGTGACTGCAATGCCCGCCCACTCGAACGGCTCCAGGAGTGAGTAGGTCAACCACTGAGACAGTTTGTGAAACGGCATCCATCCGCGGGAGAGGCCCGGACCGGGTACTGCCCGGTGCCGCCAACAGTCACCGAGCGGTTGACCCGCGATGGCGTTGCCGGTGAGCCACACTCCGGACAGTGTGTTCAACACCGTGGCGAGGAGATCGTGGGCGGCGATGGACGGGCCGGTCGCCGTATCGAACAATCTGCCGGGACGGCCATCCGGACCGAACACGTCGGGGCGAGTGGCCAATTGCGTCCCGAGGCGATGCAACAGCTGAACGCGACCGGCGAGACCGACCAGTGGATTTCCGGGATTCACCTGAAAGGCCGCGGCCAGGCTTTCGACGTCGAGGCGGCGCAACGCGGCGGCATCGACCCGCAGCGGATCGCCGGGGTCGATGGAGAACATGCCACCGCAGAAAGCGTGCCAACTGGCAACGCCCAATCCTTCCGAGCGGGTCAGATCGAGGCCGGTATCGGATTCGACGTAGTGCCAATCAGTTCCGGCGCCGGCGTCGAGCAAGACGCTCACCACGGTCAGGTCGATCATCGAGCGGGCCCGGGCTGCAGTATCCAAATCGGCTGTGTGCGATTCCAGTTGAGCGCGGCGATCCACGCCTCCGGCCTCGAAATGTCGCCACCTGCTGTGGTAGGGAATGGCAAGTGTGGGGTACCGGGTACGGGTGACGTCAGCGACCTCGGCCGCTGCCTGGTCCAGCGCTTCCTCGTCGACCAGAAACCAGGCGGAGCCGCCGTCCCGGGCGCGCTGCAGAAGATGTTGAGCCCGTTCACGGATCGCAGACGTGGTGCGCAGGGCCGCGACGGCCGCCGAGCTGTCCAGGGTTGTGGTCATGGCATGAGCCCGCGGCCCTTGGCCATCTTGAGTTCGTAGATACCCGGGACCGGTCCGGGGGTGAAATAGCCGGCGGCCGTCTTCGCGTCGATCTCGACCCGGGCATCGGCCGGGATCAGCTCGTCGGGAATGTTGACCCGTTCCCCGACCTCGATCCCCGAACCGGTGATCGCGTCGTATTTCATGTTGCTCATCGATACCAGACGATGGATCTTGCGGACGCCGAGCCAGTGCAGGACATCGGGCATCAGCTCTTGGAACCGCATATCTTGCACGCCCGCCACGCATTCGGTGCGGGCGAAGTACTGGTCGGCGGTGTCGCCGCCCGCCTGGCGTTTGCGGGCGTTGTAGACCAGGAATTTGGTCACCTCGCCCAGTGCGCGTCCTTCCTTGCGTGAATAGGCGACCAAACCGACCCCGCCACGCTGGGCGCCGGCGATGCATTCTTCGATCGCATGTGTGAGATAGGGCCTGCAGGTACAGATGTCGGAGCCGAAGACATCTGAACCGTTGCACTCGTCGTGTACCCGTGCAGTCAGTTCGACCCTCGGATCGGCCAGATCGCTTGGCGCGCCGAATATGTAGAGGGTCTGCCCGCCGATGGGGGGCAGGAACACCTCGAGATCACCACGAGTGACGAGCTCTGGGTACATGCCCCCGGTCTCCTCGAACAACACCCTGCGCAGTGTGGTCTCCGTGCAGCCGAATCGGGCTGCCACGCCGGGTAGGAACCACACCGGCTCGACGGCGGCCTTCGTCACCAATGCCGCACCGCTCTCCAACAGCACCCGGCCATCCGGGTGCAGGCGCCCGGCGGCGATGGCCGCGGCGATCTCCGGCACGATCACGTGAGCTTTGGTGACCGCGATGGTCGGCCGGATGTCATAGCCCGCGGCCAGTTCGGCGGCGAACGAGTCGGAGACCATCGCGCCCCACGGATCCAGGCTGACGATCGCCTCCGGTCGACTCCACTGTGGATACGGCCCGATCACGTCCGTGGGGGCGGTGTTCGTCAGATCGGCCCGGTGCTCCGGCGAGAGCGCGCCCGCGGCAACAGCCAAGGCCCGGTAGACGCTGTACGAGCCGCTGTGGGTGCCGATCACATTGCGGTGCGCGCGTGTGGTGGTGGTGCCGATCACCGGACCGCGCTCGGCGGCGCTCGGTGCCGCCCACTGGATCGTCGGGGTACCCGCGACAGCGCTGTGGGACGTCAACCGGATGTGGCGGGCCTTCGCCGGCTCCGCGGACGCACCACCTGATTCGGCGACCATATCGGTGCTCCTTCCTCCGCGCATGCGCCCGGCTGAGACAGTCCAGTCAACTCCGATTCGGCAGGTTCTGCATGCGGTGTGCCCGTACCGTCGATCGGGTGCGCTGGATAGTGGACGGCATGAACGTCATCGGCACCCGGCCTGACGGTTGGTGGAAGGACCGCCACGGCGCGATGGCCGGTTTGGTCGAGCGGCTCGAGCGTTGGGCCGCGGCCGGGGGACACCCGGTGACGGTCGTGTTCGAAGGGCCGACGACGCCACCCATCGAGTCGGGAGTCATCGAGGTGGGTCACGCTCCGCGGGCCACCGCGAATTCCGCGGACGACGAGATCGTGCGGTTGGTGCGGGCTTCTCCTCGACCGGACGAAATCACCGTGGTGACTTCGGACAGCGGGCTGGCCGCGAGGGTCCGCGGGGTGGGCGCGCAGGTTCAGCCGGCCGCCGGCTTCCGCGAGCTGATCGAGTGATTCTGACTACTGTGCGGGGCGTTGTGCGGGCTGAAGTCGTTTGGCCTCGATCTCTCCGTCGATGATCAACTGCCGCAATGTTTTCCGGTCGAACTTTCCGCTGGGCAGGGTCGGGATCCGTTCGCTGTCGGTCAGCGCCCAGCGGGTAGGCACCTTGTAGGCGGACAACTGTTCCCGGGTGTAGGCGGCCAGGGCCGGCAGGTCGAGTTCCGCCGCGGGCACAACGACCGCGCAGACCTCCTCGCCGCGGTGTGGGTCGTCGATGCCGACGACGACGCATTGCGCGACGCCGGCGTACTCGGCAATGACAGCCTCGACCTCTAACGGGGACACGTTGGCCCCGGCGGCCTTGATCAGATCAGTGGTGCGCCCGACGTAGAACAGCCGGGGATCGCCGTCGCGCCGGTACACCTGGTCGCCGCTGTGATACCAGCCGTCGGCGTCGAACGTCTCCGACCGTTCGCGCTTGTTGTAGCCGGCCATCACCCCGATACCTCGGACCAGGAGTTCGCCGGTGTCCCCGGGCGCCACCGGGATGCCGTCGTCATCGACGATGACCATGTCGGTGAAGGCGAAGCCGCCTGCGGTCTCAGACATGGTGCGGTGCACCGGAAATCCGTCGGGTACATCGGTCATGGCGATGTCCAGCGGGCCCTCGCGCAGCATCGGTGCACTGCTCAGATCCCGGTCGGCGAACGACGGATGATCGCGCAACCGCTGCGTGAACGCCGGCCAGCCCACGATCCCGGTGATCCGTTCCCGCTCGGCCAGGTCCAGCGCGGTTTCGGGTTCCAGTTTCGGCAACACCACCAAGCTGACGGGTTCATGCAGGGCCCCGGTCACCGCGAGCAGTCCGCCGATCCAGAAGAACGGCATCGCGCACAGCACCCGAGACTCGTCCTGCGAGCGGGTAATGGCCCGGATGGCGGCGGGCCAGGTCGAGGTTTGACGCACGAGGGTGCCATGGGTGTGCAGGACACCTTTGGGATCGGCAGTGGATCCGGACGTGTGCACCATGATCGCGAGGTCTGCAGGGGACACCTCGGCTTCCGCGGCGGCCAGGACGTCGGCCGGCACGCCGTCGCTGGTTTCATCGCGGCCGCGCGACGCCCAGGCCCGGTCCGCCGAGCCGATCATCGCGATGCGGCGCAGATAGGGAGCGGCGCGCAGGGCCAGCCGGCTCGTGGACTGGCCGGACAGTTCGGGCAGAGCCTTCTCCAGCCGTTCGGCGACATCGATGTTCAGCACCGAGTTCGGCGCGATGAGCAGCCCGATGTCGGCCAGGCGCAACACCTTTGCGATCTCGGCCGGCGCGTACATCGTGCTCAGTGGCACCGCCACCGCCCCGATTCGCGACACCGCGAGCCACCACGTCACCCACTCGGAACCGTTGGGGAAGAACAGGCCGACACGACTGCCTTTGCCCACTCCTTCGTGCAGCAGCCATCGCGCCAGCTGCGCGGACCGATGCTCGGCCTCGAGGTAGGTGAGTCGATCGGTCGGCGTGACCAGATAGACGGACTCGCCGAACTCGGCGACGCTGTGGTGCAGCAGAGCGGGGATGGTCAACGGGGATTGCGTCACCTGCCCATCTTCTCCAATGGATGTCGCCGGTCTACTCGAGGTGGGTCAGCGACTCCCACAGGCGGCGCAGTCATCACGTGGCGGACGTGGATCGTGCGCGTTGTCGGGGTCGGGGGCACCGAACCACCGCGACGGTTCGTGCTCGGGATAGGCGTCGTGCCAGGACCACCACTCGTAGGGCTTGGTCTGCGGGTATCCCGGTGGCGAGTCCTCCCAGTTCTCCTGGCGGCCCAGCGCGGTCATGTCCAGGAAGTTCCAGGTGTTGACGAATGCCTCGTCGCCCCGGTCGTTGATGAAGTAGGTGCGGAAGACCTGGTCGCCGTCCCGGATGAACGCATTGGTGCCGTGCCATTCGTCGACGCCGAAGTCCACGTCGAACTCTGCGCCTGCCCGGGGAACCATGGTGTACCAGGGATGGCTCCACCCCATGCGCGTCTTGATCCGGGCGATGTCGGTCTGCGAACCGCGTGAGGCGTACACAAGGGTGGTGTCCCGGGCGTTGAGGTGGGCCAGGTTGCCGATGTGGTCGGCCATCAACGAACAGCCGACACATCCATGGTCTGGCCAACCGTGCACATCCGGGTCGAGGAAGGCGCGGTAGACGATCAGCTGGCGACGCCCGGCGAACAGGTCGAGCAGGGTCGCGGTGCCGTCAGGGCCTTCGAACTCGTAATCCTTGGTCACCGGCGTCCACGGCATGCGCCGGCGCAGCGCGGCGAGTCGGTCCCGCGCGTGGGTGAATTCCTTTTCTTTGACCAGCATTTCGTCAAGTGCGGCTTGCCATTCCGTTGCCGGCACGATCGGTGGGGTCTTCATTTCTGCTCCCGTCGTCGGTATCTTGCGGCGTTCCCAAAATATTCAACAACTCAGTTGAATAACCTTCCTCGAGCGAACCACGGCTCGCGGCTATAGTCAACAATGTGGTTGAAGATCAAGTTCTGGACCGCGCATATTCGGCCCTGGCCGATCCGACACGTCGGCGGCTGCTGGAGACCCTGCGTCAGGGTGACGCCCGGATCAGCGACCTGGCCGCCCCGTTGCCCATGACGTTCGCCGGGGTGTCGCGGCATATCGGGGTGCTGGAAGCCGCCGGTCTGGTGCAGCGCGAGGTCCGTGGACGCGAGCACTGGGTGTCGCTCAAGCAGGACGGGTTGACGATGGCCCAGCAGTGGATGAGCGAGCAGACGGACTTCTGGTCGACGCGCGCCGATGCGTTGGCCGCACGGTTACGGCGGAAGGCGGATCCTCGATGACCGAGGCGGCGACGGTCCGCGTGCGGCGGCTGATGCCCGCGGCCCCGGAGTTGGTGTTCGACCAATGGCTCGATGCAGAGTCGCTGCGGGAATGGATGTGTCCGCGCCCGGTGCGGTGCGTCGAAGTCGTGGTCGAACCCCGGGTCGGGGGGCTGGTGCGCTTCGACGTCGACGATTCCGGTACCGGCGTCCTCATCACGGGCCAGTTTCTGACCATCGATCGCCCCCGCGTGCTGCGCTTCACCTGGAGTAACTCGGACTGGGTCGATCCGACCGTGACCAGCATCGTCAACGTCGAATTCGAGCCGGCCGGCGACGGGCAGACGATGATGTCGATCGAGCATTCCCTTTTGCCGCCAGAGGAATTCGACAGCTTCCACAACGGATGGATCCTCACTTTCGAGCAGCTGGGAATCCGCCTCGAGCGCGCCGCGACCTAAACTGCGGTCATGGACAGCGGTACCCAGGTTCAATACGAGGCCCCTGCAGGCCTGCTCCGCATCGAGGACTGTCTGGACGACGATGGCGGCATCGTGCTGCCCCCGGGCACCACGCTGATCTCGCTCATCGACCGCAACATCGCCCACGTCGGCGACCTGGTCGCCTACCGCTATCTGGATTACAGCCACGGCGAGGAAGAGATCTTCGAGCTGACCTGGACCCAGCTGGGCGTCCGGCTACGGGCCGTCGCTGCGCTGCTGCAGCAGGTCGCCGCCCGGGGTGACCGTGTTGCCGTCCTCGCACCGCAGGGCCTTGACTATGTTGTCGGCTTCTTCGCGGCGATCAAGGCAGGGAACACCGCGGTGCCGCTGTTCGCGCCGGAATTGCAGGGTCACGCCGAACGCCTCGAAACCGCGCTGCTCGATTGCCGTCCGACGACGGTGCTCACCACCGCAGCCGCCGCCGACGCGGTACGGGCGTTCCTGGCGAAGCTACCTGACACCGTGCGGCCCCAGGTGGTGATCATCGACGAAGTGTCCGACTCGGTGGGGGACGGCTTCACCCCGATCGAGGTTGGTCCCGACGACGTCTCCCACCTGCAGTACACCTCGGGCTCGACACGTCCGCCGGTCGGAGTGGAGATCACCCACCGCGCGGTCGGCACCAACCTGCTGCAGATGATCCTGTCCATCGATCTGCTGAACCGAAACACGCACGGCCTCAGCTGGTTACCGCTGTATCACGACATGGGACTGTCGATGATCGGATTTCCCGCGGTATACGGCGGGCATTCGACGCTGATGTCTCCGACCGCGTTCATCCGGCGACCCGAGCGGTGGATCCGGGCGTTGTCGGAGGCGTCGAAGCTCGGCCGCGTCATCACCGCCGCACCGAATTTCGCCTATGAATGGACCGCACAGCGCGGTGTGCCCGCAGCGGGGGAGGACATCGATCTGAGCAACGTGGTGCTCATCATCGGTTCGGAACCGGTGATCCCCGAGGTGATGACGGCATTCAATGAGGTGTTCGCCCCGTACGGGCTGCCGCCGACAGCATTCAAGCCGTCCTACGGTATCGCCGAGGCCACCCTGTTGATCTCGACGATCGCCCCGGCCGAACAGCCGTCGGTGGTCTACTTCGACCGCGAGCAACTCGCCGCCGGGCGAGCAGTCCGCGTCAGTGCCGATTCGCGGGCTCGCGCCGAGAGTGCCGTCGCACATGTGTCGTGTGGCCACCCGGCCCGCAGCCTGTGGGCGGTGATCGTCGATCCGGCGACTGCCGACGGGCCGGCAGCCGAGCTGCCCGACGGTCAGATCGGGGAGATCTGGTTGCACGGCAACAACATCGGCCGGGGCTACTGGGGCCGTCCGGAGGAGACGCGCAGGGTCTTCGGTGTATCGCTGCATTCGCGCCTTGTCTCGGACAGTCACGCCGAGGGGCTTCGGCAGGACGTCACCTGGCTGCGCACCGGCGATCTCGGGGTGTACTTCGAGGGGCAGTTCTACGTGACCGGGCGGATGGCCGACCTGGTGCAGATCGACGGTCGCAGCCACTACCCGCAGGACATCGAGGCCACCGTGGCAGAGGCCTCGCCGCTGGTCCGGCGTGGCTATGTCACGGCGTTCACCGCACCCCCCGACGCCGACGACGCCGACGGTGCCGGATTGGTGGTGATCGCCGAACGTGCGGCCGGGACCAGCCGAGCCGACCCCACCGAGGCATGCGATGCCATTCGCGCGGCGGTGGCCGATCGGCACGGATTGACCGTGGCCGATCTGCGGTTCCTTCCGGCCGGGGCGATCCCGCGGACCACCAGCGGCAAGCTGGCCCGGGTGGCATGTCGCAGTGAGTATCTGGAGGGCACATTGGGCGTGCGGTGACCACCCGTCGCAGGCATGCTGCTGGTATGAGCAGAGACGAGATCACCGCCGCGATCGTGGAAGCCCGCCTGACCAAGGGCCTGACCTGGCAGCAGTTGGCCGATGCCATCGACAAACCATTGGTGTGGACGGTGTCTGCGCTGCTGGGACAGCATCCGGTTCCGGCCGAGTCCGGCAAGATCATCGCGGACCTGCTGGGTTTGGACGATTCGGTCATCCCGGTGCTGGCCGCGGTGCCGATGCGTGGCGGTTTGCCGACGGCCGTGCCCACCGACCCCACCATCTACCGGTTCTACGAGGCACTTCAGGTATACGGAGGGGCACTCAAGGAAATCATCCACGAGCAGTTCGGTGACGGCATCATGAGTGCCATCAACTTCAGCGTCGACATCCAGCGCAAATCGCACCCCGCCGGGGACCGCGTGGTGGTGACGTTCGACGGCAAGTTTCTGCCCTACGACTGGACGGCGGCCGAGAAAGTGGTTCGCTGCTAGTTTGCAGGCGTGAGCCAGTTCTCGGATTCGTGGGCGGCATTACGTGCGGCGGTGGCCGGGCTCGGGCCGGAGGAGTTCGAGCTGGCCTCCGGCTGTGCCGGGTGGTTGATTCGAGACCTGGTGTGCCACCTCATCATTGACGCCCAGGATGTGTTGATCACACTGGCCACCCCGGCCGATGCTCACGCGACCTGCAACGCGCTGACCTACTGGGACGTGTCCGGTACGCCTCCCACCGGTGCGGATCCCTTGGATGCGCTGACCGTGCGGCTGGCCGCCGCATACGAGGATCCGGAACTGCTCAAGTTCCATCTGGACGATCTGGGTTCGGCTGCGGGCCGGGCGGCGGATCTCGCCGACCCGGATCTGCCGGTGGGCACGAAGGAAAAAGTTCTCACCGTCGGCGACTACCTCGACGCCTACGTTCTCGAATCGACGTTGCACCACCTTGATCTGGTCGCGCATCTGCCGGCGGCAGCCGGACCGCCGGCAGCCGGGCTGGCCCGATCACGCGTGATGTTCTGCGATATCGCGGGCCTCCCATTCCCGGCAGAATTCTCGGACACCGACGTACTGCTGGTGGGCACGGCCCGGCGGGTCCCCACCGATTCGGAGAAGACCGCTCTCGGTGCAGCGGTTGCACGGTTGCCGTTCATCCTGGGCTGACGCTGGCCAAGTGGGCTGTCAACGGTCGATGATGGCCTGGTACACCGACGGCGACAGTAAGGACTCCCATGGCTACTCATCGAGCTGTTCACGTCCAGTCTTCTGGCGGCACCCTGGAACTTGTTGACGCCCAAACACTCTCACCGGATCGGGGACAGGTCCGGGTGGCTGTGGCGGCATGCGGCGTCTGTGGCACCGATCAGGCCATCGTCAACGGCGGGTTCCCGGGCATGGCCTGGCCGGTGACTCCCGGCCACGAGATCGCGGGCACCATCGCCGAAGTCGGCGCGGGTGTCACCGATTTCGCGGCGGGTGACCGCGTCGCGATCGGCTGGTTCGGCGGCCACTGCGGGGTGTGCATCCAGTGCCGTAAGGGCCTGTTCATTCACTGTGAGAAGGGGCAGATTCCGAGCCTGCATTACCCGGGCGGCTATGCAGAATCGGTGACGGTCCCGGCCAATGCGCTCGCCCGGATCCCCGACGAACTCTCCTTCGCCGAGGCCGCCCCGATGGGGTGTGCGGGGGTGACCACGTACAACGCGCTTCGTCACACCCGCGCACTCCCTGGTGACCTGGTTGCGGTACTCGGTGTCGGCGGCTTGGGCCACCTCGGTCTGCAGTTCGCCCACGCGATGGGCTTCGAGACGGTGGCGATCGCCCGTGGCCCGGGCAAGGAGGCGGATGCGCGATCGCTGGGGGCCGGGCACTACATCGACTCGACCGCCGGGGATGTCAGCGGCGCCCTGCGTGACCTGGGCGGAGCGGCGGTGGTGCTGGCCACGGTGGGCAACTCACAGGCGATGGCCGACACCGTGGGCGGGCTCGCGCCGCGTGGGGAGCTGGTCGCGATCGGGGTGTCGGCCGATCCGTTGCCCATCAGCCCGGTGCAACTGATCCAACCCGCGCTGAGTATCTCCGGGCACCCGTCTGGTACCGCACGTGACGTCGAGGAGACGATGCACTTTGCGGTCCTGTCGGGGGTTCGGGCCCGGATCGAGGAGCGCCCGCTCGACGAGGCAGCGAGCGCCTACGCGGCGATGGCGCAGGGGCAGGCGCGCTACCGGATGGTCCTGACCGTCTGATCGATGGTCGAATCCGGTTATCTCGCCCCGCTGGTCACAGCGAACGGGTAGCGTCGTGACTTCGTTTGCTGGACGACGAATCGGTGGGGGCCGGGATGGCGTGGAAGCGGATGGCGACGGTTGCCGACAGGATTTTCTCCGGTAGGTCACCTGGCGTTGCCCCAGAGTTCGCTCGTGATATCTACTCTGCCCCGGTGCTTTTCACGCCGGGACGGCTCAGAACAGTGGTATCGGCTGCGCTCATCGCGCTGACATGGTGCGCGGCCGGGGTGACGCCCGCAGCGGCTGCGCCCTTGCCGTCGGCACAGATCGATTTCGGCGGAGTGATGCGCACCTACCGGCTGCACCTGCCGCCCGGCGGCCCACCTTCGGGGCTGGTCGTCAATCTGCATGCCGCCGGCGCGACGGGGGGCGATCAGGCCGCGCTCACCCATTACGACGCGGTGGGCGACGCCCACGGGTTCGCTGTGGTCTACCCGGACGGTATCGATTACAGCTGGGCGGACGGCCGTGGTGCGTCGGTGCCGGACCGCCAAGGGGTCGACGACGTCGGTTTCATCTCGGCCCTGGTCGAGCGTCTCGTGGCGGAAAACGGCATCCCCGGGGGCCGCGTATATGCCACCGGTTTGTCGGCGGGCGGCTTCATGGCCAACCGGCTGGCGTGTGACCGCGCCGACCTGTTCGCCGCGATTGCCCCGGTCGCCGGCACGCTCGGAACGAATGTGGGCTGCAGTCCGTCGAGGCCTGTTTCGGTGCTCGCGACGTATGGGACGGCTGACCCGGTGGTGCCGTTCAACGGCGGGCCGATGACGGGGCGTGGGGGAGGGAGCACCGTGGTTTCGGGGCCGGCGATGGTGGACCGGTGGCGCCAGATCAACGGCTGCCCGGCTCCGTCTGACGAGGTGCTGCCCAGCACTGGTGACGGCACGGAAACCCACCGCATCGCCTCCGACGGGTGTGCCGCCGGAACTTCGGTGGTGTTCATGCGGGTCGACGGGGGCGGGCACACCTGGCCGGGTGTGCCCGAGATCCTTCCCGCGCAATCCGTCGGAGCCGCCAGCCGGGCTTTCGATGCCTCGGACGCCTCCGGGCAGTTCTTCGCCTCACACGGCAGATAGAACGCGCCGCCGAATCGCGTAGTCGGCTACGCGTGTCGATGCTGCGCCGGGCCGATACGTTCTGCGAATGCGGGCACGTGAAAGTCCTTGTGTCCGCATCGAAACGGAGGAGTCGATCATGGCGATCAGTTACGGCGTCCTGCGTGCACGACCGGACCGGTTCGTGCGCGAGGACGGGCAATCCAGTCCGCACCTGCAGATCCGGGCGGTTGACGACTCCGGGCAACCGTGGCGGGTCGCGGTCAACGTCGAGTCCAGCGACGGCAGCGAGGTCGTCTTCTGGGTGGTGGATCCGCTGGTCGGGCACCCCATCGTCGACGGGCTGGCCGCCGTGGCGTCGGGATTCTCTTTCACCCAAGGCAGCTCGGCGGCATCGTTGGACTACGTCAAGGCGCCGATGTTCGATTTCACGCTCGGGCGGGCGCTTCCGCCCAGCGGCAACGCGAACGCCGATGACCTGCAGGACCTCTTGAGCCTGTACCTGACCCAATGCCAGGCTGCGGGCGGTGAGCTCTACGCCTTCGGTGCGAAGTTCGACCGCAACCTGCAGAAGCCGATCGATACCGAGTTCGGCAATGCCGACGGTCTGCACGGAGTGCACGACATCCACATGAACCAGGGCAACGTCGGCGCCCACAGTGCCGACAACGGCGCGTTCCACGACGGCGGGCTTCTGCTGGCCTTCCCCGACCGGACCGTGGGCATCCTGCTCGCGTTCCAGACCCAGCGGGTACCGACCGATGCGGAGGGAAATGCGGCCCCCGCTGCCCAACCGCTGTCCCGGTTGATCGGGCCTGCACCCGTCGGGCAGATGAGTCCGGGATCGGCGTATCTGGAGCGGGCGCTGATCAACCCCGCCGGCCCGGATCCCGGACAGGAGGCCGTGGTGATCGGCAACTACGCGACCACGACGGTCTCGTTGCACGGTTGGCGGCTGGTCGACCGCAACGGCCGGGAGAGCAAGCTGGATGCGGACCTGCCCGGCGGCGCGTCGGCCGTCATCGGGCTCGACGGATCAGGTGCCCAGCTCGGTAATTCGGGTGGAAACCTGCTGCTGGTCGATGATCACGGCACTCAGATGGACAGTGTCACCTATTCCCAGAGCGAGGCAGGCATCGTGGACCGCTATGTGCGATTCCAGCGGTAGTCGCCAGTATTCATCACGCCGCGATTAACTCCGCCCGAGCTCCGATCGGCCCGCTGGGGACTATCGAAAAGTGGCTTTTCCCAGCTGAATTCACGATGCCGTCGCGCCGGTACATGGTCAAGTGCAGCAGCGCCCGGCCGTCCTGCAATGGCGCGGGCGAGGGTGCTCCGGCCATAGGGTTCCTCCCGTGGTGGATTGGCACAGCTGGCACGAAGACTACGACCGGCCCGATTCGGCGTTGGCGCACCGACTTCGCGCGGTGCAGACATTGATCAGACAGGCGTTGGATGAGGCTCCGGCCGGCCCACTGCGGGTCGTCAGCCTGTGCGCCGGGCAGGGCCGCGACCTGCTCGAGGTACTGGCCGGCCATCCGCGACGCGATGACGTCCGGGCGCGCCTGGTCGAGTTGGATCCCCGCAACGCCGCAGTCGCCGCCGATGCGGTGAACAAGAGTGGACTGACGGGGGTAGAGGTGGTGACCGCCGATGCCGCGCGTATCGACCACTACCAGGATTTGGTGCCCGCCGACATCGTGGTGGCCTGCGGCATCTTCGGCAACATCACCGATGAGGACATCGAGCGGACCATCGGCTTCCTCCCGCAGCTGACCAAGTCCGGCGGCACGGTGCTGTGGACTCGGGGGCGCACTGTTCCGGACCGGGTTCCCTTGATCCTCAACTGGTTTGACGAGCGCGATTTCGACCTGATCTGGGTGTCGCAACCGGATGTGAGCTACGGCGTGGGAGCCCATCGCTTCACCGGGCAACCCGAACCACTGGCAGCCGGCGCCCAGATCTTCACCTTTGTCGGCTCTGATGTGATCCGGGCCGCGGACCGCGCCCGCCACGCCGGCTGACGACTCCCGCCGGAGGCGCCGCCTGTCTTCCACCAGCACACGCGCGTTCATCAGTACGCTTTCCAACGATGGCTGAGGAAGGTCTGAACGGCAGGGATCGCTTGCGCGGTGGGCTGCGCATGGCTCTGCGGGGACGCCGCGACCCGGCACCGGTGGCCGGCCGGCGCAGTCGCGCGTCGGCCGGGATGGGAGACGTGCACACCCGCAAGGTCCTCGATCTGACCATCCGGCTCGCGGAGGTCATGCTGTCGTCGGGCTCGGGTACTGCCGATGTCGTGGCCACTACCCAGGACGTCGCGCAGGCCTACCGGCTCACGGACTGCGTTGTCGACATCACCGTCGCGACGATCATCGTGTCGGCGCTGCCCACCGCGGACAGCCCGCCGGTGACGATCATGCGGGCGGTGCGGACCAGGTCCACGGACTACACGAGGCTCGCCGAACTCGATCGGCTGGTGCGGCGCATCACCTCCGGCGGTATCACCGTCGACGAGGCGCACGAGGCCATGGATGAGCTGACCGAGAGCCCGCATCCGTTCCCGCGGTGGCTTGCGACCGCCGGCTGGGCCGGGTTCGCGCTCGGTATCGCGATGCTGCTGGGTGGCAACTGGCTGACCTGTCTGCTGGCCACCGTGACGGCCGCATTGATCGACCGGGTCGGCCGGTTGTTGAATCGAATCGGCACCCCGTTCTTTTTCCAGCACGCGGTCGGAGCCGCGATCGCGACATTGATCGCGCTGGCTGCCTACCGGTACGCCGGTCAGGGTCTCAGTGCGCTGGTCGCCACCGGGATCGTGTTGTTGCTGTCCGGCATGACTTTGGTCGGTGCCGTGCAGGACGCGTTGACCGGCTACATGGTCACCGCGATGGCGCGGCTCGGTGACGCGGTGTTTCTCACCGCGGGAATCGTCGTGGGCATCACCGGTGCACTGCAGGCCGCCACACTCCTGGGGATCGAGATCGAACTGCACGTCAACACGGCGGGCACCTTCATAACGCCGAGAGGACCGGTGGCGATCGTCCTGGCGGTCCTGGGCGCCGCGCTGGCCGGGATCTGCCTGACCATGGCCAGCTATGCACCACTGCGGTCATTACCCACCGCCGGGTTGGCGGCCGCGCTGGCCGAGCTGACGTTGATCGGGCTCGGGACCGCCGGGTTCGGCCAGTGGGCGGCCACCGGGATCGCGGCGGTCGGCGTCGGTCTTCTGGCCACCCTCATTTCCATTCGCCGGCAGGCTCCCGCGCTGGTGACGGCGACCGCGGGCATCATGCCGATGCTGCCCGGGCTCTCGGTGTTCTGGGCGGTATTCGCATTTGCCGTCGACGAGAAGTTCGGTGAGGGGCTTGCGCACCTGCTCAGTGCGGCAGCGACGGCGTTGGCACTCGGCAGCGGCGTGGTGATGGGTGAGCTGCTCGGCTCGCCGCTGCGGTACCGCGCCGGCCGCATCGGTGAGTTCTTCCGTAAAGAAGGACCTCCCGGGTTGCGCCGGGCAGTGGGTCAGGAAGTTGTCCGGCTGCAACCGGCCGACAACACCTCGGCCATCACCGCACCACGCGCGGAAAGCGTTCCCTTGGAAGCAGTCCCGGCCGAGGAGCCCGACGACGACGAGAGTGCAGAGACCGACAGCTGAATTACGAGATCAGGGCGATCCGGCGGCGGGAATGTCGACACGCGCCTGCAGGATTCGTCCCGTCGACGAGCCGGCCAGAAGACCTTCGTGGGTTGTGTCGTCGACCACGAGGTACAGCGTTCGGCCGTCGGGCCCGCCCAGTGCCGGTGCCACCGCCCATCCACGGTCGATCTCGATGCGGTGGGTGATCTCGCCCCCGGCGACCACGCGCAGAAACTCCCCGGTGTCATAGCAGCCGACCCAGACTCCTCCCGCTGTGTCGACGCACAACCCGTCGGGATGCCGGTCCGGGCCAAGATCCGCGAAGATGGTGGGTTCACTCAGGCTGCCGTCGGGGCCGGCGGTGAACGCCACCAGCCGTGAGCCGTGTGTTTCGCTGACCACCAGGGTCGACTCGTCGGGCAGGAGTCCGAGGCCGTTGGGCATCGACAGTCCAGTGGCGACGACTCGCACGGTGCCGTCGGGGGCAACCAGTCCGATCCCTCCGCTCAGGCCGCCGCCGTCAGAGATGTAGAGGTCGACGTAGGCCCGGCCGTCCGGCGTGACCAGCAGATCGTTGGTGGACCATGCGATGTCGCTGACGTCGTAGCTGGCTGTCACGTTCCCGCGGGCATCTGCGTGGTGCAGCTCCGCTGAGAAGAGGGTCGACACCACGAGTGTCCCGTCGGGTAGCCACCCGAGCCCGGAGGCACGCGCGAGCTCGACCTCGACGGTGAGATCAGAGTCTGCGCCGGCCGAGTACACCCGGCCGGCCAGACCGTCGGTGAACCACAGGCGGTCACCGTGCCAACGTGGCCCCTCGCCGTAGACGATCCCGTCGATGAACGGGACGGCGGCGATGGCCTCGGCCGATGTCATCGGGCCCGCAGGTCCGGTGTTCGATCAGGTGAACGGGAGGAAGTCGCCGTTGACCCAGACCCCCCAGTGGCCGCCGGCAGGCAGGTTCCACCAGACCATCGGGTGGCCCTGCCACGTCTCAGCCGGCTTCTTCGGCGCGTTCGGCGGCGGCGGCAGGCTCGGGTCGGGTTCCGCGCTCGCGATGGCGGTGCCCAGGCCGAGGGCGGCGCCGATCAGGCCGGTGGCGGCGATGGTCGCCAGGGTTGCCTTGCTTCCGAACATGAATGTCCACCTCGGTGCTTGACTCTGAACTTGGATACCCGAAGCTTAGCCAAACGAAGTGATCGAGTCTGCACTTGAGGTCGGCGACGGGCTGATACGTCATCCTGGACCCTTGTGACGCGGCCTGACAATGAGATCAGAAATATTTCGGGCCTCGGTGTCGAGAATGCCGCGGCGGCTCCGTCCCCGTTGTGAACGACCAACCACGGTCGCGAATCCGAAGGAGAATCCCATGGCGAAGTACTTGTTTCTCAAGCACTACCGAGGCGCCCCCGCGTCGGTCAACGACATTCCGATGGATCAGTGGACGCCGGAGGAGATCCAAGCTCACATCCAGTACATGAACGATTTCGCCGATCGGCTCAAGGACAGCGGCGAGTACGTCGACAGTCAGGCCCTTGCCCCGGAGGGCGCGTGGGTGCAGTACGGCGGTGAGGGGAAGCCGCCCGTGACCGACGGCCCCTTCGCGGAGACCAAGGACCTGATCGCCGGCTGGATGCTCGTCGATGTCGACTCCTACGAACGCGCCGTCGCGTTGGCCGGAGAACTGTCGGCCGCGCCGGGTGCGGGCGGGCGGCCCATCCACGAGTGGCTCGAGGTGCGTCCGTTCCTGACCGCTCCGCCGACTGTCACCGAGTAGATGGACGCCGGTGCGGTGGACGAGGCCGGGCTCCGGGATCTGATTCCCGGTGTCCTGGCCGCCCTCGTCCACCGCGGGGCCGACTTCGCGACTGCCGAGGACGCGGTGCAGGAAGCCCTGGTCCGAGCCTGGGAAACCTGGCCGAGCCGGCGACCCGACGATCCCAAGAGCTGGCTGATCACGACGGCGTGGCGGCGTTTCCTCGACCTGACCCGATCCGAGGTCGCGCGGCGCAACCGCGAGGTCCGGGTTTCTGCGGAGCCGGCGGCTGGGCCGGCCCCCGCGGTGGACGAGACCTTGCAGCTCTACTTCCTGTGCGCGCATCCGAGTCTGACCCCGTCGGCGGCTGTCGCCCTGACACTGCGTGCCGTCGGGGGTCTGACCACGCGCCAGATCGCGCAGGCCTATCTCGTACCGGAAGCGACCATGGCGCAACGGATCAGCCGTGCCAAGCGCACCGTGAGCGCGGTCCGGCTGGATCGTCCCGGCGACCTGCACACTGTGCTGCGCGTGCTGTACCTGGTCTTCAACGAGGGTTACAGCGGCGATGTCGACCTGGCAGCCGAGGCGATCAGGCTGGCCCGCCGGCTGGCCCGGACCACCGACGATCCGGAAGTCGGTGGCCTGCTCGCGCTGTTCCTTCTGCACCATGCCCGGCGCCCGGCGCGTACCCGTGCAGACGGGACCCTGGTTCCCCTGGCGGAGCAGGACCGCGCGCTGTGGCGGCGCGATCTCATCGCCGAAGGGGTGTACGTGCTGCAGGCGGCACTGGCGCGCGACCGACTCGGGGAGTACCAGGCCCAGGCGGCGGTGGCGGCGCTGCACGCCGACGCCCAGTCTGCCGAGGAGACGGACTGGGTGCAGATCGTCGAGTGGTACGACGAGCTCGTCGCACTCACCGACAGCCCGGTGGTACGGCTCAACCGCGCCGTTGCCGTCGGGGAAGCCGACGGGCCGCGAGCAGGCCTGGCCGCCCTCGCCGAGCTCGACCCGGCGCTGCCGCGCCACACCGCCGCGGCGGCCTACCTGCATGAGCAGGCCGGGGACATCGCATCGGCCGCGCAGCTGTATGTGCAGGCCGCCGCCGAGGCTCAATCACTGGCCGAGCGCAATCACCTCACCCTGCGCGCATCTGAGCTGCACCGTCGCATTTCCGAGGCGGGCGGTTAACCTCCTAGGTGTGGGCAACAGTCGGATGAGGGTGTTGATCATCGGTGGGGGATTCGGCGGGCTGTTCTGTGCCCGCCGGCTGGGCGGGGTCGATGTCGACGTGACCCTGCTGGATCGGGCGGCGGGACATCTGTTTCAGCCGCTGCTCTATCAATGCGCCACCGGGACTTTGGGCTTCGGCCAGATCAGCCGGCCGCTACGCGAGGAGTTCGCGCGACACCGCAACGTCACCACGCTGCTCGGTGAAGCGATAGACCTCGATCCCGAGTTGCGCCGGGTCACGGCCCGACGGCCCGATGAGACGACATTCACCCTCGACTACGACGTACTTGTGGTGGCCGCGGGGATGCAACAGTCGTACTTCGGCAAAGAACATTTCGCGGAGTGGGCGCCGGGGATGAAGACGCTCGACGACGCGCTCAACATCCGGCAGCGGGTTTTCACCGCCTTCGAGATCGCCGAGACACTGCCACCCGGTCCGGAGCGCGATGGTTGGCTCACGTTCGCGGTCGCGGGGGGCGGCCCCACCGGCGTCGAGTTGGCCGGGCAGATCCGCGAGATGGCCACGCGCACCTTGGCTCACGAGTTCCACAGCATCGAGCCCGAGGAAGCCAGGGTGCTGCTGTTCGACGGTGGGGAGCGGGTGCTGAAGTCCTTCTGCGCCGAACTGGGGGAGAAGGCGACGAAGTCGCTGCAGAAACTCGGTGTCGAGCTGCACATGGGTGTACACGTGACGGACGTCAATCGGGACGGGGTGACCGTCAGCCCGAAGGCCGGTGGGCCCGACGAGCAGTACGCGGCACGAACCGTGTTGTGGACGGCTGGCGTTGAGGCCGTGCCGTTCGCCCGGCACCTCGCGCAGGTGCTGGGAGTGGAGGCGGATCGCAGCGGGAGAATCGCTGTGGGACCTGATCTTTCGGTCGACGGCCGTCCCGAGATCTTCGTGATCGGAGATCTTGCCGGCCGGGAGAACCTGCCGGGTGTTGCCGAGAACGCGATGCAGGGTGGGCTCCACGTCGCCTCGTGCGTTCGCCGGGAACTCGACGGGAAACCCCGGCGGCCGTTCCGGTACCGAGACCTCGGTTCAGCGGCGTACATCGCCCGCCGACAGGCACTTCTGCAGGTCGGTCCGGTGAAAGTCGCCGGGTTCTTCGGCTGGCTGGCTTGGGGTTTCATCCACATCGCGTTCCTCACCGGCGTACGAAACCGCGTCAGCACGGTGACCACGTGGCTGACCACCATCGCCCGCGAGAATCGCTCGCACCGTGCGTTCATGCTCGGTGCCAGCGGTCTACCCGATCAGCACTACACGTGGACCGTATGGGACGCGGTGACGCCGCCGCCTGAGGCGGAGCGAGGGGAAGGCTAGCGGCAGTCACCCTCGGGGTGGGCGCTCCTGAAGATCGGGTGCGGCGGCTGCGAGCAGGGTCCGCCGATCGCCGGTCAACGGCGGGTAAATCCGTTCGGTGTTGATGGTCTTCTTGGTCGCCTTGGCCACCGTGCCCGTTGCCACGACATCGCGATCCCAGCCTTCGGTGTAGACCGCACCGGCCGGGCCCAGATCGAGAACGGTGACATACCAGGGGATTCGGAGCGTGCGCATGGGCCGGCCGAGGAGGTCGCCGATCACGTTGTAGCCGGCGTAACGGCCCATCGGCCGACCGTGTTGACACGACATCACCGACAGGTGGCTGTCATCGACCCGCGCGGCGGCCACGTCGCCGGCCGCGAACACCGCGGGTACGCCTTCGACGCGGAGGTAGTCGTCGACGGGCAGTCGGCCGAACCGGTCCAGCATCACCGGCAGTTGGGCCGTCAGCGGGTTGGCCCGCATTCCCGCGCACCACACCACGGTTGCCGTCGGCAACGCCTCGCCGGATGACAAGGTCACGGCGCCGGTGTCGACGGAGGTCACGGCGACACCGGTCATCGTCTGAACTCCGTTGTCGGACAAAGCGGTTTCGATCACCGGGCGGGATGCGTCGCCCATATCCGAGCCGATCTGTGGGTTGTGGTCCACGAGCACGACCTTCGGTGCGACGCTGCCATCGAAGAGCGCGGAGAGCCGCGACGGCAGTTCGCATGCGGTCTCGATACCGGTGAGCCCCGCTCCGACGACAACGACCGTGCCGGCGCCTGATACCTGGGGATCGGCAGCCAACGTATCCAGGTGACCGGCAAGGCGCCTGGCCCCGTCGAATGTATCGACGTCGAAACCGAATTCGGCAAGCCCGGGGACAGCCGGTCGCGCAACTCGACTGCCGGCGGCCAGGACCAGCCGGTCATAGCCGATGACGCGCGTTCGGCCATCTTGTTGCGTGGTGACGTTGCGGGCTTCGACGTCGATTGCCGTGACCTCGGCAGCAACGTGGTCCACACCGACGGGATCCAGCAGCCCCCGCAACGGGATGCGGCAGTGGGTGAGATCTGTCTCGTAATTGCGGACGCGAATGTCGTGAAAGGGATGCTCACTGATCACAGTGATCTGCACGCCGTGGGCCGCCGCTCCGAGTTCGTCGATGCGTCTGGCGGCCCCGAGTGCTGCCCACAGCCCGGCGAAACCCGATCCGACGACCAGAACCCGAGACACGGATTCAGCCTGCCACGCGAGACACACCGGGGTCGCCGGGACGCGCTCACGCATCGCCCTCGCGGCATGTCCGAGGCATCATCATGGACGCTCTAACCCAGCGCGTCCTCGGGGCGGTGTGCGACGATGCACGGACCGCCCGGTATTCGCCCTGATTCCCGAGCCGGAGTTTGTGCGGGTGCATCGAGAGAGGACCGCCGGATAGATGACCGAAGCGCACCGCGCCACCCTCGCCGTGAACGGGGCGAAGCTCGCGATCGCAGGCCTGGCCGCCGTCGGCGCCATGCTGGCCGCGGGAGGGCAGGCCGCAGCGGACCCTGTCGTGCCTGATCCAGCGCCCGCACCGGCGGATCCCGCACTGGCTGCGCCTCCGCCGCCGGCGCCGGCCGGTCCTCCGCAGGTGCCCGAGATCGCCAACCCTGTGTACGGCTCCGGCCAGTACGGATCAGGACCCGTCGGCACCCTGAGGGATCTGTGGCATCAAGCTCACGACCCGGGCGGTTTCCAGGCCGGCGGGGGAGCGCCCGAAGGAGTTGCACCGCCTCCCGGTTCTGGTCCGGCTCCGCCGCTGCCGCCCGGATACAAATCGATCAACGCTCCTGGCTCGGAGACACCGATCACGGCGCCGGCACCCGGTAGCGGTCCAGCTGGTCCGCCACTGCCACCTGGCTATTACTCGCTGAACGGCCCGCCGCCGCCCGGATACGACTACAACTCGCCGGGGCAGCCGCCGGCTGCGCCGCCGGCGGCTCCTACGCCGTAGGCGACCGTCCCAATACGTGGCTCAGCGCCTGCTCCAGGCGCGGGTGGCGGAAGCCGTGACCGCCGGCCGACAGGACTGCGGGAACCGCACGTTGGCTCGCGCATGCCAGTTCGCGGGCACCCTGATCGCCCAGTAGTAGCCGTGGCCCCAGTGTCGGCACCGGCACAACCGTCGGGCGGTGCAGAACGCGGCCGAGCGTGTCGGTGAATTCGGCGTTGCGCACCGGCTCCGGTGCCACCGCGTTGACCGGGCCCGCCAGCTGCTTGTCCCATAATGCGCGGTAATAGATGTCGATCAGATCGTCGATACCGATCCAGGGCAACCACTGTTGTCCATCGCCGATGCGGCCACCGAGTCCGGCGGCGAAAAGTGGACGCAGCAGCCGTAACGTGCCGCCGCGCGGGGACTGGACGATTCCGGTACGGATTCGCACCACTCGTGTGCCTGATCGTTCAGCCGGGGTCAGCGCGCCTTCCCAGTCGGTGACAACCTCGGCAAGGAAACCATCGCCGCGTTCGCTGGTCTCGGTGAGAACCTCGTCGCCGCGGTCGTATCCGTAATAGCCGACCGCCGAGGCGCTGACCACCACCTGCGGACCGGGATCGATGTCGGCGATCAGTTCGGCGAGTCGGCGGGTGGGCTCGATGCGGCTGTCGCGAATCGCCCGGCGGTGCCCGTCGGTGAACCTGCCGGCGATCGACGCGCCGGCCAGGTGGATGACGGCATCCACCCCGGTGAACAGACCGGGGTGGGGGTCGGCCGGGTCCCATTGCCGCTCATCAGAATTGGAAGCTGCGTGGCGGACCAGCCTGATGACCCGGTGGCCACCGGTGCTCAGGAACGCGGTCAACGCTGACCCCACCAGCCCGGACGCTCCGGTGATCGCAACAGTCAGCGGCGGCAGACCCTGTTCGCGGGCCCTTTGGTGGGCTGCGAGGTCGTCGGCGAGTTGGCGATGGCGGTAGCTGAACATCGGGCGCAGGAAACGGCCGGGCACCGGAGTCTCGACGCGGTCGGTCATCCGGGTGTGGGTCGCATCGAGCGCTTCGAATTCGTGAATGTGCTTCCAGCGCATTGCCAATGCCGCGGGGAGAGAGGCCGGCCCGCCGCCGGCGATCTCGTCGACGAAGCGCCGTGGCGGGTCGTAGGCGTCAGCTTGGTGCTGAGCTACCCACCGCAAACCGCCGGGTAACGCCAGTTCGGCACGGCCGTCACGCAGTGAGGCCGCCTCGGATCTGAGCTTCATGGCTTGCCACGGCGGCGACAGCCTGGCGAACGCCCCCGGGCGGCCGTGCCACGCGAAGACCTCTTCTTGTGGGGCATCGACGATGCTGGAGTACACCAATCCCATCGGCCGACGTTACCCGCGGAATCGCACCTACGCCGCAGCCCGCTTCGCCCGTATGCCCGCATAGGCGAACAACAGTCCGCTGCCGATCTCGGAAAGCGCTGTCACCCAGGAGAACCAGGTGACGTTGATGCGGGGACCGCTGAGATAGCTGTCCTGGAAGTCCGGCCAGAAATTCGGCAGCAGGTGCGCGTAGGTGAACACGACTGCACTACCGATACCTGTGAAGATCGCGAGGTCGGGCGCGCGGGGATGCGCGCGCAAGGTCATGGTGATCGCGATGATGACGATCACGCCCTGGATCATGCCGCCGGCCATGACAAACATCGGTGATGCCGACATTCCTCGCAGTAGGTGGTCGATAACGTGCAGACCCCACCCGAGCAGGAACATCAATGCCGCCAGACGCAGAAAGCGTTGTGTCTGAACGAGTATCGGTGACGTCATAGGCCCCCCAAGTAACTACTACAGGCGATAGTAGAACGAAGGGGCGGTCGTGGCAATAGTCCTGTGCCCGATCGTCGAAATCCGTGGCACCGAGCACCCGGCCATATCGTGGCAACAACTGTAGGCATATCTGTAATAGAGTCCGTGCTTGCCTGAAGTACCGGACGAAAGGGCACCTGTGGAGCGCACTGCGATGACGCCGTTCTTTGTGAGCAGTGACGACGGGTTCGTGCCGAACAAGATCGCACACGGAGGGTGGGGTCCCACCCTGGGCGGCCAGGTGGTCGGCGGCCTCCTGGCCCGTGCCGTTGAGCAACTCGTCACCGACGACGGCCTTCACCCCGCCCGGTTCACCGTGGAGATACTGCGCCGGGTCGCTCACGCTCCGGTCCGCGTCGCTGCCTCGGTGGTGCGATCCGGATCCCGGATGCAGGCGGTCGATGCGGAGATGACCCAGGACGATGCGTTGGTGGCGCGGGCTTCGGCGCTATATCTACGGCGCGGCGCACAGCCCGACGGACAGTTCTGGACCACCGAGTTCGCCCTTCCGGCAATGCCCGAGGAACCGGACAAGTTCGACGACACCGTGCCGATGTTCATCAGGGCGTATGGCCCGCACGAGAATTGGACGGGCGAGGGGTTTCCGTGGCAACAATCCGGCCCGCGCTATGCATGGCTGCGCGAGGTCCGTGAGCTCGTTGCCGGCGAAGAGCTCACGCCATTTGTGCGAGCCGCTCTGGCGGTCGACGTCACGAGTTCGATGAGCAATTTCAGTTCGGCCGGGTTGGCTTTCATCAACGCCGATTACACGCTGGCGCTCAGTCGGTTGCCGGTCGGCCCGTTCATCGGCATGGCGGCAGTAACCCATACCAGCGCTGAGGGCGTGGCCACCGGCAGTGCGTGCCTGTACGACGCGTCGGGCCCGATCGGCACCGGATTGTCCACCGCGATAGCCAATTTCAACTTCAGCCCGAACGGTTCGAGCTAGGCGCGACGCAGGATCGCCACCAGGAAGTCCGAGCCTTCGGTGAAGGGGCGGACGTCCCAAGCGGACAGCAACAGGTCGGTGGTGAATCCGGCCGCGATCGCGTCGTCGAAGAATTGACCGAACTCGTATTCGCGGCCGGCTCCGAACCCGATCACCGCCCGGCCGTCGTCGGCGAGATGCGCGCGCAGCCGCGTCAGGACCCGAACCCGCGTGCTCGGGGCGAGGAAGGTCATCACGTTGCCGGCCGACACGATGATGTCGAACGGGTCGGCGATACCGCGTGCCGGTAGGTCGAGCTCGGCGAGGTCGCCGACGAGCCAGCGCGGACCGGGATGGTCGTGCACGGCCGCGTCGATGAGCACAGGGTCGACGTCGACGCCGACTACCTGGTGCCCGGCCTCGGCGAGGTATCCACCCACCCGGCCGGGACCGCAGCCGGCGTCGAGGATGCGGGCATTGCGCGATGCCATCGCGTCGATCAGACGGGCCTCACCGGCCAGGTCCTGACCGGCACGCTCCATGGCACGAAAGCGTTCGACGTACCAATCCGAATGCCCGGGATCGGCTGCCACCTTCTGCATCCAGATGCTGCGCTCGACCATGGGAGCATTGTCGCAAGCGGGCTCCGGGCCCGGGTGGGCGGTGTGACTAGCCCCGGGCGTCGAGGATCTTGATCGCGAAGACCAACGAGTCGCCGGGCTGGATGCCTGCGGCGGGCTGACCCTGGGGGTAGCCGTCGGCTGAGGTCATCGCGACTGCCACCGTGGAGCCGACCTTCTGTCCGGAGATGGCCTTCTGGAAGCCGGGCACAACGCCGTTGAGGGGGAAGTCGACCGGTTCGCCGCGCTCGTAGCTGCTGTCGAACACCGACCCGTCACGCCCGTTGACACCCATGTAGCAGACCGAAACGTTCGCCGACGGCGCGACGACGGGGCCGTCCCCGGCCTTCAGGGTGTGCACCTGGGTCTCGGCCACGCTGAACGGTCCGGTCACCTTCACCACCGGCGCGGCCGTGTCGGTGGAGCCGGTGACCGCGACACTGCCGGTCGCCCCGGACATCGTCCATTCGGGGGTGCCGGCGCCCTGCGGCGCCGCCGTCGGGCAGGTGGTGGCCTCGGTCGCGGTCTGTGCGATGGAGGGCGTGAGCACCTCAGCGACGGATGGCGTGCTCGTCGAGGACGAAGCCGCGGAGGTGTCCGTGTCGGAGCCGCATGCGGCAAGCGTCATGGTCAACGACGCGGCACAGGCCACGAGCGCGACGGTGGAAGGCACGCGAATGGAGTTCATGCGCGTCACGCTACAGCGGAGAGGGCGCGCGCCTGCCGATAGCTGGGTGATGGTGCCCCGGTGAACAAATTGCCGCCAGTGAATCTTGTCGTCATCGTTGAGTTTCAATGACCACGCCCAGGGGTTGGAAGTTTCATCGATAAGCGTCGAGCCACGTTTGCCCGTGATAGCGTCGCCGCAGGCAGACCGTTTATCCACCTGAGGACACGGAAT
Source organism: Mycobacterium sp. IDUB_24 (assembly GCF_055419385.1). Taxonomy (NCBI): domain Bacteria; kingdom Bacillati; phylum Actinomycetota; class Actinomycetes; order Mycobacteriales; family Mycobacteriaceae; genus Mycobacterium; species Mycobacterium sp. IDUB_24. Next base: position 265,022 of record NZ_JBVAXO010000008.1, read on the forward strand.
ATGGCCAACAATTCCATGGGTGATTTTGTCAGCCAGTTGCGCCCGGCATTACATCGGCTGCAGGACTGGCCCTACCCCGATCAGATCGACCACACGCTTTTCGGTGCGTTCATGAAGAATCCGCACGACGTCGGCGGTGATCCCGACGCACCCGCGATCTTCGAGGAGAAGCAAGAAGAGGCGTGGGAGCTCAATACCTTTGTCACGTGTGAGGTCCTCGGCTGGCGTGGCATCTGGACGTCCGAAGAACGGCGGCGGCTCGGAAACGTCGATGTGGGCCGGACGATTTACCACGGCTTCCCCTATTACGGCCGGTGGGTGTGGGCTGTCGCCCGATGCCTCGTCGAGAAGGACCACATCACGCTTCGCGAGTTGCTCGAACGGGTCGACGAGGTGCGGGCCCGGGTGGCCGCCGGTGCTGACGACGCACTCTCGGCTGCACCCCGCAGCGTCGGTGATCCGACGCGGGTCTCCAGGAACCGGCATCACATCGAGGCGCTCGGCAAGGGGGATCCCCAACGGTTCGCCGGCCAGGCCGGGGAACCTCGATTCGCTGTCGGCGACCGGGTGCGTGTGCGGGACCTACCGACGATCTTCTACACCCGTACCCAGGAGTATCTGCGCGGGAAGCCCGGGACGATCGTCGAGGTGTCCTACGAAAGTCTGGTACCCGAGGACGAGGCATTCGACCGTGAAGAGCAGAAGCCTCAGTGGTTCTACATCGTGCGCTTCAACATGACCGACGTGTGGGAGCCGTACGCGGGCGCCGAAGGCGACACCCTTCAGGCCGAGATCTCCGAATTGTGGTTGCGGCCGCTCGCTTAGACCTCTCATTCGACGGAACGAACAGGAATCCGACATGACCCACGACGACGCGGCGCACACGCATCACGAAGCCCAGGAGCGGCACGCGGCACCCATGGTCGAGGAAGTGACCGATTTCGAGGTCTTGGAGATCGCGCTCCGCGAATTGGCGATCGAGAAGGGCCTGTTCACTGCCGAAGACCACCGGCACTACACCGAGTTCGTCGAGCAGATCGGCCCGGCGCCGGGCTCCCGACTCGTCGCGAAGGCTTGGGTGGATCCGGATTTCAAGCAGCTGGTGCTCCGGGACCCCATCGCCGCCAGCCGGGAAGTCGGAATCGATTGGCTGCACCCGACCGGCTTCGGGACACCCAGCGATTTCACCGCCTTGGAGGTACTGGAGAACACACCGAGTTTGCACCACGTGATTGTCTGCACATTGTGCTCGTGTTATCCGCGGCCGTTGCTCGGTAATTCTCCCGAGTGGTATCGGACGCCCAAATATCGGCGACGCATTGTGCGCTGGCCGCGCCAGGTTCTCGGCGAGTTCGGGCTTTTCCTGTCCGACGATGTCGAAATCCGGGTCGAGGACTCCAATTCCAAACGCCGGTTCCTGGTCCTGCCGGTGCGGCCCGCCGGAACTGAGGACTGGACCGAGGAGCAACTCGCCGAGATCGTTACCCGCGACTGCATGATCGGTGTCGCCTTGCCGAAGCCCGGGGTGACCGCGAATGCGCCACGGCCGGTGCATCTTGCGGTCCGCCCGGCCGACGGGTACTGAGGGGCAACCGATGACCGACGAAGATGACGTCACCGCAGTCAGGGTCCGGACGCTGGAACAGATCGTGAGGCGGGGGCAGTCGTGGCCCCGCATGGCGCAGAAGTACGGCGTCTCCAATCCGGTACCGCCGTGGAAATCGAGTCTCGACGGGATGTGCGAGGCACTTGACCACGAGGGCGCGACACTGCCGCTGCTCGCTCGTCGAACCGATGAGGATCGCCTGGTTCAAGAGGTTTATGTGACATTGCCGTACCCCGAGAATCAGCTTGTCGCACTGACGCATTCACTGGTGGCCAGGCATGTCATCGATGAGGAGACACTGGCCCGGCGAATGCGAGAAGTCCGGGACCGCCTCGAGGGGTCTGACCCTATACCTCCCGTCGCTATCGATTCCATCGGGAATTGAGCGCCGCCGGCGTCCAGCTGGGCCAGGCGGGCGATCCGATGACGAACCCGCCGGCGATCTGAGCGACTATCTGCGGGCCCTTGACGGTGCTGTTGTCGTAGAACATTGCCGAGTCCACCCGGTCCGCGGCGATTGCGACGAGATTCCAAAGTCGTTGGTAGCGTTCACGAATCTTCGTCTCGGGAACGTGGTGGCCGCCTGCCTGCACGCGGTGGCGCACTCGGTGCACGGCCAGCTCTTCGGGGATTAGCACGCAATGCAGGATCACGGTGTACCCGGCGGCGTGCGCATGGTCGATGAGTTCGAGTTTGGAGGGATGAGAGAACACTGTCTCGGCGATGAAGGACTCGCCGAGTTCGATGAGTTTTGCCCGCGTTTCGGCGGCGACCAGCGCGGCCTCGTAGGAGTGCGGGGCGGGATCTTCAGGCCAGCGACGCTTGGCGATTTCGTCGGCGTTGACGAAGGGGCTACCCGGAAGCAGTGGGGAGAGGGTGAGTTCGACAAAGGTGGACTTGCCGGCGCCGTTGCATCCGACGACGAGATCGAGACGCTTCACCGCGCGACGGTACGGCCCGCGTCACGGTGCGCCAGGATCACTGCTGCGGCGTCAGCACCGTGGTGCTGCCGTCCGGTTGGTATTGCACGATCGCGCCGTCCTCGTCGAGTGCGACGGTCGTGATGCCGCGGGCCGCCAGCGTCGCACCATAGTCGGCGCGCGCCAGGCTCTCCTCGATGGACGCGGCGATCTCGGCGTCGAACACCGCACCTTCCTCGGCGGTCAACTCCCGAAGCGGGATGTCGCCGGCCAGGGCGGCCTCGACCTTGCGGCGGGCGGCGCTGTGGCGGCTCGATACGGCACGACCCACGCGCGCCCAGTGGTCGAGTTGCTGTTTGGCCGACCGGCTCTGACGTGCACCTTCTGCGGCCGCACTGTCGACGAGGTCGGCGGCGAACCGGGTCACCCGATCTGCGGTCTCGGTCATGAGAACCTCCCTGGTAGCACTCTGAAACAAGCGTAGCAGAATGCTACGAGACGGGACGGTCTCTCGCCTCAGACCGTCGACAGGCGCTGTGCGATCTCGCCGTACCGTTCGAGACGGTCGGGCCTGCCGAGCGCGTTGTAGAGCACGACGCGGGTGGCGATTCCGCCGTATTTGGCGGTCAACGCGTCCGCCAACCCGTCCCACGTCGATTCGGTGGCAAAGGCGGCGATGTGGTCGTCGGTGATCTGCGCCGCCATGCCGGCGATGTCACCGGCTTTTTGCTTCTCCCTGAGGCGGGCGGTGGTGCCCTCGAAGCCGGCCTCGTCCCAAATGAACGCATAGTTGGGCGTGCTTCCGTAGAAGCTCATACTGGCCCGCACGAACTCGCGCTCGTTGGCGCGTTCCTCGTCGCTGTCGCCGACGATCGTCATCACGGGGATGATCTTGGCGATGTCGTCAGGGGAGCGGCCCGCTTTGGCCGCACCCGCGGCGACGTTGGGCAGGACGTGGCGGGCGATGTAACCGGGCTCTCCGATCGGGTGGATGTGGACACCATCGGCGACTTCGCCGGCCATGCGCAGCATCCACGGATTCACCGCGGCGATGTCCACCTTGGGATCGGGTGCATCGATCGGTCCGGGGTTCCACTGCGGCGTGATGAAGTCGAGATCGTAGAAATCGCCGTGATGCTCGAGCTTGCCGGTCCGGAAGGCAGCGAAGCAGTCCTTGACCGCCAGCACATAGTCACGCAGACGCGGGCCGGGCTGCTCGAAGGGCACTCCGTAGCGACGCACGACATGTGTGCGGACCTGGGTACCGATACCGAGCCGGAATTTGCCGTCGCTGGCTTCCTGGAGTTCCCACGCTGAGGCCGCGGTGACAAATGGGCTGCGCGGAAAGGCAACGGCGACACCGGTCGAGAGCTCCAGTCCGGGAGCGGACTGTGAGGCGACCGCCGCATTGAGATACGCGGTGCGGCCTGTCTCGGTGAGCAGGAGCCCGGAGAATCCGGCGGACTGGACACGGCGGGCAAGCTCTCCGATTTGAGCCAGGGGCTGCGGAACGGACATCACGTCGACGTACACGTGGGGGAGCGTACGTGAATCAGCATGCCGAGAACTCGTAATGCCTTAGAAGTCAACCATTTCACGCTGTCGGCCGCGGGCCTAGACTTGTTGACATCAGGGCAACCGGCGTCGTAACCACAAGCGCCAGGACCAGAGCTAGTTGCAACTGAAGGAGGGGAACCATGGTCAGGATTCATACGGTTGTGCCGGGGGAAACGCTGTCAGCGTTGGCATTGCGGTTCTACGGGGATGCCGAACGCTACCGACTGATCGCCGCGGCCAGCGGTGTATCCGATCCCAACGTCATCCAGGTGGGGCAACGGCTGCTCTTTCCCGACTACGCGCGATACACCGCGGCCCCGGGGGATACGTTGTCGAGCGTGGCGTCGCGCTTCTATGGGCAGACCGATCTGTCGCGGCTGATCGCCACTGCCAGTGGCGTCGGCCCGGATGCCGGCCTCAATCCCGGTCAGCAACTGATCATCCCGGAGCTGAGGAAATACCTGGTGGCTCCGGGAGATACGTTGTCGGCGTTGGCATCACGCTTCTACGGTGACCCGTCGTTCTATCCACCGATCGCCGGTGTGAATGGCATCACCGACTCCGGCGCCATAAACCCCGGACAGTCGCTGGTCATATTCACCGGGCGCGGCGACGGATTCGGCCTGCGGATCGTGGACCGTAATGAGAACGATCCTCGCCTGTGGTACTACCGATTCCAGACTGCGGCAGTCGGCTGGAACCCCGGCGTCAACGTCTTGCTTCCCGACGACTATCACACCAGTGGGCGCACGTATCCGGTGCTCTACATGTTCCACGGCGGCAACGACGATTTCCGTTCGTTCGACTTCATGGGTATCCGTGACTGGACCGCCGGAAAGCCGATCATCGTGGTGATGCCCGACGGTGGGCACGCCGGCTGGTATTCAAACCCGGTCACGTCTTTCTCCGGACCACGGAACTGGGAGACGTTCCACATCGCCCAGTTGCTGCCCTGGATCGAAGCGAACTTCCGGACGTACGCGGAGTACGACGGCCGAGCGGTCGGCGGATTCTCGATGGGCGGCTTCGGGGCGCTGAAGTACGCGGCGAAATACTACGGCCACTTCGCTTCGGTCAGTGCCCATTCGGGCCCGGCAAGCCTGCGCCGCGATTTCGGCCTCGTCGTGCACTGGGCAAACATCACGTCCGCGGTGCTGGATCTGGCAGGTGGCACGGTTTATGGCGCCCCGCTGTGGGACCAGGCCAGGGTCAGTGCCGACAACCCGGTCGAGCGGATCGAGAGCTATCGCAACAAGCGCGTCTTCCTCGTCGCCGGCACCAGTCCAGATCCGATCAACTGGTTCGACAGTGCCAACGAGACCGAGGTACTCGCCGGCCAGCGTGAGTTCCGCGGCCTTCTCGACCACGCAGGAATTCCATATGAAGCGCATGAGCTGCCCGGTGGTCACGTCTTCCGTCCCGACATGTTCTTCGTCGACCTCGACGGGATCATCGCCCGGCTGCGGCCCGCGGCCGTAACCAGTAATTCGATGTAACAATAACCACACCTACCTCACCAGTAACATTGGCATCAAAATTCAATTCTTTCACTGGCATCTCATGGGAAACTAAATTCACAATAGGCCCCAAATTTCACAGCACCTGACGCCGAACTCTGTGAAACCAGACGCGCGCGATTGCCTCCGCCCTTGGCGTGCGGTCATGGCTTTGAACTGGGGTTTTGGCGCGGAACAGACGGATGGGGCTATCCCCACCGGCCCCATGAGACCCATAACTATTAAATAAACTCAAAGAAGATAATTAGACTCTCTAGCACGGCTATTTTACTTCCGCCCCATCGGTAAACTCTGTATCACGATGGGCTGAAAATGGTCTGTCGCCCCGCCATTACCGGCGTGCATCCAAGCGCACGCCGCCATGAAGGGATCGACATGCGCGTGCGCAAGGTCGTCACCGTAATCGGGTTCGTCGGTGCGATCGCCCTGACTCAGACACTCCTGACAGTTCCGAACGCCGGCGCCGAACCGAACTGGGACGCGATGGCTCAGTGCGAATCGGGCGGAAACTGGGCGGCGGACACCGGCAACGGCTTCTACGGCGGGCTGCAGTTCACCCCGGCTACGTGGGCCTCGCACGGGGGAATGGGGTCGCCCGCCGCGGCGAGTCGCGAGGAACAGATCCGCGTGGCTCGCAACGTGATGCAGACCCAAGGTCTCGGCGCCTGGCCGGTCTGCGGGGGCCCGATCGGCCAGGCGACGGGAACCTGCCGTCAGGTGATGGTCTGGATCCCACTGAGGAACCTGCCGCGGTTGTGCACCTTCGTGCTCAATCCGCTGGGCTGATCAACCGACCGTGATCATCACCCGGACAGCAAACCTCGCCGCGCTCCGCCACGCCTAGCGGCTGGGTTCACGCGCGTGGAGACGTTCGAGCAATTCGACGCGGAGCAGATGCTGGCCGGCGCTGAGCCGGGGGGCTTTCTCCGGCAGTAGCGCCTTGCGGCGCCGAAAAAGTCTTGGGCAGCACCGAACTCACTCTCAGCAAACCCTCAGTGGGGCACTGCACCATCTAGATAGGCGCCGGCACGGCGCATATATGTCGGTGTCGCAAGGGAAGAAGCAATCGGAATGAATTATTGGTCGGGTAAGTCGCCGCAGAGTAGCAATCGCGAGTGGACTGCGAAACAGGCGGAGGATCAACGGAATCCAAGCCCATGGAGCCGGACCGGCTATCAGCAACCGTTTCCTCCGTATGGATTGCATCCTGGGACGACCCAGACGTTCGATGCGCCTCCGGTACAGGACGTTTCACAGCCGAAGAAGAAGTCCCGCGTCGGCGTGCTGGTCGCCGGCACTGCCGCGGTGGCCATGGCCACCGGCGCAGTCGCAGCGGTCGCGGTAGTCGACCAGGCCGGAAAGCCCACCACTGTCGCACAGGCGCCGGTTGCTGACCACGCCCGCATACCGGCGCCGACCACCGGATCCGCCCCCGTACAGCCGAAGGGTTCCGCACCGGCCGGATCGGTCGAACAGGTATCTGCCAAGGTGCTGCCCAGTGTGGTCAAGCTGCAGGTCGAGACCGGGCAGGGGCGCGAGGAGGGATCCGGGATCGTCCTCAGCGAGGACGGTCTGATCCTCACCAACAATCATGTCGTGGCGGCCGCCGCGCGCGGAGCGGGCACTCAGGGACCGCTGGCCGCCGACGGCTCACCTGATGGCGAGTTCCCCGGAATGCCGCGCGGACTGTTCCCCGGTGGGCAGTTCCCGGGTGACGATCAGTATTCGCCTGACGGGCCGTCGGCCAGGACTTCCGGCCGGACCAACGGCGCCATGCAGGCAACCGTGACCATGTCCGATGGCCGAACGGTGCCGTTCACGGTCGTCGGCACCGACCCCGACGACGACATCGCGGTGGTGAAGGCACAGAACGTGTCCGGGTTGACCCCGATCACGATCGGTTCCTCGAAGGACCTGAAGGTGGGGCAGAACGTCGTGGCGGTGGGCTCGCCGTTGGGGCTGCAGGGAACGGTGACCACAGGCATCATCAGCGCGCTGGATCGTCCGGTCGCCACAGGCGATGAGCAGAGTGGCCAGAATTCGGTGATGAGCGCCATCCAGACCGACGCCGCGATCAACCCGGGCAACTCCGGCGGTGCACTGGTCGACATGAACGGCGACCTCATCGGAGTGAACTCGGCGATCGCATCGTTGGGCGGTGGTCAGGGTTCGCAGGGCGGTGGGCAGGCCGGGTCGATCGGTCTGGGCTTCGCGATTCCGGTGGATCAGGCCAAACGCATTGCCGACGAACTGGTTTCGACCGGGACCGTCCAGCACGCCTCGCTGGGTGTCCAGCTCTCCGGTGACGATTCGCACGGCGCGACGGTCGCCGGCGTGGTCGCCGGAGGCCCGGCAGCCGCGGCCGGTCTGCCCGACGGCGCGGTGATCACCAAGGTCGACAACCAGGTGATCGACGGTCCCGATGCCCTGGTCGCTGCCGTGCGCTCCAAGGCGCCGCGGGACACCGTGACGCTGACTTATGAGGATCCGTCGGGTGCTCCGCGCACCGTCGACGTCACCCTCGGACAGGTCCAGGCGTAACAGTAGGCAAGTCAGTGGGCCCCAGCCGGTTTCCGGGCTGGGGCCCCTTGCTGTGTCGTTCATCGGTGTCAATCGGCATGGCGGCACAAAATTCGAGTGACCCCGGCACACAACGTATGTGACGATTCCCCGATGCCCAGCACACTCATCGAAGTACGGCGGCCTTATCGCGAGTCCGCAGAGGTGGCGATCATCGATGCGGTGCACGACGCGCTAGTGGCCGCCTTCCAGATCCCGGCCGGCGACAAGCACGTCCGACTGGTATCCCATGAGCCTCATCGGTTCTCGCATTCGCCCGGCGTGGCGCAACCCGAGCTGTGCACCCTCGTGACAGTCGACTGCTTTGCCGGCCGTTCCGTGCAGGCCAAGCGGAATCTCTACCGGGAGATCGTCAATCGCCTGGAGGTACTGGGCATCCCGCCGGACCACGTCACCATCGTTGTACGCGACCATCCGACACAAAACTGGGGCATTCGGGGCGGGCAGGCCGCCTGCGATGTCGACCTGGGATTCGACGTCAATGTGTGATCGGTGCCCTGGGCTTGTCCTCAGGTGGTCGCGGGCTTGTCGGCGACGAGCCGCCGGGTTCTCATTCTCCACAACAGGTTTCGCCCCGCCACGCTTCGCGTCCTTCGTTGACGGCAACGCCGGCGAGAATGAGTGCGGCGATCGAATCGGCCCAACTCCAGCCGAACATACTGTTGAGGACCAGCCCCGCGAGGACCACCGCGGACAGGTAGGTGCACAGCAGCGTCTGTTTGGAGTCCGCCACTGCTGAGCGGGAACCGAGTTCGCGACCGGCGCGGCGCTGGGCAGTGGATAGCACCGGCATGATCACCAGGCTGGCCGTGGTCAAGGCGATGCCGATCACCGAATGTCTGGCCTCCTCCGCTCCGGCGAGCGATCGGATCGATTCGACGGTGACGTAGGCGGCCAACGCGAAGAACGACACCGCAATGATCCGCAGCGCGGTCTTCTCGCGAGCCTCCGGGTCCGGGCCCGAGAACTGCCAGGCGACGGCGGCGGCCGAGGACACCTCGATCACGGAGTCGAGTCCGAAGCCGATCAGCGCGGTCGACGACACCCGGGCACCCTCGCCGATCGCGATGATCGCCTCGATGACGTTGTAGGTGATGGTCGCGGCGACGAACCACCGGATCCGCTGGTGCAGCAACGCCCGTCGTGCCGGGGCCAGAGGAGTGCCGGGCATCGGGACCTCTGGCGCCATCAGCAGCACCCATCGGATGCCGCGTCCGGGCACTGCCCGGGGTCGCCTGCCAGCACCACATGTAACAGGTCGTTCAGTGCGTGGGCGAGCCTGGGGTCGGCGAGTTCGTAGCGGGTGCGCCGACCTTCCGGGACCGCGACAACCAGACCGCAACCACGAAGGCAGGCAAGATGATTGGACATGCTCTGCCGGGACACACCGGCCTGATGGGCCAGATCGGCCGGATATCCCGGGGCGTCTTTGAGTGCGAGCAGGATCTTGGACCGGGTCTGATCCGAGAGGGCATGACCGAACCGGGCCAGCACCGCGACCTGCGTCAGCGTCTCCATGAGCTCAGAGTACATCGGATTGTGAATACAGAGAACACTGAACTATCAAATGGGGTAGCCGGATACTTGTTGCGACAGCTGGTGTGCGACGCATCCTGATCCTGGACGGTTGCCGCAGTTCACCGAACGGAAGCTTGATATGCCGGTCAACGACTTGGACATGTTGCTCGTCCACCGCGTGTTTCGCCGCGAGTTCGGTGAACTGGCGGAGCTGATCGACGGCGTGCAGCCCGGCGACACCTCGCGTGCGCGGATTGTCGGTGAACACCTGCAATTCATCACCGAAGCGTTGCATCACCACCACGCGGCCGAAGACGAGCTGGTCTGGCCGATCCTGTCGGCCAGAGTGCTGGATCGGAGATCCGACTTCGAGCTGATGGAAGCGCAGCACGGGCGTATCGCAACGGCACTCCACGAGGTACAAGCAGATCGCGTGTCGTGGACGAACTCCGCGCAGCGATCGACCACTGACCGGCTGCGCGAGTCGTTCGCCCAGCTGTCCGAACAGGTGCTGACCCACCTCGATGAAGAGGAGCGAGACGCCTTGCCGGTTATCGTCCAGCACCTGACTGCGAAGGAGTGGGAAACCGCGGTCAGGCGGGGAGCGTCGTTCTTGACCAAACATCCACGATGGGGCATCCGCCTCGGCGGACTTGTGCTGGATTACGCTTCCCCCGAAGAGCGCCGCTCTTTCCTGGCGGGAGTGCCACTGCCGCAACGGCTTTTGGTCAAGGCGCTGGGCGCGCGGTCGCTGGCGGCATACCGCAAGAAGTTGTACGCCGTGCAGATCTAGCCTGTGCCGGCTGGCGTGGAGGCGTCGCCGCTAGATGGCCCCGGGTGTCCCAGGTGGGCTCATCGATCCGTCGACATTCGGCACCATCGCCGGGGCCGGTATGCCCCCGTCCGCGGCGTTGTCTCCGGGGATCCCGTCGTCTGGCGTCTGGTCGTACATGCCGCCCCAGCAGGCTGGATTCCATCCCTCCGTGGCGCACGCCGGATCATCCGGGCTGGTGGGGGAATCGAGAGCCGTGGGTATGCGCGGTGCCGCTGAAGCGACGGACGCCGTAGTCACCGGAGTAGCCGCGGCCAGCGCAGCGATCCCGCAGATTGCGGCCACCGCAGATCTTGTCAGCATGTGTCGCGCCTCAGAAGCCGTCATCGAACGCATCTTCCACTCCTTCACCCCGGCCAACCAAGCCAGTTTGACGTTTGCCAACGCCGCACCGTCATTGCTCATGCTCGCAGTTCCACGCCTACCACGGGTGGAAACCGAAACTTCGCTGGTAGAAATCCCCACGCCATCATGGTCCGGAACGCGTGATTGGCCGGCGCTCCCCGTAGGGAGCGCCGGCCAATCACGGCAGGCGATCAGTAATCCCAGCCGGCCGGTACACACCGGAAGGCGTCGCCGGCGGTCGCCACGTGGCAGACGGATGGGAACGGCAGGTGGGTGGCCACCAGCGATTCTCCCGTCGCCGCCAACTCGCGCAGAAGCTCGATGCGGACGCGGGCCGCCTCCTCGGGATCGTGTTCGAATCCGTTCTGCCACTCGGGGTTGTCGAACCCGGGTGCGAACACGGCGTCGCCGGCGAATGTCAGCTTCTCGCCGCCGGACGCCAGGCGGACCACACTGTGTCCGGGAGTGTGACCGCCGGTGCGACTGACGAGCACGCCCGGTGCCACTTCGTACTCCGTCTCGAACGTCCGCAGCTGGCCCCGGTAGTCGTCCAAGAACTGCGTGGCAACCCTCCGAAGCACATCCGGGATCGGCTGCGGCATCACAGTGCGGGAGAAATCGGGCGACTCCCAGAATTCAGCCTCGGCAGCCGCTGCGTGGACCCGCAGGTCCGGCCGCAGCCGTTCCTTCACCCCTTCGGTGATCAGTCCGCCCACGTGGTCCATGTGCATGTGGGTCAGCACGACGTCGGTCACGGAACCGAGATCGACACCTGCAGCCTCCAATCGCTGGACCGTCTGGCCGGCGCGGGGGAAGTCCGGGAATTCCAGCCCCAGCCCGGCGTCGACGAGGATGGTCCGATCACCGCTGCGGACCACCACGATGTTCAGCGGCCAGTCGACCACCTCCGGCGGCAGAAAATTGTCGTCCAACCAGCCCGCCAGGTCCGCCTGGTCGACGTTGGTGGCCAACGTCGAGGCCGTGATCGGCAACACTCCGTCGCTGATCACCAGCACCTCGATGTCACCCACCTGTACCGCGTAGCGCGACGGAACCAACTCGTCGACCGGACTTCCCACCCTTGTCATGTCGTCCAAACTCATACCGTGTTCCTCCTGAGGGCCGCACCGAAGACATGTCGAATGACCTGTCTTTCTCGTGGGAACGTCCTCGAGCCGCCGGAACTATCCAGCGATCACCTCGGCAGCTGGTTAGGGTCGGCTGATGGGCTCGGTCAAGCAATTTCAAGTGACTTTCGATTGCGCGGATCCGGAGCGCGTAGCTCGCTTCTGGTGCGAAGTGCTGGGATACGTGGTGCCTCTGGCACCGCCGGGATTTGACACCTGGGCGGACTTCGATCGGTCCCTGCCCCCCGAGCGTCAGGGATCGGCGTTCGCCTGCATTGATCCTTCGGGTGTCGGCCCACGACTGTTCTTTCAGCGCGTACCCGAAGGCAAGACCGCCAAGAACCGTGTGCATCTCGACGTCCGGGTGGGCATCGGACTCGTGGGGCCAGAGCGCCTGGCAACGCTGGAAGCCGAGTGCGCACGCTTGGTGGCGCTGGGGGCCGTGCGGGGGCGAATAGTGCCGGCTGACGGCATCAACGAGTCGTACATCGTGATGCAGGACATCGAGGGTAACGAGTTCTGTCTCGACTGAGGCACGTTTGGCCCTTGTGCCCAAGCGCGTTTGAGGTCAAGAAGTTTGGCGGGTTCTGCCGTCAGAGCGGGTCTCATCGATTTGTTCGCGAAGAATGTCGCCGTGCCCGGCATGCCTGGCGAACTCTTCGATCATGGCGAGCAGGGTCCACCGCATGCTCACAGTTCCCTCCGCAGGGATGTCTATGGTGGCGTCGAGGTCGAACCGCGACGCGATGTCGCGTGATCGCTGACTGGCGCGCTGGAACTCGGCGATCACGTCGGGCAGCGACTCGTGATCGCCGACAGCGAACGTGCCTTCGTCTCGCCTCGAGTACCCGTCGCATTCGGATTCGTCTAGTCCGGCCCAGAACCTTTGGAACCAGATTCTCTCCGCTGCGGCGGCATGCTTTATCAACGAGATCGGCGTCGTCAGCGACGTCACGAGGTGCCGGCGGGCGTCGGCTTCAGCCAGCCCGCGTGCGGTCGCGATCAATGCTTCACGGTTTCGGTCGAGTGTGTTCTCGATGAGGGTGCGCTCGGATCCGTTGGTGATTCGCTTGGTACCCATAGTTTTTACTCTGCTCTGTCGTGCGGATGAAGACATGCTCAGGTGGCCTGGGAGAAGGCGGAGAGGCGTGGCGGTGCGAGCCCGCGAAGACAGGGGAGCCGTCGGGAGCGGGTGCTACAACCGCCTGACCGCAAACTGCGCGGCCTGGTCGACCATGCCGTTGGCGATGTAGGCGTTGTGGGCGCCGGTCGGCGGCCCCGGTGCGGCGCCATTGCACACGCTGTCCCCGGTGGCACACAGATCGATGGTCTTGGGCGCATAGAGCGGCCCGATGGTGATTTGCGGCGCCCCGGCATCGCTGAGGAATTGGTTCGACGGTTTCCCGAACAATGCGACGGCAGCCACGTGCGAAGCGATCTCCGGTGGCATCGGAGGTGGTACGAACGCCGCCGGGACACCCGCGGGGATATCGGCCGAAGTGGTGAATGCCGCCACGGCAGCACCTTGGGAGAACCCACCCAGGACCATCTTGGTGGTGGGGCAGTCCGCGGCCACTGCCTGGATGTGGTTGGTCGCGTCCCTGATGCCGTCGATAACGGTGAGGGCGAACTGGATGCCGTCGGCGAAGTCGGCGCTGGCCTGGTAATTCACCGGGTACTCACTGACCGATTTCGCGCCGGCCTTGCCGCGCACAGCGTCGACGAAGGCCTGCCCGATACCGCCGGCACCCGGAGGCTCTCCTGTCCCGCGGGCGAACACCACTTCCGCGTCCGGACATGGGGCCGCGTCGGCCTGGGGCGCCGGAGCGCTCACCACTGCCAGCGCCGTGGACGAGGCTGCGAGCAGGCCCATGAGCCCGTGGATTCTTCCGCGGTTGGGCGCCGCGGGAGGTTGGTTGCAATCGATTGTGTACATAGGAGAACCTTCGCGTCGGGATAGGACGGCCGATTGCCCGAATTCGATGGTACGTAACGCCCGCAAGCCCCTCGGAGCGTGCAGTTCGTGGCCCCACCGCACGCGCGCGAAAATCGTTGGACGGGTTGCGGACGAATTGATAGCGTCGCTCGCGACCGTGACGGCACGCGAGGAGGTGAGACCCATGGACGCTGTAACCCTGTGGGTGCTCCCACTCGCGTTCGCGGTCGGGCGATCGAGGTAGGTGTCGCCGGGAGCGCCTGAACAATGGAACTCCCGAAAGGCGCCACACCATGCATTTCACTTCTGAGACATCGTCGAACGGTGTCATCGAACGCACCTTCACCCTGGACGACGTCACCGGCGTGCTCTGGTCACCGGAAACCGGCTCCGACGGCGCGCCCGTGGTCCTGGCCGGTCACCCCGGCGGCTTGGACAAAATGGCCCCGGGGCATGTCGGGCGGGCCCGTTCCTCGGTTCTCACGGACGGTTTTCACGTCGTTTCGATTGATGCACCCGGACATGGCGACCGGCCACGGAGCGCAGCCGATGTGCACCTGGTCACCGCCTTCCAGCAGGCTCGGGCAGAGGGCAGTCCGTCATTCGGCCGGATCCTCGCTGAGTACTGCCACTCGGTGGCCGAGCGCGCCGTCCCCGAATGGCAGGCGACGATCGACGCCGTTCAGGCCCTACCCGAGATCGACGCGCGGGCGGCCATCGGTTACTCCGGCATGACGCTGGCGAGCGCGATCGGCATACCGTTGGCCGCGGCCGAGCCTCGGATCACCGCGGCGCTCTTCGGTGGGGTAGTCGCACACGATGCGCTGCTGGAGGCGGCGAAACAGGTAACCATCCCGATCGAGTTCCTGCTCCCGTGGGACGACGAGGAGATCCCACGCGGATTCGGTCTCGAGTTGTTCGGCGCGTTCGGCTCGGAAGACAAAGTGCTGCACGCCTTCCCGGGTCGACATCACCCGGTGCCCACGGACCGGATCGACACCCGGTTCTTTCCCCGACATCTCGGGCGGTGAGTGAGGGCACACTGCCAAAATGACAAGTGTCTGAGGATTGAGGCGGGATATGTGGAGTACACGAGTTGAACAGCCGCAGGATGTCAGCCGCATCCACGCTGTGAACGCGGCAGCGTTTCCCACCGAGTTGGAAGCGAACCTCGTCGACGCGCTCCGGGAAGACCCGGCCGCGTGGATCGACGGACTGTCCGTCGTCAGCTGCGACGCGAGCGGCGAAATTGTGGGATATGCGTTGCTCACGCGATGCACGGTCGACAGCCATCCCGCGCTCGCGCTCGGACCCTGTGCGGTCGTGCCCGACCTCCAGCGAGGTGGGGCTGGTTCGGCAGCTATTCGCGCGGGGCTCGCGCGGGCGCGAGAACTGGGGGAGAACCTGGTAATCGTTCTGGGGCACGCTGATTACTACCCGCGATTCGGATTCGTCCCGGCATCGCGTCTCGGCATCACTGCGCCGTTTGCCGCACCCGACGACAATTTCCTGGCCCTCACTCTCAATCCTGATGACAAGGTACCCAGCGGTGAGGTTGCCTATGCGAAACCCTTCGGCGTCTGACGCTTGAACCGCACCGTCACTCTTCTGTGAGTCGGGTCGGCTGCGATTCTGCCTGCGCCAGAGCCGATTCGGCAGTTCCCAACCCGATGCGGGTGTTGCGATAGTCGGTGGGGGTCAAGCTGAACCAGCGTTTGCATGCGCGGGTCAGCACGCTCTGCTCGGCGTAGCCGAGTTGGCGACACAGCTGCACGAGGGGCAGGTCGGTGTCGAGCAACAATCGATGGGCGAGTTCGCGGCGAGTTTGATCGACCATCTCGGCAAAGGTGGTTCCTTCAGCGGTGAGACGGCGTTGCAAAGTCTTGGAGTGAATGCCGAACTGGCGGGCGACCAGTTCGGCGGTCAGCTCTCCGGTGGGCAGGAGCTGGCGGATGATCCTGCGCACGGTGTCGGTGAAGCCCCTTGCATGTTCGGCGCGGGCATTGGACAGGTAGTGCAACGCGAGCTGATGAGCGAGCGGATCGTGGTTGAGTGGGCGTTGTAAGTCGTTGGCGTGCAGGGTGAATCCGGCGAACGGTTCGCTGAAATGCGATGGGCACCCGAAGTAGCGGCGGTAATCGGCTCTGGTGCCCAGCGCGGGGTGGGGCAGGTGCACGGACACGGGCCGGTAGGTGGTGCCCAGGAAAAGGTGCAGCACGCGCAGGGTGACGCCGAGGGCCAGTTCGACGGCCTGGGCCTGAGGCGGCGCCGGGTGTAGCAGAAAGTCGAATTCGAACCGGCACATCGTCTCGTCGGTGTGCGACTGGATGTGTGCGGTGATGCCGGGACTGTAGGCGCTCATGTAGGTGTCGAGGATCGTGAACGCCTCGGCCACGGTGGCGGCGGTGCGGGCCGCGACTCCGACCGGGCCGAGGATGTCGATGCTCTGCCGCTCGGCGAGCCGGCGACCGAAGTCGTCCGCACCCAGTACCGCGGCTGCGCTTTCGACCGCGGCGATGGCACTGCGCAACGGAATATAGCGGTCACGTTGTCCGGCATCGGCGGGATTGATGCCGGCGAGCTCCAGCAGCGCCGCGGGATCGCCCTCATGGGCGGCGACGAGTCCGCTGAATCCCACCAGCGATGATCCATGGACCAGTTGCATGTCCATCACGATCAAGAAGATGTCCAGCAAAGTCAAGACACCAGCTAATGGCTCAGGCAAGGATGAGCGGGGCTCGGGCGACAGAAGGGACAGCATGGATAGCAAGAGGTCTTGGCGGAAGTTGAGCGTGGTGGCCGTCGCGGCAATGGCGCTGACCGCGGTCGCCTGCGGCAGTGACAAAGGTTCGGACAACGTTTCGAGTGCGCCCGCCGAAGAGGTGACCCCCGACCAGATCCGGGAGATCGCCAAACAGGCCTACATCTACGGCTTCCCGATGGTGGACAACTACCGGATCCAGTACGCCTACTTTCAGGACAAGCAGAACCCGCAGTACAAGGCCCCCTGGAACACACTTCAATCCAACGCGCAGGTGTTCACGCCGGCCGATACTGCCATTCAGACCCCTAACTCGGACACCCCGTACAGCTTCTTCGGGGCCGATCTGCGCACGGAACCGTACGTGCTGAGCGTTCCGACGATCGAAGCGAAGCGGTATTACTCGCTGCAGTTCATGGATCAGTACATGTACAACTTCGACTACGTAGGCAGCCGGACGACCGGCAACAATGCCGGCAAATACCTTCTCGCGGGGCCGAATTGGAAGGGTGAGAAGCCTGCCGGTATCGACAAGGTGATTCAGTCGGACACCGAATTCGCCTTCGTCGCATACCGGACTCAGCTGTTCGGGCCCGACGACCTCGACAACGTCAAGGCGATTCAGGCCCAGTACGGAACCGAACCGCTGTCGACGTTCCAGGGCAAGCCGGCGCCGACCGCCGCACCTGCAGTGGACTTCATGGTTCCGCAGACCGCCGAGGAGGAGCGCAAGTCGCCGCAGTTCTTCGAGACCCTCAACTTTGTTCTGCAGTTCGCGCCGGTCTTGGACACCGAGAAGGACCTGCGCGCGAAGTTCTCCTCGATCGGCATCGGCACGGACAAGAAGCTGGATATCGCATCGCTGAGCAAGGACGAGCAGGACGCTTTCCAGGCGGCGATCACCGATGCCTGGAAGGAATACGATCCGATCCAGGCGAAGGTGGACAGCGGCGAGATCTCACCGAGTGAGTTGTTCGGCAATCGGCAGACACTCGGAACCAACTACCCGTACCGCATGGCCGGTGCGATCAACGGCATCTACGGCAACGACAAAGCCGAGGCCATGTACCCGAGCTTTTCGAAGGACTCGACGGGCGCTCCGCTCGACGGCGCGAACAAGTACATCTATCGCTATGCGCCCGGGCAGCTGCCCCCGGTAAACGCGTTCTGGTCGCTGACGATGTACCGGATGCCGGAGAGCCTGCTGGTGGCCAATCCGATCAATCGTTACCTGATCAATTCACCGATGCTGCCCAGCCTGAAGCAGGATCCGGATGGTGGTTACACCATCTATGTGCAGCGGGAAACCCCCGGCCCGGAGAAGGAATCCAACTGGCTGCCGGCGCCCGAGGGCCCGTTCCGGTTGACGCAGCGGCTGTACTGGCCCAAGGAGGCCGCCCTCAACGGCACGTGGCAGGCGCCTGCGCCGCAGAAGGTCGGGTGAATGTGATGTTGCGACAACATGTTTCGTGGCTTCGTGGAATGGCCGTCATCGCCGCGGCGACGCTTGCGGTCACGTTGACCGGCTGCGGTAGCGGCAAGGATCCAGGCAACGATTCGAAGGAGCAGTCCGTGCTGACCACCGCTCAGATCCGCGAGATCGCCAAACAGGCGTACGTCTATGGCTTTCCGATGGTGGACAACTACCGGATCCAGTACGCCTACTTCCAGGACAAGCAGAGCTCGCAGTTCCGCAGTCCGTGGAACACCCTGCACTCCGATGCCCACGTCGCCACTCCCGCGGATACCGCAGTGCAGACCCCGAACTCGGATACCCCGTACTCGACGCTGGGCGCGGATCTCCGGGCGGAACCGCTGGTACTGACGGTGCCGGAGGTGGAGAGCAACCGGTACTACTCGGTGCAGCTCATCGACGCCTACACCTACAACATGGGCTACCTCGGCAGCCGCACCACCGGAAACAAGCCCGGAAAGTACCTGCTCGCAGGCCCGAACTGGAAGGGAGAGAAGCCTTCCGGTATCGACGGCGTGCTGCACGCCGAGACCGACTTCGTGCTCGCGTTGTACCGCACCCAGTTGTTCGGCCCGAACGACATCGACAACGTGAAGGCGATCCAGGCCGGTTACAAGGTGGAACCGCTGTCGAAGTTCCTCGGTACCGCGGCGCCCCCGGCGCCGGCCGCGATCGACTTCGTGGTTCCGCAGACCCCTGACGAGCAGCGGAAGTCGACCAACTTCTTCGAGACGCTCAACTTCGTCCTGAAGTACGTGCCGGTGCTGGACTCGGAGAAGGAGCTTCGGGCGAAGTTCGCGTCGATCGGGATCGGCACCGACAAGGACCTCGACATCGGTGCGCTACCCGCGGACCAGCAGCAGGCCTTCCAGGACGGGCTCAACGACGCGTGGACTGAATACAACGAGCTGCAGGCGAAGATCGACAACGGTGAGGTCACGACCGCGCAGATGTTCGGCGACCGCCGGACGATGGGTACCAACTATCTGTACCGCATGGCCGGTGCGATCAACGGCATCTACGGCAATGACACCGCCGAGGCGATGTATCCGATCTTCCGCCTGGATTCGGCGGGGGCCGCGCTCAATGGCGCCAACAAGTACACCTATCGATTCGCTCCCGGCCAGCTGCCGCCGGTGAAGGGTTTCTGGTCGATCACCATGTACCGACTGCCGGAGAGCCTGCTCGTGGCCAATCCGATCAACCGGTACCTGATCAACTCGCCGATGCTGCCGCAACTGAAGAAGGACGCCGACGGTGGCTACACCTTTTACGTGCAGCGGGAATCCCCGGGCGCGGACAAGGAGTCGAACTGGCTGCCGGCTCCGGACGGTCCGTTCGTGTTGATCGAACGGCTGTACTGGCCTGAGGAAGCCGCAGTCGACGGAACCTGGAAGGCACCTGTTCCCGAGCAGGTTCGTTGACATCGTCTGGCAACCTGACAGCGAGGTGATCCGTTGTCGGGCAGTCAGACTCGACCGCCGAATCCGCGGAGTTCCTGCACCGTTGCGCCGGGCCCGGCCATGCTGATTTCGCCTGCTGTGCGGCGCCCGGACAGCCAGCGGACCAGATCCGGGGGAGAGCCACGGAGAATCACCTCTGGCCCAGACTTCGGCCCAACCGACCACCGGTGATCGCCGTCGCTGCTACCGATCGTCACCCGAGCGCCGGCGGGCAGCTTCCTGAGTTGATAGCGCAGCACGAGCGGAATGACGTCCACGAGTGTGGCCGGCACCGCGTGGGTTCGGGTGTCGAGGCCGACGAGATCCTCGTGGTGGGTCCAGTATTCGAACAGAGCCAGCGGAGCCACCACCGGCTGTAGAAGCAGCCGCGGCATGGGGCGACGCAACCGATCGACCACTGCGGCAAAACCGTGGCGTCGTTCTCGGCGAAGCGCGGTGTCCACCATCTTCGGTGTGCCTGCCACCGAAACTCCATGGGTTACCAGCGATCGGGCGATGAAGGTCGTCACGCCGCCGTAGCGTTCTTCGCCCGCGAGGTGAGCCGCAAGGTCCAGCGCGGTCCACTCGCCGCATGCGGTCGGCGCTGAGGGACCCCGCTCGATCAACGACTCAGTCAATGCTGCGCGTTCGGCGCTGACGTCCTCTGCGATCGTCATGTCCAGAAGTGTTACCTCAGGGCGACGGGCAATCGTCACGTTTCCGACGAATCAATCAGCCCTTCCAGACCACCTTGTCGGTGCCGCCGGAGTCCCGATAGACGACGCTGTCGGGTGCTGTCCCGCCTCGTACGTCAAAGTAGATCCGTCCGGTGGTTTGGGTACCTGGCGCGATCGGTTGGTTGGCCAGGCCGTCCGTCTGGTTTCCCTTCATATCCGCGTAAGTAGAGCTGTTGACAGCCCGCGCGTTGAAGTCGGAAATGTTCGGAGTGGGGAAGCCGCTCACGGCCTCGGCCGTTACGTCGGCATACCAGATTCCGTCATTGTGGCCGCTGGGTTGCAAGTTGCTCACGGTGTAGTCGATGGCGCCACCTGGACTGGGAAGCTCTGCTGTTTGGCCGAACTGCAGCGTTTCCGGATCTGCATATGCCGGCGTCGCCGCCACGATTCCGGCCGCCGCGATCCCGGCAGCCGCCGTCATCGTTTTCATCGCGATCTGTGAGAATGCCACGTTGGGCTCCCTCCGCCGTATTCCTGTTGCCTCCAGGAATAATTGCCGTTTGCCTGCATCAGAGGTGTATCCAAAAGCGGGGCTGTCAAACGTGTTGTCTGCGGTGCGGCCGGTATCGCGTCGCCGTCGGGGGTGACCGTTTCAACCGCCGATTTTCCGGCTGACCGGCCTCGACCCTTCCTGCCTTTTGAGCCGTGAGCGAGGCTGCAGATTTCGTGATGGTTTCGGTTGAGCATAGGTATTGCAGCTAACCCGCGAGGCGCGGCGCCGACATCGCCCTTTCGGCTCTAACTTTGGCCACCATGGCGGGATTGGGCAAGTACGTGAAGCACTGGCGCACAGCGCTTCACGCAAGCGTATCGGCGTTGATACTTGCGATCCCGGCACTTGCCATCGCCCCCGTGGCTCACGCAGCTGCGCCTGCGGCGAGGTTATCGGTGTCATCGACATGGCAAACCGGTTTCATCGGCCACTTCGTCATCACCAACCCGAGCACCGTGCCACTGTCCGATTGGAAGCTTGAATTCGACTTGCCGATGGGTGAATCCGTCTCGCACACGTGGAGTAGCAACCTCACGCGGTATGGCACGCACTATGTGCTCACACCCGCGAATTGGAATCGCATCATCGCACCCGGCGGTACCGCCACCGGCGGCCTCAGAGGCGTGTTGTCGGGCTCGTACGTACCACCGTCGAATTGCGTGCTCAACGGACAATATTTGTGCACCTAGCGGTGGCGACGCGAACGGAACGGGAGCACGTCTGACCAGGGGGTACGACTGCCCATCGGCAAACGAGTTGCCTACCGGCAACCATGCGATCGCCCGCCGTTCCAGCCCGAACCGTTATTGGCGTTTTGCCAGATCTCAAATGTTCCAATACAGTTCCTGGCTAATTACTGCACCGCTGTAGTGCCAGCTAGGGTGATATCGACCACATTCTGGCAATAAGGGTGGTAGTTGCCACAAATGTGACGTGTCGGCGGCGGGCTGACTCTTGCGTCGCCTCGGCTGTAATGCACGCAGCAAACATGCATTCGCGCGCTTCTGGTCGGATCGGCGCTTGGTCGCCGCGGAATGACCGATGCACGGTCCATCCCTGTCTTTTCGGCGCCCGGAGCGCGGGGGGAGGGGGTGCTCGTGTCTGACACGGCTCTACTAACTCAAACCCAGAGAAGCGAGTACCACCATGCCGAAGTTCGGCGGACCGATCGAGAAGTTCGGAAAACAGAGACACGTAAAGAAGAGCATCACCGCCGTTCTCATTGCGACCGGCGTCGGCGGTGCCACTTTGCTTTCTGCCCCGATACACCGGCCTGCGGTGGTAGCCGTTGAGCGACCGCCGGTGGCGGACACAGTCGCCAAGCCCGCAGTTGTCGCCCCCAAGCCGGTGGTCGTGACCAAAGACTCCAGCGCGCAGGACATCGTCAAGGCCATCGTGAGCCAAGGCCGAGCCGCCAGGCTGAGCGACGACCAGATCAAGGCCGTCATCGCCACCGCGAAAATCGAGTCCACTTTCCGCCCGACCGCCTCCGGCGGTGTGCAGGCCTATGGCGGCCCGGGAGGTGCGGCCGATGAGGTCATCGGGCTGTTCCAGGAGAAGGCCAGTTTCGGCACCGTCGCGGAGCGCCAAGACCCCAACAAGTCGATAGCCCGGTTCATCGGCCGGTTCACTGAGGCGTTCAAGAAGTACGGCATCAACAACGACGCTGTGCTGGCGGCCACGCTCGCGCAGAACCCGCAGTTGCTCAAGTACCGCGGCGGCGTCGGAACTCATTACTACAACACCATCAAGGCCGCGATGAGCGCTGCCGCAGATATGTACGGTCAGGCCGTCAGCGCCCCGCTGCAGCCTGTCACCTGACTCTTCACGTCCAGACCGTCAGACTGACTTGGTGACGCCGTAGTAGGCGACCGATCGTCCTGGAACTGCTCAGCGATGCCGCCCGCAGGCGAGCGGCGCACGGTGCGATCTCCTGCGCCACTCAAGTGGTTCGGTTATAGTCCCGGCCGGGCAAGGGTTCAGGCGCAACGTGTGCCACACCACACCAAGACGCGGGAGGAAAACCCATGAGGACGAACGCATACCGCAACACGGCCGTCGTCGGCCTGGCGGCTGTTGTGCTGATCGCTGCGGGTTGCAGCAATGGCACGAGCGTCGACGCGTCGGCGCCGCCTCAGGTCGAATTGATCGTCACCTCCGCGACGGAATCCCCTGCGCAGCCCCACGAAGTGAAGCTCGCCGGAGATAGGGACGTCGAGGTGACGCTGACCGGCCCGATCGCTGCCAAGTACGCATCGGCAACCGACAAGCAGAAGGAAACTCTCGGCAAGCCACTGACCGGTGACCGCAACGCGGGAACCCGGGACAGCGGCGTGGTGTTCCAGCAGTTCCAGGGCGGCGTGATCGTCGCAAAGAACGACGAAGTGGGCACACCGGCCTACATCGTCGCGGGCAAGATCCGGGAGGCCTGGAACGTCCCGCGCGACGCGGCCGGCGTGCCCGTGGTGACGGGCGATAACGGGTCGGCAGGGCCGCTGGGCGTCCCCACCAGCGACGAGAACACCGATGGTGATCTGCTCGTGTCGACCTTCGAGCACGGCAAGGTCGAGTTCGACGCGAAGACCGGCAAGGTCGAGGTGACCGTCAACGACAAGGTCGTACCGTCCGGGCTGTAGACAACAGCCGAAGCGGTGCATGAAACATGCTGCTATACAGCATGTTTCCGTCGCGATGCGGTCGACCTGAGGAGCGTCGAACGGAAACTTTCCTGTTGCGGGAAATAGGATTTTATGGCTTCGAGCGTGGGCCTTTAGCGTCAGTCGCATGGAGCGGAATTTTCAGTCGGCCCGTGAATTGGTGGTCGCGTTGCGCGCCGGTGAGGTGTCCTCGGCGGAATTGATCGAGGCGGCGATCGCTGCGGTCGAGCGGGACGACGCGGTGATCAACGCGATCTGCGTGCCGGACTTCGACCGTGCACGAGAGGCTGCTCGGCATGCCGACCAGGCGCGTGCCCGTGGTGAGGATCGGCCGCTGCTGGGTATTCCGGTGACGGTCAAAGAGTCATACAACGTGGTCGGGCTGCCCACAACCTGGGGCATGCCCCAGTACCGGGACTTTCGGCCGGCCGAGGACGCGGTACAGGTGTCGCGACTCAAGGCCGCCGGTGCGGTGGTGCTCGGTAAGACAAACGTGCCGTTGGGGCTGCAGGACATACAGAGCTTCAACGAGATCTACGGCACCACCAACAATCCGTGGGATCACGCTCGTACGTCGGGCGGATCCTCTGGTGGCTCGGCCGCGGCCCTGGCCTCCGGGTTCGGTGCACTGTCCATCGGCTCCGACCTTGCCGGGTCGCTTCGGACCCCCGCACATTTCTGCGGCATCTACGCGCACAAGCCAACGCTCGGGCTGGCCGCGACGCGCGGGATGACCCCGCCGCCGGGGCCGGCCCTGCCGGCCGAGGCCGATCTCGCCGTCGTCGGTCCGATGGCGCGCACTGCCCGCGACCTCGCACTCCTGCTCGACGTGATGGCCGGACCGGACCCGCTGACGGTCGGCGTGGCGCATGAGGTGACGCTGCCACCTGCGCGCCACGAACGACTCGCCGATTTTCGGGTTCTGGTCCTCGACGAACATCCGTTCATTGCTACCGGGGCCGCGGTGCGCGCCGCAGTCAACCGGGTTGCGGATGCGCTTGTCTCCAATGGTGCCCGCGTCGAACGAAGCAGCCAGCTGCTGCCCGATCTGGACGACGCCGCATTGCTGTACACACAGTTGCTGTTTTCTGGCTCCGCAGCACGATTTCCCGTCGAGGCGTATGAGCAGTTGCAGACCCGCGCCGCAGGTCTGAGTCCAGACGACCAGAGTCTCGACGCGGCGCGACTTCGCGGAATGGTGTTGAGTCACCGCGATTGGATCGAGGTGAACAATCGTCGCGAGCTCCACCGCTACGGCTGGCGACAGTTGTTCGGCGAGTTCGACGTCGTGGTGTGTCCTATTACGCCGACTCCGGCGTTCGGCCACGACCACAACCCTGAGCTGTTGGAACGTCGGATTGACGTCGACGGAGTCGAGTACGCGTACTTCGACCAGCTGGTCTGGGCCGGTCTGGCCACAATGCCCGGCCTGCCCGCCACCGCCATCCCAGCGGGTCAGTCTCCGGAGGGACTGCCGGTCGGAGTGCAGCTCATCGGTCCGATGTTCGAGGACCGCACTCCGTTGCGGCTGGCCGAACTCCTCGAAAAGGAGATCGGCGGTTTCCGGGTGCCGGAGTAGGCGCGCCTGGATGTTCCGGCGGGATGGCGAACCGTCAGCCTTGTGGCTTCGTCCATGACCGAATCGCCTCCGCCACGGACTGAGAGACCGGTCAGTCGCGTTTCGTCTCGTAGCGCAGCAGCACGGTGCCGCCCGGGAAGGTGCGGTTCTCCAACAGCCGCAGCGAGATCCATGAAGGCAGGGTCGGGAAGAACGGTATGCCGCCGCCCACGGCGGTGGGCGCAACCACGATCCGGTATTCGTCCACCAGTCCGGCTTGCACGATCGGTGCGGCCAGCGTCGCGCCGGCCACCTCCAGCGTTCCGTCGGTTTCGGCTTTCAGCTGCCTCACCACCTCGACCGGGTCGTCGCGCACCAGGCGGGAGTTCCAGTCGACCGAATCCAACGTGCGCGAGAAGACGACCTTGGGCATGTTGCGCCAGATTCGGGCGAAGTCGACGATCAGAGGGGTGGCGTCGGGGGCCTGGTCGGCGGTCGGCCAGTAGGCGGACATCAGTTCGTAGAGTCGGCGCCCGTAGAACGCCAGGGCAGTCTCCCGTTCGAAGTCGTTCCAGTACTGGTGCAGTTCCTCGCTCGGTTCGGACCAGTCGATATTGCCTTGTGCGTCGGCGATGTACCCGTCCACCGACACGTTGAAGCCATAGATGAGTTTGCCCATTCAACTCAGACCGCACCGGAGGGCAAAACTCATCGCGACGCCATATGCCGTCCCTCCGTATCCGTGTGGTCCACACCGCGAAGTGCGGGCAGTCAGCCGTCCCCGAGTCGGCCCAGCCGCGACTCTGCTTGTGCCAGAGCCGATTCAGCGGCTTGTAACCTCCGTTGCTGCGCTTGCGCTGACCGCTCTGCTACGTCCAGCTGCGTCGTCGCCGTCTCGATGTCATGCTCAGCGGCGGCCACCGCCTCGAGCAGCTTCTCGTAGCGCCGACGCGCAGTTTTGACGCTCGCACGATGCTCAGTCACCGAGGCGACCTCGTTGTCGTGGGCGGTGCGCGCTGCGTTCACCTCGGACGCGGCAGTGTCGCGGTTGCGTCGAGCCTCGTCCAGCGCGGCAACGTCCGAGTCGGACTGTTTCTTCGTCGACAGCGGTGGGGTCGCCCGCGATACCGAGCCGGTCTCGGGCCATGATTGAGTGACGACCGCGGAGGAAGCTCCGAAGTCGCCGAAGCCCGACCACTCTTCGGCTCGAGACAGCCGGCCCAGGCGGGCGGCGACCTCGGGGTCTGCGATCGCCGCCTGCAACGTGGCTGTGACGTCGTCGCGCACACCCGCCGCGGGATCCAACCCTGCAGACGCAAACGCCGCGCGGGTCAGTTCCTGTACCAGACGCCGCTGGACCGTGGACAATTCGCGGATGCGTTGCCCGTCCATGGCTGCATGCGCGGCGCGCAGCGCCTCATGCAGATCGGCCACTCGCCGGCGCACCGTTGCGTCGGTCAGTGCCAGCCGGTTCACCACCCAGGCCGCCATCGTCGGTCGCCGGGCCGCGGCGATCGCCTTGGCCGCCTCAGCGTCACCGCGCTTGCGTGCGGCCGCCGCGAACTCCTTGCGCCGAGCCGTGAACTCCTCCGGCCGCGTGCCGTAGAGCGAGTCGAGGTCGTCGTCGGCAGTCACTGCCACGGCCTCGTAGTAGGACAAGCCACGCGTTCATTTTCGCAGATGGGCAGGCTGTCACACCGAGGAGCAGATGAACGGCGCCGATTTGGTGTGGAGTGGGCGAGAACCGCGGGCTGTTCGGGGACCATCGTCTCTGTCAGCGTGAGCGCTTCCGGAGGCCCGCGGACTTCGGGATTTCAGGCGTTCTTGGGCAACCGAATACCCTCGGCAGCAGTGAAACTGGCGTCGTCTTCTGAAGACAGTCCGATAGACACCACAGTGCGCGCGAAGACGGCGTCGGTCAGATACGCGAGCGCTACCGCCCACCGGTTCACCATTCGCGGCATGGCGTAGAGGTGGTAGGCGCGGGTGACTGCCTTGGCAGGCAAGCCGGACATGTGCACGCCCAGCGGATTCGCGACAGCGTAGCGCGGCCCCAAATCGACGACCAGACCCATGTTGCGGTGCTTGTAGTGTCGCCTGTTGCCGTAACCGAGGCTGGCAGCAACGTTGTGCCCCAACGTGTTACCTTGCCGGATCGCATGTTGGGCGGTCGGCGGAGTGATCTTGCCAGGCTGGGTCATGTCCGGCACGGCGGCCGCGTCACCGGCGGCGAAGACGTCGAGGTGGCCCGGCACCTGCAGATCGGTCTGCACTTTCAACCGGCCCTTCTCGGTTTCCAGTCCCAGCGTCTCGATCAGCGGCGCAGCGGTCACCCCGGTCACCCACGCGACGGTACGGGTGCCCACCACCGAATCGTCGCTCAGCACCACGTGATCGTCATGGACCTCTTTGAGTGTCGTGCCGAGCCGTACGTCGATACCTCGGCTTTCGAGTACCCGCATCGCAGCCTCGCCCAATTTGCTGCCCACCTCTGGCATCACCTGCTTCGCCACGTCGAGCAGCAGGAACTTGACGGATCGCGGATCGAAATTCATCTGCTTCGCGGCCGCATCCGCGAGCGCCCGCAACTGGGCAGTGAGCTCGGTTCCCGAATACGAGGCCCCCACGACGACGATGGTGCGCCGCGCCTGAGCCAGAGTCGCGTCGGTATCGAGGCACGCAAGCTCGAGCTGTTCGATCACGTGATCACGTAGGTAGAGCGCTTCGGCCGTCGTCTTCAGCCCACGGGCATGTTCGGCCAGACCGGGAATGTCGAACAGCTTCGTGACGGATCCTGGCGTCAGCACCAGCCGGTCCCACGCCATGCTCGCCGCGCGCTGCTCTGGATCGGTGAACGTCACCGTGCGGGCATCAAGGTCAACGCCGTCGACGCGACCGCGTACCGCCCGTACGCCCTTGAGCGCACCGGCCAACGGGACGGTGACGAACCGCGCATCGACGACACCTCCGGCCACGTCCGGGAGCAGCGGCGTGTAGAGCATGTAATCGACCGGCGAAATGATCGTGATGTCGATCGGCGCGTGATGCCGGCGTGCCAAACCGGCAAGCCGCCGTGCGCATTGGAAACCGGTGAACCCGCTACCGACGATGACGACAGACTTTCTCGGCCCGCCGCCGTCCAGAGAATGTTCGCCCATAATGCTGGCGTACCCGTCTGGCAACGGGACGACACCTCACAATCAACCTGTACGGGCCCGTTGAATCCTTTGTCGATTGCGGGACAATGCGCAATGACGCGCTGCTAGCGTGGGGTATGAGAGCGCAATCATCGCCATTCCACCCCGTCCATTGCGCCGATGATCTTATTGACGCCTACCTCGCACACGAAGATCGGCTACTCGCCGAAGCCGCGGGCGACGCGACCGGCGCCGGCGAGTACCGCCGCCGCGACGATGACGACGTCCTGGCGGCGCTCCGCGCCTGGAAAACGAAGGCGGCAGATCGCGGCAAGCCGCTCACCGAGAAGGACTGGACAAGTCTGGTCCTCGAGCTTGTGCACCGCGCTGCTGCGCAACGCTGACGGCGCGTCGGTATCGCGCCGTTCACCATGCTGACGTCGTGCACCTTGCCGTCGCCCCGGAAAATTCGTGCACGGAACGGCTGTGTCGGCGACTTAGCCTTGGGGTCATGGGTCAGGGGACAGTCGACGGTTCATTGCAACTCGCTTACTCAGCCATGGTTTCCGCCGATGTCGGGCCTTTCCTGCGAGCGCGGGGGTTCGACGTAGCCGGGTCCGGTTTCGAGCGGGAACGGGGACCGCTCTACGACATCATCAACTTTCAAGCCGACTGGCATAACGGCACGACGTCGTGGCACGGATTCTTTGTCAACGTGGGCATCGGATCGGCTGAGGTCGACACCGCATGCCCAGGATACGAGCGAATGAGTCATCCACTCAAAGGTTCGCTCATGCAACATCGTTGGGAGCATTTGGTACCTGATCTGCCTTACGAGGTGCGGTTCAACGATCGCACCGACATGCACCAGCTCGCCGCCGCGCTCTGCGATGGCCTAGATCTGGTGCTGGCTGAGATGGAACAGATAAGCACCACAAAGCAGTTGGTGCGGTGCGCAGTCGACAACAACTTGCTGATCGAATACGACAAGATCAGCCGGTACCTGGCCGCAGTCGACGATATCGACACGCTGACGGAATACGTCACGACATTGCACAATTGCTTTGGGGGTCAAGAGCGTTGGTCGATCTTCAGCCGCAACATCAGCGCGGCCGTCGGGCCTTGCGCGCGCCTGCTACGGGAGCAAGGGGTGCTTGACCCGCCTACCCTCAGTGGCGGGAATGACTGTCCTTGATTGACGCCGTCACCGGCTCGAAGCGCATGGGTTCTATATCCGCTTGCGGTTCGAAGCGTCGCCTACCGACGCGCTACTGCACCGAACGCGTGGCTGATTCTTCTCGACTGTACAGTGCCGCGGCGCCTAGGCCGGCGAACAGTGCAGCACCGCCTCCGGCGACGATGGCGCCGGTGGCCGACAGGCTTCGGGCCCGTACACCGCGCACGGCAGCGATGACGTCCAGGAGGTCGGTGAGCAGGCCAAGCTGTAGCGCGCGCGTCTGCAGTGGCGGTGAAGCGGCGTCGGTGATCGCGACTGCCAACGTCAGTTCACGCGAGCCGAAGAGTTGGGCAGTGAGGGGTTGATCGCGGCCGGCACTCAGTCCCATGAGCCGGCCGGTCGTGTTAGGAACCAACCACGCGGCGAGGCCGGTAGCGAGCCGCAGGGCTGCGAAGACATGGATGAGTGCGTTGCGATTCACTCTTCCAGACTTCAGGAAAGCCGCAGACCCTTCAAGAGGGAAACCCATCCTCCAGTTTCGCTGGTGCGACAGCCAGACCGACGGGCACGGCGTCGCGCCTCACCCGTTGTCCCGCCAGGTGAGCACCTCTTTGAGAGACGCGAGGTCGTAACCGTTGTCGGCGGTGAGTTCGGTCTGGAACAGCGTGACTCCTGCCTCGCGGAATGCGTCGGCGCTATCGGCGTTCTCCCACAGCGTCGAGCGTTCGATATCGGCACCGTTGCGGCCGAACGTCGCTGCAAGCTCATCGACGCGGTCGCTGGACCTGCGGAAGGCGTCGAGGTCTTGGAAGGCGTGCCAGATGTCGGCGTGCCGGGCAACGGCGGGCAGCGAGCGCTTTGGCCCGGTGCCGCCGATGAGGATCGGTACCTTGCGCACGGGCGGCGGAATCAGTGCAGCGAGCCGGTTTTCGATGCGAATCAAGCTGTCGTCGAACAGATCGAAGCGGGAGCCGAAGGTGCCGAAGTCGTAACCGTATGTGGTGTAGTCCTTTTCGTACCATCCCGCGCCGAGGCCGAGAATGAGCCGGCCGCCGCTGATGTGGTCTACGGTGCGCGCCATGTCAGCGAGCAGGTCTGCGTTGCGGTAGCCGACGCCGGTGACGAGGAGCCCGATCTCGGCGTGTGAGGTGATCTCGCCCCACGAGGCGAGCGCGGTCCAGCCCTCGAAGTTGGCCACGTCGGGCTGCTCGTCGGTCAGGATGGGCTTGCCGTCGACGATGCCCTCCATCGCCGGGCGATGAAAGTGGTCGTAGCCGAAAATCACGTCGACGCCGAGGTCGTCAGCGGCGAGGACAGCCTCGCGCCATGTGCGGTAATCGGGTGCGCCGCCGGGCTGGATCTGCACGGCGACGCGGACGGGACGGGTCATGGATGCTCCTGAGTCGGGGAGGGGGCGACTCTTGAGCCAAGTTCATCGGGCGCGATGTTTATTCCGGACCGGCACGTCTTGGTAGTGACCGGCTCATCCCAGGATCGCCCGGGCTGCGCGTTCGGCGATCAGCATGACCGGCGCGTTGGTGTTCCCGGAAGTGATGGTGGGCATCGCCGAAGCATCAACCACTCGAAGGCCGGCGACGCGGCGCACGCGACAATCGGTGTCGAGCACCGTGGCGGCCGATCGCGGCAGACCGCGCGTGTCAAAGGCCCCCATCGCGCAGGTGCCTACCGGATGAAAGATGGTGGTACCGAGCTCGCAGGCCGCCTGCTGTAGGTCTTGGTCGCTGACCAGTTGCGGGCCAGGAAGCAACTCTTCGGGGCAGTAGCGTGCCAGGGGCTGCGCCGCCATGATCTGGCGAGTCATCCGGAGCCCGCGCACGGCGGCTTGACGATCGGCGTCGGTGGAGAGGTAGTTGCAGGAGATCTTCGGGTTGGCGAGCGGATCTGCGGTCGCTATGCGCACATGGCCCCGCGAACTGGGTCGCAGATTGCAGACTGAGGGAGTGATCGCTGCGAAAGGATGTAGCGGTTCACCGAACTTGGGCAGAGACAAGGGCTGCACATGCCACTCCAGATCGGGACTGGCCAACTCGGGATCGCTTTTGGCGAAAGCTCCCAGCGTGGAGGGCGGCATGGTCATGGGCCCTGAGCGCAGCAACAGGTACTGAATTCCCATGCCGCCACGGGTGATCCAATTCCGGTACAACGTATTGACGGTTTGGGCGCCGCGCACCCGGTAGACCGTTCGCAGCTGAAGATGGTCCTGGAGGTTTTCACCCACACCCGGCAGATCGACGGCCACCGGCACCTGGTGCTGGGTGAGCAGCCCGGCCGGGCCCAGACCCGACGCTTGCATGAGCTGCGGTGAACCGATCGCTCCGGCACTCAGGATCACTTCCCGGCGAGCCTGAACGTCGATGATGTGGCCGTCTTTGAGCAGCCGCACACCGGTGGCGCGGTGCTGGGCGGTAATCCAGGCACCGCGACGCTGGTCTTCGCTGACCTGGTCGTCCATCAGCAGCTGTAGGGCCTGGGTGTGGGTGTAGACGGTGAGATTGGGTCGGTGGACGACGGGATGCAGGAAAGCATCGGCCATCGACCAGCGACGGCCGCGCCGTTGGTTGACGTGAAAGTAGGCGCTGCCGGAGTTGTCGCCCCGGTTGAACTCGTCGATCGGGGCAATGCCGACCTGGGCGGCGGCGGCCTGCCAAGCGTCCAAGATTTTCCAACGCACTCTTGGCCGTTCGACGCGGATCTCACCACCGGCGCCGTGCCAGTCATCAGCTCCGCCGAAGTAGTCCTCCAATTGCTTGTAGATCGCCAGTGTCTCGCCGGGACCGTCCGGGCCACCCCAACGCCAGCGGTCGTCACCGGTGGCGTGGGCCCACAGGTCGTAATCGCTGGCTTGGCCGCGCATGTGGATCATGGCGTTGATCGACGAGGAGCCGCCGATCACACGGCCTCGCGCGTAGTGAATGCTGCGACCGGCCAGACCTGTGTCGGCCTCGGTCGTGAAGCACCAGTCGGTGCGAGGGTTCGCAATTGTGTACAGGTAGCCCACCGGGACCTTTATCCAAAACCAGTTGTCGTCGCCGCCGGCCTCGATCAAGAGCACTCGGTGATCGGGGTTGGCGCTGAGACGGTTGGCGAGCAGGCAGCCCGCACTACCCGCGCCGACGATGACGAAGTCGAATTCGGCGACGGGACTCATTTCCGGCAACGTTCCTCCATGGCGTCTGATGCGTGTCCCAGTGTGCGCGAAGTCCGCCCGAGCACGTATCCACGCGTGCCGTCGTGGTTCACCGTGTCGCCTTCGTCGGGAGAAGCCAAGACCGCGGCACGGGATCCGGAATAGCGGGTTGCCATACTCGATCTCGCCGTATTCCTGTTCCTACTGAGTCTTGCAGCGCCAGGCCAGGCCAAGCCTCGATGACAGTGAACGGGGACGTTTAGGAGCCGCGAAGTTATCGAATTTGTCGTAGCACGGCAAAGCCGCAGGCTTCTCCACCCCGGGGTGCAGCGACCCGGGCGAAGAATTCGAAACCCTGCCCTCCGGTGCCGCGCTCGATCCCCCGCCCGCGGTAGAGCCTGTCGAAATACGCACGCGGGCTTTGCGGCGGACCGATCTGGACGTTGACGCCATTGTCCAGGTTGTACGGGCAGGCAAACAAGAGTGCGAAGCGCAGCGTCGGCAGTTTTGGAGAGGACAGCAGCATCACCCCCTCCGTCCCATACACGCCGATCTTCTTTTCAGCACAGAAGATCCCCGCTGAGACGAGGTTGTCGGGATCGCCTGGCGCGATCGATTGTCGGGCGACGACCTGCACGAGAGGGGAGTCCAGTTCCGGCGTCGAGTGCGTATCCATGAACGAGGTCATGGAGCCGGAGTCCATGAACAGATCGCCCGCTTCGCGGCCGGTCGTGCCAAGGCGCCAGTCGCGGACGACGAAGTCATGATCGGTGTCGTTGAACACCATGCCGAGAAATACCTTCTTATTGAGCACGAGAAAGAAGAGCAAAATTTCGGCCACTATGGCCAAGGCGGCGCCGACGACCAACGTCATGCTGCCCATGGCCACCACGCCGGCGATGAGTGCCGGCAGCAAGGCGGCACCACCGAGCAGCGCGGAGAAAGTCCCTGCGATCATGGCAATGCCGAAGGATGCCAGGGTAGTTTCCGCGATGGTTCTTGCGGCCTGTTCGGGTGTCATCCTCTCATTCAGTAACGACAGGCCGTTCGTGACATGGCGGAGGTACCGATCAATTTCGGATCCCCGGAGTGTGCTTACCTGCTTGAATCGCTGCTCGGTGAGCGCAACGTTGGGCACTACGTTCACACCTGCGCCAGCCCCGAAGAGGATCTCGCGGACGTTGATCCGTGGGTCAGCGTGAGGCCATTCGGCGGAAGGCTGCACGCCAGAGATTCTCTGCTCCACCCAGTTCAGAATGAGCTCGTGTACGTCGTGGCGGGCCTGGGCAGCGCTCCGATTGCCGTCGAATAATGGACCTAATTGGAGGCCGGTGTTTGTCGCGACCCGCTGCAGGATTGTTTGGGTAAAGTCGCGATTCTGTGCGGGGTCGGTAGGCGCTGGTTTTGACATCACTTCTCCGGCGGACAAATTAGTCAGGCGCCCACACCGCCGATTTTTATTAGCAGTGCGGGCGGCTGGTTGGCTGGGGCGCTATTTCCCGTCGAAGGCGTAGATTCCCGCGGCGTCTCCACCTGTGGGCCCGGAGCAGCTTGCCGCGAAGGTGTATCGACCACCGGTGGTGGACACGTATTGGCCCCGGCCGGCATAGAGTTCCCGATAGAAAGCCTTGGCGCTGGTCGGACTTTCGCTGGTCTGGACGGCGACGTTGACGCCATTGAGGTACGGCAGGGCGTATGGGCAGGCGAAGAGCGCCGCGAAACGTGGCACGGTTTCCGTATGGCCGTCGGAGTAGTTGGTGAAGACCATCACTCCTTCAGTGCCAAATAAGCCGGGCTTCTTTTCAGCAAAGAAAATTCCGCCTGCAACGATGTTCTCTTTGACGTCGCCGACATCGGTTTTGGCGATAACCTGGACCAATGGCGAGTCGAGAAATTCTGTCATGTGGCTCTCCATGAAGGAATTGATCTCGCCGGTTTCTAAATACAGATCGCCCTTATCGGTGCTGCCGGAGCGCCAACCGTAGGCCTCGAGGTTCAGATCCGAGTTGTTGTAGACGATCCCAAGGAAACTCTTCTGATTCTTGAACATGAGGTACAAGAGCAGTTCGGTAATCAGGACGAGGGCCGCACCGATGACGACGGACATTTTGCCCATGGCCTTCACGCCGGCGACGACGGCCGCTCGCAGCGCCTGCCCCGCGCGCAAGGCCTTTATCGTTCCGACGATCATCGCTAGCGCAAACGACGCAAGTCCAGAACTGATGATGGTGGCGGCCGCTTCGCCGGGCGTCATGTCCTCTCTGAGCAACCTGAGTCCGTTGGCGGTGCGCGTTACGTAGGCATTGACGTCGTCTCCGCGATACGTCTTGAGAATGTTGTAGTTGTATTCGATGACTGCCACGTTGGGCGTGACCGGCACCTGACCGGTGCCAAAGATGGCTTCGCGCGGGTCAATTCGCTGGCCGGCGAGCGGCCAGTCAGCATCGGCGGATTCGCCGGCCTGCTTCTCCTCGACCCAGTTGAGGATGAGGCTATGCATCTGTTCGCGGATCTGGGTAGGTCCAAGGTCTTGCTCGAAAAGGCTTCTGATCGCCAGGCCGGTGTTGGCTTCGATCGCCTCAATAATTTCGAATGCCGCGGCGCGGGAATCAGTGGTGAGGGTGTTGTGATCTGACATGGTGTCCTCCAGAGGATGAGAATGCAGAATTTGGCCGGCCGCGATGTATTGGCCGGTGTGCAGGTTGGCAGGAGAGGTATTTGCCCGCTGCCAGATTCGGTAAGTATCGCTGGGCGGTCTGGGCGGCGATGCACGTCCAGTACATCTGAGGCAGTCGCAGCGGTTTTCGAGGGGCGCGCTCACCACCCTGACGTCGTCCGTCGTAACGTTGCAGGCCCGGACAGTTGATCCGAGGCAGCTCAACAAGTTTGAGCAGACGGGATAGCTTGGATATGACGCCCGCTGACACGCTGCGCGACGATGCGCCAATGACAGAAGGCGGCTCACTGAGCGCGGCGAGGACCGCAACTACATCGTTAGCTCATCGAACCGGATGACATCGATGCTGGAGATCTGCGGCAACCTCCGATGCATCAAATATTCGAATTGGCTTCCGCGCCGAACTGCTCGATCGTCGCATCACGATCGTCGGGTCCAAGGCGGGCGGGCAACGGCTTGTCGGATTCCGGCTGTTCGGCGCCG
This sequence comes from Mycobacterium sp. IDUB_24, assembly GCF_055419385.1. NCBI lineage: Bacteria > Bacillati > Actinomycetota > Actinomycetes > Mycobacteriales > Mycobacteriaceae > Mycobacterium > Mycobacterium sp. IDUB_24. The sequence continues at coordinate 300,704 of NZ_JBVAXO010000008.1, forward strand.
TCGACGGGCAGGAGACGCACGAGATCCACAGCCTCCAAACGACCTAACCGCTTCACCCGGGAGGATTGAATTGGCATCAAGAATGGTCATGAGCGACCTCCTTGTGCCCCTCGGGATGATGTATTCAATACTAGCGACCAACGGTGTTCTGCACCCATGCATCGGCAACAACCAATTGACGCGAACGACGTATCCGTTGATATCACAAGCATTTTCGGCGACCAGGGAGAGTCGCGATGAGACGACGGCATGAACGTCAGCAGTTGCTGGCCCTCATGGTCGTCCGCCCGATGCGACAGCAGAACTCGGAGGCGAGCGAAACCCTTTCTCCAACAGGAGAAAAGGGCGACCATTTCCTGTCAACCCATCACATTCGGTCCGGTCGTGTTTATGCCCTTGCCGGGATCCATTCTGGGGGAGAGGCGGTACGGGAGGTGGCGAAGCGCAGAAATGACGGCCGGGGCTGAGTTCGACCTATGCGCTGACTAAGCGTGGTTGTTGGCTGTCGCGCTGGTCGGCGAGGGGATGGAGCACCGGGCCCGTCAGTCGCGCCGCGGTGTCACAACGCGTCGTACACGGCGGCGATGAGCCGATAGGCACGGCGATCGCCGGCCAGCCAGTCGCGGCGCAGGTTGGGCACGAAGGCGAAAGCGACATTGTGGTCGAGATCTGCCAGTCCCACCGACCCGCCGGCCCCGGGGTGACCGAAAACAGTCCGCTGCGCGGGTTCGGGCACCACGAAGTTCTGCGACGGCAGCATGTAGCCGAGACCGAATGCGCTTTCCAGGCACAGCACCCGGTCGCGGCCGCGGACGCGTTCTGTGATCGCTTCCCGCAGTGGACCCGGGGCGACCAGGGTTCCCCCGATCAGGTCGCCATAGAATTTGGCCAGATCACGCGCGGTGGTGACGAGGCCGGCCGCGGGCCAGCCGGCCGCCAATACTTCTGGATCATTATAGGATGCAACGGGATTCGATGATGCCCGGATGAACAGCGATTCTGGATCGGCGATCGCGGCCACCATCTCGGTGACTGTGTCGTCCGGAATCGGCGGCGCGTTCTCGGCGCTCCAGATGCGCTGCTCGGGCGGTGGCGAACTCATCCGGGCAGCCTCGAGCACCGCCGCACCGGAAGCGCCCATTTGCAGCCGATCGCCCAGGTGGCGCCGGGTGAACTCGCCGACTGTCATGCCGGTGTGGCGGCGCACGAATTCGCCGACCAGCCATCCGAAAGTCAAAGCGTGATAACCATGTTCGGTCCCGGGCTGCCAGAGCGGGCGTTGACGCGCCAACAGGTCGGCCATGGCCGCGGGATCCGCGGCTTGGGCCACCGAGACCGGGCGCTCCAACACGGGCAACCCGGCCCGGTGGGCCATCAGGTCGCTCAGGGTGATCTCGCCCTTGTCCTGTTGGGCGAATTCCGGCCACCAGGCGCTCACAGGTTCGTCGGCACCGTTACCGCGCTGCTGGGCGACCATGAGGGCCGCGGTCGCCGTCACACCCTTGGTGCAGGAGAAGGTCGGACAGGCGGTGTCGCGAGTCCATGGACGTCCGGTCCGTCGGTCGGCGATGCCTCCCCACAGATCCACCACCGCACGACCGCCGACGTACACCGCCACGGCGGCGCCGAGGTCGTCGCCGTTGGCCAGACCCGCTTCAAAGACGGCTTTCACTTCGGCAAACGCGGGGTCAGCGTGCCCCTCCGCTGAACTGGACATACAGCGAATTAGAACACGTTCTAGTATTGATCGAGTGCGGATCCGGGGCAGCCGACGGTTTTACCGCTCCCTCGCCCCGATCAGGGCTTCCGAGATCACGCCGGTCGCCTTCTTCAGTGCGGGGACGGCCCGAGCGATCAGTTCCTCGTTGACGTGAGCCGAGGGCCCGGAGATGCCGATTGCCATCGGCGTCGGAGCGCCGGGCACCGCCATGGCGACGGAGCGAACACCGATCTCGAACTCCTCATTGTCGACGGCGTAGCCGTCGACGCGCACGCGTTCGACGTTCGCGAACACCGCAGAAAGGGTCGACGCACTGTTCTCGGTCGGTGCGGGAAATCCGGACTGCGTGACCAGTTTCAGAATGCGTGCATCATCCAACTCGGCCAAGACCGCCTTGCCCACACCGGTTGTGTGCAGACCGACGCGCTGGCCGACCCCACTGTTCGTCCCCATCAGCTTCGAAGGCAGAACCTGTCCGGTGTAGATCACCATGTCACCGTCGAGCACAGCGAGACTTGCCGTCTCCGAGAGCTCGTCGACCAACGACTGCAGCACCGGGGCGGCGACCGCGCCCAGCTGGCGGTTCGCCACTACGCCGAGCCGAATCAATCTCGGCCCCAGTGCGTAGCGGCGATTGGGCAGTTGGCGCACATAGCCGATTCCGACCAACGTGCGCAGGAAACGGTGAATTGTCGGTGGCGGCAAGGGGGACTCCGCCGACAACTCCGTCAGCGAGCACTCTCCGCCGGCACGTCCGATCAATTCCATCAACTCGAACGCGCGCTCCACCGACTGCACGCCGCCCGACTTCTCCGCCATACAGTCCACTCCTGGTCGACGATTGTTGTTCCATCCAACATGCGCAACTTAGTTTCCGCAATATGGAAAAGTGTTCGAGTGGGGATGATCGGCCGATAATCTCGCGCTAAACTCCACAATGTGGAATTCTGTTTTCACGGAAACTCTCGACAGGGGAGGGGGCACCTGTGACACGACGCCTCGACGATGCGGTGCTGGCCGATATCGATCGCCGCCTCTCGGACGCCGACGCACAACTGGTGAACCGATACCCCGGCGACGACGGACGTCGGCAGCCGGTCCATACCGTCTACATTCCGGGCAACCAGTACTCGGCGGCCATGCCCGCCGAGTGGGGCTCCATTGCTCTTGCAACCACGAAGGATGCAGGCGGGCTCGACGCAGTGGCCGCACTCGTCGGTGCGAGCCGCGGAACCGACTGTGAACCCGAGACGCTCGCAGGCCTCGTCGAGAACAAGCTGACCACCGAGCCGATCGAAGACCTCCGCATCGACTTCGAGGACGGCTACGGCACCTTCGATGATGCGACCGAGGACGCCGATGTCGCACAGGCGATCGCCGCACTGCGGATCGCGCTCGACGCAGGCACCTCGACCCCGTTCGTCGGCACCCGCTTCAAGTGCTTCGAAGCGGGCACCCGTGCGCGCGGATTGCGCACGCTCGACATGTTCGTCAGCGGACTCGCCGAGTCCGGCGGCCTCCCTGACGGCCTCACCCTCACCCTCCCCAAGGTGACGTCCGTCGATCAGGTTGAGGCGATGGTCCTCGTCGCGAGCGCGCTCGAACGTGCGAACGGACTGCCGGCCGGCCGCATCCGTTTCGAAGTGCAGGTCGAGACACCGCAGGCGATCCTCGGCGCCGACGGCCGCGCACCCGTTGCCCAGTTCATCCACGCCGGCCAGGGACGTGTCAGCTCGCTGCACTACGGCACCTACGACTACTCGGCGTCCCTCGGTATCGCCGCCGCCTACCAGTCGATGGAGCATCCGGCGGCAGACCACGCCAAGAACGTCATGCAACTCGCCGTCGCAGGCACCGGCGTTCACATGTCCGACGGCTCCACCAACATCCTCCCGGTCGGTGAGCCCGACAACGTCGCCATGGCGTGGAAGCTGCACGCGCGCCTCGTTCGACGCCACCTGGAACGCGGCATCTACCAGGGCTGGGACATGCACCCCGCCCAACTCGTCACCCGATACCTGGCGACCTACGCGTTCTACCGCGGTAGCTTCGCGTCCGCCGCGACACGCCTGCGCAACTACGTTCACCGACTCGACTCAACCGTCATGGACGAGCCGGCCACCGCCCGCGCACTCGCGAACGTGATCCATCGCGGCAGCGTGTGCGGAGCCCTCACCGACGACGAGATCGAGACGGCCGCCGACCTTCCCACGTCCACCGTGCGCGACATCGCGCTCGGCCACACAACCAGGAGTAATCAGTGACCACAGCGTCGTACTACACGCCCCGCGGCGGCTTGCCCCCGCAGACCGATCTGCTGACCGACCGCGCCATCGTCACCGAGGCCTACACAGTGATCCCGCGCGGCGTCCTCTCGGACATCGTCACCTCGGTGTTCCCGGAGTGGACCGATACGCGCGCATGGATCATCAACCGACCGGTCGCCGGTGGTGCCACGACGTATTACCAGGCGATCGTCGAGGTCAAGCCCGGCGGCGGGGCGCAGCGACCCGAGCCGCAGCCCGAGGTGCAGAGCTTCCTGTTCGTCACCTCCGGTGCGCTCACCGTCGACGCGGCAGGTCAGTCGCAGACGCTCACCGAAGGCGGCTTCGCCTACCTTCCTGCAGGCACCGACTGGTCGGCCCACAACAACGGCGACGCCGACGCGACGTTCGTCTGGATCCGCAAGCGCTACGAGGCCATCGAGGGCCACACGGCGTCGGTGAAGTTCGGCAACGAGCAGGACATCGAACCGTCGGCCATGCCGGGCACCGACGGCAAATGGCGCACCACGCGCATGCTCGATCCGCAGGACCTCGCATACGACATGCACGTCAACGTCGTCACCTTCGAGCCCGGTGCGACCATTCCGTTCGCCGAGACTCACGTGATGGAACACGGCCTCCTGATGCTCGAGGGCAAGGCCGTTTATCACCTCAACGGAGACTGGGTCGAAGTTCAGGAAGGCGACTTCCTCTCGCTGCGCGCCTTCTGCCCGCAGGCGTGTTACGCGGGCGGGCCGTCGAACTTCCGTTACCTGCTGTACAAGGACGTCAACCGCCAGATCATGCTCTGACGCACGACGAGACCGGGCGCCTCATTGAGGCGCCCGGTCTCGCGTATGTCGTTGGCCTACGGCTGGATTGGCCAGCCGATGACCTTCTTCTCGCGCGGCGTCGCGTAGGTGCGCACCTTCGAGGTGGACAGACCCATCCGGACCAGGCCTTCGGCGATGGTGACCGCCGAGCGGACTCCGTCGACGATCGGGACTCCGGTCGCGGCTCTCACCTTCGCTTCGAGCTCGGCCATACCGCCGCAGCCGAGACAGATCACCTCGGCGTGATCGTTCTCGACGGCCTCTCGCGCCTGGCGCACGATCGCCTCGACGGCCCGATCCGGATCCGACTCGAGTTCGAGCACACCAAGGCCCGACGCCCGCACCGACGCGCATCGTGCGTCCAGGCCGGCGAGTTTGAGACGGTCTTCGATCAGCGGGACGGTGCGGTCGAGCGTGGTGACGACCGAGTACTTGTGTCCCAGATACATCGCTGTCGACGCGGCCGCCTCAGTGATGTCCACCACCGGGACGTCGAGCAACTCCTGCAGACCTTCCCGACCGTGCTCGCCGTAGCCGGCCTGGATCACCGCGTCGAACGGCTCGGGGTATGACGTGATCGCGTCCATGACTGCGATGGCCGCGAGATAGCTCTCGAAGTTTCCTTCACACGAGTCCGCGCCGAAACGCGGTGTGATTCCGACGATCTCGGTACCCGGCGATGCGACACCGCGTGCTGACTCGGCGATCGCATCGGTCATCGAGACCGTCGTGTTGACGTTGGCTACGAGGATTCTCATGGCAGTCCCTACTAGTGCGTGCTCGCCACGGCGATCGGCTCGCCGGAGACATCGTGGAACGGTCCCCGGCGGTCTGCAACCAGCAAGTACACGATCGCACCGAGTCCTGCGCCGATGAACCAGGAGAACTCCGAGACGACCTTGAACGCCGGAACGAACGCCATCAGGAGTGCCACTACCGCAGTGATGACCAAGGCAACCACGGCACGCACGTTGACGCCCTTCGCGTAGTGGTATTCACCGAGCGCATCGGTCGAGAACAGGGCGGGAACGTTGATCTTGGAACGACGCACCAGCCAGTAGTCAGCCATGATGATGCCGAAAAGCGGCCCGAGTATGGCGCCGAGGCCACCGAGGAAGTAGTTGATGACGGCGGGGGAGTTGTACAGGTTCCACGGCAGGATCACCAGCCCGATGACGGCCGAGATGAGTGCTGCGCGACGGAAGTTGAGGTGCTTCGGGAACAGGTTGTTGAGGGCATAGATCGGGGCGACGAAGTTCGCCATCAGGTTCACCGCGATGGTCAGGATCAGCAGTGCGAGTGCCGCGAGTACCAGCAGCAGGGTGTTCGGCACTTCCTTGACGATGTCGGCGGGCGAACCGATGACGCGCCCGTCGATGCGGAACTGAGCGCCGGCCAGGGTGATGACGATGCTGCCGAACACCAGCATGTTGAGCGGGATGCCCCAGAAGTTGCCTTTCACGATGGCCCGCTTCGACGTGGCGTTACGGGTGAAGTCGCAGAAATTGAGGACGAACGTGCCGTAGATCGCGACCCACAGGCTGGCGCCGCCAACGATCTTCAGCCACATGTCGACGCCGGTCAGCGAGTCGGGTGTGGTCCACGCGATGGTCCAGTCGGCGCTGCTGAGCATCCAGATCGCGAGCGCGACCATCGTGATCAGAATGACCGGACCGGCGACCGCCTCGTACTTGCGGATCATCTCCATGCCGTAGCTGACGATGACCACCTGGATCACCCACAACCCGACGAACGAGATCCATCCGAGTGTCGACAGCCCCAGGAAGCTGTTCGAGTCAAGGGTCTGGGCCGATGGTGCGAGCGCGACGATCAAGATGCGCAGCACCACCGACGCGAGGTAGGTCTGGATGCCGAACCAGGCGATCGCGACCGCGCCACGGATGACGGCGGGGATCTGGGCGCCGCGGGTGCCGAACGAGATGCGGCTCATCACCGGGAACGGGACGCCGGTTTTCTCTCCCATGAACCCGGACAGGCTGAGCAGCAGGAAGAGGAAAGCGCCGCCGAGTCCGAGGACGAGCAGGATCTGCCACCCACCGAGACCGAGAGCGAACAGGCCGATGGCGAACGAATAGTTGCCCAGGCTGTGTACGTCGTTCGCCCACAAGGTGAAGATGTTGTACGCGCTCCACCGGCGACCTTCGCGCTTGGTGGGCGCGAGATCGGCGTTGTACAAGAACGGGCTCACGTCGGAGAACGGGGCCGCATCGGTACGACCGGAGTCGCCGATGAGCCCGGTGGACTCTGTGGTCATGGATAAGCCTGTCACGGTCAGTGCGACGGCGCTCACCGCCGGCGCATGCATTCCATTATGTGGAAGTACTATTCCACGATTTTAGTAAGTAAGTCGTATAAAGACGCCGACTGTCAAGCTTTTGGCGCGATTGACTGTGTCCGCGCTCACACTTAGGGTTGGTCACACGGTGGAGTGTCATTTCCACGATGAGGAATTATGCTGCTAGTTATGGAGAGCTGCCGATGACCGCCGCCGCACCCGAGACGTTGAAACAGCCTGAATTCGACCTGGTGGTCCGCGGTGAACGCACGCTGACGACGGCGGGAATCGTGGCCCGAGAGATTGGTATCCGCGACGGTCGCGTCGTCGCGATCGAGCCGCTGGGGAGCGGCCTCACCGGCACAGAGATCGTCGAGCTCACCGATGAGCAGGTCATGATCCCGGGGTTGGTCGACACGCACGTACACGTCAACGAGCCGGGCCGCACCGAGTGGGAGGGTTTCGACTCCGCTACCCGCGCAGCCGCGGCGGGCGGTGTGACCACGCTGATCGACATGCCGCTCAACTCGATTCCGCCGACGGTCAACGTCGAAGCACTGAATGCCAAGCGCGCGGCTGCCTCGGGCAAGACGCACATCGACGTCGGTTTCTGGGGCGGCGCGATCCCCGGCAACACCGACGATCTGCGCGGACTTCACGACGACGGCGTGTTCGGCTTCAAATGCTTCCTACTGCACTCCGGTGTCGACGAGTTCCCGCATCTCGACGCCGATGAGATGGAGAAGGACATGGCCGTACTGGCCGGCTTCGACTCCATGATGATCGTGCACGCCGAGGACTCCCGCGCCATCGACCATGCCCCCACGGCCGAGGGTGACCGGTACGAACGCTTCCTCGCGTCTCGGCCGCGCGGCGCCGAGAACGTGGCGATCGCCGAGGTCATCGAGCGCGCTCGGTGGACCGGTGCCCGCGCGCATATCCTGCACCTGTCGTCGTCGGACGCACTGCCGATGCTCGCGACCGCAAAGCGCGACGGCGTCCGGATTTCCGTCGAGACCTGCCCGCACTACCTGACGCTGCTGGCCGAGGAGATCCCCAACGGCGCAACCGCATTCAAGTGCTGCCCACCGATCCGTGAGGCGTCGAATCGGGAGCTTCTGTGGCAGGGCCTGCTCGACGGCACCATCGACTGCATCGTCTCTGACCACTCACCGTCGACGGTCGACCTGAAGGACGTCGAGAACGGTGACTTCGGCGTTGCGTGGGGCGGTGTCGCGTCGCTACAGCTCGGCCTGTCGTTGATCTGGACCGAGGCAAAGCGTCGCGGGATCAAGCTCACGCAGGTGCTCGAATGGATGGCGGCCAAACCCGCCGCACTCGCCGGACTGAACAACAAGGGCAAGATCGCCCTCGGCTACGACGCCGACTTCGCGATCTTCGAGCCCGACTCCGCGCAGGTCGTCGACGTGCACAAGCTGCACCACAAGAACCCGATCAGCCCGTACGACGGACGTGCGCTCGCCGGGGTCGTGACGAGTACCTGGTTGCGCGGCAAGAAGATTGACTTCAAGACGGCACAGGGCAGGATGCTGCGCCGCGGCGGCGTGTAGCGCAAGGCTGCGGGAAGCCACATGGGCGGGGCGTAGTTGGGAACTCAGGTAGCCTGGGGTACGACCTCGAGGAGCTTCGTCATCATCTCGCACCCCATAACCATCGAGTTGTTTCGTGGACTCGCAGAGCTCGAAGATACTGGCCGCGGCCAACTTCCGCACCGCTTGCCGCGGAGCGCACGTGCGCGATGCGACGACCCGCAACTGTTGAGTGCTGAAGCGCAGCCCTCCGGTGTGCGTGTCGCGGTGCGAACGACCGCGACACTTATCGAGCTCGATCTGCTGCGGACACGCGTTGTATTGACCGGCGTGCCGCCGCGTGCCGACGGTGCCGTGGATCTGCTGGTCGATGGTCGGCGGGTTCAGCATGCGACGGTGTATGGCGGTGATCTGGTGCGCATCGACCCGGCAACGGGTGCGACGGAGATGGAGCAAGGTGAGGCGGCGACCCTTCGCTTCGACGGGCTTGCTCCACAGGACAGGACGGTCGAGCTGTGGCTGCCGCATTACGAGCGAGTCGAATTGATTGCCTTGCGTACGGATGCACCGATCGCAGCCGCCCCGGCGGACCGACCCATCTGGGTACACCAGGGCAGCTCGATCAGTCAGGGTTCCAACGCCGCCACTCCCAGCACCACGTGGCCCGCGTTGGCGGCCGCTCACGCGAACCTCGACCTGGTGAATCTGGGCTTTGCGGGTAGCGCAATGCTGGATCCGTTCGTCGCCAGGACAATTCGTGACCACCCCGCCGACCTGATCAGCGTGAAGATCGGTATCAACCTGGTGAATTCGGACCTGATGCGCCAACGCGCGTTCGGTCCCGCTGTACACGGATTCCTCGACATCATCCGTGACGGGCACCCAACGACGCCAATCATGGTCATCGGCCCACTGCATTGTCCGATTCACGAATCTACGCCAGGGCCGGGAAGTTTCGACGAGGAAGCGCTGGCAGCAGGAACGATTCGCTTTATTGCGCTGGGCGACCCGGCCGATGCGGAGGTTCCGAACGCGGCGCTACGGCGGCTCACGCTCCAGAGCATCCGCGAGCAGCTCACTCAGATCGTGGCGCGGCGCCAGACCGAGGATCCGCATCTATCCTATGTCGATGGTCTCGACCTGTACGGACCTCGCGACGAGGCGGCACATCCGCTACCCGACAATCTGCACCCGGACGCCGCTACCCATCGGCTCATCGCAGAACGGTTCGTTGCATTGGCATTGGGGTAGATACGACACTGACCTCCTGGTAAAGCCCACATACTGACTAGTGGACCTTTCGGGTGGCGAAACCGTTTCCGTCTTGCCGGGTGACGAAGGGCTATCCGCTGTTCGGCATCTACGCTGAGAACGCGCGGTGTCTGGCAACAGCGCGAACACGATGGGGGAATGCAGCGAGGTGCGTCAGGCATTGCATAGAGGCTCACAGTGGTAGCTGTTTCGGCGCTGGTGCTTTCGGGTAAGGGCGGAACAGCGAAAACGCTATGGCAGATGATGCTGGCGGGGGAGGCCTCGCGGGCTGGGATCTCCGCGTTGTTAGTCGACGCAGACCCAGAGCGAAATCTGTCTAACCACTTCGGAGTTTCGCAGCATTCGACCGGCCTGGGTTCAGTGCTTGAGGATGCCGATATCAGTTTTTGGGGGAATCCCGACAAGGGAGCGAAGCGAATCGATGAGGAGATCATTGAAACTCGATGGCCCGGAATCGATTTGCTACCTGCGGGTGCTTCCTTAGGCCGTGTTGCGGGCTTCGGCGTATCGGACACGGGATTGTTGCGGGCCATATTTGACGCTGCCGGCATCTTTGGCCGTTATGAGGTTGTCCTGATCGACACTGGCGGCCGCACTGGCTCTCTGGAAGCCCTGGCAATGCATCTAGGTGACGTTGCGTACGCGCCGATCACTCCGACCCTTGACGCTGTACGCAAAGCCCGCGAGGCCCGTGACAGAGTTGAGCGCATCCAACGAACGCATCCACTGAGGTGGTGTGGTGTGGTTTTATCTGGTTTCGACCGTAGAAACGGCATCGACCAGTCGATCAGGGAACGGGTAGAGACGGAATTCGGCGACGAGGTCCGTGCTGAATTGCCACGGCGGGCCGTCATCAATGAGGCCTTTCAACTCGGAAACCGACTCGGTGATTACTCCGACGCAACAGCGAAGAATCTCGCGCGAATCTTCCGAGATTTCCTGGAACACGACCTGCTGGGTCGAAACGCGAGCGACCTGTGACGGCAGCGAAATGTGGTGGGTCAGACGTTCACTGCAGTGGTTCGGGCGTGAAGGCGACGTCGACACCGCCCACGGTCATCGTCACCTGATCTTCCATGACCATCACCTGCTGGCCAGAGTCACGTTGTGCATGCCGTGAGCGTACGGCGCGAACGGAAGCACTCATACTCGACGAGGTGTGAACGAGCTCTTCCTACAGTCACTCAGAGTCACTGCGAGAGCATCTCCTCCACGGGTAGAAAAGGTTGGGCGGCAGTCCAAATGGGGAGCGTGACCGCCACTCGCAGTCGGACGTGCTTCACTGGTAGACCGCCATATTCGTTCCGGCCATACTCCTGGATGAAGAGGGGGCCTGGACATGCGAGACGGTCGGCCATATAACCGTCGCGCATTGGCTACGCTGTACACCATGCGCCCGTTGAATCTGCATCGGGTTGACCTCAACCTGCTCCCAGGTCTCGTCGCGCTGCTCGACGAAAGACACGTCTCTCGCGCCGCCGAGCGGGTGGGCATCAGTCAACCTGCGATGAGCCGCACGTTGCACCGGTTGCGACGGCTCTTCGACGACGAACTGCTTGTGCGCGGTGACGAGGGCTATGCCCTGACGCCGCGCGCAGAGCGAATCCGCGCTCAAATCTCAACGTTCCTACCGAGTTTGGACGAGCTGTTTGGTACGGATGCTTTCGATCCGGCCTTGGCGGCCCGTGATATCCGCATCATGCTCACCGATTACACGGTGTCGGCGTTCGGAACGGCCCTCGCCCGAGCCATCCGCGCCGAATCGCCGGGGTCGACGATCTCATTCGAGGTGCTCGACGGTCGGGCGTTAGACAAGCTCGAGGGCGGCAGTATCGACCTGCTGGCACTCGGGCGAACGCCGCCGCCGCGATATCGCGCCGAGAAGCTTTTCAGCGATCGGTTCGTCTGTGTAGTGGCGGCCGATCATCCGCTGGCCAAGCGGCGGTCCATGGGATTGGCGCAGTATCTGCGCTGGCCTCATCTGGCGATCGACGTCGAAGAGGGGATGCAGCCCGGCGTGGATCCCGCGCTGCACAGCCTCGGCGTGTCGCGGCGCATTCAACTGACCACTCCCTTCCATGTCACCGCGCCCGCAGCGCTGCCCGGATCCGACCTGGTGCTGACCTTCCCGTCGCGACTGCTGTCCTGGGTGCCCGATGACGGTGCGACCAAGGTGATCCCGGCGCCACCTGACATCCCGCCGTTCACCATTTATGCGGTCTGGCACCCGCGGATGGACGCCGATCCATGGCATCGGTGGCTGCGGCGCATCCTGCAGGGCGTGACCGCCTCACCGCCTTCCGGGGCGCCGCCCGTCGAAGCCTGATGGGTCGCAACTGCCTCTGGCCTGACCTTCCTCGAACTATGCGTGTCATGCATGTGCTACTAGGCAAATGATGCACTTCACAGATGGCAAACGGTGAGGCAGCGTGGAGTTGTGCGGCCGATCGGACTTCCTCCAGAACGACGGCGCCGGAGCAACATCCACATCGAAGGAGAATTCCTTGGCTACCGTGAATGAAAAGCTCGGCGGGCGTTTACCACTGGTCGACCCCGCCGGATTGTCACCCGAGCAGCAGGACCTGGCTGCTTCGGTGAGAACCACACAATTGCCGTGGGCCATCAACGCCGGATTCGAAATCACCTCACCAGATGACCGATTGATCGGTCCATTCAACGCGTTCATGCATCATCCCGAGATCGCCTCTCGCTTCCTGGCTTTCGCGGCTGCCGAATCGAAGTTCGCCATGCTCAACGAGCGCATCCGCGAAATCGTCATCTTGGCGGTCGGGGGAGTGTGGGCCGCCGAGTACGAGCTCTATGCGCACTCGGTGCTGGCGGCCAACGCCGGGATCGACACGGCGGTCATCCAGGCGTTGGCCCATGGTGAAGTTCCGACGTCCCTTCACGGTGACGAACTGATCGCCGCTGAACTGGCGCAGCAACTTTCGAAGGCCCATCGCATCGACGACGCGTTGTATCGGGCTGCGGAAACGGCCTTCGGTCGGCGCGGCCTTTTCGACATCGTCGCGCTGATGGGGCAGTACCTCACCGTATCGGCATTGCTCAGCCTTTTCGAGGTGCCGGCGCCCCGCTGAAACATGCGGCCGGATAACGACACATCGACGTAACAGCATATTTCGAAGGAGCATCATGACCCTCAGCAACACCGCGAACACCACCCTCGCAGCGGTGGCCAACTTCCCGCCGAGCTACTTCCTCGAGAACATCGCGGTACGCGGTGATGGATCCCTCCTGGTGACGGCCCTCAACCACAGCGAGCTGTGGTACGTGCCCGCGCCGACGAGCACCATCCCAGTCGAGCCGCTCCTCATCGCGACGCTCGACGGGCTCACCATGGGCATCGTCGAGACTGAACCCGACATCTTCTACGTCGGAACGCTCGGCGATCCGTCATTGCACCGCTTCGACTTTCGCGGGTGGACGCCGGGTGACGCGGTGCCGACCTCCCGGGTGCTGACCTTTGCTCCCGACAGCGCGGGGCCAAACGGCGCGTGCCTCCTGGCGCCGAACGTGATCCTCGTGGCCGACTGTGTGGAGGGCCTCATCTGGCGGGTCGACCTCAGCGATGGCGGTCTGAGTGCGACCGTGAAGTTGTGGCTACAGCATGAGTCGATGGCGCCGTCGTACACCGACCCGTTCGCGCCGGTGGTGCTGTCATCCACCGTGCAGATCCCGATGCCGGGCGTCAACGGCGTGCGCTACGCCGCCTCGACCGGTCACCTGTACTACACCGGGTCCGCGACGGAGAGCTTCCTGCGCGTGAGGGTCGATCCCCGCACGTACGAGCCGGAGGGTGCGCCGGAACTGATCGCCGAGGGCATCCACGCGGTCGATGACTTCTGCCTCGACGAGGAGCCGGCGTCGCCTACATCACCACCCACATCGACAACACCATCCATCGGGTTCCGCTACAGCCGGGCCACGGGCCGGAGCCGGCAATCGTCGCGGGTGATCCGTTCACCGATTCGCTGGTGGGCCCGTCGAGCATCGTCTGGGGCAGGGCGCCGGGTGACTACGGACGGGTCGCTTACGTCACCACCGATGGTGGACATGCCAAGCCACCCACCGACGGCATCGTGCGACCCGCGCAAGTGGTGCGCCTTGCTCTCGAAAAGGAAACCGTGTCGAGCGGATAAACCGGAGGCACTGACCGAACGTGTCCGATATCCACGACTGTGCCGGCGAGGACGATTGTGAGGAAGGCCAGGCCAGGGCGCGTCACCGACTGCCAGCCCTCGACAACGATGACGTCAGCGTCCATGGCGCCAACGTCGACAAGTACCGGGGCTCAGACGCTCACTGAAGTGGTTCGGGCGTGAAGGCGACGTCGACACCGCCCACGGTCATCGTCACCTGATCTTCCATGACCATCACCTGCGCCGAGACCCGTCGATCGACACTCTGGGCCAGTTGCTGCACCGCCGCATGCGGTATCTGCACCACCGACAGGTTCGGCAGCTTCGCCACTTTGGGTCCCACGGTGCGCCACCAGGTGGCCACGCCGGCGGCGAACGGGAACAGCAGCACCTGGTCAGCCTGGCTGGCCGCCTTACCCAAGGCGCGTTCATCGGGCTGGCCGACGTTGATCCACTCCAGGATCCGGCCCGTGTAGTCCGCAAGCCGTAAGTCCGGTATGCCAGGTGTGGACAGGCCCGCACCGAACGCCAACTCACCGTCGACGTCGTTGAGCCGGTGTGCGCGTAGCCCAAACGCCAATAACCGCACCACCATCCGCTCATCGGTCTCACTGGGATGACGGGCCACGGTCAGCGTGTGATCGGCGTAGTAGCCGTGATCGACATCGGAGACGCCAAGTTCGACTTTGAACACTGTTGCAGAAAGGGCCACGTCATAGTGTCCACCCTGGTGGTGTTCCCCGGGCAGGCAGGCCGCTTAGCGTGGTCATAAGCCTCGCGCACGAGCACTGCTCCGGTGCTGTCGGCCACGTATGCCATCGTCTCGTCCGCGCTGACGTCGACACCCTGCGAAAACCCACCCAGCCGGGTGGCCAACTGAGGCCTACGCGCAACCCGGTACGGCATGGTCGCGTAGATTCTTCGAGAACAGTCCGAGCATTCAACGAAGGCCATCATGTCCGAGGATCAGTTCACAGACGTTCCACCGAATCACCTCTCCATCGATCCGCGCAGCGCCTTCTACAGCGAAGAGGTGCTTCGGCGCGATGTGGGTGTTCGCTTCAATGGCGTCGAGAAAACCAATGTCCACGAATACAACGTGGCCGAGGGTTGGGTGCGTGTTGAAGTCCCTACCGCTAAGGATCGCCGCGGAAATCCTATGGTCGTCAAGGTAAGTGGCACGGTCGAACCTTATTTCCGCTCAGCGGAATAGCGGACGCCCAGCAGCTGCAACGAGTACTGGTTCGCCCAGCGCGCTGTCGCAGTTCACGCGACACTGCTCACGATTGCGATAACCAGCCCGCCCAGGGTCAGCACCCCGACCATCACCGCGGCGGCGATCGCCCGGCCCCGGCGGTGCCGGCGTACGTCGTAGATCGCCACCGCGATGCCGGCCAAGATCAACGCTGCATAGGCTGCCAGCCCCATCGTCAGTGTCGCCGTTGACGCGGCGCTGGCAAGGGTCACGTTGTGCACGCCGTGAGCCTACGGCGCGCGGCTTGGCCAGGTGGCGCGTAGGGGAGTCGTCATCCGCCGGCCGTCGTTCGTCATGCCACCACTGTTAGTGCAATCGACCCGCCCGATCCAGACGCGAGCGCGCCCAGGGAATGCCGAACCGGGTTCTGGACTGCGTCCTACGGCCACCTACGTTCAAGCGAAAGCGATTGCAGCGCATATGATCGCGATCCACGCGAGGCCGAGTACCTGCAGCACGCGGTCTTTGAGAACGATGTCTTCGGGCTCGCCGGCTATGCCACCGTCGACGTCGACGGCATAGCGCAGGACTGCGATGGTGATCGGGACCATTGAGACGGCAAACCATGACCCGGAATGCCCGTCGCGCTCGAACGCCCACAGTCCGTAGCACACGACGACGGCTGTGGCGGACATCGTCCACACAAATCGCAGGTATGTGCTGGTATAGCTTTCCAGCGACTTGCGGATCTTCGCGCCGGTCCGCTCAGCGAGCTGCAGTTCGGCATAGCGCTTTCCAGCGACCATGAACAGCGATGCGAACGCCATCACCAACAAGAACCACTGCGATAGCGGGATGCCGGTCGCTGCGCCACCAGCAATCGCCCTCATCAGGTAAGCCGAGGAGACGATGCAAATATCAAGCACGGCTTGATGTTTGAGACCGAAGCAGTACGCAAGCTGGATCGCCAGATAGACCGCGATCACGAGCGCGAGCGATGGTGCAATCGCGGCGGAAATCGCCAGCGTAGCCGCGGCGAGCGCGATCGCCAACGTATAGGCGAGGGCAGGGGAGACCACCCCGGCGGCAATAGGCCGGAACCGCTTGGTGGGATGCTGGCGGTCGGCCTCCACATCACGGGCGTCGTTGACGAGATAGATCGAGGATGCAGCCAAACTGAACGCCACAAACGCGACACCCACGTTGAAGAAGAGATCACGGTAGTCGTAGTGGACATCGCCGCCCAGAGTCGCCAAAGGTGCAGCCACCACGAGGACGTTCTTGATCCATTGTCGAGGTCGCAGCGCCTTGATAATGCCGGCGGCCAGGTTGGTAGGCGGCCCGACGAGGGTGGATGCTTGTTCGCTCACAAGTCGTGATTATCGACTAGCGACAACCGCAGGTCGTACTGGCGCGCCTGACAAAATGCACAATTGGCACCGTCGCGGATTGCTCGTAGGTCTGGGAAGGGGCGACTCTTCAGCCCATCACGTGAATCGGGTGCCTGTCTTACAAAACGTCGTACACTGTCGTTATGGCTGACACGATTACCTTCCGGCCGGACGAAGACACATCGAAGGCTCTGGAGGTCTTGACCAAAGACGGAACGGCTGTGTCCGCAGTTGTTCGATCTGCGCTTATCGATGCCGCCCGGCGGAAGGCCGGCGCGGCGATTCGCGCCGAGGCGGAAAGGCTTGCTGAAGACGTGTCTGACCGCGCTGAGGCCATGCAGGTGCTACGCGATATGGATACGCTGCGTGCGTGGTGAGGTCTTTCGGTTGAGTGCACCGCGGGGGAGTCGCGGTCATGAGCAGTCCGGTTCCCGCTATGCAGTAGTAGTCCAGTCGGATCAGTTGCCTTTGTCGACCTGGCTGGTTGCGCCAACCTCCACGTCGGCTCGTGCAGCCAGCTTTCGTCCTGAGGTTGAAATCGGCGGCGTCAATACCCGGGTACTTGCCGAACAGGCTGCGGCGGTCGACCCGGGCCGGCTCGGCAAGAGCGTCGGGTTCTTGAGCTTCGATGAGATGCGCCGCGTCGATGCGGCACTCCGTATCGTGCTGGATCTATGAGCGCCGCGCCGTCACTGGGTTGATCCGCTGCTCTCCACTCGACGGGTGCGGCAAGTCAAAGCCGCGAAAACAGATGGCGCGGCTCGAAGATCGACGCCGGGGTACGCGAGACAGTCGGTGTGGAGCACCGTGGCGGCGGACCGCGGCAGGCCACGTGTGTCAAAGGCCCCCGCTGAACCCGTGGGGCCCGCTGCGGCAAGTCTCCGTGTTGTGTCGTGCCCCTCGACTGGGCACACAAACACCGACATACCGTTGTCGCGACACTGTCTGATGCTGGTGTCATGAACAAGAACACGAACACGAACACGAACATGGTGGATACAAACTCGGTTGCTGCGGATGCGGCGCTCGCGGTGTGGTTGGAGATGTGGAACACCGACAGTGAGATCGCTCGTCGGATCTGCAGTGAGGATTTCCTGATTCATTTCCTGATCTCCGAGACGGATGGGTCGAACCCGGGCGACGACGTGCTGGGCGCGGAGAGTTTCGTTCGGTTCCTGGATCGGTATCGCGAGCAGCATCCGGATGTGGTGTTCACCGAGGTCGCGCGGGCCGTGGACGGCCCGCGCGGGCGGATGCTGTGGAACGTGCAGGACGGGGAGGTTGCTGCGGGAGGGATCGATGTCTTCGACTTCACCGAGGATGGGCTGATCCGTGAGGTGTGGTCGGTGGGCGGGACGCGCGCGCACCTCACCTGAGACCGGGGGAGACTCACATTCATGAGGAGAGCCGAGCGGTTGTACGCGCTGGTCGATCTGCTGCGGGGATCACGCCGGCCGTTGTCGGCCGCTCGGCTCTCTGAGGAGTTCGAGGTGTCAAAGCGCACGATTGAGCGGGACATCCAGTCGCTCCAGCTCGCGGGGGTCCCGATCTATGCCGACTACGGGGTGTCGGGCGGGTATTCGATCCTGCGGGAACACTCCCTGCCGCCGCTGAATCTCTCGGTACCGGAGTCGCTGGCGGTGCTCGCGGGGCTTGGTTTGCTGGAGAACTCTCCATATGGTGCGGCGGCGCGTCGGGCGCGGGGCAAGGTCCTCGCGATCAGCCGCGAGGATCAGCTCTCGCCAGTCGATGAGGCGTTGGCGTCTATGTTCGTCATCGACGCCCAGTCGCCGTCCGAGGCGGCGATCTCGCTGATTCCCGAGGCGGTCGCCGCGCGCCGGGTCATACGGCTGGAGTACACCTCCGAGGACGGCGAGACCCACACCACCCGTGACGTGGAGGCGATGGGTCTGCTGCGCGGCGGTGATTCGTGGATGTTCGTCGGATGGTGTCGGCTGCGTGAAGGCATCCGCGGATTTCACCTCGGCCGCATCCGGCACCTGGAGATCACCGGAGAGGTGTTTCCCGAACGCGATCCTGCGGTGCTCGACGCGGATCTGTCGCGCTGGCGCACTCGGCGGCTCGGGTGACGCCCCAGCCGGCAACCGCGGGCATGTCGCGGTGCGCCCAACTTCGACGAGAAAGCCGCCAAGTGCGATGCGACCCGGACAGCCCGATAGGCGAGAACCGTTGGGCGGCAGAGCAATATACAGTAGATAACTTGACATAATGTAGCTTATCGGCACAGTTTCAATGTGGCGATAACGGCGGCGACGTACTGCCACCTTCTTTACCTGCGGCGGACTCAAGCCTCTGGGCCTTCCCGTGTCCAACCATCATCCGTCTCGCTCGTTGCGTGGCTGTGCGATGTGCAAACCGAACACGCGGTCCGTGGCGGCCGGGCCGCCACGGATCCCGCCGCAACACGTTCGACTTCTTGGATACGCACGCCAGCCTCTTGGCCCAACCCCAGCGCCAGTGCAAGTTTTTCCCCATATTGCAGATTACGTCACAGTGACGTTTTACAGGGTGGTGCCCGTGTGCGCTAATTCGATTGCCCTGCAGGCTCTTCCGGCCTTCGCTGGCCCGGCGTGGTGTGGAGCCTGACAGCAGGTCCAGGTGTCGATCCGGTGATAGCGTCGTTGGTGAATCGCAAGGGGTTGGTCAGATGTCGATTGCGACGGAGCGGACGCGCCGGCGAGCTGCGCTGCTCCTGTCCCTAGCGTCTGCAGTGGCGATCACCGCCGCCTGTGGTGCCGATTCGATGCGGCCGATCGCATCGGATGATCCGGTGACGACGCTGCCGGTGCCGGCCAACGTTCCACCGTTTCCGTTGCCCAGCGACATTCCACCGGTGCCTTTGCCGAGTTCCGTCCCCACGGTGCAACTGCCGAACGAGATTCCACGGGCGCAAATTCCGGCAGACGTACCGCAAGTTGAGTTGCCTGCCGAGATTCCCCAGATTCATCTACCGTCCGCGATCCCTCCTATCCCCTTCCCATGACCATGTTGCAAGGCATCATTCGTCACTGTGACGAATGATGCTGTCCAGGAACGAGTTTCGGGTGTACCTTGTTGCCGTGGTCGCACTCCTCCTGCCCCGGGCTCCGGCGATTAGCCCTCGCGGTCGGACGCGGTGGTGAGGAAATCGACGGCGGCGCGAATTGCGGGGCGGTGCCGCAGTATTCGATAGTGCGCGAGACGTCCGAGCCCACGGGTGGTTACCAGGCTCGCCGCCGGCCACATGCCAAGGATTTCTTGACTTGTCTCGTATGGGCTGTCGGGATCGTCAGGGTCGTGGACAAGCAGTAGCGGCGGATTGTCGCTGCGCGCGGCCACCGCTGTTATGTCGGTGTCGAACAGCGGCATACCGAGGCGGCGGTCGAGGCGGCGGTGCAGCCGGTCGCGGATACGTTGACCGAAACCATGACGATCGGCGAAAAGGTCCAGATACAAAGAGAAGTCGCCCATCGGCGCCAGAAACACCAGCCGCTCGGCGGGTGTGCCTTGCGCCACCGCCAGCGCGGCGGCTTTGGCGCCGAGCGAGTGCGCGACGATCGCGCTCGCGGGACCGTGCTCGCGCACGACCGCGCGGACTGCCTCGGCGCACTCCACGATCGTGGTGCGGCCCGGGGCGAGTGCGCCGGGGTCGGATTCATTGTGGCTGGGCAAATCGAACGCGATAACGCGGTGTCCGGCGTCGACGAGCGGCTTGACGAGGACGGCCAGGTGGGCGCGACAGCCGCCCCACCCGTGCACCAAATACACCGGCGCCCCCTCCCCCCACGCCTCGCCACAGATCCGATGGCCGTCCCACGCAGCCTCAACCGGTTGCCCCGGAGGAACTCCCGGTGGCATGCGCAAGCTCATCTCCACCGCAGGCGGCGTGCACCAGAGTTCGATCGCCCACCTCGCGCCCAGTGCGGGCGCGAATCGTTCGAGCAGCCCGAACGTCTTGCGCACTTTCGGTTCGATCGGCGGTTCGACGCCAGAGCCCGCCTCACCCCGGTCGAGTTCGGTAGAACGCGCCATCAGCAACCCCCCATCTCGGTGCACCGCGCGATCCCCGTTCGCTCTATCCGGGTGCCCCGCGATCATTTGACATGTGGCGGCATATGTCAACGGACGAGTGGTGGCGCCAATGAACGACCTCCACGGCCGGGCAGGATGGCGAACGCCGGCCGCCTCGGACACCTTCAGCTGGTCGCGGCGCAGTGTCAGGATGATTTCTGCTCCGGGGCAAGCCCCTGGGTCAGCCACGGGTTCTGTGTCGCCGACATCAAGGCGCACCCGTGGAGTCGAGGGCTCGACGGAGCAGATCCAGTAGCGTCGCGCGCTCCTCGGCCGTCAGGCCGCGAAGCAACTCCTTGCCGACCTCGGCCGCCGCCGGCGTGAGCCGACGCACGGTGGCCACTCCGTCGTCGGTGATGGCGATCAACTTGCGGCGCCGGTCATTGCCGTCAGGCTGGACGGTGATCAAGCCACGTTCTGTCAACTTGGTCAGGACCGGGGTCAGTGTCGACTTGTCGAGGTGGGCAACCTCGGTGAGCGCCGAATGGTCAAGCTCCCCCCGTTCGGTCAGCTCGGCGAGCACGGTGAACTGAGGCCCGGTCATCTGCGGGTCGACCTTTTCGTGCCACAGTCGGGTGTGACGCTGGTACAGCCGCCGGGCCAGTGGTCCGGCGCCGTCGAGTACGGCGTGCGTCCGTGACATTGCAGTCCTCCTCCGGTTGACACCAATAATAGGACGTGTACATACTAATTAATAGTTCGTACACGGAATAATTGGAGGGATGGCGCGGATGAGGCTGGTCGTCGGCATGACGGGTGCGACCGGAGCGCCGATCTGCGTGCGGTTACTCGAGGCGCTCCGGGAGATGGATGTGGAGACGCATCTGGTGATCAGCCGGTGGGCCCGCGCGACGTTGCAGCAGGAGACCGGCATGAGCGCCGCGGCGGTATCGGCACTGGCCACCGTCGGCTATCAGCCCGACGATCAGACGGCCACAATCTCCAGCGGCTCGTTCCGCACCGACGGCATGATCGTGGTGCCGTGCAGCATGAAAACGCTGGCGAGCATTCGGATGGGATTCGGCGAGTCACTGATCAGCCGCGCTGCCGACGTCACGCTCAAAGAGCGGCGCAAGCTTGTGCTCGTGACGCGTGAAACCCCGCTGTCGTCAATCCATCTGGAAAACATGCTCGAACTCAGTCGCATGGGAACGGTCATCTTTCCTCCGGTGCCGGCGTTCTACAACGAACCAGCCACCATTGCCGACTTGGTCGAGCATCTGACCGCGCGCATCCTCGACCAGTTCGACCTCGAACTGCCCACCGCTAAGCGCTGGAGCGGAATGAGTCGCCGACGCGCCTCCGCCTCCTGAGCTCTCATCGACGAAAAGGAATCCCGACGTGCAACACGGCAGTGCCCTGAATTTTCGTGACTTCGTCGAGGATCTGATCCAGGCCGGCGATGCGGTGATGATCGACGCGGAGGTGGATGCCCACCTGGAGGTAGCCGCCATAGCGCGTCGTGTATACGAAAATCGTGGTCCTGCACCGGTTTTCAATCGGGTGAAGGGCGCCGCCGACGGCTATCGGCTGATGGGCGCGCCGGCCGGTATGAGCCGCACGGTATCCGGTTTTGGGCGGATCGCCAGCCACTTCGGACTGCAGCGGTCCAGTGGACCCCGCGACATCGTTGAACATCTCGTGTCGACGATGAGAGCCGATCCGATCGCGCCGCATGTGGTCGACTCCGGGCCGGTTAAGGAACACGTCCTGACCGGGGCGGAGGTAGACCTCGAGCGGTTCGGTGTGCCGATGTTGCACCAGCAGGATGGCGGTCGCTATTTCGGCACGTACGGGATGCACGTCGTGCAGACACCGGATGGATCTTGGACGAGTTGGTCGATCAGCCGACTCATGCTGCGGGACAGCAGATCCCTGGTAGGCCCGGCAATGCCGATGCAGCATATCGGCATGATTCACCAAGAATGGTCGAAGCTGGGAAAACCCACACCCTGGGCGTTCGTACTGGGCGCTCCGCCCGCCGCGATCGCCGCCGCCGGGATGCCGCTACCCCACGGTGTGAATGAGGACGGTTACGTCGGCGCTCTCACCGGCGAGGGCGTGGAGGTGACCAGGTCTGAGCTCCACACGCTGATGGTCCCGGCGAATGCCGAGATCGTCGTCGAGGGGTACATCGACCCGACAGCTACCGACTGGGAAGGGCCGATGGGTGAATACCACGGCTACCAATTCGATGAAGGCAAGCCGCAACCGGTGTTTCACGTCGAGGCGATCACCCACCGGGATCAGCCGATCCTGCCGTTCTGTGTCGCAGGCATGCCGCCGGAGGAGAACCACACCATCTGGGGCACCATGATCTCCGCGGCAGCCCTCGACCTGCTGCGCCAAGCCGGCCTGCCGGTCGACTTCGCTTGGTGCTCGTACGAGGCCGCGACGTGTTGGATCGCCATCTCCATCGACATTGCATTGCTCGCTGAAGACCCCATCGCCGAGAAGGATCTGGTCCGCGCGGTGGCCGACGTGCTGTTCAATTCGCACGTGGGGTGGTTGGTGCCAAAAGTTCTCCTGGTCGCCAACGACATCGACATCACTGATATCGATGCACTGGTATGGGCCATGGCAACCCGCTACCGGCCAGGCCTGGGCGAGTATGTGTTTCGTGACGCGCCTGGGATACCCCTGGTGCCATACCTCACCGATGAGGACGTCGCGAATGGACGGGGCGGAAAGTCCGTGATGAGCCTGATGCAGCCAGAGCAACTCGCAACTGGTCGTACGCACGGAATCGCCGCGCAGTTCAGCACCTCCTATCCCGAGGAGGTACAGCGCACCGTCATCGATCGGTGGGCCGAGTACGGGTTTCCCGCGGCCACCGAACCGTCCCGCAGATGTTGAGAATTCTGCGCTTTTCGCGACTCGTCACATCAAGTTTCCGACCCCCGGCGTGTAGGACGGTGATATCACCCCGCTGCTCGCCACCAGCGTCGTGCATGTGACGGTACCGCTGAACTTGGCGGTGGCCGCATTCAACCTGACCAGTGGAGCGGAAATCGTCAGACTGCCATCGGATTCCACGACCAACTCCGTTCCGTTGGGGTGCAGCAGCCGGACATTCTGCGCGGGCTCGTCAATCACCACCTGATGTCCGCTGCGCAATGTCAGCGACCGTACGGCAGGCGTCGGCGGCTCTCGCCACACCGCGCCGATCACATAGGGATGGTTGGGGTCGCCCGCCTCGAAGGCAACGAGCACCTCCGTTCCCACGGATGGCACCTCCTGTGTGACGCTTGTGAGGGGCTGTACGACTGCCGCCCACAGTGTCTGGGCGCCCGCAACGGCTGGCAGGGCGACGGCAACCCGTCCCGTCTGCTCCGGGTCGACGTTCTCAGCCACGAGGCCCCGGTAGACCCCGAACATCTTCTGATTGCTCATGGCATCGATGATTACGGTCGGCGGCGCCGACAACGCGCATCTTGCCCAAAGTCGAACACCGAATCTGTGGCCAAGAATCCGCGACAACGGCAGGGCAAGCGATGAGTCTCGGTCGGCCGCAGAGTCTGATCAGCATGACAACGACGACGAGAGTGCTCAGTGTGTCGATTCCGGTGTCTGACCAGGACGCCGCGCTGAAGTTCTACACCGAGGTGCTGGGATGCGAACTCCGCACCGATATGGAGGTCTGGCCGGGCGCGCGGATGATCGAGGTCGCCCCGCCGGGCTCGGTTGTCTCCCTTGTGCTGCTGCCGCACGACAGCCAGATCCCGATCGCGATCCGGCTGGGTACCTCTGATGCTCAACAAGCCCATGACAAGATCCGTACGGCCGGGGTGACCCTGCACAACGAGGAACTCGTGCGCATGGAGGGAATCCCGGCGATGTTCTCCTTCACCGACCCCGATGGCAATGGCTTGGTCTACCTCGAGGACACCGAACAGATCGATTCCCGCTAGCCACCCCAACGTTCGGCTCCACAGCACGGAGGACCAAGATGGCGGACTCACGTTCCTTGGACATCACATTCACCGCTCGCCTGGGCAAGGCACGCCCCGGAGACACGTGGACCTGCGTTCAGCTCCCTGATTCAGCACAGATCCTCGGCACGAGGGGTCTGGTGAAGGTTGCCGGCACAGTTGACGGTCACCCGTTCACCGGAGCATTCATGGCCCTGGGCGACGGAACGCACAAACTCCCGGTGGCTGCTGCCATCCGCACGGCTATCGGAAAGACCGATGGTGACGACGTCGAGGTCCACATCACCGAGCGGCTGAACTGACCCGGCACTCGCAGACTGGTGGAGCTCCGTGATGAGCGTCGTCATCCATCGACCCGAACCGGTGCGCAGCTGGGGCCTCGGCCAATTCTGTTCCGAACGTCGCAGGCCCCGACGAACGCCTGCTCGCCTTTGAGTTGCCGTGCTTTGTAGGCTTCGAACATGCCGTTCAATGCCGGTGACGTCTTTGCCGGGTACACCATTCAGCGGCTCCTCGGCGCCGGTGGCATGGGCGAGGTCTACCTGGCCCAGCATCCCCGCCTTCCCCGTCTGGATGCACTCAAGATCCTCTCTGTGAGCACCACGCGCGATGAGGAGTTCCGCGCCCGGTTCAACCGAGAGGCGGAGTTGGCCGCAGCGTTGTGGCATCCGCACATCGTCGGAGTGCACGACCGGGGCGAGTTCGACGGCCGGCTGTGGATCTCGATGGACTACGTCGAGGGCACCGACGCCAAGCACTTGATCGAGCAGCACCCGTCTGGGATGCCCTTGCCGGATGTGGTGGAGATCGTGACGGCAGTCGCCGAAGCGCTCGACGTCGCGCACGAACGGAACCTGCTGCACCGCGACGTCAAACCGGCGAACATCCTGGTCACTACGCCGTCGGGAAGTGCCCGGCGACGCATATTGCTCACCGATTTCGGTATCGCCCGGGAAGCCGACGACGCGAATGGCCTCACCGAGACCGACGTGGCCATCGGTACCGTCGCGTATGTAGCGCCCGAGCAGCTCACCGGGAAGACGCTCGATGGCCGGGCAGACCAGTACGCTCTGGCAGCGACCGCCTTCCATCTGTTGACCGGCACGCCCCTCTTCGACGACACCAATCGCATCGTCCAGGCCGGCAACCACCTCTACACGCCCCCTCCCCGGCTGTCCGAGCGCCGCCGCGACCTCGCCCATCTGGACGCTGTGATGGCGAAGGCGCTGGCCAAGCAACCCGATAAGCGCTACGCGCGGTGCCTCGATTTCGCCCGGGCGCTGGGCGGGAGCACGGATGTGTCGACCGCGCCCCAGCCGGTGCCGCCTGCTGCGGGCGTCCACACCGCCCCGCAGGAGATCCCCGACGCCCACGAGCGGAGCAGCTCACCGGAAACCAAGCGGTTGGCCATGCTCACGATCCTGGGCACCGCCCGCGGCGTGCAGAAGACACCATCCGGGTCTAACGGCGAGGAACAGGTCTGGACCTTCCGTGTGGAGCGATACGAGTCGACCGGTGAAGCGCACACCGTCGTACCGGTCGAGCTCCGTGGCAACTCCATCACGGGCGAACTCTCCGACGGGGATGTGGTGGAGGTCAGTGGCCCTTGGGACGACCGAACGCTGTTCGCCGACTCAGTGGTCAATCATTCGGCCGGCGCCCGCGGACGCCGCCGGCGCGACTCGTTCGAGGTGAGGTCAGGTAACCGCCGACGTGCTTTGGCGTCGCGTCCGGTGCGCATCGTGTTGATTCTGGCCGTGATCGCGATGGTCGTTGCGACGTCCGTCCTTCTCATCCGCGGTTTGGGCTCGTCAGACCACAGCAACCCGGGGTCGATCGTGAAGCCCGAGAGTGCGACGGTGTTCTCCCCCGGCGGCTCACCAGACCATCCGGATCAGGCAAGTCTGGCCATCGACGGCAACCCGGATACGTCATGGTCCACCGACATCTACCAGGATGCGGCGCCGTTCCCGGCCTTCAAACAAGGCGTCGGCCTGCTACTTCAGCTCCCCTCGCCGACCGCTTTGAGCGAGGTGACGATCGACGTGCCCAGCACCGGAACGGAAGTCCAGATTCGTGCGGCAGAAAGTGCCCACCCGAACAGCCTGTCGGACACGACCGAGCTGACACCGAACGTGGCGCTACAGCCGGGAGACAACACCATCACCATCGACAATCAGACGGAGACGTCCAATGTGCTGGTGTGGATTTCGAAGTTGGGCACCCTTGATGGGCAGAGCCGCACGAACGTCTCGGAGATCACGCTGCGGGCCGCAGGCAATTAATCACCCGGCTCGAGCAGACGCTTGGGGTGCATGCCGTCGACCTGACCGATGAACGGTGGGTGGATGCTGTAGCCGAGCATGCGGCGAATGTCCTCGGAGACGGACCGCACGGTGTCGCGGGTCATCGACAAGGTGAATGCCTCCTGCGGGCGTAACCACGGCTCGCAATACTGCGCCGTCAGCGCCAGGCGTGCGTTCGCAGAACGGTTGGCGCCACCTCCGTGCCACAAGGTTCCGACGAAGAACACGCATGACCCGGCGCTCATCACCACCGGCTCGCGTTCGGCGGGCTCGGGCAGCCGATCGCCCCACTCATGGCTACCCGCGACGATGTCGGTGGCACCGTTGTCGGCAGTGAAGTCATCGATCGCCCAAATCGTGGCCGCTCCCAGTGCGTTTCGCGGTCGGGGCAGCGGATAGAAGCTGTCATCGGTGTGCAACATCTGGGCCTGCTCCCCCGGCAGGATGTTGATCACCTGGAGCATGGACAACAGGTAGTTGGGCATGAACAACCGATCCAGCAGCGCCAGCACACGCGGATGGTCGGCGATCCGGTCGCAGCTGCGGGTCTTGTTCAACACGCTGTACACCCGCTGCGTGGCATGCCCTTCAAACCCGTTGCGGCCCAGCAGATCCAACAGCGGATCCACAGATTTCCGAATCTCGTCGAGCTCGGCCCCACTCAGTAGATCAGGCAGGATCACGTATCCGTCGCGCAGCACTGCCGCCAGATCTGTGTCTGCTACCGCAGGGTCCACCTGCTCACCGCTGCTGCGGGTCCGCCGATACGTACCGGCCAGGTCACCGGCCAACTCCGTCAACGACGTCACTTCAGTGCTCATGGTCGCCCTCACCGATACATAACTGATTTCTGTTATGGTTCGGACTATGGCACGCGCGCCGGTCGGACGTCAACAACTGATCGATGCCGCGCGTGACGAACTCGTGCACGGAAACGGCGTCTTCGAACTCAGCGGGCTGACCCGTCGCGCCGGCCTAAGTACGGGCGCCCTCTATCACCACTTCGGATCGAAGAGCGGGCTTCTGACCGCGATTTACGACGGCTTCTACGACGGGCTGCGCCACGCGATCGCCGATGCCCACCTACCCGACGGCGACTGGGCTACTCGCGAGCGCGACCGCACCCACCGCTTCGTCGCCTATCACCTCGCCGACCCGCTGGCGCCGGTTCTGCTCAACCGCACCGCCAGCGACCCACAGCTCACCGAGCTCGGTGAGGCCTACATTCACGACCTCATCGACAACGCCGCCGCCAACATCCGCCACGGGCAGCAACTCGGCGAACTCCCAACGGATCTGGACCCCGACAGCGCCGCCGCGTACGTCATCGGAGGCCTACGCCACGGCATTGCGCAACAACTCCGGGTCATCCCAGCGCCCAATTCCGATCAAGCCACACAGACACTTTGGCGCTTCACTGCTGCCGTTCTCGGCATCGCCTAGCTAGCTCGCGCGAACGGCGTCACCGCTCCAGCTCACTGGCTGGGACGGTGCGATGTGCCATCGAAGAGTCTGTCGAGGTAGTAGTCGATAGCGGCCGACGCGGCGTCGGGATCGATGACGTCGAGGTCGAGAAGCGGGGTGAAGCCGGTCATCGCGAGCAGAAGGTTTGTCTCGATGACCGGATCGCGATCCGGCGGGATGTGGCCTTCGGCCATTGCATGCCTGATCAGGCGTTCGGTCAGCGCTCTGCCGTTCCGGAGTCCGAGGCGGGCCCGTTCATGCAGCTCTGGGTCGTGCAGCGCCTCGAGGGTGTAGGCGGCGCTCATACGGCTGGTGGCGCGGGCGTCCGCATGCAGGGGGAGCATCTCTATGAGGATCACGCGCAGTGCGTCTCGAGGGTGCGGGGGCGAGCCGAGACGCTCGAGGCTTTGGGTGACGCGCTGCGAGGTCTGCTCGGAAGCGAACTCCATCGCGAATTCGAGCATCGCTGTCCGGGAGGCGAAATAGTGCTGGACCTGGCCGAGGGAGACGCCCGCTTCGCTGGCGACCTCGCGCATCGTCGCCCGGGACCAGCCTTGTTGTTCCACTACCCGCCACAGCGCGCGTGCGATGGTTTCGCGGCGTTCTCGGTGGTCGACCTGTTTCGGCAACGCACACCCCTTTCGTTATTACCATACATCTGACTTAATACAAGCGACTTGGAAAGGAGTAGTGCGAATGACCAGTCGACCGAGGAACGTCGAAGCACACATCGAGGACCGTGCCCGATCGAGCTGGACGGAGGTTGGCGGCGCGCCACACGCCCTCCCGGGCGAGCGCAGCGCTTTTGAGTTTGGGAGTGCGCGATGACCGCATTCACCGACCCCGAGCTGGAGGCAGCATATTTCGCGGCCTACGACGCGGTGATGGCCAATTGGCCGGTGGCCGCCGAGACGGTAGATCTTCCGGGACGGTACGGGACGACACGGGTCACGTCCGCGGGCCCGACCGCAGCGCCGTCGCTGGTCCTGCTCCACGGATACAGCGGCACGTCCGGAATGTGGTATCCGGTAGTCGGTTCGCTGGCCGAGGAGCACCACGTGCGCGCCGTGGACACCATGGGTGAGCCGGGCCGCAGTCGACACACCGGCGCCGCCTTGACCAGCATGGAAGATCTCGTGGACTGGCTGGCGGAAACTTTCGATCTGCTCGAGTTACCCGCCGCCGACCTATGCGGCCAGTCCCTGGGTGGGCACCTCGCGCTCCGGTTCGCGCTCGTCCATCCCGAACGGGTGCGGCGGCTGGTCCTGCTCGATCCGCCGTTGACCTTCGCCGGGCTCAGCCCCGAGTTCGAGGAGCTGGGCCGGAACCGCGACCCCCACCCGACTTTCGAGGATGCTCGCGCACTGCTGGCACCGGGCGCTCCCAGCAGCGGGCCGGCCCATCTGGAGGCCTACTTCGACCTGCTCGCGCACGGAGCCGCGCACTTCCCGGCCTCCCCGATCGTTCATCCGCACCTGCCGGACGGGCTGACGCACCTGCCGGTCCCGACCCTCGTTGCCCTGGCCGGGGCGAGTCAGGTGCACGATTCGGAGGCAGCAGCGGAAGTCGCGCGGCGGGCCGGGGCGTACACGGTGATTCTTCCCGGTGCGGGGCACGGTCTCCTGGCCGACGTCGAACCTGTTCGCAGCCTTGTCCTCGAACACCTCCGGCAGAAGGACTCGCCGACTTGATACCGCGACAGCGGCCCACAAGGCCGATTGCCCGATCGCGTCAGCCCCGGTCGTCGCGACCGCGACCGGTGATCCGGTTGAAGGCGGAGACGCCCGGGATGTTCGTCAACATCCGGAAGACGTCATTGCCCGTGTTGATCAACGATTCCAGTTGCGGCAGGAGGCGGTCCAGTGTGCGGAACATCGGGTCGGCCATGGCCATGTACCGTTCGGTCCGATCGATGGTGGTGTTGAGCCGTTCTGTCGCGACGGCAAGATTCTCCAGCAAATCGGGTAGTTGGGCTGCTAGCTGAGCCGACGCCGGCGGAATCCGCATCGCGCCGCTCGCCACCGCCTGGGCGGCGCCAACGGCGGACTGGGCCGTCTCGACGGCTGCCTGAGCGGCCGATTTGAGGTCGCTGGGTTTAGGTACCTTCTGGCTACTCATACCGCTAACTGTCCCCCCACGTCGGCCGCTCCGTCAGCAATATGCTCGAGCTGATTCGGCGTCCGGGGCTCACCCATCGTCGAGCGGCGCAGCGGGTCACCGATCACTTCCAGCAGATGCTCGACGACGGCCTGATGCGCCGCATGCCGGGTAGTTAGTCCGCGGGCTCCGGCGGAAGCCCGTATTGCACCGCTATTCCGCTCAGCAGCATCGTCATTCGATGGTGAAAGGCGTGTTCGCTGAACGGGTCATATCCGGACTCGGCGACCGCGCGCAAAGTCGGATAGTCGGAAGCGGAACGTTTGGCCGTGAGGCGGAAGATCCGGGCCAGCCACGGCTGTCCGTTTTCGGCGTGGAGGTGTTCACGGTGCGCCTCGGTGACACTACCGATCGCCATCGCGCTCACCGCCGCCCACACTGCCATGGCATCATCGGGCGCCAGGCCGTGCTCTGCCAGCGCCTCGACCGCATCGCCGTTGCACTCCATCTCCATCTCGTCGCGCACCCCGCCCGTGACGAACTTCTCCACCAGTGCCGGCTGCGAAGCCAGCACGGTCCGGATATAGCACGCATAGCTGCGCATCCAGGTGGCCCAATGCTCACCGGCGTACCGCGGGGGCGGTGACATGACCAGTGCGCTCTCGGCGGTCAGACGCAGTAGATCGTCCTGGTTCTTCACATGGTGATAGAGCCCCGGGAGGCTGATGCCAAGATGCTCGGCAACCCGGCGCATGGTGACGTTCTCACTGCCGATCTCCAGCACCGCCGCAACGATGGCGCGCTGGTCGATGCGGGGCGGCCGACCGCGACGCGGCGCTAACTCGTTGGAGCTCATGTCATCCCGGTCGTTTCTCTCGCGGCGCTCATCGGTGCCCTCCCGCCTGGCGAGACACTTTCAATCCGGGGCTTGACGATAATCGATACGCATTCTAAGAATCAATATGAAAAATCGGGTGACCACCTCGATCGTCCACAGAAATGAGTAAGCGACATGACTGACTCCGCGCACCGCCAGAACCGTCAAGTCTTGTTGCGCCGCCGCCCGGATGGACTGGTCTCCCCCGATGACACGGAGCTGGTGACCACGTCTGCACCGGTACCCGCCGAGGGTGAGGCACTGCTGCGGACGACGTATGTGGGCATCGATGCGGCTGCGCGTACCTGGCTGGACGGCGAGCCCGGCTACCTTCCGGCCCTCGAATTGGGCGAGGTTGTCCGGGTGGCCGGTATCGGCGAAGTTGTCGAATCACGATGCGATGCCTACAAAGTCGGCGACCTGGTCACCACGCTGACGGGGTTGCAGGACTATGCGATCATCCGCGACGACCTGTTCAGTACGCCGGTGGTCGGTTACACCGATCCACTCGCGGTGATGTCGATCTACGGACCGACGGGTGCCACGGCGTACTTCGGCATGAAGGGCGTCGGCAAGCCTCAAGCCGGCGAGACCGTCGTCGTATCGGCTGCCGCGGGCGCCACCGGATCGGTGGCCGGACAGATCGCCAAGATCGTCGGTGCCCGGGTGGTCGGTATCGCGGGCGGCCCGGACAAATGTCGTGCCGTGGTCGAGGATTTCGGCTTCGACGCCTGCGTCGACTACAAGGCCGGCGACCTGTCCGCTGCGCTCAAGGAGCAGTGCCCCAACGGAATCAACGTCTATTTCGACAATGTCGGTGGAGACGTGCTCAATGCCGTGCTGGCCAACCTCGCGCACAAAGCCCGCGTGGTGATGTGCGGCATCATCTCCAGCTATCTCAACGGCGATCACCCAGGCCCGTCCAATTACGTGAACCTGCTCGCCACATCCTCGACGATGCAGGGCTTCATCGCACTCGAAGAGTGGGCACACTTCGATGAGGCCTTCGCGGCCCTGAGCGACTGGGAGCAACAAGGTCTGCTGGTCCACCGCGAAACCGTCTACGAAGGACTGGAATCCGGCATCGACGCTCTCAACGGATTGTTCACCGGGGCCAACATCGGCAAGATGCTGGTAAAGATCAACGAGCCGAACAGCTGACGCCGTGCTGACGCCGTTCGACGATTATCCGATTCACGCCTCGGCAGACCCGGTCGCCACACCGGCCAGTGCCGACCCCAACCACTACGACCGCTATTGGTTCAACGGTCATCAGCGTGACGGCGAGTTCTACTTCGGTGCGGCGATGGGCCACTACCCGGTTCGCGGGATCATCGATGCCGCTTTCAGTCTGGTGAAAGATGGGGTGGAGCATTCGGTCTTCGCCTCGGGGGCCATGCCTCTGGACCGATCGGCGTCCATCGGCCCGTTTCGTATCGAGGTGGTCGAACCGCTGCGCACCATCCGCTACATCGTCGATTCCAACGAGCACGGCATCTCCTGCGATCTGACCTTCCGCGCCACGACCGTCGCCATCGAAGAACCTCGCCAGCAGCGGCGCACCACCGAAGGCATCGTGCTGACTGATCACACCCGGCTCACCCAGTGGGGTTCCTGGGAGGGAACGATCTGTGTCGACGGCGAGGATCTGACAGTCGAGGCCGGTACCGTGCCGGGAACCCGCGACCGGTCCTGGGGAATCCGGCCCATCGGTGAGCAGGTACCTGTGCTGCGTCAACCCATGCCGTTTCAGGTGTTCTGGCTCTGGGCGCCTCTGCATTTCGGTGATCGATTCACGCACTACGCCTTCCACGAACACGAGGATGGCCGCCGGTGGTTGGAGACGGCCCAGATTCTGGATCCGATGCCGGCGGGCGCCTCCCCGTGTAGCCGGGTGGGTGTGCGCGAGTGCTATGAGCTCGGCTACGAGCTCGAGTGGGAACCGGGCCGACGGGAGATCCGGCGGGCCCATCTGTGGTTCACCGATCCCATCGAGGGCGAGACCCGCATCGAGGTGGAGAAGCTGTTCACCTTCCGGATGCGCGGGATCGGCTACTGGCATCCACATTGGGGACACGGTTCCAATCACGGACAGTTCGAGATCGGCCGGGAGTCAGTCAATCTCGACGACTTCGACCCGACCGACTTCGCGTCGATACACCTGCAGAACGTCGTGAAGGCCACTATGGGCGAGCGCGCCGGGATCGGTGTCGTCGAGCAGATCGCGATCGGACCACACGCGCCGTCGGGGCTCACCGGATTTATCGACGGCTACCAACCCTGAGGCCGCTGATCCCGCGCTACGCGCTTTCTGAATGGATTAGTGCGCGCGCCAACAGTTTCATGACGCGCAAGGTCTTCGGTTCGTCGGCATCGTCCAACGCCAGCCCGCGCGACGTCACTTCGTCGGTCAGGGCCTGTTGCCGTTCAACAGCCTGATCGACATCCGTGACGCGAATGGAGAGCTCCAGAAAGTCCGCTCCGGCGACCGTCCACCGTTCCGCGGAAACATGGTCGACCGCGCCGATCGTGACGTTCTTCCATTGGGTCGCGGCAATCGGGCCCAATGGCGTCAGCCCGCCGAACGCCACTCGAATCTCGCCGCAGTCGGCCAGGAAGTCGAGTTGAGACTTTGTGAACGCCTTGACGAGACGGCCGTCCCCCTCGAGAGCCGATTCGATGCTGCCTTCGTCGAGTTCGGCCTTGCACGACGCGGCAAGTACATGCTTTGAACGCGACCAATCACCTTCGACTGTCAGGTCGGCATCGTTGTCGGGGATGTCTCCCCATTGTCCGACCAGTTGTGACCACCGGCACGGACGCAGCTTGACCGTCGAATCTTCACCACCATCCCTGTTTCTGCGTAGCCGCAGAACAATTCCCGCGCTCAGCAGCGGCAAGGGGGGCCGCGCACCCTCGGTCAGATCGTCGAGGAACCACACTCTGCGCGCCTTGCCGTCGGTCAACCCCAACACCGACAACGCATGGTCGACGCTCCCCTCGATGTTCAGTTTGATCTCGACCGCGCTCGGCTCAGCCATCTCGCCTCCTGTTGCTCGCTTCATCGGCTCGGTGCATACGTGAACTACCCGATTCGTGGATCGGTCACCTCGTCGACCAGTTCGTTGGTCGCGGGGTCGAGGCGCTGCAGACGCGACACATGATCGGCATCGGTCGTCACTTTCATGATCAGTTCGGTCGCGTGCAGACCCAGCGATTTCAGTGTCGCCGTGGCCGTTTCGACGGCTTCCCGTTCGGTGATGTCACGGCCACCGGTATAGACCTTCGTGGTGTGGGCGAACGCCGTTGTTCCGTTCGTGCGGTGAAACGAAACTCTGCGGACATCGATGGGTTCCTGCGGCGGACCACTGAAGGTGCCTGTGGTATCGAACTGGTTGACGACCGACACCGATGCGCCGTTGTCCGTCATCAGCTCGAAATGCAGTTCCGTGACGCCGGTCGCCACCAGCGACGGTCCGTTCAGCGTGATGGTCGATCCATCGACAACTGCGGTACGAAAGAACCCGTAGCTGCGAAATATCGGTTTTGGCGGAAGGTCCACGTTGAATTCCAGGTGCAACGCGAGGGTTGATTGAGCGACCACCGAACGTGGAGCGTGGGAGTAATGGACCGTGGCCGAGTGGCCCCAGGTTTTCACGTTATCCGTCAAGACGATCATCACAGCGTCCCCTTCTGCAAACCGACGCCTATTAGCGTATGAAGCGCTGATTCAGGTGCCATGAGTACTGCACTACCTGTTCTGGCCCGCGTCCGGCACCGAGTCAGACCGTTGGTGGCCGATACCAAAACGCAACCTGCGCAATGAATTACCAGAGTGGAATTCTGTAACAGATGGGGCTGACGTTACTGTTGTGATATAGAGTACGTACGTACGTAGTTACTACATAGATTCCATCTGGACGTTATCGCTGCCACGGCTGTCGCAAGGCGGGAGGGGAATGCGTGACCATGCCTTCCGTACCCCACGGGTGTCCTCTCAGCTTGGGCCGTCGAACACTCTTGCGCACAGGGGTTCTCGCTGCCGCAGCGTTCGCGGCGTGGGGCACTCCCCTCGCCCGGGCGGAGCCCGACACTGGCCAGTGGGATCCCACGCTGCCCAATCTGCTCAGCGCAGGTGCGCCGGGCGATCCGGTCGCCATTGCCAACGCCTCATTGCAGGCGAGCGCTCTTGCCGCACAAACGACGTTCGACATGGGCCGAAAGTTTCTCGGCAGCATCGGTCTCGGGCCCGCTGACGCCGGTGTCGCAGCCCCGGGTTTGCGCGGCAACCGCGTTTACGGCCGACAGGCGGTCGAGTACGTCATCCGGCGCGCCGGAACGCAATTGGGGGTGCCCTATTCGTGGGGAGGCGGCAGCCTGACCGGTCCCAGCCGCGGAGTGGATTCCGGTGCCGGCACCGTCGGCTTTGACTGCTCCGGACTCACCCGCTACGCATTCGCCGGTGTCGGTGTCCTGCTCCCCCGCTATTCGGGTGATCAGTACACGGCGGGCCGCCATTTGCCCCCGTCACAGGCCAAGCGGGGCGATCTCCTGTTCTGGGGTCCTGGTGGCGGACAGCACGAAGCGCTGTATCTCGGCGGCGGTCAGATGATCGAGGCGCAGCAGACCGGAGTTCCGATCAAGATTTCGCCGGTCCGCACCTCCGGCATGACGCCATATGTCACTCGCATCATCGAGTATTGACGCAGATACCCGCTCGTGGTGTTCGAACGCGAACACCGACCTCAGCGACAGAGCAGGCCCGATGCCCCCAGCACCAACGTCGCGACCGGAACCAGGGCGATCACCGTCGCCGCGCCGAACAGGCCGGCGCCGGCACCGACCCGCATCCACGGTGTAGGCGGAAGAGCAAGGCGCTCAGCGCGGTTCAGTAATGCCACATCGCCGGCCCCGAGGGCCTGGGCCGGCGTAGCGCCGGCGAGTGCCATCAGCCCCGAGAGGAGCGTGTGCTGCCCATGTCGGCGCACCGCGACATCGTCGGCACACATTTCCAGCAGTCGACCGACATCGGCGGCGCCCCGGGTCATCAGGCGCACCCGTGGAAAGACAATCGCCAACCCACGTAGCGCGGTGACAATCGTCGGATGGTGTCCGTCGAGATGCGCCCGCTCGTGGGCGAGTACAGCCTGCAGCTCGCCGGTGCCCAGCACGGCGACCGCCCCGGTGGTGACCACGATTGCCGGAGGCTCCCCCGCCACGCAGTACGCAGTGCGCTCAGCGGTGTCGACGATGAAGACGTCGCGCTGATCAGTCGGACGTCCCACCAGACGCACCGCCTGGGCGTGACCGTGGGCATGGGCGTGCAGGCGCCGAATGGCCCGTACGGCTTTGATTCCGACACCAACCACCGCCACCATCAGCGAGACCGCCACGACCATCACCGCCGCTTGCGCCGCAACTCCCGCGCGCCCAGCTGCGATGTCGCAGAGGAACTGCACACACGATGCCAAGAACGACGTGCGCCGGCCGCCGTGAACGACCACATCGAGGATCACCAACATCGGAATGACGATCCAGGTGGCCAGAACGCTGACGACAGCGGTCAACCAGGCCGCCACACCGAACCGGGGAGCAGATCCGCCGCGGGTCAGGGCACTGAGGACAGTCGGCGCCAGCACCACCATCGCCACGCTGTAGATCAGCAGGCCCGCGGCGACATTCACCGCTTTTTCGCCCTCGTCGACCGTCTGGCCAACGTACGCAACGCGGCGCGCAATCGATCGGAATCCTGTGGGTCGATCTGCTCGATGAAGTAGCTGAGTACCAGATCCGAACGCCCACCACCGTCGAGAGCCTCACGCATCAACTGAGCGGTGTGCTGCTCGCGGTTCAACCTCGGCCAATACCGGTAGGCGCGGCCGTCGCGGTCCCGTTCCAGCCAGCCCTTCGTGTGGAGATTGTCCATCGTCGACATGACGGTCGTGTAGGCGATCCGGCGCTCCCCGACGAGCTCGTCGAACACCTCGCGCACAGTGACCGCCGCGGGAACGCGATTCCAGATGCGATCCATGATGTCGGCTTCGAGTTCGCCGAATCCTCGTACGCGCACAGCACCCCTCCAAGATCGGTGATCCGAGCGTACCTCGCACCGAGGCATGGCTCGTGTCCCGACGCGACCGCCGTATCTACTACATATGCCAGTACGTAGTACTGGCCTATGGTCAGTCGGCGTAATCGAGTCGGGTCATCATCCCGGCGTCCTGGTGATATGTGTTGTGGCAGTGGAGCATCCATGAACCTGGATTGTTCGCGTCAAACACCACGCGCACCTGCTGCATCGGCAACACGATCAGCGTGTCCTTGCGGGCGCCGGGTCGCCCATTGTCACTGATCACCTGAAAAGTATGGCCATGCAGGTGCATCGGGTGCCACATCATCGACGAGTTCCGGAAGGTCATTGCCACGCGTTGTCCTTCACGCACGGTCAATGGCTGCGCATCGGCGAACGCGCGGCCGTTGATCGTCCACTCGTAGTTCGCCATTGACCCGCCCAGTTCGACGGGCAGGTCCGTGTCCGCGGGCCTGGAGTCCAAGGTGGCCTCCGGAATTGCGGCGAACGTGCTCACCGTGCCGAGCCTCCCCTGCAACTGCGGAGGCGCATAGTCGAGCGGTGGGGTTGCGCCGTCAGCGGTGACCAACAGGGCCCGCGTCGACGCATTCTTACCCTCGGCCGCCGCCACGAGCGGGAATACCCCGTCGCGTGCCGTGACCACAACGTCGTAGCGCTCGCCCATCCCCAGCAGCACTGCATCTACCTCGGTGGGGACGACGGGGAACCCGTCGGTATGGGTGACGGTCATCCGGTGCCCGGCCAAAGCGACCCGGAACGCCGTATCGGAACCGGCGTTGATCAATCGGATCCGCACGCGTTGGCCGGGGCGCGAACGGAAGCTGTTGGGGTTCTGAGCGCTACGGCCATTGACGACGTACATCGGGTAATCGACGTCGCCGGCGTCGCCCCCGAGTGCCGAACTTGTATGACCGCCCATCGAGCCCATCTCGCCTTGGCCGTCCATACCCGGCATGTGGTGTCCTGCGCCCGACGGCTTGCGCAACCGGTCGTAGATCTGGGCAGGGCTTTCGCCGACGCCGTCGGTCCAATCGTCGAGCATCACAACCCATTCAGCGTCATATCGGCCGGGGTCATCGAGATCGTCGATGATCACCGGGAAGTACAGGCCGGTGTCGGCATCCAGTCCGGTGTGTGGGTGTGCCCAATAGGTACCGGGATGGGGTGCTGAGAATCTGTACGTGAAATCACGCCCATCGGGGACGTCGGGGGTGGCGGGCGCCGCCCCGTCCATGTCGTTGCGAAGCGCCAGGCCGTGCCAATGCGCCGAGGTCGCACGGCCGAGCCTGTTGCGCACTGTGACCTCCAACTCATCGCCGACCGAGGCCCGCAGCAGGGGTCCGGGCACCACGTCGTTATAGGCGATGGTCTCGGCGACCCTGCCACCGAGATCAATTTGCGTGCGTTGTGCGGTCAAAGTGGCCGACACGGTGCGGCCGCTGTGGGGGCGGCGGACCTCCGCCGCGGCGATGGCATCCGGGGAAGTTGCGACGGTAGGGGTGGCGCTGGTTTCCCGCTGGCACGCCGCGATGGCCGTCGCGCTCAAGGTTGCCGTGACCACGAGGAACCCACGACGGCTGAGACGCGGCGGGCTGGCGGTGTCGGGCATGGTCGGCTCTCCAGTGGTTCTTCCTGACGGGGCGAGGTGCATGGTGCTCGGTCTCCACCTGACCACCGGAGAACGGTGAATCGGTATGGGTTGTATGAAGATTTGTTGAAGAACGACGCCTCAGCGACGGCACAAGCGACTGCGCGAATCTGGTGCGATCTACTATTCCCGTACGTAGCTAGTAGACTGGTTGCGCAACCATGAATCCGGTCGAGCGGACATGGTCATCAAGGACACCTTGTCGATGGAGGCCTCGTGCAGCACCGCACCGGATATGTGTGGATCACCGCGATCGCGGCGACCGTCATCGTCACCGCATCAACCGTCACCGCTGCGTCCGCACAGGCGGACCCCGTGGGGCCGCCACCGCCCGTCGAACCGGCACCACACTTCTCGCCGGCCGAAATACCTTGGCCCGCACCGTTCGGTGTGGCAGCTGATGTCGGTGTCCCGGCCGGGCAGAACCCGCTACCGTTCACCGGTGAGGCGCCGTTCTCGCCACCTGCGTTCAACCCGGCCAATGGCTCAATGGTCGGTGTCGCCAAGCCGATCTACATCACGTTTCAGCGGCCGATCGCCGACCGTCAGATGGCGGAGGACGCCATTCACGTCTCATCCAACCCGCCGGTGCCCGGCAAGTTCTACTGGATGAGCGACACCCAGGTGCGTTGGCGTCCCATCGATTTCTGGCCGGCCGGCACCCTGGTGAGCATCGATGCCGCTGGCACGAAATCGAGTTTCCGCGTGGGTGATTCACTGGTGGCCACCATCGACGACGACACCCATCAGATGCAGGTTCACCGTAACG
This sequence comes from Mycobacterium sp. IDUB_24, assembly GCF_055419385.1. Classification (NCBI taxonomy): domain Bacteria; kingdom Bacillati; phylum Actinomycetota; class Actinomycetes; order Mycobacteriales; family Mycobacteriaceae; genus Mycobacterium; species Mycobacterium sp. IDUB_24. Next base: position 340,640 of record NZ_JBVAXO010000008.1, read on the forward strand.
GCAAGCTGGAGAAGACCTTCCCGGTCTCCCTGGGTAAGCCTGGCTACGAAACCCCCAACGGCACCTACTACGTGTTGGAGAAGTTCTCCGACATCGTCATGGACTCCTCAACGTATGGAGTTCCGGTGAACTCGGCCGAGGGCTACAAGCTCAAGGTCAAAAATGCCGTCCGCCTCAGCAACACCGGAATTTTCGCGCACAGCGCTCCCTGGTCGGTTGCCGATCAGGGCAAACGCAATGTCAGCCACGGCTGCCCCAATCTCAGCCCGGCGAACGCACAGTGGTTCTTCGACCACTTCGGCAGCGGCGACCCTGTCGTCGTCAAGAACTCCGTCGGCCTCTACAACCAGCCGGACGGGGCGCAGGACTGGCAGATCTGATCAACGCGTCGGCGCCGAGCCTTTGCGCATTGTCGCGTTTAATTTGTAGTGCGAATTGTCCACATTGAAATGCGAGCAATTGATTGTCAACGTTGGGCAGGCGGTCAGCGATTGCACATGAGATCGACGTATGCGGTGGTATAGCGCACGAGGTTGTTCACGTTGCCCGAAGGACCCCGCTGCACCCACGAATGCTTGACGTCGGTGCCCTGCCGGACCGCCGTCACGGTGCATTGGTCCATAGGCGCATTACCCACTTTGTTGAGGATCACGCGGAATCCCTGCGCTTCGAGATCGCTGATGGTCGCCTGGGCGGACGTCTGACCACTGGGCGCAGCATTTGCCGGCACCGATGCGGCAAACCCGAGTGCCGCCGCAACCGAGGCAACGGCGACGGTATTCAAGAGCATATTGTTCGTCATCCAATTCCCTTTCCGGCCAGTCGATAAGCCGACCTCGTATTCCTGAGGCGTCTACATCGAGCCTACGTGCGAATACGAATCCAGGGTGAAATTCATAGGCGACCCATACTTAGCCGCATAGGAGTTTCACGGTTAATTCAGGTCGAATTCAAATATGGGACTGGTGCCGAACAATCCGGCGCGTCGGTCTCAAAAATTCCCGTCCAGGAATTCCGCGTACGCAGGCAGGTCGAGCTGGCCGTGAACTCCGGCGCCGGGACGATGCCCTGGCTCCGCGCGAACAGGACAGTGTGGCCGAGTGCGGGCGCCATCCGGTGGTAGCGCAGCCCACCGGCGTAAATCGGGTCAGGCACGAAATCCATTCCGAGCGTGTGCATCTTGAGCAGCGGGGTACCCTGCGATCACCGCAACGTGGGCGGATGCGGCTCGGTGTCGCCTGACGGCGTCACGGTTGGCGCAGCCGTGGCTGCAGTACCTCTGGCTACCGGGTCGGGTGAAGTCCACGAATGCCATCGTGCAGTCAACCAGGGCGCACCGGCGGATACGTTGCATCCCGCGTTCGGTGAGAAAGTGGGCAGCCGCAGCGCTTGTGGCGCCGGCCAGGGTGGCCGCGAAGCCCGCGTCGGCGTCGCGGTAGTGCAGATGCCAACCACTGCCGTCATGGTTGGTGATCGACGGACTGGTGGCAAATCGATCCAGCAACCGATTGAGGATGCACGCCCGGTTCTCATCGGTGTCGGCGTCGACGACATCCGTCCATTGCTCGAGATAATCGCCCACCTCTCGGAGGTCGGCGCGCGTGACGCGACAGTGGATCGGCATGCCCAGACCCGTCCAGCGCCGTTCCAGATCGCCCGGCGTCGTCGCAGGTTGATTGACCAGGTTGGTCGCGTTCCGCAGCAACGGCTCGATGTAATGGTTTACACGCATAAGACCATTACAGCAGTGTCGACCCATGCCGTCGACCTCTCCCAATTCCATTCCCGTTCACGATGCCGCAGGCGATCAAGTCACGGATTGGCGCCCCTTGGTGACCTGCTGTCTCGCAACCTTTCTGCTGCTGGCGTTCACCACAGTCGTGACGGTCAGCGCCGAGCCCATCGCAGACGGGCTCGGCGCTGGATTCGCGGTAGCCCAATGGATCATCGACGTCTACACCCTCGCTCTGGCGGCGCTGGTGGTGGCGATGGGCACACTCGGAGATCGGCTGGGACATCGGCGCGTGTTCCTGACCGGGCTGATCATCTTCGGCGTGGCATCGACGGGATGCGCGGCGGCCACCAGCGGCGGGGCTCTGGTCGCGGTCCGTGCCATCCAGGGTGTCGGCGGTGCCGCGATCTTCGGCACCGCCGTCCCGTTGTTGACCCACCACTACCATGCCCGGACACGTGGGATCGCATTCGCGGTGTGGGGTGCAGTGGCCGGGATCGGCAGCACCTCGGGCACGATTGCCGGCGGAGCCGCAGCCCAATTCATCACGTGGCGCTGGTTGTTTCTGGCGGCGGTGCCGATATGTGTGGTCGCCGTAACCGTCGGCCTGCGGTCACTGTCGCGTGACCATCACGCGCCCGTACGACTCGATGTCACCGGAGTAGCGCTCATCACCACGATGATGACGGGGACCACCTACGCCGTGATCAAGGCCGGCGAGTCGGGGTGGGCTTCGCCCGGAACCATGGGTGGGGCTGTGGCGAGCCTCGCCGCGGGCTGGGTTTTCGTACTCGTCCAACGCCGCGCCACGAGCCCGTTGTTGCCCCCGGAACTTTTCGCGACCCGCGGCTTCATCGCTGTCCTCATCGCCGGCTTCGCCTACTACTTCGCCGCTTTCGCCACATTGCCGGTCCTGTCGCGGTGGTTACAGTCCAGCTCCGGCATGCGGCCCCTGCAGGCTGCTCTGGTGTTGACGGTGCAGCTTGCGGCGTTCGTGCTGGTTTCGCTCGCATTCAGCGCACGGTTGCACCAGGCACCGCGCAGCTGGGTGCTCGGGGGCGGGACCGGACTCACCGGCCTGGCTTGCCTGTCCGGTGCCGCACTTCTGCTGCGCCCGGAATGGATGTCCCTGGTCGCGATGCTCATCGTCACCGGCATCGGGGCGGCGATCGTATCCCCCGTGCTGCCCGCAGTCGCGGCGACATCGGTCCCGCCGCCACGGGCGGGAGTCGCCGCCGCGGCTGCCAATGCCGCTCGTCAACTCGGTCTGACCATCGGTATCGCATTGTGCGGCACCATCAGCCAGGCAGCAGACGCGGGCAGTGGTCCCGCCACAGGCGCGGTCGTCGCCGCCCTCCTCACGTCGGGCACGGTTGGGATCTGCGGCGGAGCGATCAGCGCCCGGTTGCTCCGCGCCCCATGACCTTCCAATGGGATCAGGTTTAGGGCTCGCCCTGACCGGATAGCCAACGTATCCATGAGATTCATCCGGACGTGGATTGGAGGTCTACAGCCATGAATATCACCCGGATTATCGCCGGCGCAGCGGTCGCAGGTGGGATGGCGGCTGCAGCCGCCGGACTGAGCGCGGCCACCGCGAGCGCGGCCCCGGGGCCTGCGCCGATTCCGAATCAGCCGATGATCGCAATGACCATCCCCGGGGGGCCTAATCCCGGTCAGCCGCCTGCGTCAGCACCACCGGCACCGGCTCCTCCGACATGGGGTGCGGGCAATCCCCAGGTGTGGGATGAAGGCTGGCAGCACTGGGGCGTATGGATGAACGGAGTGTTCGTTCCGACGTACTAACCGGATCGGTGTCCTCCGTCACCGCGGAATCTCCGCGGTGACGGAGCCGCTTCCAGACCGTGTTCCGCGGGGCGGGACTGCTGCCGGTCCGGCACTTCGACACCCGTAGGTTGGTCGGCATGACCGAGCCGGAATTGAAGCAGATCGACACATCCGCCGGAGTGCTGCGGTATTACGACACTGGCGACGGACCAGCACTGCTGTTCCTGCACGGCTCGGGCCCTGGAGTCACCGGTTGGCGTAACTTCCGAGGGATACTGCCGACCTTCGCCCAGCAATTCCGTTGTCTCATACTGGAATTCCCCGGATTTGGGATCACTGATGACATCGGCGGCCACCCTATGATCTCTGCGCAGGGCGTGGTGGGGCCTTTCGTGGATGCCCTCGCCCTCGACCGCGTCCACATCGTCGGCAACTCCATGGGTGGTGGCGTCGGAATCAACTTCGCCATCCGGCAGCCCGACCGCATCGGCAAGCTCGTCACCATCGGTGGGATCGGAACCAACCTCTTCAGCCCGGGGCCCAGCGAGGGCATCCGGTTACTGCAGGAATTCACCGAAGACCCGACCCGCCAACGCCTTGTCGATTGGCTGAACTCAATGGTCTACGACCCGGCGCTGGTGACCGACGAGTTGATCGAACAGCGCTGGGAGCTGGCTACCGATCCCGGGACACTTGCCGCCGCCAAGCGGATGTATGGCAAGGCGGCGTTTGCGGGCATGATGGCCGCCCTACGGTCGTCTGACGCCCCGATGCCCTGGGCACAGATGCACAAGGTGGCGGCCCCGACGCTGCTGACCTGGGGCCGTGATGACCGCGTCAGCCCCCTTGACATGGCCCTGATCCCCATGCGGACCATCCCGAACGCCGAACTGCATGTGTTCCCCAACTGTGGGCACTGGGCGATGATCGAGGCGAAGGACGCCTTCGAGCAGACCGTGCTGGGATTCTTGACCCGCAGCTAGGCGGCGTTTGGACTGCGGGCCAGAGCGCATGCACTCATGGAAATCCATCGTTGAATCTGTGATACACCGCTGTATATTACTTATGTGCGCCACGTCGTATGAGCTCGCTGGCCTGCCCCTACCGCTCCCCCAACGGAGAAGGACCGCAATGGATCTGGTCGATCGAATCGCCAAACACCGCCGTATGGCCGAGAGCTACCGGGACAAATACGTACTGCGCAAGGTCCACGAAGGCGAGACTTACGACGAGTGGGAGTTCACCGACGACGCGGTGTACACGTCGCCCTACTTCGTGGCCGGGCAGGAACTCGTCCTCAAAGACGTCGCAACCTCGTTCGACGTCGCGGCCACCGTCGAGGCCAAGGCTTATTCCGTGGCCTTCCCGGACTGGAAACCCGTTGACCACAAGTTCTGGCCGGCAGAGAACGGCCTTGTCATGCGCTACCGCTGGGAAGGCACGACTGCCGACGGCGAAACGATGGGCTTCTACTCGATCAGCTTCATCGACACCAACGAGAACGGCCAGATCACCCACTGGTCCACCTACGTCAACGACGAGGAGTACGGGCCTTTCCTGGAGAAGGCAATCGGCGCTCGCGGGCCATTCCACGGCGACGAGTACATGGAGGCCTTGGCCCGCCACTTCGAAAAACACAACCTGACCTGGTGAGCGTGGGCCGCCGACCCTAATCTGAGAATCGGCTGTCAGCCATCAATCATCTTGACACCCTATGGATTTCAATCTGTTGCCGATTGCACAGCTCTTCCCCACAATCACCACAGGGCAAACACATCGCCTCGAAATAGCTTTGCTCTCCGTGCGGCACCGTCGTCGCACGGTTCAGAACGGAGTAGAGCAATGGGTTTCAAGAGATCCGTGGGCGTATCGGCGATGGCGGCAGGAATCGGAATGGCCGGGCTACTGGGCCTTGGCATCGGTACCGCCGACGCCGAACCGGGCCCTGGTTGCGACCGTCCGGGAGCGCCGCAGTGCGACCGTCATGACGACCGTGGCTCCCGGCCCGACGACTGGCACGGCCGTGGCATCGACCAGGGCCGTCGCGATCATCAACCCTTCGAATGGAATGGCCAGCGGGTGACCCCGATGCCCTCCGGCGACGGCCGCGGCTGGGGCTTCTGGTTCCTGGATCGATGGGTGCCGATGTAGACAACCGATTCTGGTGGGGCACTCATCCCCTAGTGCCCCACCAGATTCCGGAACGGCGACGGTCAACGCGAGGTAGAGCACACCGCTTTCGCTGCGCCGTCCATTGCGGTGGCCGCGGTCCAGTTCGCATGGTCTGCCGGCACGAACTTCGGCAGCTTGGTGGCGTAGTTGTCCACATACCGTGACTGTGCCCGCAGGAGACCGGCCAGCAACGGATCGGTGGCTTTGTCGGCCAAGGCGCGCAACTCGGCGGCCTCCTGGCGCATGACCGGAACGACAGCCAGTGTCACTGACCGTTGCTTGGGCGACCAGCGCGAGGCCGGAACCCGGTGATCGGTCTTGACCCAAGCCTGCTGCTTGCCGTCGTACCCGACGCTGGCCCGCTGCCACTGAGAGCAGACGGGATCCGGCTTGGTAGCCGCAAACGCCTGCGCGGGCCGGCGTCCCGGCTCATCGGTCACGGTCGACGCAACCACTTCGGCGGGAACGGGTTTCACACTGGTCCGAGTCGCTTCGGCAGCGCTCTGCTCATCGTCGTGTCCGGAGACGGTGACCGCCACGACGCCGCCGACGAGCAATGCGGCAGCGGTGGTCGCACCGATCGTTTTCCACACCCGTGCACCGGTCAACCTGGCGCTCAGGGGCCGACGACCGGCACCACCGGCGCCGAGCGCCACGTTGAAGGCCGCGTCCGGGCGAGCCCGTAGCTCCGCGACAGCCACTTCGACCGCAGCGGTCGGCGTTGCCAGATCCGTGAGTACCTTGACAAACCGCGCCACCGACACCAGATCGCGTCCGTAGAGATTCGCTTGCGGTTGTCCCGCCGGAAGGAACCGCTCGACCAGGTCCTCGCGCAGCTGCGACGCCCGGGCGATTTCAGCCGCGGTCAGCCAGTGCCCCGGAACGTCTTCTGCCCCAAACCCGGTCATCAGTTCGTCCTTCCCACCCGCACCTGATGATTGGTACCGCATGCTGTGCATGCGCGGCAACCGCCAAAGCGCTGCTACGTCACCACGTTGCTGTCACAAGTTGGCCACCGAAAGATCACGGCCCTCCAAAACAAGGGCAACCCGGGATCGACTGGCAAACAACCACTCTGGATCACGGCCGTGTGTTCACGACGGGAAGTACACCGTTTGGTTGGAGAACAAGGTGTGCGGGCGGCTGATGTAATTGGCCGCGGCGGCAACTGCGGCGCGGGTACTCACATCGTGGTCGCCGTACTCCTCGACGCACAGTGACTCGAGGGTGTCACCGGCGATGTGTCGACGACGATTGAGCCCGGGAACGACCAGAACCTGCCCTGGGGCCGGATCGGCAGACGCGTCGAGGTTGTTGGCGTTGGCGACGACTACCGTGAGGTGGTCATCCCCGTACCACCGGCCCGCCAACCCCGCGAAGGTCTCACCGTCGACAACCGTGTGGTGCCCGACGTTGGCGAGATCCGGGAGCAGCAACCAGGTACCACGATGAATTTCCCGTTGTGCCACACCGTTGACCACTTCCCAGATCAACTGGATCGCCGGGCTCTGTGTCCCATAGAAGGACTGCGTGAGCTGCTGGCGGGCGGCAGTGCCGTCATCGGAGGTGAACAGATACCGGTAGGTGACATACGGGATCAATATCTCCTGCCCGATGTTGATCAGGCCCGGATTGCTGAGGTGATTCTGTTCGGCGATGACGGGATACAGACCGCCGTCGCCATATTCGCGCTGGGCGATCCCGAACAGGGTGTCCCCGAGCGCCACGGTGTAGTTCTTCATCTGGCCGTACCTTTCTCATCGGTTGAGTCTCAGTGGTTGAGGCGTCGATCCGCTCAGTGTCGGTTCCGTCCACGGAGACAGTCGCGCGTAGCCGGCTACCTCAAATGACGGCATCGGATCTGAGGGCGCACATTTGAGGTAGCGCGCTACGCGTGTCCATACCCACCGGTCTGGTCATGCTGGAATTCTCGACCTGTCAGTTCAGATGCCGGACGGTGATGACGATGACGTATGGGATACCGACATGACCGCGCTGACCACACCGCAGTCAGCGGCAGGTGACCGCCCGACGCTCACTCTCGCCGGGTCAGGCTCGACGTCAGCAGGCGACAAACCATCCGGTTCCCCACTCCGAGACAAGCTGCGCCACCAGCCGTTGTCGGTGTGGCGCGAGGTCGCCCGGGGCCGGCTCGCCGATCTGCATGTCGATCTCGACGCACTCCCGATCGACTGCCGGGACAACCCGCGATACCTCGACGCACGGCGCCGGCTCGAGGAGGCCATCCAGATCGTCAATGCCCCGCGTAGCCTTCGTGGCCTGCTCAACGGAGCCGCTGTGGAAGCCACCTGGCTTCGAATTCACGCCGTGGATGTCACCGTCATCCGGCTGGCGACACCAGGAGTGGTCCGGGCTCGGCTACCCGAAATCGTCTCCACCGGAAAGGAATTGCTCGGCGAAAGCCATGAGGCGGTCGTGGCGATCGGGGCAATTCTGGGGCACTCGAAGTGGTCCGACCGCGACCGCGAAGCCCTGGCGCGCAGTACCAAGGCGGTACATGCCGCCTCTGACAGCGAGAGCATGCGGCTACGCAGCTTCCGCAATGTCCTGCTGGGTGCCACCGGCGTGTTGGCGCTGTTGGCCATATGTTTCGGGATTGTCGGTGCCATTCGCCCCGACACGTTCGGTCTCGTCACAACCGGCACATCGACACCCCGAGGTGATATCGCGATCGCCGAGCTCCTCGGCCTGGTGAGCGCCAGCCTTGTCGGTGCGGTGGCCATCCGGCGGATGAAGGGAACATCCACGGCCTACGCGGTGCCGATGGCCTCGCTGATGCTGAAACTCCCCACCGGCGCATTGACCGCTGTCGCCGGACTGCTGATGGTCAAGGCAGGGATCGCCGGAGACGGGGTCAGCGTCACCACCAACGCCCACGTAGTCGGCTACTCGCTGTTGTTCGGAGCGTCGCAGCAGGGCATCACCGGGATGGTGGACCGTCAGGCACAAAGCCTGCTCAACAACATCTCGTCGAAGGACAACGCCTGATCGACAGGCCGGCTTGGCATGATGCTGGATATGGATCAATACCGCCGCGGGGATTTCGTATTCGACGTCACCGACAGCGGACCTCCCGACGGACCGGTGGTTGTTCTGCTGCACGGCTTCCCACAGCAGAACAGCAGCTGGGAGCAAATCATCCCGCTGCTCACCGGCAAGGGCTACCGGTGTTTGGCACCCAATCAGCGCGGCTACTCGCCCGGCGCCCGGCCTACTCGCCGCCGCGACTACCGCGCGACGGAATTGGTGAAGGACACCCTCGCACTGCTCGACGCCAGCGGTGCCGACCGGGTGCACCTGGTCGGCCACGATTGGGGTGCCGCAGTCGCCTGGAGTCTGGCCGGCTACGCACCGGAAAGGCTGGCCTCGCTGTCGGCGTTGTCGGTGCCCCACCCGATCGCCTTCTTGCGGTCGATGATCACCAGCCGACAGGGCCTGGCGTCCTGGTACATGTACGTCAATCAATTGCCCCGGGTCCCCGAGCGGCTCATGCTCGGTCGCGACGGCAAGGGAAAGGCCATGGCCGAATCCCTGATCCGCAGTGGGCTGCTGCCGGAGGCAGCGGCACGTGACACCCGGGCCATGGCGGAACCCGGTGCACTGACCGCGGCACTGAACTGGTACCGAGCCATGCCTCTGAGCCAGTCCGGCCTGGACGCAGTGGACCAGATCACGGTCCCGACGCTGTATGTCTGGAGTGATCGCGACATCGCGATCACCGCCAAGCCGGCACGTGACACCGTGAAGTACGTGAGCGGTCCCTACCGTTTCGAAACGCTCGCCGGAGCTTCGCACTGGCTTCCGGAGGAAAAACCTGCGGAGATCGCAGAAATGCTGTTGCAGTGGTTCGCGACCCATCCCGTTTGAGCGGAAGATGACAAGTGTGCTGACTCTGGGAGTGCTCCTCGGCGACGGTATCGGACCGGAGATCGTGGATTCGGCGACCAGGATCGCCGAACGGGCCTTGTCAACTGCGTCGGTCGATGTGCACTGGCGCGAACTGCCCTTCGGCCTCGAGGCGATCGGTGAGTTCGGAACTCCGCTGCCAGAACCGACACTGGCCGAACTCGACGGGCTGCCCGGATGGATCCTCGGACCGCACGACAACGCCGGCTACCCTGCGCAGTTCCGCGGCACACTGTCGCCCGGTGGGGCAATCCGCAAGCGCTACAACTTGTTCGCCAATATCCGGCCCGCCCGGACCCTGAGTGCCGCCATCGACGCCTTATGCCCCGATCTGGACGTTGTCATCGTCCGGGAGAACACCGAAGGCTTCTACGCCGACCGCAACATGTACGACGGCGCAGGAGAATTCATGCCCACGCCCGACGTCGCGCTGGCCGTCGCCGTTTTCACCAGGACCGCGTGTGAGCGGATCGCCCACCAGGCCTTCCAGTTGGCCGTCGCCCGGCGCAAGTCGGTCACCATCGCCCACAAGACGAATGTCCTGGCCAAAACCACCGGACTGTTCCGCGACGTGTGTCTGGCGGTCTCGAAGAGCTACCCCGATGTCGAAGTGCGTGGCGAACACATCGACGCACTCGCGGCTCGGCTGGTGAGTCATCCCCGCGATTTCGATGTGATCGTGGCGGAGAACATGTTCGGCGACATCTTGTCCGATCTGGCAGGCCAGTTGAGCGGCTCCCTCGGGATGGCGCCGTCGATCAATGCCTCGCACACCCACGCGATGGCCCAGGCCGCACACGGGTCGGCGCCCGACATCGCCGGACGCGACGTCGCCAACCCGGTGGCGATGATCCTGTCCACCGCGATGTTGCTGCGCTGGTTGGGCAGCCACGACGGTGGCACCCCGGAGCTCGGCGTCGTCGCCGACCGGATCGAGGATGCCGTCCGTCGCGTCCTCGATGCGGGTGTCGGAACGCCTGACATCGGCGGCAGCGCGTCGACCTCGTCCTTCACCGAGCACGTACTCGCCGCACTGCGATGACCGCTAGGGGCGACGAGACGCCTGCGTCAGCAGTCGGTAGCCGCCGTAAAAACCCAGCGCTGCAACGAAATTGACAAAGTAGGCGATGTCGGCGCCGTGCCACGCAGTCGCCACTGCACCCTGGATCAGGGTGGTGTTCATGAACGGCACCGCTACCGCGTACGCCACCGCGAACGCGATCAGGGCCACCACCGCGTCGCGACGAACCGTGGATTCGGCACCCGGATCGATGCTCGCGCGGCCCCGGATTCGGTACATCCAATCCACCACTACCACCGCGACAAACGCCGGAATCCAGTAGCTGACCAACAGCAGGACGTCGGTGAACCGGGTCGCGGTGTCGGCGGCGTGCAGCCACAGGATCAAGCCGAACGCCAGCACCGTCACGATGATCGCCGACACCGGCCGACGCACGCGCACACCGATGGTCTGCAACGCCAATGAACCGCTGTAGTCGTTCATCACGCCCGACCCGATCGCCGCGAGGGCGATCACCAACAAGGCCAGCCCGCCGAGCAGACCCCCGCCCATGACGGCGTGAACGCCGTCGGCGGTGTGCTCACCGATGACGGCTGCGGCGGCGATCCCGATGCCCTGGACGAAGATGTAACCCAACACGATTCCGGCGAACGAGTATCCGAACACCTGCCACCGCGACGAATCCGTGGGGAGATAGCGACTGAAATCGGCGGCATAGCTGGCCCACGAGATCGCCAGGCTCAGGGCGATGGTGACCTCGAAAACGAAGGCCCCGGCCAGATCCGCACCGACAGCCGACGGCGGCACCACGATGTCATGGCCGCTGACCAGTTTGACCGTGAAGACCGCGAACGTGAGGAAGAGGATGACGGTCAACACCGCCTGCAGGCGGTGGATCAACTCGTATCCGAATACCCCCACGACGCCCTGGACTGCCAGCACGATCAACACCGCGCTCCAGAACGGGATGCCCAGCAGCGCCGCGAGCGCCTCTCCACCGAACAAGCCGACAAGGGCGTCCCAGGCGATCGACGAGCCCCACTGCAGGATGCCGGGCACCACGACCAGACCGCCAAATGCCATGCGCGCGTTGGGAAGTTGGCCAGCACCAGTGCGCGGTCCCCACGTCGACAGATAGGCGACCACGGCTGAGCCCAGGACAGTGCCGATGACCATGGCCAGCAGGCCCAGCCAGAACCCCAGCCCGAGCGTGATCGCCAATGTGCCGGTGAAAACTCCGGTCATATTGACCTGCGGCGCGAACCAGACCGTGAACAGCCGAGCCGGGTGGCCGTAGCGCTGGTCGGCGGCGAGGGGCGCGATTCCATGGGTCTCGACCGTCAGATCGCCCGAACCGGTCGGGCGACGCCCGCTGAACGTGGACGCGTTGAGTGCGCTGACTCCGAAAGCCATTCGTCTATTCGACCACGCACCCGGTGTGCGGGCACATGCCGGACCAAGGCCATAATCGACCAAACACAAAGATTAGCTATGGATCGGAGCGGAAGTGGCCAGGACCGACACACACCGGTCCGCCTTCCCGGCTTCTCCGGCGCGGCGCCCCGCCGGTGTCCTGATCGCCGGCCTCAGCCTGATCGCCCTGACCGTCGCCATACTGCAGACCGCGGTGGTCCCGATCCTGGGCATCATCGCCCGGCAGCTGAACACCACTTCGGTGGCGGTCAGCTGGGCCGTCACCGCCAACCTGCTCGCCGCGGCCGCCTCGACCCCGCTGATCGGGCGACTCGCCGACCTCTACAGCAAGAAGCGTGTCCTGCTGGGCGTCCTGGTGGTCGTGCTGACAGGTTCCGTGCTGGCCGCGGTCACCGCATCAGTACCTCTGCTGGTGGCGGCCCGCATCCTGCAAGGCGCCTCCTACGCGCTCTACCCCATCAGCATCGCGATCCTGCGTGAGGAACTCGCCGAGGATCGCCTGGTAGGGGCGATGTCGGTCTTGTCCGGAACGCTGGGTTTCGGCGGCGGCGCCGGTCTCGTCGTCACTGGTCTGCTGATGTCCGGCGACGCCGGGTATCACCGGGTCTTCTGGCTCACCACTGCGTTCACCGCAGTCGTGATCGTGGTGGCGGTCGTGGTCGTGCCCAACCGCCGGCCTGATGCCGGTGGTGCCATCGACTGGCTGGGCGCTGCCGGCCTGGCGATCGGCTTGTCGTCGGTGCTGCTGGCGATCACCCAGGGCAATTCGTGGGGATGGCGTCATCCGGGCACCGTCGGGTTTCTGCTCGGCGGCGTCGCCCTACTGACTGGCTGGTGGTGGTGGGAGCGACGAGCCGCCGATCCCCTGGTCTCGACCACGATGCTGGCCCGACGACCCATTCTGCTGACCAATCTCGCCACGATCCTGGTCGGAATGGGCCTGTACTTCGCCTTTCTCGGCCTCACCCAATTCGTGCAGATGTCGCGCCAGGCCGCCGGCTACGGATTCGGGGCCACCGTGCTGCAGGCAAGCGTCTACTTCCTACTTCCCGGGGCCCTCACGGGTTTCCTGGTGGCGCTGGTCAGCGGGCGCTACATCGACCGGTACGGCGCCCGCCGGGTGCTGATGGTGGCCGCTGTCGCGGGAATCGCAGGATTCGTCATGCTCGCAGTCGCCCATGACCGCCCGTGGCAGGTCATCCTGGCCGGCATGTTGGCCAACGCGTACATCAGCCTCGGGTACGGCGCGTTGCCCGCCCTGGTGGTCAGTGAGGTGGACACCAGCGAGACGGGCATCGCCACGAGCATGAACGCCATCGCCCGCACCATCGGCAGCTCGGTGGCGGCGGCGGTCGTGGCCGTGTTGCTCGGTCATCGGATGGTGCCCTCGGAAGTCAGCTTCGTGACCATCTTCGTTGCCGGCGCGGTCACCGCCGCGTTGGCGATGGCGCTCATCGCAATCTCCCGGGCACCGGACCGCCACCGCGACTCCGTGCACACCATGTCGGAGGCCCGCGCGATGAACCACGAGTGGGGCTGACCCCGCTCAGTCGGCGGTTTCTTGTGGCGTCTGGCCGCTGAGCTGCGAAACTCGATACCAGCCAGTGGTTGCTCCCGCAGAACATGGGCCGAACACGGCCGCCGTGGCCGTTGGCCCGCGAGGCTATGGAATCGCGCTGTCAAGGCGGCCCAAACGAAGGATTCCATTGAAAAATTGTTAATTCTCTGCGGAATCGCTTGCGAAGGTCGGCGCAATCGGCGATTGTTTACCGACAGCTTCCGCGGCTGTACTGGAGGAGGAGTCCGCTGACCGGCCCAGATATCACCGCCGTCGACAAGTCGACGGGACACGACGGCGCGCCACGCATCGGCGCCCCCGTCATCGAGATCGACCACGTCACGAAACGGTTCGGTGACTACGTTGCCGTGGCCGAGGCCGATTTCTCCATCGCGTCGGGTGAGTTCTTCTCGATGCTCGGCCCCTCGGGGTGCGGGAAGACCACCACACTGCGCATGATCGCCGGATTCGAGAGCCCGACCGAGGGTGCCATCCGGCTGGAGGGTGTCGACGTTTCCCGCGTGCCACCGCACAAGCGCAACGTCAACACGGTCTTTCAGCACTATGCATTGTTCCCGCACATGACGGTGTGGGACAACGTCGCCTACGGGCCGCGCAGCATGAAGAAAGGCAAGCCCGAGATCAAACGCAGTGTCGACGAGCTGCTGGAGATCGTTCGGCTCACCGACTTCGCCAAGCGCAAACCCGGCCAGCTCTCGGGCGGGCAACAGCAGCGGGTGGCGCTGGCTCGCGCCCTGGTCAACTACCCGAGCGCGCTTCTACTCGATGAGCCGCTCGGCGCCCTGGATCTCAAGCTGCGGCACGCGATGCAGTTCGAACTCAAGCGGATCCAGCGCGAGGTCGGCATCACGTTCATCTACGTCACGCACGATCAGGAAGAGGCGCTCACGATGAGCGACCGGATCGCGGTGATGAACAACGGAAACGTCGAGCAGATCGGTAGCCCCACCGAGATATACGACCGCCCGGCGACGGTGTTCGTCGCCAGCTTCATCGGGCAGGCCAACCTATGGGCGGGCCGACAGACCGGACGCGCCAACCGCGACTTCGTCGAGGTGGACGTGCTCGGCACCACGCTCAAGGCCAAGCCCGGCGACACCACCATCGAACCCGGCGGGCACGCCACACTGATGGTCCGCCCGGAACGGGTCCGTGTCTCGATGGATGCTCCCACCGGGGATGTGGCCACCCTTGCCGCCACCGTCAAAGACCTGACCTTCCAGGGTCCGGTACTTCGGCTTTCCCTCGCCGCACCTGATGATTCGACGATCATCGCCCATGTCGGGGCTGAACAGGACCTGCCGCTGCTGCGTCCTGGAGACGCCGTGCACGTCAGCTGGTCACCGGAGGCCTCGCGAGTACTCCCGGCGGCAGACATACCCACCGCCGAAGACCTCGAAGAGATGCTCGACGACAACGCCTAGACCCTCTCCGTCCAACGCCCGTCATTACGGAAGCGCCCGAATTCCCCGAAAGGTCGCCATGCCCGAGAACCTCGACCCCCGACTGCTCGCCCGACTGACTGCGAACCGCACATCACGTCGCCGTTTCCTGGGAGGCGGCGCGGCTGCCGCAGCCGCACTGGCGCTGGGGCCCTCGGTCCTGGCCGCATGCAGTTCAGGTGAGAAGTCCAGTGCCCCATCCACCTCGGCCGCACCCGACGACGGGTCACCGGCCAGTGGCCTGCTGCGGGTGTCCAACTGGCCGCTGTACATGGCACCCGGGTTCGTCGAGGCATTCCAGAAGTCGTCCGGTTTGCAGGTCGACTACAAGGAAGATTTCAACGACAACGAGCAGTGGTTCGCCAAGGTGAAGGAACCGTTGTCACGCAAGCAGGACATCGGCGCCGATCTCGTGGTGCCCACCGAGTTCATGGCTGCCCGCATCAATAATCTGCACTGGCTCAGTGAGATTCGTGACTCCCGAGTGCCCAACAAGAAGAACCTGCGCCCCGATCTGCTGAACTCGAAGATCGACCCGGGGCGCAAGTTCATCGCACCGTTCATGTCCGGCATGGTGGGCCTGGCATACAACAAGGCCGCCACCGGCCGGCCCATCACCAAGATCGAGGATCTGTGGGATCCCGCCTTCAAGGGCCGCGTCAGTCTACTGTCGGACCTGCAGGACGGCTTGGGCATGGTCATGCTCTCGCAGGGCAATTCACCAGAGGACCCCACCAGCGACGGAGTCAAGAAAGCCGTAGACACGATCCGGGAGAACAAGGACAAGGGCCAGATCCGCAAATTCACCGGCAACGATTACGCCGAGGAGCTGGCCTCGGGCAATGTGGTTATCGCCCAGGCCTATTCGGGTGACACTGTGCAGCTCAAGGCCGACAACCCCGACATCGAGTTCATCGTGCCGGAAGCCGGCGGTACCTGGTTCATCGACACCATGGTGATCCCCTACACCACACAGAACCAGAAGGCTGCCGAGGCGTGGATCGACTACATCTATGACCGGGCGAACTACGCGAAGTTGATCGCCACCACGCAGTTCGTCCCGGTCTTGTCGGACATGACCGACGAGCTGAGGAAGATCGACCCCGCAATCGCCGGCAACCAACTGATCAACCCGCCGGCCGCGACCCTGGAGAATCTCAAGTCCTGGGCGGCCCTCACCGACGAGCAGACGCAAGAGTTCAACAGCCTCTACGCCGCCGTGACCGGAGGCTGACGCCGATGGCAGGTGTGGCCACCAGCAGCCGGCAACGGAGCAAGATCGCCCCTTACCTGATGATCCTGCCGGCCCTGGTGTACCTCGGGATCTTCTTTGTGGTGCCGTTCTTCTCGCTGGCGCGCACCTCGTTGTCGACGTCGGGCGGCTCCGTGTACTTGCCGACGCTGCAGTTCGATTGGAACTTCGGCAATTACGCGCACGCCTTCACCGAGTACCAGGACCAGATACTGCGCACGTTCGGGTACGCGTTCGTCGCGACGGTGCTGTGCGCGATCCTCGCCTTCCCGCTGGCATACGTGATCGCGTTCAAGGCGGGCCGGTTCAAGAACCTGATCCTGGGCTTGGTGATACTGCCGTTCTTCGTCACCTTCCTGATCCGCACGATCGCCTGGAAAACGATCCTCGCCGATGACGGCTGGGTGGTGAGTGCTCTCGGCACCATCGGTCTGCTACCCGACGAAGGCAGACTGTTGTCTACCAGCTGGGCCGTGATCGGCGGCCTCACCTACAACTGGATCATCTTCATGATCCTGCCGCTGTACGTGAGCCTGGAGAAGATCGATCCCCGGCTGATCGAAGCATCCAAGGACCTGTACTCGTCGAACGCCCGCAGTTTCACCAAAGTGATTCTGCCGCTGTCGATGCCAGGAGTGCTGGCGGGCAGCATGCTGGTCTTCATCCCCGCTGCGGGTGATTTCATCAATGCCGACTATCTGGGCAGTACCCAGACCAGCATGATTGGCAACGTGATCCAGAAACAGTTCCTGGTGGTCAAGGACTATCCCGCCGCCGCAGCGCTCAGCATGGTGCTGATGGCCATCATTCTCGTGGGCGTGCTGCTCTACACCCGGGCGCTGGGGACGGAGGACCTGGTATGACCGCCGCCGCAGTCGAGGCCGCCACCAACCCGGCCGAACCGAAAGTCGTCAAAGGCTCCCCGCGATGGGGCGACCTGCTGTTACGGCTCATCGCCGGGCTGGTGTTGTTGTACCTGTTCCTGCCGATCTTCGTGATCGTGTTGTTCTCGTTCAACGATCCGGCGGGCAAGTTCAACTACACCTGGCAGGGATTCACCCTCGACAACTGGGCGCACCCGTTCAAATATCCGGCGCTCACCGAGGCTCTGAAATTGAGCCTCAACGTGGCCGCCGTGTCGACGGCCGTTGCCCTGGTGCTGGGCACCCTGGTGGCAATCGCCCTGGTGCGCCAACGTTTCCGTGGCCAGAAAGCTGTCGACACCTTTCTCGTGCTACCGCTGACTGCCCCCGAGGTCGTCATGGGTGCCTCCCTGTTGACGCTGTTCCTCGATCTGGGTTGGGCCACCGGCTACACCACGATCGTGGTGGCCCACATCGCCTTCCAGGTCAGCTTCATCGCAATGACGGTGCGGGCCCGGGTACGCGGTTTCGACTGGACGCTTGAGGACGCCTCGATGGATCTCGGTGCGAGCCCGACCCGGACATTCTTCAAAGTGACGCTGCCGCTGATCGTTCCGGGCATCGTGGCTGCCGCGATGCTGTCGTTCGCCTTGTCGCTCGACGACTTCATCATCACCTACTTCGTCAGCGGATCCACCGTCACCTATCCGCTGTATGTCAACGCAGCGGTCAAGGCCGCAGTGCCTCCGCAGATCAACGTGCTGGCCACCGCCATCCTGGTGGTGAGCCTGCTGTTGCTCATGGTCGGCACGCTGTACCGGCGCAAGCGGATCGACGCCTGAATCAGGGTGTGTCCAGTCGCACCGTGACAGCCACTTTGCCCCGACTGTCACGGTGGGCGACGGCATGTCCGGTCCGGTCGCGACCGTCCAGGTTCAGCAAGGTGAGCTGACCGCCCTCGCCGAGGAAGTTGCGCCACCAGGTCTTACTGTCCGGCGTCATCGCGTTGATGGTCACCTGGTCGCCGTCGCGCTTCACGGAAACCGGTGTCTCGAACGTGCGGCCCGACCGGCGCCCGGTGTACCGGATGACCACCACACCGTGACCGATCCAGCGGCCGAGCACCGGAACACGGGTGAGGCCCACGGCGGCCGCATTGAACCACCGGGCGACGGGGGAATTGAAGATTCCGCGTGACATTGGCGCCAGCGTAACCCGATCAGCCGACTTCGGCGGGGACCGGTGTGGCACGCGCTCCGGTGCGTGCCGCGCCGATCCCGGCGGCCACCACGAAGCAGATGCCGAACACGGCGGCCGGGGACGGAATCTGGCGCAGCAGGACAAGACCGACGAGCATGGCGAACGCCGGCTCGAGGGCCATCAGCGTGCCGAACGCGGTGGTGCTCAGATGGCGCAGTGCAGACATCTCCAGCGCGAACGGGACCACCGGTAGCAGGATCGCCAGGCCCACACCGATCAGCAACAGCTGCGGCGTCAGCTGCGGAATCACCGAGGGCCCGACGACCGCGGTGCCGACCAGGCCGGCGACCGGCATCGACACCCCCAGGCCCTTGATACCGGCCACCTCGTCGCCGACCCGTTGGGTCAGCAGGATGTAGCAGGCCCAGCACAGCGCGGCGCTCAAGGCGTAGAGCACACCGATGAGGTCGACGTCTCCCGTCCAAGGCTCGGTGAGCAACACGACTCCGGCCGCCGCCAGCCCAGGCCACAGAATCCGATTGCGGCCCTTGCCATGCGCCACCGCGACCCCGAGCGGGCCGAGGAACTCCAGTGCACTGGCTGTGCCGAGAGGGATCCGGGACAGCGCAGCCATGAACAGCATGGTCACCCCGGCGGTGACCACGCCGAGCGCGACGCAGGCCCAGAAGGCAGATTTGGTGAACGCCGAAGGGCGTGGCCGCACGATCAGCAACATGAGCACGCCGGCCCAGGCCAGGCGCAGCCACGCGGCCCCCTCGGCACCGATGTCGTCGATCAGGCCGACCGCCACGGCCAGACCGATCTGCACGCACAGCATGGAGGCCATGGCCATCAGGGCGCCGGTGCGCGCCGGATGTCGAACCTGGGTCACTCGCCATTCCCCTTGGGGACAACGATATTCGCCAGCACCATCCGGAGGAACGGACGGTAGACCGCCTGTTCATCGAGGAGGCTGTTGAGGGTGACGCCGTCGTTGGCGGCCAGAACCACCCGGGCGAGATCCTGCGCCGGGATGCCCAGGTGACCACCCAGGCGGGCCGCGCCCTTGGAGATGTAGTCCGCGAGGGCACGGACCGTCTCCTCCCGCTGTGCGGCCACCCGCTCCCGCGCGTCCGGGTTACGTAACAGAAACAGCGTGTATTCGGATCCGAGCGCGGCCCGGTCCGGCCCCTCGGCGGCGACCAGATCCCGCCAACGGTCACCGAGCTCGTCAGCGTCGAGATCGTCGAGTCGGTGAAATGTCGCGATGACATCGGCGAAGCCGTCGAGGAATTGTTGACGTTGCCGTTCGACCACAGCCAGGAACAACTCGGCCTTGCTCCCGAAGTGGGAGTAGATGGCACCGCGGGTATATCCCCCGACCTCGGCGATGTCTTCGAGCGCGGCCCCGTCAAACCCCTTGCGCGCAAATACCTCCTCGGCAGCATCCAGCAGAACGTTGCGCGTGTGCTCCAAGCGGCGTTGCTTCGTCCAGCGTTCGGCCATGACCCCATCCTGTCAAACGTTAGCCAGCGGGCGCGGCGTGCTCCTCCATGATCGTCGCTAGTCGAACCCATATATACATATTTGTATTGAATATACGTCTATGTATAGTAGTGACCACAGTCACAAAAAGCGGCCCCGACTGTCGCCAGGCTCGGGGCACACCGACGTCACCAACACCTCACAGCCCGGATATCAAATGAGGAGGCCCGCTCGTGCAGACAGCACGCCCCGGAAACTGGGTGGACAACGCCACCCGCCTGGACGACATCGCGCCGGACGCCTATCGGATGGAGATTCCGACGAGTCGCTATATTGCGCCGGAATTCGTTGCTCAGGAACGTGATTCGATCTGGAAGAAAGTCTGGCAGGTGGTCGGCCGGGCGGACGAGTTACCCAACGCCGGCGACTGGAAGCAGTACCAGATCTTCGATCAGTCCTATCTGATCGTGCGGGGCAAGGATGGCACGATCCGAGGCTTTGTCAATGCCTGCAGGCATCGGGGCAACGTGCTGTGCCGCGAAACCCGTGGAAACGCCAAACGCGGCTTCCTGTGCCAGTACCACCTGTGGTCGTATGACCTCGACGGCCGACTCAAGGGCATGCTCCGGGAAGCGTTGGCCGGGCCGATCGACAAAGACACCCACGGGCTCATCGACGTCTCGGTGGGCACGTTCGCCGGGTTCATCTTCCTGAATCCGGATCCCGATGCCGCGCCCTTGGCCGACTTCATCGGCGACGAGGTCGCGACCATGCTGGCGCCGTATCACCTCGACCAGATGGTGACCGTGATGGACGTGACCGAGGCCATCGACTGCAACTGGAAGGTCGTCCTCGATGCCTTTCAGGAGGGCTATCACATCGACGGCATCCACCCGCAGTTGCTGCGAGTGATCAACATCGACCCGGCCACGAGCCGGTACCGGTTCTTCGATCGGCACAGCGTGTCGATGGCACCGTTCGATGTTGTCGGCGCCACGCCGGAGCAACAGGTCGACGGCATCATGGACCTACCAGAGACCTTCCCGTCGACCGTTGCGGTGCTCCCCCGCTTCCAGGAGCTGATCGCCGAGTACCGCGCCGATGACGGCTCGTTGAACTTCGCCGACGGAGTGACCGCGCGCACGCTGCTACAGAGGGCAACGCGAGATACGTTGACCGGCATGGGGCTTGATGTCAGCGGTCTGACCGACGCCCAGATGAGCGACAACCACGGGTGGGTGTGGTTCCCGAATTTCTTCATGACCATCCGGGCCGGGGAAGCCACGATCATCATGGCGCTACCGCATCCCGACGGAGACCCCAACCGGTGCATCTGGCACGTGGCCAGCTACATGTGGTTACCCGACGAGCACAAAGCCGCGTTCACCGCGGAACCGATCGTGGTCGACCAGGCGGGCAGCTACAAGTATTTCGAAGCGCTACAACAGGATTACGAGCAGATGCCGCGTCAGCAGATCGGATTGCGCAACACCGCTCTCAAACACATGGCCTTGGTCAAGGAAGAAGTCGTCATCGCGCACTTCCATTCGGTCGTCGACAGATATCTGGCGCCAGCCGGATTCTGAGCCGTACCGACCGCCATTCCGACCACAGAAGAGGAACTTCCCCGTTGAGAGACGTCAGCGAAGTTGTCGAAGAATACACCGGCCGCCGCCGCACCGTGGTGCAGTACGCCGTCACCACCAAGCAATTGGTAGGCGCCGCAAAGCAACCCGGCTTCGGGGCCGACGGTTGGGCCCCGCTGGCCGCCTTGGTCGCCGTTGACGAGTTCGAACGCGTCGGCAATTTCAAGGAGGTCATGAACTGGGAGCAGTACACCGACTTCATGACGAACTGGGCCGCGACTTCCGAGTGGGACGGCTTGTTCAAACGCGTCAGCGAGGTTGACGGCATCGTGTTCCTCGAACTCGAGGAGCACACCAAGATGGGCGACTTCGAGTCGGTGGTCAACTCGATCTCGGTGTACGAGTTCACCGCCGACGACAAGATCCGCCACATCGACCTCTATCTGCAGATGGCGCTGCCGAACACCGAGATGCTGACCAGCTATGAGGGAGTTGCGATCTCCGAGTGACTGCCACCCCGTGCGGACACCGCCGGTGAAGTTCGCCCGGTGCTCACGGTCCCGACATCTTCCGATGCCACAGTGTCCATGTGCGGAGCGAACCGAGCCGGGTATCCTCGGCCGAGCGATTCCACCAGAGGTGTGTCGTGGCGGTGCGTATCCTGCCCGCGCCACTGAATTCTCTTGTGGCACCGACCTTTCTCGGTTTCGCCTTGATCAACACCTTCACCTTCGGCGTCGATCTGGCCATCCTGACGATGCTGCACGGCGGGTTGCGGGCGCCGCTTCCTGTCGCGGTGACCGTCGGATACGCCGCGGCCTTCGGCCTGGCCTACTACCTCAACCGGACCCTGAACTTCCGTTCGCATGCAGCCGTAGGTCCCCAACTGACCGTCTACGTCGTGGTTGTCGTGATCAACTACCTGGCGTTCATCCTGGGAGTGTCCAGTGGCCTGGCAACTATGGGGGTCGAGTACCACCTGGCGCGGATCGTCGCCGGCGGCTGCGAGGCCGCCTTCATGTACAGCGCGATGCGATGGGTGGTGTTCCGGTGACCGGGGCTACCGGGGCGCCGTCCGTTCTGGAAACGGATCATTGGAGAAATCGATCTGAGCCGCGGGGTTGCTGATCGCCGTGACGAGGCCGGTGCCGAACGCTCCGGCGCTGTCGTACAGCGTCGAAGCCCCCACGGCGACGCCGTCGGCGGCCCAATGCGAGTCCGCCTGCACACCGATCCACTCGTCACCGGGGAGTCGGGACAGCGCGACGGTGAGGTCACCGTTGATGTAGCCGACGCCGGCGGTTCCCAGGTTGGTGACCAGGCTCGTGCCCTCAGCCGCCATCGCTGCCCGCACAAACGGTGAATTCGGGTGCCCCTGCACCACGGTGATGGTGCGGTTCATGAATCGCTTACGCGACGCGTTCTGATGGTCGGCGATGGCGCGGCCCCACCCTCCCGCGTCACTGCCCATGTACGTCGTCCGGTCCCCGTCGAGCGCGGCGGGCGGTTCGAAGTCGGTAGGTGCAGTCCACTCCTCGCCCCGCGGCGGTGCACTGAGCCGGTATTGCACCAACGTCGCACGCGCCACGGTCACGCCGTCCTGAACCAGTTCGCACTCGGAATTACGGACCCGTCGGCCATCGCGGATCAACGCCACCTTTGTCGTGGTCGGCAGCCCACGCGCGGCTTTGAACAAGTCGACCGTCAACCGCGCCGGCAGATACTCGGGAAGCCCGAAGGCCGACTCCAGCGCCCGGGCGGCCAGGCCGACCAGCGCCGGCCCGTTGAGGTGGTCCTCACCCCAGTGGCTCTGCGCAAACCGGGTCGGCTGGAACCTGTCCTGCTCGGACTGCACAAAATGGGCGTCGACCTCCGTCATCGGCGAATCGTCGCATATGGGCTAACTAAATCGGTCAGCGGGGATCAGGTAACGCACCGGGCGCTCAGCCAGCGCTGCTGGAGCCGGATGAAATGGGCATCGACGACGGCGCCGTGGCCGGGCACGAACACCCCGTCCTCCCCGCCCGCGGCCAGCACCACCTCAAGCGTGGCCGGCCAGGCCACCAGATCGGAGTCGGCATCGATCACCGGGTCGCCCGACTGTTCCACGAGATCTCCGCAGAACACCACCGTGCGGTCGTTCGGCACCGTCACGATCAGGTCATGGGCGGTGTGGCCGGAGCCAGGACGGCGGATGCTCACGGACCGGCCGCCGAGATCGATATCGGCGCTGGACACCTGGTGGGCAGGAATCGACATCGCCGCAATCGCCCGGTCGACGTCGTCGGTGTCGGCACCGTGTCGGATCGCATCCGCGCGCAGGTGGGCCCGACGCCGCACCATGGTGACGGCAACCTCTGGGGCGCAGTGGATTTCGGCGTCCTTGAACCAGGAGCAACCGAGGATATGGTCGAAATGGTTGTGGGTCAGGACGATATGGCCGACGGGCTGCCCCGTCAGCGAAGCTACGTCGGCTTCGATTCCCGCGGCCTCGGCCAACGTGGTGCCGGAATCGATCAACAGGGTCTGCGCATCGCCGCTGACCAGTCCGACCGTCACGTCAAGAAATGGCAGGCGGGTGCGCCATACACCTGCACCCAACCGCTCCCAGTCGAAGTTCATCGTCCACCGTGAATGCCGACAATGCGCCGCACGCCTGCGAAGCTACTCCTGTGCGCCGCATCCTGTTCTGTGTTCTTGTACTCGCCGCCGTCGCCTGCGGCATCACCGTCCCGTCGGCGTGGGCGGCCTGCGCGACCGCGACCGACTGCGACTTCGCCGAACGGATCGCCGCTGCCGACGCCTATCTGACGACGCGCCCCGGCACGGTCGGATACGTGCTGCGCGACCGGTCCACCGGTGCCGTCTACCGGAACAGTCACGCCGGCGAACAGGTGTGGACGGCATCGACGATCAAACTGGGCATGGTGGTCGACCTGTTGACCAGACAACGGGCGGGCACTGTCGCGCTGACCGATGCGGACCGGTCCCTGATGGCGGCCATGCTGCATTCTTCTGACGACGATGCCGCCGACACCCTGTGGTCCCGGTACAGCGGCGCCGATCATCAGGCGTTCAACGCCGATTTCCCGGCCTACGGGCTGACCGGACTTCAACCGCAGCGCGGATTCAGTCGGATCTACCCCTATTGGGGCTTCCAGAAGGCCACACCCGAAGATCTGGACCGATTGATGACCTACACCCTCACCAGCCTCACCACAGCCGAGACCGCCGGCATCGTGGATGCGCTGCAGCACGTGGACGCGAACCAACAGTGGGGCGTCTGGGGCGCCGGACCGGCGATGAATCCCGGCAACAAGGACGGCTGGTCGCTCGAGCAGGGCGGCTGGGTGGTCAACAGCGTCGGTTTCGCCGGACCGCAGCAGCGCTACACGTTGGCGATCATGAACTCCCTCGGCGATCAGGGCGGCTATGACGAGGGAGTCCAGACCACCACCCACCTCAGCGAAGTACTGCTGGCCGGGCGCCGGTGAGCTGACCGCGCAGGTTTGCCGTGCCGGGCTAGGGGGCAACTACTAGCTCATGTTGATCAGACGAATCGCCCGCCCTATGTTGTCTGCGACCTTCATCGCCCGAGGTGTCGAAACCCTGCGCGACCCGAGTGCCTCCACCGAAACGACACGCAGAACGCTCGGCGCGCTGAGTGCCCTACCCGGCCCGGTCGGCGCAGGAGTACCCAACAACGCCGACGCGGTTGCACGGGTCAACGCGGCGGTTCAGGTGGCGGGCGGACTGCTCTTCGCGCTCGGCCGTGCTCCCCGGCTGACCGCGGCGGCGCTGGCCGTCACGATGATTCCGAGAAGCATTGGTTCCCAAGCATTTCTGAAAGATTCCGACCCGCAACACGCCGCGGCGCAGCGGCGTGAGTTCCTCACCGACGTGAGTCTGCTGGGCGGCCTGATCATCGCGGCGGCCGACACCGCGGGCAAACCGTCCCTGGCCTGGCGCGGACGCCGGGCCGCACGGCAGGTCTCGGCCAGCGTCGCCGCCGCTGTTCCCGGTGTGACGACCGGCAGCCTCAACAACAACGCCCTCACCGACAGTGCGTTCGCGGAGAAGGTCGGGCAGGGCCTGGCCGTCGGTGCCGAACGGGGCCGTGAGCTGGCCGATGTAGCGGTCGAGCGGACGAGCGAATTGGCCTCCGAGTTGGCGCAACTCGCGCGGGAACACGGGCCAGAAGTGGCCGACGCGGCCCGTGAACGTGCCACCGAGTTCGCGCACATCGCCCGTGAGCGCGTACCCGAACTTGCCGAGGCGGCCCGCGAACGTTCTGCCGCGGTGGCCGATATCGCGCGAGCTCAACTTGATCAGCGCCGCAATCGGTAGCGTTGGGGGCATGAGCACGGGTGACTATCAACCGGGATACGGTCAGTACGGACAACAGGGTGGCTATCCGCCGCCTTACAGCACGCAAGCACCTGGGGGCCTGGGCCGGCGCTGGCTCGCCAGGGTGATCGACGGGATCTTCGTCATGATCGTGGCGTTCTTCCTGTCGTTCGTCACCGATTCGCTGTCCAGCTATTGGGTAACCGGACTGTTCACCGGACTGCTGATGTTCGTCTACTACGTGGCTTTCGAGGTGGCGATGGGCGCGACGCCCGGCAAGAAGCTGCTCGGGCTCGTGGTGCATGGTCCGGCCAATGCGCCGAAGCCGACGGCCGCGCAGTCGGCGATCCGCAATGCCTTCACGCTCCTGACGATCATCCCGTTCGTCGGCGGCTTCCTGGCCGTTGTCGCGATGATCATCATCGCGGTGACCATCAGCTCCAGCCCCACCAAACAGGGCAAGCACGACGAACTCGCCGGCGGCACCCAGGTGGTCCGGGGCTGAAACCCGTTGTGTGGCGGCTCGGCTTACCCGTTCAGACGACGAGCCCCAGCAACAGCACGAAGAGCAGGCCGGACACCGACAGCACGGTCTCCATCAGTGACCAGGATTTGATGGTCTGACCCACGGTCATCCCGAAATACTCCTTCACGAGCCAGAATCCGGCGTCGTTGACGTGCGAGAAGAACAGCGAACCGGCACCCACCGCGAGCACCACGAGTGATACCTCGCCGGTGCTCATCCCCTCGACCAAGCCGAGCATCAGTGACGAGGCGGTGATGGTGGCCACGGTGGCCGAACCGGTCGCCAACCGGATCAGGACGGCCAGCACCCACGCCAGCAGCACCACCGACAGGTTGGCGCCCTTCGCCCATTCGGCGAGCAGGGTGCCGATACCGGTGTCGACCAGAACCTGTTTGAAGCCACCGCCGGCTGCCACGATCAGGATGATGCCGGCCACCGCCGGGAGCGATGACTCGATGCATTTCACGATCTGGTCACGGGTCATCTGTGCACCGCGCCCGAGGGTGAACATGCCGACCACCACCGCGATCAGCAATGCCATCAAGGGCTGACCGAGGATGTCGAACGTCTGACGCAGCAGATGGGACTTGTCGTCGACGAAGATGTCGACGAGCGCCTTGCCCATCATCAGGGCCACCGGCAGTAGAACGCTGAACATGGTGGTGGCGAACGTCGGCCGTGCCTTCGTGGCGGTCGTGGTGGCCCCACCGGAGTCAGCGCCTGCGGAGTCCGCCGCGTCGAACCGGTCCGGGACCTCCAACACCACCCAGCGACCGGCCAACTTGCCGAACAACGGACCTGCCACCACGATCGTCGGGATTGCCACCAGCACACCCAGCGCCAAGGTGACTCCGAGATCGGCGTTGAGCAAGGAGATCGCGGCGACCGGTCCGGGATGCGGTGGCACGAAGCCGTGCATGGCCGACAGGCCCGCCAGCGCGGGGATGCCGACGGTGATCAAGGACAGTTGAGAACGGCGGGCCACCAGGTAGATCACCGGCATCAACAACACCAGGCCGATCTCGAAGAACATCGGTAGTCCGATGATGGCGCCCACCAACGCCATTGCCCACGGCAGCGCCCGTGGCGAGGCATGCCCGACGATCGTGTCCACGATCTCGTCGGCGCCCCCGGAGTCGGCCAAGAGCTTGGCGAACATCGCACCGAGAGCGATCAGGATCCCGACGCTGGCAGCGGTGGATCCGAAGCCGGTGGAAAAGGAAGCGAGTACATCGCTCACGTTCTCGCCCGCAGCGATGCCCACGGTCAGCGCGCCGAAGATGAGGGCCAGGAACGGATGCAGTTTGACGATCGTGATGAGCACGACGATCACGGCGATGCCGGCCAGTGCGGCCAGGACCAACTGCGCGCCGCCGGCCACCGGCTCGACCAGCTCGGTCCCGGCCGCGAGATGAGTGAGCGCCGAGGTCATCGGTTCTCCTGTTCTGTGGTCGCAGTGTCGGATCGGACTGTGCCCCGGTGCACGTACTCGTCGACGATGGCGTCGATGCTCTGATCCACGTCGATGGCGACACCGACCTCATCAGGGCCGAGCGGCTCCAGCGTCGCGAATTGCGAGTCCAGCAGGGCGGCCGGCATGAAATGCCCCGGTCGGCTGGCCTGGCGCCGGCGGATCACCTCGGGTGATCCGCTCAGATACAGAAACACCACATCGTGGCAGTGCTGCCGCAATTGGTCGCGGTACTTGTGTTTGAGCGCCGAGCAGCTCATCACGCCGCCATGGTGGTGCTTGGCGAGCCACTCACCGATCGACTCCAGCCAGGGATAGCGATCATCGTCATCGAGGGCGTGCCCCGCAGACATCTTGGCGATGTTGGCGGCGGGGTGAAAATCGTCCGCGTCGGCGAACGGCACCCGCATCCGCTGTGCCAACGCGGCCCCGACGGTCGACTTGCCCGACCCCGATACGCCCATGACCACGACTGGTGAACCCATACATCCGCCTCACAATGTGTGTCTGCCGTCACACAGTTTGGCGTAAAAAGCATACGATTGCAACACCATCACAATTAGATCTGTTTATTAACCACTCCATGCGAGATATGACAGGATGTGAACGTGTCCTCGCCCTCAAACGTCGGCGCGCTGCATGCCAGTCTGCTGACCGCGCTCGGCACCGGAATCGTCTCCGGCAAACTGGCGGCTGAGCAGGTACTGACCCTGGACCGGGTCAGTGCCGAGCACGAGGTATCCCGCAGCGTCGCGCGCGAGGTCATCCGGGTACTCGAATCGATGGGCATGGTGGAATCTCGGCGCCGGGTAGGGATCACCGTCCAGCCCGCGCGCAAATGGAATGTGTTCGACCCCATGCTCATTCGCTGGCGACTGCAGGCCGGCGACCGCGCCGCCCTGCTGGCATCGCTGTCGGAACTTCGGCGAGGTTTCGAACCGGCCGCCGCAGCACTCGCCGCCAGGCGGGCGAACCCCGATCAGTGCCGAATCCTGGCGGCCGCGGTTTCGGACATGGTGGTGCACGGACGGTCCGGCAATCTCGACGCATACCTGTTGGCGGACAAGGTTTTCCATCACACACTTCTCGATGCCAGCGGCAACGAGATGTTCCGCGCACTCAATGACGTGGTGGCCGAGATCTTGGCCGGACGCACCGAACACGGTCTGATGCCGGACTCCCCCAACCCGGCCGCCACCGAGTTGCACGACGAGGTGGCCCGGGCGATCCGGCTGCGTAACGAGGACGCCGCCGAACGAGCGATGCGAGCAATCATCGACGAGGCCGCCACCGCGGTGACCGACGGTGACGCTCCCGGTGCTTAACTAGCGGTATGGGTCGTTCTCCCGCTTTGGCGCGTCGTTTCTTCGACCGGTTGGAGCCGGTACACGGGGTCACCTACTTCGCGCCGGAATCGCTCGCGGCATTCGCGGAATTCGGCTACCCCGGCTTCTGGATGGGGTACTTCGGTGCCCGCTCGGCGCCGCTGGGCATCGTGCCACCCGAAGTCGTCGCCGCAGCGTTCTACAACTTCACCATCGAGCGCGTGGCCAGGGCGCTGCCCGCGGCCTGGGACAAGGCGAGTCCGGCAACGCTTTTGCGGGTGCGGTCGGATTCGGCTGTCGCGGCCCTGCGCCGCTCCGGGGTAACCGACTCCGAGTCCACCCGACTCGCGGCCGAGCTGACGGCAAAAGCCGCCCGCACCGCACCCTTGGATGGCCGGCCTCTCTATGCCGCCAACCGAGCGCTGCCGTGGCCGGAGGAACCGATCGCGAAGCTCTGGCATGCGGTCACCCTGCTGCGCGAGCAACGCGGCGACGGCCATATCGCTGTGCTGGTCTCCGAGGGGATCAGCGGTCGGGAATGCAACGTGTTGCACGCCGCGGCCGGTCGGGTGCCGCGCGAGATGATCATGCGCGGCCGCGACTATGACGATGAGCAGTGGTCGGGTTATGTCGAACAATTGCGCTCGCGCGGTTGGCTCGACGGTGAGGGTGAGCTCACGGACGCCGGGCGAGACGTCAAGCAGGCCATCGAGGATCGCACCGATGCCCTGGCTCTGAGAGCACTGGATGCGTTGACCGACGACGAGATCAGCACCCTGTTCCGGGTGCTGACGCCGATCACCCGGCAGGTGGTGGCCGCCGGCGACGTTCCGGCCGCCACGCCGATGGGCCTGAACCGTGACGACCTCGACGACGACAGCGCCCATCTGGGCTGACGGTCAGCGCGGGGCGTACATGATCAGTCCGACGCCGACGAGGGCTACCAGCGCACCGGCGACATCCCAGCGGTCGGGCCGGAAACCGTCGGCCACCATGGCCCACAACAACGAACCGGCGATGAACACGCCGCCGTAGGCAGCGAGGACCCGGCCGAAATGAGCGTCGGGCTGGAACGCCGCGACGAAGCCGTAGGCACCCAGTGCGATCACACCGGCGCCCATCCACGTCCAGCCGCGATGCTCGCGCACGCCCTGCCACACCAGCCAGGCGCCGCCGATCTCCAACACCGCGGCGAGGACGAACAGCGCGACCGACTTGCCTACCATTGCTCAAGCCACTCCGAGGTAGGCGGCACGAATGCTGTCGTCCGCCAACAACTCCCGCGCATCGCCGGTTCGGGTGACATTGCCGGTCTCCAGGATGTAGGCCCGGTCCGAGCGACTCAGCGCCTGTTGGGCGTTCTGCTCGACCAGTAACACCGTGGTGCCCTGCGCGTTGATCTCGGAGATGATCTTGAAGATCTGGGAGATCACCATCGGCGCCAACCCCATCGACGGCTCGTCGAGCAACAGCACCCTGGGCCGGGCCATCAACGCGCGCCCGATGGCCAACATCTGCTGCTCGCCGCCGGAGAGGGTGCCGCCCACCTGGGAACGCCGCTCGGCCAACCTCGGGAACGTCTCGAACACCCAGTTCAATCGCTCGTCATGCTCGTGGCGGGACGCGAATTTGCGTCCATAACAACCCATCTCCAGGTTTTCCACCACGGTCATGCCCGGAAAGACCCCGCGTCCCTCGGGCGCCTGGATCAGGCCGTCGATGACGCGCTGGTGGGCTTTCACGCGCGTGATGTCGCGTCCTTCGAACCACACCGAGCCCGAGGTCAGCGGCCGTAGACCCGAAATCGCCCGCATCATCGTGGTCTTGCCGGCCCCGTTGGAGCCCAGCAGGGTGACCAACTCCCCCTCGTGCACCACCAGCGAAACCCCGTGCAACGCCTTGATGCGGCCGTAGTGCACCACCGCGTCGCGCACCTCGAGCAGCACCGGGCGGCCGGCCTCAGCCGAGTTCGTCATCGGGCACCCCCAGATACGCGGCGATGACCTTCGGGTCCTCGCGGATGTCATGTGGTGATCCGTCGGCGATCTTGCGGCCGAATTCCAGCACCACGATGCGGTCGGTCACGCCCATCACCAGGCGCATGTCGTGCTCGATCAACAGCACGGTGTAGCCGTCGTCACGGATCTTGCGGATCAGCTCGATCAGCGACGCCTTCTCGGCCGGGTTGAACCCCGCGGCCGGCTCGTCCAGGCACAGCAGCTTGGGCTCGGTGGCGAGTGCGCGGGCGATCTCGAGACGCCGCTGATCTCCGTAGGGAAGGTTCTTGGCCTTCTCCTCCCCGCGATGTGCGATGCCGACGAAGTGCAGGAGGGCCACGGCGCGTTCGACCGCCGATCGCTCCTCGCGACGATGCCGTGGGGACCGCACCAGGGCGCCCGGCACCGAGGTCTTGTGCCGCGCATCGGTTCCCACCATGACGTTCTCCAGTGCGGTCATCTCACCGAAGAGGCGGATGTTCTGGAAGGTACGGGCGATGCCACGACGGGTGATCTGATGACGTTTGATCCGGCCCAGCGGGGCGCCATCGAACATGACCGACCCCGAGCTGGGCCGGTACACGCCGGTGATCGCGTTGAAACAGGTGGTCTTACCCGCACCGTTCGGGCCGATCAGCCCGAGGATCTCCCCGCGGCGGATGCTGAAACTGACCGAGTCCAGGGCTACCAGTCCGCCGAACTTCACGGTGAGATCCCGGGTCTCCAGCAGCACCTCACCCTCGGCCGCCTGGATGTCCCGGTGTACCCCGGCCAGCTCCTCGATACTCTCGCTGACGCCGGGCATGGGCTCGCTCATCCCACCGGCTCCTTGTCCGTGCTGCCGCGCAACAACTGTCGGGCCGATCTGCCATAGGTCAACAGCTGCTGGCGTACCGGGAACAGCCCCTGCGGCCGGAAGATCATCAGGACCACCAGCGCCAAACCGAAGAACAGGTACTTCAGGTCACCGAGGTTGATCCCGAGGAATTCGACCCCCAGCAGGCGGTTCGGCAGATACACGACGATGAAGGCGCCGAAGATCACGCCGAGCTTGTTGCCCTGCCCGCCGAGAACCACAGCGCACAGGAACAACATCGAGTTGATGATGTTGAACGTCGGTGGCGCGACGTACTGGACCTGGCCGGCGTAGAGCGCACCGGAGAGCCCACCGATCGCGGCGCCGATCACAAAAGCCCACAGCTTGAACCGGAAGGTGTTGACGCCCATCACCTCTGCGGCGTCCTCGTCCTCGCGGACCGCCACCCAGGCGCGACCGACCCGGCTGCGCTCCAGGTTGCCGACCAGCAACAGGATGCCGATCATCAGGATCAGGCCGAGCCAGAACCACCAGGTGCCGTAGTTGGCCTCGCCGACCGAATTGCCGCTGGAGAACACGCCGTTGGGCAGCTTCTCGCTCTCCCCCACCCGCGGATAGGCAACCTGATTGAGCCCGCGCGAACCGTTGGTGACGTCGGACAGGTTGTCGGCCAGCAGCCGGATGATCTCCCCGAAACCGAGGGTGACGATGGCCAGATAGTCACCGCGCAGGCGCAGCGTCGGCGTTCCCAGGATCAACCCGGCCAGCGCGGTGACGGCCATGGCCAACGGCACGCACGACAGCCAGGCCCAGTCCTTGCTGAAGAATCCGTTGGGACCCACCTTGTTCCACGGACTGTCAGGACTGGTCAACAAGGCGACGGTGTAGGCGCCGACGGCATAGAACCCGACATAACCGAGGTCGAGCAGGCCGGCCTGGCCGACGACGACGTTGAGGCCGATCGCGATGATGGCGATCATGGCGAACTGCGCCATGGTGCCGCCGAAACTGATGCCAGGAGTGTTGAGGAAGCTCGGGGTGAACAACGGCAGCAGTGCCAGCAATCCGAAACCCGCCACGCCGACAACCCATTTGGCCACCCGCGGCAGAGTGGACCAGGAATCGCGAATGGCGTCGCCGGGGGCCAGCAGTGTCTTTGTCACCGAACCGGCGGATTCTGAACCGTGAGACTCGCTCATACCCGTGCCTTCCCGAGGCTTTCACCGAGTATCCCGGTCGGCCGGAACAACAGCACCAGCACCAGCAGCACGAACGCCACGACGTCACGCCATTGCGTTCCGAATACCGCCTGCCCGTAGTTCTCCATGATGCCCAGCAGCAGACCGCCCAGCAGGGCGCCACGGAGATTCCCGATACCGCCGAGCACCGCCGCCGAGAACGCCTTGATGCCGAGTAGGAATCCGCCCGAGTAGATGATGCCCTGAGGCACCTTCAGCGTGTAGAGCAGCGCCGCAGCTCCGGCCAGCAGGCCACCGATGAGGAAGGTCCGCATGATGATGCGCTCCCGGGAAACACCCATCAGCGTGGCGGTGGTCGGGTCTTGGGCCACCGCACGGATCCCGCGTCCGAACTTCGTGCGGTTGATTGCGATGTCGGTCAGAAGCGCCAGCACGAGCGCGGCGCCCACGACCACCAGCGTCACGTTCGACACCGTCGCGCCGAATATCGTGAACTGGGATTTCGGCTGGACCAGGACGATGGGTTGTTGCGCGTTGCTCCCGCCGTAGCCCTTCATCAGCTTCGGCAGCACGAAGTGCACGAACTCCTGCAATACGAATGACATACCGATGGCCGTGATGAGAAAGGTCAGGGCACGGGCATTGCGTTTTCGCAGCGGTCGGTACGCGATGAGTTCCAGACCGACCGCCGCCGACCCCGAGACCAGCATCGCGAACAGCAGGGCGATGCCGAGATACAGCACGGTCAACGCGACGCCCTTGTTGTAGGCGTTGCCGCTCGCGGTGAAACCGAGAATCACGTCCAGGCAGAAGTAGGCGCCGAACATGCCCAGCATGAAGATCTCGGAATGGGCGAAGTTGATCAGACGGAGCACACCGAAGACCAGGGTGTAGCCCACCGCCACCAATGCATAGATCGCACCCCAGGAGAGGCCGTCGATCGTCAACTGCCAGAACCCGTCTCGCAGGCCATCCAGGTTGAAACTGATGTTGGCTGCCAGGCAGGCGGACTGCTCGACGCACTGGTGAATCATCCGGCGGCGGCTCCTGACTGAAGTGATGTGTAGCGAAACGCGTCCGAGTCCTGGGACGGTCTCGGACGCGTTTCGTATGGCGACTACTTGACTTCGTACATCCAGATCAAGTTGGTGGTCAGTTCGCCCTTGTCGGTCCACTGGTACTTGCGCGCCACACCTTGGCCCTCGTACTTGCGGACGTAATCCAGTAGCGCCGGCCGGGTGATCGCACCGGAGTCGATGCCCTTGAGCAGGATGGTGCCCAGGTCATAGCCCTCGGTGCTGTAGGTGCCGGGCGCCTGACCGAATTTCTTGGTGTACTCGTCGGCGAATGCCCCGGTGGCCGGACCACACGGGCAGGACAGCAGTGCGCCCTTCGACGATTCGCCGGCCTGGTCGACGAACTGTTGGTCCTTGGTGCCGTCGGCGCTGACGAAGGTCGCTGTCACACCGCCGTCCTTGAGCTGCTGCACGAACGGCGCGGCCTCGGAGTAATAACCGCTGTAGAAGACCGAATCCGGGGCGGCGCCCTTGATCTGGGTGACGGCGGCCGAGAACTCCTTGTCTCCCTTCTTCACTGAGATGTTGCACGACGGATCGGCCACCGGGCCAAGGGTTTCACGCACCGCCTCGGCCAGGCCGAGACCGTAGTCGGTGCTGTCGTCGACAACGCAGACCTTCTTGTTGCCGAGCGTGTTCTTGAGGTAGTTGGCCACCGAGGGCCCCTGGACACCGTCATTGGCCAGACCGCGGAAGAATGTCCGCCACCCGTTCTCGCTCAACGTGACGTTGGTGGCCGATGCGGTGGCGGCGAGCAGGCCGGCCTGGTTGAACACATCACCGGTGGCCTTGGTCTCGCCGGAGAACGCGGGGCCGATCAGACCGATGATGAACGCCTCGTCGACGATCTGCGGCGCTACGCCGGTGGCCTTCTGCGGATCACCTTCGGTGTCGAAGCTCTTGAGTTGCACCTGGCAGCCGGCGTTGGCGGCGTTGTGCTTGTCGATCGCCAGCTGCACGCCGTTCTTGATGTTGATGCCCAGGGCGGCGTCAGGACCGTTGAGGGCACCCATCATGCCGATCATCACCGGCGGGCAGGTGGCCTTACCGTCGCCGGCCGGGTCGGCGGGCGTGACATCCTCGGCGGGTTTGACCTCTGCACCGTTCTCGTCGATCTGAACCTTCTCGACGATCTTCAAATTGGTCTGCGATGCCTCGCCTTCTGGCGAGGATTGGTTACAGCCGGCAATCGCCAGGGCAACCACACCCGCACTTCCGAGAGCAAACGCTTTCCGTGCCACGCGACCGCGCACGCTTCACCTCCGGGTCAGAGTTCTCAGCGGCACCGGCGCCCTGACCTTGTGAGGGCTGGGCGCCGGAGCTTCGGGTAGAACATAGCCAACCACCGGCCCGAGTGCGGGATGTTGAGTGAATGCTTCTTCCGCGCGTACTGGCTGAACGCGGAATTTGGGCCCGGCAGAAACCCACAATTAACAACCGGCGTGGTCGGTCAGTTCTCGGGAGCGGGTGCTTCCTCGGATTCGTCCAGGGTTTCCAGCACCACCTCGGCCACCCGTTTCATGGTGGTACGGCGGTCCATCGCGGCGCGCTGAATCCACTTGAAGGCCTCGGGCTCGGTCATCTTGTGTTTGCTCTGCAGCAAACCCTTGGCCCGCTCGACCAGCTTGCGGGTCTCCAGCCGGTCCCCCAGCGTCGCCACCTCGTTTTCCAGCGCGGCGATCTCACTGAACCGGCTGACCGCCACCTCGATCGCCGGGACCAGATCGGTGACACTGAAGGGCTTGACCAGATAGGCCATCGCCCCGGCGTCGCGGGCACGTTCGACCAGCTCCCGCTGGCTGAACGCCGTCAGGATGACGATCGGGGCGATGCGCTTGCCGGCGATCTCCGAGGCCGCATCGATGCCGTCGCGCCGGGGCATCTTGACGTCCATGATCACCAGGTCGGGCCGCAGGGCCTCGGCGAGCTCGACGGCCTCTTGACCGTCACCCGCCTCACCGACGACCTCATATCCCTCTTCACGGAGCATCTCGGCGAGGTCGAGGCGGATTAGCGCCTCGTCCTCGGCGATGAGCACGCGGCGGGGGCTGTCAGCGTCGTTCGGTGACCCGGTCATGGGGAACATTGTGTCGTGGAGGCCGCTGTTCGGCGACCTCGGGGCCATCCTCTAAGGTGATAGGCCGCAGTACCGAACGGGACGCCCTCGTATCCCAACTGGCAGAGGAAACGGATTCAAAACCCGTACAGTGTGAGTTCGAATCTCACCGAGGGCACCAGGCCGTCA
This sequence comes from Mycobacterium sp. IDUB_24, assembly GCF_055419385.1. Taxonomy (NCBI): domain Bacteria; kingdom Bacillati; phylum Actinomycetota; class Actinomycetes; order Mycobacteriales; family Mycobacteriaceae; genus Mycobacterium; species Mycobacterium sp. IDUB_24. The sequence goes on from NZ_JBVAXO010000008.1 coordinate 377,124, forward strand.
CTGGTAGCAGTGAGGCACACGAAGAGCGCGACGGAAACGTAACCGACCAGCGCCGCGTCGAACAGCCCGCAAAGCGCCCTCCACTGGGTCGCGGCTTGTCCCCAATCGCACCACCTCGCGGATAACCGACGGTAGGTTAGGCCGAGCGCTGCGTGACGCCCGCCGGTAGCCGGTGCTGCGGCGGCCGACAAGGAGGATCGTGAAAGCCGTTGCAAGAGTAGTGGGATTCGGGATAGTCGAACTCATCGTGTTCGGCTTGGTGCTGTTCTCCCTCGCCGGCACCGTCAACTACTGGCAAGCCTGGGCTTTCCTTGTGGTGTTCGCTCTCTCGACGTGGATCCCGAGCATCTACCTGCAGCGCGCCGACCCCGACGCGCATCAACGGCGCAAGCATGCCGGCCCGGCCGCCGAAAGCCGAACGCTGCAAAAGATCCTCATCGCCGGGTGGTACGCCTCACTGGCGGCGATGGTCGTGGTGAGTGCGCTCGACCATCGCTTCAACTGGTCGTCGGTGCCGGCGGCGATCTGTGTGGCCGGTGATGTCCTGGTGGCCGTCGGTCTGGGGGTCACCAGCCTGGTCGTCATCCAGAACAGCTTCGCGGCCTCCACGGTTCAGGTCGAGTCAGGTCAGAAGCTGGTGTCCACCGGCCTCTACGGGCTCGTGCGCCACCCCATGTACACCGGCAACGTGCTGACCATCCTCGGCTTCCCGCTCGCGCTCGGGTCCTACTGGGGGCTGTTGCCCGTCGTACCCGGTCTCCTCATGCTCATCGTCCGTATCCGCGATGAAGAGAAGCTACTGGTCGAACAGTTGGACGGATACCGCGAATACGCGGAGAAAGCGCGCTACCGCCTGGTGCCCTATATGTGGTGACCGCAGCGTCGACCCGATCGGGTCGACGCTGCGGTCTTCACTGCACGGGCGTGTTGGCCAACTGCTGCGCCAAGGTCCGTACCGACGGGGCGTCGAGCAGCGTGAGCACCGTCAATTCGACGTCAAGGGCGCCGTTGATCGCGGCGATGGCACGCATGGCGGAAATCGAATCGCCGCCCGACTCGAAGAACGACTCCTCCACTCCGACGCGGTCGACGCCCAGCACCTCGGCAAAGATGCTGGCCACGATCTGCTCGATCAAGGTGGCCGGGGGGCAGTAGGCATTGTCGGTCTCGGCGACCTCGGATACCGGCACCGGCGTGGCCCCGGGCTGAGCGGGAACCGCCCTGCCGATCCATCCGTGCAACCGTCGCTGCTCGGAGCCTTTGACAAAGTCCAAAGACGACACGCGGCGCCCCGGATGGGCGACCATCTCCACCAACACCTTCTTGAACCGCTCCATCAGTGCGTCGATGGATTCGGCGTCGAACACATCGGTGTCGTACTGGACGCGCAGTTCAAGCTCCCGGCCCGGCCCGGCCTGCACTGAGATCGGGTAGTGGTAATAGTCGCGGCTGCTGAAACCGGTGATGGCCAATCCGTCGCCACCCGGCTGCGTCCCCGCCTCGGTCGGATAGTTCTCGTAGACGAAGACGGTGTCGAACAGCCTGTCCTGGCCGGTGATTCGGTGGATGTCGCTGAGCGCCACGTGCTGGTGCTCAAGCGTGTCGTTGTGGGCACTCTGCAGTTGAGCCAACAGATCGGCCGTAGTCGTGTCCGGTGTGAAGGTGGCCCGCACCGGCACCGTATTGATCAGTAGACCCACCATCGAATCCGCGCCGTCGACCTCCGCGGGTCGGCCCGAGACAACGGTGCCGAATGCGACGTCAGGCTGGCCGGTCAGTGAGCTGAGCAGTAGGGCCCAAGCACCCTGCAACACCACATTGACGGTGGTGTGATGCGAACGCGCCAGCTTGGTGAGCGCCCGCGTGGTCCTCGCCGGCACCCGATACGAGTCGACGCGACGCTCACCGAACCGCAACTTCTGCGGCGGGCCGACCAGAATCGGGGTGTCGAAACCGGCCAGCACCTCACGCCACGCTCTATGGGCGGCATAGTGATCGCGTTCGGCCAGCCACGTCATGAATCTGCGATACGGCGAGGCCGCGGGTAACCGCAGCCCGTGGTATCCGGCGAAGATCTCCTGCATCAGGATCGGCATCGACCAGCCGTCGAGCACGATGTGGTGATTGGTCAGGACGAAACGGTGCCGGTCGCGGGCGACACGGATGAGGGCGACCCGGAACGCGGGCTGGTTCTCGAGGTCGCACACTGCTGCCCGCTCGTCCGCACAGATCTTCTCGATCTCCGCGTCGACGCCAATACCGTTGGCGTCCAGTTCGATATACCGCCAGGGCGCCACTGGGTCAGCGGGTATCGCCTGCACGGGCTGCTCGAACTGTGGGCAGAAACGGGCAGCCAGATGCGGATGCCGGCCGACCACCGTCTGCACGGCATCGCGGAGTTGCTGCACATCGAGCGGGCCGCTCAACGCCAGATCCAGCTGCACCGCATAGACGTCGTCGCCGGAGCTGCTGGCGATACCGGCGTGATACAGGAGTCCCTGCTGCAACGGCGTCAAATGCAGCACGTCAGAAAGGGGAAACTCTCCGTGCAGCGCATCGATCTGCTGCTGGCTCAGCCGGGCCGGGGCGATATCCGACGGGGTCAACCCGCCCCCGCCTCGCCTGACATGGGCGCAGATCCCCGCCAGGGCGTCAAACCACAGGCGGCTGATCCGGGTGACGGCCGTCTGATCGAGTGCCGACGGCGCCCACGTCCAGGTGGCATTCAGATGGGGGCCGGTGTCGGTGTCGATCGTCACGGCGTTGAGCTCCACGGAGTGCGCCAGAGCAATCGGCATCGCCCCGGCGGCGCCGGTCAATGACAGGCCTTCCTGGCTGAAACGCCACACGTCACCGGAGGCAAAAGCTGCCGGAGAGCCCAGCCGGCCCAGATAGTTGAACCCGATGACCGGATCGGATCCAGCCAGGTCCACCTCAGGGTTGAGGTATCGCAGCAGACCGTAGGTCAGCCCGTCGGGCAGCGCTCGAAGCTGCTCTTTGGCGTCTTTGATCACCGCACCGAGCGCGGCATCGCCGGCCACCACCTGCGTCCAACGCAGCCCGCCTCCGCGGCCGCCGAAGCTCAATGACACCGGGTACTTGGTGGTGAACCACCCGACCGTGCGTGACAGGTCGATCTCTCGATCGTCGCCCAAACCTGCCAATTCCTCTTGGCGCCCATGACCTTCCACATCGATGGCGACCGGCACGCCGCCGGTCCCCAGGTATTGCGCCCACGCTAGGGCAAAGGCGATCAACAAGATCTCCTGCACGCCGGCGTGGAATGCCGACGGCACCTCGCCGAGGAGCATGCGGGTGGTCTCGGTGTCCAGAAACTCCGTCAGGTATCCGGCCGTGGCAAACGTATCCTCGGCCGGTTGGGGTGCCGGCAATGCAGCTGGGACCGAGGTCACCTGCCGCCACACGTCCGCCTGGCCCACCACGTCGGGGTGACGGGCGTATTCAGCCAGCAGGTCGGCCCATCCGGTGAACGACGTTCCGGCGGGCGGCAACAGCACCGGCTGACCGCCGCGATGCTGAGTCCAGGCGATGTTGAGGTCCTCCAGCACAATTCGCCACGACACACCGTCGACGGCCAGATGGTGAACGACCAATGCCAGTTGGCCCGTCGAGGAACTCCACAACGCGCTGACCATGGCGCCGGTAGCAGGATTCAACCGCGACCGCGCCGCCGCCAGCGTGTCTTCGGTCAATACGTCCACCGTGTGCAGGTACGCGCGGGCGTCCATCCCGTCCGCCGGTGGCACCGTGAGAGACCATCCACCCGCGCTGTCGTCCTCGGCACGCAATCGGAGCATAGCGTGCCGATCGAGCAAGGCCTGCAACAGGATTACGACATCGTCCTCGGACGCGCCTGCGGGTGCCTGCAACACCACCGTCTGATTGAACTCGTCGATCGGGCCGTCGGCGGTTTCCAGGTCCTTCAACCACCGCATGATCGGGGTCGGCACCACCGGGCCGAGTCCCTCGTCGATCTCGCTGCCTGCGCAGTTGGCCATCCTGACCACCCGCGCCAGCCGAGCCACGGTCTGCTGGACGAAGATGTCGCGCGGGCGACCGGTCAGGCCGGCACCGTGCGCCCGCCATATCACCTGCATGGCCGAAATGCTGTCGCCACCAAGGTCGAAGAACGAGTCGTCGACTCCGACCTGCTCCAGCCCGAGGACTTGCGCGAAGATGCCGGCCAGGATTTCTTCGAGGCCGGTGGCCGGGGCGCGGTAGTGGTCGACGTCTTGGTATTCAGGTGCCGGCAGGGCACGGGTGTCGAGTTTGCCGTTGACGGTCAAGGGCAACGCCTCGATCGCGACGACTGCTGCGGGCACCATGTAGGGCGGCAACGTCTCCCCCAACATGGCGCGCAGGTCAGCGGGGTCGGCGGCCCCGGTGATATAGCCGACCAGGCGCTTGTCGCCCGGACGGTCCTCGCGGGCGATCACCACGGCCTGCTCGACTCCGTCCAAAGCCGTTAACGCCGACTGGATCTCACCGAGCTCGATGCGATAGCCCCGGATCTTCACCTGCTCGTCAGCGCGGCCCAGATATTGCAGTTCCCCGTCCGCACGCCAACACACCAGATCCCCGGTGCGGTACATCCGTTGTCCCGGCGCTCCGAACTGACACGCCACGAACCGCGATGCGCTCAACCCGGGGCGGCCCACGTACCCGGCGCCCAAACCCGCACCGCCCACATACAACTCCCCCACCACGCCGACCGGCACTGGCTGCAACGAGCGATCGAGCACGAAGAAAGCCAGATGGTCCAGCGGCACACCGATCGGGCTGACGCTGCCCTCGACATCGGCGGCGGTGATCTCACGGAACGAGGCATGCACGGTCGTCTCGGTGATCCCGTACATGTTGATCAACCGTGGTAGTACCGGATGGTCCTGCAACCACTCGCCCAGCCGGGCGGGTTCCAGTGCCTCCCCGCCGAACACCACCAATTCGAGTTGGAGTTCAGATGTCGAACCGGGGGAAAGCTCATCCGCGGCTTGTAGCGCGTAGAACGCCGATGGGGTCTGGCTCAACACGCTCACGCGTTCATCGACCAGGAGCGCATGGAACTCTTCGGCCGATCGCGCCACCGAATCGGCGACCACCACGAGTCGCGCCCCGTGCAACAGCGCGCCGAAGATCTCCCACACCGAGAAATCGAAGGCCAGCGAATGACTTTGTGACCACACCTGATCCGCTGACAGCTCCAGCTCGGTGTCCAGCGCCTCCAGCAACCGGGTGACATTGCGGTGCGGGATCGCCACACCTTTCGGCACGCCCGTGGTGCCCGAGGTGTAGATCAGGTACGCGATGTCATCGGGAGCGGGCACCGGCAAGACACCATCGGGACGATCGCCGGTCGCACGAGACGCGAGCTGGCAGACATCGATCACCGTCAACGCATGCCCGGCCAGCCGGTGGGTCAGATCGGTGGTGGTGACCACGGCCACCGGCGCGGAATCGGTGAGAACGAACTCCAACCGCGAATCGGGCACCACCGGATCGATCGGCACATACGCCGCACCGGACTTGAGAACTGCGAAGATCGCGACGATCGCCTCAACCGACCGGGAGAACAGCAGCGCCACCCGCTGCCCCGGGCCGACGCCCTGCTCGACGAGCAGGTGCGCCAACCGGTTCGCAGCCTCGTCGAGCTCTCCGTACGTCATCCGGCGTCCGTCGAAACTGACTGCTACCGCGCCAGGATCGCACGCCACGTGCGCCTCGAACACTGCCGGAATCGACACCGGTGCTGGCGCCGGACGGGTCAGCGTCGCCCGATTGCCCACCTGATCCAGCCGCGCCTGCTCATCGGCGTCGAGCACATCGATCGCCGATAAATGGCTGCTCGGGTCGGCAGCCATCGCCTCGAGCACCCGACGTAACCGATCGACCAGGGCCACGATGCTGCCGCTGTCGAACACGTCGGTACGGAACTCCACCGTCCCCGAAATGCCTGCGGCCTCTCCGGTTTTGGCCCAGCGTTCGGCCAACGAGAACGACAGATCCATGCGGGCGGTGTGGGTGTCCAGCGGTAGCGAAGTGACCTGCAGATCCCCCAGTGTCACCCCACCGTCGGCGTCACCGGTTTGTCCGGGAACGTTCTGCCAGGCCAGCATCACCTGAACCAGCGGGTGATGGGCCAGGGACCGGGTCGGATTCAGCCGCTCGACGAGCACCTCGAAGGGCGCGTCTTGGTGCTCGAACGCACCGAGACTGCGCGCCCGTACCTGTGCCAGCACCTCGGCAACGCTGGGATCACCCGCGAGGTCCACCCGCAGCACCAACGTGTTGACGAAGAATCCGATCAGCTCGTCGAGAGCCGGGTCGCGGCGCCCCGCGATCGGGAAGCCCACCGCGACATCAGAACTCGAGCAGAGTTTCGACAACAACACCGCCAGGGCGGCCTGCATGACCATGAATTTGGTCGCGTCGTGATCGCGAGCCAGGCGCGCGACCTGCTGTTGTAGATCGGCGGGCCACTCCACGTCGACGCGGTCGCCGTTTTGGTCAGCGACCAAGGGATAAGGTCGGTCGGTCGGCAATGCCAGGCGTTCGGGCATCCCGGCCAGGGTGTCCGCCCAGAACCTCAGCTGCTGGGAGATACGGCTGTCGCTGTCCTCCAGATCGCCGAGCTGCGCGCGCTGCCACAAGGTGTAATCCGCATATTGGATCGACAAGGGCTGCCATCCGGGAGCCTGCCCTGCGCTCCGGCCGGCATAGGCCACCCCCAGGTCGGCGACCAGCGGAGTGATCGACCAACCGTCGGCAGCGATATGGTGGACCACCGCCACCAGCACATGCTCGTGTTCGGCCAGTCGGAAAACCTTTGCCCGAAAAGGGATCTCGTCTGCCAGGTCGAAGCTGTACCGCGCCGCTTCCTCGACTGCCTGCTGCAACCGCTCTGCCTGCCATCCGACGGTATCGACGACTTCCCAACCGAATTCGATCTTCTCGGCGGGGATAATCAGCTGTTGAGGTGTCCCGTCTACCGTCGGGAACAGTGTGCGGAGGCTCTCGTGACGATCCAGCAGATCGGCGAACGCAGCACCCAGTGCATCGACATCGAGCGGGCCGGCCAGGCGTAGCCCCGCCGCCAGGTTGTAAACCGGTGAAGGCCCATTCAATTGGTCGATGAACCACAGCCGGCTCTGGGCAAACGACAACGGCATCACTGCAGGCCGCTCGCCGGCCATCAAGGGCTGCTGTCGACCTTCATCACCACCGATGCGAAGCATCAATTGGGCGACCGTGGGAGCGTCGAATACGACGCGCTCTTCCAGACCGGCGTCCAGGGTCCGGTTGAGCGCAGCGACCAGCCGCATGGCCTGCAGCGAATCACCGCCGAGATCGAAGAACGAGTCGTTGACGCCGACGCGGTCCAATCCGAGGACCTGGGCGTAGATTCCGGCCACGATCTCTTCGGTCGGTGTGGTCGGAGCGCGGTAATCGTCGAGGTGCTGGTATTCGGGTGCGGGCAAGGCTTTCTTGTCGAGCTTGCCGTTGACGGTCAACGGAAACCCATCCAATGCGACGACCGCCGTGGGCACCATGTAAGACGGCAACCGCTCGGCCAGCATGGCGCGCAGGTCCGCGGGGTCGGCGGTGCCGGTGATGTAGCCGACCAGCCGCTTGTCACCGGGACGGTCCTCCCGGGCGAGCACCACCGCTTGCTGGACACCGTCCAAAGCCGTTAACGCGGCCTCGATCTCACCGAGCTCGATCCGGTAGCCACGAATCTTGACCTGCTCATCAGCACGACCCAGATACTGCAGTTCCCCGTCTTGTCCCCAGCGCACCAGATCACC
>NZ_JBVAXO010000009.1:0-295406 GCF_055419385.1 Mycobacterium sp. IDUB_24
CGGAAGCTAAGCCTGCCAGCGCCGATGATACTACCCTGTCGGGTGGAAAAGTAGGACACCGCCGAACACAAATTAAGTCCCGAGCCCTCCAATTTCGATTGGGGGGCTCGGGCATTTTTGTATGTAGGTACGTTTTTCAATTCTTGTACAGAATTGAAGAACGCCCTTATTCAATTGAAAAGAGCCGGCATTGTGCGGCTTCTCTCCAATTCCAACAAGGCTCGCTTGCGCCCCAGGCCGCCGCCGTACCCGGTTAGGCTGCCATTCGCACCGATCACCCGATGACACGGCACGATGATGCCGATCGGATTGTGCCCGTTGGCCAGGCCGACCGCCCGAGAGGCGGCCGGTGAGCCGATCTGTCGGGCGATCTCACCGTATGAGCAGGTCTCGCCGTAAGGAATGGTCTGCAGGGCCTCCCATACGCGACGTTGAAACTGCGTCCCCACCATGTCGAGCTCGACGTCGAATTCGGTACGGTCGCCGGCGAAATAGGCGGTCAGTTGATCTACGGCTTCGGCAAAGGCGGTCTCGTCGCTCTGCCAGCCCTCGCGGCTCGGCTCATACGTCTGATCGACCATCCGCAGGTGCATTAGCTTTCCATCCCGGCCGGCCAGCGTGAGAAGGCCGACCGGGCTGTCCATGGTGCGGTAGTGCAGTGTCGTCATGACTTCTCCTCTTGATCGTGCGGGGGCCATTCGTTCACCGCGTGGTCCAGTGTGGTCCACAGGTGCTGTGTCGCGTAGGCGCGCCATGGTCGCCAGCGGCTGCTGTGCTCCGCCAGCCCGTTCGTAGGCAAGCCCAACTGATCGGCCGCAGCGCGCACACCGAGATCGGTGGCGGGAAAGGCATCTGGATCACCGAGGCCGCGCATGGCGATCACCTCCGTGGTCCATGGCCCCACTCCGGGAAGCGCAAGGAGCTGTTCGCGGGCCCGCTCCCAGTCGGATCCGGGATCGAGGATCAGATCCCCCTCCGCGATCGCCGCCACCAGTGCGGTGACCGTCCGCTTCCTGGATGCCGGCATCGCGAGATCGCGGGGGTCCAGGTCGGTGAGAGAGGTGATGTCGGGAAAGGCGTGCGTCAGCCCGCCGGACTCGTCGGAGACCGGCGTTCCGTAGTGGGCGACCAGGCGACCCACGTGAGTGCATGCCGCCTTGATCGACACCTGCTGGCCGATCACCACCCGGAGCGCGAGTTCGGCTTCATCGACGGTGCGGGGGATACGCTGCCCCGGCGCCTTGGCCACCACCGCTGCGAGCTCCGGGTCGTCCTGGAGTGCGTCGATAACCGCCTCGGGGTCGGCGTCGAGGTCCAATAGTCGTCGGCACCGCGCGATGGCGGCCGCGAGGTCACGGAAGTCGTCGAGCACCAACTGGCAGCGGACATGGTCGGGCTGCGGCGTCAGGCCGGCCACACCGTGGCCGTGCGGCAGCTTCAGAGTGCGCCGGAACTGCCCCTCACGGACCTCTTCCAACCCTGGCACTGCACTGGCAGCCAAGTGGCCGAACAACCCTTCGTAGGCGAACGGGGTCCGTACGGGCAGCCGTAGCGACAGGACGCCGGGGGCGGCAGAGGCTTCGGTCGTGAATCGGCTGCGGGCCCGCAGCCGGAGCTGGGTGGGCGTCAGATCGCACACCGTGCGGACGGTGTCGTTGAACTGTCGGATGCTGGCGAAACCTGCGGCAAACGCCACGTCCGCAAACGGCAGCTCGGTGGTTTCGATCAGAACCCGAGCGGTCTGGGTGCGTTGCGCCCGGGCCAGCGCCAGGGGATTGGCGCCCAGCTCGGCCTGCATGATGCGTTGCAACTGCCGGCTCGTGTAGCCCACACGGCAGGCCAGCCCGGTTACTCCTTCGCGGTCCACAATTCCGTCGGCGATCAGCCGCATGCACCGCGCCACGACGTCGCCGCGCACATTCCATTCAGGGGAGCCCGGCGAGGCGTCAGGGCGGCACCGTTTGCATGCGCGGAACCCGGCTGCCTGGGCGGCCGCGGCAGTGGGATAGAACCGCATGTTGCGGGCAAAAGGTGGGCGCACCGGGCAGCTGGGGCGGCAGTAGATCCCGGTGGTGAGCACGGCGGTGACGAACCAGCCGTCGAACCGTGCGTCCTTGGACTGGACGGCCCGGTGACAGCGGTCGAAATCCTCGTGCATGCGTTCCACGATGGCACGGCATACGACACTTCACTAGCGGAAAAGCGACATGGTCGTGATATGCGGCCCGCAGCTAGACTCCGACCTGTGGCCGAGCTGGTGCAGCACTACCTGGACCGGATTCGTGCCGAGCAGATCGACGTGCGGGACGGCGCCCTGGCGAGCTATATCCCCGAACTCGCCAACGTCGACCCCGAGGGTTTCGGGCTCAGTTTGTCCTCCTCGGACGGCTATGTCTACGAGTCCGGTGACGCTGCAATCGAATTCACCGTCCAGTCGATTTCGAAGCCGTTCACCTATGCGCTGGCGTTGGACCAGATCGGCCAGGATACTGTCGACGCCAAGATCGGTGTCGAACCCTCCGGCGAAGCGTTCAACGAGATCAGTGTCGACGACGTCACCAAGACGCCGAAGAATCCCATGATCAACGCCGGTGCGATTGCCGCAGTTTCGCTGATACCCGGAGCGAGTCCCGACGAGAAGTTCGAGCACATCCGCGAGTTCTACTCGGCATGCGCGGGCCGAGCGCTCGAGATCGACACGAACGTCTACGCATCGGAGAAGGCCACCGGCAACCGAAATCGGGCTATCGCCTACATGTTGGCCAGTTTCGGTGTGCTGGACGGTGATCCGGACGAGGTGCTGGACGTGTACTTCCGGCAGTGCTCGGTCAAGGTGACCAGCACCGATCTGGCCCGGATGGCCGCCACACTGGCCCGGGGCGGGCTCAATCCGATGACCGGCCGACGGGTGGTCGATGCGAATGTGGTTCGGCGCACCCTCAGTGTGATGGTGACCTGCGGGATGTATGACGCGACAGGTGATTGGGTCAGTGCTGTGGGCATGCCCGCCAAGAGCGGGGTCGGTGGTGGCATCGTGGCGGTGCTGCCCGGCCAACTCGGCATCGGCGTCTACTCGCCACGTCTGGATGCCCGCGGTAACAGTGTGCGCGGCGTACGGGTATGCCGAAACCTGTCCTCACAGCTGGGATTGCACTTCCTCAGCGTCACCCGCGAGTCGTCGTCGACGCTACGGGCGGTGTTCGAGGTCAGCCCGGGCATTCGGGTCTATGAGGTTCAGGGCGATCTGTTGTTCGCCGGTGCCGAGCAGGTACTGCGGACCGCCGAGCACGATCGTGGCGAGTATGACGTCGCCGTACTGGACGTCACCCGGGTCGACGACATCGACGATGCCGCACGCGGCATGCTCACCGGGATGCGGGCCAGTCTGGCCGCCGCGGGCAAGGACGCCTATCTCGTCGACCCCGACGGCCGTGTGGTGCCGGCCGACCGACGCGGCGACTACGACGCGATCGTGTTCCGCACCCTTGACGAGGCGGTCGGCGCGGCGCGGCAGTGGGGTGCCGGCTAGGCGGGGACGGCGACGCGGGTCGGCTCGCCCAGCCCACGAAGGGCCACCGATTCACCCAGCGACCAACGGGCTCTTTCAGTTTCGGACGCGTTCGCGATGGTGTCCGATGAGGCCACCAGATGTCCGGGCACCTGCTTGGAGAAATCGCACAGTCGCGCGGCCTCGTTGACCGGTTCCCCGATGACGGTGTACTCGAAGCGTTGCTTGGCGCCGACGTTGCCCGCCACAACCTGGCCGGCCGCTACCCCGATGCCTGCCTCGAGCTCCGGCACCTCGGTTCGGAGCCGCCGCGCGATCGCCCGTGCGGCTCCCAGGGCCTCGTCCTCGGCGTTGGGCAGCGAGACGGGCGCACCGAACACCGCCAGTATTGCGTCGCCCTCGAACTTGTTGACCAGCCCACGGTGATTGTCGACCTCATCCACGATGACCGCGAAGAACCGGTTGAGCAGATCGACCACCTCGACGGCGCGCCGTGTGGTCACCAACTGTGTCGAACCGATGACGTCGACGAAAATCACTGCGGCGTGGCGTTCCTCGCCGCCGAGCACGGGTTTCTCCTGCTCGGCAAGTGCGGCGACCTCGCGGCCGACATGTCGGCCGAAAAGATCACGGACCCGTTCCCGCTCGCGCAGGCCGTGCACCATCGAGTTGAATCCGCGTTGCAGCTGGCCCAGTTCGGTGCCGTCGAACACGACCAGATTGGTGTCGAGTTCACCTCTTTCGACCCGATTGAGAGCAGCGCGCACGACACGGATCGGGGTTGCGGTGAGAAAGGACAAGATCCACATCAGCAGGAAGCCGAACACCAATGCGAAGGAGCCGAGGCCGATGACGGCATAGGCGAATTGGGTCGGGGTGAGGTTGTTCAGTGTCACGGCGAACACCGCGGCGAGCATGATGCCCAGGATCGGAACGCCCGAACTGAGCGCCCATACCACCATGGTGCGGCCCATGATGCCCGGAGCCAGCCGGACCGGCGGCGGGCCGGCTTCCAGTGCCTGAGCGGCCACCGGTCTAAGCGCGAACTCGGTGAACAGATGGCAGCTGACCGACAACACGATGCCGGGAAAGCTGATGCCCAGCAGGAACTTCGGAATGTAATCGGTGTTGACGAGTCCGTAGAGCGTCGTCAGTAGCGCGGTGCCTACGCCCCACAGAATCAGCAGCACGCGGGTGAGCCGGAAGGGCGCAAGGAAGGTATTCCGCTGGTCTGCGACGGTGGGTGGGCGCTCTTCGATGGCCCAGCGCACGTTGTCGATCACCCTGGTCGTCGCCCAGAACACCCCGACAACCAGGGCGGCCGCCATGTAGATGGGGGCCACGATGAAGGTGATCCAGCGGACCTGCGGATCGAACACGTCGGGCGTCGGGAACAACAGCGTGACGATGATCATCGAGATGCCGATACCGAGCAGGTTCACGAGTATCACGAACGTCGTGAGGATGACCTGGATGCGCACCCTGCGCCGGCGTTGACTCTCCGATACCCGGCCCAGCACCCACGATCCGTACTCCGGCGTGGCCGCCGGCAACTTGCTGCTTTGGCGGGTGACGCCTTCAAGGACGCGGCCCAGCCGTCGTGCCAGCGATTTGTCGGAGTTCATTGTGGCGTCGAGCCTAGTTCGTCTTACGTGCCCTTAAGGTGGATCGGGTGCGCCTCGTGATTGCCCAGTGCACCGTCGACTATGTCGGGCGGCTGACCGCTCACCTTCCTTCGGCCCGCCGGCTGTTGTTGTTCAAGTCCGACGGTTCGATCAGTGTCCATGCCGATGATCGCGCCTACAAGCCGCTGAACTGGATGAGCCCGCCGTGCTGGCTCACCGAGGCTGACACCGATGGTGTGCCGCTCTGGGTGGTCGAGAACAAGGCCGGCGAGCAGCTGCGCATCACCGTCGAGGACATCGAACACGACTCCAGCCACGAACTCGGTGTCGATCCCGGTCTGGTGAAGGACGGCGTAGAGGCGCACCTGCAGGTACTGCTGGCCGAACACGTCGAGCTCCTGGGCGCCGGATACACGCTGGTGCGCCGCGAGTACCCGACCGCGATCGGCCCGGTCGATCTGATGTGCCGTGACGAGCTGGGCGGTTCGGTGGCCGTGGAGATCAAGCGCCGCGGGGAGATTGACGGCGTGGAGCAGCTCACGCGTTACCTCGACCTGCTCAACCGCGATACCGTTTTGGCCCCGGTGGCGGGCGTGTTCGCTGCTCAGCAGATCAAGCCACAGGCCCGAACTCTGGCTACGGACCGTGGAATCCGTTGCGTGACTTTGGATTATGACCAGATGCGGGGTATGGACAGCAACGAATACCGGCTGTTCTGAGTCAGTCCGGCGTGGCCTCGATCGCGCCGGTCGGGCAGCGCGAGATGGCCTCGTCCAACTTCGAACCCGGTTCGACGAACGCTTGGATCGGGTGTGCCGCTCCGTCGTCGCCCATGTCGAACAAGGTCGGCCTGAAAGCCAGGCAGGTGCCCGACCCGATGCACAGCTCCGGGTCGACTGTGACCCGCACGGCGCTCATGAGGCGCGCCCCACGCCGGCCCGCCTGCGTAGGGTGACGGTGGCCCGTCGGCCCGGCAACAGCAAGACGGTGTGCGCCTGCTGATCTTCGGCGGCTGACGTATCGGGGACGAACGTCATCTCCTGCAGAATTGTGCGCAAGAGAACCCGGGCCTCGAACATCGCCATGTTCCCACCGAGGCAGCGGTTGATGCCGCCGCCAAACGGCAGCCAGTGGTACGGATCGGGTGTCGTGTCCAGGAACCGTTCCGGCCGGAAATCGTCGGGCGCGTCATATAGGTCGTCACGCCGGTGGATGCCGTTGATGTAAAGCCACACCATCGACCCTCGCGGAAGGAACACATCATTGACGACGACATCACGTTTCACCGCGCGCGCCGTGAACGGGATTGTGGGGCGCAACCGCAGGGTCTCGGTGATCACCGCGTCGAGATAGGTGTCGTCGCCGGCGGCCACCGTCTCCTCGAGCCGATTCAGCACCTCGGGATGCCGGACCAGTCGCTCGACCACCCACGACAACGTCGCGGCGGTGGTGTCGTTGCCGGCGACCAGCAGCAGACGCTGAAAACCTGCGAGCATCTCGTCGTCCATCAAGCCTTCCTCGTCGGCCTGCTGGAGTCGCAGGAAGACTGCCAGGCAATCGCTCCGATCGACGTCGTTCGGCGATGAGCGCCGTGCGGCGATCTCGTCGTAGGTCACCTGGTCCATCCCCGTCAGGATCTTCTGGAGCGCGGGGAAGGGTAGCCAGCGTCCGCGCGACACCATCGATGCGGCGTATCGCAGAGCCATCCCGCGAGATCCGACGATGCGGTCGAGTTGGTCCATGTGGTCGCACAGCCGTGCCCGTCGCTCGGGTTCGGTGACGCCGAAGACGACGGACATGATCACTTCGCGGGCCAAAGTCAGCATGTGCGAATGGAAGCGGATCGGCGTGTCCGTCGGGAGGTCGCGGATGAGGCGACGGGCGGCGTCTTCCATGGCGGGTTCGTAACCCTTCAGGGCCTTTCCCATGAACGCCGGCGCGACCTTGCGCCGCATCACCGTGTGGTCATCGCTGGCCCACCACTCCATGATCTTCTTGTCGAAGATGATCTCGTGCGGCGCCAGTCGTCGTAGCGCAGTGCCGAACGACAGCGCCCGCGTCTTGTCCTGGAAAACGGCACGAACGTCGTCGGGCGACGAGGTCCAGAACATCGTCGGCAACAGCGGAACGTCCAAGACGAACCGCTCGCCGAGCGTCGCGAAGTGCTGCCGGGCCGTTTCGGGTGCGAGGAACAACTTTGCCCATGCTGCGGCCGAGACCTTCGGGCGCGGCAGGCTGTCGAGTGTGGTGACCGGCTGTGTTGCCGGGCTGGTGATGCTCATCGCGACTCCCTGGAAACCATGGTTGGTTCGGCGTTCTTTCTCTAAGGTACGACATAGTACTTTTGAAACGCAAGGCATCGCCTGCTGCGGCGTAAGGTCCCGGGGGTGAGCACGCTGTCAGGGTCTGTTCCGAAGTCGGCGCCCGGGCTACCCCGCGGCCGCGCCAGTCTCGACCCGCTCGACGCAACCGCGGACCAGCGGGCGCGAGTACTGCGCGCCGTCATCTCCGCGGTCGCAGAGAAGGGATATCAGGCGACCACGATCACCGACATCGTCGAACGGGCCCGGGTGTCCCGCAGCGTGATGTACCGGGAGTTCGACGGGAAGCTGGACTGTTTCTTGGCCGCGATCGAAGCGGGTCGGGAATTGATCACGACGCGTATCGCGGACGCAATCACCGATGTGCCGGGCGGTTCGCTGGAAACGGTGCTGCGGGCCATCAGTCGGGCCTACCTGGAAACGTGTGCGCGCGAACCAGACCACACTCGCGCGTGGGTGCTCGAACTGGCCGCTGCGGGCCCGAAAGGTGTTGAAGCGCGCGACAGGTACCTGGACGGTTTCGCCACGCTGATGCGAGAGATCGACTGCGAGTACGGAAGTGGACGGCCCCGCCCGGCGGAGCACTACGTCGCGCTGGTCGGAGGCATCACCGAACTGGTCGGCCGCGAGGTGCGCGCCGGCACTCCGGCAACGCTACCGCGGCTCGAAGGAGCGCTGACAACTGCGGCACTGGCAATGTTGCGATGACCAAGCGACGGACCCCGTCGCGCCGGGAACGGCCGCTGCGGCCGCTACCGCGTTCGCGGCGCGTCGAGACGGGCCCCGACGGTTACGACTACGAGGTGCGGGTGGTCACCGCATCACGGGCGGTCAAGGTTTATCGATGCCCCGGTTGTGACCACGAGATCCGCGTGGCCACCGCACACGTGGTGGTGGTGCCGGTCGATGTCGGCGATGTCGAGGACCGCAGGCACTGGCACACCGCCTGCTGGGCGAACCGGGCCAACCGCGGCCCGACGAGAAAGTGGTCCTGAGCAGTCAGTGCTCGTCGGCGGCGGGTTCCACCAGCTCGATCAGCACGCCGCCGGCGTCCTTGGGGTGGACGAAGTTGATGCGTGAGTTGGCCGTGCCCTTGCGGGGGGCGTCGTAGAGGAGCCGAACACCGTTGCTGCGCAGCCGCTCGGACAGGGCATCGATGTCACTGGTCCGGTAGGCCAGCTGCTGCAGGCCGGGGCCGCGGGTGTCGATGAACTTGGCGATCGTCGACTTCTCGTTCAGCGGGGCCAGAAGCTGGATCTGGGCACTGCCCTTGGGAGCACCGCGCACCGAGAGCATCGCCTCGCGGACGCCCTGCTCTTCGTTGATCTCCTCGTGCAGGACGATCATGCCGAGGTTGTCGTGATACCACTTGGCGGTGGCGTCCAGATCGGCGACAGCGATGCCGACGTGATCGATCGCCGTCACCAGCGCGCTTGCGAGCAGTGGACGGGCATCAACCTGATCGGCGGTCATAACGTAACGGTAACCTTTACCCGAACGTTTGCGTATGTGTGATCGCCCACACAGCTCTTGGACCTGGCATTGGAGGTAGGAAATGACTGCGGAAAATCGCACGTCGGTGATCGTTGCTGGAGCGCGTACTCCGGTCGGCAAGTTGATGGGTTCGCTGAAGGATTTTTCCGGTAGCGACCTGGGTGCGGTCGCCATCCGCGGCGCCCTGGAGAAGGCGAATGTGGACGCCTCGCTGGTGGACTACGTGATCATGGGTCAGGTGCTGACCGCGGGCGCCGGGCAGATGCCCGCCCGCCAGTCCGCCGTGGCCGCCGGCATCGGCTGGGACGTGCCCGCGCTGACCATCAACAAGATGTGTCTGTCGGGCATCGACGCGATCGCACTGGCTGACCAGCTCATCCGGGCCGGCGAGTTCGAGGTTGTCGTCGCGGGTGGCCAGGAGTCGATGAGTCAGGCCCCGCACCTGCTGCCCAAGAGCCGTGAGGGCTACAAGTACGGCGATGCGACACTGGTCGACCACCTGGCCTACGACGGTCTGCACGACGTGTTCACCGATCAGCCGATGGGCGCGCTCACCGAGCAGCGCAATGACGTCGACAAGTTCACCCGTGCCGAGCAGGACGAGTTTGCTGCACAGTCGCACCAGAAGGCCGCCGCGGCGTGGAAGGACGGGGTGTACGCCGACGAGGTGGTGCCGGTGTCGATCCCGCAGCGCAAGGGCGACCCGATCGAGTTCGCCGAGGACGAGGGCATCCGGGCCAACACCACCGCCGAATCGCTGGGTGGCCTGCGTCCGGCCTTCCGCAAGGACGGCACCATCTCGGCCGGCTCGTCGTCGCAGATCTCCGACGGTGCGGCCGCAGTTGTCGTGATGAGTAAAGCCAAGGCGCAGGAGCTGGGCCTGGACTGGCTGTGCGAGATCGGCGCTCACGGTGTGGTGGCCGGTCCGGACTCCACGCTGCAGAGCCAGCCGGCCAACGCGATCAAGAAGGCTGTCGAGCGCGAGGGCATCAGCGTCGACCAACTCGACGTGCTCGAGATCAACGAGGCGTTCGCTGCGGTATCGCTGGCCTCGACGAAGGAACTGGGTGTCGACCCGGCCAAGGTGAACGTCAACGGCGGCGCGATCGCCATCGGCCACCCGATCGGGATGTCCGGTGCCCGCATCACCCTGCATGCGGCGCTGGAACTGGCACGTAAGGGGTCCGGCTACGCAGTCGCCGCGCTGTGTGGCGCCGGTGGCCAGGGTGATGCCCTGATCCTGCGTCGCCCGTAGCTAACCGACGACGCAAGAACGACGCTGCGTAGTAGCTGGCTGCCGGTTCGGGCACAATGGCGGCCATGACACGCTCCTTCGACCTGCGCACGATTGCCGGCTGGTTCCGGCTCATCGCCCTCGCCGAGGCGGTGAGCTGGGCCGGTCTGCTGGTCGGCATGTACTTCAAGTACCTGGGTAGTCCGCGCACCGAGATCGGTGTGAAGGTGTTCGGCCCGATCCACGGCGGCGTTTTCATCGCTTTCGTGGTTGCGGCCGTGCTGGTCGGTGCGGCTCGCAAATGGGACGTCGGCACCTGGATTCTGGCGTTGCTGGCCAGTGTCGTGCCCTTGGGCAGTGTGATGTTCGTCATGTGGGCTGATCGGACTGCCCGAATCGAATCGGGTGAAGCTCCGGCGCTGGTGGCGCAACCGGGCGGTGCTGCCGCGGAAACGACGTGACAGACTTGATGGCGTGACTCGTCCACGACCTTCTGTCGGGCCGGCGTTGGCCGGCGCGGTTGACCTCTCGGCACTCAAGCAACGGCCCGCGGCGGGCGACTCGGGCGTTGGCCCCAGCGCATCCGGTGGCCCGAACGTCGCCGAGGTGAACGAAGCCAACTTCGAAGCCGAGGTGCTGGTCCGCTCGGGCCAGGTCCCGGTGGTGGTGCTGCTGTGGTCGCCACGCAGTGATTCCAGCGCCGCCCTGGGAGACGCGTTGGCAGGTCTGGCTGCCGCCGACAACGGCAAGTGGTCCTTGGCGCTGGTCAACGTCGACACCACCCCGCGGGTGGCGCAGATGTTCGGCATCCAGGGCGTGCCCACCGTCGTTGCGCTGGCCGGAGGACAGCCGATCGCCAGCTTCCAGGGCTCGCAGCCGGCGGACGAACTCCGTCGCTGGGTCGATTCGCTGCTCGAGGCGACTGCGGGCAAGCTGACCGGATCGGGCTCCGGTGACGATGAGCCGGAGCAGGTCGATCCCGAGTTGGCCGCGGCCCGGGCCCACCTGGACGAGGGCAACTTTGACGCCGCAGCGGCTGCCTACCAGGCCATTCTCGATGCCCAGCCCAATCATTCCGAGGCCAAGGGCGCCGTCCGACAGATCGCGTTCCTGCAGCGGGCCAGCGCGCAGCGCCCCGATGCGGTGGCTGCTGCCGACGCCGCTCCTGACGACATCGAGGCGGCCTTCGCCGCTGCCGACGCCGAACTTCTCGCACAAAATGCGTCGGCTGCCTTCGATCGGCTGATCGCATTGATCAAGCGCACGGCAGGCGATGACCGGACCGCGGTGCGGACCCGGCTCGTAGAGCTGTTCGACCTGTTCGACCCGGCCGATCCCGAGGTCGTCGCGGGCCGTCGCAATCTGGCCAACGCGCTGTACTGATTTTCTTCCGCCGAACAGACACAAACCTGCCCCTTTTCGCTCGAAAAGGGGCAGGTTTATGTCTGCTCGCGGGGGACTAGGCGGGCTCGAACCAGAGCATCGCCAGCGGCGGCAGCACCATCACCGCCGAGGCCGGGCGACCGTGCCACGGTTCGCCGGTTGCCTGTACCGCACCGAAGTTCCCGATGCCCGCCCCGTTGTAGATGGTCGCGTCGGTGTTGAGCACTTCCTGCCAGTCGCCGGCATGAGGTAGACCCAGCCGGTACTCGCTGTGCTCACTGCCGGCGAAGTTGACCACGCAGGCCAGCACCGAACCGTCGGCACCGAACCGCAGGAAGCTCAGCACGTTGTTGGCCGAGTCGTTCGCATCGATCCATGAGTAGCCCTCGGGGCTGGTATCGCGGCTCCACAACGCCGGGTGCCGGCGGTAGATCCCGTTGAGATCGCGCACCAACCGTTGTACGCCACCGGAGAAGCCCTGCTCGTCTAGCTGGAACCAGTCCAGCCCCCGTTCCTCCGACCATTCGGCCCGCTGTCCGAATTCCTGGCCCATGAACAACAGTTGCTTACCGGGGTGGGCCCACTGATAGGCCAGCAGGCTGCGCAGGCCGGCGGCCTTGGCGTGGTCGTCACCGGGCATCCGGCTCCACAGGGTGCCCTTGCCGTGCACGACCTCGTCATGGCTGATCGGGAGCACATAGTTCTCACTGAAGGCGTACAGCATCGAGAACGTCATCTCGTGGTGGTGATAGCTGCGGTGCACCGGGTCGTGGCTGACGTAGTCGAGCGTGTCGTTCATCCAGCCCATGTTCCACTTCATCGAGAAACCAAGGCCGCCAAGGCTGGTCGGGCGGGTGACACCGGGCCAGGAGGTCGACTCCTCGGCAATGGTGACGATTCCCGGGGTCACCTTGTGCACGGTGGCGTTCATCTCCTGCAGGAACTGCACCGCCTCCAGGTTCTCCCGGCCGCCGTGGATGTTCGGCGTCCAGCCGCCCTCGGGGCGGGAGTAGTCGAGGTAGAGCATCGAGGCGACCGCGTCCACCCGCAGGCCGTCGACGTGGTATTCCTGCAGCCAGTACAACGCGTTGGCGACCAGGAAGTTGCGTACCTCGGGCCGGCCGAAGTCGAAAACGTAAGTGCCCCAGTCGAGCTGCTCGCCCCGGCGCGGGTCGGAATGCTCGTAGAGCGGAGTGCCGTCGAAGCGGCCGAGGGCCCAGGCGTCTTTGGGGAAATGGGCCGGGACCCAGTCGACGATCACCCCGATCCCGGCGCGGTGCAGCGAATCCACCAGGTACCGGAAGTCGTCAGGAGTCCCCAACCTGGAGGTCGGGGCGTAATAGGACGTGACCTGATAGCCCCACGAACCGCCGAACGGGTGCTCCGCCACCGGGAGCAGTTCGACGTGCGTGAAACCCTGTTCCACAACGTATTCGGTGAGCTCGGTGGCCAGCTGCCGGTAACTGAGCCCGGGGCGCCAGGACATCAGGTGCACCTCGTAGGTGCTCATCGGTTCGAACACCGGATTCTGTTCGGCGCGCCGGGTCATCCACTTGCCGTCGGTCCAGGTGTAGGAGCTCTCGGTGACCCGGGATGCGGTTTGCGGTGGCACCTCGGTCGCGAATGCCATGGGGTCGGCACGGTCGGCGGTGACGCCGCCCGCGCCGCGGATGCGGAACTTGTACAGACCGTCGGGCGGAAACCCGGGCCAGAACAACTCCCAGACCCCCGATGAGCCCAGCGCCCGCATCTGCGCCTCGTTGCCGTCCCAGTGATTGAAGTCACCGATCACGCTGATGCCCTTGGCATTCGGTGCCCACACCGCGAATGACACGCCTTCGACGACCCCGTCGGGGGTGGTGAAGCTGCGCCGATGTGCGCCCAGGATCTCCCACAGGCGTTCGTGGCGGCCCTCGGAGAACAGGTGCAGGTCGAGTTCGCCGAGGGTAGGCAGGAAGCGGTAGGCATCGGCGGTGGTGTGGGTGAAGATCGATTCGTCGGTGCCCGGATAGCCGATCTCCAGGCGGTAGTCGGCCAGCTTGGTGAACGGAACGGCCACCGCGAAAAGTCCGGAGTCGATGTGTTGCATGGGGAATCTGTCGCCGCCGATCACCGCCACGACCTTGGCGGCGTGCGGGCGGTAGGCGCGGATCACGGTCCGGCCGTTGTACTCGTGGGCCCCCAGTACCGAATGCGGGTCGTGGTGTTGGCCGATCAGCAGTCGCTGGATGTCCGATGGGTCGGGCCGCAGATGCCTGTCGGTGAGGTGGTTGCTTCTTGTCATCTTGTTCTCATTCCCTGCGTAGCAAGCCCAGTCGTTGCTCATAGGGTACGAGTGGCATGTTCAGCACGTGTGCCACCGCCTTGGCGGGATCGATGCGAACGTAATTCGACTGTCCCCATTGGTATTCCTCGCCGGTGATCTCGTCGCGTACCCAGAACCGGTCATGCGATTCCATACCCAGTGCCTCCATGTTCAACCACAACATGGCTTCCTCTGCGCTGAACGGGTTGAGCGTGACCACCACGAGCACGGTGTCTCCGGTGATCGGGTCGAACTTGCTGTAGGCGAGCAGGGCGTCGTTGTCCACATGGTGGAAGGTGAGGGTCCGAAGCTGACGCAGGGCCGGGTGCAGACGCCGGATCTCGTTGAGGCGGGACACGAACGGTTCGAGCGATCGGCCTTCGGCTATCGCCGCGGCGAAGTCGCGGGGACGCAGCTCGTACTTCTCGGAGTCCAGATACTCCTCGCTGCCCTCTCGGACGGCTCGGTGCTCGAACAGTTCGAAGCCCGAATACATGCCCCACGACGGGCTCATGGTGGCGGCCAGTACCGCGCGGATCGCGAACATGCCGGGACCGCCATGCTGCAGCGACTCGTGCAGGATGTCGGGGGTGTTGACCCAGAGACTGGGCCGTGCGCTGTCGGCGTTCGCCGTGATCTCGTTGCCGAATTCGGTGAGCTCCCATTTGTTGGTGCGCCAGGTGAAATACGTGTAGGACTGGGTGAAGCCGCGTTTGGCCAACCCGTAGAGCCGGGCCGGCCGGGTGAACGCCTCGGACAGGAACAGGACGTCCGGATCCTCGTTCTTGACCTCGGCGATCAGCCAGACCCAGAAGTTCGGGGGTTTCGTGTGCGGGTTGTCCACACGAAAGACCTTGACGCCGTGTGAGATCCAGAACCGAACTACCCGTAGCACCTCGTGGAAGAGGCCGGCGGGATCGTTGTCGAAGTTGAGCGGGTAGATGTCCTGGTACTTCTTGGGTGGATTCTCCGCATACGCGATGGTGCCGTCGGGCAGAACGGTGAACCACTCCGGATGCGCTGCGGCCCAGGGATGATCGGGCGCGCACTGCAGTGCCAGATCCAGCGCCACCTCCACGCCTTGCTTGCGGGCGGCGGCCACGAAGTCGTCGAAGTCGTCGATCGTGCCGAGTGCGGGATGCACGGCGTCATGGCCGCCCTCGTCGCTGCCGATGGCCCAGGGTGACCCGACGTCGTTCGGCGCGGCGGTGACCGCGTTGTTGGGGCCCTTGCGGTGCACCTTGCCGATCGGATGGATGGGCGGCAGGTAGACGATGTTGAAGCCCATGCGAGTGATCCGGGGAAGTTCCTCGGCAGCGGTGGCGAACGTGCCGTGCACCGGATGCCCGGCTTTGTCCCAGCCACCCGTGGACCGCGGGAACATCTCGTACCACGAGGAGAACCTGGCCAGCGGCCGGTCGACCCAGACACCGTATTGCTCACCGCGCGTGACCAACTCGCGCAGCGGGTACTGGTCGAGCAACTCGGTGACCTCTTCGGACAGGGCGGCGCCTGCGCGCCGGAACGGGTCACCGGGGATGCGCAGTGCGGCGGAGGCCTCGATCAGCGGGTCGCGCAGTTTGCGGGGCACCCCGGCGGCGGCGCGCTCGAGCAGATGCGCTCCGACCAGCAGGTCGTTGGACAACTCGGCCTCGCTCTGACCGGCGCCGAGCTTGGCTTCGACCGAATGCCTCCAGGTGGCCAGCGGATCGCCCCAGCCGTCGACCCGGTAGGTCCACAGGCCCACGGTGTCGGGCGTGAACTGGCCATGGAAGACATCGGGGGTGTGTCCGGTGGACATGGGCAGGGCCTGCGGCTTGATCCGATGGGCGGGGCGTAGCACCTGATCGACCGATACCGGCATGACCGCGGTGCCGGGCCCGGTGGCCAGCCGCGGGTATTCGGTACCGAGATACCGCACCACCAGGGTGGCCGCGACCGCGTCGTGGCCTTCGCGCCAGACGGTGGCTCTCACCGGCACCACCTCGCCGACGACGGCTTTTGCCGGGAACTGTCCGCCGAAGACCACAGGCGCGACATCGTCGATTCCGATACGACCGGCCACCCATCCACTCCTCACGTCGTCTCGGTCAAGCGGCTGTCTGTGTTCACTCGCCTTGTCGCGTCTGATACCCACCGTAGTGGGCTGCCCAATCTCGCGGGCGTTAAGCGCGTGCTGACCACAGCATGTACGGACACCGCCGCTCGTACGGCCAACGTTGCCTGAACGGATATCGCTCATCGCTGCACGGAACGGAATTGTCAGTAAGGTTGGGTCGCGTGAAAGCCCTCAGAAGGTTCACCGTCCGCGCGCACCTTCCCGAGCGGTTGGCGGCGCTGGAACGGCTGTCGACCAACCTGCGCTGGTCGTGGCACAAGCCCACCCAGGATCTGTTTGCTGTGCTCGATTCCGAGCTGTGGCAGCAGACCAACGGCGACCCCGTCGCGTTGTTGGGGGCCGTCAGTCCGCAACGGCTCGACGAACTGGCCGGCGACGAATCGTTTCTGGGCCGGCTCGACGAGCTGGCCGCGGATCTGGACAACTATCTGAGCCGGCCGCTGTGGTACCAGCAGCAGATCGCCGACGGCGTCGAGATGCCGAAAGGCATCGCGTACTTCTCGATGGAGTTCGGTGTCGCCGAGGTGCTGCCCAACTATTCGGGCGGTCTGGGCATCCTGGCCGGTGACCATCTGAAATCCGCATCGGATCTGGGGCTGCCGCTCATCGCGGTGGGCCTGTACTACCGCTCGGGTTACTTCCGGCAGTCCCTGACCGCCGACGGGTGGCAGCACGAGACCTACCCGTCGCTGGACCCCCAGGGACTGCCGTTGCGTCTGCTCACTGACGCGTCCGGAGCGCCGGTACTGGTGGAGTTGGCATTGCCGGACGCACGTGAACTGCGGGCCCGGGTCTGGGTGGCCCAGGTGGGCCGGGTTCCACTGCTCCTGCTCGATTCCGATGTACCCGAGAACGAGCACGACCTGCGCGGAGTCACCGACCGGCTTTACGGCGGCGATCAGGAGCACCGGATCAAACAGGAGATCCTGGCCGGTATCGGCGGAGTCCGTGCGATCCGCGCGTTTTCCGAGATCGAAAACCTTCCTGCCCCTGAGGTTTTCCACATGAACGAGGGCCACGCCGGCTTCCTCGGTGTGGAACGTATTCGCGAACTGGTCGCGGCGGGGCTGGATTTCGACACTGCTTTGACGGTTGTGCGTTCCTCGACGGTGTTCACCACCCACACCCCGGTGCCCGCCGGGATCGACCGGTTCCCGGTCGAGATGATCAGGCGTTACTTCGGAGGTCCCGCCGATGACGGCTTGCGCGAAGAGCATCAATCACGCGGGCCGGCCGATTCCCGGCTTCTGCCCGGAGTTCCGCTGGATCGGGTTGTCGCGTTCGGCGCCGAGGAGGATCCGTCGAAGTTCAACATGGCGCACATGGGTCTGCGGCTCGCGCAGCGGGCCAACGGGGTGTCGCTGCTGCACGGTCGGGTCAGCCGGGCCATGTTCAACGACCTGTGGCCGGGATTCGACCGTGCCGAGGTGCCGATCGGCTCGATCACCAACGGTGTGCATGCCCCGACCTGGGCGGCGCCGCAATGGTTGGCCTTGGGCCGCGAGCTGATCGGTTCCGAGGCCGCGGAGCCGGCGGTGTGGGAACGCCTGCAGGAGGTCGACCCGGCCCACATGTGGTGGATCCGTTCGCAGTTGCGCGAGACGTTGATCGCCGACGTGCGGGCCCGGTTGCGGCGTTCCTGGCTGGAGCGCGGTGCGTCCGAAGCCGAACTGGGCTGGATCGCAACGGCTTTCGATCCGTCGGCGCTGACCGTCGGATTCGCCCGGCGGGTGCCGACCTACAAGCGGCTGACGCTGATGCTGCGAGACCCGGAGCGGTTGGAGAAATTGCTGCTCGACGAGAAACGGCCGGTGCAGCTGATCGTTGCCGGGAAGTCGCATCCGGCGGATGACGGCGGCAAGGCGCTGATCCAACAGATCGTGCGGTTCGCCGACCGCCCGGAGGTGCGGCATCGCATCGCGTTCCTGCCCGATTACGACATGTCGATGGCCCGGGTCTTGTACTGGGGTTGCGACGTCTGGCTCAACAATCCGCTGCGGCCATTGGAGGCGTGCGGCACGTCGGGGATGAAGAGCGCACTCAACGGCGGGTTGAACCTGTCCATCAGGGACGGCTGGTGGGATGAGTGGTACGACGGCGAGAACGGATGGGAGATCCCGACCGCCGACGGCGTCGACGACGAGACCCGCCGGGACGATCTGGAGGCCGCCGCGCTGTACGACCTGCTCGAGCATGCGGTCACGCCCAAGTTCTACGAGCGCGACGACCAGGGCGTCCCGACCCGCTGGGTCGAGATGGTGCGCCACACGCTGCAGGTTTTGGGCCCGAAGGTGCTGGCCTCACGCATGGTGCGGGACTACACCGAGAAGTACTACGTGCCCGCAGCCCTGTCGCTGCGCGCGACCGTCGAGGCCACCTCGGGTGCGCCGTTCGGTGCGGCCCGGGAACTGGCCGAGTACCGGCAGCGTGCAGAGGAGGCGTGGCCGAAGATCCAGATCACCGATGTGGACAGCTACGGCCTGCCCGACACACCGCTGTTGGGGTCGCAGTTGACGCTGAAGGCCACGGTGCAGTTGGCCGGCCTGCGGCCCGACGAGGTGACGGTGCAGGCCGTGCTGGGCCGGGTGGACGCCGGCGACGTGATCGTGAACCCGGTGACCGTGCCGATGACGCACGCCGGGTCGTCCGACGGTGGGACCGAGGTGTTCTCGACCAGCACGCCGCTGCCGGTGGCCGGGCCGGTGGGTTACACCGTCCGGGTGTTGCCCCACCATCGGCTGCTGACGGCTGACAACGAGCTGGGCCTGGTGGCACTGGCTTGAGTAGAGCGCTCAAAGTTCAGCTCGACGGCGGACCGTATGCGCTGGCAGCCGGAAGCGACGGCGCGATGTGGGTGACCCTGGTGCACAGCGGCGCCGTCGCCCGCGTCTCGGCCGCCGGCGAGGTGACCACATACCCGGTCGGAGAATGCTCACGTCCGTCGATCATCGCGGCCGGACCGGACGGGGCACTGTGGTTCACCTGCTCCGGTGATGATCGGATCGGCCGGATCACCACGGCGGGGGAGCTGAGCTCCTTCGAATTGCCCGGGGGCAGTGCGCCGTTCGGGATCACCGCGGGCTCCGACGACGCACTGTGGTTCACCACGATGTCGTCGGGCGAGATCGGCCGGATCGGCACCGATGGTGAGATCAGCACCGCAGCCACGGTCGGCGGGATGCCGTCGATGATCACGAAGGGGCCAGACGATGCGTTGTGGTTCACGCTCAACGAGGCTGGCTCGGTGGGCCGGCTGACTCTCGACGGATCGCTGTCGGTTCGCGAATTACCCACTCCCGCAGCAGGTCCGGTTGGTATCGCGGCCACTCATGATGACGCCGTGTGGTTCACCGAGATCCGCGCGGACAAGGTGGGCAGAATCCCGGTCCGCGACGCGATCCAGGAGCTTGATCTGCCGGGCAAACCGCACGCGGTGGTCGCCGACCCGACCGACGGAGTGTGGGTCAGTCTGTGGGGCGCCGACCAGATCGCGCGGATCAGCGGCGATGGCGAGGTGGTGACCATCGATCTGCCGCCCGGTAGTGAACCGCACGGGTTGGCGATCGGTCCTGACGGTGCCTGCTGGGTGGCGCTCGAGTGTGGATTCGTCCTGAAAATGCCCACCTGATTGCGCAGGGGCGCTGACGGTCGGGTAAGCACATAGGAATCTTGTTCCCTCCGGGAACGTGGCGATACGTTCCCGCGGGGAGCTGTAACGAGAGGCCGCCTGTGTTGATTCGCTCGTTGGGACTGCTCACCGCCGCGTCGGTGGCCTGGGCGGCGTCGGTTACCCCGGCCTGGGCTGACCCCGTCGTGGTCCCGGAAGTGGAGGTCGTCGCCGACGTGGTGCCCGCGCCGGGTGAACCGATCGCCGCAGACCTGGTCGAGTCGACCCCGCCGGTCAACCTCAAGACCCCCGACGACTGGAACCTGACCGTGTCGGCTGCCGATGAGACGCAGGCCGTGGTTCCGCCTCTGACCACAGCGATTTCGTCCCGCGAATATGTCGTCGGCGGCACGTACCGCGGCGCGATGTCCGGTCCGGACCAAGGTGACCCGCGCGGGACCTTGGAGGCCGGTTATCAGATCGGCTGCGGCATCGACATGAGCACCTCCAACGGAGTCTCCTTGACCGGTACCGCCGGACTCAACACGTCTATCGGGCTCCTCGGCACCGATGTGGTCTCACCCTGGCCGGAGGGCATCCTGCCGGGAGTCGGCGCGAACATCGGCGGTGGCATCACGATCGGTCTCAAACCCGGCATCATCAACCTCATCCCGGTGGCGAAGAAGGAATTCAAGGGCACCGAACCGTGGGTGATGATCAGCAACTTCCGGGTGAAGATCGATGGCTGCGTGGGCCAGTCGTTCATCAGGTCCTACGCGGTGCTGACGCGTTCTACCGACGAATCCGAGGCGGTACTCGCCTGGTACGGCACCACGAAGGTGGTCTGAGCCGTCACCCGAAACGCTTGAGGCAGCGGTCCTCGTCGCCGAGAATGCCGACCCGGAACG
Organism: Mycobacterium sp. IDUB_24; assembly: GCF_055419385.1. Classification (NCBI taxonomy): domain Bacteria; kingdom Bacillati; phylum Actinomycetota; class Actinomycetes; order Mycobacteriales; family Mycobacteriaceae; genus Mycobacterium; species Mycobacterium sp. IDUB_24. The sequence continues at coordinate 20,505 of NZ_JBVAXO010000009.1, forward strand.
CATCGATTCGGGCGAAGCCCGAGGGAACCGACTCGCCGTTGACATCGCTCGCCGCCAACCCGTTCGTGAGGATGCCCGATACCGCCTCGTCGACGTCACCGGCGGTCAGCAGAATCGTGTCACCACCGGCCAGTTTCACGGGCTTGATCATCTTGGCCGTGGCCACCCCGGTCAGACAGGCGGTGCGCAGAGCTGCCTCGGCATTGTCGAGCACCAGGCCGCGGGCGTGCTGCTGGGCGACCATGTAGCGCGAGATCAGCACCGAGAAGGCGGTGTTGTCCCCGCCGGCGAGGCCACCGCCGCCGAAATCGTCAGGCGGTTCGGCCAACAGTTGCAGCTCGGCCAGGTCGATCACGATGGTGTTGGTGTCAGGGCAGTAGGACACCGGAGGGCTGGGTCGGGCGCTCGGACAGTCCACCGCGGTGTCGGGCCGGAAACTGAGCTGCGGGGGATCGGCAGGCTTGAAGACACTGTTGAGCGCGTCGATCATCGTGCGGACCCAGCGTTCGGTGATGTCCAGGTCGCCGCTCTGGTCTTCGGGTAGCAGGACGGGAAGATCGCCGCGCCGCTGATTGATCTCCTTGACGTCCATCGCCGCACAGGCCGCGGGCCCGTCGGTGAACCCGAACTGGAAGGCCGAGATCCGTTCGAACGCCGACCCGTGCTCATCGATCCCCACCTCGGCCTCGGCCTCGGTGAGCAGCGGATCCCGGAATGCGACCACAGCGGCCAGGAGCTTGTTCAGCCCGTCAGCGGTACTGAGGGTGAACCGCGGGGAATCACCCTGGGCCACCCACCGCATGTAGGAGCCGGCCAGGCAGTCGGCCTGCTGTTCGGCGACCAGAGTGGGTGTCTTGCGGTTGATCAGTCCGGCCTGCTGCTGGATCGCATGGCCGTACTCGTGCGCGAGCACCATCACGGCACCCATGTCGCCGTTCTGCTTGCGGAGCCCGGGTATCAGCACGCCCCGGTCCCAGCCGATCGTCCGATCCGGTTTGCAGTAAGCCGCATTGACCAGCCCGTAGGTCTCCATCCCGCAGAACCGGCCGTCGAAACTTTCGGCATCCCAGGAGATCAGCGCGCGCACCGGCTGGAACTCACCGTCGAATGCCTCGGGGTACGCGTCCGACCAGAACTGCTCAAGGTCACTGACGGCACTGGCAGCGAGGTTGTCGCTCTTGCCTCCGTCAGTGTCGGTGACCTTGCGTGTGGGCTTCTCCGCATCGGGACGCAGCCCGCTGGAACCGTCGGTGGCGGGCATGCCGGCAACCGAGAAGGGATCGCTGAACACCGACACCGGCGTGCCGCCCACCAGAGATGAGCAGCCGGCCGACGGCAACACCGTGCACACCGCAAAAGCGATGCCGAACAGGGTGCGTCGGCTCATTCTGCCGCCTTCCGGTGCAATCGGCGGCAATGACCGTCCGCGCGGGTAATTTCCGCACACACTAGTTAACCGAGCGAGCGCAGGTTGCGATATCAGCTTGCGCCGCGTAGCCGCTTCAGTGACTGACGCACCCGGTCGGGGTCGGTGGTGGACCAGAACGGCGGCAACGAGGAACGCAGGTAGCCGCCGTAGCGGGCCGTCGCCAACCGGGAGTCCAGGACAGCGATGACGCCGCGGTCGTCGGTGTGGCGTAGTAGCCGGCCGGTGCCCTGGGCGAGTAGCAGCGCGGCGTGGTTGGCGGCGACCGCCATGAAGCCGTTGCCGCCGTGAGCGCTGATCGCGCGCTGCCGGGCGGTCAGCAATGGATCGTCGGGGCGAGGGAACGGAATCCGGTCGATCAGTACCAGCGACAGCGACGGTCCGGGCACGTCCACGCCCTGCCACAGCGACAGGGTGCCGAACAGCGATGTCTCCGGATCATCGGAGAACTTTTGCACTAGAGCCGACGTGGTGTCCTCGCCCTGGCACAGGACAGGGGTGGACAGCCGCCCGCGCATGACTTCGGCGGCGGCCTTGGCTGCGCGCATCGACGAGAACAGGCCAAGGGTGCGGCCGCCGGCCGCGGTGATCAGTCCTTCGATCTCGTCAAGCGTCCGGGTATCGGTGCCGTCCCGCCCGGGAGGCGGTAAATGCTTGGCAACGTAGAGGATCGCGGATTTGGCGTGGTCGAAAGGTGATCCGACATCGATGCCGCGCCAGCCGGGTTTGGCCGGCTCGCCGGCGCTGGCTGGTTTGGCCGGCTCGCCGGCACTGGCTGGTTTGGCCGGCTCGCCGGCGCCGGAGAAGCCGCCCAGCCCCCAATTTCGCGCCATGGCATCGAAGTTGCCACCGAGGGTCAGCGTCGCCGAGGTCAGTACCGCGGTGGTGTTGGCGAACAGCCTGGTGCGCAACAGGCCCGACACCGACATCGGTGCCACCCGCAGCAGGCTGCGCCCGGGGCGGGGAGCCGCGGTGTTTCCGGCGTTGGGGTTTGCCCCGCCCGGCCCGTCGGACTGTTCGACCCACACCACGTCGACGCGGTCGGGGATCGCGGGGACGAACGAGGTGAGAATCCGGGTCGCGGTGTCGCTCACGTCGCTCAGTGCGGTGACGGCCTCGGTGCGGGCCGAGGCGGCCTGCGGGTCGCTGGGGGTGGTGTCGATGGCTGTGCGCGCCGCATTGGCCGCGTCGCGCAATGCGGTCAGGTAGGTGCCCAATTCCTCGTCGAGCACATCGATGCGGCCCGCATCGAGCTCGTGCAGCAGCGAGGACAACGTCGCGACCACAGCCTCGAACCGTTGCGCCAGTTCGTCATCCACCAAACGCGACATCTTGCGGTGCGCCACAGCCATGGAGGTCGCCGACAACTCGGCGGTGGCCACGCTGGTCACCCGGTCGGCCAGTTCGTGGGCCTCGTCGACCACCAGTAACTCGTACTCGGGGAGCACCGAGAAATCGGAGAGCGCGTCGATGGCCAGCAGTGCGTGATTGGTGACGACGACGTCGGCCGCCCCGGCCTTCTCCCGCGCCCGCTCGGCGAAACAGTCGGTACCGAACTGGCAGCGCGACACCCCGATGCATTCGCGTGCCGAGACACTGACCTGCGACCACGATCGGTCCGGCACGCCCGGGGTCAGCTCGTCGCGATCGCCCGTCTCGGTGTCCGAGGACCATTCTGTCAGCCGTTGCACATCGCGGCCCATCGCACTGACAGCCATGGGGGAGAACAGCTCATCCTGCGGACGGTCGCCCGGCTCTTCAGCCGCATTGTGAATCTTGTTGAGGCACAGATAATTTCCGCGCCCCTTGAGTAGTGCGAAAGTGGGCTTGCGGGGCAGTGCATCGGCCAGCGAGTTCACCAGCCGCGGTAGGTCCCGGTCGACGAGCTGACGCTGCAGGGCGATGGTGGCAGTCGAGACGACCACCGGTTGCTCGGTCTGCAGCGCCCGGGCGATCGACGGCACCAGGTAGGCCAGTGATTTGCCGGTGCCGGTCCCGGCCTGTACGGCCAGGTGTTCACCGGATTCGAAGGCGTTCGCGACCGCCTCGGCCATCTGGACCTGACCGGGGCGACTGGCGCCGCCGAGCCCTTTCACGGCGATCTTGAGGAGATTGGTGACCACATTGGCCACCTCGCGGGATGGCTTGGTTCCAGGCGGCTTCGAAGTTGGGGGCACGGTGGGCGGCTAACGAATCTGGGTCGACGCCACGACCCGGGTGGGGATGGCCGGCTCGCCACGGGACAGTTTGAGGCCGTCCCACGGCAGGCTGTGCAGCCCCGCGGCCACTCGCTCGCGTGCGGTGACCAGGTCGTTGGTGGGGTGGTGCCCTGCGACGGGGACGCCGTCGGTGACCAGTGGCACCGTCAGCCGGCGTGCGGTCAGCCCCGAGGGCTCCGACGGCGACTGGCCGTGCGGGTGGACGACCTCCTCGACGATCGTGCCCGAGGACTTGGCCAGCCGAAGGGCTTGCTTGCGGCCACCGTGAGATTCCTTGTGGCTACTGCGCTTGGCCACCGGGATTCCATCGACCTCGACCAGCTTGTAGACCATGCCCGCGGTCGGTGCGCCCGATCCGGTGACCACCGAGGTACCGACGCCGTAGCTGTCGACCGGCTCGGCGCGCAGTGCGGCGATCGCGAACTCGTCGAGGTCTCCGGAGACCACGATCTGGGTCCCGGTGGCGCCCAGGCCGTCGAGCTGTTGGCGCACCTGGCGGGCCAGCACCCCGAGATCGCCCGAGTCGATGCGGACGGCGCCCAGCTCCGTACCGGCCGCGGTGATCGCGTTGGCCACGCCCGTGGTGATGTCATAGGTGTCCACCAGCAGGGTGGTGTCGACACCCAGCGCCGCCACCTGGCCGCGGAACGCGGCCTGTTCGTCGGGACCGGACTCGGTGGTGTGCAGCAGCGTGTAGGCGTGTGCAGCGGTGCCCAGTGCGGGCACGCCGTAGCGCTGCTGGGCGGCCAGATTGGACGAACCGGTGAACCCGGCCAGGTAGGCCGCACGCGCTGCGGCCACGGCGGCCAACTCGTGGGTACGCCGTGAGCCCATCTCGATCATCGGCCGGCCGTGAGCGGCGCTCGTCATCCGGGCCGCTGCCGAAGCGATCGCGGTGTCGTGGTTCAGGATTGACAGCACCAGCGTCTCGAGCACGACGCACTCGGCGAAGGTTCCGTGGACCGAAAGGACCGGCGAACCCGGGAAATAGAGCTCGCCCTCGGCGTAGCCGTCGACGTCACCGTTGAACCGGTAGCTCGCCAGGAAGTCCAGTGTCGCGGGGTCGAGAAACTCGGCGAGCTCGGTCAATTCCTCCGGAGAGAAGCTGAACTGCGCCAACGCTTCCACAAACCGTCCGGTGCCGGCGACCACGCCGTAGCGGCGTCCCTCGGGCAGCCGGCGAGCGAAGACCTCGAACGTGGTCCGACGGTGCGCCGTGCCGTCGCGCAGGGCGGCGGCGAGCATCGTCAGCTCGTACTTGTCGGTGAGCAACGCGACCGTCACACCAGCAACCGTAGCTGTTCGCGGCTGCTTCAATATCGCGGCTCCCCTGCCGGTATTGTGGCCCCATGGTTACACCGGCGAAGGCCCGACCGGGGACCCGCGAGGAGCGCAGCGTCGAGGCGGCGCCCCGGGAAGATGCGGCCACCGAAAGCCCGTGGGTGACCATCGTCTGGGACGATCCGGTCAACCTGATGACCTATGTCACCTACGTGTTCCAGAAACTGTTCGGATACACCGAGCCGCACGCCACCAAGCTCATGCTGCAGGTGCACAACGACGGCAAGGCCGTGGTGTCGGCCGGCAGCCGCGAGTCGATGGAAACCGATGTGTCCAAACTCCACGCCGCGGGGCTGTGGGCCACCATGCAACAGGACCGCTGATCGACTGTGCGCAAATGGAAACGGGTTGAGACCGCCGACGGTCTACGGTACCGCTCGGCATTGGAGGGCCACGAGGCCTCGTTGCTGTCCAGCCTGGGCACCTCGATGCTCGGGATGCTCGACGAGCGCGGATCATCCGGGCCCACAGACGAACTCGAGATGATCACCGGCATGAAAACCGGCAATCCGCAGCCGCCTGAGGACGCCACGATGAAGCGTCTGCTCCCGGATTTTTACCGGCCGCAGACCGAACATCCTGCCGGATCTGGCACCGCTGAGAGCCTCAACAGCGCGCTGCGCGGACTGCATGAGCCGGCCATCATCGACGCCAAACGTGAAGCAGCCCAACGTTTGTTGGACACCATCCCAGAGGGCGGCGGGAAGTTCGAGCTGACCGAGGACGACGCGGAGGCGTGGGCCGCCGCGGTCAACGACATCCGGCTGGCGCTGGGCACCATGCTCGACATCGACTCGCAGGGGCCCGAGCAGCTGCCTGCCGAGCATCCGATGGCCGGTCACGTCGACGTCTACCAGTGGCTGACCGTGCTGCAGGAATACCTCGTCCTGGGCTTGATGGGGAGATAGACGTGATGGGTTCGATCACCGACGTCGGCGGCATCCTGGTCGGTCACCATCACCGCATCGACCCCGATGTGTCGCTGGGGTCGGGATGGGCGACGGGGTCGACAGTGGTGCTGGCTCCGCCGGGCACCGTCGGCGCAGTCGACGGACGGGGTGGCGCGCCCGGTACCCGCGAGACCGACCTGCTTGACCCGATCAACACCGTGCGCCACGTCGACGCAGTGGTGCTGACCGGTGGCAGTGCCTACGGTCTGGCCGCCGCCGACGGTGTGATGACCTGGCTGGAGCAGCAGGGCCGCGGAGTGGCGATGGACGGTGGCGTCGTGCCGATCGTGCCCGCCGCCGTGATCTTCGATCTACCGGTGGGCGGCTGGGCGAACCGGCCGACCGCCGAATTCGGTCATGCCGCCGCCGCAGCAGCCGCCACCGAATTCGCGCTGGGCACCGTCGGCGGCGGGGTCGGCGCGCGGGCCGGGATCCTCAAGGGCGGTGTTGGCACCGCCTCGGTGAGGCTGGACTGTGGAGTAACCGTGGGCGCCCTGGTGGTGCTCAACGCCGCCGGTGACGTGATCGACCCGGCCACCGGTCTGCCTTGGATGACTCGGTTGGCGGCGCAATTCGGCCTGACCGCTCCGCCCGCCGACCAACTCGCTGCGTACGCCGACCGACATCGCGAGATCGGCCCGTTGAACACCACCATCGCGGTGGTCGCCACCGACGCTGCGCTCAGCCCGGCCGGGTGCCGTCGGGTGGCCGTCGCCGCGCATGACGGGCTGGCCCGGACCATCCAGCCGTGTCACACACCGATCGATGGCGATACGGTGTTTGCGCTGGCGACCGGCGCGGTGACCGTCGAACCGGACGAAAAGACGCCGGTGGCGATGTCGCCGGAGACGGCGCTGGTGACCAGGGTCGGGGCGGCCGCGGCCGACGTGCTGGCCCGCGCGGTGCTGGTCGGGCTGCTGGCTGCCCAGCCGGTGGCCGGAATACCGACCTACCGGGAGATGTTGCCGGGAGCGTTCGAATGAAGGAGCGATGACGTGCTCGTGATCCGCCGGGATCTCGTCGAGTCGATGGTGGCGCATGCCCGCGCCGACCACCCCGACGAGGCGTGTGGGGTGATCGCCGGGCCGGAGGGCTCCGATCGGCCTGACCGGTTCATCGCGATGGTCAACGCCGAGCGTTCCCCGACCTTCTACCGCTTCGATTCGGGGGAGCAGCTCAAGGTGTGGCGCGCGTTAGAAGATGCAGGCGACGCTCCTATTGTCATCTATCACTCACACACCGCGACCGAGGCGTACCCGAGCCGCACCGACATCTCCTACGCATCCGAGCCCGACGCCCACTACGTGCTCGTCTCCACGCGCGACCCGCAACAGCACGAGCTTCGGAGCTACCGCATCGTCGACGGCGTCGTCACCGAGGAACCCGTCACTATCGTCGAGCAGTACACCTCCTAAGGAGTCCCATGACCAACCCGATTTCTGTAACCGTCTCCATCCCGACCATCCTGCGTCCGCACACCGACGGGCAGAAGCGCGTCAGCGCCTCCGGCGACACCTTGCAGGCCGTGATCGCCGACCTCGAGGCCAACTACTCCGGCATCTCCGACCGCCTGGTGGATAACGGCAAGCTGCACCGCTTCGTCAACATCTACGTCAACGACGAGGACGTGCGGTTCTCCGGCGGACTGAACACCACCATCACCGACGGCGACTCGGTGACGATCCTGCCCGCCGTCGCCGGCGGATCAGCCGGAGGGTCAGTAGGCGGCGCATGACTCGGCACGACTCACTGCTGCAGGCCCTCGGCAACACTCCGCTGGTGGGGCTGCAGAACCTCTCGCCGCGTTGGGACGATGGTGAGGACGGGCCGCACGTCCGGTTGTGGGCAAAGCTCGAGGACCGTAATCCGACCGGGTCGATCAAGGACCGGCCCGCGCTGCGCATGATCGAGCAGGCCGAGCGTGACGGGTTGCTGAGCCCGGGCGCCACCATCCTGGAGCCCACCAGCGGCAACACCGGCATCTCGTTGGCCATGGCCGCGATGCTCAAGGGCTACAACATGATCTGCGTGATGCCCGAGAACACCTCGATCGAGCGGCGTCAGATCCTCGAACTCTACGGCGCGAGGATCATCTTCAGTGCGGCCGAGGGCGGGTCCAACACCGCCGTGGCGACGGCGAAAGAGCTTGCGGCGGAAAATCCTTCATGGGTGATGCTCTATCAGTACGGCAACCCGGCCAACTCCGACGCCCACTACTACGGCACCGGTCCCGAGCTGCTGGCCGACCTGCCCGAGATCACCCACTTCGTCGCCGGGCTCGGCACCACCGGCACGCTCATGGGTACCGGCCGCTTCCTGCGCGAGCACGTGCCAGGGGTACAGATCGTGGCCGCCGAACCGCGCTACGGCGAGGGTGTGTACGCGCTGCGCAACATCGACGAGGGGTTCATCCCCGAACTGTATGACGCCGACGTGCTGACCACGAGGTTCTCGGTGGGCTCCTACGACGCGGTCAAACGCACCCGTGACCTGGTCACCCGGGAAGGCATTTTCGCCGGTATCTCCACCGGTGCGGTGCTGCACGCCGCCCTGGGGATGGCGGCCAAGGCGGTCAAGGCCGGCGAGCGCGCCGACATCGCATTCGTGGTCGCCGACGCTGGCTGGAAGTATCTGTCGACCGGTGCCTACGCCGGTAGCCTGGATGACGCAGAGGATGCGTTGGAAGGGCAGCTATGGGCATGAGTGGTCCGGGACTGCCGGCACCGTCAGCGCCGAAGAAACAGCCCGCGTGGCTGGTCGGCGGCGTGACGATAATCAGTTTCGTCGCGCTGTTGTACGTGATCGAGTTCGTCGACACCGCCATGGGCCACCGGCTCGATGACGACGGCATCCGGCCGCTGCAGACCGATGGACTGTGGGGCATCCTGTGGGCGCCCCTGCTCCACGGTGGTTGGCCGCACCTGATCGCCAACACCGTGCCGGCCCTGGTGCTCGGATTCCTCATGACGCTGGCGGGGATGGGCCGCTTCATCGCCGCGACCGCCATCGTCTGGATTCTGGGCGGGTTCGGTACCTGGCTGATCGGCAACATCGGCGTGCACTGCCCCTACGTGAGCGTGCCGTGCACGAGCACGCACATCGGCGCGTCCGGCCTGATCTTCGGCTGGCTGGCGTTCCTGATCGTGTTCGGCTTCTTCACCCGCAAGGTGTGGGAGATCGTGGTCGGTGTCGTCGTGCTGTTCTTCTACGGCGGCGTCCTGTTCGGGGTGCTGCCCGGCAATCCCGGGGTGTCCTGGCAGGGGCACCTGTGCGGTGCCGTCGCCGGTGTGGTGGCGGCGTACCTGCTGTCCGGACCGGAACGCAAGACGCGGGAAGTGAAGAAGAGTTCCGCCCAACCGCGTCTGAGTGCATGAACATATGAACGACCCGCTCGCACCCGTCGGCATCTTCGACTCCGGCGTCGGTGGTCTGACCGTGGCCCGCGCGATCATCGACCAACTGCCCGACGAGGACATCATCTACGTCGGAGACACGGGCAACGGTCCGTACGGGCCGCTCACGATTCCCGAGATCCGGGCGCACTCGCTGGCCATCGGAGACGACCTGGTGGCCCGCGGCGTCAAGGCCCTGGTGATCGCATGCAACACCGCGTCCTCGGCGTGCCTGCGTGACGCACGCGAGCGCTACTCACCGGTGCCGGTGGTCGAGGTGATCCTGCCCGCCGTCCGGCGCGCGGTCGCCGCCACCCGCAACGGACGCATCGGCGTGATCGGCACCGCCGCCACCATCGCCTCGGGCGCCTATCAGGACGCGTTCGCCGCGGCACGTGACACCGAGGTGTTCGGGGTGGCCTGCCCGCGGTTCGTCGACTTCGTGGAGCGCGGGATCACCAGTGGTCGTCAGGTGCTGGGGCTGGCCGAGGGGTATCTCGAACCGCTGCAACGCGCCGAGGTGGACACCCTGGTGTTGGGGTGCACGCACTATCCGATGCTGTCCGGGCTGATCCAGTTGGCCATGGGCGACAACGTCACCCTGGTGTCTTCGGCCGAGGAGACCGCCAAGGACCTGCTCCGGGTGCTCACCGAGCTCGATTTGCTGAAACCTCACGAATCCGGCCCGGCCCAACGGGTGTTCGAGGCCACCGGCGATCCTGAGGCCTTCACCACACTGGCTGCCCGCTTCCTAGGGCCCGGGCTGGACGGGGCGCGGCAGGTCCGGCGTCACGTGGGCGCCGGAAAATGATCTCCGTCGCCCAAACCGGCGATGTCTTGGCAACGCGCGCAGCAAGCATGGCAAGCTAGACACTGTGCGATTGACCATCCTGGGATGCTCCGGCAGCGTCGTCGGCCCGGATTCGGCAGCCTCCGGCTATCTCGTCACCGCACCTGACACGACTCCGATGGTCGTCGACTTCGGCGGGGGCGTCCTGGGTGCGCTGCAGCGCTATGCCGATCCGAATTCGGTCAACGTGTTGCTGTCGCATCTCCACGCCGACCACTGTCTGGATCTTCCCGGCCTGTTCGTGTGGCGGCGCTATCACCCCATCCCCGCCACCGAGCGCGGGTTGATGTACGGGCCGGTCAACACCTGGGCCCGCCTCGGTGCGGCGTCGTCTCCCGAGGGTGGCGAGGTCGATGACTTCACCGACATTTTCGAGGTGCGCAACTGGGAGGACGGCGCCGCGGTGCAGCTCGGCACGCTCAGCGTGACACCGCGGCTGGTGTGCCACCCCACCGAATCCTTCGGTATGCGCTTCACCGATCCGTCCGGGGCGACGCTGGTCTACAGCGGTGACACCGGATACTGCGATGCCCTTGTCGAGCTGGCTCGTGGGGCCGACGTCTTCCTGTGCGAGGCGTCGTGGACGCACGACCCGTCGCGACCGCCGCACCTGCACCTGTCGGGCACCGAGGCCGGGCGGGCAGCCGCCGAAGCCGGTGTCGGTGAGCTGCTGCTCACCCACATTCCACCGTGGACGTCACGCGAAGATGTGATCAGCGAAGCCAAGGCCGAGTTCGACGGCCCGGTGCACGCCGTGGTGTGCGGCGAGACCTTCGACGTCACCCGGGGCTGACCCGCTAGGGTTGGCGGGTGTCCAAGCGAGAAGACGGTCGTCTCGACGACGAGCTGCGCCCGGTAACCATCACCCGCGGTTTCACATCGCATCCCGCCGGCTCGGTACTGGTGGAGTTCGGCCAGACCCGTGTCATGTGCACCGCCTCGGTCACCGAAGGCGTGCCGCGCTGGCGTAAGGGTTCCGGGCAGGGCTGGCTGACCGCCGAATACGCCATGTTGCCTGCCGCCACCCACGACCGTTCCGACCGGGAATCGGTCAAGGGGCGCGTCGGCGGGCGGACCCAGGAGATCAGCCGCCTCGTCGGGCGCTCACTTCGCGCGTGCATCGACCTCGGTGCGCTGGGGGAGAACACCATCGCAATCGACTGCGACGTGCTGCAGGCCGACGGCGGCACCCGCACCGCCGCCATCACCGGCGCGTACGTGGCGCTGTCCGATGCGGTCACGTATCTGTCTGCGGCCGGGCGGCTATCCGATCCGCGGCCGCTGTCGTGCGCCATCGCGGCAGTGTCGGTGGGCGTCGTCGACGGCAGGGTGCGGCTGGATCTGCCCTACACCGAGGATTCGCGCGCCGAGGTGGACATGAACGTCGTCGCCACCGACACCGGCACCCTGGTGGAGATCCAGGGCACCGGCGAGGGCGCGACGTTCCCGCGCTCCACCCTGGACAAGATGCTCGATGCCGCGCTGGCGGGTTGCGAGCAGTTGTTCGTGATCCAGCAGGAGGCACTGGAATTGCCGTATCCAGGTGTGCTGCCGGAGGGGCCCGCGCCCAAGAAAGCGTTTGGAAGCTGAGTGCCCTCGCTGCTTGTAGCCAGTCGCAACGCCAAGAAGCTGGCCGAGCTACGGCGTGTCCTGGATGCTGCCGGGGTGGTCGGTCTGGAGTTGTTGTCGCTGGCTGACGTGGCTGCGTACGACGAGGCGCCGGAAACCGGTGCGACGTTTGAAGAGAATGCCTTGGCCAAGGCTTCGGACGGATTTCGGGCCACCGGGTTACCTTGTGTGGCAGACGATTCCGGGATTTCCGTCGAGGCGTTGAACGGGATGCCGGGCGTGCTGTCGGCCCGGTGGTCCGGCAGGCACGGGGACGACGCCGCCAACACCGCACTGCTGCTCGGACAACTTGCCGATGTGCCCGATTCGCGGCGAGGGGCCGCGTTCGTGTCGGCGTGTGCGTTGGTGTACGGCGCCGGCTCCGCTGAAAAAAGTGTTGTGGTGCGCGGCGAGTGGCCCGGGACGGTCACCCGTGTACCCCGCGGCGACGGCGGGTTCGGTTACGACCCGGTGTTCCTGCCCGACGGGTCTGCCCGAACCGCAGCCGAATTGACGCCGGCCGAGAAGGACGCGGCATCGCATCGTGGTCGTGCGCTGGCGTTGCTGGTGCCTGCGCTGCGGGAGTTGGCCGGGTCTTAGAGGTTTGCGTGCCCGCCGGGTCAATCGACGGCCACGGCTCCACGCTCGCGGGTCAGTAGCAGTGCCGCCGCGCCGACGGTGGCGCTGACGACCATCGCCACAGCCATGGGCAGCGCGGTGTGGTCCCCGCCGATCCCCACGATCGGTGAAACCACCGCCGCCAGGCCGAACTGCAACGCGCCCAACACCGCGGACCCGGTGCCGGCCGCATGGCGGACCTTGTCGAGTGCCAACGAAGTGGCATTGGCGGCCACCAGGCCGATGCTCGCGACTGCGCCCCACAGCAACACCAAAGATGCCCACAGCACCGGACCGAGCAGGGCATCCACCACCAGCAGGGTCGAGAACAGGACGAGCAGGCCGACACCCAGGTGCAGCAGCCGACGCTGGCCGAAGCGACCCACGATCCTGGCGTTGACGGCATTCACGATCACGATGCCGGCGGCGTTGGCGGCGAATGCGAACGAGTAGTGCAACGGGGAGAGGCCGAGCACGTTCTGGAGCACGAACGGGGAAGCCGAGATGTAGGCGAACATCACCGTGAACCCGAAGGCGAAGGTCAGCGTGTAACCGAGGTAACCGCGGTTGGTGAGCACCGAGCGGGCGTCGCGCAGCATGGCGGCTACACCGCCGGTGTGGCGGCGGTCCTTCGGATGGGTCTCGGGCAGCACGGCGGCGACGCCGATGAACATCGCGACCGCAAGTGCGGACAGGATCCAGAAGATGCCTCGCCAGCCGATGACGCCCATCAGCGATCCACCGATGATTGGGGCCAACACCGGTGCAGCGCCGTTGATGATCATCATCAGACTGAAGGCTCGGGCGGCCACGGCGCCGTGCGCGCGATCGGCCACCACGGCTCGGCTCAGCACCACACCGGCGGCTCCGCTGAAGCCCTGCACGAAGCGGAACGCGGTCAGCAGGGCGATGTTTGGGGCGAGAGCGCACGCGACGCCGGCCAGTACACAGACGAGGGTGCCCGCGAGCATCAGCGAACGCCTGCCGAACCGGTCCGAGAGCGGGCCGATGATCAACTGCCCGCTGGCCAGGCCGACCATGAACGAGGTCAGGGTGAACTGAACAGCCGAGGCCGAGGTGCCGAACTCGTCGGCCATCGCCGGGAAGGCGGGAAGGTACATGTCGATCGACAGCGGTGCCACCGCGGTCAGCAGGGCAAGCACACCGAGCCAGCTCAGCGGCAGCGCCGGTGTCTGAGCCGCGGTCTCGGTGGTGGTGGTGGTTCGGGTGCTCATTCGGGCCTTACATCAATGGTTTATGTATAAAGTTATAGGTAATATAGCCGATATGGCGTCCACTCGAGTACCCACACCCTCACGTGATGTGCGTGACACCGCCGCTGCGGTGCGGACCCTGGTCTGGGCGCTGCGGCGGTTCGGCGAGAAACAGGTCGGCCTGGAGCCGTTGCCGCACTCGGAATTCGAAGTGATCCGGACGGTGGGCGATCAGCCGGGAATCAGCGTGTCCGACACCGCGCATGCCTTGGGCCTACAGCCCAGCAATGTCAGTACCACGGTGCGGAAACTGGTCGAGCGTGGCCTGATCGATCGGAGACCTGATCAACTTGACCGCCGCTGCATCCGGTTGCACCTGACACCCAGGGCCAGCGAGCACAAGAAGATGATCGACGCGGCTTGGACCGCCGGGGTCCACGAGCAGTTGGCTCAGATGACCGACGAGGAGATGGCGACTTTGGTCAAAGCCGGGCCGCTGCTTCGGCGGCTGGCTTCGATGGGATGAGGCGCTGACGGCCCGCGTTACAGCTCGAAGCGCTTCTTGAGATCCAGCGTGTTGAAGTGCTCGACGATGATGCCCAGGAGCGGGATCGTGCCGGCGAGCAGGACACCGATCGTCTTGCCGATGGGCCAGCGAACCTTGACCGCAAGGTTGGCTGTGAACAGCAGGTAGACGAAATACACCCAGCCGTGCACGATGCCGATCCAGCTCGGCGGATTGTCCACCTGGACGATGTATTTCAGCACCATCTCGTAGCACAGCGCGATCAACCAGATACCGGTCGTCCATGCCAGCACGCGGTAGCCCAGCAAGGCCTTGCGGATGGTCTCTTTCGGGGTCGAAACAACTGGCGTGACCTCGGCGCCCGGTTCTGGTGCGGTCATCTATCGGTCCTGTCTTTCTTCTCGGGCTGGTCGGACTTGGCCAGCTCGGCGAGGTAGGCGTTGTACTCGGAGAGTTCCTGGTCGCCGGCGGCGGGGGCGGCGGCCTTGGGACGTTCGGGCAGCAGGCCGGCGGGAATCTCGGTGACGTCGCCGCCGCCGGGGCGCTCCGGTGGGGCGTCTTCGTAACGGACGAACTTGTAGTACGCGTAGAAACAGAACCCGGCGAACATCGGCCACTGCAAGGCGTAGCCCAAGTTCTGGAAGGTGCCCGACGCTGATTCGTAGCGGGTCCATTGCCACCACCCCAGCGCCAGGCAGCCGGCGGCGCCGAGGAACACCAACGCGATGAGCGCTGGTCTCCTACGCCGTGTAGTGGACATTCGTCCATGGTACGGCGCGGCTGTCAGGGGTCGAAAATACGTGCCTGGATGGGCGGCAAGAGGCACTTAGGCTTTGCAGGTGCTGCTCTATGACCTGCTCCTCGACGCCGCGATCATTCAAGCCGAGACGCAAGCCCACCTCTCCGACCTCATCGGCGAAGATTCACCGTACGACGGGGACTGGAGCCTCGATCTCGGCGCGGGCGTGTTCTCGAAGGCCTCGACGAGCGGCGCCGAACCCTTTGTCGCCCAGGCTGAACTGCTCGGCTCCGCCGCGCAGGGGCCTGGCACATGGCTGTGGGCATGGGCGAACTCCGCCTTCCCGGCCTCGATCGTCGAACGCAGTGCACTGATCCGAACTTTCGGAGAGCAGTACGAAGTTGTCGAGTTGCGCGACGCAGAAGTGCCACTCGGCGAGGCTGACCCGCGTGAGTTCGCGTGGTGGATGGGCGGAGTCGCGGCGCTCCTGCTCGGGCAATTGCCTACCTACACCTTCGAGGCCGACGGCTCCACGATCGGCGCAATTGTGCTTGCGGACGATCGGCTGCGGTTGCCCGAGCCGACCCTGCCCCGACTGATGCGCAGTGTGGGAGAGGCCCTGCAGGCCTTGCCGGTCGCGCCCCGCAGCGTGTGGGCCTGGGGTGATGTGCGTGGGGTCCAGGTCGATGAGATGTCGGACGGCCTGCGGATCGCATTGCCCGACGGGCATGCCGAGTTCCGTTTCGACGAACAGGAGCGGCTGATCGACATGTCGGGTCAGGCGCGTCCGTCCGACTAGACCTTCGGGCCGATGAATTCGTCGAGACGAGCCGTGGCGGCCTTGCGGTAGATCGAGACGACGTACTTGGTGGACCGGGTCCACGGGATGCCGAGGGTGTCGAGTGCGCCGGTGAACAGGTTGAGGATGTCCTCCGAATGATTCGTGAAGTGGTACCGGATGCTCTTGATACCGCGATCATTCGCGACCACACGGCAGCCGTCGCTGTGGATCAGGCCACGTACGAACTCCTCGGTGGACCGGTCTACGTGCTCCTGCTGCCACGGTTCCAGGACGATCCGGCGGTTGTGCTTCCTGCCCGGACCGTGCTGCGGAAACAGACACGGCCAGTGTTTGGAATAGAGCGAAACCACGATGCATGCAGTTGGTTGTCGAGCAACCGACGCAAGTTGTCCGGGCATCAAGGTGTCGATGGCTGCGCGGCAGCTGTCAATAATGCCAGGGTATTTCTTGTCGAGCGTGACCCTGAGCCGCCATGCTCGCGGGTGTTGCGAGATGCATCCGTCTCCGAGGTAGAGGCCGAGCAGATACGCATATTCGCGCGCTGGCAATGCGCTGAAGTCATGGTCGATACCGCATTCGGACGACGCCTGCGGTTGCCTCAACTGCAATGGTGGTCGCACCCGCCAATCTCGGACCGTCGGTCGCGGAATACCGGTCTCGCGCGCGATTGCACAGTCATTCATACCTGTCGCGATGAGCTTCTGGACTTCGTTGAACTCGTCTGCCGACCGCACATCGCGCCTCTCTGAACCACCGAGGCTTCCAACCTATGGCCGACCTCCGACAAATTCGGCCACGGGGTGAGCTGTACGATCAAGGCGCTGCGGGCGTGGCGCAACTGGCTGACGCGCCGGCTTTAGGTGCCGGTGTTCGAAAGAACGTGTGGGTTCGAGTCCCACCGCCCGCACTCTTCAACTCAACCTGTGATCCCAAACCTGGTGCCGCACGGTTCCAGGCTTCACGGTCGGTGGTCGCTTCCAGCGCCATCGACGGCGGACTCCCGTCGCAGTTCGTCCCGCAGCGACGCGATCTCGGCGCGCAGGTCATTGATGTGGGCCGCCGTCACGGCTGCGCTGGCAGCGTCATCGACTGCCACGGTCTGCACGATCCACGATGCGATCGTCGCGGTGATCGAGCCGACCAGGCTGATCCCGCCGATCATCAACAGCGCGGCAATGACACGCCCGGTTGTAGTGACGGGGTACATGTCGCCGTAGCCCACGGTGGTGATGGTGGTGATCGCCCACCACAATGCGTCGCCGAAATCGGCGATGTGGGCGTCTGGTTGGCCGCGCTCAGCCTGCAGTACGGCCAGGGACGCGACGTAGACCAGCAGCACAGCACCAGAGATCGTGTAGAGGATCACCTTGCCTCGGATCGCGTTGCCGACGGCTTTCTGAAGCACGCCGATCAACACGACCAGGCGCAATAGCCTCAGCGGTCGAAGCAGTGGCAGCAGCACGATCGCCAGGTCGGCGAGGTGGCGCACGAACCACTGCCTGCGGTCAGGGGCGAGGTACAGGCGTGCCGCGTAGTCGGCACTGAACACCGCCCACGAGAGCCAGGTGGCCAGGGTAACGGCATGTGCACCCAGACCGCGGGGTTCGACGAGTACCTCGACGGTGTAGGCGGCAAGGAAGACGGCGGCGACCGCGGCAAGCGGCCACTCGGCGCGGTGCTCCCAGTTATCGAGGCGTGTCGTCACGAAAAAGAGTGTGCGGCAACACGCAGCGAAATACTCAGGCAACCCCGTCGACCGGTAGGCGAATAAGTCGTCGAGATCGGTCTGGGCGTCGTCGACCAGGCAGCGCGACGTCGCCCCAAACCAGGCCTCGCTACTGGCACTTGTGTGACCTGTCTGCGGACCAATGTCTCTTTGCGGTCATTCGGAGTGGTCTTTGATGCCGCCGACACACGGACCCAGCATGGTCAGGGTTACGGCAGCACCGGGTTCGAATGGAAAGCGTCGGATATGGCATCGGTCAACATCTCGGAAGGCCCCCTGACGAGACTGATCATGTTGAAATAGTGGCCATGCCGCAGCAAGAGGCCTTGGCCATGCCACTCGAAGAGGCGATGCGTACTCAACGGGCCATCCGGCGGCTCAAGGGTGATCCCGTTGATGACGCTCTGCTGCTTCACATTCTGGAACTCGCGATGAAGGCGCCGACGGGTTCAAACGCTCAGAACTGGGAATCCATCGTCGTCAAGGACCGCGAAGTCGTTGCGAAACTCGGCGGCTTGAATCGTCGAGCCTTGAAGTTCGGCGGCCCGATCTACAAGCGCGTCGTTGTGCGCAACATGAGTGACCAGATGCTGCGCATCGAGAAGGCGGTGCAATGGCAGGCGGACCATTTCGACGAGATCCCCGTCGTAGTCGTTGCCTGCCTAAAGGGCGTGATTCCGCTGTGGCCGTCGGTGGCGACGAGCAGTGCGTACGGTTCCATTTTTCCCGCGGTGCAAAACCTCTTGCTGGCGGCACGTGCGGCTGGGTTGGGTGCGGCACTGATCACCTTGCCGTTGTGGAGCAAGTTCTTGGCGAGGCGCGCCCTCGGCCTGCCGTGGAACGTTACTCCCTGTGCGGTCATTCCCCTTGGCTGGCCGATGGGCAAGTACGGTCCCACGACACGTCGGCCGGTCGGAGAATTCGTCTCGCTCGACCGCTACGGCAATAGAGCGTTTCTCTAGGCAGCGAAGCTCCCGGTGGCATTGCAGTGCAATTCGTCGCGCGCGTGACAGGTCGCCGTATCTCGGAGGGTGACTGTCTGAACAAGTCACTGGGGTGGTGATCGGCCGCGGTTGCCAGACCGTATCGTTCCATCTCGTCAGCACCGAAGGGATCGATACATGGGCAAGCGGTTGATCGCAGTGATTCTGGCTGTGATGGCGATCGCCGTGGGTTGCGGCAAAAGCGACGACGCCGCCGCGATCGTCACGCCCGGCCACGACCAGACATCTCCGTCGGACGCCTACACCGCCGTCGCCGAGGAGGGTCCCGACGAGAACGGGGGGACAACGTGGGTCCCCGTGATTCGTGACAAAGCCGGTCAGGAGGTCTTCCATGACCATTCCTCCTACCGCACCCCCGGCGTGATGATCGCCTGGTTGCCAACCGAACCCGAGCAGCTCTGGGTGTATTCGGGTGATGCGGGGGTCTACCGGATCGCTCCCGGCAGTCACGGCGGGTGGACCAGGAGCGCCGTCAAACGCGAGAACGTACCGTCGGAAATCTCCAGCCTCTGGGAGTCTTCACGTTCCTGAGTCGGTAGGTGCAGACTCGAGGTGTGAGACGGGAGGAGAACCAATGATCGATGTCCTTCCCGACATGCCTGAGGGCGTGTTCGGTATCCGAGTGTCGGGCCGGGTGCGTGGTGATGACCTGCATGAGTTTCGGCCGACGATGGACGAATTGCTGGCGACCGGTGAGATCCGGATCGTCGAGGTCATCTCACCGGATTACGAGGGATTCGGCTCTGGTGGTCTGGTCGAGGATCTGAAGCTCGGCTTCGGCGCGCTCCTGGGACACCACTCGGCATTCAAGCGCATTGCCGTGGTGTCCGATCGGGAATGGGTCGCCCACGCGATGCACGCGTTTGCGTGGATGATTCCGGGCGAGCTCAAGGTCTTTGGCCTTGGTGAGCTCGATGCGGCGAAGGAGTGGGCTGCGGGCTGAGATCGACGCCAGTCGTGTCACGATGTCGGACATGACGATCGTTCTGGTGCACGGCAATCCGGAGACTGACGCGATCTGGGGTCCGCTGGTCGATGCGCTTGGACGCAAGGATGTCGTGCGGTTGTCACCGCCGGGGTTCGGGGCTCCGCTACCCGACGGCTTCTCGGCGACGTATGTGGCCTACCGGGACTGGCTCGAAGGCAAGCTTGAAGCCATTGATGAGCCGGTTGACCTTGTCGGACACGACTGGGGTGGTGTGCACGTGGTGAACGCGATGATGCATCGACCCGACCTGGTGCGTAGCTGGGCAAGTGACATCGTCGGAGTGTTCGACGCCGAATACGTGTGGCCTGACATGGCCCAGGCGTGGCGGACGCCCGGTAAGGGCGAGCGGCTCGTCGAGAACATGCTGGGCGGCACGGTTCAAGACCGGACCGCCGTGTGGGCCGCGCTGCTGCCGGAGGACATCGCAGCGTCGATGGCACGAGCTCAGGGGCCGGTCATGGGGCAGGCGACCTTGCGGCTGTACCGCTCGGCAGGAGTGCCCGGTGACATGGCCGAAGCGGGCGGCGGGTTGGAGCGGGCGAGTGCCCGCCCCGGTCTTTCGCTACTGGCGACGGCGGACCCATACGTCGGGTCCGAAGAAATCCGGCGTCGCGCAGCCAGCCGAGCCGGGGCCTCCACCGAGGTGCTCGACGGACTGGATCACTGGTGGATGGTGCAGGATCCAGCCCGCGGTGCGGCGGCGCTTTCACGCTTCTGGGAATCACTCGACTGACGACACGTCGATCCGGATGTCCCAGAGGTGGACGTGGCCGGGTATCTGATGGTCCATGAACGCTGACCAGTCCTCGTACTTGTCTGCCTCGGCTTGCCACTGATCTGCCTCGACATCGCGGCCGACGCACCGCAAGGTGTCGGCCGCGTGGCGTTGCAGTGCTTGTCCCAAGTCGTGCATACAGATTTCGTCGAGCATCTCGATTGCTTGCCGCGCGATGCCATCGATCGCGTGATCCACTCGGTGTCGTGCCACCTCTGCGAACTTCAGCTCGGCGACCGCCCAGTGGAACGCCGCGTCGGCAGCCCGCATCGGGTGGTACATCTCGTCGCGCTCGATCAAGTTGGCGGCCAGTTCCTGGGCGAGGGTTATCGACTCCTCTGACGGCGCAAGGAATTCGATCAACTTGCGAAACGTCCAGAGCATCAACTCGGGCATGGCGGCATCGACTTGCCGGGCGAGCGCCACGGCCTGCCGGTAGGCGGATTCCGCGCCGTCGACATCGTCCAGTTCCGCCAGGATTTCGCCGAGATCGATACACAGCTCTGCCGCGTGAATAATGTGGCCTCCCTCCATGGACACATCCACCGCAGCGCGAAGGTCCGCCGCCTGTTCATCGAGCGGCTTCGGTGGCGGTTTCGTCGCGCTCACGAGGGCATCGCGCTTCCTGCTGATCCGGCTGAGCTCGTCGGCGATCTCTGACACTGTGTCGAAATCCGAACCCTGTAACACCCCCGGATCGAGCATGTCGAAGACAAGCCTGCGGGCTTCCCTGTAGTGATGCAGTGCCGCTTGCAGGTCTCCCGCAGCGAGCGCCTCATCACCCAGCCGTTCGAGCTCATCAGCTGACAGGGGCGTTGGCTCGGTCATCGGGCGACCTCCGTCCCATCGACGCCGGCGGCCAGCACGGTGATGTCATCGAGCGCCTCCGACAACAGGATTCGATCCTCGGGGCCATCGCACTGTGCGGCCATCCGGGCCTGGACGAACAGCAGCTGCATGAGCCGACTGAACACGAGGGCGTCGGTTGTGCGGGTCAGCGCCTGCACCGCCCGGTTGTCCCAGTTCACCACCAGATGCGGGAGGTCGCCGCACCCCGGCGAATCGGCGTCGATCTGGCCGTTACCGATGAACACGGCGGGCAGGTCCGTCGATGGAAACCGGCGCGCCACCACCCGACTACCCGACGCCTGCAGCACCTGGCTGCCACGCTGTTCCAGCGCCAGTACCTCCCGCGCAGAATCCGCCGACGGGACTGCCAGCCCGGCGATTTCGGACGCCGGGTAGGCGCGGGTGGCGGCCACCCCGGACGTCACCTGCGGCAGCATCAGCAGCACCTCCTGGTCCAGGGCATGGCCCGCATTCACCACGATCCGCCCACCAGGGTTGAAGCTCGCGATGGTGCGAAACTCCTTGACGGACACCGCGTAAAGGATGTTTGGATTGCGGCTGATCACATCGATCAGTCGCATGTGCCCTTCAGTCGTCTGCACCGTCAGCATCGGGAGCACGACTTCGGCCAGCTCCAGATTCTGTCCGTCGGCGTCACATGTGGCCGCGGATCGGAGTTCCAGTTCGTAGTCGGCGACGAATTCGGCGAACCGCTCGGGGTCCGTGTCGGCCAGGGACCGCAGCCATTTCAGAGCGGCTTGCCCGAGCTTGCGCCGGGTCGCGGTGAGCGCAGTGTTGTTCACGACGGTCTCGCGGCTGGCAGTCGGCTCCAGCGTGGTCGAGTTCACCACGGCCCAGGCGAAGAATGCCCATGCCGGCAGCAGCGCACTGTCGGCGTCATCGACGAGCATGTCGTTGATGTAGATGCGGTTGCGCGCGGCGCGCTTGGACCGCCCCGACGCGGCGCCGATGTACACCACGCCGTGTAGTCCGAGGCCGGCATCGGTGACCTCGATGGCGTCGAACTGGCTGCCCACACCCATCCCGCCGTAGACCGGTGAAACCCCTTGCAGCACAGTGGAACGGTGGGCGCCGAAGTCGTGCTCCCATGGATATTTCCGTGAAACGTCCTTCGGGCCCTGGCTTGTCAGAACCTTGATGTTTACCGGAAGGAACTCGGCGTACTTCTGCACCAGGGGGCACACCTGCTCGGCCCGGGCCCAGCCGATCATGTCGGGCCGCGGCCGCAATCGCACGGTCGTCCCGACTGCGATGTCCTGGGTTATGGTGCGGAGCGTGTAAGTGCCGTCGCTCCTGCCGACCCACTCGATCGGTTCCGTGCCTGTCGCGCTGCGGGAGACGACGGTGATCTCGTCGGCGATGAGAAAGCAGCTCAACAGGCCGATACCGAACTGCCCGATGTACGAGCGTCGACTCCGCTGCAGTTCGTCACCCTTGGAGCTGGCGCCGACGGTGGCCAGGAACTGCTCGACCTGCTCGGGGCTGACGCCGATCCCGGCGTCGGTCAGCATGAACTCGCCGGCGGGCGAATTCGGTGAGGCGACCCCGTACGGGGAGATCGAGACGATGCGCGGGGCAGGGGTGCCGCCGAGGGTGTCGCGGGCCGCGATGGCATCCACGGCGTTCTGGATCAGCTCCCGCACATAGACGCCGGGATTGGAATAGAGGTTCTTGCTGAGTAGTGCGATCACCCCGCCGAGGTTCACTCGGAAGTTCTGCTGCTGAAGTCCGGTCATCTCGGGTCCTTCCATGTCGGCTCGTGTGAGAACCGGACAGCGTTGCACGGGGCACCGACATGTCGGGGCACTCTCGGAACTGGTGCCGATCGGGCGTGTGCGACGGTGGGATCATGGCTGAGACGATCAGCACCACTACGGGGGTTCAGCATGGGGGAGTCGTGGATGAGCGAAAACGAGCCGACCGTCGGCACCGACGATGAGCGGCGTCGGCTCGTTCGCCGGCTGGCGTTGGAATCATTGGAACGTCGTGGGTTACGGGTGCGTCCGGCTCCACAGGACGCACTGGGTGATGACTGGTTCATGGACCAGACGGGAAATCACTACCGGCTGTACAACCTTCAGCTCCAGTGTGCGCAACGACCGCCGGCCGAGTGGGTAGGCGCCGTCGAGTTTCACTTCGATCAGCAGTTCGCCAGTCGATCAGACCCCGGGACCGCCGCACTGGCGGACGCGGAGTTCCTGGCGCAGGTTCGCACGCGCCTGCAGACGCCGGACACCTCGGGAATGATCTCGATGCGATATGCCCGCCCCGCTTTCGACGGTCTGGTCGCCGAGTTGAGCCGAGACCTGCCGACCGTGGTCAAGACGGTGGGTGACGACGACGTTGCCGGCCGGGACCTGGACTTCCTCTACGAGGTGGGTCAGCGCAACACCGATGGTGAGCCCGTGACCGTACAAGCGTTGGACCGCAACGTGTTTGCGCTGACCGGCGATTCCTTCTTCATCGCCTCGAAAGCCCTGAACATGCCTCGGCTGATCGAGACGGTGCTGGGGGGAGTCGCACCGCTGGGGGTCGTATTCAGCGTGCCCCACCGCAGTCTGCTGTTCCTGCACGCCGTCGGTGAACTCACATCGGACGCGGTTGGATGGCTCGCGTCGGTGACGGTCGGGCAGACCGAGAACCCGCCCGGTGGCGCCGTCAGTCGCGACACCTACTTCTGGCACGGCGGCGCCGTGCAGCGCATCACCCAGGTAGATACCGAGGCCCGCAGCATCAACCTTCTGCGCGACGGGGCGTTCGCTGAGGCAATGAGTCAGCTGTAGTTGGGTGTTGCAGGTGACACGGTGGACGCCGAGTCATCGGTGAAGCCTCCCACGCCAGATCAACGCCAGGGCCGGGCCACGCGCCGGATCACGACCTTGGCGTCGCATTCGGCGCAGGCAAACAGGCCAATCCCTACTTGTCGAACTTCCCACTCAAATATTCGACGCGACAAGCATTTCGGGCCAGTTTGCCGCTGGTCGTCCGGGGGATCACGCCGGCGGCAACCATGCGCACATCGGCGACCCGGATCTGGTGGTGGCGGGACACTGCGGCCCGCACCGCATCGACGATGGGGCCGGGCTCGGCGCGGCCGGCCCCGGCTGCGCGCTCGGCGACGATCACCAGTTCTTCGCCGCGGTCCCCGTTCACCGAGAACGCGGCGACATAGCCCGAGCGCACTGCGGGCGACGACGCGCTGACCGTCGTCTCGATGTCGTGTGGGTAGTGGTTGCGTCCGTCGATCAGGATCATGTCCTTGATGCGGCCGGTGAGGTACAGCTCGCCGTCGATGTAGACCCCGAGGTCGCCGGTGGCCAGCCAATGGCTGTTGTCGGGTACCTCGTCGGCGTGGCCACCGGTGGTGAGCCGGGTCTGCAGCTTGTTGCCGAACACCCGCTCGCTCTCGTCGGGGCGGCCGAAGTAGCCCTGGCCGACATTGTTGCCGTGCAGCCAGATTTCGCCGACGGTGCGGTCGGCCAACTCGTCGCCATCGGGGCTGGCGATCACTGCCCACTGGTTCGGGATCGGCTGTCCGCAGGACACATGTGCCACGGCGCCTTCGTCGGTGGCAGCGACGGTCACTGCGCGCCCGGCGCTGAGCTGGTCGCGGTCGAGATACACCACGCTGGCCGCGGCGTTCGGCGCGATGCTGGCCACCGACAGGGTGGCCTCGGCCATGCCGTAGGACGGCTTGACCGCGGTGGCGGGCAGCCCGTACGGGGCGAACGCAGACGTGAACTTCTCGACAGCGGCCATCGTGACCGGCTCGGACCCGTTGAGGAGCGTGACCACGTTGGTCATGTCCAGCGTCTCACCCTCGGGCGGCAGGCCGCGCTCGGCGGCCAGCTCGAAGGCGAAGTTCGGGGCCGCGGCGAAGGTGCGCCCGTGAGCAGCTTCTTCGGCCAACCGCTTGATCCAGCGATACGGGCGTCGGACGAACGCCATCGGGTCCATCAGGCTGATGTGGCCACCACACAGCGCCGGGAACATCACCATGATCAGGCCCATGTCGTGGTAGAGCGGCAGCCAGCTGACACTGCGGATACCGGTGTCGAGGTCGCCGGCCAGGACCATCTGGATGACATTGGTACACACGTTGCGGTGGGTGATCTCCACACCGGCGGGCGTGCGGGTGGACCCGGACGTGTACTGCAGGTAGGCGATGTCGTCGGTGTCGACCTCGGGGCTGACGTACATCTCGGACAGCGTGTCCGGGACGGCGTCGACGGCGATCATGCGGGGCCGCTCGGCGGCGGGCAGCGACTTGATGAAGGTGCGAACCGATTCGGCGGCGGCGGTCGTGGTGAGCACGACGGTGGGTTTGGCGTCGGCCAGCACGGCGGCCAGTCGCTCGGCGTGACCGGCCAGCGCGGGTGCGAACAGCGGGACGGCGACATTGCCCGCGTGCACTGCCGCGAAGAACGCTGCGACGTACTCGACGCCCTGCGGGGCCAGGATCGCTACCCGGTCGCGGGGTTTGGTGACCTGCTGCAGGCGGGCGCCGACAGCGCACACCTGTGACCACAGGGCGTTCCAGCTGAGCTCGACGGCGCGGCCGTCGGGATCCGTCGAGTAGTCGAGGAATCGGTAGGACGGCTGGTTCCCGTAAATGATCCGATTGCGGTCCAGGAACGACGTCAGGGTGACGCCGTCGGGTACGACAATCGTGCCGTCGTCGAGGACGTAATTTTCGATGTTCGACGTCGACATATCAACGGCACTGGTTGCAGCGGGATCCCGACCCATAACCGGTAAGACTAATAGCGGCTCTAATAAAGCCTGGCAGCGCGGTCGGGTGTGGGTTGTCACGAGGACCCGAAAATGTGTCGCGGGTCTCTATTTATCGGGGGCCGTCCACGGCATAAGTGCCGTTATCGTCGGTGAACTCCACGATGACCCTTCGAAGCGTGTCGTTGATCTCAACCGCGCACATGAACGTCGCGCCGGCCCGCACGACCGGATTCTCGCCGTTGTTACATGCCACCGCGACGACGCGGTTGGCCCCGTAGCCGTTGATCGGATCGGAGAGGATCTGTGCCACCCCGGACTCGGCCTGATGGACGTCGAGTCGGGTGCTGTTGGTGTCCGCGAGGCTCCACGCCCACAATCCGGCGCCGATCACCGCGACCGCCACGACGGCGATCGCCACACCGATGAGCAGACGTCGGTCGGCGTGCTTGGGGTTGGGCGGCGACGACGGCGGCTGTGGTGCGGACTGTGGTTGGTACCGCGGCGGCGGTCCGGGCCGCGCATGGTGCTGCGGCGGCTGTGGCGGCGACGGCTGCCGCGTGGGCGGGGGTGTCCATGCCCGGCGCTGCGGGGGAGCGCCGGGTGGCGGCGTGCCGCCAGGCAGGGGTGCGCCGCCCGGCCGTGCCCACCACGGCTGCTCGGGACCGCTCATCGGTTCTCCTCGACTGGACTCATCGGCTTACGGGAACCTCTGGTAGCACTGTGCATCGTCGCCTTGCAGGCCGGACCGGTAGGCCAGGATGCGGGTGAACCCCGCCGGCAGCACTCTGCCGTTGACGTCGCTGGCGGCCAGCCCGTTGGTGAGCAGGCTGCTGATCGCCTCGTCGGTGTCACCGGCTGACAGCGTGATCGGCAGACCGGGCTCGGCCATCCTGGCCTGGCCCACGCCGGTCAGGCAGCCGGTGCGCATCGCGGCCACGGAAGTGTCGAGCGTCAGGCCCTTCTCGTGCTGTACCGCCATGGCGTACCGCGATGTCAGGACGGAGATCGCCGAGTTGTCGCCCTGCAGGAGCTCCTGTTCGTCGTTTTCGTTTCTGGCTTCCCCCAGGGCTTTCAGTCCAGCCAGGTCGACGACGATGGTGTTGGTCGCCGGGCAATAGGACGCCGGCGGCGACGGCCCGGCGTCGGGACACGCGCTCGGCTCGGTACTCAACGTGGGCGGGTTGGCGGGTGCGTAGACCTGTTGCAGCGACTGCATGGTCTTGTCCAACAGATTCGCCGTGATCGTGCTGTTGGCGCTCTGCTGGCCGCCGAAGAAGTCGAGGAATTTGGGCAGATCGCCGCGACGCTTGGTGATCTCGTCGGAGTCCATGGCCGCGCACTGGTCGACGTTGCCACTGAAGCCGATCTGGAATGCGCTGACCCGGTCCAGCGCGGACCCGTGCTCGTTGCCGGTGAGCGTGGCGTCGATCCGGGTCATCAGAGGATCGCGGATATAGATCAGCCCGGCCAGGACGTGGTTGAGCCCGTCACCGGTGCTCAATTCGAAGCGTGGCGATTTTCCGGCGGCCACCCAGCGCAGGTACACCCCGGCCAGGCAATCGGCCTGCTGCTCGGCCACGAGGACGGGCGTGCTCTCGTTGATCAGCCGCGCCTGCTGCTGGACGGCGTGGCCGTACTCGTGGGCCATCACCCCGACCACGCCCATCTGGCCGAAATACTGCGCCGCCACCGGAATCGCGACGCCACGGTCCCACGCCATCACGTCGCTCTTGAGGCAGTAGAAGGCATTGGTCAGCCCGACCGTGCTCTGGCCGCAGATCTCGAGCCCGGGGGAGAGGTCGGAGTTGAAGGACACCAGCCGGGAGACCGGGGTGAAGGTCCCCGGCAGTGACCCGCCGGTGTAGTTCTGCGACCAGAAGTCTTCGATGTCGTCGACGGCCAGCAGGGCCAGGTCGTCGATCTGCCCGCCGTCGGTGTTCTCGGCCCGGCGGGCCGGCGCGGGCGCGTCGGGCCGGGTGCCGCTATGGCCGTCGGTCACCGGCAGTCCGCCTACCCGGTCGGGTAGGAACAGCATCGACGTCGCCCTGCCGCCGATCACGGTGGCGTTCCCGCACCCGGCCAGCAGTGCCGCACAACAGGCCAGACCGAGCCACCAGCGAAGCCTCGCCAACTGATCCGCCTTCCACGCGATCCACCCCAGCCAGTTCTACCTGCTCGCGGCGACGTTCGGCACGTGCCGTTGATGACCTGCGGGACAATGGCGGCGCTATGTGTACGTTCGACGATCTGGTGGCCCGGGTATTGGCCCGTGCGGCAGAGCCGGGGACGTCCGTCATCGGCATCGCGGGGGCACCGGGGGCGGGTAAATCCACGCTGGCCGAGGCGCTGGTATCCGCCGCCCGGGAACGGCTCGGCGACCGCGGTGTGGCGCACGTTCCGATGGACGGGTTCCACCTCGCCGATGTCGAACTGCGCAGACTTGGCCGGCTGGACCGCAAGGGTGCGCCCGACACCTTCGACGTTGCCGGATACGCCGCGCTGTTGCGCCGTATCCGCGGATGCGCCGAGGTGGTCTACGCCCCGGGTTTCGAACGCGACATCGAGCAGCCGGTTGCCGGTGCGATCCCGGTGTTCCCGGGTACGGCCGTGGTGCTCACTGAGGGCAACTATCTACTGCTCGACGATCCGCGGTGGTCGGCGGTGGCCGCGGCGATCGACGAAATCTGGTACTGCGCAATACAAGACGATGTACGCGTCGCGCGCCTGGTGGCCCGTCACATGGCCTTCGGCAAGCCGGCGGGTGCCGCGCGGCGCTGGGTCGCCGAGGTCGACGAGCCCAACGCGCGTCTGGTGGCGGCTACCGCGGGGCGGGCCGATCTGGTCGTGCCGGTGGCAGCCGTGAGGCCCAGCTCACACTGATGTCGTTTGTGTGCATAATCACGGCCGAGCGAGTTGCTATAACCATCGGTGAGAGCCATGATTGAGGAGGTAAATCTGGAATCATTCCAGAAAATCACACGCGAGATTGGATAGGTTGCAATGGCACTTTTGTCGATTGGTTCTCAGTTCCCGGAATACGACCTGACGGCCGTGGTTGGCGGAGATCTGTCCAAGGTCGACGCCAAGCAGCCCGACGACTATTTCACCCGCGTCACCAACAAGGATGACGACGGCAAGTGGCGCATCATCTTCTTCTGGCCCAAGGACTTCACCTTCGTGTGCCCGACGGAGATCGCCGCGTTCGGCAAGCTCAACGAAGACTTCGAGGATCGCGACGCCAAGGTCATCGGCGTTTCGGTGGACAACGAGTTCGTCCACTTCCAGTGGCGCGCGCAGCACGAGGACCTGAAGACGCTGCCGTTCCCGATGGTCTCCGACCTCAAGCGTGAACTCACCGCTGCGGCCGGCGTGCTCAACGCCGACGGTGTCGCCGACCGGGCCACCTTCATCGTCGACCCCAACAACGAGATCCAGTTCGTCTCCGTGACCGCCGGTTCGGTGGGGCGCAACGTCGACGAGGTGTTGCGGGTTCTCGACGCGCTGCAGTCCGACGAGCTGTGCGCCTGCAACTGGAAGAAGGGCGACCCGACGCTGAACGCCGGTGAGCTGTTGTCCGAGGCGGTCTAGTCATGAGCATCGACAACATCAAGGAAGCGCTGCCGGAGTACGCGAAGGACCTCAAGCTCAACTTCGGCAGCATCGTGAAGTCCACGGAGCTCAACGAGCAGCAGCTGTGGGGTGCGCTGGTCGCTACGGCGGCAGCCACCAAATCGCAGCAGCTACTGAAGGAGATCTCCGAGGATGCCCTCGACGTGCTGAGTGCGGAGGCCTACCACGCCGCTCTCGGCGCCGCCTCGATCATGGGGATGAACAACGTCTTCTACCGCACCAAGGGTCAGCTCGACGGCCGTTACGACGACCTTCGGGCCGGTCTGCGGATGAACATCATCGCCAACCCTGGTGTGCCCAAGGCGGATTTCGAGCTGTGGTCGCTGGCAGTCTCGGCGATCAACGGATGTTCGCACTGCCTGTCCGCGCACGAGACGGTGTTGCGCGACGCCGACGTATCCCGCACGACGATCTTCGAAGCCATCCGGTTGGCGTCGATCGTCTCCGGGGTGGCCCAGGCGTTGCTCACCGCGGAAGCGCTCACGTCAGTCTGACCCCGACCCGGGCGGAACTCGCTTACGCGCATAACTGAACAGGTAAACTCGCCTCTCGCGATTCCGAGAGGCGAGTTTTCTGTTGACGGCACCGAATAAACGCACCGGCACCTCCCATTTCAATCCCACCGTGCGCAAAGCGATCGTCGGCGCGTCCATCGGCAACGCGGTGGAATGGTTCGACTTCGCCATCTACGGCTTCCTGGCTACCTACATCGCTGCCAACTTCTTCCCGTCAGGCAACGAAACAGCGGCGCTGCTCAACACTTTCGCCATTTTCGCCGCCGCATTCTTCATGCGTCCGCTCGGTGGGTTCGTGTTCGGCCCACTGGGCGACCGATTGGGACGTCAGCGGGTGCTCGCCGTGGTGATCCTGCTGATGTCGGCCGCCACGCTCGGCATCGGCCTGCTGCCCACGTACGCCACCATCGGTGTGGCCGCCCCGCTGCTCCTACTCCTGCTGCGGTGTCTGCAGGGATTCTCGGCCGGCGGCGAATATGGCGGCGGCGCCGTCTATCTCGCCGAATACGCGAGTACCCGGCGGCGCGGGCTCACCGTCACGTTCATCGCTTGGTCTGGTGTGCTGGGTTTTCTGCTGGGCTCGGTCACCGTCACGCTGCTGCAGGCTTTCCTACCGCCGGAGGCGATGGAGAGCTACGGCTGGCGCATCCCGTTCCTGGTGGCCGCACCACTTGGTCTGGTCGGTCTCTACATCCGGCTGCGGCTCGATGACACCCCTGAGTTCGCCAAACTCGACGAGGCCGATCGCGTTGCCACGTCGCCATTGCGCGAGGCGGTGGGCACGGCGCGGTACGCGATCCTGCAAGTCATCGGACTGTTCATCGTGTTCAACGTCGGTTACTACGTCGTCTTCACGTTCCTGCCGACCTACTTCATCAAGGCGCTGCATTTCAGCAAGGCCCAGGCGTTCGTCTCGATCAGCCTGGCCAGCCTGGTGGCACTGATCCTGATCCTGCCGTTGGCTGCGCTGTCGGACCGGATCGGGCGCAAACCGCTGCTGCTGGCAGGATCAGCCGGATTCGTGGTGGGCGCGTATCCGCTTTTCCTGCTGATGAATTCGGGATCGGTGACGGCGGCGATCGTCGGACACTGTCTGCTGGCCGCCATCGAATCGGTGTACGTCGCGACTGCGGTGACGGCCGGTGTGGAATTGTTCGCCACTCGGGTCCGCTACAGCGGCTTCTCGATCGGGTACAACATCGCGGTGGCATTGTTCGGTGGGACCACCCCGTACGTCGTCACCTGGCTCACCGCGGCGACCGGTAGCAACCTGGCGCCCGCGCTCTATCTTGTTGCCGCGGCCATCGTCTCGGTGCTCACGGTGTTGACCTTGCGGGAGAGTGCCGGACGGCCACTGCGTGAGAGCGCACATCGGCAAATGTCCGGCGTGCAGCATCCCGATGGTCAGCAACGTGCCACGATGACACCGTGAGCGCGACAAGAGGACGCCCGAAAGTCGGGCTCCGTCCGACGAAAGCCGATGTTGCCAAGCTGGCCAACGTCTCCACGGCGACCGTCAGCTATGTCCTCAACAATGTTCAAGGGCAACGCATCTCGGAGCAGACTCAGGCCGCAGTACGCAAGGCCGCCGCCGATCTGGGCTACCGGCCCAACCTCGCGGCTCGCAACCTCGCGGTCGGCGGCAGCGGTGTGGTGCTCTACATCGTGCCGCGGACCGACCTGGGCGAATTGCCTCTGGAGGTCGGCAGCCGTCTCACCACCGCGCTGGGGCGGCACGGCATCGTGCTGTCGATGCAGCTCGAGACGGACGACGGCCAGAACATCGTCGACGCGGTTGCGAACCTCAACCCTCTGGCTGTGGCAGGGGTGTTCCCACTTACCGGTGCTGCTGCCGTGGCCGTCGAGGCGGCGCGGATTCCGCAGATCTACCTGGGTAGCGAGAAACTGCGCGCGCTCGGGTCGTTGCATCTGACCGTCGGATCGATGCGGGTGCAGCATCTGCTGTCGCGCGGCCACACGCGCCTGGGCTTCGCCTATTCCGGCAGTGAGGTGCTGAGGCCGCTCGGTGACTACTGGTTGTCGGGTCTGCGCGTGGCGGCCGGCGAGCACGGCTTGCCCGAGATCGAGGTCGGCAGCGTGGCCACCGACGGGTCCGACGCGGCGGCCGTGGTGTCGAGATGGGTGTCAGCGGGCGTGACGGCCGTCTGTGCGCAAAGCGACGAGACGGCGTTCGTGGTGCTGCACGGGATACGCCGGGCGGGCCTGCGTTGCCCTGATGATCTCGCGGTCATGGGGGTCGACGCGATACCGCTGGGTGCGGTGAGCTCCCCGCCGCTGTCCTCCGTCGTATTCGACGCCAAGACGATTGTCGATGCCGCCGTCCCCGCCATGATGGCCGAACTCGGATATCCCTCGGTCTCCGACGTCGACGGCGGTGACCCTGCCGGCCTCATTGTGCGCGACAGCACCTGAGCATTACGTGTAGGCAGCAAACTGTAAGCCGAAACGGCCTTGTCGGGTGGTCGTTCCGCCGTGTAACTTACGCGTGTAAGTAACTCTCCGCAGCCCTCAGAGAGGCGGACCGCCGTGAGTCTGAGCACCACCAATGACGTGTATTTCGACCCCTACGACGTCGAGATCAACGCCAACCCGTACCCGACCTTCGCGCGGCTCCGCGAGGAATCGCCGTTGTATTACAACGAGCAGTACGACTTCTATGCGTTGAGCCGCTTCGCCGACGTCAACAAAGCCCTCGTCGACCACGAGACGTTCAGCTCGGCTCGCGGCGCGATCATCGAACTGATCAAGGCCAACATCGACATTCCTTCGGGCGCCCTGATCTTCGAAGATCCGCCGATCCATACGGTGCACCGCAAGCTACTGGCCCGGATGTTCACGCCGCGCAAGATCAACGCGCTGGAGCCCAAGATCCGCGAGTTCTGCGCGCAGTCGCTGGACCCGATGGTGGGCACCGGCAAGATCGACTTCATCAAGGACTTCGGCGCAATCATGCCTATGCGGGTCATCAGCGCACTGCTGGGTATCCCCGAGGATGACCAGGAGATGATCCGCGACCACGGCAACGATCAGATGCGCACCGAGGCGGGCAAGCCGATGAAGGCGGCTCAGGAGGGGCTGGTCGACGGCTCGATCTTCGAGACCTATATCGACTGGCGCAAGGACAATCCGTCCGACGACATCATGACCGACCTCCTCAACGTCGAGTTCACCGACGAGCACGGGGTCACCCGGAAGCTCACCCGCGAGGAACTGCTGATCTACATCAACGTGGTGGCGGGCGCGGGTAACGAGACCACCACGCGTCTGATCGGTTGGGCGGCCAAGGTACTCGCCGAACATCCTGATCAGCGGCGCCAATTGGTCGAGAATCCGGCACTCATCCCCCAGGCGATCGAGGAACTGCTGCGCTTCGAGCCACCGGCCCCGCACGTGGCCCGCTATGTCACCCGCGACGTCGAGTTCCACGGCCAGACGGTTCCCGAGGGCAGTGTGATGATGATGCTGATCGGTGCGGCAGTCCGCGACAGCCGTCAATTCCCGCCCGATGGCGAGGTTTTCGACATCCACCGCGAGCAGCGTCAGCATCTGGCATTCAGCGTCGGCACCCATTACTGCCTGGGTTCGGCACTGGCTCGGCTGGAGGGCCGGATCGCGCTGGAGGAGATGCTGAAGCGTTTCCCGGAGTGGGACGTCGATCTCGACAACGCCGAGCTGTCACCGACTTCGACTGTCCGCGGGTGGGATTCGATGCCGGCGTTCGTCCGGTGACGGCCGCGCAGACCGTCCCCAAAGACTGGACCGACGTCACGCCCGAGTGGCTGACGGCGGCGCTGGCGGACCATCACCCCGGCGCCGTGGTGGACTGCGTGACCGTCGACATGCGCGACGACGGCACCAACCGCCGGGCGCGCCTGTCGGTCACGTACAAGCCGGGGCTGACCGGGCCTGCCACGGTCTTCGCCAAGGCCGTCGACCCCGGCCACAAGGAGATGATCAAGTACACCAGCGGCCTGCTGCACGAGCCCAGGCTGTTCAACTCCAAAGTCGATCTGCCACTGGAACATCCGACGGTGTACGCGGCGCCCATCGACGAGGGCGACGAGGACTTCATGCTGATCATGGAGGATCTCACCTCCCGTTCCGCCGATCCCCGCGACGCGACTCGGCCGCTGACCGTGGAGCAGGCCGCCTGTGGCGTGCGAGGCCTGGCCCGCCTGCACGGTGCGTTCTGGGGCGAGCGTGTCGAGCGTCCCGGCCTCGAATGGCTGGAGCCGTTCATGCCGTGGGACGGCATGCAGTGGGCGCCCTTGCCTGCCGCGCTCGAGCGGTTGGGGGACGACGCACCGGCCTCGGTACACGCACTCACGATCGACCATCTGGTGGAGGGGATCTGGAAGCCGTTCATCCGGACGCTCACCGCGCCCGGTACCTCGCAGACATTGCTGCACGGTGATCCGCACATCGGCAATACCTACGTGTTACCGGATGGGGATGTCGGCTTCCTCGACTGGCAGGTGGCGCGCCGGGGGAACTTTGCAGTGGATCTCGGTTACTTCCTGCAAGGTGCGCTCACCACCGAGGACCGGCGGCTCGCGGAGCGTGAACTGCTCGAGGAATACCGGGACACGCTGGAACTCCCGGCAGACGAACTGCCGTCGGCCGACGAGATCTGGTTGCGTTACCGGGCATCGGTGGCGCACGGACTGATGACCTGGCTGGCCACCGCCAGTGCGGGCGAGTTGTGGCAGCGTCCCGACATCGCCCTGGCGCTGGCCCAGCGTTATTCCGCGGCGTACGAGGATCTGCAGACCGTGCAGGCACTGGCCGATCTCATCGGTTAGTCGGTATAAGCAAATCACTGCCGGTGGGGGCGCCGGCCATCTAACCTGTCCGGCATGACTGGTGTGGTGGTGACAGGTGCAGCGTCGGGAATCGGCCGAGCCAGCGCGGAGGCGCTGATCGCAGATGGCCGACGGGTTTCGTTGTGGGACATAGCGCCCGAGGTCAGCGAGGTGGCCGACGGATTGGGCATGCCCTCGGCGGTGATCGACGTGTGCGATACCGCTGCGTTGTCGTCGGCCGTCGAAGAGGCGGCCGGGGCGCTCGACGGTATCGATGGCCTGGTGCACGCCGCTGGGCGGGTGCTCCCGGAACCGGTGGGCGCGTACACCGAGGAGTCCTGGGACGCGGTGCTCGACGTGAATCTGCGCGCGCAGGCGCTGTTGATGCAGTTGCTGTTGCCGCACCTGGAGAAATCTGCGAAGGACGGTGGATCACCCGCGGTGGTCGGCATCTCCAGCATCGAAGGCCTGGCGGCCAATCCGTTCATCCCGGACTACTGTGCCTCCAAGGCCGGCCTGTTGGGCATGACGAGGTCGATGGCTGCTCAGTTGGGCCCGTTGGGAATTCGCGTCAACGCAGTGTGCCCGGGCTTCATCCATACCCCGATGCTCCAGATCGCGTTGGACGTCGAGGAGATCCGCGCGAGCTTCGAACAGGCCGCGCCGCTGGGCCGGCTCGGACAGCCCCACGAGATCGGGGCCGCCGTGGCGTTCCTGATGTCACCGAAGGCGTCGTTCATCACCGGCACACAGCTGGTTGTGGACGGGGGAGTGACCAGCCGTCACGCGTGAAGGCCGGCAAGCTTCAGGGCCAGGGCGCCCGCCCGGCGAGGCTGCCACACCCATTAGTTGTTGGGGGACGCTGTGGCGAGCGTGCAGGTCACTGGCGGTGAGATCGCGGATCCGCCACTAAAGGCTGCACGTTCGTCACGGGGCCCTCAACCACACAGGTGCCGTGTTCTCTGACTGGAGCGGGTGGCTAGTCACTGGCCGGAAGCGGCTTGGCTTCCTTGAGGCTGAGGGCGGTGGACCCGACCGACAGCGTGCCGGTGCCGGCCTTGGTGACCAGCACCTCGGCGCCGGCATCGTCGACGTAGCGCTTACCCATCAGGTTGCCGTCGGAGAACGCGGGATCGAGCGTGGCACCGGAGTCTTTTTCGGCGTCGAGGGCGATCATGGCCACGCCACCGGCCCGCAGGTCGTCGAGGCTGTCGGCGCTGCGCACCACGATGACCTGGGTGTCGCACACCTGGCTCTGGAGGCGGGTGCCGTTCTTGATCATGCTGACTCCTTGGAGATCGGTGCGAGTTCGTCGACGAGCTGGCGGCGCAGGACCTTGCCTGTCGGGTTGGTGGGAAGTTCATCGCGGAAAACCACCCGGTCGGGGGTGCGTGATCCGCGCAGTTGCTTGCGGACATGATCCCGCAGCGCATCCGGATCGGGGGAGGTGCCCTCGACGGGCACCACGACGGCCACGATGATCTGGCCCCATTGCGGGTCCTCGGGGCCGACGACGGCCACATCACGGACCTCAGGATGCTCGACGAGCACGTCCTCGATCTCGGCCGGGGCGATGTTCTCTCCGCCGCGGATGATGGTGTCGTCGGATCGTCCCCCGATGAACAGGTAACCGCCTTTGTCGAGCATGGCGACATCCTTGGTGGGGAACCAGCCTTCGGCGTCGAGCACCGATCCGATATCGGTGTAGCGGCCCGACACCTGCTCGCCGCGTACGAACAGTTCACCGGTCTCGCCGGCACCCAGCACGGTGCCGTCGTCGGCGCGAATCTGCACCTCGATACCGGGCACCACCTGGCCCACCGAGCCGAGCCGCCGGGAAGCGGCGGGATCCTCGGCGGCCAGCGCCTCGCGGTGATCGTCCGGCCCGAGAACAGCGATGGTGGAACTGGTTTCGGTCAATCCGTAAGCGTTGACGAAGCCGACATTCGGCAGCAGCTGCAACGCCTTGCGGACCAGTGGCAACGCGACCTTGGAGCCGCCGTAGGCGAGGTTGCGCAACGTGGGCAGCTCGAGGCCGGCCGATTCCAGGGCCGTCACGATGCGGTCCAGCATGGTCGGCACGACGGTGGCGGACGTGACGCCCTCGGCGCGTACCAGCTCGACCCACTTGTCAGCGTCGAAGTGCCGCAGATACACCATTTTTCGGCCCGCGTACAGGTTCGACATGGCTGCGCTGACCCCGGCGATGTGATACGGCGGGACGCAGATCAGTGCTGCGTCTTCTTCTGCGGCCGAGGCGAATTCGACCGTTCCGGTGATGTAGCTGGTGAGGTTGTTGTGGGTGAGCTCGACGGCCTTGGGGCGCGACGTGGTACCCGAGGTGAACAGCACGACCGCCACTGCGTCAGGATCGGCGAACTCTGCCGCAGGCTCGGAGGCGTGGGCCGCGGCCAGGAACTCCTCGGAGGTGATGACCTGCTTGCCTGCCCCGGCCACCACATCGGCGTATTCGGTGTCGGCGACCACCAATGCCTCGGGCAGGCGGTCGATCAACTCGTGCAGGCCGTCCTTGCTGAGCCGGTAGTTCAGCGGGGTGAACGGCACCGCGGCGCGGGCCGAGGCGAACAGCAGCAGCGGCAGCAGCGCACCGCCGGTGCCGACGTATGCCACGTGCGAGGACCCAGAGGCCGCGATGACTCCGGCCCCGCCGTCGGCCAGGGTGCTGAGTTGCTCGGTGGTCAGGCGGAGATCGTCGGACACCACTGCGGTGCGGTCCGGTCCGCCCGAAACCGCCATCTCCAGCAGTAGCGAAATGCTCATAGGCCTTGTCCCGGTGCGTCGATGAAGATGTCGATGATCGGATTATCCCCGCCGCCGTACCGGGAGAGGTCGGTGACACCGGAGGAGGTGAGGACCTCAGAGTCGATGAAGGTCTGACCGTTCACCTCGGCGGCCGGGCGGGACAGGACCTCCACGGCCGCATCCGCCATGATCTCGGGGTTGCGGGACTGCGAGGCCATCTTGTCGCCATCGGCGAGATTCGTCACCGCGGCGGTGGCGATGTAGGTCTCGGGCCACAGACAACTGAATCCGATTCCGGCGTCGGCGTACTCGGCGGCCCAGCCGAGGGAGAGCAGCGTCATCCCGTACTTCGACAGGGTGTAGGACGGGTGTGCGCCCAGCCAGTACGGGTTCATGTTCATCGGCGGGGCCAGTGTCAGTACCTGCGGGTTGGCCGACTTCCGCAGATGCGGCAGCGCGGCCTTCGTCAGCAGGAAGGTGCCACGGATGTTGATGTCCATCATCAGGTCGAACTTCTTGGCCGACAGCGACTCGGTGGCGTCGGTGGAGATGGCGCTCGCGTTGTTGATCACGATGTCGACGCCACCGAAGTGCTCGACCGCGGTCTCGACCGCGCGGGCCACGTCCTCTTCCTTACGCACATCGCCCACCACAGCGACGCCCTTGCCGCCGGCGGCCTCTACCTCGGCGACGGCGGTGTGCACAGTGCCGGGAAGCTTGGGGTGGGGTTCTGCGGTCTTGGCCAGCAGCACCACGTTCGCCCCTCGGCGGGCGGCACCGAGCGCGATCGCCAGCCCGATACCGCGGCTGCCGCCGGATACGACCAGCGTGCGATCGGTGAATGACTCTTGCTGGCTGGACATGGTCCTCCTCGTCGCGCGCAGCGTCCGCCGTGCGCCGTGTGTCAACCGTACTCAAATGGTATTGGCATTCTCATTTTTAGCAAGTGCCGTAATCGTCGCGAGCGGCGGCTGAGGAATCGGCGTCCACCAGACCCGTTCGCTTGTGTCGCCAACCGTCCTCAGTGTGCAGGTCGGAGCACTCCCGTCCAGTACAGGCGCCACATTTCCACCCTGCGGTATTGGCATTCTCATTTTTAGCAAGTACGTTATCCACTGATGAGCGAGCAAGACGTCCCTCCGGTGGAGACTCCGTCCGGCATCCCGCTGGCGCCCGTCTACGGGCCGAGCGACCGCGCGGTCGAGCCGCCTCCCCCCGGGACCTATCCCTTCACCCGCGGCAACTTCGCCTCCGGCTACCGCGGGAAGACCTGGACCTTCCGGCAGTATTCGGGCTTCGGTACGGCCGAGGAATCCAACCGCCGGTACCGCTATCTGCTCGATCAGGGTGGGACCGGCCTGTCGGTGGCGCTGGACCTGCCCACCCAGTGCGGCTACGACTCCGATGACGAAGAGTACGGCGAGGAAGTCGGACGAGTCGGCGTTGCGGTCGACACTCTGGCCGACGCCGAGATCCTCTTCGACAGCATCCCGCTGGACAAGATCAGCACCAGCTTCACCATCAACGGCACCGCGGCCATCCTGCTGGCCTTCTACGTCGCCGCCGCCGAGAAGAAGGGCGTGCCGCGCGAGAAGCTCACCGGGACCATCCAGAACGACATCCTCAAGGAATACGCGTCGCGCGGCACCTGGATCTGGCCGCCCGAGCCGTCACTGCGGCTGATCGCCGACACCATCGAGTTCTGTGCAGCCGAGGTACCCCGGTTCAACGCGATCTCGGTGGCCGGTGCGCACTTCCGCGACGCGGGCGCCAATGCCGTGCAGGAGATGTCGTTCACGCTCGCCGATGGCGTCACGTACTGCGACACCGTCGTCGAACGCGGCCGGATGACGATCGACAAGTTTGCCCCGCAGATCTCCTTCTTCTTCTACACCCACGGTGACTTCTTCGAGGAGATCGCCAAATACCGTGCCGGCAGACGACGTTGGGCCACGATCGTGCGGGAGCGCTACGGCGCGACCACCGACAAAGCTTCGATGTTCCGGTTCGGGTGCGTGGCGGGTGGAGCATCTCTGTACGCGCCGCAGGCACAGAACAACCTGGTCCGGGTGGCCTACGAGTCGCTGGCGGCGGTGCTGGGCGGCGTGCAGTCGATGTTCACCGCGGCGTGGGATGAACCGTTTGCCCTGCCGAGTGAGGAATCGGCGACGTTGGCCCTGCGGACCCAGCAGATCCTGGCCTACGAGACCGGCGTGACCAAGGTGGCCGATCCGCTCGGTGGGTCCTACTTCGTCGAGGCGCTCACCGACGCCACCGAGGCCAAGATCATCGAGATCATGGACGATCTCGAAAAGCACGGCGGCATGGTGCGGTGCATCGAAGACGGCTACCTGCAGGGCCTGATCGCCGATGAGGCGTTCAAGATTCACCAGGAGACCGAGTCCGGCGAGCGCCCCGTCGTCGGGGTCAACAGGTTCGTCACCGACGAGCCGGCGCCCGACATCGACACGTACGAGCTCGACGCCGAGGGTCGCGATCTCCAACTCAAGCGGCTGGCGAAGGTCAAGGCGGAGCGCGACGACGTCGCGGTCAAAGAGACTCTGGCCGCATTGGCGAGGGGAGCCGAAGGTGACGACAACCTGATGCACCGGTTGATCGACTGCGCCAACGCGTATTGCACAGTGGGAGAGATGGTGTCGACCTTGAAGTCCGTGTGGGGCGAGTTCCAGCAGCCGGTGGTGTTCTAGCATGGCCACTCGAGTACTTGTCGCCAAACCCGGTCTCGATGGTCACGACCGTGGGGCCAAGATCGTCGCCCGTACGTTGCGTGATGCCGGATTCGAAGTCATCTATACGGGCATCCGGCAGCGTATCGAGGACATCGTCTCCATCGCACTGCAGGAAGACGTTGCCCTGGTCGGCCTTTCGATCCTGTCCGGCGCGCACGTCGCGTTGACCACCCGAACTGTCGAGGCGCTGCGGGCCGCCGATGCCGGCGACATTGCCGTCGTCGTCGGCGGTACCATCCCGCAGTCCGATGTGCAGAAACTGATGGATGCCGGTGCGGCAGCGGTGTTCCCGACCGGAACGTCGCTCGAAACGCTGGTGACCGATGTTCGTGCGCTGACGGAAAAGGTCTCGGAGTCATGAGGCTGGGTGTGATGATCGGGGCCGAGCGTGGCGATATGGCCCGCAAGGTCTCCAAGTTGATCTCTGACATCCAGTGGGCCGAGTCGGCCGGGCTGGATAGTGCGTGGATGCCGCAGGTGCCCAACGACTTCGACTGCCTGACGATGGTGGCGCTGATGGCAGCGAACACATCGCGCATCGAACTCGGAACCGCAGTGGTCCCGCTGCAGGCTCAGCACCCGATTGCGCTGGCCCGCCAAGCGCTTTCGATACACGCGATGTCCGCGGGCCGGTTGGCCCTTGGCGTCGGACCCTCGCACCACTGGATCATCCGCGACATGTTGGGCCTGCCCTACGAGAAGCCGGCTGCCTACACGCGTGACTACCTGCAGGTTCTGAACCAGGCGATCTCCGGGCCCGGCCCCGTTGACGTCGAGAACGATTCGTTTACCGTGCACAACCCGACGGTGCTCGCGGCCGACACTCCGATGCCGGTGCTGGTATCGGCACTGGGCCCGGTGATGCTGCAGCTCGCCGGCGAGCACGCCGACGGTACCTCGCTGTGGATGGCCGACGAGAAGGCGATCGGCGAGCACATCGCACCGAAGATCAACAAGGCTGCGGCCGAAGCGGGCAAGCCCGCGCCGCGCATCGTCGCCGGAATCCCGGTCACGCTGTGCGCCAACTCCGAGATCGAGGCGGCCAAGGAGCGGGCCAACCGCATTCTGGCCGAAGCCGAGACGTCGCCGAACTACCAGCGCCTGCTGGACCGGGGTGAGGCCCGCAATGTCGGAGATTTGTGCGCGGCCGGCGATGAGGAATCAATTCTCAAGCGGTTCAAGCAGTTCGCCGATGCCGGGGTCACGGATCTGTCGGTGCGGCTGCTGCCGATCGGGGAGAACCGTGACGAGCTGATCGCGTCGAAGTATCGGACGCGTGAGGTGATCGCCGAGCTCGCGAAAGCGGTGCGATGAGCGCTTGCGCGAAGAGCCGAGGGCACCGATGAGCGCTTGCGCGAAGAGCCGAGGGCACCGATGAGCGCTTGCGCGAAGAGCCGAGGGCACCGATGAATTCTCCTCTCGCCGGCATCCGCATCATCGAGGTCGGCGTGATGCTGGCCGGCCCGTACGCCACCATGATGTTGGCCGACCTGGGTGCCGAGGTGATCAAGGTCGAACCACCTGGCGGCGAGATCTCCCGTCAGGTCAGCGACAGCTATTTCGCCAGCCTCAACCGGGGCAAGCGCAGCATCTGCCTCGATCTCGCCTCAGAGGCAGGTCGGGCGAAACTCGGTGAGCTGGTCGCCGATTCCCACGCGCTGCTGGTGAACATGAAGCCGTCGGTGATCCGCAGGCTGGGCCTGACGTATGACAATCTGCGGCAGTTCAACGAGAAGATCGTGTGCGTCGCGATGACGGGATTCGGGCTCGACGGGGGAGACGACCCGGCGTTCGACTATGTCATCCAGGCCGCCACCGGGGTGGCCGCGATGACCGGTGATCCCGAAGGCCCACCCACGCTTCCCGGTTACTCCTCAGCGGACAACTCGACAGGGCTGACGGCGGCGCTGGGTCTGCTGGCGATGATCGTCTCGGGCAACGGTGGTCAGGTGGATGTCTCGTTGCGTGACGTCATGCTGTCGCAGTTGAACTACCGCGCCTCGGCGTACCTCAACGACGGTGTGGAACCGCGCCGCCACCCCTTCGGTGCGCATTCGTACTACGTACCGGCTCAACTGTTCCCGACTGCCGATGGCTATCTGGCGTTGTTCATCACCCACGACGGATTCTGGAAATCGTTCGCCACCGAGGCGGGTGTAGCGGGGTTCGATTCAATGGCCGAGCGGGCTTCCCGGCGAGAAGAAGTGCTCGACGTGGTGACTGCCGCGCTGGCGACCGACACCGCGGCGGGGTGGGAATCGAGGCTCAAGCCGCTGGGGATCCCGGCAGCCGCCGTGCGTAGCCTGCCGCAGGCGCTGGACGCGACCCCCGAGATGCTGGTCACCGCAGGTGATTTCCGGTTGGTGGGTAGTCCGGTGCACGTCGCCGGCTACACGCCTGACTACCGGCCGGCCCCTGACTTCGACGAGTATGGACAGTGCTCACCGGTTTCTGCACCGAGGTCGTGACCGCTCGAAATCTGCAGGTCTGCGGTAGAAACCGGCGGCACTCTTGACCGGCGGCGGCTCAATCTTCGTCGTAAGAGACCGTCACCGAATCGCAGTCCGGGACGGCCTGGCAGGTCAGTACGTAGCCGTCGGCCACTTCGTCGTCGTCGAGAGCGTCGTTGACCCGCATTGTGGCGGTGCCCTCGAGGAGTTTGGCCATGCAGGTTCCGCAGTTGCCGGCCTCGCACGAGAACGGCGGTGTCATGCCGGCCCGGCGCGCGCTCTCCAGCAGCGTCTCTCCCTGTCGGCGCGGCACGGACAGCTGCTCGCGGTCGAACACGATCGTGACCTTGCCGTTCGCTTCGCTGCCGGCCATCGGTTCTGCGGTCATGTGACTCCCCTGTGCACATACGTTCTGATATGAAGAGAATACCATTCTCACTAAATGATAGTATCTTCTCGGTGTGCTCGACGCCCAGGAGTGTTCTCCGGAGAGGGGTTATAGATCGTGACTGACCCCGCCGTGCTCGCGTTCGACGACCGTGAGTACACCCTGGCTGAGATCGATGCGCTCACCAGCGGGATGGCCACCGCGCTGGAGCACCGCGGCGTACGCCCGGGTGATCGCGTCGCCATGATGTCGTCCAACCGTCCTGAGTTCGTCGTGGCGTTGCGGGCGATCTGGGGTTTGGGTGCGGTGGCCGTCCTGATCAGCCCGGCCTGGAAAGCTGCCGAGGTGGCCCATGTTTTGGCCCTGACCGGACCCGCTCATGCGGTGGGCGATCACGACGTGCTCGCCGCACAGATGCCCATGCTGCCTCTGGACGAGCCGATCACCCCGGGCCTGCGGCAGTTCGACCCGCCCGATCCGGACAGCGACGCGCTGTTCGTCTTCAGCTCAGGGACCACCGGCCTGCCCAAAGCGGTGCGGCACACCCATGGTGGGTTCGCCGCGGCGATCGACCATTGGCGCACAGCACTGGGTTTCACCTCCGCCGATCGCATGCAGATCATGACGCCCCCGTCGCACATCCTGGGATTGCTCAACATCGCCATGGTGCTCGACACCGGTGCGTGGATGAGGTTGCACCGGCGTTTCGACATCGACACCATGTTGCGGCACATCGAATCTGATCGAATTACGATCGAAATGGCCGTGGCACCAATCGCTTTGGCGCTGGCCGCGCATCCCGATCTGGGACGCTACGATCTATCGTCGCTGCGCTACGTCATGTGGTGTGCCACCCCGGTGACCCGCAGTGTGGCGGATGCCGTCACCGAGCGGGCCGGGGTCCGGTGGCT
Source organism: Mycobacterium sp. IDUB_24 (assembly GCF_055419385.1). Taxonomy (NCBI): domain Bacteria; kingdom Bacillati; phylum Actinomycetota; class Actinomycetes; order Mycobacteriales; family Mycobacteriaceae; genus Mycobacterium; species Mycobacterium sp. IDUB_24. The sequence continues at coordinate 64,517 of NZ_JBVAXO010000009.1, forward strand.
GACCGCCTATGGCACCACCGAACTCCCGGTGATCGCCTGTAATCCGCTGGACGCCGTCCACATCGAGACCGTCGGCACGCCCGTGCGCGGGGTCCATGTCCGCATCGGCGAGGACGGCGAGATCCAGGTGCGGTCAGACTCGGTGATGGCCGGATACCTGCCGAAGGAAGCCACCGCGGGCGCATTCCGCGACGGCTGGTACCGCACCGGCGACATCGGCTACCTCGACGACGACGGATACCTGCACATCACCGACCGATCCAAGGAGATGGTCAAGGTTCGCGGCTTCCAGGTCGCGCCGGCCGAGGTCGAGGCGGTGTTGCACGGCCATCCGGCTGTCACCGACTGCGCGGTGTTCGGAGTGGCCGATGCGGCCGACGGAGAGGCGATCGTGGCAGCCGTGACGACAAGTTCCGAGGTGTCGGCCATGGAATTGATCGCGCTCATCGGCGATCAGTTGGCCTCGTACAAGCGGCCCAGCCGCGTGGAGTTCGTAACCGAGATACCCCGGTTACCTTCCGGAAAGGTATTGCGACGAGTGCTGAAGGAGCGGCATGGACGTTCGTCTGACGTCTGAACAGCAGCAGCTGCGAGAGGCCGCAGCAAAACTGGCCGACGACCTCGGGCCCGATGCGGTCGGAGAGTTGTCGGATGAGGGCCGGCGCGCCCGATTGGAAAGCACGGTCGCCGCAACCGAGTGGCGCACCCTGCGGTCCGACGGTGCCTCCGGCGTGGAAGTGGCGATCATCGCCGAGGAGTTCGGACGCGGTCTGATCGACGTGCCCTTCCTCGGGCCGGTGCTTGCCGACGATCTGGCCCGTCGGCTGGATCGGGAGGCGGTGACCGGGAGCGATGAGGCTGCCACGGCCGGTGTGGATCTGACCCGCAGCACGGTGGGTGTGGTCGAGTCGCCTGCCGAACTCGGTGAGCTGTCGGGTGAGGATGTTCTGCGGTGGCGGGCACTCGCGTTGACCGCTACGTGCGCCGACCTGGTCGGTGCCGCACGTGGTGCGCATGCCCTGGCGGTCGATTACGCGAAAGTCCGTGAGCAGTACGGCTCGACGATCGGCTCGTATCAGGCCGTCGCGCACCTGCTGGCCGAGGGGCTGGCCCTGATCGAGGGCTCGATCAGCGTTCTGCGCCACGCGGCATGGGCCGTCGACGAGCTACCTGCCGAGGAAGCCGTCCGGGCCGGGAAGATCGCCAAGGTCTACTGCGCCCGTGCCGCGCGCACCGTGTGTGAGACCTCGATTCAGGTGCACGGCGGTATCGGAAACACCTGGGAGTGCCTGGCGCATGTGTATCTGCGCCGGGTTCTGGTGGCCACCGAGTTGTGGCCCGTCAAGCTAGAAGACTTGGAGGTGACTGATCTTGGACTTTCGTGATTCAGCTGAGGAAGCTGCCTTCCGGGACCGGCTGCGGACCTGGCTGGCGGACAACGCCGCGTCGTTCAAGGCGTCCGGCGACGATTACTGGGCCCGGATGGGGGAGTGGCATCAAGCCCTCTATGCCGCAGGGTTTTTCGGTACCTCGTGGCCCGAGGAGTTCGGCGGCCAGGACCTGCCGCCCGTCTACGATGTGATCGTCGACGAGGAGCTTGCCCGGGCCGGAGCCCCGCCGCGGCCCAGCCTCGGCTACCTGGTGGTCGGCCTGGGACACCACGGCAGCAAGGAACTGCAGCAGCGATTCCTGCCCGGCATGATCAACGGCACCGAGCGTTGGTGCCAGGGCTTTTCCGAGCCCGGCGCCGGTTCGGACCTGGCCTCGCTGACCACCACGGCGACCCGTGACGGCGACAACTACATCATCAACGGGCACAAGATCTGGACCAGCTACTCAGACGTGGCCGATTGGTGCCTGGTGCTGGCCCGTACCGACAAGGATGTCGCACGACATAAGGGCATCTCGGCGTTCATCGTGTCGATGCACCAGGACAGCATCGAGCAGCGGCCGCTGCAGATGATCAACGGTGTCACCACGGAGTTCGGCCAGGTGGCGTTCGACGGTGCAGTGGTGCCGGCCTCGCACATGGTCGGTGAACCCGGTGATGGTTGGCGCCTGGCGATGACGGTGGTCAGCCACGAGCGTGAGCCGTCGACCCTCGGATACTCGGCGCGGTACGGAAAGCTGGTGCGTGAGATGGCGTCTCGCGTATCTGGTAAGACCCCCGAAGACCTCGCCTGGGCCGGTGTGCAGGCCGAGATGCTGCGCCTGCATGTGCGCAGGCGGCTGTCCGAACAGCTCGATGGGCTCAAGCACGGCCCCGAGGGCTCGCTGGACAAGTTGCTGATGACGTGGGTCGAGCAGTCGGTCGGGCACGCCGCGCTCGCGGTGACCGGAACCAAGGATCCCGAACTGCTGAGCGCCTATCTCTACAGCCGCGCGCAGAGCGTCATGGGTGGCACGTCGCAGATCCAGAAGAACATCATCGCGTCACGAATCCTCGGACTGGGAGTTTAGCCAGATGTACGGAATGCCAGACGAAATCGATGTGCAGGCCGACGGTGCGCTGCGCATCATCACGCTGAACCGCCCCGATGCCTTGAATGCGGTCAACGACAACCTGCACGTCGGACTGGCTCGGTTGTGGGAAGCGTTGAACGAGGATGCCGACGCGCGGGCCGCGGTGATCACCGGTGCGGGACGGGCGTTCTCGGCCGGCGGCGACTTCAACTACCTCGACGAGTTGCGGCGCGATGAAGCCTTGCGTCAGAAGACGATCAAGCACGGCCGCGACCTGGTCATCGGGATGGTGCGCTGCCGCATCCCGGTGGTAGCCGCGGTGAACGGGCCTGCCGTCGGGCTGGGCTGCAGCCTGGCCGCGCTGTCCGACGTCGTCTACATGGCCGAGACCGCGCACTTCGCCGATCCGCACGTGCAGATCGGCCTGGTGGCTGCCGACGGTGGTCCGCTGGTCTGGGGCTCACAGATTTCGTTGTTGCAGGCCAAGGAGTTTGCGCTGACCGGGGTTCGGATCAAGGCCCAGCGGGCCCTCGAACTCGGGCTGGCCAACCATGTGGTCGAGGATCCGCTTGCCGAGGCGATCGCGTGCGCCAAGAAGCTCATCGATCTGCCCAAGCAGGCGGTCGAGGCCACCAAGCGGTTGATGAACATCCAGCTTGAGCAGCAGGTGATGGCGTCGCTGGATTACGCCAATCTCGCCGAGTACGTATCGTTCGGCACCGCTGATTTCAATCGGATCGTGGACGGGCTGATCGCCAAGAACTGATCACCCAGCACCGCGAGCGTGCGTGTCTGCCGCCCGACACTCCGTGTCGGGGCGGCATTCCACGCACGCTCGCGGTGGATCAGATGGTGAGGGCTTCGGAGCGCTGGACGGTGCCGGTCACACCGCCGGCATCCTGACCGGCCAGCAGCACGGCCGCGCGTCCCATCGCTTCGGGCGGCTCGACCATCTCCGGCGGGATCTGCAGCCCGCTGCCCCCGGCCTGCCAGCCTTCGGTCAGCACCACCCGTGACGGGCTCAGGCAGTTGACCGCGATGTTGTCCTCGCGCAGGTCGGCGGCCAGGCCGAGGTAGAGACGTTCGGCGGCGGCCTTGGACACCCAGTAGGCATTGGCACCGTGCTCGACCATGTCGACTCCGGTGGTGGTGATCGCGATGAGTGACCCGCCGCCACGCTTGCGCACTTCGGGGATGACGGCCTTGGTCACCAGGAACACGCCGGTGAGGTTGACGTCGAGACACAGTTGCCAGCGCTTGAGCGGCGTGCTCTCTACCGGGCCGAGCCACAGCACACCGGCGTTCGCCACCAGGATGTCGATGCCGCCGAACTCTGAAACCGCCTTGCCGACGGCCTTGTTCACCGATTCCTCGTCGGTGACGTCGCAGGCGACTGGCATTGCGTGCCCGCCCGCGTCATTGATGGCTGCGGCCACCGAGCCGATAGTGCCGGGCAGCTTGCCCGGTTCTTCGGAGCGGGCGGCCACGGCTACCGCGGCGCCTGCGTCAGCCAATGCTCGAGCGATCGTCGCCCCGATGCCGCGGCTGGCGCCGGCGACGAAGGCGACTTTGCCGCGGAGGCCGGCCGCCCCCTCATCGGGCTGAACCGAGGTTTCGTGCATAGCGGTCATGTCCTGAGTGTGCACGAAACGTTGCGCCGCACCGGCATTTTCGCCAACAGACACGTACGCTCGCGGAGCACGGGGGCGGTATTACTTGGGAGGGAAGCGCAATGCCCCATCGAGACGGATGATTTCGCCGTTGAGGTAGTCGTTTTCGATGATGCTCTGCGCCAACTGGGCGTACTCGGTCGAGCGGCCCATGCGCTTGGGGAACGGCACCTGCGGGCCCCAGTACTGCTCGAGCTGATCGGCGGCCTTGCCGTAGGCCGGGGTGTTGATGGTGCCGGGGGCGATGGTGCAGACCCGGATACCCAGCGGCGACAGGTCGCGCGCGGCGACGAGCGTCATTCCGAGCACGCCGCCCTTGGCGGCCGAGTAGGGCAGCTGACCGATCTGGCCTTCGTACCCGGCGATCGATGCGGTGTTGACGATGACGCCGCGGCCGCCTTCCTCCAGCGGTTCGGTCTTGGCGATCGCTGCGGCCGACAGTCGCATGACGTTGAACACCGCGGTCAGATAGAACTCGATGGTCTTCTTGAAGCCGTCGAGGTCCAGCGGGGACCCGTCCTTGCCGACAAGACGGCCGCCGGCGGCCGGCCCGCCGTGGGTGTCTACCGAGATGCGGAGCGGGGCAAGGGCTTCAGCCTCGGCGATGGCTGCGAGCACCGATGCCTCGGAGGTGGCGTCGGTGGGTACATAGCGCACACCCAGCTCTTTCTCCAGCTTGGCGCCCTTCTCGTCGGCCAGGTCTGCGACGACGACTTTTGCACCCGCTGCCTGCAGGCGGCGGACGGTCGCTTCACCCAGGCCGCCGGCACCGCCGACGACGATCGCAGAACTACCGGCGATTTGCATACGGTTCCCCTTCTTGCAACTGACACTCTCTGACTGCGAGAATAGCATTCTCTTACCGGGTGAACCAGGGAGCAGATCAATGCCTGAAGCTGTCATCGTGTCCGCATTGCGTACCCCCATCGGCACCGCCAAGAAGGGCACGCTGCGCGACACCGACGCCTACGCGCTGGCGGACCACGTGGTGCGGGCGGTGTCGGAGGACCTTCCTGCCGGCCTCAGCGCATCAGTGGATGACGTGATCCTGGGCGAAGGCCTCTACGGCGGCGGTGTCATCGCCCGTCATGCCGCCATCACCGCCGGCCTCACCACGGTCCCCGGCGCGTCCATCAATCGGCACTGCGCCGCCGGTCAGGCGGCTGTGCAGAGTGCCGCCGCCAGCATTCGCGCCGGGATGGACCGGCTGATCCTGGCCGGCGGCGTCAATTCGGCCTCGACCTCGCCCCGGTTCATCCGCGCGGCCGGCAGTGCCAAGGATGCCGAGTGGGTGAACTGGTTCCCGCCCACGCATCCGGACCGGCCGGACGCACCGAACATGGACATGTCGATCACGGTCGGCTGGAACGCCGCGGTGAAGGCCGGGGTGAGCCGCGAGGAGATGGACGAGTGGGCGCTGGGCTCACACCTCAAGGCCATTGCGGCGATCGACGAGGGCCGTTTCAAGGAAGAGATCGTCCCCGTGAGAATCGGAGAGGGACCCGACGAATTCTTCGACACCGACGAGCATCCGCGCCGTGACACGACGTTGGAGAAGCTGGCAGCGCTCAAGCCGCTGCATCCTGAGATCGAGGGATTCTCCATCACCGCGGGCAATGCGTGCGGCGCCAACGATGCGGCTGCGCTGATGGCGATCGCCAGTGACAAACTCGGCCTGCCGGCCCTGGCCACGATCAAGTCATGGGCCTCGGTGGGGGTGGACCCGGCCTCGACCGGGCTGGCCCCGGTCGAGGCGATCACCAAAGCCCTTGGTCGGGCCGGGCTTTCACTGTCCGATGTGGACCTGTTCGAGATCAACGAAGCCTTCGCGGCGATGTGCGTTGCCACCGTCAAGCTGCTCGACCTCAATCCGGAGATCGTCAACGTCAGCGGCAGCGGCTGCTCGCTCGGACATCCGGTGGCTGCCACCGGGGCGCGCATGCTGACCACGATGGTCCACGAGTTGCGTCGGCGCGGTGGAGGTATCGGCGTGGCTGCGATGTGTGCCGGAGGGGGGATGGGCTCGGCGACGGTCATCGAGGTGCCTGCTCAGTAGGCTCACCGGTGATGGCAGATATCGAAGAACTCATCGCCGCCGCGCGCGGCGGTTCCCAGCGCGCCGTCGGGCGGTTGCTGAGCTTGGTCGAAAGCAACCGTCGCGACGAGGTTCTCGCGGTACTCGGCCCGGCATCTCCGCGCGTCATTGGCATCACCGGACCTCCCGGGGCCGGAAAGTCGACGACAGTAGGCGCACTCGTGGGTGCCTACCGCGAGCGTGGCCTGAGGGTGGCGGTGCTCGCCGTCGATCCGTCGTCTCCGTACAGCGGCGGAGCACTCCTCGGGGACCGGATCCGAATGGCCGCCCACATCAACGACCCAGACGTATTGATTCGCTCGGTGGCCACCCGGGGGCACCTCGGCGGACTGGCTGCCGCCGTGCCTGCGGCGATCCGGCTGCTGGCCGCTCTGTCCTACGACCTGATGGTGCTGGAGACCGTGGGTGTTGGGCAATCGGAGATCGAGATCGCCGCGATCGCCGACCCGACCGTGGTGATCCTCAATCCCGGTGCGGGAGATGCCGTGCAGGCCGCCAAGGCTGGTCTGCTGGAGGTTGCCGATCTGGTGGTGGTGAACAAGGCCGACCGCGAGGGTGCCGACCAGACCGCTCGCGATCTGAGGGCCGAGGCCACCGTGCCGGTGCTCAAACTCGTTGCGGCACAAGGGGAGGGTTTGGCAGCTCTGGTGGAGGCCATCGATGCCCACCATCGGGCTGACACCCCCGCGCGCCGTACGGCACGGGCCCGCACTCAGATTCTGTCGCTGGCGCAGACATTGCTGCGCAACCACGCCGAGTTGGATCGTTTGGCCGCCGCCGTGGCCGACGGCACCAGCGATCCGTACAGCGCTGCGGCGAATCTGATCGCTGATTCAGCCGGGTAGGGCCAGAATCGGCCGCTTCGTCTGGCCGATCAGGCTTCTGCAGCGGCTTGCTCGGTTGAGAGCATCGAGTTGGCGTGGGCGAGGATGTCGGTGCGCGCGCGTGGACGGGCGATGGCCAGTAGGCAGATGTCGAAAGCGTGCAGAGCGCCGGCGCGTAGCTGCTCGGCGGTGATGTCGCCGGCGGTCCATCGGCGTTGAAGGTGGAACAGGACCATCGCGGCATGGTCGGCGAGGACGTCGGGGTCGATGTCGTCGCGGAGTGCGCCCCGGCGGGTCGCGGCTTTGAGTTCGGTGACGATGAGATCCCAGCCGCTCCAGCGCAGATTTACCTGGTCGAGCAGCCGGTCGTCCATGAGCACGGCACGGACGACAGCTTTCGGAATGTCGGCGACCACTTTGTCGATCGACAAAGTGATGGCCTCCCAAATCCGTTCGATCGGGTCGGTCGCCGAGAGTTGGTGTACGGCAACGTCCATCGAGTCGAGTGAGCGCTGGATGAGGGCGGCCAGTAGGCCTTCTTTGTCGCCGAAGTGGTTGTAGAGAGTGCGGACGCTGACGCCGGCTTCGTCGGCGAGGCGACGCATGGACAGCTGTTCGACACCGTGTTGTTCGACGAAGTCGCGGGCAGCATCGAGTACGTGCGCGCGGGTTCGCTGCAGGGCGCGTGAGGCCATGGGTGTCACTGTACTCAGTTATGCCACAGTGAGCGATATTTGCCACGGCGATTCAAATGTATAACACCGTTGCACTTTGAAGCCGAGTGTGGTTAGCATCACAGCGCCCACATCAGACGATCTCGAACTTGCGAGGGACAAGCATGGTGCAGCAACAGCCCGACTCCGGTACCGATGGTGTGGCGGAGGCCCCCTACATCGTGGTCTCGACGGACAGCCACGTCGGACCGTCGCTCAAGAACCAGCTGCGGCAGTACTGCGAACCGAAATACCTCGAAGAATTCGACGAGTTCGTCGCAGAGATGGAAAAGCACGGGATGTTCTCGTTGCGCTCGTCCAAAGCCGGCGACAAGGGCTATGACGAGAACTGGTCACTGGATCAGTCGCAGGCCGAGGATTTCGCCAAGACCGCGGGCATTCGCAATCCGGACCAGATGGACCTGGGTTTTCTGAACCGCAGCTACGAACACAGTTTCGTTCCCGGCCTTCAGGACCCGGCGGCCCGGCTTGCCGACATGGACGAACAAGGCGTTGCGGCATCGGTGATCTATCACGGCGGGCTCAACGGTGAGTCGATTCCGTTCTCGACGACGGGCCTCATCAGCTGGGGTGACTCGAAATATGACCGTCTCGAGGATCTCGGGGTGCGCATCTACAACCGGTGGCTGGCCGATTTCGTGTCGACGGCGCCGGAGCGCAGCGCCGGCATCGCCCATATTCCGATATCCGACCCGGCCGCCTGCGTGCGCGAGGTCAAGTGGGCGGCCGAGGCGGGGTTGCGAGGTATCAACCTGCCCGCTCCCCGCAATGACATTCCGATGTTGAACGACCAGGTGTGGGAGCCGCTTTGGTCGATTTGCGAAGAGACCGGAATGACGCTCAACACGCACGGGGGTGGGGGAGAGCACTATCCGTACGAGGGCGAGGGCGCCCAGGCGATGTACATGATGGAAACGCTGTTCCGGACCCGTCGCGGCGTATGGGTGATGATCCTCGGCGGAGTGTTCGAGCGCCATCCCAAACTGAAGATGGTGCTCACCGAACAATGGATGGATTGGGCCCCGGAAGTCATGGACGACATGGACGGGCTCTACCACTCGCGAACCGGTGAATGGGTTCGTGCGGCGCTGTCGATGCCGCCGTCGGAGTACTTCAAACGCAACTGCTTCATCGGTGCCAGCTTCATGTCCAATTGGGAGGCGAAGCTGGGAGTCGAGAAGGGCCTCACCGGCAGGGTCATGTGGGGCGACGACTATCCGCACGCGGAGGGCACCTGGCCCGACACCCGGGAAGCTATTCGGTTCACATTCAACGACATTGAGCCCGAGCATGTGCGCAAGTACATCGGTGGCAACGCAATCGACGTTTACGGTCTCGATCGCACGAAATTGGCCGAGGTGGCGGCGAAGATCGGCCCCACGGTCGACGAGGTGGCAACGCCCTACACGGTTCCCGAGGATGCCGTCATGGGGCTCTACGCGTTCCGCACCGGCCCCGGCCGCTTCATCTAGCCAATCTGTCGACAGCGACGAGGAGACATTGAGATCGTGGGAGAGCCAACGGCTGTGACGTCCCCGTGCCGGTCGGTGACGGATGACGAAGTCGACCATTTGCACGAATTCGGCTGGGTGCAGCTGAAAGGCTTCGTGGACCCTGACGTGGTCCGCAAGATGCTTGCGATCGCTCGCGACGAGATGGGCGACGATGCGGACAGCAACCCACTGCAGGCCGAGGCGCCGGCCGAAGCCGACGGTGAGGAGCAAGGCGGTCTGGCGTACTTCAACGTGGGGCAGAGCGCCGGCCTGACGGACCCGGTGATGCGGCCGTTGATCGATGAAGTGGGCAAGAGTGCAAGCGTGCTGCAACGGCGGAGAGGTCCCGACGGTGCGGCCGTGGGTACGCGGTACTACGCGGACTTCTTTGCACCAAAACTGCCCAGCACCAAGACTGCACGGCACGGCGGGAACGGACCCACCGCGTTCCATCAGGACTTCATCACCTTCTCCGTCGACAGGTCCGGGGGCATGACCTTCTGGTTTCCGTTGGAGGCGTACGGACCTGACGCCGGGACGATGTCGTTCGTGAACCGATCGCACCGCGCCGGGGTGATGGGTGATTACACCACCTACGGTGCCGGTGACGCTCTGGATGCATTTCCCGAGCTTCGTGATCTGGAGATGAGCCAGCAGCTGACGTACGAGCTCGGTGACATCTCGGTCCATACGCACCTCACGATCCACGGTGCGGGCGCGAACGCGATGGATCGACCGCGTTGGGCTTACCTACTGGTCACTCAGCCCGCCGACGTGTGCTGGAACGGATCCGCCACGCCCAACTTCGATTCCAGCCGAATGACGCAATGGCAACCGCTCGATGACGAGCGGTTTCCGCTGATCGGCTGAGGCAGGGATGCAAGGAGAGCAGAGACATGGCGGCAACACCCTTCCCCGCACCGTTCCCGAACCGGAACTTCATGCAGATGTGCTGGACAGTGCCCGATCTTCGGAGTGCGATCGATTCCTGGGTTCGCAACGCCGGTGTGGGACCGTTCTTCTGGTTCGACGGGGTCGATTTCACCGATGGGAGACACCGGGGGATTCCCGCCGCCTTCCCGAAGGTTCAGGCGGCGATCGCCTACGCCGGTGAGGTGCAGATCGAACTGGTCTGCCAGGCCAACGACGAGCCCGGCGTCTTCCGGGATCTCTTCGGAGACGGCGACTTCGGATTGCACCATATGGCGTTGTACTGCAACGACTACGAAGTCGAGCGCGACGCTTACATCGATGCGGGCGCGCAGCTGGCATTCGAGGGCAAGCTCGACGGCATCCGCACGTGCTGGGTCGACACCTCTTCCACGCTCGGCTTCATGGTCGAGCTGCTCGAGCCGAGCTCGGCACGGGATGCGGGGTTCGCCGCCATGCGGACTGCGGCGCAGAAGTGGGATGGCACTGACTCGGTCGTCACGTTCTGACATGGCCGAAACATCTACGGAGGGATGACAAATGCCGGTACTCGCCAATGCCAGAGTGTTCGATGGCCGCAGGATGCTGCCCGGCAGCCAGACGGTGACCGTCGAGGGGAATCAGATCTCCGCCATCCATCCGCATTCCGGGCCGGTTCCGGATGGGGCAGTCGACGTCGCCGGAATGACGTTGATGCCGGGCCTGATCACGTCACATCTGCATCCTGACTTCTACAAATTCAGCATCGCCATCGCCGCGACCGAGCGGCCCGGAAAGGAGTTGCCACCCGGCGTCATGATGGCGATCGGCGTGCGTACCTGCCGCGTGCTGCTGGAGAGCGGGTTCACCGGCTATTCCGGTGCCTCGTGCGCGCACGACATCGATGCGCAGCTCAAGATGGCCATCGCCGAGGACATCATCCCCGGACCGCGGATTCGTGCCTGCGGGCATCACCTCGGCACCACCGGCGACATGAACAACAGTGGGCGCTGGTGGAAGCGGTACGAGACACCGGGCACCGACGTCTGCGCTGACGGGCCCGACGCCATGCGTTCGCTGGTCCGCGAAGAGATCAATCGGGGTGTCGAGACGATCAAGATCTTCGCCAGCGCCGGTCACGGCCAGCTGCACCGCACGACACGCAACATGTCGCGCGACGAAATCGCCACGATCATCAGCACGGCTCATGAGCGCGGCGCGAAGGTACGTGCCCACGTTTCCGACAAGGCGATGATGCTGGAGTGCATCGAGCTCGGGCTGGATCTGATCGACCACGGCGACGAGATCGACGAGGAAGTGATCGCCGCCATGGTGGAGGCGGGAACGTTCTGGGTGCCGAGCCTCATCTACCCGTGGAGCCTGCTCGAACTCGGCTATGCCGCTGAATTCGGGGTGACGCCAGAGCAATACGAGCACACACGGGCAATGCTGCCGGTCGCGCAGGCAGCCGGGGTCCGGATCCTGATCGGCGACGATTACAGCGGCATCTTCCGCGATCTGCTCGACGACGATCCGCTCGACCACCAGGTCGGCAACTATGGTCGCGAGTTCGCCTACTACGGAGCGATCGACGGGCTCTCGGCAGCCGAGGTGCTGAGCTGGGGTACCTGCAACGCCGGCCAGTTCTTGGCCGAAGGACCAGAGCGGCTGGGTGTGATAGAGCCTGGCGCCTTGGCGGATCTCATCGTCGTCGATGGCGATCCGCTTGCCGATCTTTCGTTGTTGTCCCGTCCGGCAGAAGCGCTCAGAGCGGTCATCCGCGACGGTGTGTTCGTGATCGACCGAATGGGTGCCGTTGGCGTCGAAGGAACTTCGGAATCCAATGTCCTGCACCGAGAGCTTGCGCTGCGATAACCGGCGAAGGCCGTCCGACGAACAACTGACGAGGAAGCGTGGCAAGAAACGTGCAACATCGTGTCGCCCTGGTCGCGAACAGTCACACCCGCCGGGCCCGCGGAATCGTGGCCGCAGGTGCCTGTCTCGGCATGATATGTACTGGAATTGGATTGTCGCCAAACGCGTTCGGTGACGAAGTGCCCTATCACATTCGGAGCGCGCAAGATCTGTGCAACTCGATCTGGCCGACGTCACAGGCAATGCCTCGTCCAGACGAGTTCGGAACCGTGTGCGCCAGGAAGGGCGGCGTCCTGGAACGGTTGTCAAAATCCATGCCTGCGTTCATCTCCGACACCTTCAAGCTCGAGCCGGGCAGCGCAGTCGAACTGCCGGTCGGATCCGTACGCGTCAATCCGGACGACCCTATGAGTGACTGGATCATTCCTGACTGCCACGTTTCTGGCGGGCCTGAGTGCGGCACCTGACTCGAGCAGAAGACCTCCGGCGACAAATTTCCTAGACCGGCACGAATCGTACTGAGAGGCGGAATCCGTGACAGTTGGAGCTGTGAGCGATGTCTGTTATGACCCCTACGACGTCGAGCTGAATGTCAGTCCGTACGAGACGTATGCGCGTCTCCGGGAAGAAGCACCGCTGTACTACAACAGCGAGTACGACTTCTATGCGTTGAGCCGATTCGTAGACGTCGACAGTGCATCTGTCGACGTCGAGACGTTCAGCTCGGCGCGGGGTGACGTGCTGGAAACGGTGAAGGCCAATATCGACATCCCGCCGGGCTTCATCATTTTCGAGGATCCACCGATCCACGACATCCATCGCAAGCTCCTGGCCAGGATGTTCACCCCGCGCAAGATCAGCGCCCTCGAACCCAAGATCCGGGAATTCTGTGCTGAATGTCTGGATCCTTTCGTCGGCAGCGAGCGGTTGGACTTCGTGGCTGATCTGGGCGCTCGGATGCCCATGCGGGTGATCGGAATGCTGTTGGGCATGCCCGACGAGCACCTGGACGCCGTCCGCAAACGATGGGACGACAATCTGCGAACCGAGGCCGGCAAACCGATGGAAGTCGCCCCCGAGGCGATTGACGCGGGCGAACTCTTCGCCGAGTACGTCGAGTGGCGTGTCGAGCATCCATCGGACGACATCATCTCCGAGTTGGCCAACGTCGAGTTCGTCGACGAGACCGGTACCGCCCGGCGACTGCGACGCGACGAACTCCGTGCCTACGCCAGCCTGGTAGTCGGTGCAGGAAACGAAACGACCAACCGGCTGATCGGATGGGCGGGCAAGGTGCTGGCCGAATATCCGGACCAGCGGCGCCAGCTCGTCGAAGACCATTCACTGATACCCAAGGCGATTGAAGAGCTGGTGCGCTTCGAGCCGTCGGGTCCGAACATGGCCAGATATGTCACGCGGAATGTCAGCTACTACGGACAGACGGTGCCGGCCGGCAGTGTGATGCTGTTGATGCTCGCTGCGGCCAACCGCGATCGTCGCCACTTCCCGCCCGACGGCGATGTTTTCGACATCCATCGCCGTTCCCCTCAGCACCTGGGGTTCGGCCGCGGTGTCCACTATTGCCTCGGCTCTGCGCTGGCCCGCCTGGAGGGACGGGTCGCCCTGGAGGAGATTCTGAAACGTTTCCCCGAGTGGGACGTCGATCTCGCGCAAGCGACGTTGACGTCAACCTCGGCCGTGCGTGGCTGGGAATCCATGCCTGTCGTTCTGCGGTAGTGCCGAATCCGCTGCCATGCGGGTCCGGAAGAAATAGCAAGGAAAGGCGGAGTTGCCGATGAGCCCTGAGGATGTCGTACGCACGGAGATTGCCGCGTGGGCGACCAACGATGTCGACGAAGTGATGAGCCATTTCGCCGACGACGCCACCTTCGACATCGGGCCTGACTGGCCGAAACTGGCTGGGCACGAGGCGATCTACGACTTGATGAAAGTGTTCTTCGGCCGCGGCAAGGTCGTAGATCTCGAGATCCGCCACCTGGCCGTCGATGGCGATGTTGTGTTGATGGAGCGCTTCGATCACTGGGTTATGGAAGGCACTCCGCTGAGCTGGCCGGTGATGGGTTCCTATCAGGTCCGAGACGGCAAGATCGTGGCCTGGCGGGAGTACTTCTGGCCGGCGGACGGCGATCCCGGATATGGTTCGGCCGGGGTTTCCTGAGCATGATGTGCTGGAATGGTCGCTCGGCTCACCGAGCGCGAGACCCTGTCATTCGTGAAGCGGTTCGCCAATGTCGCGGCCGCGCTGTCCAGATCGCCGGCTGACGCGTGCGACGCCAAAGACCCTGCCGTGCGGAAGGTGTAGGAGCAGAGGAAGATCGGGAGTGCTATCGACTGATGGTTGTCGCGTCCGACATCGGCGAGCTCGTGACCGTTATCGGCGGCTGGCTCTTCGATCGGGCAATGGCAGGATGGGAAGTCACCGCGCTTGTCGACGAAGATTCCGATGTGCGCCCGTTACGCATCCTCGGTGTTGGTGCGGCGGAACTGGACTCCGTGTTGTCGACGAATGCTCCCGCGTTGCCAGCAGATACTATTTCTATTGTTGGTCAACACTATTTGAGCGATCATCGGACCCGCGAACTCATTCGATGCGTGATGGAGAGCGGTGCGACCGAGTTGACCGTGTGGGGAGATGCGTGTCCGGCCGAGTTCAGGACAAGCCTGCTTCCGGTGGACTATGAACCCACCACTGCCGCGCAAGTATTCAAGAAGTACGCACTTGCGGCGGCCGGCCGCTTCGATCGAGTGGTCGAGCCAAAAGAATCGTTTCGGTGTGGCGTTCGTCCGCGTCCGGCGGTCGTACGATCCGGCTTCCTTGCCTGAAACCGACTGAGGTAGCGCGAATTAGTGGGAGGTCCAGTTGTTCAACGTTGAGGAGAGCATCGACATCGCATCAGCACCGGAGGTGGTCTGGTCGCTGGTAGGTGATCCGGCGGCGATCTGCGATTGGCACCCGGACATTGAGGCCTCATCGATGATGCACGGCGTGCGTCATTGCACGCTGATGGGCGGGGGAGAGGTCGCTGAGCAGATTGTCGAGCACTGCGACCGCGAGCGCTATTACGTCTACGCGGTAGTGGGCAGCCAGTTCGGAATGGTCGACTATCGATCACGTATCCAAGTGCTGGGTATCGACGGCGGTGGTGCACGGATGGAGTGGAGTGGGCGGTTCGACGCCGTCGAGCCGGCGCACGGGAGTCTTATCGCGGAGTCGGTCTCCACCACCTATCGCGATGGTCTGACCGCGGTCCGGAACCGCTTGGTGTGACGGCCGTTCGACCAGATCTACATCTTGACCACACCGACTAGAGGAGGAGCTCGTGCTGACATTGGCAGGCAAGGTGGCGATCGTCACCGGAGGCGCCCAGGGCATGGGCGCCGAGCACGCCCGGACGCTCGCCGAACTCGGCGCGAAAGTCGCAATTGCCGATGTATTGGGGGACGAGGGGCGGGCTGTTGCGAAAGAGCTTGGCTCCGGGGGAGAGTTTTTCGATCTGGACGTGACCGAGCCGGAACAGTGGACTGATGTGGTCGACCGTGTCACCAAAAAGTGGGGGCCCGTGACAGTCCTCGTGAACAACGCTGGAGTCCCCGGTCCATTCGCCCACACCGCGGAACTGACCGTCGACGACTATCTGAGAACGATTGCGGTCGATCAGCACGGGGTGTTCTACGGCATGCGGGCGGTGATTCCGGGCATGACCGACGCCGGCGGCGGTTCGATTGTCAACATCGCCTCCGTGGCGGGATTCGCACACGTCCGGCATGTTCCGAACGCCGGCTACACCGCAGCCAAATTCGCGGTGCGCGGTCTCACCCGGGCGGCCGCTGTCGAGTACGCGAAGAAGGGAATCCGGGTCAACTGCGTGATGCCGGGACCGGTCGCTACGCCGATGATGCTCAACTCCGGCATGGAGGATGTGCGCAGACTAGCGGGCAGCGGCGCGGCGATGGATCGCTGCGCCGAGCCACGCGAGGTCTCGAACATGGTGGCGTTTCTCGCCTCTGACGCAGCCTCTTTCATCACCGGCGGGGACCATTTTGTCGACGGCGGTCAAGCCGCCGGCTGGTGACCGCAGTCGGCCTGCGTTTTCACAAGAAGAGGGCGCGATTCAGTCGCACCGCCCACTCCGGGTCCGGGTTCTTCGGATTGGTGACGTCACCGAACCGTTCTGCGATGGCGGCGGCTGCCAGTTCCCGGCGTCGCGGCGATCTGGTGGAGTCGGCGGATGCTGACGCAGCAGGCATTTCGTCAAGGGCGAGGTCGGTGCAATAGCACGGAGTCCCGGGCTGCTGGCGCCATGACTCCGCCAATGTGCCTGCATCGAATCCATCGAATCCGGTGTCGTCGACCAGTGCGATGCCCACCGCACGTTGTTCGTCGTCCTCGGCGGCGACCGGGATGGCAATGCGGCCCGCGGTTTTGGCCGGGGCGCCCTTTTCTGCGAGTGAATGGGATCCGATTGCGTTCCACGCCTTCACAATCGGCCGCCCGAGCTGTTCGGCAACCCACAGACTCTCGACCTGGCCCGCTTCCACTGCCTCGATCTGCGAATCCCGAGAGGGATAGTAGTTGGACGTGTCGATGATGACCGTCTCTGCGGGCACCCCCGCAAGTACGGGAGCGAACTCGGGAAGTGTGTTGAACGGGATGGAGAGGATCACGACGTCGACGTCGTTGACTGCCTGGGCCGCGACGACCGGACGGGCGCCCGACTTCAGTACGTCGGGCTCGATCGTTTCCGGACCACGCGAGTTGGCGACCTTCACGTCGTGTCCGGCGGCGGCCAACTTCTGAGTGAGCGTCTTGCCGATGTGCCCAGTACCTACAATTCCTATTTTCATTGCGATTTTGCCTTTCTAGATGTCTGGGATGTCTCGATGCGCCACTCACTACTCGGCGGGATGGGCGAGGCCTTCGAGCGTGCGCCGAAGGCCGTCCAAACCGCTCTCGGTGAGCTGGCATGCTGACTTGATCTGGTCGGTGATTCCGCGGATGTCGGGTTCGAGCGCACGGCCGCGCGGCGTCAGGTCGACCAGCACTCGCCGCTCGTCGGCGCGGTCTCGAGTCCGCGTAACCATTCCGGTGGTCTCGAGTCTCTTCACGAGTGGTGTGATCGTGCCCGTATCCATATCCAGCCGAGCACCCAGTGCGCCGACCGAAAGCGGCGCGCCGTCGAGCAGCGCCAATATGACGAGATACTGGGGGAACGTCAGACCCAATGGCTCCAGAAACGGTTTGTGCTGGCGGACCATCCGGTTCGCAGCGCCGTACAGGGCAAATGACAACTGCTGGCCCAGTTTCAGGCGTTCGGGCGGCGCCGCTGCTGATTTTCTGGCGGACGAATTCACAGCGGTCCAGAGCCCAGTGCGGGTGCCAGAGCCGTGAGCACGGGCAGCAGTTTGTCGGCTTCGATGACTTGGATGGCGACGTGGTCAGCCCCGGCAGTGAGGTGTTGGTGCAGGCGCCGGGCGATTTGGGGCGCGGTGCCGTACGCGATGACGGCATCGATCAGGTCGTCACTACCTGGCTTGGTGATGTCCTTGTCGGAGAACCCCATTCGTTTCCAGCTGTTGAGGTAGTTGTTGAGCCCGAGATAGAGGCCGACGGCTTCGCGCCCGATAGCTCGGGCCGATCCGGCATCTGACGACAGCACCACCTTCTGCTCCGGAGCGAGAAAGGCTGCCGGCCCCATCACTTCGCGCGCCCGGGCGGTGTGTTCCGGCGTGGTGAGGTACGGGTGCGCCCCCGCGCCGCGTGCCGCGGATAGCTGCAGCACTCGGTCGCCGAGCGCGGCGAGGATGCGGCGGTCTGCCGGTACGCCGTAGCGGTCGAGTTCGCCGAGATACTTGTTGAGCGCGTCGTACGGCTTCTCCCACTGCGAAATGTGTTCGCGGTGGCCCGCACCGATTCCGAGCAGGAACCGGCCCGGATACTTTTGGTCGACACGGTGAAATGCCTCGGCGACGGGTCCGGCAGGCGAGGCCCAGATGTTGATGATGCCGGTAGCGGCTTTCAGCGTGGTGGTCTGCTCGAAGATGGGTTCAACCCATGACAAGTCACTGGGAGCTGTGCTGTTGACCCATACGGCGCCATAACCCAGTTTCTCAATTTCTCGAGCGACAGGTGGGGAGACCGGGTCTCCCGTCCAGGCGCCAAATCGTCCCAGATCGGGCTTGGCGCCGTGGGCCGGGGTGCTATGGCGGGTTTCAACGTGATGCATGGGTGACCTTCTGGGCGTCGGCGCTACGTGTAACAACTATTCCGTAGCGTACAACTGTCTAGCGCACTAGACATATTCCGACGGTGACGCTCACCACTCTGTTGTCATCGCGGCGTATCCGCCGCCCACCTGCCGATGCTCAACTGAGCTTGTACAGGTTGATCGCGTTCTCGCTGAGGATCTTTCGTGCGTTCTCAGGTGAGGTTGCCGCGATGACCTCGTTGATCGCGCTCGCGGAGTATCCGAATGTGCCTTCACTGTGCGGATAGTCCTGGGCCCACATGACGCGGTCGGCGCCCAGATAGTCCAGCAGCTTGAGGCCGATCGTGTCGGTCTGGAACGTCGCGAACATGTTGTTCTGCCAGTAGTGGCTCGGGCGGTGTTTCATCGGCCAGTCGAAGAGTTCGCGATGGGCACCGTAGGTGAGCTCGGCGTCCTGGAGCGCGCCGGCGATCCAGTTGATGCCCCCCTCGGCGAAAACGACCTGCAGGTTCGGATGGCGGTCGAAGATGCCACCGAAGATGAGGGCGCCGAAGGCGCGACGGAAGGGTGCGGCCTGCATCAGGAAGAACGTTCCGAACCCGCCCCGGCCGCCAGAGGACGGCACTTCTCCGATGTGGAAGTTGACCGGCAGGTTCGCCTCGGCCACGCACGCCCAGAAGCGGTCCATGTCAGGGCTGTCGTAGTCGATGGCCTCGCCGTGCGCATTCTTGCCCGGGCTGAAGGGAAGCATGAAGCTCTTGAGTCCGAGGTCCACGATCTGCTGAATTGCTTTCTCCGCATGATCGGGGTCCCACCAATTGCTGCAGATGCCGACGCCGTAGAAGCGGCCGGGATTCTTCTTGTCCAGCTCGGCTATGTACTCGTTGTAGGTCCGGTACATGAGCTCTTGCATCTCTTGGTCCGGGTAGCGGATGAAGGCCAGCAGGCTTTGCGGATAGACGATTTCCTTGTCGATGCCCTCGGCGTCGAGATGGCGGTTGCGAACACCGAATTCGAATCCATCGTTGAGGACGGAGCGGGCCAGTGCGGTGTCGACGTCGGCACTTTCCGGATATGCCTGCATGGAATCCGGGAAGCCGACGCGCCAATAGCGGTCGAACCACACACGGGGCGCGGCTTCGCGGCGGTCCGCCGGAAAGTGCTCGTAGAAGATGTCCTCGGTGAGTTCGATGTGGTTGTCGGCCGAAACCAGGACGAGGTCTTGAGGTAGCTTCGCGGCCTCTCGGGGTTGGCTGGTCCGGTCAACGATCATGCCGGCTTCGGCTGTCAGCGGATTCTCAAATGTCAGGCGTTCGTCGAGCATGTCGGCCTCTCCGTCGATTTCTTTGCAGGGCACCGGATTTCCTGGTCCGTCAAGCGCTTGCCGACCAAGGCGGGCTGATGACCTTTCGGCTGCGACATTGTGATGCTAACCACATCTGAACTAAAATGCAACACCGTTGTACTTGTAGCTCAAAGTGTTAAAAGCGCGTCGACGAGCCGTAGTCGAAATACTGGAACAGCCAGGAGTGCAACATGTTTCGCCTCAACCACGCTCGGCTGCGACATACTGCTTGACGTTCCAATCCCGGGGATCGTGTGCGGCGATCGGTACAGCGCGCTCGGGCGTCCCCTCGATTACTTCAGCCCAGCGCTCGGCGACGGTTTCGATCGTCAACGGTCTCTGGGTGAAGCCGGCGGTTTCGGCCAGGTACACCCGATTCACGAGCCCGCCGGCACCGTTGACGGTGTCGCCATTCACCGGGCAACTCTCATGCGACAGAAACGCAGCGACCGGGGCCACCAATTCCGGCGGCAGCGCGGTCTTCGCCATCTGGTACATCGGGGAGCTCTCATCCTGTTGGGCGGCCACCATGCGGGTGAACGCACCGGGATTGAGATTGTTGACCTTTATGCCATATGCCGCGCCCTCGCCGGCGAGCGCGCGGGTGAACGAGAATATTCCGCCTTTGCTCGTGCTGTACGCCACCAGGAGCGGCGCGCCGGCGAACGCCCCCGAGCCGGTATTGACGATACGTCCATAGCCGTTGGCTTTCATGTGCGGCCACGCCGCGCGGCACGTCCAGATGGTACCCATCAGGTTGATGTCGATGTGCTGGCGGATATCGTGCGAAGTCATTTCGTCGAACGCCGCGGCGATCGAGATGCCGGCGTTGTTGACGAGGACATCCACCCGGCCGAACGCGTCGATCGCCGTGTGGATCAGCGCGGCCGCGCCCTCCTCTGTCGCGATCGAATTATGGTCTGCGACAGCGCTTCCGCCCGCGCGGCGGATCTCTTCGACCACCGCGTCGGCCGACGCGGTTCCCTCATAGCCCGGTGCGGCGCTCCTGCCGATGTCGTTGACGACGACGTTCGCGCCGCGCTGGGCCAGCAGCAATGCGTGGGAGCGGCCGATGCTGGGATTACCGCCTGCGCCGGTGACGATCGCGGTGCGGCCGTCGAACCGAAGTTCAGTCACGGAGTGCCTTTCTCGATTGGCTGGACGCAGTCGCGACCGCGACCTGAGACCGGCGGGCAATGGGCGATGTGATGCTAACCACAACCCGAACAAAAGTGCAACGGTGTTATAACTTTAGCCTGCCGTGGCAAACGCAGGCCTGCGCGAGCTCAGGCGAGTAGGTCGGCCGAGGCTGCATCCATAGCTGTTCTTGAGTTCTCGGCGGCGGCCTGTCCCGCGCGGTACCCGAATACCATGGCCGGCCCAAGGGTGCCGCCCGCACCGCCGTACGCCTTCCCGGTCACGCCGCCCATCGCGTTGCCCGCGGCGAACAGGCCCGGGATCGGCGCGCCGTTGACGTGCAGGACACGGCCGTCTCGGTCGGTGCGTGGTCCACCTTTGGTGCCCATGGCACCGATCTTGACCGGTACCGCGTAGTACGGTGCGGTATCGAGCGGCCCGAGCGTCTGGCCCGCCGGAGTGGCGGCCGAATTGTCGCCCCAGTACCCGTCGTAGGCGCTGGATCCGCGGCCGAAGTCGGGGTCGATCTCGTTGGCGACGTTGGCATTCCACCGGGCCAGGGTCGCGGCCAGACCTTCGGGATCGATTCCGGTCTTGGCGCCGAGTTCGGCAAGAGTGGCCGATTCGCAAAACCAGTCCGGCGCCGCGTCGCCTGGCTCGACGCCGAGGAAGCCGTAGCGCTGCAGGTGCCCGGAGTCGAACACGATCCAGGCCGGATCGTTGGCGTAGCCGAGTTTGGGGTCGAGGTACTGGAAGGCCCCAGCCATCGAGTTGTACTCGCCTGCCTCGTTGAGGAAGCGCTTGCCGGCCCGGCTGACGATGATGCTGCGTGGCCGGGTGCGTTCCAGCCGGACGCTGCGGCTGCGCGGGTGGCCGTCGATGGTGTCTCCGGGGAGCTGCACGATCGGAACCCACCACGCTTCACCCATGTTGGCCAGGTCGGCGCCGTGTGCCATGGCCATCCGCAGCCCGTCGCCGGTGTTGTTCGGCGGGGATACCGCGCCGCGCATGGGGCCGCGCAGGTAGGCCTCGACCAGTTTGGTGTCCCATTCGAAGCCGCCGGTGGCCAGCACGATGCCGCTGCGGGCGCGGATACGAACGTCGGCACCGTCGGTGCTGCTGACGTTGATGCGTACCCCCGTGATGCCGGTGTGGTCACCGATCAGTTCGACGGCGCGGGCTTCGGTGACCGGTTGGATGCCACGGTCGAGCAGGCCGCGCAGTAGACCGGCGATCAAGGCGGTGCCGGCCACACACAGGTCGGCGTCCGGGTCGTCGGACACGGCGTGAATGCGGGCCCGGGTTTCCGCGTCGATGCCGACATTGCTGAAATCCGCAGGGAAGGAGGTGATCCGGTCCCGCCAGACACCGAGCTTGCCCTGATCCACCGGACCTGCGCTCAGGGAGCGGCCGCCGCCCGGGCGCCCGCCCGGCAGTTCGGGCTTGTAATCGGGGAAGCCTTCGGCGACCGCGAAGCGCAGCTCACTGTGTTCCTCGACGAAATCGAGCATCGCCGGGCCGGTGCGCACGAAGGTGTCCACCAGATCGGCGTCCATGTAGCCAAGTGATTGGGCCTGTAGGTAGTCCACCGCATCGGAGACCGGCAACGGCCCGTCGGCGCTGCGGTCATGGGCGGGGATCCACACGATGCCGCCGGAAACCGCCGTTGTACCGCCGACCGTGGGTGCTTTCTCGTAGATTGCGACCGACGCGCCGCCGACCGATGCGGTCAACGCCGCGGTGAGCCCGGCGCCACCGCTGCCCAGCACTACGACGTCGACTTCGTCGTCCCAGCGAATTTCGTTACGGGTCACTGTCATTCCCTTCTCAGTACAGGATTGTCGATAATTCGTTTGCTGCTCGCACCACCGCGTCCTTGCCACCCAGCACGACGTCTTCGCGGTGCGAGATGAGGTTGATGCAGGTGGGCGGTGACGGCAGGCGTCGACGTACGGGGACAGCAAGGCCATAGGTGTCCGGTTCGATCTCGCCGTGGGTGATCACCCAGCCCTGTTCGCGGGTCTGGCGCACCAGTTCACGTTCGCCGGGCCGCGGCGGCATGCTCGCCAACAACGCCACCCCGGCCGCACCCCGGTCGAGCGGGTGGCGGCTGCCCTCATGGAAGGACAGTTGGTAGAACACCTGCGTCGGGACGATCACCGCCACGGCCACCTGCTGATCGCCCTCGGCCACCAGTAGGGACACCGTGCTGCCGAGTTCGTCGGCAAGTGCGCGCAAGGTCGGGACGCTGAGCTGGCGCATGTTGTTGTCGAACGACGAGCCCAGGGCCGCCAGCCCGGCGCCGGGCCGGTAGCGGCCATCTTCACCCTTTGTCACATAACGGAATTGGCTCAGGGTGGCCAATAGCCGGTAGGCGATCGTGCGATGGGCTCCGACGTGGTCGGCGACCTGTTGCACGGTGAGCCCGGTCGGGGCTGCGGCGATGGCCGCGAGCGCGCTCAGCCCGCGCGCCAGCGTCTGCGAACCGGGCACACCGGTGGGGGAGCCGTCGGTCTTCGATTGTGGCTGCGGCTGGGTTGCCTTGGCCGACATCGCGCCCTCCTTGACAGATAGAACCGCGAGAGTGATGCTCTGATAATAATGCACTCTGGTGTGCGCTATATGAGCAAAGTGCTTACAAATTCGGAGAATATCATTCTCCCGATCTCCGGAGAGGGGAACATGACCAGCACTGCCGCCGGGCCGGCATCCGGTTCCGTTTCGGCCACCGAGCACGAGAGCGTCTGGGCTGACCTCCAAGGCGTGGCGTTCTCGCAGGGCTACCTCGATGTCGGCGGCATCCGTACCCGCTACCTGCATGCCGGCGACCCGAAACTGCCTGTGCTCGTTCTGCTGCACGGGTCGGGCGGACATGCCGAGGCCTATGTGCGCAACCTGGAATCCCACGCCGAGCATTTCTCGACGTGGTCGATCGACATGCTCGGGCACGGCTACACCGACAAGCCGGGACATCCCCTGGAGGTGTCGCACTATGTCGATCACCTGATCGGCTTCCTCGACACGATCGGCGCTGACCGTGCCCACATCTCCGGTGAATCGCTGGGCGGCTGGGTGGCCGCGCGGGCCGCTGCCGATCATCCGGGTCGCATCGACCGGTTGGTACTCAACACCGCCGGTGGATCACAAGCCGACCCCGAGGTGATGAAGCGGATCATCACGCTGTCGATGGCGGCCGCGGAGAACCCGAGCTGGGAGACCGTGCAGGCCCGGATCAAGTGGTTGATGGCCGACAAGTCAAAGGGTTACGACGACATTGTGGCGAGTCGTCAGGCGGTGTACCGCCAGCCTGGTTTCGTCGCCGCGATGAGCGACATCATGGCACTGCAGGATCCCGAGATCCGTGCTCGGAACCTGCTGGGGGAGAAGGAATACGGCTCGATCACCGCGCCGACTCTGGTCTTGTGGACCAGCGATGACCCTACCGCCGACGTCAGTGAGGGCAGACGCATCTCGGAGATGATCCCGGGTGCGGTGTTCGAGGTGATGGCCGACTGCGGGCACTGGCCGCAATACGAAGACCCCGAGACGTTCAACCGCCTGCATCTCGACTTCCTGCTGGGCAGACCGGCGATGAGCGCTCGCGCGAAGAACAGCAGGCCGGCGTGACCGACCAGGAGGTGGACGTCCTCATCGTCGGGGCCGGGCCGGTCGGCCTGACCCTGGCGAATGTCCTCGGAATCCAGGGCGTCCGGACGCTCGTGGTGGAGGAACGCGACACCCTCATCGACTACCCCCGTGGCGTCGGGCTCGACGACGAATCGCTGCGCACCTTCCAGTCCATCGGGTTGGTGGAGGCGGTCCTGCCGCACACCGTGCCCAATCAGATCCTGCGGTTCTACGACGGCAGCCGCCGGTTGCTGGCCGAAATGGCGCCCCCGGACGCACGATTCGGCTGGCCCAAGCGCAACGGGTTCGTTCAGCCACTCGTCGACGCACAGCTGCTGGTCGGTCTGGACCGGTTCCCTCACGTGGAGGTGGCTTGGGGACGCCGGATGGAATCGGCCGTCGAGACCGCCGATGGTGTCAAGGTCGAATTCGGACCGGACCTGCCCGCGGTGCGTGCGCGCTACGTGGTCGGCTGTGACGGCGGGCGCAGCGCCACCCGCGGCATGATGGGGGTGTCGTTCGAGGGCACCACCTCAGCGACCCGCTGGGTGGTGGTCGATTTGGAAAATGACCCACTGGGACACCCGAACAGTGAGGTCGGCGCCGACCCGGACAGGCCGTACGCCTCGATCTCGATCGCCCATGGCATCCGGCGGTTCGAGTTCATGATCCATGCCGACGAAACTGATGAGCAGGCCGAAGATCCCGACTTCGTGGCACGGCTGCTGGCCCCCTTCGTCCCGCATCCGGATCAGGTGGACGTGATCCGTCGCCGGGTCTACACCCACCATTCCCGTATCGCCGGCAACTTCCGTAAGGGCCGATTCCTGTTGGCCGGCGACGCCGCGCACCTGATGCCGGTGTGGCAGGGGCAGGGATACAACAGCGGTATCCGGGATGCCGCCAACCTCGGCTGGAAGCTGGCCGCGGTCGCCAAGGGCCAGGCAGCCGAGGAGTTGCTGGACAGCTACGACACCGAGCGCCGCAAGCACGCCCGAGCCATGATCGATCTCTCCACCCTGGTGGGGCGGGTCATCTCGCCCACCAATCGCAAGGTTGCGATGTTGCGGGACAAGCTGATTCGCGGTGCATCGGTAGTTCCGGCGCTCAAGCGCTACGTGTTGGAGATGCGGTTCAAGCCGATGCCACGTTATGACCAGGGCGCGGTTTACCACCCGCAGCCGCCGACGGCAGACTCGCCCGTGGGCACGTTGTTCATCCAACCCCGGGTCGACACCCGCGAGCAGTCGAACGTTCTGCTCGACGATGTGATCGGGCTCAACTTCGCAGTGCTGTGCTGGAACAACAGTCCGCGCGCATTGCTCGGCGAGCAGGCCTACGCACGTTGGAAAGCCCTGGGCGCGAAGTTCATCGCCGCCAGGCCGCAGACCCAGTTGTTCTGGACGGGCCACGACGCCGACCACGACGACGGATCCGTGGTGATCGTCGGTGACCGTACGGGTGCACTCAAATCCTGGTTCGACGTGCACGCCGAATCGGTGCTGGTACTGCGCCCGGATCGGTGCATTGCCGGGGCCGACATCGCCCAGCGTGCCCCCGAACTGAGTAAAGCCCTGTTCGACGTACTCCATCTGACGGAGGGAGGAGTGAACGGTGCCAGTAGCCCTGTGTTGTATGTCCCACAGCCCACTGCTGAATCTTCCGGGACCGTCGGCTGACCTCCTCGACGAGATCGGGGCAGCGGTCGGGAGTGCTCGCGAGTTTGTTGCCGACTACGACCCCGAACTCGTCGTGACGTTCTCGCCGGATCACTACAACGGATTCTTCTACCGGCTGATGCCCCCCTTCTGCATCGGCACCGCCGCGGCCGGAGTGGGTGACTACGGGACGTATCGGGGTGCGCTGGACGTCGCGGGCGACATCGCCCGGCAATGTGCCGAGGCGGCCTGGGAATCCGGCGTCGACGTCGCCATCTCGACGAGCATGGACGTCGACCATGGCACCGTGCAGCCGCTGCAGGCGTTATTCGGCGAAGCGACAGCGCGTCCCATCGTGCCGATCTTCGTCAATTCCGTCGCCACCCCGCTGGGTCCGCTGTCGCGGACCCGAGCACTCGGTGCGGCGGTCGGTGCCTTTCTGGCCACCCTCGACAAGCGGGTGCTGGTACTGGGTTCCGGTGGACTGTCGCATGATCCGCCGGTCCCGACGCTGGCGACGGCCCCGCCGGCCGCGCTGGACCGGATCGTGCACGGGGCCCCGATGACCGACGAACAACGGCTGGCCCGGCAGAGCGCAGTGAGCCAGGCTGCACACGACTTTGCCCACGGTGACAGTGCGTTACGGCCGCTGAACCCCGAGTGGGACCACAGCCTGCTGGAGATCTTCGACCAAGGTCGGTTGACCGATCTGGACCAGTGGTCCAACGACTTCATCGCTACCGAGGGGGGCAACTCGGCGCATGAAATCCGCACCTGGGTGGCTGCATTCGCGGCGATGGCAGCCAACGGGCGGTACCAGACCGAGAACCATTTTTACCGGGCGGCACCGGAATTGATCGCAGGATTCGCAATCAGGACGGCGGTAGGAATCGCAGCATGAATTCAGACACCACTGCACAGACCGCCGATGAAGGCTTCGACGAAACGGTCGACGTGCTTGTCATCGGTTCCGGGGGCGGCGGCATGACGGCGGCGCTGACGGCTGACGCGGCCGGCCTCAAAACCCTCGTGGTCGAAAAGTCCTCCCACTTCGGCGGTTCCACCGCCCTTTCCGGCGGCGGCATCTGGGTGCCGGGAGCGCCGTCGCAACGCCGGGCCGGCTATGTGCCCTCACCCGACGGGGTGTTCGACTACCTGAAGCAGATCACCGAGGGCACCGTCAGCGATGCCAGGCTGCGAAAGTACGTCGAGGCGGCGCCGGAGATGATGGACTTCCTGGAGCGCAACAGCGGCTGGTTCGAGTTCGTCTGGAAGCCCGGCTACGCCGACTACTACCCGGAACTGCCCGGCGGCTCGGCACTGGGCAGCACCATCAACGTCCCGGCCATCGATCTACGCAAGCTCGGCGAACACGAGCAGGAGTTGCTCGCCCCGCTGGCCCTGGCACCCAAGGGAATCTGGTTCGCGCCCAAGGATCTTCGGCTGTTCTACCAGATCCGACAGAACTGGCGCGGCAAGGCGGTGCTGCTGAAGCTGATCTGGCGGATGGTGCGGGCACGGGTTTTCGGTGACCGGATGGCGGCCATCGGACAGTCGCTGGCCGCCCGAATGCGGCTGGCACTCAAGCAGCACGACGTCCCGCTGTGGCTGGATGCACCGATGACTTCGCTGATCACCGGTGCGGACGGCGAGGTGCTCGGCGCGGTGGTGGAACGTGACGGCAAGCCGCTGCGGATCCGGGCCACCGGTGGCGTGGTCCTGGCCTCCGGCGGCTTCGACCATGACATCGCCTGGCGCAAGGAGCACCTCCCGGTACTCGAGAAGGACTGGAGCTTCGGCAATCCGGCCGCCACCGGCGACGGTATCAGGGCCGGCGAGAAGGCCGGCGGTGCCACCGAACTGCTCGACGAGGCGTGGTGGTTCCCGGCCATCTGCTGGCCCGACGGGCGGCTGCAGTTCATGCTCAACGAGCGGATGATGCCGTCACAGTTCGTGGTCAACGGCGAGGGCAAGCGGTTCATCAACGAGGCCGCGCCCTATATGGATTTCGCCCACGCGATGATCGAGGGCCAGCAATCAGGGGTGGGCCATATCCCATGTTGGCTGGTCACCGACATCGACTCGTTCCACCGGTACGTGGTGGGCGGGCACCTGCCCATCCCGAAGATCCCGTTCGCCCCCGTTCCCACCGGGCGCAAGGTGCCGCGAGCCTGGCTGGACTCCGGTGTGGTGGTCGAAGCGCAGAGCTGGGCGGAGTTGGCCGGAAAGATCGGTGTACCCGCACAGAATCTTCAGGCCACCGCCGAGCGGTTCAACCAGTTGGCTCAGACCGGTCACGACGACGACTTCAACCGCGGCGACAGCGCATACGACAACTATTACGGAGACCCGACCCTGCCCAACCCGAATCTGCGTCCACTCGGTAAACCGCCGTACTACGCGTTCCAGATCATCCTCGGCGACCTGGGCACCTCGGGCGGGCTGCGCACCGACGAGAACGGGCGCGTCCTGCGTGCCGACGATTCCGCCGTGGACGGGCTCTACGCGGTGGGCAACGCCTCGGCCGCCGTCATGGGCCGAAGCTACGCCGGTGCGGGCGCGACCATCGGGCCTGCGATGACCTTCGGGTATGTGGCAGCCAGACACATTGCCGACCTCCAAGCCGAACAGCTTGTTGCACAACCTATTTCACCCGCCGCCAATCAAACAGTCCAGGACAACGTCAGCAACACCCCAGGAGGAAACCGATGAAGATTTCGCTGTTCTACGAGTTCCCACTGCCCCGGCCGTGGTCGGAGGATGACGAACATCAGCTGTTCCAGCACGGGCTGACCGAGGTCGAGGCGGCCGACAAGGCCGGTTTCTCCACCGTCTGGCTGACCGAGCACCACTTCCTCGAGGAGTACTGCCACTCCACCGCGCCGGAGATGTTCCTGGCCGCGGCCAGCCAGCGCACCAAGGACATCCGGTTGGGTTTCGGTGTCATGCACCTGCCCCCGCCGATCAACCACCCGGCCCGGATCGCCGAGCGGGTCGCCACCCTGGATCACCTGTCCAACGGGCGGGTCGAGTTCGGCACCGGTGAGGGCTCCTCGGTCGCCGAGCTGGGCGGTTTCGACATCGACCCAGCCGACAAGCGCACCATGTGGGAAGAGGCCCTTGAGGTTTCGATCCGCTGTATGACGGAAGCCCCCTTCACGGGCTTCAAAGGCGAGCACGTCGAGATGCCTGCCCGCAACGTCATTCCCA
This sequence comes from Mycobacterium sp. IDUB_24, assembly GCF_055419385.1. Classification (NCBI taxonomy): domain Bacteria; kingdom Bacillati; phylum Actinomycetota; class Actinomycetes; order Mycobacteriales; family Mycobacteriaceae; genus Mycobacterium; species Mycobacterium sp. IDUB_24. The sequence continues at coordinate 93,784 of NZ_JBVAXO010000009.1, forward strand.
AGCCGCTGCAGAAACCGCACCCGCCGGTGTGGGTCGCCTGCACCCGCCCGTCGTCGGTGCAGATGGCGGCCCAGAAGGCCATCGGTGCGCTGAGCTTCGCCTACACCGGTCCCGAGGCGCTCAAGGAACGGGTCGACGGTTACTACAAGGAATTCGAAGAGCAGGGTGCACCCATCACCCCGGCGATCAACCCCAACGTACTTGCCATCGGCGGTGACCTGTCGATGATGGTGGCGAAGTCGGACGACGAGGCACTCAAGCGTCTGGGAATCGGCGGTGGCTTCTTCTCGTTCGGGATCATGCACTACTACCTGACGGGGATGCACACCCCCGGCCGCACCAAGGTGTGGGAGCGTTACGAGCAGGCGGTCAAGGAGGATCCGACACTGGCGTACGGCCCCGGCCGCGGTGCGATCGGTTCGCCCGACACCGTGCGCGAATTCCTGCGCAGCTACGAGGCGAGCGGGGTCGACGAGATCATCCTGCTGCTCAACCCGCGCAGCCACGAAGGCACCATGGAGTCCATCGAGCTGATGGGCAAGGAGATCCTTCCCGAGTTCATTGAGCGGGACGCAAAAGCGGTGGCGGACAAGGCCAAGCGCCTGGAACCGGTCATCGAGAAGGTCGAGGCGCGTCGACGCCCGTCGGAGGCCCCACTGTTCGACGAGACCTACGCCTTCGGTGGCCTGCCCACCGGCCGCGACAAGTTCACCGCCGGCGAGATCCCCGAGGCGATGGCCGAGATCAACGAGGGTCGGGTCAAGGCGGCTCAGGCCGAGAAGTCAGCCCGCGAATCCGCCGGCTGAGAGGAACCCGCACACGTGACCCCAATCAGCGAGTTGGTGCGCTACGACGGCAAGCACGTTGTGGTCACCGGCTGTGGGTCGGGCATCGGCGCCGAGGTGACCCGCGCGCTGGGTGAGCTCGGCGCCCGGGTGACGGGCCTGGACGTCCGGCCACCCGAGCGCCTACCCGACAGGTTCATCGAACTGGACCTTGCGGACCCGGAGTCCGTCGATCGTGCATCCGGCGCGATCGACGGACCGGTGGACGCCCTCTTCAATGTGGCCGGCGTGTCCTCGGGCATCGGCAACCCGCTTCTGGTGGTTCGGATCAACTTTCTGGGCACTCGGCAGTTCACCGAGGCGTTGGTGGACCGGATCCCAGCGGGTGGTTCGATCACCTCGGTGTCCTCGCTGGCGGCTTCGGGTTACCGCGAGAACCGCGCGACCACAGTGGGATTACTCAAGACCCGATCGGTCGATGCGGGGTTGCAATGGTGCGCCGACCACCCCGATGCTCTTGCTGACGGGGGCTACCGGTTGTCCAAGGAGGCGATGATTCTCTACGCGATGTGGCGGGCCACCGAACTCGGGGCTCGCGGGATCCGGATCAACTGCAGCGCGCCGGGGGTTACCGAGACACCGATCCTCGACCAGCTGCGCACCGCCTATGGGCAGCAGTTTCTCGATTCGTTCACGACACCGTTGGGCCGCAAATCCGAGGCTGCCGAGCAGGCTTCGGTGCTGGCATTCCTCGGCAGCGCGGCAGCCAGTTATGTGACCGGGCAGGTGATCTGGGCGGACGGCGGAATCCTCGCCCAGCGCGAGTCGGCCCTGCTCGATGCCGCAGACGACAGGAGCTGACCATGTCCGGGACGATGAGCGACTTCCGCAAGGTCGCCGACGATGTGCGCAACTGGGGACGCTGGGGGGATGCCGACGAGCTCGGCACCCTGAACCTGATCACCCCGGACAAAGTCGCCCATGGTGCCTCACTGGTGAAGCAGGGCAAGGTGTTCGCGCTCGGCGGTGACTTCTCCTCGGCCGGTCCACAGGGGGCGTTCCAGTTCCGGCAGAACCCGACGCACGTGATGACGGTCGACGGCGGGGACGCCAACACGTTGACTCAGTACGGCCCGCAATGGCTGCGTAATTCGGTGGCCCACCAGGTCAGCGAGTTCTTCGTGGACAATCCGTTCCGCTTCAACGACGACATGATCGTCATGCCGCTGCAGGCCGCCACACAATGGGACGCGCTGTCGCATGTCTATTACGAGGACAAGCTCTACAACGGATTCCCCGCCGATTCGGTCACCAGCTTCGGTGCCTTCCACTGCGGTATCGACAAGGTGGACGGTAAGGGCATCACCTCGCGCGGGGTGCTGCTTGACGTGGTCCGTCACCGAGGTGCCGGCCAATTCCTGGAACCCGGCAACCCGATCGGCGCGGCTGAGCTCGACGACGTGGCCGCAGCCCAAGGGGTCACCATCACCCCCGGAGACATCGTTGTGGTGCACACCGGTTGGTGGACGAGGTTTTTGGCCAGCGGCGACGGCACCGAGCCTGGCTCCGGGCTGGATTGGCGCTGCGCCTCCTGGCTGCACGACCATCAGGTGGCCGCGGTGGCCGCCGACAACCTGATGGTCGAGGATCCTGACCCCGCCAACGGTGTCGAGGGGACCTTCTTGCCGATGCACATGCTCTGTCTGCGCGACATGGGCCTGATGCTCGGTGAATACTGGGATCTGGGCGCACTGGCCGCCGATTGTGCCGCCGATGGTGTGTACGAATTCCAGCTGATTGCGCCTCCGCTGCGGGTGACCGGTGCGGTCGGGTCACCGGTGAATCCCATTGCGATCAAATGAGGAAGACATGACGTCAGCCGAGAAAGTCCCGTTCGTCGTCGGGCTCGGCGGTACGCTGCGCGCCGATTCGTCGACCGAGCGGGTGGTGCGCTATTGCCTGGAATCGGTGGAGCGCCAGGGCGGCCGGACCCGGATGTTCGCGGGACCTGATCTGGAGCTGCCGATGTATGCGCCGCACTCGTTGGAGCGCACACCCGCGGCGCTGGAGTTCGTCTCCGCGCTGCGAGACGCCGACGCCGTGGTGGTGGGCTCACCCGGTTACCACGGCGCGATCTCCGGTCTGGTCAAGAACGCCCTCGACTACATTGAGGACCTGCGGGAGGATCCACGGGTATACCTGGACAACACCCCGTGGGGTTGCATCAGTTGCGCCTACGGTTGGCAGGCCGCGGTAGGAACGCTGGGGCAGTTGCGTTCGATCGGTCATGCGTTGCGGGCCTGGCCCACACCGTTGGGGGTGGCGATCAACTCGGCCGATCAGATCTGGGACGAGGCAGGCGAATTGGCCGACGGGCCGGTACGCGGCCAACTCGACATGCTGGCCACCCAGCTGTTGACGTTCGGCCGGTCCGACGGAGTCGCCCAATGACGGCCCAGCGCACATTCGTACGCAAGACCATTGACGTCGACGGTCTGACCACCAGCTACCTGGAAGCCGGGCAAGGTGACCCCGTCGTGCTGCTGCACGGCGGCGAGTTCGGCGCCGGTGCCGAACTGGGTTGGGAGCACGCCATCGGCGCACTCTCCGAGCATTACCGCGTGCTGGCACCCGACATGCTGGGTTTCGGTGAGAGTGCCAAGGTCATCGATTTCAATGACGGTCGGGGAATGCGGATCCGGCACATTGCCCGATTCTGCGCCGAACTCGACGTCGCTCAAGCCCATTTCGTCGGCAACTCGATGGGGGCGATCAACCTGCTGGTCGATGCCACCTCGGATGCCCCGCGGCTCCCCGTGCGATCGCTCACCGCGATCTGCGGGGGAGGGGAGATTCAGCGCAACGAGTTCTCGGCGGCGTTGTACGACTACGACGCGACCATCGACGGGATGCGTCGCATCGTCACCGCACTGTTCGCCGATCTGGCCTATCCGGCCGACGAGGCTTATGTGCAGCGGAGATACGAGTCGAGCATTGCGCCGGGGGCCTGGGAAAGCCTGGCCGCGGCTCGATTTCGGCGGCCCGGACTCGAGGCGCCGGCGATGCCTTCGTCGCAACGGGCCTATGACCGCATCGGGGTGCCGACCATGATCGTCGAGGGGGAGCGTGACAAGCTGCTGCCGTCCGGTTGGGCCGCCGAAATCGCCGGCCAGATCGCCGGTGCCCGTAGTGCGGTGATTCCCGGCGCCGGGCACTGCCCGCAGATCGAACAGCCGGCCGCGCTCACCGCGGTGCTGCTGGAATTCCTGAAAGAGGTGCAATGAACGAGCTGGCCGGAAAAGTCACGGTCGTCACCGGCGGGGCGTCAGGTCTCGGTGAAGGTCTGGTGCGCCGCTTCGCGGCCGAGGGTGCCCAGGTGGTGATCGGTGACATCGACGAGGATCGCGGCAAGGCGCTGGCCGCCGAACTCGGTGACAACGCCGCGTTCCTGTTCACCGACGTGGGCGACGTCGAGCAGGTGGGGCGTCTGGTGTCGACAGCGGTGGAGACCTTCGGCGGCCTGGACGTCATGGTCAACAACGCCGGGGTCTCGGGCCGGATGCACCGTCGTTTCCTCGACGACGATCTCGCCGATTTCGACACCGTGATGCGGGTCAATGTCCGTGCTGTCATGGCCGGCACCCGTGATGCCGCGCGGTACATGGCCGAGCACGGAGGCGGATCGATCCTCAACCTGACCTCGATCGGGGGGATCCAGGCCGGCGGCGGGGTGATGACGTATCGCGCGTCCAAGGCGGCGGTCATCCAGTTCACCAAGTCCGCGGCGATCGAGTTGGCCCACTACGAGATCCGGGTCAACGCCATCGCGCCGGGAAATATCCGCACGGCGATCGTGGCCAAGTCGGCTTCCCCTGACGAGCGCGAGCGCATCGAGGAGTTCGAGGCCGGGATCCGTGCCCAGATGCGCAACGACCGCCCGCTCAAGCGGGAGGGCACAGTCGAGGACGTGGCCGAGGCGGCCCTGTACTTCGCCACCGACCGGTCGCGGTACGTGACCGGGACCGTGTTGCCGATCGACGGGGGCACGGTCGCGGGCAAGGTCCTCGTCCGCAAGCCTAAGTCCTGAACTCCGGCGCCGACGCTACGGTTCTGGTCGAAAACCCGGTTATCCAGCCAAAAGCGTAGCTCCGGCGAGGCGGCGGAACGGCCGCCGACCAGCGTCCGACGAGTTTAAATCAACTGCTTGACTTAATTACAGGGGGAGCGTTGACTGTAACGGTGACAGCAGCCAACCGGACCGCTCGCGCCGACCGGGCCAGCAGCACCCAGGAGGCGATCCTCAAGGCGGCCGAGCGGCTCTATGCCGAGCACGGTGTGTTCGCGGTGTCCAACCGGCAGGTGAGCGAGGCCGCCGGGCAGGGCAACAACGCCGCGGTCGGCTACCACTTCGGCACCAAGACCGATCTGGTCCGCGCGATCGAGCACAAGCACCGCGGCCCGATCGAGTACCTGCGTGAGCAGATGGTCGCCGACATCGGTGACGCGTCGGGGCTACGGGACTGGGTCGCCTGCCTGGTGCAGCCACTCACCGATCACCTTGCAGCGCTCGGGAACCCGACCTGGTACGCCAGGTTCGCCGCGCAGGTTATGACCGACCCCGCCTACCACAACATCGTGGTCCGCGACGCCCTGAGTTCGGAGTCGCTGGTGCAGGTTATCGACGGGATGAAGAACTGCCTGCCCGATCTGCCCGACGAGATCCGGGCCGAACGCAACATCATGGCGCGCAACCTGTTGATGCACAGTGCCGCTGATCGTGAACGTGCGATGGCGCAGGGCGGCAACGTACCGCGGGCGTCCTGGCAGGGCGCGGCATCGGGACTGATCGACGCGATCGTCGGCCTCTGGATGGCGCCGGTTACTCAAGAAAGCGACCTCATATGAAAGTCACTGTCGACCAGGACAAGTGCGTCTCGTCGGGGCAGTGCGTGCTCAACGCCGGCGAGGTGTTCGACCAGCGCGACGAAGACGGCGTAGTGGTCCTACTCGAACCTGCTCCCGACCCGGACCAAACCGACAATGCCCGCCGCGCCGCAGCGGCCTGCCCAGCCCTAGCCATCGAGATCGAGGAATGACACCGAATGTCTGAAACCCTTGCCGACTCCGTGACCACCACCGACATCCCCGACTACCCGATGGAGCGCGACGTGCGGTGCCCGTTCGCGCCGCCGCCACCCATGCTGGGCAACCCCAAAGGCCTGTTCCGCGTGAAGATCTGGAACGGCAGCACGCCATGGTTGATCACCGGCCACGAAGAGGCCCGGACCCTCTTCGCCGACGCCCGGATCAGCGTGGACGACCGGATCTCGGGCTTCCCGCACTGGAATGAGCACATGCTCTCCACCGTGGACAAACGGCCGCGCTCGGTGTTCACCTCCGACGCCGAGGAGCACACCCGTTTCCGCCGGATGCTGTCCAAGCCGTTCACGTTCCGTCGGGTCGAGGCGTTGCGCGCGGCCATCCAGAAGATCACCGACGAGTGCATCGACGAGATCCTGGCCGGTCCGCAGCCCGCCGACCTGGTCGCCAAGCTGGCTCTGCCGGTGCCCACCGTGGTGATCAGCGAGATGCTCGGTGTCCCCTACGAAGACCACGAGTTCTTCCAGGAGCACGCCAACGCCGGCCTGGCCCGTTACGCCGCAGCGGATGCCATGCAGAAGGGCGCGATGAGCCTGCACCAGTACTTGATCAATCTGGTCGAGGAGAAGCAGGCCAATCCGTCCGAGGACGCCGTGTCCGACCTGGCCGAGCGGGTGACCGCCGGGGAGATCAGCGTCAAGGAGGCCGCACAGCTGGGCACCGGCCTGCTGATCGCCGGGCACGAGACCACCGCCAACATGATCGGCATCGGCATCCTGGCGCTGCTCGAGAACCCCGAGCAGGCCGACTTCCTGCGTACGGCCGACGATCCGAAGGTGATCGCCAACGCGGTCGAGGAACTGATGCGCTACCTGTCCATCATCCAGACCGGCCAGCGCCGGGTGGCACTCGAGGACATCGAGATCAGCGGCGAGACCATCCGCGCCGGTGACGGCGTCATCATCGACCTGTCTCCGGCCAACTGGGACGCCAAGGCCTACCCGGAGCCCGACAAGCTGGACCTCAGCCGGGATGCCGGACAGCAATTGGGCTTCGGCTACGGTCGCCACCAGTGCGTCGGACAGCAGTTGGCGCGCGCCGAACTGCAGATCGTCTTCCACACCTTGCTGCGCCGGATCCCGACCCTGCGCCTGGCCGTTCCGCTCGACGAGGTGCCGTTCAAGCACGACCGCCTCGCCTACGGCGTCTACGAACTTCCCGTGACTTGGTAACCGACAGCCCTGATTGGAGTACCACAGATGACTGCTTCGACTACCCTCTATCCGCCGGAAGGCTTTGGCGCACCGAAGAATCGCCGCGGCCACGCGACGGAGGGAGGTCTGACCGGGCTCCCTGAAGACACCACGATCTTCTCGGCCGACAACCACATCTCGGTGGCCGACGACATCTTCTACGAGCGCTTCCCCGACGACCTCAAAGGTGCCGCCCCCCGGATCTGGTACGAGGACGGCGCCTACATGGTCGGGATGAAGGGCAAAGCGTGGACCGGTGGCGATTTCGGCCGGGTGCTCATGCAGTACGACGACCTGGCCGGTGCGGCATCCAACAACATCACCGCCCGCATCCGGGAGCTCAAAGAAGACGGTATCGACCGGGAACTCGCCTTCCCCAACGCTGTGCTCGCCCTTTTCCACTACCCGGACAAGGGGATTCGTGAGCGGGTGTTCCGCATTTACAACGAGGTGATGGCCGAACTCCAGGAAAGCAGCAATGGCCATTTCTACGGGGTCGGGTTGATCAACTGGTGGGATCCGGCCGGCACTCGCAGTACCCTCGAGCAGCTGAAATCGCTGGGGCTCAAGACGTTCCTGCTGCCGCTGAACCCGGGCAAGGACGACGAGGGCAACATCTACGATTACGGCAGCACCGAGATGGACGCGGTCTGGGACGAGATCGAGGCCGCCGGCCTGCCGGTCAGCCACCACATCGGGGAGACCCCGCCCAAGACTCCGTGCCAGAACAACAGCGTCGTGGTCGGCATGATGGTCAACGTGGACTCCTTCCGTGAGCAGTTCGCCAAGTACGTATTCTCCGGAATTCTGGATCGGCATCCGAGCCTCAAGATCGGCTGGTTCGAAGGTGGAATAGCCTGGGTGCCCACCGCATTGCAGGATGCCGAGCACATGCTGGCCTCCTACCGGCACATGTTCAACCACGAACTGCAGCACCCGGTGCGGCACTATTGGGACCAGCACATGGCCGCGTCGTTCATGGTCGATCCGCTGGGCCTGCGGCTCATCGATGAGATCGGCGTCGACAACGTGATGTGGTCCAGTGACTACCCGCACAACGAATCCACCTTCGGCTACTCGGAGAAGTCCCTGGCCACGGTGGTGAACGCAGTCGGCCCGGAGAACGCCGTCAAGATCGTGTCCACCAACATCCAGAAGTTCCTGGGGCTGCGCACGTGAGGAGCAATCGGGGCAACAGCATGAGTACCCTCACCAATTCGGGCGTAACTCAGATCGCCCGAACCGGCTACACGCCGTTCGATATTCCCGACGAGCCCGACGTCGCCCGGATGCGTCGAGAGGTCGGTGCCCGGTTGCATGCCGCGATGGCCGACCAGGGCGTCGATGCGCTCGTGCTGCTCGGCAACAGCAACGTCATGTATGCCACCGGTATCGCCTGGCCGTTGGCCGACGCGGGACTGTCGCACGTCGAGCGGCCGATCGCGGTCGTGCTGGCCGATGACGAACACCCACACCTGTTCCTGCCTTTCCGGGAGGGCGCGGCCATGGAAACAGGTCTGCCCGAGGGGCACTTGCATGGGCCGGTCTACCTCGAATTCGACGAGGGTGTCGCGGAATTCGCGAGGATCCTGGCCGGTTTGGTGCCCGCCGGTGCGACGATCGCGACCGACGAGTTGACCGGGGCGATGCGATTGGCCGGCAGTGCACTGTTTCCCAGCACACCGGTGGATGCCGCCCCGGTGGTCGGTGCGGCGAAACTCGTCAAGACGATCGACCAGATCGCCTGCATCCGCCGAGCTTGCCAGATCACCGAAGAGGCCATCGCCGAGATCCACAAGTCGCTGACGCCCGGTGTGCGCCAGATCGACCTGTCTGCCGAATTCGTGCGCCGCACTTTCGAGTTGGGTGCCACGACCAACATGTTCGATTCGATCTGGCAGGCGATGCCCGCGTCGAAGGCGGAAGGCACCTGGACCACCACCGGCGATCTGGCCCTGCCCCTGCTGACCACCGAGCGCGAGCTGCAGCGGGGCGACGTGCTGTGGACCGACGTGTCCATCGCCTACCACGGCTACTGTTCCGATCATGGGCGGACGTGGATCGTCGGTGAGGACCCGACGCCGGCCCAGCAGCAGCAATTCGACAAGTGGAGTCGCATTGTCGACGCAGTGCTTTCGGTGACGAAGGCCGGTGCCACGTGTGGTGACCTCGGCCGCGCGGCAACTGCGGCCGGCGGCGGGCAGAAGCCCTGGCTGCCGCATTTCTACCTGGGACACGGTATCGGCACCAGCGCAGCTGAAATGCCGATGATCGGAACGGATCTCGGGCAGGAGTGGGACGACAGCTTCGTCTTCCCGGAGGGCATGTTGCTGGTGTTCGAGCCGGTGGTCTGGGAGGACGGCACCGGCGGGTATCGCGGCGAGGAGATCGTGGTGGTGACCGAGGGCGGCTGGATGCCGCTGACTGCATATCCGTACGACCCCTATGAGGTGTCCCGTGGGAACTGAAATCGAGGCCGACGGCCGGGCGCTGCGGGTCAGCCGTCGGGCGCGTGCCATCGCACAGATGGAGGCCCATGACCTCGACGCGCTGGTGCTCGGCAGGCAGGCGAACGTCCGGTACATCTCCGGCGCCCCACAGCTGTGGGTGGTAGGTACCCGGCCTTTCGGGCCGATCTGCACGTTCGTCCGCGCCACGGGTGCGATCCACCTGAACAGCACGTGGGACGAGGGCATCCCAGAGGAGATCCCACACGAGAATCTGTACGGCTTCGCGTGGAACCCGATGACTCTGGTTGGGGTGCTGCAGAGCATCGAGGGCGCCGATTCGGCATGGCGCATCGGAACCGATGCTCTGACACCGACCTTCGCCAAGCTGCTGCCGATGGCGTTCCCGAACGCGGAACTGGTCGACGGTGAGCAGGCGATGCGGGCCGCGCGTCGAGTCAAGACGCCCGAGGAGATCCTGGCATTGCGGCGGGCTTTGGCCGTCGCCGGGGAGGGGTTGGCCAAAGGTGTGGCCGGGTTGGTTCCGGGAACCACCGAGAAGAGCCTTGCCGGTGCCATATTGGAGGCCGAAGCCGCCGGTGGGGTGAGCACCCCGGCCACACAGGATGCCGCATGGGTCACCTCGAAGGATCATCCGTGGCGTCGTGCCGAAGGAGACGGCCGGGTGAGCGAGGGCGATCTCGTGGCGTTGTCGGCGGGTGTGCTCGCAGACGGCTACGTGGCGGAGGTCGCGCGCACCGTGTACGTGGGTGAACCGACAGATGCGGTCAGATCGCTGTACCGGCGACGGGATGAGCTGTGGGACAGGCTGCTTGATGCCTGCCGTGCGGGTAAGCCGGCGAGTGCCCTGCTCGATGCGTACAACCAGGCCGGCGAATCGGTACCGGCGATGCCGGTGGCACACGGGCTCGGGTTGGGATTCGACCCGCCGGTGGTGTCCCCGAGCCTGCGGGCGACCGCCGAGGCCGACGTCCTTGAGGAGGGGATGGTCCTCGCCGTCACCGGCTACGTCTGGGAGCCGGGCGTCGGTGCGGTGTTCACCCGTGACGCCGTGGTTATCGGCGCCAATGGTCCCGAGGTGCTCACCCGGGCCCCGTCCGACAGCGAGGCCGCACATGTCTGAGCGTCTCCAGCCCTCTGCCGCAGAGCGGCCCAAACCTGAAGAGATCATCCTCTACGAGAAGGACCCCAGGACCAAGATCGCCACCATCACGTTCAACCGGCCGGAGTTCCTCAACGCGCCTACGTCGATGGCCCGGCTGCGCTACGCCGATGTGCTGCGGGCGGCCAACGCCGACAACGACGTCAAGGTGGTGATCATCCGGGGTGTCGGGGACAACCTGGGTAGCGGGGCGGATCTTCCGGAATTCATGGAGGGCAACGACGATCCGGCGGTGCGGCTGGCGGAGTTGCGACTGGAGGACGATGGGGTGGGCGAGGTGACGTACCCGCCGAAGGGCACGTTCCGTAACGGGGCCACCATCAGCTCGTGGTATGCGAACTCCCAGGCCGGCAACCGTGCGCTGCAGGACTTCAAGAAGATCAGCATCGTCGAGGCCAAGGGGTACTGCTACGGCTGGCATTTCTATCAGTGCGCCGATGCTGATCTGGTGATCTCGTCTGACGACGCTTTGTTCGGTCATCCGTCTTTCCGGTACCACGGCTGGGGGCCACGCATGTGGACCTGGGTCCAGATGATGGGCCTGCGCAAGTTTCAGGAGATGGTCTTCACCGGGCGCCCGTTCACGGCGGCGGAGATGTACGACTGCAACTTCCTGAACAAGGTGGTAACCCGCGATCAGCTGGAAGCCGAAGTGCGGAAGTATGCGCTGGCCTGTACCCGGAACCGGCCGGTGGACACCGTCTTTCAGCAGAAGATGTTCTTCGAGATCTTCAAGCAGCAGCAGGGTGAGTACATGGGCAGCCTGCTGTCCGCGTTCTTCGAGTCGATGGGCAACGGGGTGGCCAACGACAGCGACGACGACCTTGACATGTTCGAGTCGATCGATTCCGGACTGTCGGCTGCGGTCAACGACAACGACAGCAAGTTCCCGCCCGATTTCCGGCTCTCCAAGAAGAACCGGGCCAAACCCGAATAGCGGCGAAACGGCATTCCAGCAGAGAAAGTCCGAGTGTCGGCCTGCTGGAATGCGGTTTCGGCGAGAGAGCGGATATGACACCACCACCACTTGACGGCTACACCGTCATCGACCTGTCCAGCGGGATCGCTGGGGCGTACGCCACAAAAGTTCTCGCCGACGGCGGCGCGGATGTGATCAAAGTCGAAGCGCCCGAGGGTGACCCGCTGCGTCGCTGGTCGGCGTCGGGCGCGCATATCGGCCCGGACGAGGACGGCGCGTTGTTCGGCTACCTGGCCGGTGGTAAACGCAGTGTGATCGTTGACCAGGAGGCCTCCGGTGACCGAGAGCTGCTCGACCGGTTGGTGGCCGCGGCTGATGCGGTGATCTGGTCGCCGGAATCGGCTGTCGCGCAGTCGGTTGCGCCCGAAGACGTATTTCGGCGCTACCCACATCTGATCGTCACCACGATCACGCCGTTCGGGTTGGACGGTCCGTGGAGCGGCCGGCCCGCCACGGAGTTCACGCTTCAGGCATGGTCGGGCGGGGCGATCGGAATCGGCCGTGGTGTGCAGGACCGGGCACCCGTGTCCATCGGGGGCCAAGTGGGCGAGTGGTTGGCCGGTGCCTACGCGGCAGCGATGACCCTGGCGTTCCGGGCACGTGCGCTGCATGACGGCCACGGCGAGCTGGTGGACCTGTCGGCGTTGGAGGCGCAGATCCTGGGCCTGACCTATTACCCGGTTACCTACTTCGAAATGCTGGGCCGCCCGTGGCGCAGCGAGCGCAGGCCCACTGTTCCCGGGGTTGCCGAGGCGGCCGACGGCCTGGTGGCGCTCGGATGCGGTACCGCCCAGCAGTGGTGGGACCTGTGCGCGATGTCGGGCCACGACGAGTGGATCGACGAGAGCTCCGAGCTCACCATCACCGAACAAGCCAATCTGCATGCGGAGGAGCTTTTTGCGTGGGTGCGTGAGCAGCAGGCCGAAGAACTCCGCGACCTGGCAGCGGCCTTCCGGATCCCGAACTCACCGGTCGGCAACGGTGAAAACATCACCGCCATGGACCATTTCGTGGAGCGGAAGGCGTTTGTCCGCAATCCACAGCACGGGTTCACCCAGCCCGCCGCGGCGTACCGGCTGTCCGGTGTGTCGCTGCGGGAGGCGGCGCCGGCTCCCCGGCTCGGCGCGCACACCGGGGAGATCCGGGCGGCCGAGCTGAGTCCGCGCGAAGTCCCGGCCGGTGAGCCGAGAGGCGATCGGTTGCCGTTCAGCGGGTTACGGGTGCTCGACATGACCACGTTCTGGGCCGGACCCTCGTGTACCCATCCGCTCGGCATGCTGGGCGCCGAGGTGATCCATCTGGAGTCGACCCCGCGCCCGGACGGCACTCGGTTGATCGCGGGTATCCCGGCCACCGTGGAGCAGTGGTGGGAGCGCTCACCGATCTTCAGTGCGCTCAACACCAACAAGAAGGGCCTCACGCTGGATTTCCAGACGGAGCAGGGCCGGGATCTGTTGCGCCGGCTGATCGCCACCTGTGACGTGGTGGTGGAGAATTTCACCCCGAGGGTGATCGAACAGATCGGCCTCGATTTCGATTCGCTGCGGCAGTTGCGCGAGGACATCATCATGGTGCGCATGCCCGGTTTCGGGCTCGATGGGCCGTGGCGGGACAACCCGGCATTCGCGTACATCATCGAAGACGCCTCGGGGCTGAGCTGGCTCACCGGTTACCCGGATCGCACTCCGTTCGAACCGTATTCGATCGGCGATCCCAATGCCGGGGTGCACGCGCTGTCGGCACTGATGTTCGCACTCGAGCACCGCCGCCGCACAGGAGAGGCGGTGCTGGTGGAGGCCGCGATGGTCGACGCCGCGCTCAACATCGCTGCCGAGCAGGTCATCGAGTACTCGGCGTACGGTGCTCTGCTGCAGCGAGACGGCAATCGCGGGCCGGCCGCGGCGCCGCAGAACATCTACCAGAGCGCTGATATCGATGAGTTCGGCCGCGCCGACAGTTGGGTCGCCATCGCAGTCAGTACCGATGCCCAGTGGACGGCATTGCGTACCGCGATCGGGCAGCCGGATTGGGCCATGGTCCCGGGACTGGATTCCGCTGCTGGGCGCCGGGCCCACCACGATCTGGTCGATGAGAAGCTGGCCGCCTGGTGTCTACCCCGAAGCGGCGACGAGATCGTCGAAACCTTGTGGCCGGCCGGTGTGCCGGTGGCCAAGGTGATGCAGCCGCATCGTCAGCTCGAGCTGCCGCAGCTGCGGTTCCGGCAGTTCTTCGAACACGTCGGGCATCCGGTCAACAACGCCGCGCCGCACAGCACCCTGCCAGTCTCGTTGGCCAACGGCCCACGGGCGTTGCATCGGCGGGCCGCGCCGCTGCTCGGCGAGCACAATCACGAACTACTGTCCGAGCTGGGGCTGTCCGACGACGAGATCGCCGCACTGGCCGCCGATGGCGTGATCGGGACCGAACCGGGGGTGGGCGGACGCCGCAAGGCGGCTCGCTGAGGCAGGCTCAACCCCGCTGGAACCCGTCGATCAACGCTCCGAAATCTTCTGTGTTCCATAGATGCAGGACGTTGCTCAGCATCAGCAGCTGCGCCCGAACCGGCTCGTTGTCGGCAATCCGCGGGTCGAAGCGGTCAATTTGTTCTTCGGGCAGTGCCGGCTCAAGGTGGGCGGGCGCGTCGAGTAACCAGGCCACACCCATCACCGCGGCGTACAGCATGAGCTGAGTGCGTAGCCTGACGAGGTCGAGTTCCGGCCCTCCAGCGGACATGAACTCGGCGGCGAAATGATTCAGGAGCGCATCGAGGTGCTGGTCCCAGAGTTCGGTCTCGGCGCTACAGAGTGAACCCCACAGGGCCATCGCGACATTCATCACGCTCACGCAACCCCAGTCCATCAGCCCGCATCCCGACATCCCGTCCGGTTCGGCCCAGAACCAGGCGTTGTCGACGTTGGCGTTCCAGTGGCACAACGCGACCTGGTCGTCAGTGGAGTGCAGCCAGGACATGATGGCGTCCTCGGCCGCGGCGATCCGGGCCACGTCGGCGAGCATTCGGGCCGTGAACTCTGGCTGTCCGACTGCCGGCGGCAGCAACGCCGGGTACCTCATGGCGAATGCGACCAGCCGGTGAACCTGCTCGGTGAGTTCGGAGGGGGAGTGGCGCACCCGGCTGCCGACCGTCACTTTGGCCGCATCGTAAAGGAATCGGTGGGCAGTGGTATCGGGAAGGACCCCGGCTTGGTGGGCGCCGGCCAACCGGGCGACCGATGTCAGCAGAACCCGGTAGTGGCCGAGGGGATCGGGCATCCGGTAGTCGAGGCATTTGTCGTAGTGCGGTTCAATGCCGGCCTTACCGAATGAGATCCGCTCGGTCAACAGCATCCCGGTGCACGAGGCTTGGTGGTAGTCGGCGAATAGACACAGCGGCACCACGATGGGCAGCTTGGTTTCGGCCGTCAGCGCTCCGAATGCCACCTCGAGCTCCATTTGCGATTTGCCCCGATCGCGCCGCGGGCTGTCGAAGTCGCGGGAGAACTTCACGAAGAGTTCGGTGGGTAGTCCGTTGGCCGGATCCGCGTAACACACATCCAGTAGGGCCTTGCGCCCGGTACTTCCTCCAGAGCAGTCCTCGAAGCGGGTGATCGCGCTGACCCGGTCGCCTTTTGGGAGAACGTTGAAAGCATGCAGTGCTGCGGTCAGGAAGCCGGGGCCGGTTTCGCGCAGGGTGTCCGGATCGGCCGGAAATCGCAGCCCGGTATTGTCCCCGGTTACCCAACGTTGCATCTAGCGTCCCGATCCGTCGCACCGCTAACGTCAATGACCATGGCTATCAATCCTTCTGACATTCTGCTCACCGGACAGGTGGCTGTCGTCACCGGCGGCGGCTCCGGTATCGGCCGGGGTATTGCCGCCGGCCTGGCAGCGTTCGGGGCCTCGGTGGCGATCTGGGAACGCAACCAGGAGAGCTGTGCTGATGCCGCGGCGTCGATCGGTGCACTGGGGGTTGTCACCGACGTGCGCGATGGCGAGCAGGTGGATGCCGCGCTGGCGCGGACCGCCGCCGAGTTGGGGCCGGTCCGCATACTGGTCAACAACGCCGGCGGTGTCTTCGCCTCGTCGCTGCTGGAGACCAGCGAGAACGGTTGGGATGCGCTCTACAAGAGCAATCTGCGCCATGTGCTGTTGTGCACACAGCGGGTGGCACGTCGGCTGGTGGCCGACGAATTGCCCGGCAGCATCATCAATCTCACGTCGATCGAGGGAGTGCGTGCGGCCCCCGGCTATGCCGCGTACGCGGCAGCGAAGGCCGGCGTCATCAACTACACGCAGACCGCGTCGTTCGAGCTTGCGCCGCACAACATCCGGGTCAACGCGATCGCACCCGATCTCACCCTCACCGAGGGACTCATGGCTCTCTCGCCAGACGGGCCGCCGCCGGGTATCGCTGATGCCATCCCGCTGGGCCGGGCCGGGCACGTCGACGAAATCGCGGGGGCGGCAGTCTTTCTGGCGTCCGGCCTGTCCGGCTACGTCACCGGACAGACGCTTCACGTCGACGGTGGCACTCGGGCTGCGGGTGGCTGGTACCGCCACCCGCAGACCGGTGCGGCAACACTCGGTCCGGGCGCAGGCTCCGGACCTACTTGAGGCAGCTTCCCGCGTCGACCGGCAGCGTCACACCGGTGACGTAGCGGGCCTCGTCGGAGGCCAGGAACAGCACGGCGTTGCTGATGTCCACGGCCTCGACCCACGGGATGGGCAGCGTGTGGAACAGCTGGCAGATCGGCGCCATGTCGTCGGGACCCGGGTTCTCCAGGTCGGGCCGGAACATCTTGAATGTGCCGTCATTGTGGAGCATCGGAGTTGCGACATGCGTGGGATGCACGCTGTTGCAACGGATATTGTGCTGACCAAGCTCCACGGCGAACCCGCGCATCAGGCCGACTACGCCGTGCTTGGCGGCAACGTAGTTACCGCAATGCGGGTAGGCCTTGAGTCCGCCGACCGAGCTGGTCAGGATGATCGATCCGCCGTTGCCGCCCTTGATCAGGTGCGGCACACCGGCTTTGACCGACTTCCAGACGCCTGACAAGTTGATGTCGATCATCTCGTCCCAGTCCAACTCGCTGGTCTCGTGCAGGACGTCGCCGCCGTTGCCGATACCGGCGTTGGCCACGATGATGTCGAGGCGACCGAGCTGCTCGACACCGCTGTCCACGGCGGCCTTGATCGCATCGGCGTCGCGGACGTCGACCTCGGCGGTGACGACACGGCGGTTGAGTCCCTTGATGAGATTCGCGGTCTCGGCCAGGTCGTCGGTGGTGGAGGCCGGGATGGCGGTCTCCACGCCGGGTCGGATCGGTCCACAGATGTCGATCGCGATGATGTCGGCGCCCTCCTGCGCCAGCCGTACCGCGTGGCTACGCCCCTGGCCGCGGGCCGCGCCGGTGACGAACGCGACCTTGCCTTCCACCCGTCCAGTCATTGATTACCCCAGTTCTGTTTTTCGTGTCTGCCACATGGTTCGGTGAAATACTGTGCACCTGCTCAGCAACTCTGTCACCGCGTCGCCCGTCATGTCAACGACAGATACGTTTCAGGCAATTTGTACTCTTCGCTTAGGAGAATTGACTTCTCAGGCTCACCATGGCGACGGCGATCAGCGGCAGATCCACGTCGAGTGGATGCCGGGGGCGCATCGGCCATCCACCGGTGGCGTCATCCGGTGGTCTCCAAGGCTGCACAGTGAGCCGGCACAGCGCCGACCTGGTCGGCGCTAGAGACGTGAACAGCGGTCAGTTGCGGGGTGTGATGCTCGATGATCGAGCGCGACGGCTGGGTTCCGATGGTGCCGGTTGCCCGTTGCGCGACGCGGTATCGGTGAGTCCGGAGATCGGACACACGCGTGGATGCAAGGAGAATTCTGTCTCTACGAGAACAAAGTTCTCAACTAGCTGGCGGCGAATCCGTTCGCGCAGAAATCCCAGACCTCGTCGGCGCTGATCGGGCGCATCGATGCTTCGTCGGCACCGCCGCTCGATTGCGCGACGAACATCACCGTCTGCATGGTCATCGCCGCCATCCGCCGCGGGTTGATCCCCGAGCGCAGCTGACCGGCCTCGGAGGCTTCCTCCATGAGCTCGGTGAGCAGGGCCAACAGTGGAGCGTGGGCGACCTTCACCTCGGACGGGTGCGACACCAACAGCCGGGGTGCGAAGTCCGTGAACAGCGGACGCCTGGCGGCAGGATCCGGCCTGGAAGATTCGAAGAGCAGCTGAATGGCGACTTTGAGTCGCTCGATCGGCTCGCCCTGGGTGGAGGTGGCCGCACGGATCTGCTCGGCCGAGCGGCTCAGCGCGTCCTCGAACAGCGCCAGCAGAAGCTCGTGCTTACCGTCGAATTGCAGGTAAAAGCTCCGCAACGACTGGCGGGAGCGGTCGACGACCTCCTGGACCGTGAAGTCGGTGCTGCCCTTTTCGATGATGATCGCCTGGGCGGCGTCCAGGAAGCGTTGCACGCGCTGCGCGGCGCGCAGTTTGGCGGTTTTGATCGACCGTTCGACCGCTCGTTGCTTCCAAGCGGGCTCTTCGCCAGCAGTGGTCACTGGCCGCTCCGACGCTTGTCGAGTGGGGAGAACATGAACAGACTGTACCGGAGAACGCCTTGCCATCGTGGTGCCAGACCCCCTCGCGGTCAACGTGTCGGAGATTGTAACTTTCGTACTGCGAGAATAGTATTCTCATGAAGGGAATTATAGAAGTCCTTTGAGAAGAAGGGTTTCGCATCAAAATTGGCGCCACCGGGGCGCTTTCTGCCGGCGGTTGCCGCATCGCGAAGACGGCTGTCGGCTGGCAGCGGCAAGCAGAAGGAAACACGTGTACATCGACTACGACGTCGCCGATTCGATCGCCACGATCACGCTGAACCGGCCGGAAGCCGCCAACGCGCAGAACCCCGAACTTCTCGACGAGCTCGACGCCGCCTGGACCAGGGCCGCGGACGACCGCGAGGTGAAGGTGATCGTGCTGCGGGCCAACGGCAAGCACTTCTCCGCAGGCCATGACCTGCGTGGCGGAGGCCCGGTGCCCGACAAGATCACGCTGGAGTTCCTCATCGAGCACGAGTCGCGGCGATACCTGGAATACACGCTGCGGTGGCGCAATGTGCCCAAGCCATCGATCGCCGCAGTGCAGGGGCGCTGCATCTCTGGCGGCCTGCTGCTCTGCTGGCCGTGCGATCTGATCCTGGCCGCCGATGACGCGCTGTTCTCCGACCCGGTGGCGCTGATGGGTATCGGCGGCGTCGAATACCACGGTCACACCTGGGAGCTCGGCGCCCGCAAGGCCAAGGAAATCCTGTTCACCGGCCGGGCGCTCACGGCGGAGGAGGCGGAGCGCACCGGCATGGTGAACCGGGTGGTGCCGCGCGCAGAACTCGACGCCCAGGCCGCGGAACTGGCCGCGCAGATCGCTCAGATGCCGGCATTTGCCTTGCGTCAGGCCAAGCGCGCAGTCAACCAGACCCTCGACGTACAGGGGTTCTACGCGGCCATCCAATCTGTGTTCGATATTCACCAGACTGGGCACGGCAATGCGCTTAGCGTCAGCGGATGGCCGGTACTGATGGATATCGACGGAATGAAGCAGAACATCAAGTAGGCCTGGGCCTCTGAAGATGGGGGCGATCCGGCTCAGCGTGAGTTACGCGGCCAGGCAGATCTACGCGCAGACCACCGCGGCGGCCGCCGTGACGCTCGTCGTGCTGGCTCTGAGCCGCAACACCGTGGGCGATGCGCGTGAGTTGCTGACCCAGGCGAATCTCGTCGCGCTGATCTCGCTGATGGTCGCGGCCGCGATCGTCGATACCGTCGTCGGTTGGGTCAACGTCCATCCGACGTTCAAATGGTTTGCAGCCGGGGAGGATCCGACTCCGCAGCAGCAGCGCGCCGCCATGCGCATCGCGCCGCGTCAGACCATCATCCAGTTCACCACGTGGGCGGTGAGCGCGCTTGTCTACACCCTGCTGAACCTCGACGCCGGGGGAGGCGTCGCCTACGTGATGGGCGGTGCGATCCTCTTCGGCGGCATCGCGGCCGCCTGCATGGGATTCCTGGTGACCCAACGCATGTTGCGGCCGATCGTCGCGGCTTCGCTGACCGCCTCTTCCTCCACGATGGTCCGCATGCCCGGCGTCCTGGCCCGGCTCATCACGATCTGGACCCTGTTCAGCGGGCTGCCCATGGTGGGGATCGCCTTGATCGTGTTGGCCCGTTCCAACGGTTGGTTCGTGCAGAAGACGGCGCCGGTCGAAGCCGCGGTGCTCGTGCTGGCCATCGTCTCGCTGGTCTTCGGCCTTCGATCGATGGTTCTGGTGGCGCGATCTGTCTCCGATCCGATCGGGGAGGTCGTGCTGGCCATGAAGGCCGTGGAACGAGGCTGGTCCGGTGTCTCGATCAAGGTGTACGAATCGTCGGAGATAGGCCGACTCCAGTACGGATTCAACCGGATGTTGGCCGGCTTGGCCGAGCGGAATCGGTTGCGTGATCTGTTCGGTCGGTACGTCGGAGTCGACGTGGCCCGTCATGCGCTGGAGCAGGGTGGTGCGGCGGTCAGCGGCGACGTCCGAGAGGCTGCCGTCCTCTACGTCGATCTGGTCGGCTCGACCGCGCTGGGTGCCTCGCGTCCGCCGCAGGAGGTGGCGCAGCTGCTCAACGGGTTCTTCAAGATCGTGGTGGACACAGTCGAGCGCCATCACGGCCTGATCAACAAGTTCGAGGGCGACGCCGTGCTTGCCGTGTTCGGTGCACCGCTGCGGCTGGACAATCCGGCGTCCTCGGCGCTGGCCACCGCGAGAGCGCTGGTGCCGAGGCTCCACGATCTACCGGATGTGGAGTTCGGCGTGGGCATTTCGTGCGGCTCGGTGTTCGCGGGGAACATCGGCGCCGAGAATCGCTACGAGTACACGGTGATCGGTGACGCGGTCAACGAAGCGGCGCGGCTGGCCGACCACGCCAAGGACCGCGAGTCGACGGTGTTGTGTTCGGGCAGTGCCCTGGCCCACGCCGACGCGGACGAGGGCGAACACTGGGTGGTGCGTGGCTCGACCGTGCTGCGTGGCCGCTCGACGGCCACGGTCTTCGCCGAACCGGTCACCCCTTAGGCGCGAGCAGACACAAACCTGCCCCTATTCGCGCGAAAAGGGCAGGTTTACGTCTGCTCGGCGAGGAGATCTAGAGCTGCGCCAGACGCGGCACGGTCCCGCGGGCGCGCAGCCCGGCGCCGGCTTTGCGGGTGAGTTCCCTTGAACTGCCCAGTAATCCGTCGAGCACCAGGACCCGCTTCACGTGGTTGTGCAGCTCGTGTTCCTCGGTGAAACCGATCCCGCTGAGCACCTGTTGGCAGTGCTTGGCCGCGGTCAGAGCGGCCTTGCCTGCGGCGGCCTTGGCCAGCAGCGAATTCAGGTCGACGTTGTCGGCGCCGGGCAGGCTCAGCGTCGCCTCGGCACCCTCGATGGCCACCAGCGTCTCGGCCAGTCGGTGCCGCACCGCCTGGAAAGATGCGATCGGCTTGCCGAACTGGACCCGGTCCAGTGCGTGCTGTCGGGCCAGCGCGAGCATTGCACGGGCGGAGCCCACCAGCCACCAGCCCAGCGCGCGGCGGGCCTCTGATATGCGGAGCAGCTGGCCGTCGGGTACAGGGCGCAGCGGCAGGCCGCCCATTGTCGAGGCGCTGCCGGCTTGGCCGTCCGCACGCTCCCATACCACCCAGGTGCCACCGGCATAGGGCATCGGCGGGGTACCGCCGGGCAGGCCGCCGATGGTCTCCAGCAGTACATCGTTGAGAATTGAGGCGTGCGAACCTGTTTCGCCCAGCAGCCGGAACACCAGCGGCATGGCGACCTCAGGCATGTCCGACAACATCTCGGCCCAACCGAGCTCGGCCAGGGCGGCGTCCAACTCGGCGCCCGAGACCGACAGCATGGTCTTGCGGAGGGCGTCTTCAAGCAGGCCCAGTGATTCGGTATCCAATTCGGTCACCAGATCACTCCTTCCCGAGGTCGAGCAGTCGGCGTGCGATGATGTTGCGCTGCACTTCGGCAGTGCCGCCATAGATCGTCGAGGCCCGCGAATACAGGTACTCCGTGCGCCATTCGGAATCTTCGAGCTCGATCACGCCGGGCAGCAGATTACGGGCGGCATCGTAGAGCAGTTGCTCGGCACCGGCCAACAAGATCTTGTCGATCGAGGTGTCCGGTCCGAGCTTGTGGCCCAGGGCCAGCCGGTGCTGGGTTGCCGCCGACCGGCAGCGCAGCGTGTGCAGGGCCAGATAGACCTCGCCGAGGTCCGGATCTACCACCTGCCCTTGCCGTTTCACCGCTTCCACCAACGCGTCGAACCGTGAGTACAGGTAGGCGATGCGCTGCCAGAAGCAGGTCGAACGTTCGTAGGGCAGTAGGTCCATCGCCAGCTGCCAGCCGTCGCCGGGCTTGCCCAGCATCCGGCTCGGGTCGACCTCGACATCGTCGAAGTACACCTCACAGAACTCATCGACATCGTGCATGGTGCGCAACGGTCGCACGGTGATGCCGGGGGCGTCCGTATCGACGAAGAAGGCCGTGATCGCACGGTGGTTGGGTGTGTCCGCGTCGCCGGTACGGGTCAGCAGGATGCAGCGGCGGGAGTACTGCGCGAAGCTGGTCCAGACCTTCTGGCCGTTGATGACCCACTTGCCGTCCTCGCGCTGGACGGCGCGGGTGGTCAGCGACGCCAGGTCACTGCCCGAGCCGGGTTCGGAGAACCCCTGGCACCACTGCTCTTCGCCGGACAGGAGTTTCGGCACCATCTCGGCCGCCAGTTCCTCGGGCGCATAGTCGATCATCGTCGGCGTCAGCACTTCGAGCATCGAGTAGGGACCGGGTTCGGCCAGTCGGCGCCCCACTACCTCCTCGCCGACGATCGCACGCAGCATCGCCGGTCCTCCCAGACCGCCGGCGTGTTCGGGCCAGCCGTAACGGCTCCAGCCGCCGTCGTACAGCGCCTTCTGCACCCGGGCGTACTGGCGCATGTGACTTTCCAGCGAATCGTCATCCGGCGGTGTCAGATCATTTTCGGCGAGCCAATCCTGCAGCGCCGTACGGAATCTCGCCGGTTCGAACAGGTCGGTCATGCGGTCGCCTCCCATGCTCGGATCCCGCATTTCAGATCTGCGCT
Organism: Mycobacterium sp. IDUB_24; assembly: GCF_055419385.1. Classification (NCBI taxonomy): domain Bacteria; kingdom Bacillati; phylum Actinomycetota; class Actinomycetes; order Mycobacteriales; family Mycobacteriaceae; genus Mycobacterium; species Mycobacterium sp. IDUB_24. Next base: position 116,704 of record NZ_JBVAXO010000009.1, read on the forward strand.
ACGCTCGCTCATCCCGCTTCCGGCCTGCCGATCGCGTGCGGGCGGCCGTGGTCGTGATCGCCGTTGCGCCGGATGAAGGTCATCGCACGCGTCTTCAGCCGCCAGCCCTCGGCGGTCCGGACGTAGGTGTCGCGGTAGTAGCCGATCCGCATGTCGTGCTTGGAGTGCTCGATGAAGCACAGCGGCTGGGTTCCCGAAGCTGTATCGGCACCTTCCACCAGGTCGATCAGCGCGGTACCGGTCATGAACAGGCCTTTGGGGGCGGCGTCGACCAGGACCGGGAAGCGATTCAGCGTGTAGGTCTCGCCGAATGCGCTGTAGGTGCCGTCGGGGGTGAAAACACTGATGAGTCCGTCGATGTCGCCCTGGGTGATGGTCACCGCGTATTTGGCGAGCACCTGCTGGATCTCGATCAGATCCTCGGTCCGCGTTGGGGAATCAGTTGATGTGCTCATTGCGGAAGACCTTACCGCCTTTCATTACAAAATCCACACGCTGTGTAACGGTGATGTCTTCGAGTGGATTGCCCGGTACGGCGATGATGTCGGCCAGTAGTCCCTCGGCCAGCCGGCCGCGGTCGGTGACGTTGATCAAGTCGGCGGCCACCACGGTCGCGGCGCGCAGTACCGCGGCAGGCGGCATGCCCCACTCGACCAGCGTGACGAGCTCGTCGGCGTTCTTGCCGTGCGGGATGGCGGGCGCATCGGTGCCGACGGCGATCTTCACCCCGGCCTCGTATGCCGCCTTGATGGAGGTTTTGGCTTTCGGGAACATCTCGGCAGCTTTGTCCTGCAGCACCTTCGGGGCTTTCGACACGTCCATGGCCTGGGCCAGTCGGCGGGTGGTGACCAGGAAGCGGTCGTTGTCGACCAGCATCTGGATCGCCTCGTCATCCATCAGGAATCCGTGTTCGATGCAGTCGATGCCGCAGTCCACGGCATGCTTGACGGCTTCGGCGCCGTGGGTGTGGGCGGCGACCCGCAACCCGCGACGGTGCGCCTCGTCGACGATGGCCCGGAGCTCTTCGTCGGAATAGTGCTGTGCGCCGGCCTCGCCGGTGAGGGACATGACCCCGCCGGACACGCACACCTTGATCAGCTGGGCGCCGTGCTTGATCTGGTAGCGCACCGCCTTACGGATTTCGTCGACGCCGTTGGCGATGCCTTCCTCGACCGTCAGCTCGAGGGCGCCCGGCATGAACGCCGCGAACATCGTCGGATCCAGGTGCCCGCCGGTGGGGGTGATGGCGTGGCCGGCGGGGATGATGCGCGGACCGTCGATCCAGCCGGCGTCAATAGCCTTGCCGAGGGCGACGTCGAGCAGGTATCCGCCGGTCTTGACGAACAATCCGAGGTTGCGCACCGTGGTGAATCCGGCGCGCAGGGTGCGGCGAGCGTTGCCCACCGCGCGCAGCACGCGCGTCGGAGGATCGTCCTGCACCTGGGAAAGGCCCGGGTTCTCGCCCCGGCCGCCCATCAGCAGATTGACTTCCATGTCCATCAGGCCGGGCAGCAGGATCGAGTCACCCAGATCGATCACCTCGGAGCCGGTCGGAATCTCGCCTCCGACACCAACGATTCGGTCACCGTCGACACGGACAATGCCGGGGCGGATGATCGCCCCGGCATCGACGTCGAGCAGACCCGCAGCCTTGAGGGTCAGCATCCTCAGACCACCGGCTCCCGGGTGATCTCGACCCAGGCCGCACCGCTGTCGAGCACGCGCGGTTGCTTCCAGGCCTCCACCGGGAAACTCACCATCACGACCGACTGCATCAGATGCATGAGCCGCTTGGCGTCATCGGGCATGTCGTGCAACGGGAAACGGGCGTCCAGGTAGACCATGACCTCCTCGAGTCGAGCCAGGCCGACGTCGTAGAGATCTTGCATCTCCTCCATGGTCGAGGCCAGCCGCTTGGCGTAGCGCTCCGGCTCGGTGGCCAGGATCCAATCGCTGAAGCGCTCGAGGTCGGCGAATTCGGCCGGCAGCAGGGCTTCTTTGGTCTCAGACATGGGCAACGCTCCCGTTGGTCTTGGCGGCGGCCTTCTCGGCTTGGGCTGCTTTGTACTCGTCAACGTACTTGTGCGCGGTGTGGTGCAGGTGGCGCAGCAGGACCTCCTGGTCACACAGCGGGAACTCGGTGACCGCCCGGGTCCCGATCTGGGTCTGGGTGGCCTCCAGAGTGTTGGCGTCCTGCAGCGCGTACTCCTTGAAGGTCACCGCGGCCAGCTCCTGGCTCAGGCGCTGACGGGTGTTCTTCGGCGGTACGAAGTACAGGTTGGCCTCGAAGACGTGGCTGTCCACGCCTGTCGGCCAGTAGTTGTAGGTGAGGTACCAGCCCGGAACCCACAGCAGCAGAGTGAAGTTGGGGAAGAACTCGAAGGAGTCCTGGCCCCAGGTGGGCTGGCGCGCCGGGTTGACGGCCGGCGGGAGCTCGTCGGGCAGGATGCCCTTGATATCGGGGCGGTCCCAAGGGCCGAACAGACCGCTGTGCAGGATCCGCTCGATGGGCTTGACCATGTTGAGGTCCTTGGGCGGGGACATGCCACCCCAGGAGGAGATCATCGAGTGATCGCCCTTGATGTCGTAGTGCAGCGCCTCGAAGCCGACCTTGGCGAGCTTCTCGGCTTCCTCCTTGGTCGCCTGCTTCATGTGCAGGATCGGCGCGTGATAGAACTCGATGAACGCGTCGATGAACAGCTTCCAGTTCGCCTTGATCTCGGACTTGTAGCTGTAGACCTCGGTCATCTCGTGGAACGGGTAGCCCTCGAGACCCTTCCCGAAATCGCCCATCGACTCGACCAGCGGCTTGGCGTCATCGTCGAAGTTGACGAAGATGAAGCCTTCCCACACCTCGCAGCGGACCGGCTTGAGCGGGTAGTCCGCCTTGTCGACGTCGAAGAACTCCTGCTCCTGCTGGATGAAGGTCAGATCACCCTTCAGGTCATAGCGCCACGCGTGGTACTTGCAGGTGAACTGACGGCAGCTGCCCGAGACTTCCTCGCCCGGGTAGTCGTTCCAGACCAGCTTGTTGCCGCGATGCCGGCACAGATTGTAGAAGGCATGGATCACGCCTTCCTTGTCCTTGTTGATGATGATGGACGTGCCCGTACCCACCGACGGCATTTCACGCGTGAAGTAGCTACCGGCCTTGGGCAGCCGTTCGACACGCCCTACGTGCAGCCAGGTCTTGCGGAAGATGGCTTGCTGCTCCAGTTTCCAGTGCTCGGGATCGATCGAATCGGTGTAATCGACCGGGGCGGTGCCCAATTCGGGCCAGTTCTCGGTCCAGCTACCGACAGCCGGCTTCGGGAAGTGCGCCATTGTCTCCTCTTTCTTTCAGGTTAGTGGCCGGATTCCGGCGCGATTCCAAAGGTGTTGTAGGCCATGGCCATCACGCCATAACCGCCGATTGTGAAAACCAGGTCCATGCGCTGACGTTCGGAGAGGTGCTCGCTCAGTGCGGTCCAGGTGACGTCCGATATCTCGGACTGGCCGTCGAGTTCGTCGACAGAGTCGAGCACGAGTTGATCCAGGGGAGTGGAGCCTTGGCCGCTCGTGGAGCTGGCGATCTGTTCATCGGTGAGCCCCTCGGCCTTACCGATGAAGGCGTGGTGCGTCCATTCGTACTCGCATTGCTTACGGTGGGCGATCCGCAGGATGGCCAATTCACGCATCTGCGGTTCCAGGGTCGAGCGGAACAGCAGGTGATTGCTGAACCGCAGGAAAGCCTTGGTCAGCGCCGGATGGCGGGCCAGTGTCGACAGTGCGGTGCCCGCTCCCTCAGGATTCAGCCGCTCTTCCGGAAGCATGACCGACAGTGCTCGTCGCACGTCGTCATCCCACTCCTCGGCGGGCAAGGGGGCCAAGCGCACGGGGTGGTTCTCCTCTCGATTGACCCGTCAGTGACTCTCGGTGACGAGAATCAGGTTCTCATTTCCGACTAACAGGTTTCCACCTTTTGTGCCGATGGTCAACAAGAACGCCTCAGGTTGTGCCGCGACCTGGCCAAATCTCCTTGTCAGCCCCGTCAGACATTGATTCTCTCCAGATGAGAAGCTAGTTTCCTCTCATAGAGAATCAATGTGACCGCGGGTGAACGGAGCGAGGCAGTGAACAAAGACGACATGATCCTGATCAGCGTCGATGACCACATCATCGAACCGCCCAACATGTTCAAGAACCATCTGCCGGCCAAGTACCGAGATGAGGCGCCTCGTCTGGTGCACAACCCGGACGGCAGCGACACCTGGCAGTTCCGTGACACCGTGATCCCGAATGTGGCGCTCAACGCCGTGGCGGGGCGGCCCAAGGAGGAGTACGGCCTTGAGCCTCAGGGGCTGGATGAGATCCGCAAGGGGTGTTATGACCCGAACGAGCGGGTCAAGGACATGAATGCCGGCGGCGTGCTGGCGACGATGAACTTCCCGTCATTCCCGGGTTTCGCCGCGCGGTTGTTCGCCACCGAGGATGCCGAGTTCTCGCTGGCGTTGGTCCAGGCCTACAACGACTGGCACATCGACGAGTGGTGCGGGTCCAACCCGGGGCGCTTCATTCCGATGGCGATTCCCGCGATCTGGGATCCACAGCTGTGTGCCGCCGAGATCCGGCGGGTATCGAAGAAGGGCGTGCACTCGCTGACCTTCACCGAGAACCCGTCGACGCTGGGCTACCCGTCCTTCCACGACCTGGAGTACTGGAAGCCGTTGTGGGAGGCCCTCGTCGACACCGACACCGTGATGAACGTGCATATCGGGTCGTCGGGCAAGCTCGCGATCACCGCCCCGGATGCGCCGATGGACGTGATGATCACGTTGCAGCCGATGAATATCGTGCAGGCCGCCGCGGACCTGTTGTGGTCGGCGCCGATCAAGGCCTACCCGGACCTCAAGATCGCGTTGTCCGAGGGTGGCACGGGCTGGATTCCGTACTTCTTGGACCGGGTGGACCGCACCTATGAAATGCACTCGACGTGGACGCACCAGGACTTCGGTGACAAGCTGCCCTCAGAGGTGTTCCGCGAGCACTTCATGACCTGCTTCATCTCCGACCCCGTCGGGGTGAAGAACCGCCACGAGATCGGCGTGGACAACATCTGCTGGGAGATGGACTACCCGCACAGTGACTCGATGTGGCCGGGCGCCCCCGAGGAATTGAGCGCGGTGTTCGACACCTACGACGTTCCCGACGACGAGATCAACAAGATGACTCACGAGAACGCCATGCGGCTGTACCACTTCGATCCGTTCGTGCACTTCCCCAAGGAGCAGGCGACCGTCGGTGCGCTGCGTAAGCAGGCCGAAGGTCATGATGTGGAGATCCGCGCCCTGAGCCATGAGCGAAGTGGTGACAAAGTCAGCTTCGCCGATTTTCAGGCCAACGCCAAAGTTGTTGCCGGCGCACAGGACTGATCCACCAGAACAGCTAGGAGAGCACACAGTGTCGGGCGGTATGAATTTCGAACTGACCGAGGACCAGCAGCTGATCCGCAAATCCGTTGCGGAGCTGGCGGGCAAGTTCGACGATCACTATTGGATGACCAAGGACCAGGCCCACGAGTTCCCTCAGGAGTTCTACGACGCCGTCGCCGGCGGGGGCTGGCTCGGGATGACGATCCCCGAGGAGTACGGCGGCCACGGGCTGGGAATCACCGAAGCCACCATCCTGGCCGAGGAGGTGGCCCGGTCCGGGGGCGCCATGAACGCGGCCAGCGCGATCCACATGTCCATATTCGGCATGCAGCCGGTGGTGGTGTACGGCTCTGAGGAAATGAAGAAGGAGACGCTGCCGCGCATCGTCAACGGTGATCTGCATGTGTGCTTCGGAGTCACCGAACCCGGTGCGGGCCTGGATACTTCGCGCATCACCACGTTCGCCAAGAAAGACGGCGACAGTTATGTGGTCAACGGCCGTAAGGTGTGGATCTCCAAAGCTCTCGAGTCCGAGAAGATTCTGCTGCTCACGCGCACCGAGTCCCGCGAGGACGTCGAGAAGCGCGGAGGAAAGCCGACCGACGGACTCTCGCTGTTCCTGACCGATCTCGACCGCGAACGCGTCGAGATTCGTCCCATCAACAAGATGGGACGAAACGCGGTGAGCTCCAACGAATTGTTCATCGACGATCTGCGGGTGCCGGCCGAGCACCTGATCGGCGAGGAGGGCAAGGGCTTCAAGTACATCCTGCACGGCCTCAACCCGGAGCGGATGCTGATCGCCGCCGAGGCGCTGGGCATCGGTCGGGTGGCGTTGGACCGTGCGGTCAAGTACGCCAACGAACGGGTGGTATTCGACCGGCCGATCGGCATGAACCAGGGCATCCAGTTCCCGCTGGCAGACTCGCTGGCCCGCCTCGATGCCGCCGAGCTCATCCTGCGCAAGGCCACCTGGCTCTACGACAGCGGCAAGCCGTGCGGTCGGGAGGCCAACATGGCCAAGTACTTGTGCGCCGATGCCGGATTCGGCGCGGCGGACCGCGCGCTGCAGACCCACGGCGGGATGGGTTACTCCGAGGAATACAACATCTCCCGATTCTTCCGGGAGTCCCGACTGATGAAGATCGCACCGGTGAGCCAGGAGATGATCCTGAACTTCCTTGCCGCCAACGTTCTCGGCCTGCCCAAGAGCTACTGAGGAGATATTCAATTCAATGAGGACCTATTTCGACCTGACCGGACGTTCGGCACTGGTCACCGGGGCCGGTGCCGGGATCGGCGCCGCAGTCTCGGAAGCGCTGGCCGCTGCCGGTGCGTCCGTACTGGTGACCGATATCAGCGGTGAGGCGGCCGCCAAGGTCGCGGAGCGCATCAATGGCGCGGGTGGCAAGGCCGATAGTGCCGCGCTGGACGTCAGTGACCGCGACGCCGCGGTGGCTGCCGCCGCCCAGGCTGCCGCACTCACCGAGGGCAACCTGCACATCGTCGTCAACAATGCCGGCGTGACCGCGCCGGCGATGTTCCCCAAACTGACCGACGAGACGTTTCGGCTCACATTCGACATCCACGTGATGGGCACCTTCCATGTCACGCAGGCCGCGTTGCCGCACATCCCGACCGACGGCACCGGGCGCATCATCAACGTCACCTCGGCCGCCGGGATCACCGGCACCTTGGGTCAGGTGAACTACTCGGCGGCCAAGGCCGGCCTGATCGGCATCACCAAATCCCTGGCACGTGAGCTGGCGACCAAGAACATCATGGTCAACGCCCTGGCGCCACTGGCCGCCACACCGATGACGGAAACCATCCGTACCAACGAGAAGTTCGCGGCCAACATGATGAACCGCATCCCGCTCAAACGGTGGGCCGAGGCCGACGAGATCGCCGGCGCGTTCGTCTTCATGGCCTCCGATGCCGCGTCGTACATCACCGGGCAGGTATTGCCCGTCGATGGCGGCATGGTTATGTGACGTTGTGAGCGAGTTTACGAGCGAACCCTCGACGACGGACGGTTCCCACCTTCCGCTGACCGGTATCACCGTCATCGCCATGGAACAGGCGGTCTCGGCGCCCATGTGCACCCGGGTGCTCGCCGACTTCGGCGCCCGGGTGATCAAGATCGAGAACCCCAAGGGGGGCGACTTCGCCCGGGACTACGACGATGTCGTGCTGGGTCAGGCGGCCCACTTCGTCTGGGCGAACCGAGGTAAGGAATCGGTCACGCTCAACCTGAAGTCCCCGGAGGGGATGGAAATGCTGCACCGGTTGCTCGATGGTGCCGACGCGTTCGTGTCCAATCTCGCGCCCGGTGCCACCGCGCGCCTGGGACTCGGGCCCGAGGACCTCAAGGTGCGGCACCCACAGGTGATCCCGGTCGAGATCGACGGCTACGGCCCAGGCGGGCCACTGTCGCACAAGCGCGCCTACGACTTGCTGGTGCAGGCCGAGTCCGGATCATGCGCGTCGACGGGATATGCCGGGATGCCTGCCAAACCCGGTGCGGCGGTTGCTGATATCACCACCGGCCTGTATTCGGCGCTGTCCATCATGGCGCTGCTGCTCGGCCGGGCCCGTAACGGCGACACCGGTGCGGCGCCGGCCGTCGCGGTCAGCCTGTTCGACACGATGACCGACATCATGGGTTACCAGCTGGCCTACACCCAGCACTCGGGGATCGACCAGATTCCGCTGGGGATGAGTTCGCCGGCGGTGGCGCCCTACGGGGCCTTCGATACCCGCGACGGGCAGACGGTGGTGCTGGGGACCACCAACGACCGGGAATGGCAGCGGTTGGCCCGCGAGATCATCGAACGCCCCGATCTCGCCGACGACCCGCGTTTCGCCACGAATTCCGATCGCTGTGCTCACCGGGACGAGCTGAACAAGGCGATCGAATCATGGTGTGCCCAGCATGATCTCGTTGATATTCAACAGACTGCGGACGAGGCCGGGATCGGCAACTCGCGCTACAACCTGCCCAGTGAGGTCATCGACCATCCACACCTGAAGGCGCGGGACCGGTGGCGTCAGGTCGGCACTCCCAACGGGGAGATCTCCGCGCTGCTGCCGCCACCGGTGATCAGCGGCATGGAAATGGGTATGGGCGCGGTGCCGGGCCTCGGCGAGCACACCGATGCCATCCTGGGCGGGATCGGCGTGAGCGCCGAGCAGATCGCCGCGCTGCGTGAGCAGGGCGCGATCGGTCCCGCCTACCGGCAGTCCTAATCAACAGAAGCGGAGAAACCTATGCGCGAAACTGTCATCGTCGAAGCAGTCCGCACTCCGGTCGGCAAGCGCAACGGCGGCCTTTCCGGGTTCCACGCCGCCGACCTGTCAGCGCTGGTGCTCAACGCACTGGTGGAGCGGGCGGGTATCAGCCCCGACATCATCGACGACGTGGTCTGGGGTTGCGTCTCGCAGGTCGGCGATCAGTCCAGCAACATCGGCCGGTACTCGGTGCTGGCCGCGGGATGGCCCGAACACATCCCGGGCACCACGGTCAACCGTGCCTGCGGGTCCAGCCAGCAGGCACTGGATTTCGCGGTCCAGGCCGTGATGTCGGGCCAGCAGGATGTCGTCGTCGCCGGTGGGGTGGAGGTGATGAGCAAGGTCCCACTGGGGGCGGCCCGCTCGACCGGCATGCCGTACGGACCGAAAGCGCTTGACCGGTATAAGGGTTTTGCGTTCAACCAGGGCATCTCCGCCGAAATGATCGCGCAGAAGTGGGGTTTCAGCCGAACCCAGCTGGACGAGTACTCGGTGGCCTCCCACGAGCGGGCCGCGGCCGCCCAGGACCGCGGTGCCTTCGAGAACCAGATGATCACGGTTTTCCCGGATCCGGCCGACCAGGTGGACCCGGTGGTCGCCGACGAGGGCGTGCGTCGCGGCACAACGGTGGAGAAACTGGCCGGCCTCAAGCCTGCCTTCGCCGAGGACGGGGTGATTCACGCCGGCAACTCGTCGCAGATCTCCGACGGCGCCGCCGCGCTGCTGGTGATGACGGCTGAAGCGGCTGTGGCCATGGGCCTTTCGCCCATTGCGCGGTACCGCGCGGGCGCGGTGACCGGAGCGGATCCGGTGTTGATGCTGACCGGGCCCATCCCGGCCACCGAGAAGGTGTTGCACAAGGCCGGCGTGCGTCTCGACGAGGTGGGCGTGTTCGAGGTGAACGAGGCCTTCGCTCCGGTGCCGCTGGCCTGGTTGGCCGACACGGGAGCCGACGAAGCCAAGTTGAACCCGCTCGGCGGCGCCATCGCGCTGGGGCACCCGCTCGGCGCGTCCGGGGCAGTGTTGATGACCCGGATGATCAATCACATGCGCGACAACGGGATTCGTTACGGGTTGCAGACCATGTGTGAGGGCGGCGGTACCGCCAACGCCACGCTGGTCGAGCTCATCGACTGATATCAGGGAGAAGTAGTGCAACGCAATCTGTTCACCGAGGACCACGAGGCATTCCGTGCGCTCGCCCGCGATTTCATCGAAAAGGAAGTCGTCCCCGCCTATCCCGAGTGGGAGAAGGGCGGACGCATGCCCCGTGACGTGTTCAAGCACATGGGTGAACTCGGCATGCTCGGTATGGCGATCCCCGAGGAGTACGGCGGCGCGGGTATCGACGACTACCGGTACAACGTCGTTCTCCAGGAGGAGGCGGCCCGGGCGCTGGTGACGCTGTCCACGGTACGCACGCAGCTCGAGGTCATCCTGCCGTACTTCCTGCACTATGCGAACGACGAGCAGCGGCAGCGCTGGTTCCCCGGGCTGGCCGCGGGAACGCTGCTGACCGCGGTCGCGATGACCGAGCCCGGGACCGGTTCGGACCTGGCCGGCATGCGCACCACAGCGGTTCGTGACGGTGACGAGTACGTGCTCAACGGCGCCAAGACGTTCATCACCGGCGGCATCCAGGCCGACCTGGTGGTCGTGGTGGCGCGGACGTCCACCGACCCGGAGAACCGCCGCAAGGGGCTGACACTGCTGGTCGTCGAAGACGGCATGGCGGGGTTTGAGCGGGGCCGTGAGCTGGAGAAGATGGGCTGCAAGGTGCAGGACACCGCGGAGCTGTCGTTCACCGACGTCCGGGTGCCCGTGGCCAACGTGCTGGGGGAGGAGGGTGAGGCCTTCAGCTACCTCGGCCACAACCTGGCACAGGAGCGCCTGACCGTGGCGGTGGGTTCGGTGGCTCAGGCCCGCTCGGCGATTGCGGCGGCGATCGGCTACACCAAGGATCGCAAGGCGTTCGGCCAGCCGGTGGCCTCATTTCAGAACACCAAATTCGAGCTGGCGGCGTGTTCGACCGAGGTGGAAGCCGCCCAGGCGATGCTGGACCGCGCGGTGGCCCTGCATGTCGACGGAGAGTTGTCCGGTGCCGATGCAGCCCGGGTGAAATTGTTCTGCACCGAGATGCAGGCGCGAGTCATCGATCGTTGCCTGCAGCTCTTCGGTGGGTACGGCTACATGATGGAGTACCCCATCGCCCGGCTCTACACGGACGCCCGGGTGGCCCGTATCTACGCCGGGACCAGCGAGGTCATGAAGGTGATCATCGCGAAGTCGTTGGGACTCTGAGGGGGCAGACCCGGCGGTTGTGACGGCCGCCGGGAAGTTCTTTCTCTGAGACCCTTGTCACAGACCGTCGAACCAACCTACTGTGTGTTCACTAGGTTGGATCGACGAAGGAGTCCGGTGGCGTCAGTGGCAGGGGCAGAGGCGTCTTCTGGGGGCGCACGGCCCTATGAGACGCTCCTGGCCAAGGGGGAAGACCGCAGGCAGCGGATACTTTCCGTGGCTGAGAAGCTGCTGGCCCGCAATGGGTGGCGCAACACGTCGCTGGCACAGATCGCCCGGGAAGCCGGCGTCACACCGGCTGGTCTGCTGCACCATTTCGAGTCCAAGGAGCAACTGCTCAACGCCGTACTCGATGCGCGCGATCACGACGACGACACGCACGCGGACCGTTCCGGGGACCTTGCTCAGGAGATCAAGCGGGTGGCCGAGCGGTTCGTCCGGGCGCCCGAGTTGGTCGGCACCTTCACCGTGCTGCTGGTGGAGAACATTCAGCCCGACGCCCCACTGCACGACCGTTTGCTGAAACGGCAGCAGGCTGCGCGCGACATCGTCACGGACATCATCACCCGCGGCCAGCTCAACGGCCGTTACCGCTCTGACTTCGACGCGGCCACCAAGGCCGTGGAAATCCTGGCATTCATCAATGGAATGGAGACCTCATGGCTACTCGATCCCTCGCTCCCGTTGACGGACGTGTTCAAGGACTACGCAGAGATGCTGGGGCGGGAGATCGAGCAGCCGGGCGGCCGCAACGGGGCGGCCGGCCAGTGAGATTGGAGGACGACATGCGGTATCGGCTTGATGTGGTCGCCCCCTGCGTGGTGGACGCGGTCCGGTTCGCCGGTGGCTGGCTGGTCGATCGGGTGATGGCAGGGTGGGATGTCACGGTGCTGATCGGTGCCGACGAGGATGTCCGTCCGCTGGCGATTCTCGGGGTGGAGACCATTTCCCTGGAGTCGGTCCTGGAGTCCTGGGAGGACCGCCCGCACCCGCAGACCGTTGCAGTGGCCGCCGATCTGTTCAACGCCGATGAGCGTGTGCGCCGCGGCGTCCTCGGCGCGTTGGAGCAGGGACACACTGAAGTGACGTTGTGGGGCGACGAGTGTCCGGCCGACCTGCACGTTGACCCCGTACGTCACGAACTGTCTGCTGCCGCACGCGCTTTCAAGGCGCAGGCGCTGGCGGCGGTCAACGATCCCGAGGCCGCTCTGGTCGGAAGTACCGAGGCATTCCGATGCGGCACGATGGTCAGCCGCTCGGTGCCTGCCGATCTGATTCCGGCCAGCTGACAGCGGTCCATACCGACCACCCCGTGTACCGGTGACTCGGGGCCACGAACGGACCCGGCCCGACCTCACCGGCGACAGGGTTCGGTGACCGACTGGCCGAACTCTACGATCGTGGCGGCCGTCGCGACGCCCTTCTCGCGCGCGTATTGCGCACCGAGTTCAGGAACGGAATCGATTACGCGCGAACGTTGCGCGACACCAAATCTGCTGTCTGGCAGACCAATTCCGCCAAGTGGGGGTGGCTCGCGGGCGGCATGCGCTCGGCCGGCCCGCTGATTGCGATCGCGCCGATCGGACGACCGCCAACGTCGAACACCGGTGCCGCGATGGTCATGGAGGGCCCGTTCACTTCGTTGCTGGCGGCGTAGCCTCGGTCCCGGCACGCGTCGAGCAGGGCCAGAAATTCGGCGTCAGGTGGTTCGCCGAGCAGTTCGACCTGCCGTTCAAAGGTGAGGAATGGCAAAAGAATACGGCCGGTAGCGCTGTCGCGGGTGGGGACATTGGCGCCGATGCGCGGCGCCATCCGCAGTGGCTGTCGACTCTCCGCCACCTGAGACACCACCAGCTGCGGACCGTCCGGTTCGTTGAACATCGCAGTTTCGCCGGTTTGCGCGGCCAGTTGTTCAAGCGCCAGCTGAATCGTCTGGCGCAGGTCGGCCTTCGCGCGGGAGCTGTGGGCGATGCTGAGAATCCGCGGGGTGGTCTCCCATCGGGTCAGCTGCTCTCCGTGCGTCTGGATCCAGCCCTGCTCCGCCAGCGTCACCAGCGCACGCTGCACGGCACTCTTGTCGATCTGCAGCATCCGGGAGAGGTCGGCGACGCCGACCGGTTCATGGGCTGCCACCGCCTCGAACACGGTCAGCACACGCGCAGCGGTGGAACTGCCCTTGACGGCCATCGGCGCACCTCACTAATGTTGGATAGTGATCCACTATATCAAATAATGATACGTCGCATGTGGGTCGAGTGTCCGATGCGGGAGGAATGAGCCATGTCATCCATCCAGGTCCAGCCCCTTCGGGATGATCTGTCGTTCGGTGCGAGGGTCACCGGCATCACGCTCACGGTTCTCGAAGAACACCAAGTACGCGAGCGGCTGCGACAGGTCTTTCAGGAGCGGGGGATGATCCTTTTCGAGGAGGTCGAACCCGACGCACGGTTGCAGGTGGAGATCAGCAAGGTGTTTGGCCCGTTGAAGGACCATCCGGTTCCGACGGTGCCGCGGGCCGGGGGAGCCTTGTACCCGGGGGTCATCGAAATCGGCCAGGAGCCGCGTGAGGGCAATATCGTCGAGATCGATGGCAAGGAAGTGACCTCTTGGCTGCCTTGGCATTTCGATCACTGCTACAACAATGAACTGAACCTGGCCGGGGTGCTCCGCTGCGTGACCGGCGTCAGTGAGGGCGGCGAGACCGGATTCGCCGACGGTATCGGCCTCTACAAGCGGATGTCGCCGGCGTTGCGTCGCCAGATTGAAGAACGCAACATCGTGTACACGCTCAATCTGCGCTTCTCGGAGATGCGGTTCGGCCTGGCCGACGGATTCCGCGAGATCCAGGCGCACGCCGCCCTGCAGCGGACGATCGACTACGGCAAGCAGCTTCCCCGTGCCGTCCATCCCGCGGTATGGACGCGCACTACCGGAGAAAAGGTGCTGCACATCTCGCCGTGGATGGCCGAGGGCATCGAAGGTGATGAGACACCCGAGGGCGACGCGCTCCTCGAATCGGTATGCAAGGAGATGCTCGCCGACATCGCCCCGTACTTCCACAAATGGCGTCCCACCGACATGGTGATCTGGGACAACCTGCGCATGCTGCACGCTGTCAGTGGCCACGACCCAGACGAGCCACGCATCATGCACCGCACCACGATCCGCGGAGACTACGGTCTGGGCTACTTCGAGGGCAACGCCCAGGGCGACAAGATCCTCGAGATGACCGTCTGATCCCGCCGCGAGCGTATTTCGGCGGTGTGAGCCCGTCGCTGATCGGTGGGGTCAGGTTTGCTCGAACTGGTAATTGTCCCGCCCCGGGTCCGACACGGCGGTGACCTCCCGCAGCCATGCCGGGCTCGTCAGCACCGCCAGAACGGCCGCCGCTGCCTGCTCGACCGTCATTGCTCCGCCGGGTCCGTTCGACGGTAAGTACCCGCCGGTGGCCCACTCCTGCGCGAGCTCGGCGAGCAGTTCATGGCTCCAGCTGTCGGTGACGCCGGTCCCCAACACCGACCCGATCCGCACCGTCGTAAAGGCCAGTTCCGGGTGTTCGTGCTGCCAGGCGGTGACCATCGTCTCGAGTGCCGCCTTGCTGGCGGCATACACACCCATGCCGGGCAGCGGGCGCGGCACCGAGGAGGCGCTGAGGTAGACCGCCCGCCCTTTGGATGCCAACAGATGCGGCAGAGCCGCACGGGTCACCGCCGCTGCGCCGTACACGTTGGTGCCGAAAGTGTTGTTCCAGGTGTCATGCGAGGCATCATCGAGCCTCGTGAGCACGTCGATCGCGGTGGCGTACACGAGGTGGTCCAGCCCGCCCCATGCTTTCACGACCGCCTCGACGGCGCGGATGCATTGGGCTTCGTCCCTCACGTCGCATTCGATGGCGAGGTGGCTGTCACCCGGCGCCTCGGCCACCGCCTCCCTGAGTTGATCTACCCGGCGGGCCGCGAATGCCACCGTGGCACCGGCGGCGACCGCCTGCAAACCGACTTGCCGTCCGATGCCGGAGGATGCGCCGACCACGAGGATCCGGGACCCCGCCAGTGGTTTCACAGTCGTCCTTCCCTCGTGTCGGGACGACACGCTCGACAGCACCTTCCGTGCCATCAAACCTGATGTATCGATGACCTGTAGACACATTGCAAAATTTGTATACGCTGACGCTGCGTGTCAGTGGGGACACGTCGGCGCCGGGTTGTCCTCGGTGCCGTCGCCGGACGGGATGGCAGATGGACGACGAGCAACTGGTGCCTCGACTCGAGGCTTGGCTGGAGCAACGACTCGGCGGCCCGGTCACGGTGAGCATGCACGACCGGCCGGGGAGCGGATTTTCCGCCGACAATCTCGTCTTCTCCGCCACCGTCATGGGCCGCGCCAGCAAGCAGGTCCTGCGGCGCGAAAGCGCCGAGGACTCACCGTATCCCGAGCAGGCACCCGGTATCGGCACCGGTGTCGCCCTGCAGTCAACGGTCATGCGCGCGCTTGCGGATGTGCTGCCGGTGGCAGCCGGTGTCGAATTCGAGCCCGACCCAAGCATTCTGGGTGTGCCATTTCTGGTGATGGACTTCGTCGACGGCGTCGTCCCGGTCGAGGTCCCGCCGTGCACGGCGGAGGGTTTCTACGCCGTGGCCGCGCCGGAGTTTCGCCGCACCGTGGTCCGGTCCGGCCTCGACGCGCTGGCCCGGTTGCACACCGCGCCCTGGCGGGAGTCGGGCCTGTCGATGCTCGACGACGGATCGGCTCGGCCGGGGGCGCAGCGGCAGCTGGCCCTGTGGGAGGCGCAGTTGCGGCAGGGCCTGCGAGGGCGCCGCGCCGATGTCTTCGACCGGGCGTCGGAGGTGTTGCACTCGACTCTGCCGTCGGCCCCCGAAGACGTCGTACTGCTCTGGGGTGACGCCAGACCGGGCAACATCATCTGGGACCGCACTGCGGGTACACCGTTGTGCCTCACCGACTTCGAAGGTGTGGCGGTAGGGGAGCGCGAACTGGACCTGGGCTGGTGGTTGATGGCCGACCGGTGGATGCACGAAGGCTCCGATATGACGCGCCTGGACGGCGAGCCCACCCGCGCCGAGCAGGTGGCTCATTACGAGCGTAGAGCCGGGACTTCGGTGCGACAGTTGTCCTGGTACGAGCTGTTCGCGGCCTATCGTTTCGCATCGACGGTGGTTTCTGTGATGAACCGCTGGGAGCAATCCGGCGCTGTGCCGTCCGACCACACCATTTGGCGGGACAATCCGGCGACGGCACTCGTCGCGGCAATACTCGACGAACATGCGCAGGCGCGGGCATGACGACTGGACCGTACGCGGCGACCGACGACGAGTTCCATCCGCCGACGGACCCCGCTGACCCGGAATGGAGCGAAACCTGCTGGTTCACCTTCACTGTGCCGGAGCGCAGGCTGTCCGGACAGCTCTACCCGTTCTTCAAACCCACGCTCGGAGCGATGTCGGCCGGGGCGTACTTCTGGGACGATACCGGAGACCAGGTCTGGAACTGCCTGTACGCGAAGAACTTCTGGCACCTTCCGATGCCTGCAGAACCACTGTCCAACCTGAACGTGGCCAACGGATCGCGCTACGAGGTGCTGGAGCTGGGAAGCCGCTACCGCATCGGCTACGACGATCCCGACGGCGGCGACGAGATCCACGTCGACCTCACCTTCACCGGCACGAGTAGACCGCATCTGCTCGGTGAGAGTCACCTGGACCAGCCCGGGCGCTTCCAAGGCGAGATCGTGTTGCAGGGGGAACGAATCCCCGTGGACGCGTATGGATTCCGCGACCGGTCGTGGGGACCTCGTAGTCAGCACGGTGTGGGCATTCACGCCACACCGAGCAAGCGTGGTGGATACAGCTATGCCACGGCCTCAGAGGATGCCGGTTTCCACGCCATCACCATGGATTTCGGTGACGGCACTGCGTATGTCATCCACGGTTACCTGCTGCGCGAGGGCGTCTGGGGCAAGCTGGTCAGCGGCCGGCGCGAGGTCGTCGAGCGCGACCACGTCTCGGGTGCGCCCACGCGCGTCGCCATCAGCGCGGTCGACGAGCACGGGCGCAACGTCGAGGCCTCGGGACAGGCCCTCAACCGTCTCGGTTTCGTCATCAATCCGAACCTGTGGACATGGAACTGCCTGACCGAATGGACATGGGACGGGATCACCGCGTTCGGCGAGGACCATGACAACTGGAGCGTTGCGGGTCAACGAGAATTCAGCAGGCAGTTCTTCGCCGGCCGCCGATCGAGTGGGCTTGCGACGCGGCCGAGATGACGCGGCCGAGCGGACATTGTGCGCCGTGACCCGGTCAGCTGACCTGTTTTGCCTTTCGCTCGAACGCGTCGCGGTCCGCCTGGGGTCGCAGCGGATTCAGCGCGTAGACCACGCAGAATTCCTTGCCGGCAGGATCGGCCATGATGACCCACTTCCCGGGATGATCGACGAAGGAATCGTCGATCACCTTGGCGCCCAGAGCTTTGAGGCGTTTCACTTCGGCATCCAGATCGTCGGTGTGGATGTCGAGATGGACTCCGGCTTGGCCGGAGTGCACATTCTGGACCACGACGCGGAAATCCTCCGACGCACCTTGGAGGATGCAGTAGTCGGGGGCTTGCCGTGGACGGTATTGCTCGGCGTCGAGAGCTCCGGCCCAGAAATCGGCCGTTGCGCCTTGGGCGTCGGACGGAGCGTCGATGATGAGGGTGCTCAGAAGGATGCGATGCATCTGAGCGTCCCTACCCGGAAATGAAGGTCGGCATCGCGGCCCAGCCTCGGACCGCTGCGGTTTCCGACGGCACCGTGTTCTCCCAGTCGACCTCCCACTCGGGGAAGCGCTTGAGGATCTCCTCCAACGCGATGCGGCCTTCGAGTCGGGCCAGGGCGTTACCCATGCAGAAGTGCGTTCCTGCGCCAAAGGTCATGTGCGCGTGCTGTTCCCGGTGGATGTCAAAGACATCACCATCAGGCGCAAACCGGCGGTGGTCGCGATTGGCCGCGCCGACCAGCATCAGCATCGCCGACCCCTCCGGCACGGTCCGGCCGTAGTACTCCACGTCGCGGGTGACGTAGCGCGCGATCTGCAGGGCCGGTGGCTCCCACCGCAGGATCTCTTCGATCGCCTGGGGGATGAGCCCTGGGTTCGCCACCAGGTCGCGGCGTTGATCCGGGTATTCGGCCAGCGTCTTGCCGGCCCAGCCGATCAGTCGGGTGGTGGTTTCTGAGCCGGCGGTGGCGATGACGGTCAGGTAGAGCAGCAGCTCGTCGCGGCGCAACTTGCGCACCGTGCCGGTCTCGTCTTCGAACTCGGCGTTGAGCAGGTCGGTCATGATGTCGTCGTAGGGGTGCTCAGCGCGCCAGTCGATGAACTCGGCGAACACCTCACCGGTCGCCAGTGCGTCGACCGTCTGGCCCTGCAGGATCTCCTCACCGTGGTCGGTGATCTGTCGCTGCCGTTCCTCGGGGATGCCCAACAGCATGCCGATGACACGCATGGGCATCTGCTCGCCGAGATCGTTGACGAAGTCGAAGCGGTCCCCTCCGACGAGCGGATCAAGGCAGCGGGCAGTGAACTCGCGGATCTGAGGTTCCAGGGCCAGCACCTTGCGCGGGGTGAACATCCGCGACAGCAGATTGCGATGGATGTTGTGGATCGGCGGGTCCTCGAAAATCAATGTCCCCGGGGGGATTTCCATCCCGGACTTGATGATCTCCAGTACGGCTCCCCGGCCGGAGATGAACGTCTCGTGGTCGATGACCGCCTTGTTGACGTCGTCGTAGCGGCTCAGTGCATAGAAGTCGTGCTGCTCGTTGTAGTACAGCGGGGCTTCTTCCCTCATCCGGGCGAACACCGAATACGGGTTCATGTTGAGGTCGACGCTGTAAGGGTCGTAGTACAGATCGGCAGCGGCCGGTGCGGTCATGACTGCTTCACCGGTACGAGCGTTTGCCGACGGTGTTGTGATGTGGGCACGGGTGATCTCCTGGAGGGATTGAAAGTGCTGAGCACCTGCCTAGCAGACGAGCGGTCGCCCGGTCAAGGAATCGGGCGGATTGGGGCCCAGATCAGTCTGGTGCGCAACGTATTCCACCGCGGGTTGGGGCGACGCGAGCGGTAAGCCAAGCTCCATACCGGGGCACACTGGTTCCGTCAATGCTTGCCACGCTGGTGCAAAAACGCAACACCGTTGCAAAAATCGCACGATGGTGCTTAACATCTCCCCAACGAACCGCCCGAAACGCGAGCTCTCTGGCTCCGCGTCGGATCACATCTGCCCACCCGCGTGATGACCAAGGGGAAGATATGTCGCAAGATCAGTCCGGTTCCGTCGCCACCGATTCCGATGGGCGGCCTTACGTCACGGTGTCGATCGACAGCCATGTCGGCCCGTCGGTCAAAGACCAGCTGCGCCCGTACTGCGACGCGAAGTACCTCGACGAGTTCGACCGCTTCGTAAACGAGATGGAGAGCCAGGGCCTCTTGTCGTGGCGGTCGTCGGAGGCGAACTCCGGCGGGAAGCAGAGCTGGTCACTGGGGAAGTCGCAGGCTGAACGAGGTAAGGCCCAAGCCGAAAAGGCGCCGGCCACTCAGGGCAGGGCCGCGGCCGAGAAGTTGGACGACGCCCAAGCCGAGAAGTTCGGGAAACAGGCCGGTATCCGCAACGCAGACCAGGTCGGTGCGCGGTTCCTGCAACGCAGCTACGAGCACAGTCTGGCGCCCGGACTGCAGGACCATGATGCGCGGATCGCCGACATGGACGAACAGGGTGTTGCCGCAGATGTCATCTTCCACGGTGGCCTCAACGGTCAATCGATCCCGTTCTCGACCACCGGGCTCATCAGCTGGGGGGATTCCGCCTACAACGATCTCGAGCGGGTCGGGGTCCGAATCTACAACCGGTGGTTGGCCGACTTCGTGTCATTGGCGCCGGAACGGCACGCCGGCATCGCGCATATCCCGATCTCCGATCTGGGCGCGTGCCCGCAGGAGATCGAGTGGGCCGCCGAGGCAGGACTGAAGGGTATCAATCTGCCCGCCCCCCGAGGCGATTTCCCGATGCTCAATGACCCTGCGTGGGAGCCTATTTGGGCCGCCTGTAACGAGACCGGAATGTCGGTGAACACGCACGGCGGCGGCGGTGAGCACTACCCGTACGAGGGTCAGGGCGCGCAGATGATGTACATGATGGAGACGCCGTTCCGGACCCGCCGAGGTCTTTGGGTGATGATCTTCAGCGGTGTGTTCGAGCGCTACCCGAACCTCAAGCTGGTGCTCACCGAGCAGTGGGTGGACTGGGCGCCGGAGGCCATGGCGAACATGGATGGTCTCTACCACGGCCCGACGGGCGCCGCGATCCGGGCCAAGCTGCCCAAGCCGCCATCGGAGTACTTCCGCCGGAACTGCTTCATCGGTGCGAGTTTCATGTCCAACGGTGAAGCCAAACTGGCGGTAGAGCACGACCTCGTCGACAACGTCATGTGGGGCGACGACTATCCGCATGCCGAGGGAACCTTCCCGGACACCCGCGAGGCCATGCGCTTCACCTTCTCCGATGTCGATCCCGATCACACGCGAAAGTTCCTGGGCGAGACCGCTCTTGATCTGTACGGCCTGGATCGCGAGAAGTTGACGAAGGTGGCCGACCGGATCGGTCCGACGGTCGATCAGGTCGCGACGCCGTACACGCTTCCCGAGGACGCCGTGGTTGGTCTCTACGCATTCCGGACCGGGCCGGGAATCTTCGTCTGATCGAAACCAGCCTGATTCAGAGCCAATTTCCCTGTCGGAGGAGGATTCCCACAATGGACGACACCACTGGTCTCAAGGCGCCGTGCCGGCTGGTCACGCCCGAGGAGGTCGCGCATCTCAATGAGCACGGGTGGGTGAAGCTCAAGCGGTTCGTCGATCCCGATGTGCTCGCCAGGATGCTCGAGCTCGCCCGGGAAAAGATGGGTGAGGACGCGGACAGCAATCCGTTGAAGGCGGGCATGGCACCGCCCACGGACGGTGAGGCCCAAGGTGTATTGGCCTACTTCAACGCCGAGCGCAGTGGTGGCCTGGGCAACCCGGTACTGCGACCGCTGATCGACGAGATCGGCAAGAGCGCAACACTGCTGTTGGGCCGACGCACCAACAGCGGCTCAGCTGTCGGGATCAGGTACTACAACGACTTCTTCGTGCCCAAGCTGCCTTCCACGAAGTCGTCCCGGCACGGCGGTAACGGAGCGACGGCGTTCCATCAGGACTACATCACCTTCGCAGTCGACCGGACCGGTGGCATGACGTTCTGGATTCCGTTGGAGCCCTACGGGCCAGAGGCCGGAACCATGTCGTTCGTCAACGGATCACACCGCGTCGGTGTGCTCGGTGACTACACCACCTATGGCGGCGCGGACGCCCTTGAGGTGTTCCCGGAGCTGCGTGACCTCGACATGAGTGAGCAGATGACGTACGAGCTGGGCGACATCACCGTGCACACCCACCTCACCATCCACGGCGCAGGAGCGAACGTGATGGACCGTCCGCGATGGGGCTATCTGCTGATAGTCCAGCCCGAAGATGTCTGCTGGAACGGATCGCCGTGCCCCAACTTCGACACCACGGACATGGCGCAGTGGACCGCCTTGAACGACGAGCGATTCCCGCTGATCGGCTGAAGGGTACGTTGTTGAACACTGTTTCACGCTTTCCCAACCGGAACTTCATGCAGGTGTGCTGGGTGGTTCCGGACCTTCGTCTCGCCATCGAATCCTGGTCCCGCAGTGCGGGAGTAGGCCCGTTCTTCTGGTTCGACGGTGTGGGTTGCGTCGAGGGTCGCCATCGGGGTGTGCCCGCCGATTTTCCGGCTGTGACCGCGGCCATCGCCTACGCGGGAGACCTGCAGATCGAGCTCGTCTGCCAGGACAACGACGAACCAGGGGTGTTCCGCGACGTCTTCGCGCGGGGACAGTCCGGCCTGCACCACATGGCATTGGTCTGTACCGACTACGAGTCCGAGCGTGACGCCTACATCGACGGGGGAGCGGCACTCGCGTTCGAGGGGCAGATCGGCAACAGCCGCACGTGTTGGGTCGACACCACTCCCGCGCTCGGGTTCATGGTGGAACTACTCGAGCCCAGCCCGGCACGTGAAGCCGGATTCGCCGCGATGCGTGCCGCCGCGCAGTCTTGGGACGGCGCCGATCCCATCACCAGGTTCTGAAGCGGACAAGGCTGATGGACGACACAGACGACATGGACGACTCTGACGACGTGGAAGACGCACCGGCTTCGACGTTCCCGCAACTGTTCGCCGAGATCGTCGCTGCGCGCGCGGACCACGACGCACTGATCTTCGCCGGGCGGACGTTCACCTACCGGGAACTCGATCAGCGTTCGGCACGAATGGCGCGCGCTCTCTTGGCGATCGGTGCTGCGAAAGGCACCCGGATCGCGCTGTTGGCGCCCGACAGCGCACTGCTGATCACCACGTTCTACGCGGCGTTGCGCATCGGTGCACTCGTCACCCCGATCAGCACGTTGACCACACCCAACGAGCTCTCCCACATCGTTCGGACCAGCGATGCACAGATTCTGATCGGGGTCCGCCGGTTCCTGACTCGTGATTACGGACATAACCTCGAAGCGGCCCTGGCGGGTCTCAGCGAGGCCAGGCCTGAGGGGCTTCGCCTGCCTGCCGCCCCGTATCTGCGGTCCGTGTGGCTGGACGACGTCGCCGGATTGCCTTGGGCCCGTTCCATCGAGGATCTGCTGGAACGAGCCGACACTCCCGACTCGCCGGACGCCGCGTTGCTGGCCGCCGTCGAGACCGAGGTAGTGCCAGGGGACGACGCATTCGTCGTCTACACGTCGGGCAGCACTGCCACACCGAAGGCCGTGGTCCACGGCCAGTGGGCAGTCGCCCGCCAGCCTCCGGTCCTGGCCACCTATTTCGACGTCCGACCCACCGATCGGACCTTGTGCCTACTGCCCGCCTTCTGGATGGGTGGCATCTCGGCGGCGCTGCAAGTGCTCAGTACCGGAAGTACATTGGTGTATTCCACCAGTCCGGACATCGATGTCGTGCTCGACACCATCGAACACCATCAGGTCACCAACATCGTGGTCTGGCACATGCTGGCCAAACTTCAGGCGGCCGCACGCGATCGTGGTATCGATCTCGACGCCGTCAAGATCACCACCGGGCCGACGTGGGACGAGAACGGTGACCCCATCCCGCGCCACCTGCAGACCCGGATGCTCGGGATGTCGGAGAGCTTCGCGCCGCACAGCGCGGAGCCGGTGAACAGGCGCCTGCCCGAGTCGAAGGCCGGTGCCGCCGGCCGTGCGGTCAACGGCATCGAACGCCGGGTGGTCGATCCGCACACCGGCGTCGAGGTGGCGCCCGGCGAGGTCGGCGAACTGCAACTGCGTGGTGGCGCGCTGATGACGGGTTTCTACAAGCTACCGCGGCACGAGGTGTTCACCGCAGACGGTTTCTTCCCGACCAGAGACCTGGTCCGGATCGATGCCGATGGTTACGCCTTCTTCGTCGGCCGGATCAGCGACATGATCAAGACCAACTCCGCCAACGTGTCTCGCCTCGAGGTGGAGGCGGCGCTGAACTCCCTGGCCGAGGTGGAGTTGTCTCTCGTCGCGGGTCTGCCTGATCCGGAACTCGGCGAAATCGTCGCGGCCGCAGTTGTTCCCGCAGCCGGCCACGAACCGGATGAGGGAGGCCTGCGGGCGGCGTTGCGCGAAACACTGTCGAGCTTCAAGATCCCGCGTCGGATCGTCTTCATCACCCACGACGACGTGCCCAGAACGCCGACCGGGAAAGTGCGGCTCTCCGAACTGACCGAACTCATCACAGCCCACCTCGCGGCGCAGGCACGGATCCATCACGTGACTGCGGCCGGCGGGTGAACACCGACAAGGAGACGCGGCACATGTCAGAGCAGGTAGAGCAAGCACAGCACAAGCATCGGCCTTCGGCGGAAGAGATTGTGCTGTATGAGAAGAACCCGGACACCAAGATCGCCACGATCACCCTCGACCGCGCCGACGAACTCAACGCGATGACGATCGATGCCCAGCATCGCTACGCGGACCTCGTCCACAACGCCAGCATCGATGACGACGTGAAGGTGCTGGTGATCCGCGCGAACGGACCAAACCTGGGTAGCGGCGCCGATCTCACCGAACTGTTGGACACCATGGCCGGCCGCGGCGACGGCAGCATGAACCATGCGGTTCGGGTTCCCGAGGATGCGGACGTGGTCTATCCGCCGGTGGGGACCTACCGCCGCCGGGCGTCGACCGTGCAGTTCTACACCGATCCGAGCGCCGGCATGCGCAGCCTTCAGGACTTCAAGAAGATCAGCATCCTGGAGGTGCGTGGGTACTGCTACGGCTGGCACTTCTACCAGGCGGCCGACGCCGACATCGTGGTCGCGTCCGAAGATTCACTGTTCGGTCATGCCGCCTGGCGCTACGCGGGATTCGCCGCGCGGCAATGGCAGTGGTGCAACACGATGGGCGCGCGCAAGTTCATGGAGATGGTGTTCACCGGCCGGCCGTTCACCGCCAAGGAGATGTACGAGTGCAATTTCATCAACGCCGTGGTGCCTTTCGACGAGCTCGAGGCGATGACCGACAAGTACGCGCTGGCCTGTTCTCGCAGTCGTCCCACCGACACGGTGTTCGCCCAGAAGACCTTCTTCGAGATCTACAAGCAGCATCAGGGTGAATACATGGGCAGTATCGTCGCCGGCCTCCTGGAGTCCACCCTCGATCAGCTCCGGCCCGACCCCGACACCAGGGGCATGGAACTGGATTCGGAGACGCTGGAAAACCTGACCGACACGGTGAAGGACAACGACAGTCAGTTTCCCCCGGACTGGCGCCTGAGCCGGCGGGGCCGGGCTGCCCGCTAGGAGATCCAGACATGTTGGTGATCACCAATGCCAAGGTCTTCGACGGCCGCACACTGCTTTCCGGCCTGCGTAGTGTCACGCTCGACGGCAACACCATCGCCGCGATCGATGCCCCGCCCGCCGCGGCCGACGAGGTGATCGACGCTGCGGGCATGACCCTGATGCCGGGCCTCATCAGCAGCCATCTGCACCCGGACTTCTACAAGTTCGACATCGCCGACAGCGACCGGCTCGGCAAGGAACGCCCGCCGGGGGTTCTGATGGCGATCGGCGTCCGCACCTGCCGGGTGCTGTTGGAGAGCGGGTTCACCGGATACTCGGGCGCCTCCTGCTCCAACGACATCGACGCGCAACTCAAGATGGCCATCGACGAAGACATCATCCCGGGCCCACGGATCCGCGCGTGCGGGCACCATCTCGGTACCACGGGTGACATGAATAACGGCGGCCGATGGTGGAAGCCCTACCAGACACCGGGAACCGATGTCTGTGCCGACGGTCCCGATGCGCTGCGCAGGCTGGTGCGCCAGGAGATCAACCGCGGTGCCGAAACCATCAAGATCTTCGCCAGTGCCGGCCACGGCCAGCCGAACCGGACCACCCGCAACATGTCGCGTGACGAGATCGCCGCGATCATCGACACCGCCCACGAACGCGGCGCCAAGGTTCGTGCGCACGTCGCCGACAAGGCGATGATCATGGAGTGCATCGAACTCGGCCTCGACGTCGTCGACCACGGCGACGAGGTCGATGCGGAAGTCATCGCGGCCATGGTGGAGGCGGGAACCTTCTGGGTGCCGAGCCTGATCTTTCTCCGCAGTGTGCTCGAGCTCGGCCTCGGCGAGAACCTCGGTGTGCGCCGCGAGCAGTACGACCATGTCCGCGCCACGCTGCCGGCGGCCCAGGAAGCCGGCGTGCGCATCCTCATCGGAGACGATTACAGCGGGGTCTTCCGCGACATGATGGACGACGATCCGCTGGACCATCAGGTCGGAAACTACGGTCGCGAGTTCGCGTACTACGGCCAGATCGACGGCCTTTCGCCGGAAGTTGTGCTCAGCTGGGGCACCCTCAACGCCGGTCAGCTGCTGGTGGATTCGCCGGCGCGGGTGGGAGTGATCGAGCCCGGCGCCCTGGCGGACTTGATCATCGTCGACGGCGATCCCGTCGCCGACCTCTCGTTGCTCGCCCGTCCCGCCGAAGCCCTGCGCGCCGTCATCCGCGACGGCGCGGTGGTGATCGACCGGATGAGCGAGCGCGTGCACTCCAGAAACGAGGAACTGTGTCCACAGTGACAGATCAAAAGGTTGTTTTCGTGACCGGTGCGGGTTCCGGGATCGGACGGGCCGCAGCAGAGGCGTTCGCCCGCCGCGGCTACGCGGTGGCGCTCGGAGACGTCGACGAGGAGGCCGGCGCCAAGGTCGAGGCGGAGCTGAACCATTGGGGGACAGCGACGTTCATCCCATGCGATGTGACCGACGACGCACTCGTCGCCGATGCCGTGGCCCGAACCGTCGCGACGTACGGTCGCCTCGATGCGGCGTTCAACTCCGCGGGTGTCGACGGCGAGCACGGCAAGCTGACCGCCGAAGGCACCATGGAGAACTGGAACCGGGTGATCGCCGTCGATCTGACCGGGACGTGGTCGTGCATGCGCTACCAGATTCCGGCGATCATCGAGACGGGCGGCGGCGCCATCGTCAATTGCGCTTCGGTGGCCGGGTTACGTGCCGCGCCGACCGTGTCGGCCTACACCGCGGCCAAACACGGTGTCGTCGGGTTGACCAAAGTGGCCGCGCGGGAGTACGCGAGCCAGGGCCTTCGCATCAACGCCATCTGCCCCGGCACGGTCGACACCCCGATGTTTCGCGCATCGATGTCGCCCGAGGTGATCGAAAACCTGCTCACCGCAACCCCTGTCGGCCGCCTGGCCGAGGCCGCGGAGATCGCCGACACGGCAGTGTGGCTGTGCGATGACGCCCCGGGCTACCTCACCGGCCAGGCGATCGCGGTCGATGGCGGTATGGGGGCGTGAACCGCGTCAAATCCTGCAGGCCCACCGAAGGGAACGACCAAGTGTCCAGCCAAGTGTCCACTGAGCAGTCAGTGCCCGCCGGAGATGTGTACTACGACCCGTATGACCTGGAGATCAACCGGGACCCGTACCCGACCTTCCGCAGGCTGCGGGACGAGGCACCGCTCTACCACAACGAGCGGCACGACTTCTATGCGGTGAGCCGTCATGCGGATGTGGCGAAGGGACTGTCGGACCGCAACACGTTCACGTCGGGCCGCGGCAACATTCTCGAGCTGATCAAGTCGGGGATCGAGATGCCGCCGGGGCTGGTCATCTACGAGGACGCTCCCACGCACACCATCCACCGCAAGCTGGTCTCGAAGATGTTCACGCCGAAGACCGTGGCATCACTTGAGCCGAAGATCCGGGCCTTCTCCGCGGCCTGTCTCGACCCGCTGGTGGGATCGAATCGATTCGACCTCGTCGCCGAGTTCGCCGCCAAGATGCCGATGCGGGTCATCGGCATGCTGCTCGGCATCCCCGAGGAGGACCAGGAGCAGATTCGCGACCGCAGCGATGCGAACCTGCGAGTTGCCCCCGGCAAGGCCATGAAGTTCAAGCAGGACACTCTGGTTCGGGGCGGGGTGTTCGCCGAGTATCTCGATTGGCGAGTGGACAACCCGTCCGACGACATCATGAGCGAACTTCTGCACCTTGAGTTCGTCGACGAGACCGGTACGCAGCGACGACTGACCCGGGACGAGATTCTTGCCTATGTCCAGGTCGTCGCCGGTGCGGGCAATGAGACCACCACGCGGTTGATCGGCTGGACGGCCAAGGTGCTTGCCGCACAACCGGATCAGCGTCGTGAACTCGTCGAGGACCATTCGTTGATCCCCAACGCCATCGAGGAGATCCTGCGCTACGAGACGCCCGCACCGCACATCGGTCGATATGTCGCGAGCGACGCAGAATTTCACGGTCAGACGGTTCCGGCCGGCAGCGCGATCCTTTTCGTGGCCGGTGCGGCGAATCGTGACGACCGGGTCTATGCCGACCCGGACCGCTTCGACATCCACCGCAAGGTTTCGTCGCCACTCACCTTCGGGATGGGGGCGCATTTCTGCCTGGGCGCGGCGCTGACCCGGCTCGAGGGGCGGATCGCGCTCGAGGAGATGCTGACCCGCTTCCCGGAATGGGACGTCGATCTCGAGGCCGCAAACCTCTCGCCCACCTCCACGGTCCGCGGCTGGGAGCAGTTGCCCATGGTGGTGGCGTGAACCACAACCTCGTTACAATTTCGGAGAAAGATGTAAATATGCTGTCACAACAAGCCGACGGGAAGACGATGACCGCTGAAGAGATCGTGCGTGCCGAGATCGCCGCATGGGGGACCAACGATGTCGACGAAATCATGAGTCACTTCGCCGAAGACGCCACCTTCGACATCGGTCCCGACTGGCCGAAACTTGCCGGCCGCGAGGCCATCCACGAGATGATGAAGGTGTTCTTCGCGGGTGGTAAGTGTGTCGACCTCAAAGTTCTGCACCTGGCCGTCGACGGCGATGTGGTGCTGATGGAGCGCACCGACTATTGGGTCGTGGATGGCAAGCAGATGAGCTGGCCGGTGATGGGCGCCTACGAAGTGAAAGACGGCAAGATCACGGCCTGGCGGGAGTACTTCTACCCGCCGAAGGAGGCCTGAGCTCGATCACGACCTTGCCGACCGCACGCCCGTCGGCGACACATCGCAGTGCGGCGGCAGTGGCATCCAGCGGATAGACCGCACCGATGTGTGGCCGCACGGCGCCGGTGACCAACAGCTCGCGTAGTTCGGCCTCATTGCGGGTGTACTCGGCGGGATCGATGTCCTGAAACTGAAATCCGAGGACGTGAATCCCTTTGACCAGGACCAGGTTCAGCGGGATGCGGGGGATGACACCCGAGGCGTAGCCGATCGTCACGAACCGGCCGCCACGGCGCAGTGACCGCAGGGCCGGCTCCGACAGGTCGCCACCGACGGGGTCGAGTACCGCGTGCGCACCGTCGGGCGACGCTTCCCGCAGCACGGCACGTAGATCACCCTTTGTGTGGTTGACGAGCTCGGCGGCGCCGTATCGTGCGGCGGTCGAGAGCTTCTCGTCTGAGGACGCCACCGCGGTCACCCGCGCGCCCAACGCCGCCGCGAGCTGCACCGCGGCCAAACCGACGCCGCCACCGGCACCGAGCACGATCACCTCGTCCCCCGAGGAGACCCGGGCCACCGACCGCAGTGCGTGATAGGCGGTGCGGTGGGCCACACCGAACGCGGCCGCGGTGCGGTCGTCCACACCGTCGGGAATCCGGGCCAGCCCGGTCGTCGGGACGCACACCTGCTCGGCAAACGCACCGAACAGTCCGGTGCCGGTAACTCGATCGCCCGCGGCGAAATCCCCAGTGTCCCCGGCCACTTCGGTGATGAGGCCGGCGAACTCGCTGCCCGGGATGAACGGCACCGGCACCGTGATCTGGTATCGGTCGGCGACCAGCAGCACGTCCGGGAAGTTCACCGCGGCCACACCGACCTGGACCCGAACCAGGCCCGGCGAGATCGGGGGAGTGGGAAGTTCCTGGACGCCAACCACTTCCGGTGGCCCGTACTCCGGGCAGACCGCGGCCTTCACCGGTAGGTGCTGGACTCGGCGAGTTCGGCGGCCGAGGCCATCAGGTCGGTCACCACCGGTCCGAAGGCCAGCAGCTTCTCGTCGTCGCCGGCTCGCTGAAAACCCTGTTCCAGCACGATCGCCAGCTTCCACTTGGCGAGCACCAGGTAGTAGTCCAGGTCGTCCACCTGGCGTCCCGATACCTCCGCATAGTGGGCCACCACGTCATCGCGCGACGGCATTCCACGCATGTCGACATAGCCCATCTCGGACGGCTCCGGGTTGTTCACGTCGGCCGGCCACGACTGCACCATCCAGGCCAGGTCGAGCTTCGGGTCGCCTACCGTACCCATCTCCCAATCCACGATCGCGGCCATCGTGGCCGGGGCGCCGTGGCGGTACATGACATTGGCGAACTGGTAGTCGCCGTGCATCAGGCCCGGTATGAAATCGAGCGGCTTGTGGGCCCGCAGCCAGGCGGTGGCGACTTCAAGGCCCGGCAGATCGCGGTTCTTGATCCGGTCGAGGAACCCGATCCAGCGGGCAACCTGACGTTCGTGAAAGCCGTCGGGCCGGCCGAGATCGCTCAGGCCCTTGGCCTGCCAATCCACCTTGGACAACAGCGCAATGCCCTCGGCCAGTTGATAGCTGAGTCCGGGGCGGAGGCTCTGGTCGGTGTCGAACGGTTCGGGCCAACGGCCATGGGTGTCCATCGGGGACCAGCCGTCGACGAAGCCCATCAGATAGAACGGCCGGCCGAGCACCTCGGGATCGGCGCACACCCCTACCGCGGCGGTGTGCGGGACCTCTGTCCCGTCGAGCGCCTCGATGATGCGCCACTCCCGCAGGATGCCCTTGTCCCGGTCCGGCGGTGCCCCGGGTGGGGGCATGCGGAGGACACAGTTGTGTTCGCCGCGGCGGATCTCGTAGATCACGTTCTGCGTTCCGCCGGAGAGGAACCGGGCTTCCAGCGGGTCCCCCTTGCCGGGCAGGCCCGCGTTGTCCATCCAATCGGCGAGGCGCGCAGTATCTATCTCGCTCACAGGTTGCCCACCTCGGCCTCAAGATATTCGGCGAACTTCGCCTTCGCCGCCTCGCGCTTGCGCGGTATCCATTCGGTGGGCCAGGTGTCGGTGGTCGGCTGGTAGTCGCGCAACACCTGCCGGGCCACGGTGGTCTTGTGCACCTCGGTCGGACCGTCGGCCAATCCCATCACCGCGGCGCCGGTGACCATGCCCAGGAAAGGCATTTCGTTGGTGACGCCGAGCGCGCCGTGGACCTGCATTGCCCGCCAGGCGATGTCGTGCAGCACGGTGGGCATGGCCACCTTGACCGCGGCGATGTCCTTGCGGACTTTCTTGTAGTCGTTGTACTTGTCGATCTCCCACGCGGTGTACAGCACCATCAGCCGGAATTGCAGTAACTGGGCGTAGGAATCGGCGATGTAGCCCTGGACGAACTGCTTGTCGGACAGGCGGCTGCCCTGAGTTTCTCGGCTGAGCGCGCGTTCGCACATCATGTCCAGCGCCTTCTGCGCCAGGCCGATTGTCCGCATGGCGTGATGGATCCGGCCGCCGCCCAGCCGGGTCTGGGCGATCACGAAGGCTTGGCCCTCACCGCCCAGCAGTGCCTCGGCAGGCACTCGGACGTTGTCGTAGTGGATGAGAGCATGCGAGCCCTCGTTGTCCCGTTCGCCGTAGAGGCCGACGTTGCGCACGATCTTGACGCCAGGAGTGTCGGTCGGCACCAGGAACATCGACATGCCCTGGTAGGCGCTGACCTCTGGATTTGTCACCACCATGACGATCAGGAACGACGAGGTTGCGGCGTTGGAGGAGAAGAATTTCCATCCGTTTATCACCCAGTCGTCCCCGTCGCGTACCGCGCTGGTGGTGAACAGCGTCGGGTCTGCGCCGGCGTGCGGTTCGGTCATCGAATAACAGGAGAACAATTCACCCTCGAGCAGCGGATGCAGGTACCGCTTCTTCTGGTCCTCGGTCCCGTAATGCGCGATGATCTCGGCGTTTCCGGTATCGGGGGCCTGGCAGCCGAACACGATCGGTGCCCATTGCGAGCGACCGAGAATCTCGTTGAGCAGGGCTAGTTTCAGCTGTCCGTAGCCCTGTCCACCGAGTTCTGGTCCGAGATGCGTTGCCCACAGACCCTTTTCGCGCACCTGCGCCTTGAGCGGATCGATCGCCTCCCGACGCTTGCCCTCCAGCTGGGTGAACTGCAGGTGCGGCCAGGCCAGGTCGAGCGGCTCGACCTGCTCGGTCACGAAGTTGTCGGCCCAGTCCAGTAATTCCTGATACTCGGGGTCGGTCTCGAAATCCCACGCCATCGGGGGTCCTCCGATCTAGTTGTTGGGTGTGTTGGAGCCGGTGATCAGTGCGCCGATGTCACGTGCGACGACGTCGGTGAAGGAGCGGGCGCCGAAGCTGCCCCCGGCCCAGTGCCGGACGCCCTCGCTGACGAGGATCTGCGCCAGCCGAGACAGGTGCGTCACGTCGACGTGGGCGCCCAGCTTGCCGTCGGCCTGGGCGCGCGCGAACAACTCGCCGAACATGTCGGCATCCTGTGTGTCCGGGTCGACGTCGCCGGCCAGGATCCGGTGTTCGTGCCGGTAGCCCTCCAGGATGGTCTCGACGATCAGCTCGGGAGGGTTGCGCGCCATCGACCGTTCGAGGCTGCGCAGTGCCTCGGCGATGACGGCCATGACGTCGTAATCGCCGACCAGCATCGACTTGACCCGCTTCTGTGCCAGTCGGGTGGAGGTCAGGCCAACCTCGAACAGCACATCCTCTTTGGCTGGGAAATAGAAGTAGAACAGGGCCCTCGATACACCTGCGGCACGGCAGATGTCAGCGACCGTGGTCTTGGCGTATCCGTTGGTCCGCCAGAGCGCCATCGCCGCCTGCACCAGGTCGCGCTTGGTCTGGTGTGAGCGGGCCCGTTGGAACGAAGCGCGGCGTTGACTGCTGTCAGCAGTGTCGGCAGCCGCTGTTCTGGGCATATCGGCACTGTAGCAGCGGGTTGAGCCGTTGGAAATAGTTGACGTATGTCTAACTATCGCCGCTGAGGCGAGGGTGACCGACGGCGGCGTGTTGCGCCAGGGACCGACGCTCGGCGAAGCGGGTGAGAATCCGATTCTTGTCGCTCGCCGCAGTTCGGTCGGGGCCGACGTTGACGGCCAACCGACGCTATGGAAATCTGCTATTCATAGATGAGAGCCGCATTCTCATATGTGTGGCTGGAACGGGAGCAGCAGATGGCGATCGACCCAACCGGTATCGATTTTTTCCGCGATGAACGATTGGTCGATGATCCGTACCCCTTCTTCGAGGCCCTGCGGAACAAGTGCCCGGTCACTCGCGAGGATCTCTACAACGTCACCATGGTGACCGGCTGGGACGAGGCCGTTCAGGTCTACAACGACGAGGAGACCTTTTCGTCCTGCCTTTCGGTCACCGGGCCCTTCCCGGGTTTCCCGGTCCCGTTGGAAGGGCGTAGCGCCGAAGAAGTCACCGAGCTCATCGACAAGCATCGCGACGAGTTGCCGTTCAGCGATCAGCTGCCGACACTGGATCCGCCCACCCATACCGATCATCGCTCGCTGCTCATGCGGCTGATCACGCCCAAGCGCCTCAAGGAGAACGAGGACGCCATGTGGCAGTTGGCCGACGAAGTGCTCGACAGCTACCTCGCGCCCGGTGGGGGAGAGTTCATCAAGGGCTTCGCCGGCCCGTTCACGTTGTTGGTGATCGCCGACCTGCTCGGTATCCCGGAGGATGACCGTGAAGCCTTCGTAAACGGCATCAAGCAGAATTCCGGCGGCGGCGTCGGCAGCACCAGCAAGGAATCGCTGTCCCACAGCCCGCTGGAGTTCCTTTACGGTCAGTTCTCCGACTACGTATCCGACCGTCGCGCCAACCCACGCGACGACGTCCTGACCGGGTTGGCCGAGGCCACCTTCCCCGACGGCAGCATCCCCGATGTCGGCGACGTCGCACGGGTGGCGACCAACGTCTTCTCGGCCGGGCAGGAGACGACGGTGCGCCTGCTCAGCACCGCATTGAAGATCATGTGCGAACAACCGGAGATCCAGCAGCGGCTCCGAGCCGACCGCAGCCTGATCCCGAATTTCATCGAAGAGGCGTTGCGGATCGAAAGCCCGGTGAAGGGCGACTTCCGGCTGTCGCGCTGCCCCGTGACCATCGGTGACACCGAATTGAGTGCCGGGACCACGTTGATGGTGCTCAACGGTGCGGCCAACCGCGATCCGCGGCGCTTCTCCGATCCCGACACCTTCGACCCGGCGCGCAAGAACGCCCGCCAGC
Organism: Mycobacterium sp. IDUB_24; assembly: GCF_055419385.1. Classification (NCBI taxonomy): domain Bacteria; kingdom Bacillati; phylum Actinomycetota; class Actinomycetes; order Mycobacteriales; family Mycobacteriaceae; genus Mycobacterium; species Mycobacterium sp. IDUB_24. Next base: position 150,627 of record NZ_JBVAXO010000009.1, read on the forward strand.
ACCTGGCTTTCGGACGTGGCATCCACAGCTGCCCCGGTGCTCCGCTGGCGCGTGCCGAAACCCGGGTCGGTATCGAGCGGTTGTTGGACCGGACCACCGATATCCGGATCTCCGAGGCCAATCACGGTTCGGACGGCGACCGGCGCTACAACTACATCCCAACCTTCATCCTGCGCGGCCTGACCGAGCTGCACCTGGAGTTCGACAGCTGATGCGGGTCAAGGTCGACGAGGATCGTTGTGCCGGCCACGGCATGTGTCTGACGCTGTGCCCCGACGTCTTCGAGATGTCGGACGATGGTTGGGCGGTCGCAGATCCCGAGGATGTCCCAGACGGACTCGAAGGTGCGGCACGCGAGGCGATAGAGAACTGCCCGGAACGGGCGATCAGCGAAATCGACAACTAGAGAAAGAGATTCGTAATGGCATCTGGAGCTTCTAAGGGCTACGTCGTCATCACCGAGGACATCAAGGATCCGGCCGGCATGGGTGAGTACGCCAAGCTGGCGTCGAAGGCGATGGGCGGCGCCAAGATCGTGGCCGTCGACCAGAAGCCGGAAGTGATCGAGGGTTCCTGGCACGGCACCCAGACCGTCGTGCTGGAGTTCGAGTCCGTCGACGCCGCGCGCGAGTGGTACTACTCCGACGCCTACCAAGCGGCAGCCAAGGTCCGCCAAGGTGCCGCGGAGTGCAACGGCGTCATCCTCTCCGGCTTCCCCTCCTGACCGGGTCGGTCGCAGTGCGCTACAGCATCACCCATCCGATGCACACTCACCCATATCATCCGGATCTGGTGAGTGGCAGCGGGATTGCCGCAGTAGCGGCTGCGGCCGAGAAGGCGGGCTTCGACGGATTCGGCTTCACCGACCATCCGGCGCCGTCACAACGTTGGCTGGATGCCGGCGGACACGACGCGGTCGATCCGTTCGTGGCCATGTCATTCGCGGCGGCACACACCACGACGTTGCGCCTGGTGCCCAACATCGTGGTGCTGCCCTACCGAAACCCCTTCGTGGTCGCCAAATCCGGGGCCACCCTGGACGTCCTGTCGGGCGGACGGTTCACCCTGGCCGTCGGAGTGGGTTATCTCAAGCGGGAATTCGCCGCGCTCGGGGTGTCCTACGACGACCGTGCCGTGCTGTTCGACGAGGCACTCGAAGTCATCCGCGGGATCTGGACCACGGACGACTACAGCTATGAGGGTAAGAACTTCAGCGCCCGCGGTATCACCGCGCACCCCCGGCCGGCGGCAAGCCCTCATCCGCCGATCTGGGTCGGCGGCAACACCTCTGCCGCACGGGCGCGGGTGGCCAAGCACGGCGACGGCTGGTGCCCGTTCGCCGCGCCGCCAGGCCTGGCCAAGACTGCGGGCACTGCGGCGATCGACTCGCTGGATGCCTTGGCCTCCGGTATCGAGGACCTGCGGGCCCGGCTGGCCGCGGCCGGTCGCGATCCGGACGGAATCGACATCGTGTTCAACAACTTCGAGGGCGGCAGCCCCGGCGACGACGACTTCGATGCCGACGCGTACCTGGCCGGCGTGGACAAGCTCGCGGCGCTGGGCGTGACCTGGCTGCACGTGACGCTTCCTGGCGACAGCCTGGCCCATGCGCTGGAGGCCACCGAGAAGTTCGGCAAGACAGTCATCGCGGCTTAGCCCGCTCTACCGGTGTCGAAAGCGGCGCAGCGGTGTGGCTTATGCCGGCGTCAGCGCGGCGACCGGTGTGGTCGTCGTCGCGTGCACCAATAGCTCGGCCAGTTCGCGCGGTCGGCTCAAAAACGGTGAATGCGACGCGTCGATGCTCAGTTGCTCGACACCGAGCCGTTGTGTCACGGTGTCGGCCAGCCACTGCGGCATCGAGCGGTCCTGCAGACAACGGATGAAACTGCGAGGCAGATCGGCCGACCAGAACTGCGGCACCGACACCGGTGTGACCGTGGTATCACCGAACCGCTCCGGCCCCAGACGCTCGAAAGCCCAACGGGCAGTTGCCTCGTCGCAGTCATGGTAGAAGTAGCGCCACGCGCCGTCGAAGTCCGCGAAATGCATCGCGCCTTCGTCGTCGAAATGCAGATAGCTCAGCATCTCACCGACATCCGCATCGAAGTCACCGTCGAGCGAATCGTCGGCCGAGCGCATGGCCATCGCCTCGGGATATGTCCTGCCCTCCCGTGGCAACGCTGCAGCTAGATAGACGATGTGGCCCACCAGTTCCGGGGCGGCATCGGCAGCGAGGGTGGCGTCGAATCCACCGCCCGAATGTCCCACCAGCACATCGCCCGGCTGCATGATCTCGAGAATCGCGGCACGCCGGTTGGCCAGCGTTGATTCCTCGGCCAGCCGCGCACCATGTCCGGGCAGGTCCACGGCGACGCCGTCGTGACCCAGGCTCTGCACCTCGGCAATGGTGCGCTCCCAGCACCAGGCCGCATGAAAACCGCCGTGTACGAAGACGAATCGCACGGGCTACTCGTCGGTGATCGAAATGGCCTGCCGGGGGCACTGACGCACCGCTTCGCGGATCAGCGCCTCATTCTCGGGCGTCACATCCTCTTGCAGGATGTGTAGATAATCCTGATCGTCGAGGTCGAACACCTCGGGGGCGAGACCCATGCAGACTGCGTTGCTCTCGCAGATCTCGAAGTCGACTTGAACCTTCTTTGCCATTAGCGCAGAACCCTCACCGGCACATTGGAATAGCCCGCGACGTTCTGCATCTGAACGCGCTTCAGCTGATCCCATTTCACTTCGTAACGCGGCATGAAGTCGAGCAGCTTCTCAATGGCGACAACGCTCTCCATCCTGGCGAGCGCCGCCCCGAGACAACTGTGGATTCCGTAGCCCAGCCCCAGGTTCTGGGCCTCGGTGCGATCACGGTCGATGTCGAACGAGTCGGCATCGGTGAACGCGTCGGGATCGCGGTTGGCCGCCGCGCTGATCAGAAACACCGCCTTGCCTGCCGGAATGGTGCCGCTGGGCACGTGGGCTTCCTTGAGGGTGTACCGCACGTTGTACTGCACCGGCCCCTCGTAGCGCAGCAATTCCTCGACAGCGGCCGGGACCTTGTCCCGGTCATCGAGCAGCTTCTGCCACTGCTCGGGATTACGCGCGAACAGCACCATCGCGGTGCCGACGAGTTTGGTGACGGTCTCGGCCCCGGCTCCACCGAGAAGCGTGGCGAATCCGGTGATCTCGATGTCATCGAGGCGACGCATCTGGCCGTCCTCGCCGGGTATCTCCGCGGCGATCAGCCGGCTGATCATGTCGTCCTGCGGGTTTTCGCGACGCTTCTGCACCAGCCCGTAGTAGTAGATACCGGTGTCGATGTTGGCCTGCATTCCGGCCTCGGAGGTGACCATCTGTCCGGGCTCACGGGACAGGCTGGTGTCGATCCAGTGCCGGACCTGCTGGCGGTACTCGGGCTCGACCCCGGCCATGCGGGTGATGACCTCGACCGGGAACGGGCCCGAAAAGTCCTGGACGACATCGAACTCGTCGGAGTCGATCAACCGGAGGTGATGGTCGATCTGTTCGACGACGGTGTCGCGCTGGGACTGGATCATGCGGGGAGTGAACGCCTTGTTCAGCAGGCTGCGCATGTGCCGGTGATCCGGCGGGTCCATGAAGATGATCGACTTCTGCGGCGGCTCGTCGCTCTGCACCATGGCCAGATCGCAGCCGCGCGACGAGGAGAAGGCCTCGTGGTCCTTCAACGCAGCCGCCACGTCCTCATGCCGAGTCAGGGCGTAGAAGTCGGAGTCTTCGTTGTAGTACAGGGGCGCGTCTTCGCGCATCTGCCGGTACATGTCGAACGGGTTGTTGAAGAACTCCTCGGAGAACGGATCGAAAACCACCTGGGCCTTGGTCATTGGCGGGCTCCTCCTTCGCGGCGGGCTGGGCCGGAAGTGTTGTGACACGTTACGGGAAACTATGGAACTGTAACGCTAACAGTAGTCCGTTTGAGATAGTTTGAAAAGCACGAAATGCGTGCTGATCAGGTCGGGATGTCCAGCGGGATCACTGGAGCGCGGCGTCGAGCAGACCTTCGAGTCGGCCGAGGTCACTGTCCAGTTCAGAGGCTGTTCTGCGGACCACCGCCACGTCCTTGCCGATGAACTCACCGACCCGGGCGATGAATGCGTCGGCCGAGCCGGTGGCGGCGATACCGCCCAGCGCGCGGCTCGCCGCGCTGCCATGAGTCAGTGCGGTCAGCAGTGTCGCCTCGTCGATACCCAGTCGATCGCCCAGGCGTACGCCCTCGGCCACGGCGCCGATCTGCGCGGCGAACAACGCGTTGTTCACGAGCTTCACCCGCTGCCCGGCTCCGACCGGACCGACGTGCAACACCGGATCGGCGTAGGAGGCGATCACCTCGCGGGCGCGGACCACCGCATCGTCGTCGCCGCCGGCGAACACCGTGATGGTCCCGGCCGCGATGTCGTGCGGTCCACCGCTGACCGGAGCGTCGACGACAGCGATGCCGCGTGCGGCTGCGCGTTCGGCGAGAGCCTCGGCGGTGCGGGGGCTGCCCGTGGTGTGCAGCACAAGCACCGAACCCTCCGGCATCTCGTCGATCAGGTTCGGGCAGAGATCGCGCACCTGCTCGTCGGTGAACACGCACACGATCGTCACGTCGGCGCGGGCGACAGCCGCGCGCGAGGAGTCCACCGGCTCCGCACCGAGTTCGGCCACCGCAGTGCGTTTTTCGTCGTCGCGCCCGAGGGCCTGCACCTGGTGCCCGGCCTCGGCCAGGCGGCGCACCATCGGAGCGCCCATCCGGCCTGCGCCGATGAAACCTACGCGCATCAGCGGGGGTGGTTCATGATGGCCAGGGCGTTGTCGGCGGCATCAAACACTGCCCCCTGTGGGGCCGAGGCATCATCGGCCAGGCTCGCCGCGTGCCGGCAGTCTTTCTGTAGCAGCGCACCGGCGATCGGCGCCAGGTTGTCCAGGGTGCCGCCGAACATCGCGATGCTGTTGAGTGCCTTGCTGGTGGCCGAACCGCGGGAGATCACCTCGCACAGCGCTTGACGTGGAACCCCCAGTGCCTCACCGAGTTCCAGGGCGCTCATGGCGGCGCCGAGGTTGGCGCTGAACAGCAGGTTGTTCAGGATCTTGGCGACCTGCCCGGCGCCGACCCCACCCAGGTGCACGATCGGGTCGGCGTACGTGGCGAACACCGGGCGCACCCGCTCGACGACCTCTTCGTCGCCGCCGACCATCACCAGCAAGGTGCCGGCGTCGGCGGCGGGCTGGCCACCGCTCACCGGGGCATCGATGACGGAAATGCCCTGTTCGGCAGCCTTTTCGGCGATCTCGCGACAGGTGTCGGGGTGCACTGTCGAGTGGATGGCGACGACGCCACCCGGTGCCAGTCCGGCCAGCACACCGTTTTCGCCGTCGAGCACCTGCCGGACGTCGTCGTCACCGACCACACACAGGCAGACCAGATCACTGGCGGCAGCCAGTTCGGCGGGGGAGCCTGCGGACTTCGCCGCGGTGTCGGCGAACGGTTCCAGGGATGCCGGGCGCCGTGCCCACAGTGTGGTCTCGAAGCCGCCTTCGGCGATTCGCCGGGCCATCGGCGCTCCCTGGCTGCCCAGCCCGATAAATCCGACTCGCATCAACCTGCCTCCACTTCCACATTGGTTTTCTCAAGCGCTGCGGGCGCCTTGGTTACGCACTCATCGGCAAACGACAACACCTTGCGGTGATAGTCGGGGGCGGTCAGCCCCACACTGAGGTTGTGACCGCTGTCGGCGAGTTCCCCGGTCTCCACCCGCGGCGAGACGGTGAACATCGCACCGATGGCGTCCAGCGCCTCGGGATCGGATTCCCAGACGTTCTCGTACTCGCCGGCGAGGAACTGCACCGGAACTGTCGTCTTCCCGGCCAGCGCCGGGAATTCCTGCCGCGCCCAGGTTTTGATGACGTCGCCTTCGTAGGCGGTGCCGCCCGCGGACAATCCGGCGCCGATGACATCAGGCGGGTACAGCCGCGCCGGCTCCCACAGCAGCTCGCGCAGGCCGCGCGGCCGTTGTTGGGGCGAAGCATCTTTGAGCAGTTCCTGCGCGGCCGGGTGATACCGGCGACCGGTGCCGGCCAGTGAAACGCCGAGTACCTCTGGCCGCTGCACAGCCAGGTGCAACGCCAGCTCGCACCCCATCGAATGACCCAGCAGGAACACATCCGTTTCTCCGGCGATGCGCTGGATTGCGCCGAACGCCAGGGCGGCCCGCTGCTCGGGGCGTGCCATGGCATCCGGGTAGGCCGCCGAGGCGCCGTAGCCGGGGCGATCCAGTGCGATCACGGTGTAGCCATGGGCGACAGCGCTGCGCAGCAGTGACAGTTCCGGATGGCCGGGGCAATCGAAGTAGGCCGATGTGGTGGCACCGCCGTGCAACGCGACGACGACGGCCCTCGGGTCAGTGGACTCGGCGACCAAGGCCGACATCGGGACGCCGTCGACCATCACCACCCTGGGGTGCGGATCGGCCTTGTTCATGACCTAGTCGCCCCGGCGCATCAGCAGCACGCCGCTCGGTGTCAGACCTCCACTGCTGGCCACCGCCACGCGTGCATCCTTGACCTGGCGTTCGCCGGCCTCGCCGCGCAGCTGGGTGACGGCCTCGTGGATCAGACCCATCCCGTGCGTGCGGCCGTGCGAGAGCTGTCCACCGTGGGTGTTGAGCGGAATGACGCCGTCGCGGGCGATGTTGTGACCGCCCTCGAGGAAGTCCTTGGATTCTCCGATGCCGCAGAAGCCCAGGCCTTCCAGCCAGGACAGACAGTTGAAACTGAACCCGTCATACAGCTCGGCGACGTCGACATCGCTGGGGCGCAAAGAGGTTCGTGTCCACATATGTGCGCTCTGGCCCAGCACCTGTGGTTCGTGGGTCAGGGTGGTCTGATCCCAGTCGAGCCGTTCGACGATCTGGGTGCCCACCGCTTCGAACAGGATCGGCGGTTTCGGGCGGTCGGCGACAGTGTCTATCGCCGAGACGATGACGGCCACCGCGCCGTCGCACGGCACGTCACAGTCGTAGAGGCCGAACGGCGTGGTGATCATGCGGGCCGACAGATAGTCGTCCATTGTCAGCGGATCACGGTAGATGGCCGTCGGGTTCAGCGCCGCATTGGCGCGCTGGTTGAGCGCGATCCAGCCGAGCGTCTCCCGGGTCGTGCCGTACCGGTCGAAGTGGCGACCGGCGTTCTGCGCCAATGTGTGTGCCGCGGAGGTCGAGCCGAACGGCTGCTGCCAGCTGTTGGTCCGGCCGCCCATCGGGGGTGAGGCCTTGCCCTCCTTGACCAGCTGCCCGAATGTGGCCTCCCACAGCGTGCGGAAGCACAGCACATGCCGGGCCATCCCGGTGGCCACGGCCATCATTGCCGCGATCACCGAGCCGCCGGGACCGAAGGTGTCCATACCGCCGTTGATCCAGGTCGGCCGCAGTCCGAGCGCACCTTCCAGCGCGCTCACCCCGCCTTCGCCCATGCCGGCGATATCGAGTCCCGGGTAGGTGGACAGACCGTCGATGTCATCGAACGTCAAACCGGCGTCGGCGACCGCCTTTTCGGCGGCCTCGATGGTCAACGACAGCGGCGGGACCATCAGCCGGCGGCCGATCGTGGACATGCCGATGCCGGTGATGGCCGAGTGGTCCTCGAACTTCTCCTTGGTCAGCATCGGCCGGACGTACTTGGCCACATCCTGGGGCGCGATCGGCTCGGCGACCATCGGGGTGGACGTGGTGTCAGCCGACGGCTTGAACACCGGCAGCCAGACATCCTCGATGTGCTGGAAGTCGACTTCCATCGACATGCCGAGTTTGAGGTCCTCGGAATCACAGTCGACGACGTTGGTGGTCAACCGCACCCGGGGATCCTCGGCGATGGCGACCTCGGCCACCACATACGGCGGCGGCAGATCGGGGAAGCCGAACCGGTGGTTGACCGTGAACCCGGCCAGCGAGCCACGTCCGGACACGTCGCGTACACCCATGTTGTGGCTGCGGCAGTATCGGCAGACCGGCTGCGGCGGATGGATGAGGGCGCTGCAGTCCCGGCACTCCTGGATCCGCAGTACGCCGTCGGCGCCGGCAGTCCAGAAGTACTCGTTGAGCGTGGTAACCGTCGGGAGTGGACGTCCCGGTATCTGTGACAATTCGACTCCGGTGGTAAGCAGGTTATTCCAACTGGAGAATCACGTTACCAGTTTGCGTGATAGGTGATCCAGCGTTCCGGGCTCAGCCCGCCTCGTGCGCGACGCGCGTGTCTTTCAACTCGATGATCGCGTGGACCGGGCAGTCGAGGAGGGCACGCCGAACCGCGGCCTCGTCGGCGTCCGGGATGTTGCCGTCGCCCTGCAGTGCGGCGTAGCCCCAGTCGTCGAGCGGGAAATACTCCGGTGCGTGCTTGGCGCACAATCCGAAGCCATCACACATGGTGCGATCTAGCTTGACCTTCATACCGAGACCACCGCCTCCAGGGACTCCACTTCGTACGGCCGCGTGGCGCTGAATGCGCCGGATCGGCAGGCCTGACAGCCATTTTCGAGGTGACGCTGCACGTCATCGGGGAACTGGGCCAGCAGGCTGGCCGCCACGTTGGCCGCGCCGTCGAGCGTCGCGCAGGCGCCGCGGCCGCGTAGGACCACCGACCATCGCTTGAGCCGGTCCAGATCTTCCTGACCGGCCAGCCCGTCACGCAGGCCGGCGGCCACCGCTGCCATCGCGGCGGTCCCGTTGAAGCACGAACCGCACTGGCCCGCGTTCTCCCGGTCGAAGTAGGCCAGCACCGAGGCTGCGACCGCCACCGGGCAGTCGTCGGTGAGGATGCCGATCGCGCCGCAGCCCAAACCACTGCCGAGTGCGCATACGGACTCGTGATCCAGCGTGGCGCCGACGATGTCCCGGTTGACCAGCCCGGCGAAATACCCGCCCATCAGCGCACCGCGAACGCTGTCGGTGGACACCCCGTGCAGGGTCAGGAGATCGGCGAACGCGATACCGTGCGGCAGTTCGTAGAGCGCGGGCACGCGTCCGGCGCCGGTGATCGTGGCCAGGAAGGTGCCGGGGGAGGCCTCTGTGCCCAGTTCCCGGAACGTCTGCGCCCCGTGCTGGTTCAGGTAGGCCAGGTGGGCCAGTGTCTCGACGTTGCTGATCAGCGTCGGTTTGCCGGCGACTCCCTCCTCGAAGGGGCGCGGAGGTTTGTCGGTCGGCTTGGCCGGCCCACCGTTGACCACATGCACGGCGGCGGTCTCCTCGCCCGCGACATAACCCGGTGCGACGGTGAGTAATTCGATCGCCACACCAGGCAGCGCACCGACGAGTTCATCGAGCGCGCACTCGACACTTTCGGCGGCAGCCGGATCCGATACGTAAACCACGGCGCGGTCGGCCCCGACGATCCCGGCGGCCAGCCGCAGTCCATCGAGCACGGCGTGCGGGCGATTGCGCAGCAACCAGCGGTCCTTGATCGAAGCCGGCTCGCCCTCCTCGCCATTGGCGATAACCACGGTGCCGGCATCTCCGGCGGCTCGGCGCCCGTTGTCGCGCACCGTCCGCAGCTTCACCGCCAACGGAAAGGCTGCACCGCCCCGGCCGAGTAATCCACTGGCCTGCACTTCGGCCAGTAGATGATCCGAATCGGCAAGTGCGCCATAGCCCCCGGCCCGCTGATACTCATCGAGGCTTTCCGGCCCGTCGCGGAGCAGGCGCGGGGTGATCCCCGGCCATACCGCGACTGTGAGTTCGGCTGTCATGGTCACTTCCCGTCCCCGGTTAGGCTTACCGGCATGAGAACTGCGGTGGTGCGCGTCGGAGTCGACCCGGCCGGCGAGCTCGGTGCGGAGCAGCTATCCGACGGCATGGCAACGCTCCGTGAGTTGCTGGGTGAACGTGGGGCCGAGGTGCTGGACAATCAGCTCGCCGAACTGCCCGCGCATCGCCGCGAGGTCGAGGTGCTGATCGCCGGCGACCACGCAGCGGAGCTGCAGTCCGTCGCGATGGAACTGTGCGCCAAGGCGTTTGGCACCACGCCCGCGGCGGGCGTGGTCACCTTCGTCAGCCGCGGCACCGATGAGGACGTTCGCGGTGTGCTGGCCGGGTTCGGCCTCTCGGGCGACATCAGCCGGACGGTCGACTCCGAAGGTTGGGACGTGGTGACGGTGACCCTGGACAAGGCCGACCTTTCCCGCATCCCGGAAAGCCGCATCCACACCGCCCTGGAGGCTTCGCTGAACTGCGAGGTGCACATCCGGACGGTTTGAGACGTCCACAGCCGGCACCACGTTCACGCCGACCTCAGAAAATCGATGATGGCGGGGGCGGCCTGCACCCAGGTGTCGAACAGGCAGAACGTCTTGCCTCCGCTCTGCGCGAACCTCTCACCCGCCCGTTCCCAGGCATCCTCGGGCCAGGGCGGATCGATCAGCTCGGAACCCTTGATCAGACAACTGACTTCGAGCGAAGTGCGCTTGGGGTGATCCCAGTCGTTCTCGCCGCCACGGATGATCAGGGTGGGAGCGGTGATGTTGTCGAACATCTCGTCGGGCACGCCGGGGATGGTCTGGCCGGGCTTCGACACGAACGCGTTGAGCCACCGCAGCATGACTTTGAGGAACTCGTCGGCATCGAGATCGAGCAGGCGCTGCCGGTTCGCCGGGTTCTCCGCGATCCGTTCGCGCCATTCCGGCACGCTGAGCAACCCCTCGATGCCGAGTCCGCGTACCGCGAGGATGCTCGGGGTGATGTAATGACCGCCGAGCACGAATGACCCGTACACGCCGCCGACGATGTTCCACACCACCAGCTTTCGCACGATCTCGGGATAGAGCATGGTGGTCAGCATCGAGTCCCGGGCGCCGCCGGAGCCGCCGAGGATGAAGCACGGACCGATCTCGAGGGCGGTGATCAGCTTGTAGAGCGTCTCGGCACGCATATGCGATTCACTCTGACCGTAGAACTGCACATCGGAGCGACCACAGTTGGGCCGGTCCCACAGCAGCACCCGGTAGCCGCCCTCGACCAGCGCTTCCGCCAAAGGTCGTAGCCCCGGAATGTCCTTACTGAACCTGCCGCCGGGGGTAAGGGCGATGAAATCGCCTTTGTCGCCGAGGATTTCGTAGACGACGCTGCCGCCGTTGATCTCCATGCTCTTCTCGCCCGGCTTGAGTTCGGGCCCATCCAAAACCAGGTCAGTCATGGTCGACGAATCCTTTGTAAGCTCAGTCATGCCATCACCAGTACTTCTTCTCCAACCACACGGACCGGGTATGTGCGGATACTCCATTCCGGCTTCACCGCGGTGGTGCCGGTCGCCAGCTCGAAACCCCATTGGTGCCAGGGGCAGTAGATGAACTCCTTGTCGCGCACCATCACCGCGTCGCCCGGTACCAACTCATCGACCACCGTGCGGCCACGGGCGCGGCCCGAGCACAGCGGACCGCCTTCGTGCGGGCAGTAGTTGGCGATGGCGTAGAAGGTGCCGTTGACGTTGTACACACCGACGCCGTGACGGCCGATCGGTACGAGCTTGTGTGTGCCAGGCGGGATTTCATCGACGTTGGCGACGACGTGCTCGCGTCCCTGCGCGAGTCGGGGGCGCTTCTCGGGCTCGCTCATCAGAACACCCGCACCTGTCCCTCGAGGGCCGGAACGGTCTCTGGCAGCTTGTAGGTTTCGATACCGTTGCGGAACATGATGGCCTCCCGCGCGTGCTCGGGCAGGTGCTTGACCAGCCAGCGGGGATCGTCGAACGTCCAGTGCGGATAGTCGCTGGAATACAGCAGGATCTTGTCGCACTCCATCCACTCGAAGGCCCGTGACAGCTCGGTCTTGTCCTCGGGGTAGTCCAGCGGCTGGGTGGTGAACTTGATGTGGTCCTTGACGTATTCACTCGGCTTGCGCTTGATGTCCATCCAGCCCTTGCGTGCCGCGTAGATGGCGTCCATGCGCCACATCAACGGCAGGATCCAGGTGAACGCGTGCTCGACGAACACCACCCGCAGCGTCGGGAACCGGTCGAAAACTCCGTCGAAGATCAGGCTCATCACCTGGTTGGCCGCCAGCAGCGAGTAGCTCACCATGAAGTCGTGGTTGTAGCTGGGCAACCCGACCGGGGGAGTGGGAAGCGTCTCGTACTCGCCACGGGACAAGTGACAGCTCACCGTGATGTCGTGCTTGGTGGCCGCGGCCCAGATCGGGTCGTACTTCGGATCGCCCCATGACGGTCGGGGCTCGGCCTTCATCAGAACCTGTGCCATGTACGGGTGTTCAGCCCACTGCTCGATTTCGGCAACCGCGGTCTGGGGCTCTTCGATGGCTACACAGATGGACCCCCGCCACCGTTCATGCCAGTTGTTGTTGGAGTCCAACCATTTGTCGGCCAGCCAATGGTTGACCGCCGTGCAGTAGGCGGCAGTGGCTTCGCCGAGGCGGCTCTCGGTGTGGGTCGGCTCCAGGATGGCGATATCGGAGCCGGCCTCCATGACGAGCTGACGCAGCGCCATGTCGGGGTCGCTGCAGGCGAATTCGCCATCCGGCGGGAACGCGTCCACGCGCATGGCGTAGGCATGTGCGTAATCCGGTGCGTCGTAGTAGATCTGCTCGCCTACCTTGTGGCTCAGAAAGTACTTGCTGCGCCACGGTTCAGGGATGTACTCGATCAGCTCGCCGCGCCGCGGCATGGGGTGGACGTCGGAGTCGACGCATCGAACCGCGATCCGCTCGGCCGCGGGCACCCGGGGGTGAGTTGTGACGGACATCTACTGTGCCTCCCTCGAATGCCTACTGCGCCGCGACTGCGGACGATGGGACCAGCCCGGTGAGGTCGCGCTCCAGCCGGTAAAGCTCTGCGGCGTTGCGCCACAACAACTTGTCGCGCTGTTCGGTGCTGAACGCGCTGGGGACCTCCGGCTCGTTGAGCTGCCAATGTGGATAGCTGGAGCCGAACATCAACATGTCTTCCTTGCCGGTGAAGGTCAACCACTCGCCGGCGAACTCGGTGTCACCCGGACCGTCGAGGGCGCCCTGGACGAAGTAGACGTGCCCGGGCAAGTAATCGCTGGGCATCTTGGGTGCCCACGGGGTCTGCTCGAGGTGAGGGCGACCGAAGCAATCCATCCTCCACATGAACGGGGTCAACATATCCGCGGCGCCGTCCGCCCAGACGAATTTCAGTGTGGGCGTTCGCTCGAACACACCCTCGGCGATCATGTTCATGAGGTGATAGATGTAGTTGAGCGCCATGAATCCGAGGTACTGCTCGTAGGTTCGGGTCTTGCCCGAGGGTGTCGGCGCGAACTGGATGCCCGACCCGCCCTCGATGTGTACGGCAACCGGCAGGCCCGCCGCGGCGGCTGCGTCCCACAGGGGCCAGAACTGCGGCTTCCCATAGAGTTCACGGGACTGCATCGGAATGCCGATCTGCACCACGCGCGGGTGGTCCTTGTATTTGTCGATCTCACGCAGTGCACCGGCGATGTCGTCCGGATTGACCCGGATGGTGCCGCGGAACCGCTCGCCGTGTTCGTCGTGCTCGAGCCAACGGGTCACCATCATTTCGTTGTGTGCGGCGGCCAGCGCGGAACCGAGGTGACGGTCGGGCATGATGCCCCGGGTCATCGGGTGCAGGATCGCGATGTCGACGCCTCGGTCGGCGAACAGATGCCGGGCGGCGATGTCCGGATCGGAGCCGGGGTACTGGCGGTCGGGCCCCTTGGTGTCCTTGGCGTACTCGCCGCCCGGTGCGCCGTACCAGTTCATCTCGTAATCGGGAAAGCCACGGCTGGCGAACGGTTCCTTCAGGAAGTTCTGCCGCAGGTCCTTGTTCGACCGGACGAATATGTGCACGCTCGCATCGATGACCGGTACTCGTGTGCCGTCGGTTTGCTCTATGGCCAAGACTGTCCTCCGATGTTCGTCCGGAACGAGCTGTGCACGGGCCTATGGCGGCGTGCTGTTGCGCCGGACCTCACAGCCAGTCTAGATCCATATTCTTCTATGGCAAGAACATAGTTCTCGGACCGTCGCGCCTCTTTGTCGCAGGTAAGCGCCAGTGCTGATCACCCGCACAGCGCGCTGTTGTGGAGAATAGATACTTGCTGGAGGAGAAGGGTTCGCCATAGAAAGAGAATGCTATTCTCCTCTCGACGCGACAGTGCAGCAGGAGGCGGCGGGTGCTACTCGAATTCGATGCCGATCAGCGGCTATGGCAGGAAACCGTGCGTGACGCGGTGACCAAGCAATGCCCGGCCACGCTGGTCCGTGAAGTGGCCGAACAGGGTGTCGACCCGACACCGTTGTGGCAGAGCTATATCGACCAGGGCTGGACGGAGCTCACCGACCCCGAGAATGCGGTGGAATTGGCCATCGTGCTCGAAGAACTCGGCCGGGCCACCGATCTGACGCCCTATCTGGCGACCATGACCCAGTACGCGCCGCTGGCGGGGGACCGGTTCGACGCGGCCAAGGCCGGCGCCGCGGTGTACAGCGGTGTGACGGCCAACCGGGATGCCACCGGTTGGGTGCTGTCCGGAACGGCGCATCACGTTCTCGACGGTGACCGGGCGCAGAACCTGGCCGTGGTGACCGACGGTGGAGTGTTCCTGGTCGACGCGGCCAAAGCGTCCGTCGTTCGCAGCTCGATCTTCGATCCGGTGTTGCACGTGGCCGACGTGTCCTTCGACAACGTGCACGTCGACGACGCGGACCGTGTGACCGCGCACGCGAGGAGCGAAAAGGCTCCAGTGGATACCGAGAAGGCGCACCATCTAGCCCTGACCGGTTTGGCCATCACCATGGTTGGTGCCTGCCAGCGGACGCTGGATCTCGTCCTCGAACATGTGAAGCAGCGCCAGCAGTTCGGCGTGGCGATCGGGACGTTCCAAGCGGTGCAGCACAAGGCCGTCGACATGCACGTGGCCATCGAAAGAGCCCGTGCGCTGGCCTATTTCGCCGCGCTGACGATCGCCGCCGACGATCCGCGGCGCCGACTGGCGGCGAGGATGGCCAAGGCGGCGGCGGGGGAGTGCCAGACCGTGGTGTTCCGCCACGGCGTGCAGTTGTTCGGTGGGATGGGGTTCACCTGGGAGAACGACGTGCAGTTCGCGCTGAAGCGAGCGAAGGCCGGCGAGCTGCTCCTGGGCGGCGCCGCCGAGCACCGAGCCGTGATCGCCGCCGAGTACCGCACGACCTACAGGGGACTGTGACATGCAGCTGACATACGACGCCGATGTCGAGGAGTTCCGCGCAGAGTTCTCCGCATTCCTTGACGCCAATCTGCCTTCTGAAGCCGACACCCTGGAGCGACCCCGTTCGGTGTCGCACATGCCGCAGTGGGCCCGCGACTGGCAGCGGTTGCTGTTCGACAACGGTTGGCTGCTTCCCGCCCAGCCGCCCGAGTTCGGCGGACGCAACGCCACCGTGGTGCAGACCTTCGTCCACCTCGACGAGCTGTGCCGCCGCCGGATCTACCACAGCTTCAACCCGCAGGGCGTCAACATCATTGCGGCATCACTGCTCACGTTCGGTACCGAGGAGCAGAAGCACCGCTGGGCCGTGCCGGTGCTGCGCGGTGAGAAGACCGCCTCACTGGGCATGAGCGAGCCGAGCGCCGGTTCGGACTTGGCATCGTTGCGTACGCGCGCTGAGTTTGTTTCGGATACAGATGAGCCCTACTTCGTCGTCAACGGCCAGAAGGTGTGGACCTCGGGCGCGCACGACGCCGACTTCCTGCTGACCTTCGTGCGGACCGATCCGGATGCGCCCAAGCACAAGGGAATCAGCGTACTGATCATCCCGACCGACACCCCTGGTGTCGTGTGCCGGCCGTTCGCCGACATGACCGGCGAGGAGAACCTGGACTTCAACGAGGTCTTCTTCACCGATGCCCGCGTACCGGCCGAGAACCTGGTCGGCCCGCTGAATGGCGGGTGGGGAGTGGCCAACGGATCGCTCGGCCATGAGCGCACCATGATGTGGCTCGGTTTCGCCGACCGGATCGACAACATGCTGGCCGATTTTCATCCGCGCACCGAGTTGGAGCGCGACCAGTACGCCACCACCATCATGGACTACCAGGCCTTGCGCGCCATGGGATCTGCGGCGCTGGCCAAGGCCTCACGCGGCGAAGCGGACACCGCATCGGTGTCGGTGCTCAAGCTGTTCGGCTCCGAGGCCGAGCGCAACGCGTTCGAGAACGCGCTCACCGCGGCCGGCCCGGACGGGTTGATCCATCCGACCACGTCGGGTCCGTACGCACACATGAACCTCGACCACTACTTCTCCAGCTGGTTCGAGCGCTACGCGCGCAGCTTCGGCGGAACCATCGCCGGTGGTACTTCGGAGATCCAGCGCAACATCATCGCCACCCAGGTGCTGGGGTTGCCTCGCCGCTGACTTTCTCCCGCCGAGCAGACACAAACCTGCCTATTTTCAAGGCGAAATGGGCAGTTTTGTGTCTGGTCGCGGTGGGCGTCAGGAGCGACGGACGGCGACGCCCCGCAATATGGTGTCCCGAGCGAGAACCAATGCGTAGCGTGTGCCGATCTTCTGAAGGATGTTCTCCGGAATCCACTGCTCGCCGATGATGCACCGGGTCAGCATGTCCGCGCCTGCCCGGTCGATGTGTATCTCGCCGGCTCGCACCCCCTCGGACAGAAGCGCTTTCATCTGGCGAATGCGGGTGGCAAATGACCATGCGGGATTGGCCGAGTCCGGAGGCGATTGGCGCAGCCACGCCAACTGAATGCGGAACTCGTCGGGGAACTGGTCGAGTGCGTTGATGTTGAGCCAGCTCAGCGCATCGAGCTTCTCCACGGTCGTGGAGTCCGTGTGGACGATGTCGGTCCATGCGCCGCCGACTTTGCGGCCGAATTCGAGCATGATCGACATCAGCAGCTCGTCCTTCGAGCCGATGATCCGGTAGACGGTCCCGGTACCCAATCCCGCGGCGGATGCGATGTCGCGGATGGTCGTCATCTCATAGCCGCGGCGGCCGAATTCCGTGCGGGCCACCGCGCGCAAATGGGCGGCCTTGAGGTCGGTGTCGTCCTCGGTGTCGTCCCAACTCTCGATGACTGCTTCCGCCGCGGCGAAGGCATTGGACCGATCCAGATCTCGATCGGAGGGGGGATCGGCGGCGAGGCCTTCCAGCGCTATCCGGCACTTCAGTTTCGCCACTGCGTCGGTCGAGGAGTTGTGCCGGATCACGTCGAGGCCGACGTGCAGCATGCTCTGGCAGAGTCGATCGGCGAGGGTTGGAAGGTCGATGTCGGAACGGATGTCGCCGCTCCTGCGGCCCTCGCGAAGCGCCTGCAACATGGCGGCCTGGATCTTCGACGGTTCGCGGGCAGTCAACTCGATGAGTTGGGGGTCACTACTCGGCCCCTCGAAAAACGACATCTGCAGGGCGGCCCGATGTTCGACCGCACACCGGGCGATGGCGCATCCGAGTGCAGTGATCTGCTCGGCGGCGGGGCGGGCGTCGGGTTCGTCGAGGCTTTCCAGCGCGGCCTCGCCGATGCGATCCAGATCAGCGTGATAAAGCCTGATCAGCTCGACGAGGATGGCTTCCTTCGATTCGAAATGGTGATAGAGACTGCCCGCGAGGATGCCCGCCGCATCGGCGATCTGCTGCAGCGAGCTGCGTAAGCCGGTGGTGGCGATGACGGCGTTTGCGGTCTTGAGGATCTCGGTGCGCCGCGTGGGATCGACCGAGGCCGAGTCGGAGACGGCTTTGAGCTTGGCACCACCCGGACTCGTCTTACCCACGGGACGGCCGCGTTTGGAGTTCCGTCCCACGGCGTCGGCGCCAGCCATCGCTGCTCCTTTCATCGCCGGTACGGAACCGGGAACCGATCCTACCGATCGGCACCCGCACTGCGGGGTTCCGGGAAGGCGACATCGGCGTTGTCGGGCATGGCACTGATTCCTCGTCGGTCGCACACCTGCAAAACCTCGTCGACGATGGAGTCCGGCACGATGAACGTGTCGGTGGAGGATATTTCCTCCAGGTGCTGCTCGATGTCCTCTGCTGCGGGCTCACCCTCCGCGCCGGCCAACCAGCCTTCGCTCAACCCCACGAAGACCCGTGCGTATCGGCCGGCGCAAGCCGAGTAATTGCGGTGGGTGAACGTGCAGCTTCTGCTCGCGAGGAAGGTCACCAGAGGCACGACGAGTTCGGGTCGAATGGCTCGCATGAAGCCGGACTCGGCCAGGAACTTCTCGTCGCCGACGGTCTCGGTGACCATCCGTGAAAAGCCAGTGGGCAAAACGGTGTTGGAGTTGATCCCGTGCGCGGCACCTTCGATGGCGATGACGTTGGAGAGGCCGACAAGTCCGGTTTTGGCCGCCGCGTAGTGTGCCTCCATCGGCTGGCCGAAATTGCCTGCCGACGAGGAGATGAAAACGAATCGGCCGTAAGACTGTTGCTTCATCACCTTGTACGCGGGCTGGCTCAGATAGAAGCCGCCGTCGAGATGGACTCGAAGCATGCGACGCCAGTCGTCTGCGCCGAGTTGCTCGAACGGAATGCTGTTGAAGATTCCCGCATTGCTGACCACGACGTCGAGCCGGCCGAAACTCTCCATCGCCGAGTCGACGATCGCCTGGCCGCCTTCGGGACTGTCCACTGAATCGTAGGACGCGACTGCCTGGCCGCCGGCCCGCTTGATTTCCTCGACAACCTGGTCCGCGACCGCGGCGTCCGAGCCGTCGCCGTGCATGGTTCCGCCGAGGTCGTTGACGATCACGGACGCTCCCCGGCGAGCCAGATCGATGGCATACAGCCGGCCCAGTCCGCGTCCGGCTCCGGTCACCACGGCCACCTGGCCGGTGAAGTCGATCATGTTGCACTCCCCGCTGATTCGCGTCCCAACGGACTTTCTGTTGACGCCAGTGGGGCCGAACTCTACGGTGGAACAGATATTTGGTCAATCGGTGGGAACCCGGCGAGTTGCGGAGGTGGTCGAGTGTCCGACGGCGGCGAGGAGGACCGATTCTTCGGACTGGGCCTGCTGACGTCCGCGCTCGCCGGCCGCCCGGTCGCAGTGGCCCCCGTCGAGTCAGGGGAGCCGTCGTGGACCGACGGTGAAACCGTGTTCGTGGATCCCTCGGTGCCCGTACGCAAGCAACTCGAATCAGTGGCAGTCCAGGCGTCGTTGATTGCCGCGGGGAGCCTGACCGCGGACGTCGTCGGAGCGATGGTTCGCCACCCGCGGGTGGCTAAACGCTATCTGGCCGTCGAAGGGCACCGCGCGCTTCTCGCCAACGACATGCTGCTGCCGGGTGTCCTCGGCGCATTGGCAGACCGCGGCATCGGCGGCCGGAGCGATTCGGCGGCCAAGTCATTGTCTATCGCGTTGGGAAAAGATGTGGTCGACGATCCGCCTGGTGTTTTCGGTGTCATTCGCCCGAAGAAGGTGCTGGCGGCCGGCAGCCGTGCGGTCCAGCAGGTAGACCACGAGACGCCAGGCCACGTCCCGCGACGGCACGACAGCAAGCAGGCACTCGAGGAACTCGATGACGGTGAGGTGGACGACACCGGCGATCCGGACCTGTTCACCAGCCCGGTCGGCGGCGGTGGAGCGATCGGCAAATGGCTGAAGAAGATGTTGTCCTCGGTGCGGAAGACCGGCAGCGGTGGCGGACCGCCTGGCGCCGATTCGCCGACGCATCGCGTCGACTCGGGCAAGCGCGGAGCGAATGCGGTGTCGTCGTTGGCCTCTGCTGAGGCCGAGGACGGAAAGTATGGAGCCGACATCGAATCGGTCGGCCTCAGGTATCCGGAGTGGGACGTCGACCGCAAGGGCTACCGGCCGGACTGGTGCACGGTGCGTGAGGTCGAGCCGCGGTTGAAGGTATCCGCCGCACAGGCCATCGACACGGCCATCGGCGTGCGGCGGCCGCTCGCACGGCTCGGGATGGGTTTGCATCGCCGCCATCGTCAGTCTCAAGGCGACGACATCGACATCGATGCCGCGATCGAGGCGCGGGTGGAGGCGAGGGCCCGGTCGGTGCCGGACGAGGCCGTCTATCTCGACAGCCTGCGCCGCCGCCGAGACTTGTCGGTGCTCGTTTTGCTCGATGTTTCGGGTTCTACCGCCGAGCCGGGAACGGCTGGGCGCTCCGTGCATCAGCAGCAGCGAGAGGCGGTGGCCAACATGACGGTCGCGCTGCACGACCTTGGTGATCGGGTCGCGCTGTTCGCCTACTTCTCCCAAGGGCGCAAAGACGTGACGATGGTGCCGGTCAAGCGGTTCGACGACCATCTCGACGCCAGGGTGATCCAGAAGCTCAACAGCCTCGAGCCCGGCGCTTACTCACGGCTGGGAGCTGCCATCCGCCACGGCTCGGCGGTGCTGGAGGCCCGCGGCGGCACCTCGCGGCGACTCCTCGTCGTGGTGTCCGATGGGCTGGCGTACGACCACGGGTACGAGCGCGCCTACGGCGCTGCGGACGCGCGTCGCGCGCTGACCGAGGCGCGGCGCCGGGGAACCGGCTGTGTGTGCCTGACCGTGGGCGCGAGCACCGACGTCGCCTCGTTGCGCAGAATTTTCGGCAGTGCGGCGCATGCGACGATCGCCCGCCCCGACCAACTGGCGGGCGTGATCGGCCCGTTGTTCCGTTCGGCCCTGCGCGCAGCCGAGGTCCGACGGAGCGTGGCCTGACTGTAGCCCTGATGCTTTGTCTAAGAAAGCAATTGACGATTGAAACAAACATCTGTTCCGGCTAGGCTGCGATGAAGCCGCAACGGAGCGGGTGAGGAGAGGAAGCGATGGCCAGTGAGACAGGATCTGCAACAGGGTCTGCACTCGGGCTCGCCTACCAGAACGGCACGCAGTCCGATGCACAGGCTGAGGCCATGAACCGTCCCTACTACACGCCGGTCGGAAACGAGGAGGCGGTTTTCAAGGCGGCTTACCGCCAGGGCCTCTCGGTGGTCCTGAAGGGTCCGACCGGCTGCGGCAAAACCCGCTTCGTCGAGGCGATGGCCCATGAACTCGGACGCCCCCTGATCACCGTGGCATGCCACGACGACCTGACCACCGCAGACCTCGTCGGCCGCTATCTGCTGCGGGGTGACGAGACGGTCTGGGTTGACGGTCCGCTGACCCGCGCTGTGCGCGAAGGTGCGATCTGCTACCTGGACGAGGTGGTCGAAGCCCGCCAGGACACGACCGTGGTGTTGCACCCGCTCGCCGACTACCGGCGCCAACTGCCCATCGAGCGCCTCGGCGTGACGCTCGACGCCGCTCCTGGGTTCGGGCTGGTGGTGTCGTACAACCCCGGCTATCAAAGCGTTCTGAAGGATCTCAAGGACTCCACTCGTCAGCGGATGGTGGCCATCGAGTTCGGCTTTCCCGCCGCCGATATCGAAGAGAAGATCGTCGCGCATGAAGCCGGCGTCGATCCCGCGACGTCCGCCGAGTTGGTCCGCTTCGGCCAGGCGATACGTCGCCTGGAAACCGGGGGACTGCGCGAGGTCGCCTCGACCCGGGTGCTGATCGCGGCGGGCCGGCTGACCGCCGAGGGCCTGACGTTGCGTGAAGCGGCTCGAGCCGCGATCGCCGGCCCGCTCACCGACGATGTCACGGTGAGCCGCGGCCTGGCCGAGATGATCGATGTCTACTTCGGCGAGCCTGCCGGATCCGGCGATTGACGCTGTCCAACGTCGCCGTTAGTGTCAGAACAAATATTAGGTTAGCTCCGGTTCCCGGTCGGGGAGCTGCCTGCCGGGGAGGTCAGATGTCGTACGAGAGCACTGCGGAACCCATCAAGGTCGGCTACCTGATGGACTTCAAATTGCCGCCCGGATTCCCCGAGGAGCTGCAGGCTTCATTCACCCGGACCTTCGATCTCGTGTTCGCCGAGGCGGTGGAACAGGGACTGATGGATCGGCCGGTGCAGATGATCTACCGCGAGGTGGAGGGGCTGCCGAAGGGTTCGGTCAAGGCGGTCATCGATGCCTATGGCGAACTCGTCGACGAAGGCTGCCTGGTGGTGTTCGGACCGAACATCACCGACAACTGCGTGCCGGTGCGGGAAGCGATCGAAGAGCGCTTCAAGGTACCGGCGATCAGCGTCACCGGGACCGACGACTGGCTCGGCGACTGGACATTCGCCTTCCCTCAAGGGTCGATGACCGACGAACCCATCTTTCTGGCCGATCTGGTGGCGAAGCGGGGCCTGACCGAGATCGGCGTCCTGGTCGAGCAGAACCTGATCGGTGACAGCTATCTGAAGAACCTGCGAAGTGCATGCGCCCGCAAGGGTATTCGTATTGTCGCCGAAGCCGCGATCGCGCAGACGGCGCAGGACATCAATACCGCGGTGAGCACGCTGCACCAAGCGAAGGCCGAGGCCATCGTTCATCTCGGTTTCGGTTTCGGAATCGTGTTCATCAACCCGGCACTGGAGGCTGTCGACTGGGATCCGCCGCGCTTCACCACCACCGCATTTCAGAATGCGTGGGTCAACCCGATCATGTGGCAGGCGTTCCTGGGCTGGGTTGGGGTCGATCAGTACGACGAGGGCAACCCGGTCGGACAGGCCTGGCTCGACCGGTATGCCAAGCGGTACAACGGCAGTCGGCCCGAGTACTGCGTGTCGGTGGTCAATCACGACGTCGCGGCCACGCTGGTGCGCGCCTTCACCGACGCCCATCCGTTGAGCCCGCGCGGGGTCAAGGAGGCGCTTGAGCGCGTGAAGATGATGCCCGCCGCCTCCGGTGCGCCCGGAACCCGGGTGTCCCTGGGGAAGTGGACGCGGCGCGCGTGGATGGGCTCGGGATACCTGGTCGCGCGGACCCTCGATGCGGACGGTGTCAATTCGCACCTGGTCGACCGGTTCGGGGAGGACTGACATGACGACACAGGAATCCCCACCGTCAGACTCGCGGGTCGAGCGACCACCGCGCAACGGCCCGAACTGGGGCCGAGTGATCTCTTTGATCGCCTGGCTGGGCTTCCTGGGATTGTTCGCCGCAGTCGGGCGGACCGCAGTCGACCCACGGGTGGCCAACCCGAATGTCGAAGGCAGGCCACGTCCGGTCGGCTTCCTGACCTCGTTCGATCACTGGCAGGTCATCCCGCAGGTGGGGGCCGTGACCATAGTTGTGGTGTTCACGGTCGCCTTCATCCTCGGCTGGCGGAAGAACCCAGGAAGCCCGGTATTGCTGATGGTCTTGTGCACGACGCTGATCGTGTGGCAGGACCCGATCATGAACTGGTCGCCGTATGCGGTCTACAACCCGATGCTGTTGCACTGGCCGGAATCCTGGTTGCTGATCATGATGTCGCCGACAGTGGAACCCTTCATCGTGTTCGGCTACGTCTTGTTCTATTTCGGCCCGTACTTTCCGGCGGTCTGGATCCTGCGCAAGTTGCAGGCCAGGCACGGACCAAAGGCGTTCGTCGCACGGCACCCGCTGATCAGCTTGGGCGCACTGGTGTTGGTGATCGGCTTCGTCTTCGACGCCGTGCTGGAGGTCAGCTTGGTGCGTACCGGGCTGTACATCTACTCGCAGGCGATCCCGTTCGGCACGATGTTCGGTGGCAGCACTTTCCAGTTCCCGTTGATCTGGGAGTCGCTCTCGGTGACCTTCGTGATGATCCCGGCGGCGATACTGGTGTATCGCGACGACACCGGAAAGTCGGTGGCGGAGAAGCTCGCCGCGAAGGCGAGGCTGTTCCCGACCAAGCCGGTCCTCGGCACCTTCCTGGTGATGTTCGCGATCATCAACGTGTCGTACTTCGCTTACGGCGGTTGGTTCTGGGCGATCAAGGCCAGTGGGTTGGCCACCTCGGTCGCCTGCCCGTGGCCGTACCCAGAGGCGAAGATCTATGACCCGCAGGGCTATTACCGGGCGAACGGAGCCGAGGGGCCGTACTCGGTCGGCAAGTGGTCCACCTGGCAGCAGGGGCCGTCTCGCAACCCCGACGTCGAACTGGGTTCGAAGAGCGACAGGTGCGCAACGGAGAACCATGGCTGAGCCCCGCAGCACCGAACCGCGCAGCGTCGTCATCACCGGGGCGTCCCGCGGGCTGGGCTTCGCATCGACCGCGCGCCTTTATCGCGAGGGGTGGCGCGTGGTCGCTGCGATGCGCACGCCCGAGCGGGGAATGCCGTTACTGCGCGAGGCGACAGGAGCCCGCGAGGATGACGACCGGCTGCTCGGCGTCCAGCTCGACCTCACCGACACTGCGTCGATCGCCGCGGCAGCCAAGACGATCGAAGAGGCCGTCGGCGCGCCGCATGCGTTGGTGCACAATGCCGGTATCTCGGCGGCGGGAATGGTCGAGGAGAGCTCGCCTGACCTTTGGGAGCGCATGTTCGCCACGAACATCTTCGGCCCGGTGGCGCTCACCAAGGCTCTTCTGCCGTCCATGCGAAAGGCCGGCCGCGGCCGCATCGTGCTGATATCCAGCGCAGCGGGTGTGCGCGGAATGCCTGCCACGGCGCCGTATTCGGCGGTCAAGGGCGCGCTGGAGCGGTGGGGTGAATCGATGGCCGGTGAGGTGGCCCCATTTGGAATCGGTGTGACGATCCTGGTCGCCGGGACCTACGACACCGAGATCATCACCGACGCGGGAACTACCGACGACCGCAATCTGGACGGGCCGTACGCTGCCCACCACCGCACGATGGACAAGCGTGGGCGGGCCATGATGAAGCACGCGGCCAAGTCGCCGGAGATATTCGCCGCGGGCTTGACGAAGGCGCTCGACGGCTCGAAGCCGTTCGTCAGGACGGCGGTTGGACGTGACGCACGAATGTTGTTGATTGCCAACCGCTTACTACCTGCTGCTGGGCTGCATCAGATGACGCGGCTGATGATGGGAATCCCGCGGTTCGGCGCACTGCGACGAAAAGGTGCAGGCCATGGCTGACTTCGAATCGAGGATGCTGATCGACGGCAAACTGGTCGACGGTCAGACTGGGACATTCGCCAACATCAACCCGGCGACTGAGGAGGTGCTCGGAGAGGTTTCGGACGCCTCCAAGACCGACATGAACCGGGCCATCGCGGCGGCCCGCCGTTCGTTCGACCAGACCGATTGGTCGACCAACCACCAATTCCGCAAGCGGTGCCTCGAACAATTACACGAGGCAATCGAAGCTGAGCTGGACGAGTTGCGTGAGGAACTCATCTCCGAAGTGGGTGCTCCGCGTGCGGTGACGCACGGGCCGCAACTCGACGCTCCGCTGGCCGATGGCCTCAAGTTCCCCGCCCGGCTCATCGAAACGTTCCCGTGGGAAACGGATCTCGGGGATACCCTCGTCTCCGTCACCGGGGTGAACACGACGCGCAAGGTGTGGCGTGAGCCGGTCGGGGTGGTTGGCGCCATCGTGCCGTGGAACTTTCCGTTCGAGGTCGCCATCAACAAGCTGGGGCAGGCGCTGGCGACCGGCAACACAGTGGTGCTCAAGCCGGCGCCGGACACGCCGTTCAACGCCACGCGGCTCGGCCGGCTCATCGCCGAGAACACCGACATCCCCGCGGGCGTCGTGAATGTCGTGACGGCATCGGACCACCTCGTCGGCGAAGAGCTGACCCTGTCGCCCAAGGTCGACATGATCTCGTTCACCGGCTCCACGACGGTGGGCAAGCGGATCATGGAGAAAGGTGCTGCGACGATGAAGCGGCTCTTCCTCGAGCTCGGCGGTAAGTCAGCGACGATCGTCTTGGAGGATTTGGATGACACAGCGTTCAACACCGCCTGCCTGATCGGTATCGGTCCGCTGTTGCACGCGGGGCAGGGCTGCGCCGCTCCCACCCGAATGTTGTTGCCGCGTTCCCGCTACGACGAGGGAGTCGCGATTCTGAAGGCCATCTACGAGAACATCGTGCCCGGTGACCCGCAGGACCCCGGAACCCTGTGTGGCCCGGTCATCTCGGCCAGGCAGCAGGTGCGCATCCTCGACTACATCAGACAAGGCGTCGACGAGGGCGCCACGATGCTGGTCGGCAGTACGCAGGCGCCGACGGCACTGGATCTGTATGCCAAGGGATTCTGGGTCAACCCAACACTTTTCATCGATGTGGACAACGCGATGACGATCGCCCAGGAGGAGATCTTCGGACCGGTTCTCGTCGTCATTCCCTACGAGGATGAAGAGGATGCCATCCGGATCGCCAACGACAGCCCCTACGGACTCGCGGGCAACGTCATGTCGAGCTCGCTGGAGCGGTCGCTCGCCGTCGCTCGCCGGCTTCGCGCCGGGTTCATCGGGCTCAACGGTACCGCGGGCTACGGCGCCGACACACCGTTCGGCGGCTATAAGAACAGCGGCGTCGGACGCCAGAACGGCATCGCCGGATTCGAGCAGTACACCGAGATCAAGTCCGTCGCATACCCGGCACGGTAGAGGAGAACGAGAGAAGGAGGAAGCTATGCCCCAGTTATTTGAAGACCTCGAGGACTTCGGCTCCTTCGACGATGCCGTGTCGGGCGATGTTCGCGACCCCTACCCGGAGCTCGCCAGGCTTCGGCACGAGGAGCCGATCCAGCGGATCGACATGTCGGCGATGCCGGGGGAGCAGGGCATGCCTGTCTTCATCGTGTACCGCTACGAGGACGCCCAGCAGATGCTGCGCGACAACTTGACGTTCTCGTCGTCGGGTGTCATCGCGGCGTTCGGCCCGGTGCTCGGTGAGCGCGTGATGCTGGGTATGGACGAACCGGTGCACGGTCGGCTGCGTTCGCTCGTGTCCAAGGCGTTCTCGCAAAAAGCCCTGGCGCGGTGGGAAGACGAACTGGTCGGGCGAATCGCCAACGAGCTCATCGACAAGTTCGCCTCCAAAGGCAAGGTCGACCTGGTCAAGGACTTCACCTTCGACTATCCGAGCCGTGTCATCGCCGGGTTGTTGGGGCTGCCCGAGGCGGACTATCCGCAATTCCAGCGCTGGTCCATCTCGCTGCTGAGCTGGATCATGAACCCGGAGCGCGGCCTGGCGGCGTCGGCTGCACTGTGCGAGTACTTCGCACCCATCCTCCAGGCCCGCCGAGCCCAACCGAAGGAAGACATGATCAGTCTTCTGGCGGAGGCTGAGATCGACGGTGAGAAGCTCACCGACGAGGAGATCTTCTCGTTCCTGCGACTGCTGTTGCCCGCAGGTGTGGAGACCACGTATCGGTCGCTGGGCAATCTGCTCTTCGGATTGCTCTCCGACACAACGCAGCTGGACGCGGTCCGGGCCGACCGGTCGCTGTTGCCACAGTCCATCGAGGAAGCGGTGCGCTGGAACCCGCCACTGCTGACCATCACGCGCACCACCACCTGCGATACCGAACTCGGCGGGGTACACATTCCGGCAGGCTGTTCGGTGATGCCGATGCTCGGTTCGGCGAATCGGCAGGAAAATCGGTGGGCCGACCCAGACGAGTTCGACATCTTCCGGACAGCCAAGGGAAACCTTGGTTGGGGCCACGGGGTGCACGTGTGCCTGGGCATGCACCTGGCGCGACTCGAAATGCGTACCGCTGTCGACCTTCTGCTGGATCGGCTGCCCAACCTGCGTCTGGACCCCGACGGCGACGATCCCCACATCCGCGGACAGGTCTTCCGATCACCGACCTCGTTGCCAGTTCTGTTCGACCCGTCAGGAGCCTGATGTGACCGATTTCGACGTTGTGGATTTCTTCACCGACCCGGCACTGGTGCCTGACCCTTACCCCTATTTCGACCACCTGCGGTCCAAATGCCCTGTGGCGCCTGCGACCCCGTTCAACGTCCTCGCCGTAACCGGGTACGACGAGGCGCTTGCGGTGTACAAGGACCCGGCGTTCTCCTCGTGTGTGTCGGTGGCCGGGCCGTTCTCCGGCCTGCCGTTCGGGCCGGGGGACAGCGACGACGTCTCGGAGCTGATCGAGCAGCACCGCGGGCAGGTTCCGATGGCCGAGCACATCACCTCGCAGGATCCGCCGGTCCACAGCCGCACCCGCGGCCTGATGAACAAGCTGATCACCCCCAAGCGCCTCAAGGAAAACGAAGACTTCATGTGGCGGCTGGCCGACCAGCAACTCGACACGTTCATCGACAAGGGCGGCTGCGAATTTCTCGCCGACTACGCAAAACCGTTCTCGCTGCTGGTCATCGCCGACCTGCTGGGTGTCCCCGCCGAGGATCACGAGGAATTCAAGGCGGCGTTCGCACTCGAAACTGTGGGGGAGCTCGGCAAGGAGGCACCGACAACGCACAACCCGCTGCAGTGGCTCAACGACAAGTTCTACGCCTATATCGAGGACCGCAGGCGGGCGCCGCGTGAAGATGTGCTGACCGGACTGGCGCAGGCCAAGTACGAGGACGGTTCGACACCCGAGATCGAGGACGTCATGAACCTGTCGACGTTCCTGTTCGCGGCCGGTACCGAGACCACGACGAAGTTGGTGAGTTCGGCGGTGCGGTTCATCGGCGACAATCTGGGGTTCGAAAAGTTGCTGCGCGAGGACCGCAGCAAGATTCCGGCCTTCCTGGAAGAGACTCTGCGGCTGGAGAGCCCGGTCAAATCGCACTTCCGGATGGCCAGCAAGGCGACCAGCATCGGTGATGTCGAGGTGCCGGCCGGGACGACCGTCATGGTACTTCCCGGTGCGTGCAACCGTGACGAGCGGAAGTTCCCCGACCCCAACTCATTCCAGGCCGACCGTGCCAATGTGCGGGAGCAGATCGCCTTTATTCGCGGTGTCCACTCCTGCCCGGGAGCCCCACTGGCCCGAGCCGAAGGCCGCATTTCGCTGAACAGGATTCTCGATCGGATGAGCGACATCGCGATTTCCGAGGAACACCACGGCCCAGCGGACAACCGCGACTACGCGTACGAGCCAACGTTCATCATGCGTGGTCTCGCCGCACTGCATATCACGTTTACGCCGCTCGGCTGAGCACGCACATCAAGAGGAGCACAACATGACCGGAAAGCTCGACGGCAAGGTCGCTTTCATCACCGGAGCGGCACGTGGGCAGGGCCGCGCGCATGCGGTGGCGATGGCCAAGGAAGGTGCCGACATCATCGCGGCGGACATCTGCCGAGACATCCCGTCCAATCCCTATCCGCTGGCCACACCCGAGGACCTCGCCGAGACCGAACGCAAGATCAAGGAACTCGGCCGCCGCGTCGTCGCACGGGTGGCCGATGTCCGGGAGCGTCATGAGTTGCGCGACGCGGTCGAGGCCGGGATCGCCGATCTCGGCAAGATCGACATCGTCGTCGCCAACGCGGGCATTCTGCCGATGGCGATGGGTAATCCTGATCCGATGGGGTTCGTCGACGCCTCCGACGTCGATCTGCTGGGCGTGATGAACACCGTCGCCGTGGCGATACCGCATCTGCCCGACGGCGCGTCGATCATCGTGACCGGTTCCACCGCGGGCATGATCCGCGGTACCACGACCAGCCCGGATATGGGTCCGGGCGGAGCGGGGTACGGCTGGAGCAAGCGCATCGTCATGGAGTACGTCGACGAGATGTGTCTTCACCTGGCACCGAGGATGATCCGGGTCAACGCCATCCACCCGACCAACTGCAACACCCATCTGCTGCAGAACGAGGGCATGTACGGGGTGTTCCGCCCCGACCTCAAGGCCGCGGGCAAGACGGCCACCCGCGAGGACGCCGAACCCCTGTTCAACCTGTTCCAGGCGATGCCGATCCCGTACATCGAACCGGAGGACATGGCCAATCTCGGGGTATTCCTGGCAAGCGAGGAGAGCCGCTACATCACCGGGCAGCACATCCGCGTCGATGCCGGTTCCCTGCTCAAGTGGCCCAACGGGCCCCAGTAGTTCTCCGAGGAGGGGCAATGGGCGCAATCATCATGTTGGGCACCCTGTTTGGCCTGATCGTCCTGATCGTCGGCCTGGTGGTGTATTTCGACCCGGAGGCGCGTCGCACACCGCCTGAGCCGCAACCCTCACCGGGGCCGGAGGCGGGTCAGTGAGCGTGCAGGTCTTGATCAACGCCGGAGTGGCGTTCGCATACATCAGCGGGCTGGGTTTCCTGGCCGTCGGTGTCTATTTGAGTGTGCGGCGTGGGCGTCTGCATCCGTTGCTGCTGTTGTGCATCTCGGCGCTCTCGTTCTCCTGGATCGAGGCACCGTACGACTGGGCGGTGTATGCGCAGTTCCCGCCCGAACTACCGCGGATGCCGTCCTGGTGGCCGCTCAACATGACCTGGGGCGGCGGACTGCCCTCGGCAGTTCCGGTGGGCTACATGGGGTACTTCGTACTGCCGGCCATCATCGGTGCGGCACTTGGCCGTTGGGTGTGCGGAAAATGGAACTGGCGCCGACCGCAGACCCTGCTTGTGGTGGGCTTCGCTGTGGGATTCCTCTGGGCCCTGTTCTTCAACGCGATCATCGGCGCGCGGCTCGGCCTGTTCTACTACGGCTATGTGATCGAAGGATTGGGGCTGTGGGAGGGAACCAAGCACCAGTACCCGATCTACGACGCCATCGCCATGGGTCTGCAGATGATGGTGTTCACGTATCTGTTGGGCCGCACCGATTCCCAGGGCCGCAACGTGATCGAGATATGGGCAGACAGGATTTCGGCGACCCGGCTGCAATCGGGTGTGCTGTCGGTGATCGCCGTGATCGTGGTCGGCCATGCCGTCTACGCCTCGGTGTTCGCACCGCACCTGGTCACCAAGCTCGGCGGTTGGGTGACAGCAGGACCCACCGAGCAGTTCTTCCCCGGGGTACCGAATCAGCCCAAGTAACGCCCGGCGGTCAATCATCAGGAACACGGCATGATTGGAAGGTGGAACGACGGTGACGGTCGACCCCGCGGTGGAGTTGTATTACGACCCCTTCGACTTCGCGATTGACGACGACCCGTATCCGATCTGGCGGCGAATGCGTCAAGAAGCTCCGCTGTACTACAACGACAAGTACAACTTCTACGCCCTGAGTCGCTACGACGACGTGGCCAAGGCCCTGCCCGATTGGGAGACCTACCGGTCGGGGCGGGGTACAACGGCGGACATCCTGTTCAGCGGCATCGAGGTGCCGCCGGGCATCCTGCTGTTCGAGGACCCGCCACTGCATGATCTGCACCGGCGTCTGCTGTCCCGGGTCTTCACGCCCCGGCGCATGCTGGCCGTCGAAGACCTGGTGCGTGGATTCTGTTCTCGTGCACTAGATCCACTGATGGACAGCGGCGGATTCGACTTCGTCGCCGACCTCGGCGCGATCATGCCGATGCGTACCATCGGGTACCTGCTCGGGATTCCCGAGGAGGGGCAGGAGAAGATCCGTGACCGCACCGACAAGAGCATTTCGGTCGGGAATGAGGCCGGCGACATCAGCGGGGCGATCTTCGCCGAGTCCCTCGCGGAGTTCGCGGACTACATCGAGTGGCGGGCTACCCATCCTTCCGACGACCTGATGACCGAATTGATCAACGCGGAGGTGGAGGAGCCGGACGGGTCGCGGCGCCGGCTCGACCGCACCGAAGTTCTCGCCTACACGGCCATGATCGCCGGGGCCGGGGGTGAAACCACGGCCCGGCTCATCGGCTTCATGGGACAGCTTCTCGCGGAGCACCCCGACCAACGTCATGAGCTCGCCGCCGATCCGGCGTTGATCCCGATGGCCGTGGAGGAAACACTGCGCTTCGAACCGCCGTCACCGGTACAGGCGCGCTACGTAGCGGCCGATGTCGAACTGTACGGGCACACTGTGACCGAAGGGTCCTACATGCTGCTGCTCAACGGCTCGGCCAACCGGGACGACACCCGGTATATCGATCCGGACCGCTACGACATCCACCGCAAAGGCAGCCATCTGAGCTTCGGCCAGGGGCTGCATTTCTGCCTCGGTTCGGCACTGGCCCGGCTTGAGGCGAGGGTGGCCTTCGAAGAGGTCCTGAAGCGCTGGACCGACTGGACGGTCGACTACGAATGCGCGACCATGGCCCACACCTCAAGCGTGCGGGGATGGGCGCGGATGCCGGTCAAGACCGGCTCAACATGTCAGTAGTTGTTGCAGCTGCCCGCGATCGCATTGATCGGCCCGAAGTACTCCTGAGCGGCCGGGCTGGCCTGCAGCTGGGCCACCGTCTGCTGACGCTGGGCAGGCCCCGAGGCCAGGAAGTTACGCAACGCACCCTGGGCGAACGGGGAAGCATTGAACTGCTGGGCAAGGTCTGGACGCTGCGCGTTGAGCGCCGCCATGACCTGCTCGTAGCTACACGTCGTGTTGACCACGCCGCTGAAATCGGGTTGGGCGGATGCCACCCCCGTCACCAGCGGAACGGACAGGGCCAGCCCACCGAGAGCGGCCGCGATGTACTTGAAAGATTTGATCACCTGTTGGAACCCCCATGTTGTTCGCCCAAGAAGGCGACGCCTTGCACGTTTGCCGGACCCGACCTCATTCGAGGTTAACAGGCGGCAGACGTACAAGGCGTCCTCGCGAAACCGCTGTCGGTTGCGTCAGTCGATGACGGCGGCTTCCTTGCGCTCGGTGATCGGCCGGGCCAACTCCTGCTCATTGCAGATGCGCTGCAGCTTCTCCAAGGTCTCGTCCAGGCCGGGGCCGAGCGGTTTCCCTGGTGTGAAGGTCGCGGGCAGGTTCCGCATGCCCTGGATGACGCCGATCGTGTCGTAGTGAATGGCGCCTTCCGGGTCGCACACGTAATCCGGCATCCGATCCAGGACCGCGGTGAGCATCGACTTGAACACCGTGCGGGCCACGTTCGAACCCACGCAGCGGTGCACGCCGATGCCGAAGCTGAAGTGCCGGTTGCCCTTGCGATCCAGGACGACCTCGTTGGGCCTGTCGAACACCGACGGGTCCCGGTTGGCCATCGCCCACGACAACCACAGCCGCTCGTACTGCTTGAACTGGTGCCCCGCAACCTCGACGTCCTCGGCGAAGGTGCGCCCGTCACCGGGTGCCGGGGTGAAGAACCGAAGGAACTCCTCGGTCGCGGGGTGCAGCAGGCTGTCTCGTTCCCGGCTGAGCCGGTCGCGTTCGTCGGTGTGCTCGCCGAGCCACTCCAGTGCGTGTGCGGTGAGCGCCGTCGTGGTGTCGAAACCTCCACCGATGACCAGGCCGAGGTTGCCCAGGATCTCCATGTCGGGGGCCGGTTCGCCGTCGATCCGCAACTGCAGCAGAGCATTCACCAGACCCGGCCGCGGGGTCTCCCGGATCTCCATCATGTTGTTGATGATGTCGATGCCCATTTCGCGGTGCTGCTCGTTGATCTTCTCCCGGTCGGGGGAGTGTTCGGGCGTGTACACCGACGCATGGGTGGGCTCGCTGTAGACGTTCCACTTCTTCAGCTCGATGCCCATCATGGCCAGCGTGAAGACCGCGGGCACCACGTTGGCCAGGTGCTCGACGAAGTCGATCCGGCCCGACGCGATGTGTTCGTCGAGTGCGGCCCTGGTGATCTCATCGACGAACGGTTCCCAGCGCTTGATCGCCGCGGGAGACAGATACGGGTTCAGCGCACCGCGGTACGCGCTGTGTTCGGGCTCGTCCATTTCGAGGATGCCGCCCCGAACGACGGTGGCACGGCTGGCTTTCGGGATGGTGATGCCCTGAAACGGAGTCTCACCGCTGATGTCGTGGTGATTGGACACCACCGGACAGCGAGCCAGCTCGAACACGTGCTTGCTGTCCGCGGCGATCCAATGCCCGTTGTAGACATCGGTCCAGGCCATCGGGCACTTGGCGTGCATTTCCTCGGTGATGTCCTGGAACTGCTCCCGGTACTCCGGGGTGTGCCGGTCGAACTGGATCTTGTGTTTCTTGCGGTCGTCGTCGGTAACGACATCGACGGCTGCTCCTCGCGCAAGCGGCTCATCGCTACGGCCGATACTCACGGCGTTGTCTCCCTTTGTCATTGGCCGGCCTCATTCCTCGATGAGGATGGCCTGCTCGGGGCAGGACTGCGCTGCCTCCCGGACCGCATCTTCCTGGTCGGCAGGCACCACGTCCGACACCGGAGATGAATGACCGTCGACGTCGTCGAGTTCGAACGAGTCGGGCGCGATCATCGCGCAGAGGGTATGCCCCTGGCAGCGACTGGCATCGACCGAAACCTTCACTACGCCAACTCCTTTCGAATCAATGGCTGAGTAATCACACGTGGTAGTCGTACCACTTGAGGTAGCCACCGGCGTCGACGCGCAGCTGCATACCGGTGACGTAGCGGGACTCGTCGGAAGCCAGCCACAGCACCGCGTTGCTGATGTCCTCGGGCTCGATGAAGTTGACCTTCATCGCCTGCTGCACACCGAACACCGGTTCGGCGTCGGCGCGGGTGGGGTTCTCCAGATCCGGCCGGAACGAGCGGTACATCGGCTCGCTCTGCAGCATGTTCGTGTTGCAGTTGGTCGGGTGGATGACGTTGGCGCGGATACCGCGCACCGCCAATTCGGTGGCCAGCGCATGCACGTACTCGGAGATCAGCCGCTTGGAGATCATGTAGCCCATGCCGCCCGGATCGCCACCCGGGTTGGGCTTGTTGTGGGCGTCCATCAGCGCGGCGGCCGATGCGGTCGCGATGATCGAAGCGCCTTCTTTGAGGTGTGGCAGCGCGACCTGGATGGCGTTGATGGTGCCGACGAAGTTTGTG
Source organism: Mycobacterium sp. IDUB_24 (assembly GCF_055419385.1). Taxonomy (NCBI): domain Bacteria; kingdom Bacillati; phylum Actinomycetota; class Actinomycetes; order Mycobacteriales; family Mycobacteriaceae; genus Mycobacterium; species Mycobacterium sp. IDUB_24. The sequence goes on from NZ_JBVAXO010000009.1 coordinate 185,219, forward strand.
TTGATGCCGTCGGTCCACGCCTGCATCGCGGGCTGACCCTTCATCGCGGCGATGCCGGCCTGCGCCACGACGATGTCGACCTTGCCGAACTCCGCGAGCCCGGCGTCCAGCGCACCGCGCAATTCGGCCTCGTTGCGGACATCGGCCTGGGCGGTGACGATGCGCCGACCGGTCTTCTCGACGTAGTTCTTGGTCTCTTCGAGATCTTCGGCTGTCGCCATCGCATAGCCGACGGTGTCGTAGTTCTTACAGATGTCGACCGCGATGATGTCGGCGCCCTCTTCGGCCAGCCGGACCGCGTGGCTGCGGCCCTGGCCGCGTGCCGCGCCGGTGATGAATGCGACTTTCCCGGCCACCCGGCCTTCTGCGCTGCTTCCCACTGCATATGTCCTTTCGCTGCTGATGATGTTTCGGGTGCGTCGCGCCCGTCAGGTGTTACGGCCGCCGTTGACGCCGAGGATCTGGCCGGTGATGTAGCTCGCCTCGTCGGAGACGAAGAAGGCGCAGGCCGCGGCGATGTCTTCCGGCTTGCCCATCCGCCGTACCGGGGTCTGTTCGATCTGCCTGTCGGTGTCCCCGAGGAACCCCTTGCCTTCGGCCTTGCGCAGCATGGGGGTGTCGATGAAGCCCGGCGGCACGGCGTTGACTGTGATGCCGCTGGGGCCGAGTTCCAGCGCGAGGCTCTTGGTCAGACCGTTCACCGCGGACTTCGCCGCGACATAGGGCGCCATGAAGGGCTGACCCGAATGTGTGCTCGATGACGAGATGTTGACGATCCGGCCCCAGCCGGCCTCGAGCATGTCGGGCAATACCGCCTGTACACAGTGGAATACGCCGTTGAGGTTGACGTCGATGATCTGCTGCCACTTCTCGAACGAGACGTCGCTGAAACGCTTGAAGCAGTCCAGCCCGGCGGCGTTGACCAAGACCGAGATCGGGCCGAGTTGGGCGCGAACGGCGTTGAGTGCGGAGTCGACGGCGGCGCGGTCGGTCACGTCGGCGACGTGGGCGAACTCATCGTCGGATTGCTGCAGGTCGAGTGTCGCGACATGGAGGCCGTCGGCGCGCAAGCGGGCCGCGACGGCCGCCCCGATGCCTGAACCTCCTCCGGTGACAACGGCATTCTTCATGGCAGATCTCCGGTCGCCGGGCGAGGCCGGACTTTCTCAGGGGTCAAGAATCATCCTTCCGATTATGAGAACCGTACTCTCGGACTGGCCCGCACCGCAAGATCCGGGCCCAACCTCGGTGCCGCCTGCACGGATGGTGGATTCGCAGCGAATAGGGCATGACTAGCTGATCTAGCTTTCACTTGAGTTCTCATCGAGCGAATGTATGATTCGCCGGTGATGAGAATGCAGTTTCCATCACAGTGGGAAACGCCTGAGGAGGATGATGCAGCAGGAAGCGCCGACCATCGCGCAAGAACAGCGTGCTGACCGGAAGTTGTTGATCGGCGGAGAGCTGCGCGAGACGCCGCGGACGTTTCCTTCCGTCAATCCAGCTACCGGTGAGGTATTCGGCCATGCGCCGGACGCAACCGTCGCCGATGCCGAGGCCGCGGTCGCTGCGGCCAGGCACGCGTTCGACAACACCGACTGGTCCACGAACACGGAATTGCGGATCCACTGCCTGGAGCAGCTGCACCAGACACTGGTCGAACATCGCGACGAATTGGCCGCCCTGACCACCACCGAGGTCGGGGCCACGGCTGCGCTGTGCGCCGGCGCGCAGCTCGACGGGCCGATCGACATCGTCCGTTACTACGCGGAGCTGCTCAAGACCTACCCGCTGACCGAGGACCTCGGAAACATCGAGAGCCGCGGCATGCAGCATCACCGGTGGGTTGAGAAGGAAGCGGGCGGCGTGGTGGCCGCGATCATCGCCTACAACTATCCGAACCAGCTGGCCCTGGCCAAGCTGGCGCCGGCCCTGGCTGCCGGCTGCACCGTGGTGCTCAAGTCGGCTCCGGATACCCCGCTCATCACGCTGGCCCTCGGCGAGCTGATTGCCAACCACACCGACATCCCGGCCGGCGTCGTCAACGTGCTCTCGGGTGCGGACCCAGAGGTCGGCGCGGTGCTCACCACGAGTCCCGACGTCGACATGGTCACCTTCACCGGCTCCACGCCCACCGGCCGGCGCATCATGGCCGCGGCGAGTGAGACCTTGAAGAAGGTGTTCCTGGAGCTCGGCGGCAAGTCGGCCGCGATCGTGCTCGACGATGCCGACTTCAATACCGCCGCACTGTTCTCGGCCTTCAGCATGGTCACCCACGCCGGTCAGGGCTGCGCGCTGACTTCGCGGCTGCTCGTGCCCGCCAAGCACAAGGACGAGATCGTCGAACTGATCAAGAACAACTTCGGCCTGGTCCGCTACGGCGATCCGACCGATCCCAAGACCTACATGGGGCCGCTGATCAGCGAGAAGCAGCGGGACAAAGTCGACGGCATGGTCCAGCGGGCCGTCGAGGCCGGCGCGACGCTGGTCACCGGTGGACAGAAGGTCGATCCGGGCTACTTCTATACCCCGACACTCCTGGCTGATGTCGATCCGGACAGTGAGATCGCCCAGGAAGAGGTCTTCGGACCGGTGCTGGCGGTGATCGCCTACGAGGACGACGACGACGCCGTGCGGATCGCCAACAACTCGATCTACGGGCTGTCCGGCGCGGTGTTCGGCAGCGAGGATCGTGCGCTGGGCGTGGCCCGGCGGATCCGGACCGGCACGTTCTCCATCAACGGCGGCAACTACTTCAGCCCCGACAGTCCGTTCGGCGGGTACAAGCAGTCCGGCATCGGCCGCGAGATGGGCACCGCCGGACTCGAGGAGTTCATGGAAGCCAAGACGTTCGCGCGGGTGCTGTCGTGACCGGCCCGTTGCAAGGAGTTCGCATCCTCGAGGTCGCGATGTACGGCTTCGTCCCGTCGGCGGGTGCAGTGCTGGGGGAGTGGGGTGCCGACGTCATCAAGGTCGAGCACGCCGTCACCGGCGACCCGCAACGCGGCCTGCGTCAGACCGGGCCGTTGCGCGTGGAGGGCGACCCGAATCCGAACATCGAGCATGCGAACCGCGGCAAGCGCAGCATCGGGCTGGACATGTCGGTGCCGGAGGGTCGCGAGATCCTGCTGGAACTGGCCAAAAAGGCCGATGTCTTCCTGACCAGTTTCCTGCCGGGGCACCGGCAGAAGTTCGGGATCGACGTCGAGGACATTCGCGCGGTGAACCCGAAGATCATCTATGCCCGCGGCAGCGCGCTGGGGCCCCGCGGTGACGAGTCGGTCAAGGGCGGCTACGACATGACCGCCTTCTGGTGCCGGGCCGGCACGGCCGCGACGATCACTCCCGCCGGGATGGCGGGAATGATCGCACCACCGGGGCCCGCCTACGGTGACACCATCTCGGGCACCAACCTGGCCGGCGGTATTGCCGCGGCATTGTTCAAGCGGGAGCGCACCGGCGAGCCGTCGGTGGTGGACGTCTCGCTACTGGGGAGCGGCCTGTGGTCGATGGGCCACACCGTGGCGTTGACCCAGCACCTGAATGAATTGATGGTGACACCGCCACCCGGTGTACACGGGTCGCCGATCAATCCGCTGGTCGGGTTGTACGCGACCGCGGACGATCGCTACATCTCCTTCGTGATGATGCAGCCGACCAAGTTCTGGGCCGACGTCTGCCGGCACATGGACCTGGAGAGCTACATCGACGATCCGAGGTTCGCCACGGCCGAATCGTTCGCAGAGAACACGCCCGACGCGGTCGAGATCCTCACCGAAGCGATGAAGAAGCGAACTTTGCCAGAGTGGAGCGAGCGATTCGCCACGCTGGCCGGTCCGTGGGCTCCCGTGCAGGACACCCTCCAGGCCGGCAAGGATGCCCAGGTCCGGGCCAACGAGTACCTCGTGCAGGCGGGCGAGCTCGAATTGGTGGCCAATCCGGTGCAGTTCGACGTCACCGCGCCGAGCACCGGGCCCGCGCCGGGCTTCGCCGAACAAACCGACGACATCCTGGGCGAACTCGGACTGGACTGGGATCGCATCATCGAACTCAAGACCGTCGGCGCCGTCACCTAAGCCGCCTCTGTGATGCCCTTCAACGATTCCACCGGAACCCGCCTGTCGTGGGCTGCTGCCAACGCAGCTCACGGCACAAGGGGCCATGCGGTGCAACCGTACGGGCTGGGCCGCGCCAATTGTCAACTACCCGAGCAAGTTCTACGTTATTTGCCTCCGCGACAGATCCCGGGTCCGATAGCATCAGGCACCCGGGGGGAAGTCATACGGACAAGTCTGTCCGGCTTCGCCGCTGGATCCGGTGGAGCGCAGAACATCAGCGGGAAACAGGAGGTGCGTCAGATGCTCGAACGCACCTCGTATTTGCCGGCTGTTGTCGAGTCGCCGGGCCCACACGCGGTCATGGATGTCAAAGATATTGGGGCTGAGTTGAATTCGGATTACAGCCGGATCGGTAAACACCCAACCAGCCGGTTGGCATGTGCTGATTCCGGGGTTGCGGCATGACCCCGGTGGGGCCGCAGGCCGCACCATGCGCACTAGATCTGTTCGAGCACCGGCGCGCTGAACCACTTAACATCGGCGCACCAACGGCGGTGTCGGCAGCCACTTGCCGGGACAGGAGTTCTGATGGCAGATAAATGGTCGACCGGAGTACCTCTGGTACGTAGCCTGTCCGGCCCCATGCAGGCCGTCGGGGCGCTGTTCTCGATGGCGTTGGATGCGGTGCGGTTCGTGTTCGTGCGGCCGTTTCAGTGGCGGGAGTTCCTCGAGCAGTGCTGGTTTGTGGCCCGGGTGTCGATGGCGCCGACGCTCTTGGTGGCGATCCCGTTCACCGTGCTGGTGAGCTTCACCCTCAACATCCTGCTCCGCGAACTCGGTGCGGCCGATCTGTCCGGCGCCGGCGCTGCCTTCGGTGCGGTGACCCAGCTGGGGCCGATGGTGACGGTGCTGATCGTCGCCGGTGCCGGTGCGACGGCGATGTGCGCGGATCTGGGTTCCCGCACGATCCGCGAGGAGATCGACGCCATGGAGGTGCTGGGCATCAACCCGATCCAGCGCCTGGTGACCCCCAGAATGCTGGCCTCGGGGCTCGTGGCATTGCTGCTCAACAGCCTGGTGGTGATCATCGGCATTCTGGGTGGCTACGTGTTCTCGGTATTCATCCAAGATGTGAACCCGGGTGCGTTCGCGGCCGGCATCACGCTGCTGACCGGTGTGCCCGAGGTGATCATCTCGTGCGTCAAGGCTGCGCTGTTCGGACTGATCGCCGGGCTGGTGGCCTGTTACCGCGGGTTGACCATCAGCGGTGGCGGCGCCAAGGCGGTGGGCAACGCGGTGAACGAGACCGTGGTGTACGCCTTCATGGCGCTGTTCGTCATCAACGTGGTCGTCACGGCCATCGGTATCCGCATGACGGCGCACTGAGGCAGGGGAAGCAATGGGAACCATGACGATCCTGCGGTCGACCTATCCGCGGGTGACCCGGCAGTTCAACAAGCCGGTGTCGACGTTGAGCCGCATCGGCGATCACACGCTGTTTTACCTCAAGGCGCTGGCAGGCACTCCGCACGCCGCCATGCACTACCGCAAGGAACTCGTCCGGCTGATCGCCGAGATCTCCATGGGCGCAGGCACATTGGCCATGATCGGCGGCACGGTGGTGATCGTGGGGTTCTTGACCCTGGCTACCGGCGGTGTGCTCGCCATCCAGGGCTATTCCTCGCTGGGCAACATCGGCATCGAAGCGCTGACCGGATTCCTGGCCGCCTTCATCAACGTCCGGATCGCTGCGCCCGTGGTGGCCGGTATCGGGCTGGCCGCGACCTTCGGGGCGGGCGTGACGGCCCAACTCGGGGCGATGCGCATCAACGAGGAGATCGACGCGCTGGAAGCGATGGCGATCCGGCCCGTCGAATACCTGGTGTCCACCCGCATCGTGGCCGGGATGATCGCCATCACCCCGCTGTACGCGATCGCGGTGATCCTGTCGTTCCTGGCCTCCCAGTTCACCACCGTGGTGTTGCTCGGGCAGTCGGGCGGCCTTTACGACCACTACTTCACGACGTTCCTCAACCCGATCGACCTCCTCTGGTCGTTCCTGCAGGCCATCCTGATGGCCATCACCATCCTGTTGATCCACACCTACTTCGGCTACTTCGCCTCCGGCGGGCCATCCGGAGTCGGGGTGGCGGTAGGCAACGCCGTACGTACCTCGCTGATCGTCGTGGTCTCGGTGACCCTGCTGGTGTCACTGTCCGTCTACGGCTCCAACGGCAACTTCAACCTGTCGGGTTAGGGAGAAGAATTGACTCGAAATGTGGGACCGGGTCCAGCCCACCGGTCCGAAACCACAAGTACCGCGGCGCCGGTGGCAGCACGTCCCGGACGCAGCTTCGGTGCGCGCAGTTCCGCGCGGCCACTGGCCGGTCTGGCGACCGTGGTCGCTATAGGCCTGATCTTCGGCCTGGCGGTCGCACTGTTCCGCGGCAGCTTCACCAAGACCGAGCCGATCACCCTGATCTCTGATCGCGCGGGCCTGGTGATGAACCCCGACGCCAAGGTGAAGATGCGCGGTGTGCAGGTCGGCACCGTCAGCTCGATCGAGCAGCGTGCCGACGGCAAGGCCGTGCTGCACCTGGCGATGAACCCGTCCCAGCTGCGCCTGATCCCCGGCAACGTTCAGGCAGACATCGCCTCGACGACCGTGTTCGGCGCCAAGTACGTCCAGCTCGTCGCGCCGGAAAATCCGTCATCGGACAAGCTCCGCCCCGGCCAGACCCTGCAGGGCGACCATGTCACCGTCGAGATGAACACGGTTTTCCAGCAATTGACCAATGTCCTGAACAAGATCGACCCGGCCAAGCTGAACGAGACCCTCGGCGCGTTGTCGTCGGCGTTCTCCGGGCGCGGCGAGGCGATGGGGCAGTCGCTGTCCGACTTCGACGCGGTGCTGAAGAAGATCGAGCCGAGCCTGCCCAACCTGACCGGTGACATCGAGAGTATGGCCGCGGTGTCGCGGGCCTACGGTGACGCCGCACCCGACCTGCTCAAGACCGTCGACAACACCAACCGGATCAGCGACAGCCTCGTGGCCGAGCAACAGAACCTCGACAACTTCCTCGTCAGCTCCATCGGCCTGGCCGACGCCGGCAACGACGTCATCGGCGGTAACCGTGAGGCCCTGAGCAAAACGCTGAACGTGTTGGTACCCACCACCGATCTGCTCAATGAGTACGCTCCCGGACTGGAGTGCGGCCTCAAGGGCATGAATTATCTGCTGAAGGAGCCGCCGCAGCCGGACCCCGGCGTCGTGGTGAACGTCGCATTTACACTCGGGATCGAGCGGTACCGCTACCCGCAGAACCTGCCGAAGGTGGCTGCCAAGGGCGGGCCGCAATGCATGGGCCTGCCGTACCTCGGATTCGGCAACAAGGCCAAGTACCTCGTCACCGATACCAACGCCAACCCGTGGAAGTACGGCAACCAGGGCATCCTGTTCAACTCCGACGGACTCAAGCAGATCCTGTTCGGCCCGCTGGACGGTCCGCCACGTAACACCATGCAGATCGGACAGCCGGGATGAAGCGCGGCAGAAGCACATTCATCAAGTTCGCGTCGTTCGCCGTCGTGATGGTCGTCCTCACGGCCTTCCTGTTCATGACGTTCTCGGAATACCGCGGCGGCTCCTACTCGGGTTACTCGGCCGTGTTCGGTGATGCCTCACGTCTTGAGTCCGGGGACTCGGTGCGCATTGCCGGGGTCCGGGTGGGGACCGTGAAAGGCGTTTCGCTGCAATCGGACAAGTCTGTTCGGGTTGACTTCGACACCGACCGCGATATCGCGCTCACCGCCAGCACCAAGGTTGCGGTCCGCTACCTGAACCTGGTCGGCGACCGCTACCTGGAGTTGATCGACAGCCCCGGCTCGACCAAGTTGCTGCCCGCCGGATCACAGATCCCCAAGGACCGCACCGCCAGTGCGCTGGATCTCGATATGTTGCTGGGCGGCCTGCGTCCGGTGATCCAGGGACTCAACCCCCAGGACGTCAACGCGCTGACGTCGTCGCTCATCCAGATCTTCCAAGGACAGGGCGACACTCTCGATTCACTGATGAGCAAGACGTCGTCGTTCTCGAATACGCTGGCCAACAACGACCAGGTCATTCAGCAGCTGATCGACAACCTGAACGTGGTCGTCGGAACGCTGGCCAAGGACGGCAAGAAGTTCGACGGAACCGTCGACCGTCTCGAACAGTTGATCAGCGGCCTGTCGCAGGATCGTGACCCGCTCGGCACGGCGGTAACCCAACTCGACAACGGAACCGCTTCGCTCGCAAGCCTGCTCACTGAGGCGCGCCCACCGCTCAAGGGGACCGTCGATCAGATGAACCGGCTGGCGCCGCTGCTCGACGACCACCAGATCGTCCTGGACCGGGGCCTGCAGAAGGCCCCCGACAACTTCCGCAAGCTGGCTCGGCTGGGTTCCTACGGCAGCTGGATCATGTACTACATCTGCGGACTTTCCATCCGCGTCACCGATCTGCAGGGGCGCACTGCGCACTTCCCGATGATCAAACAACAAGGCGGGAGGTGCGCGGAGCCCTGATGCTTAAGTACCGCGAATCAAATCTGATCAAGGCGGGCTTCATCGGTGTCGTGCTGATGATGCTCATCATCGCCGTCGGGCTACAGCCCGAGCGGCTGCAGCAGTGGGCCTCCTCGGTCCGTCACCAGGCGCTGTTCAGCGAGGCCGGCGGCATCGCCGCGGGCAACGACGTCACGCTGTCAGGGATCAAGATCGGTGCGGTCACCGACGTGTCGTTGGAGAACGGCGACGCATTGGTCACCTTCACCACCGAGGGCAAGTACCCCCTGGGATCGCTGACCACCGCGCACATCCGCACCGGTTCACTGCTGGGCGAGCGCGTGCTGACGCTGGAGTCCGATGGCAGCGGCACGCTGCGCACCACCGACGTGATCCCGACGTCGCGCACGTCGTCGCCGTACTCGCTGACCGAAGCGGTCAGTGACCTGACCACCAACTCGGCGGGTACCGACACGACATCGCTGAACCAGTCTCTGGATACCCTTTCGGCCACGATCGACCAGGTCGCACCCAAGCTGGGGCCGACGTTCGACGGTCTGAGCCGGCTGTCCAAATCGATCAACGGGCGCAACGAGAGTCTGGCCAGCCTGCTCAAGAGCGCCAGCGACGTCACAGTCGTGCTGTCCCAGCGCAGCGATCAGCTGAACACGTTGATTCTCAACGCCAATGATCTGCTCGGTGTGCTGAACGACCGGCGCCAGGCGCTCGTCGATCTGCTCGCAAACACAGCTGCTGTCTCGCAGCAACTCAGTGGTCTCGTCGCCGACAACGAAGCCGTGTTGGCGCCGACACTCAAGCGACTCAACTCGGTGACCGCGATGCTGGAACGCAACCGCGACAACATCAGCAAGGCCCTCCCGAACATGAACAAGTTCCAGTTGTCCCAGGCCGAGACCCTGGCGAACGGCGCCTACTACAACGCCTACGTTCCCAACCTGCAGCCCGCTCAGTTGCTGCAGCCGTTCTTCGACTACGCGTTCGGATTCCGGCGCGGGACCAACGCCGGCCAGCCGCCGGACAATGCCGGCCCGCGGGCCGAATTGCCGCTGCCCTACAACGGAATTCCCGGAGGTTCACGCTGATGAACCGCAGTCGTCTCGGTAAGTGGCTGGCGGTGGCGCTGGTGGCGCTACTGGTGGTGGGCGGAGCAGTGCTGTTGCGCCAGAAGCTCTTCGGGCAGAAGACCATCTCCGCCATGTTCACCTCGGCCACCGGCGTCTACCCGGGTGACGATGTCCGGGTCTCCGGCGTCAAGGTCGGCACGATCGAGTCCATCAAGCCTGAGGGCACCCAGACCCGGGTGACGCTCAAGGTCGACCACGACGTGCCGGTCCCCGCGGACGCCAAAGCGGTGATCGTGGCCCAGAACCTGGTCGCCGCACGCTATGTGCAGCTCGCGCCTGCCTACCGGTCGAGTGGCCCCACGCTGCCCGACGACGCGGTGATCGGCCTGGACCGCACCGCCGTTCCGGTGGAGTGGGATGAGGTCAAGGAGCAGCTGATGCGGCTCTCCACCGACCTGGGACCACAGAGCGGTGTCGACGGGACGTCGGTGTCGCGGTTCATCAACAGCACGGCCGACGCGATGGCAGGCAACGGCGACAAACTGCGGCAGACCATTTCGCAGTTGTCCGGCGTCGCCCGCATCCTCGCCGAGGGCAGCGGCAACATCGTCGACATCATCAAGAACCTGCAGACATTCATGACCGCGCTGCGGGACAGCAACGAACAGGTGGTGTCGTTCCAGAACCGGTTGGCCACCTTGACCAGCGTCGTCGACGGCAGCCGGTCCGACCTCGACGCGGCGCTGACGAACCTTTCGGTGGCGGTCGTCGACGTGCAGCGGTTCGTCGCGGGATCTCGTGATCAGACCTCTGAGCAGGTGCAGCGGCTGGCCAACGTCACCCAGAATCTCGTCGACAACAAGATGCACATCGAGAATCTCCTGCACGTCGCGCCCAACGCATTCATGAACGGCTACAACATCTACAACCCGGACACGGGCAGCGCCGTCGGTCAGTTCGTGATGAACAACTTCTCCAACCCGGTGGAGTTCGTCTGCGGCGCGATCGGCGCTGTCGAGAACACCACCGCACCGGAGACCGCGAAACTGTGCTCGCAGTATCTCGGCCCGGCGCTGCGGCTGGTCAACTTCAACTACCTTCCGTTCCCGATCGACCCCTACCTGATGCCATCGGCCAAACCCGAGAACATCGTGTACTCCGAGCCGGGCCTGGCACCTGGCGGCAGTGGTGGGGCGCCCTCTGCGCCCGAGACGCCACCAGCGATCTCGGCGTACAACCCGGGTCCCGAGCCGCCCCCGCCGTTCACCGGCCGGGAGCCCGGGGTGCCGCCGCCAGGGGCCCAGCAGATGCTTCCCGGAGGCGACTACTACCCACCCAACATGCCGAACACGGTGTCGGACATGCTCAATCCAGCTGGGGGACAAGCGGGTCCGCCGCCGGGACCTGCGCCAGGTCCTGCGCCCGGTCCGCTGGCCGCCGAAGCCCCGGCGCCTGCGGCACCGTCACCAGCAGAAGGGACGCCACCAGCATGACCAGGGGAAAGCCGGTACGACTGGCGATCGCCGTCGGATCCTGCGTCGCGTTGACCACCAGCGGGTGCGCCTTTCAAGGTGTCAACTCGCTGCCGCTGCCAGGCGCGGTGGGCCGGGGTACGGACTCCAGCGTCTACCACGTCGAGATCGCGAATGTGGCCACGCTGGAACCGAACTCACCGGTGATGATGAACGACGTCGTCGTCGGTAGCGTGCGCAGCCTGTCCGTGAAGGACTGGCACGCCGACGTCGAGTTCTCGGTGAAGCCGGGTGTGGTGGTGCCGGCCAACGTGGTGGCCAGCATCGGGCAGACCAGCCTTCTGGGTTCGATGCATCTGGCCATCAACCCGCCGGCCGGGCAGGCGCCAGATGGGAAACTCCCAGCAGGAGCGACGATTCAGCTGAACAACTCGTCGACGTATCCGACGACCGAGCAGACGCTGTCCTCGCTGGCGGCGGTGGTGAACGGCGGCGGCCTGGGGCAGATGGGCGATGTCATCCACAACTTCAGTGCCGCGATCAACGGTCGGGAAACCGATTTCCGCGACCTGCTCACCCGACTGGATACCTTCGTCGGCGCGTTGGATGCCCAGCGCGACAACATCGTGACGTCCATCCAAGGGCTCAACCAGTTGGCATCGACCTTCGCCGGGCAACGCGATGTGATCACCCGTGCACTGGAGAAGATTCCGCCGGCCCTCGACGTGTTGATCAAGGAGCGGCCGAGATTCACCACGGCGCTGCAGAAGCTGGGGACTTTCAGCAACACCGCCAACCAGTTCGTCAACGAGTCGCAGGCTGATCTCGTCAGGAACCTGAAGAATCTGGAGCCTGCGCTCAAGGCCTTGGCCAATGTCGGGCCGGACCTCGATGCGGTGCTCTCATACGCCCCGCACTTCCCGTTTACCGACAGCTTCATGGACCGGGTCATCCGTGGCGATTACTACAACCTGTTCGCGTACTTCGACATGACGATCCCGCACCTCAAACGCAGCCTGCTGCGTGGGACCCGCTGGGAAGACGGAGACGTCCAAAACGTTCCGGTGCCGGGTGAACCCGGGTATCTGAACTACACCTACGACCCGCTCAAGACCGGAGTCGCCCCACCGCCGCCGGATGTGTTGCCAGGGGAGGAGCCGGCCGTGCCGGACGCCCCGCCCCCACCGGATCTCCCGGCGCCGACTTATTCCGGCCCGGTGCTCCCGGTGGTGCCTCCGGCACCGATGACCATGCCTGGTGGCATGCCGCAGCCGGCTGCAGCGCCGAGTCCGTCTACCTCGGTGTTCGCGGGACCCTATGCGCAGCAAGGCGGTTCGGCTCCAGCTGAACAGCCGGCACCACCGGCACCACCTACTCCAGCGGCGACAGAAGGTGGTGGGTAATGCTCACGCGCTTCATCCGGACTCAGCTGATTCTCTTCACCGTCGCCTCTGTCGTCGGTGTGGCCGTCATGCTGTTCGCCTATATGCAGCTGCCTACGCTGCTCGGTATCGGTCGCATCACGGTGAAGATGGAACTGCCGGCGACGGGGGGCCTGTACCAGTTCGGCAACGTCACCTACCGCGGGTCCCAGATCGGCAAGGTCACCTCGGTGGAATTGACCGACAAGGGTGCCGAGGCGACTCTGTCTCTGGACCGCTCTCCGAAAGTGCCTGCCGACCTGGCTGCTGAGGTCCGGAGCATGTCGGCGGTGGGTGAGCAGTACGTCGAGTTGTTGCCGCGCACCAACTCCGGGCCTTACCTGGACAACGGCTCGGTGATCGCGGTATCGAACACCAAGGTTCCGCAGGCGGTCGGTCCCATGCTCGACCAGCTCAGTGCCCTGGTGGATACCATCCCGAAGGACAAGCTGAGCCAGCTGTTGGACGAGTCCTATAACGCGTTCAACGGCACCGGCTACGACTTCGGCTCGCTGCTGGACTCGGCATCGACGATCACCAGGGATTCCAACGCGATCTCCGACCAGACCCGGGCACTGATCGACGACTCCAAGCCCTTCCTCGATGCGCAGGCCCAAACGACCGATTCGATCCGGACCTGGGCCGCCAGCATGGCCGGTATCACCGGGAAGGTTGCAGAGAAGGATCCCGAGGTTCGATCGTTGCTACGCAACGGTCCGGGTTTCGCGCAGGAGACCACCAAGCTGCTCGAGCAGATCAAGCCGACGTTGCCGGTCTTGCTGGCGAATCTGACCACATTCGGCCAGATCGCGGTTACCTATAACCCGTCGATCGAGCAGTTGCTGGTGTTGTTGCCGCCGTACGTCGCTCAGCTGCAGACCTACGCGCCGACAAACAATACGAGCGGCCTTCCAATGGCCGACTTCTCCCTCGGACTGGGTGATCCGCCGACCTGCACGGTGGGTTTCCTGCCGCCTTCGGCCTGGCGCTCCCCGGCCGACACCACCGTGATCGACACCCCGGACAACATCTACTGCAAGTTGCCGCAGGATTCCCCGATCGGCGTGCGTGGTGCACGGAACTATCCGTGCATGGGCCACCCCGGCAAGCGGGCACCGACGGTCGAATTGTGCAACGACCCAAGGGGATTCCAGCCGCTGGCACAGCGCCAGCATGCTCTCGGGCCGTACCCGCTCGACCCCAACCTGATCGCGCAGGGAGTGCCCCCGGACACCCGGGTGCTGCCGGACGAGAAGATCTTCGGGCCGCTCGGAGGCACCCCGTTGCCGCCCGGGGTGACCGCTCCGCCACCGGGTGCGGCACCTGAGCCCCAGCCGGCGCCGAGCTTCGCCGGGACGGGTCCGGGCCCCCTGCTGCCGGGGCAACCGATGTACCTGGAGCCGCCGGTGCCCGGCGTGCCGCCACCGCCGCCGGGGGATCCGGCCGCGGTTCCGGTGCCCGCGAACGACCAGCCGCGGGCCACCGAGGTTCCGTCCGTCCCGCACGGTCAAGGGGTATTGCCCGACGCGCCTGAGCTTCCCATGCCCGCACAACCCGGCGTGGCGCCGAGCGCATTCAACGGTGGGGCCGGCCATGGGCCGTCGGTGGCGATTGCGAAGTACAACCCGCGCACCGGGGAGTACATGGGCAGCGACGGCAATTTGTACAAGCAGACGGACCTGGTGTCCTCGGCCAAGTCGTGGCAGGACCTGATGCCGACATAGCCGGCCGTGCATAAAAGAACTGGCCACGGGCAACAGCCCGTGGCCAGTTCTTTTGTCTGACTCCGTTTTTCGATTCCAGCTGAAGCCGACAGCAGCTATGCGGGCCTCATATAGAACGGCATCCGGACGGAGGGCCACTGATTGCGTCCGCAGGATCCGCTGGGGCCGGTGGTCACGTCCTCGCCGGCGTATTCGGTTGCGGTCACGTCAACGTGGCCGTCGAAACCCACCGGATAGAACTTGATTATCTGCATGCCCTCAACCGGTGTGCCGTCGGCGCAGAAACGCCAATTGGGTACGACCCGCTTGACGTACCACAGTCCGTTGGTCGTGTAGACCGGGGCGGTCCAGCCCGCGTCGCTGTTCACCGTCCCGTTGCATTCGGTGGGAGAGATGCACTGGGTCGAGATTGTCCAGTTGCCGCGTGTCGAGGGCTGGTTCTCGTAGCGGTCGTTGATCTTGGCCCATTCGCCGTTGGACGACGTGGCGTAGGTGCCGTTGATACCCCACTGTTCGCCGGCGACCGCAGGGGCGGCGCCGCTCAGGCTGACGGCCGCGGCGGCGGCAACGGCCGCCGCAACAGCGCTTACCCGGGAGACTGACATGAACGCTCCTTCTGGCCGACCTGACGAGGCGGTAGCCATCTTCTCAATTCCGGAGAATATCACTATCAAGGGCTGGTTCACGATGGATTGTGGTGGCCTCCGAACCACCGCCCCACGGCGCACGAGAACTGCGGCGGGCCATTCGTAGTAATATTCTCCAAAACCGAGAGTTTGATTTCCAGCTATGCGAAAGTAGCAACGTGCGTGTGACGGTGATGGTGACCGCTTCAATGATTGTCGCCGGGATGCTGGCTGCTCCGCAGGCGAATGCGGGTCCGCAGACATGTAATGACGCGTTTTGCACACCGGGCATCAACCCGAACGCCGTGCTCGGCGCTCCGTGCGACAACACCGCCTACTACGTGTTCGGGGTGGACGCGCGCAACGGGTGGGGCCGGCTGGTGTTCTGCGGCTCGCCGCGGCGCTATGAGCCGAGGTGGTTCCGGTCGCCGCCGATGGTCGGCATCAGGGACGAGAACAGCCTGTGCATCAACGAACAGAACTCGGTGGCCCAGGCCCCGGACGGGCTGTTCTTGAGCTGCGTGCCGATGAACGGTGAGACACGCTGGCTTCGTGGCGACGCCTGAGCTCAACGCTTGAGAAATGCCT
Source organism: Mycobacterium sp. IDUB_24 (assembly GCF_055419385.1). Lineage (NCBI taxonomy): Bacteria > Bacillati > Actinomycetota > Actinomycetes > Mycobacteriales > Mycobacteriaceae > Mycobacterium > Mycobacterium sp. IDUB_24. The sequence goes on from NZ_JBVAXO010000009.1 coordinate 200,738, forward strand.
GGGGGCGACGCGATTCGCGTCGCCCCCAGGCATTTCGGTCGTGAGTTGGGATCTACCAGTTCCGGATCGAACACACCGCGCCCTTGGGGCCACTGTTCGTCTTGACCACCACGCCGTCGACGGTCAGTTTGCAGTTGAACCCAGGGGTCGGAAGGTTGGGTGACTCACCGCTCTGCACCAGGACCATCGCCCACAGGTCCGGGTCGGCGAGCATGGCATCGAAGACCCACGGCCGGTCCGGTGCGATGTCCACGTCGGCTCTCGGGCTGAACTCGTACGGATTGTGGCTGTAATCCGAGAACTGAACGGGGTCGGTGTCGCGGTAGTAGATGTGGGCCCAGTACGGGGCGTCGGAGGTCACGGTGTATTGCACGTGATGCAGCGGTGGACCGGGCGGTTCTGGATCGTCGGCGAATGCCGGTGCGGCCGTGGCGATTGTGCCGACCGTCAGCACGGTGGCCGTCGTGACGGTCAGGGCTCGGCTCATCAGGTGGCGCATCGATCACATCCTCGTCAGGGTGAACGGGTAGGTGAAGGCGCCGCCGGGAGCGCCGTCGCAACCGGCATCGAACGAGGAAACCATCTCGCCCGCGAGCGTGTTGGCATCCCACGAGTACACGTCATGGGTGGGAATCGTCGGCCCGTAGTAGATGTCTCCGCACCGCAGGCCGAAGGGATCGTCGATCGTCATCGAGAACCGACCGTCCACCAAGTGCGCTTGGACATTGCTGGAGACTGCCTTGGCCACCGGCTGGGGGATGGTCACGACGATGATGCAGTCCTTGAGCTGGATGTCGGTACCCGGGCTTCTGCACGGATTGACGGCCGCCCAGATCCAGGTGTGGAAGTCCCTGCGGTCCGGCATGTTCAGGTTGTAGTTGCCGAAATACATGGCCTGTGACGGCGGTGCCAATGCGACTGCAGTCCCCAATCCCAGCGCGGCGCTCAACGCCATGCGGATCAAACTGGACTTCACACGCACCTCCACGGATCGGCACTGGTCGGCTGACTATAGAACGAGATCAGGCTTCACCGTGCCGAAACCGGAATCTCGTCTTCGCCAGTGAGATTGTCATTCTCTCATTCGGAGAATAACAAATACGACGGAGACGAGATTCGCGGATCGGCAGTCCGGGTCCGGGGTCAGCGCACCGGCTTGAACGTGATGTTCAGCTCGGTCAGGCCGCGCAGGATGAACGTCGGCTCGTAGCTGTAGCGACGATCGTCGGCGGGACCGTGGAACTCCTCGTCGATACCGATATCGGCCATCCGATCCAGGATGCGCTCCAGCGACACCCGGCCCTCGACGCGGGCCAGCGGGCCACCCGGGCAGCTGTGGACGCCTCGGCCGAATGCGATGTGCTCACGCACGTTCTTGCGATCCAGACTGAAGGTGTGCGGGTCCTCGAACCGGACCGGGTCGCGGTTCACCGCGCCCGGGCACACCATCAGGGTGGTACCGGCGGGCACCTCGATGTCGCCGAGCTTGGTGTCCTTCTTGGCCAGCCGGAACTGGCTCTTGACCGGGGCGTCCATCCGCAGGGCTTCCTCGACGAAGGTCGGGATACGGCTACGGTCGTCGCGCAGGGCCTGCTGGATGTCCGGGCGGTCGCCGAGCACGCGCAATGAGGCCGACAGCAGTTTGGTGGTGGTCTCCTGGCCGGCTGCGAACAGGAATGTCGCGGACCGAACGACCTCGATGATGGGCGGTACGGAGCCGTCCGGGTAGTTCGCCGTCGCGAGTGCCGTCAGCACGTCGTCGCGCGGTTCTTTTCGACGGTCTTCGAGGTAACTGCTGAACTTCTCGTCCAGCCATTCCAACGGATTGCTGGCGACGAGGTCGCCATCGAGGGAGCCGACCTGAGCCCCGGGCCGGGGGGCGCCCAGCACCGTGCGGAATTCCTCGTGGTCCTCTTCGGGCACCCCCAGCATGTCGGCGATGACCAGGAGTGAGAAAGGCTTCGCGTAGGCGCTGAGGAACTCACACTTGCCGTCGGCGATGAAGTCGTCGAGGCACTGGTCGGCCAGTCGCCACATGAAGTCCTCGTTCTCCTTCAACCGCCGCGGGGTGAGCAGCCGGTTGAGCAGGGAACGGGCGTTGGTGTGGTCGGGTGGGTCCATGGTGACCATGTGCTCGAACATCGGCATCTGCGCTCGGTGCGCGGCAATCTGCTCGGTGATGTCGTCACCCTCGGGCGTGAAAGGCAGCGGCGGGAACGGGCCGGCCACCGCGATGCACGAGGAGAAGAGATCGGTGTCCTTGAGGACCGTGGTGGCTTCCTCGAACCCGGTGATGGCCATGACGCCGTAATTCGGCTCCTTCACCACCGGACACTTGCTGCGCAGGTGATCGAAGTACGGGTGCGGGTCAGGTACCAGCGACGGGTCGGTGAAGTAGTCGACAGTGTCGTAATTGGTCTCGGTCATGGTGTGCGCTGCCTCCCGAAATCGATATGCGCTGCGGTGGTTTCGCGACGGGCTGCACCGCGCGAAGAATTTTCGAAAATTGCTGAGCACCTGCTTAGCATGTCGGTAGAGTCGTGGTCAAGGTCACGAGGCTGGGGGAAAGTTACGATCAGCCAGACATTGTCGGGGGCAAGCCGTAAGGAGGGTCGGGTATGGCATCGGCGCGAAGGATCGGGGCGCCGGACGCGAAGAACCGGATCGTGCTGCTCGATGCTGCCGAGCAGCTGATGATCGAGGAAGGGTACGTCGCGGTCACGTCCCGCCGGGTGGCCGAGCGGGCCGGTCTCAAGCCCCAGTTGGTGCACTACTACTTCCGCACCATGGACGACCTGTTTCTGGCGGTGTTCGTGCGGCGTGCCGAAGAAGGATTGGTCGCGCAGGCCGAGGCCCTGAAATCGCCGCAGCCGCTGTGGGCGTTGTGGCGGTTCTCCATCGATCCCAGCGCTACGCGCCTGACGATGGAGATGACCGGGTTGGCCAACCACCGCAAGGTGTTGCGGGCCGAGATCGGCCGTTACGCCGAGATGTTCCGCGACGCCGAGACGAAGGCGATAGAGGGGGCGTTGCGCCGGTACGGCGTCGACGCCTCCGAGGTGCCGCCGATCGTGTGGACATTCATCGCGGCCAGCGTGTCGCGCGTGATGGTCATGGAGCAGGCCCTGGGCATGACGTCGGGGCACACCGAGGTACTGCAGTTCTGTGAGGACTGGCTGCGACGCCTGGAAGGTGAGCCGCAGCCGCTGGAACTGCCGGCCTGACATCCCCGCGAGCAGACGCAAACTTGCCCTGATTCCTCTGGAAATGGGCCAGTTTGCGTCTGCTCGCACAGGGATCTAGAGCGACAAGATGGTGGCCGAGGCGGTGCCCGGCGCGCCGTAGACCTGGGCCAGGCCGACCCGTGGATTGCCCGGCACCTGACGATCGCCGGCCTCGCCGCGCAACTGACGCACGAGCTCGTGCATCTGGCGCAGGCCCGAGGCGCCGATCGGCTCGCCGTTGGCGATCAGGCCGCCGTCGGTGTTGACCGGCATCGTGCCGTTGATCTCCGTCGCGCCTTCGAGGAGCAGCTTCTCCTGGTCGCCGTCGGCGCACAGTCCCGTTTCGGCCATGTGGATCACCTCGGCGCCGGCGTCGGTGTCCTGCAGTTGAGCGATGTCGACGTCTTCCGGGCCGATGCCTGCGGCTTCGTAGGCGGCCTTGGCCGCGTACACCGTCGGCGAGGGATCCTCGTCGAGCGGAGCGGAGGTGCCGTGCACCTCGTAGGCGCCGAAGGTGCGCGTGCGGATCTCGCTGGCCCGCACGTACACCGGTTTGTCGGTGAATTTGTGCGCGATGTCGGCACGGCACATGATCACTGCCGCGGCGCCCTCGTCCGGTGCGCAGAACATGTACTGCCGCAGCGGATAGTTCAGCACCGGTGAGGCCATGATCTCCTCGACCGAGATCTCCTTGCGCCGGAACGCATTCGGGTTCAGTTCACCGTTGCGGAAGTTCTTGTTGGCCACCCGCGCCAGCGTCTCCTCGGAGATGTTGTGCTTGTGGATGTAATGGTTGGCCTTCATCCCGAAGAACTTGGTGGTGACGAACTGGCCGTTCTCGGCATACCACTGCGGCAGAGCGAGTTTGGCCGGGTCGTCGGTGAACGCGCCACGCGGGTGCTTGTCCAGGCCGATCGCGATCCCGATGTCGTACTTGCCCAACCGGATGGTGTCGGCGGTCTGCTGAATGGCGCTGGCGGCGGTGGCGCAGGCGTTGAACACGTTGGTGAACGTGATGCCGGTCAGTCCGACCAGGCGGGTGACCGCATCCGGATTGGACACCTCATAGCTGCCGCCGAACCCGAACTGGATGTCCTTCCATTCCAGGCCCGCATCTTCGAGCGCGAATTGGATTGCCTCGGCACCCATCTGCATCGCGGTCTTGTCGAAGCGGCCGAACGGGTGCAGGCCGACGCCGATGATGGCTACGTCGTTCATCAGGCTCCTACGGGTGCGAAGGCGAAGGTGACGATCTCGTTGCCGTCTTCATCGGTGGTGAACGGGATCATGGTGAGTTCGACGTCCATGCCGAATTGCAATTTGGCCGGGTCGTTTTCGGTGAGGCGGCCTTCGACGCGCAGGACGGGTCCGGTGTCGTCGGTGAGTTCGATCAGGCCGACGCCGAAGGGGACGAAGTCTTTTCCGGTGGGTCCTTTGTAGGGGGCGCCGGGTGGGAAGCCCTGGGTGGTCCAGGCGATGACGGTGCCGCGCCGGGGTAGGCGCGTCTCTTCGGTGTTGCCGCCGGAGCATTTGGGGCAGCGGGCCTGGGCCGGGAATGTGGTGGCCGTGCAGTCGGTGCAGCGACTGCCGATCAGCTGGGGTTCGGCGTCGGGCCACGTTGAGATCTCGGGCGCCAGAGCAATCTGTGTTGACACGTCGCTGACGATAACTGGAAATGCAATTCTCGTCTAGTGAGAACCGACTGTCGATAGGCTCTCGTGGGCAGTTCAGACGGGCAACTGAATGGAGGCGGCGTGAGCGAGGTTCTACCGGGGGAGGTCCGCCAGATCGGGTACGTGGTCACCGACCTGGACGACGCGATATCGGGTTGGCTGAAGATGGGTGTGGGCCCGTGGTTCGTCATCCGCAACCTGCCGCAGCGCGTGACGTACCGGGGCGCGCCCTGCGAGGTGAAACTATCTCTGGCGTTGTCGAACAGCGGTGACCTGCAGGTCGAGCTGATCCAACAACTCGATCACACGCCGAGCATCTTCACCGAGTTCCTCGCCGGCGCCGGCGCAGGCGGGGGATTTCACCAACTTGCTTATTGGACAGACGATTTCGATGCGGCCATGGACAAACTACGCGAAGCCGGCTGGCCGCAGGTGTGGTCCGGCGGGGAAGGTGAGGGCGTTCGATTCGCCTACTTCGAGCCGCCGACGGGTGCCACGATCGTCGAGATCATGGAGTTGACCGAGGCCTCCGCGGGTATGGCCGGCCATGTGCGTGAACAGGCTGCCGGCTGGGACGGCAGTGATCCGATCCGGGAGTTGGGTGGCTGACTCGGCCGGGCGATCTCCCCGCCGCCGAAACAGCATTCCAGCAGGCTGGTACTCGAATTCTTCCTGACGGAATGCCGTTTCGGCGACTGGCGGGGCGGCGCTGCGGCGCTGCGGCGGGGCTACTTGCCTTTGTTCATCACCTTGTCCGCGGCGGCCCAGTGCTCGTCTGAGCACCAGAGCCGGGCGAAGGCGGACACGGCCTCGGTGGTCGGCACCCCGTTGATGACCCGCTTGACCTCACCGGCCTGACGCCTGGCCAGCAACTGCGCCGTCGAGCGCCAGGTCTCGGCGAACTCGGCGCGGGGAACCACCTGGTCGATCAGGCCGAGCTGCTCGGCCTCACGGGCGCCGAGGATGCGACCGGTTCCGGCCAGCAGCAGTGCCCGGCTGCGGCCGACGAGCGTGGCCAGCCGCTCGGCCCCACCCCAGGCCGGCATGATCGCCAGGGCCACCTGGTTGAAGCCGATCTTGATGTCGTCCGCGGCGATTCGGATGTCTGCTGCCACCGCCACCTCGGCCCCGCCGCCCAGGGCATGTCCGTTCATTGCCGCGATGACCGGTCCGTCGAAACCGGCGATGCGGTCGCAGATCGTGCGCATCCGCCAGGCCATCTCGGAAGCCTCGAGCTCGGTGCGCAGGGCGGCCAGTTCCTTTAGGTCGCCCCCCGAGACGAAGGCACGGTCACCGCCGCCGGTGATCGCCAGGGCGGACGCGCCGGCTGCACCGTCCAACGCCTTGTTGAGCGCATCCATGGTGTCAAGCGAGATGGCATTGCGTGCCTGTGGCCGGTCGATCGTGATGATCGCCAGTTCGCCGTCGATTTCGAGGTCGACCATCAAACGTTCTCCAGTTCCGGGATTGGCATTCTCGTTTGATGAGAATAACATCACCGTTGTGCGCGACATCCCTGTTGAGCTGACCAAACGGTACGTCGAAGAAGGCTGGTGGCGACCGGAAACCCTGGGCCAGATGCTGGCAGACGGGCTGGCCGCCAGCCCGGGGGCCGCGTTCCATGTCCATTCCGCGATACGCCCGTACCAGGGCACCTTCGGCGAGGTCGAGCAGATCGCCCGGCGCCTCGCTGCCGGGCTTCGAGAGCGCGGCGTCGGGCCCGGTGACGTCGTGGCATTGCAGTTGCCCAACTGGATGGAGGCCGCGGTCGCGTTCTGGGCCTCGGCCTTCCTCGGCGCGGTGACGGTGCCGATCGTGCACTTCTACGGGCGCAAGGAACTCGGCCACATCATGGCCACGGCCAAGCCGAAGGTGTTCATCACCACCGAGCAATTCGGCCGGATGAAGTTCGAGCCGGATCTGTGTGCCGACGTCCCGATCGTCGGCCTGGTCGGGCAAGATTCATATACCGATCTGCTTGCCGACGAGCCGATGCGGGGCACCCTGACCGCCGATCCGGCTGCGCCTGCCCTGATCGCCTTCACGTCCGGAACCACCCGCGACCCCAAAGGCGTCATCCACAGTCATCAGACGCTGGGCTTCGAGACCCGCCAACTGCTGGAGAACTACCCGCCCAACCGTGGCCGTCAACTCACGGCCACGCCCGTCGGGCACTTCATCGGCATGGTCGGCGCCTTCCTGATCCCCGTGCTGGAGGGCGCACCGATCGACCTGTGCGATGTCTGGGATCCCGGCAAGGTCCTGGAGTTGATCGAACGCGACGAACTGTCCATCGGTGGCGGGCCGCCCTACTTCGTCACCAGCCTGATGGACCATCCGCAGTTCAACGAGCGCCATCTGGCGCGGTTCACCACCGTCGGCCTGGGCGGCTCGACGGTGCCCGCGGCTGTCACCCGGCGGCTTGCCGATCTGGGCCTCTTCGTCTTCCGTTCCTACGGCAGCACCGAACATCCGTCGATCACCGGATCGGGTGCAGGGGCGCCGGAGGCGAAGCGCCTGTACACCGACGGCAATGTGCGTCCCGGTGTGGAGATCCGGCTCGGGCCGGACGGCGAGATCTTCAGCCGTGGACCGGATCTGTGCCTCGGCTATACCGACGACGCCCTCACCGCAAAGCATTTCGACGACGACGGCTGGTATCGCACCGGTGACATCGGCGTGCTGGACGACGATGGGTATCTGACCATCACCGACCGCACCACCGACCTCATCATCCGCGGCGGCGAGAACATCAGCGCACTCGAGGTGGAGGAGGTGCTCCTCGGGCTGCCGGATGTGATCGAGGCGATCGTGGTGGCGGCTCCGGACACGCGGTTGGGTGAGCGGGTGGCCGCGGCCCTCCGGGTGCGCGACGGCGGCACGATGCCCACCCTCGATCAGGTCCGGGCGCATTTCGAGTCCAGCGGGGTGGCCCGGCAGAAGTGGCCGGAAGAGCTACATCAGGCCGAAGATTTTCCCCGCACGGCCAGCGGCAAGGTCCAGAAGTTCGTCATCCGTCAGCAGATTGCTGAAATCACCCGTTGAGCAGCCCTTCGGGCGGGCGGGGCATTGCGGCGGCTAACAAGTGAGAATATGATTCTCTCGAATTGCAAAGGAGTTTTCCATGGGACAACTGTCGCACAGGGTCGACATTCCGTTTCCGCTGTTCGACGCGGACAACCACCTCTACGAGCCGCCCGAGGCGCTGACGACGTACCTCCCCAAGGAGTACAAGGACATCGTCCAGTACGTCGAGATCAACGGGCGCACCAAGATCGCCATCAAGGGCCAGATCAGTAACTACATTCCGAACCCCACGTTCTCGCATGTCGCCAAGCCCGGCGCCTGGGAGGAGTACTTCAAGTTCGGCAACCCGGACGGCAAGAGCAAGCGCGAGCTTTTCGGCGAGCCGATGAAGTCCATCCCGGCCTTCTTCGAGCCGGCTCCGCGCCTCGAGTTGATGGATGAGCTGGGCCTCGACCGCAGCCTGATGTTCCCGACGCTGGCCAGCCTGATCGAGGAGCGGCTCCGCGACGACCCGGTCGCCATCCACGTCATCATCCACTCGCTGAACCAGTGGCTGGACGAGGTCTGGGGCTTCAATTACAAGAACCGCATCTTCACCACCCCGGTGATCACCTTGCCCCTCGTCGACAAGGCCATCGAGGAACTGGAGTGGGCGGTCAAGCGCGGTGCGCGGGCCATCCTGGTCCGGCCGGCCCCGGTGCCCGGCTTCCGCGGTCCGCGCTCGTTCGCATTGCCGGAGTTCGATCCGTTCTGGCAGAAGTGCGTCGAGTACGACGTCTTCGTCGGCATGCACTCCAGCGACAGCGGCTACTCGCGCTACACCTCGGAGTGGGACGGCGCGGCGCAGGAGATGCTGCCGTTCCAGACCAACGCGATGTCGATCCTCAACGAGTGGCGCCCGATCCAGGATGCCGTGGCCTCGTGGGTGATTCACGGCGCGCTGTTCCGTTTCCCGACGCTGAAGGTCGGCATTGTCGAGGCCGGCTCGAAGTGGATGTTCCCGCTGCTGGACTCCATGGCCGAGGTCTACAAGAAGGCCCCGGAGGCCTTCCTGGGCAACCCGATCGAGGAGATCAAGAACCGCATCTACGTCAGCCCCTTCTACGAAGAGGGCATCGACGAGCTGATCAACCTGATCGGCGTGGACCAGGTGCTCTACGGTTCCGACTGGCCGCACCCCGAGGGCCTGGCCGAGCCGACCCACTACGTGACCGCGCTTGAGCACCTCGCTGTCGAGGACCAGGCCAAGATCATGGGTGGGAACCTCGGTCGCCTCGTCACGACCTAAGGGGCCGGACGCATCGAACAGCAGCAGACCATCCCCGGGATGGTCCTGAGTGCAGCGGACCGTTTCGGCGACACGGAGGCGGTCGTCGACTATGGCGACAATTCAGCCGGGGTCGACTATGGCGACAATTCGGCTGGTGTCGACGGTCCGCTGCGCCTGTCTTTCACCGAACTCGGCGAGCGCATCCGGAAAGCCTCGGGTGCGTTCGCCGAGTTCGGCGTCGTCAAGGGGGACCGGGTCGCGGTCTGGGCCCCCAATTCGGCCGAGTGGATCATCGCGGCGTTCGGGATCATGGCCGCCGGTGGCATCCTGGTCCCGGTCAACACCCGCTTCAAGGCCGAAGAGGCCGCCGATGTGGTGGCGCGCAGCGGCGCCAAGGCGGTGATGATCCAAAACGGTTTCCTCGGGCAGGATTTCACGTTTTCCGAGACGGCTCTCGATGTCCCCACCATCGATCTGAAGTCGGACTTCCTGAGTAGTGGGAGCCCGTTGAGTCAGGGCCGCGTAGACGAGTTGGAGCCCACCGACATCGCCGACGTCATCTTCACCTCGGGCACCACCGGCAGGCCCAAGGGCGCGATGATGAACCATCGCCAGACGCTGCAGGCTTACGAGGAGTGGGCCACGCTGGCGGATCTGCGCGAGGGTGATCGCTATCTGATGATCAACCCGTACTTCCACACCTTCGGGTTGAAGGCAGGGTTGGTGGCGTCGTTCCTGCGCGGTGCGACCATGCTGCCGGTCGCAGTGTTCGACGTCGACAATGTCGTGGAACTCATTGAGCGTGAACGCATCACGATGCTGCCGGGCCCGCCGACGCTGTATCACTCGCTGCTGGCCGTCGCCGAGCGTGACCGGCTGGCGACGCTGCGCGCGGGGGTTACCGGTGCTGCCGACATCCCGGTGGAGTTGGTGCGACGCATCCGCGAGGAGTTGCCGTTCCAGACGCTGATGACCGGTTACGGCCTTACCGAGGCAGGCAACGTCACGTTGTCACGGCCCGGTGACTCGGCCGAGGAGGTGGCCACCACGGCCGGACTTCCGTGCGAGGACGTCGAGGTGCGCATTGCCGACGACGCCGAGGTGCTGGTGCGCGGCTACAACGTGATGCAGGGCTATCTGGACGATCCGGCGGCCACCGCGGAGGCGATCGACCCCGACGGTTGGCTGCACACCGGAGATCTCGGCGAGTTCACCGAATCCGGCCGGCTACGGATCGTCGGACGCAAGAAGGACATGTTCATCGTCGGCGGCTTCAATGCCTACCCGGCCGAGATCGAGGGATTCCTGCTGGAGCATCCGGCGATAGCGCAGGTTGCCGTCATCGGTGTCGCCGATGAGCGGATGGGACAGGTCGGCAAGGCGTTCGTGGTGCTGCGGGACGAGCCCGGGGTCTCGGCTGTTGTTGCCGAGGATCTCATTGCCTGGAGCCGCGAGCGTATGGCTGGCTACAAAGTGCCCCGGTATGTCGAGTTCCTCGACGAACTGCCGCTCAATGCCACCGGCAAGGTGATGAAGAACCAGCTTGAGGCGCGGATGACTGCCAGTCCGGGCTAAGTGAACGCACAGCACGTAAACATCATTTCCGCAGGTAAATGGCGGTTTAAGCGCCTGCTGTCGATGATGTACTCTCGGGTCACTACCGCAAACTGATAACGTAATTCTCGTTAAGCAGGCTGCTGAACGGACAGGAGGTCGGCATGCCGTCCCGCAAGCCTTCGTCGCCGGTACTCGATACTAGCGAAGATGACGCGTCGCCAGGCGACGCATTGGAATCGGCCGAGCTGGCCGAAGCCGAGGCCGCAGAGGCCGAGGCCGCCGCGGCTGCCGCCCGGGCCCGGGCCCGCGCCATTCGGCTGCGGAACCAGGCGGCCGCTGACAAGGACGCCGCCACCACGACCGCGGCCGACGACCCCGCCGATACCAAAGACTCCGACACCGAAGACTCCGATACCCACGAGGTCACCGACACCACCGGCGCCGATGCAGAGGCGGGGGCCGTCGAGGCCGAGCCGCTCGACGGCTCCGAGCCGGAGACAGCGGGAGAAGTCGGGGCCACGTCGTCCCGCCGGCTACCGCGGGTGCAGGTATCGCGCCTGTTCTGGAAGGTACTGGCGAGCTGTCTGACGATCATCCTCATCGCCGGGCTGCTCACCCTGAGCGGGCTGATGATCTGGCACCACCGGCAGGCCGAGCATCGTCAGCAGTTGGCGGCCGAATACACCGCCGCTGCCCGCCAGACCGTCGTGACGCTCATGTCGCTGGATTTCAACCACGCTCAGGACGCCGTCAAGAACATTCTCGACAACTCGACGGGCGAGTTCCGGGAGGATTTCGAAGGGCAGTCGAAAGACTTCGTCAAGCTGGCCCAGGACGCGAAGGTGGTGACGGAGGCGAAAGTGACCGCCGCTGCCGTGGACACCATGAGCGATGACAACGCCGTCGTTCTGGTCGCCGTCAATACCCAGGTCACCAACACCACAGGCGCCAACAAGCAACCGCGGCCGTGGCGGGTGGCCGTCGACTTGGTCCGTGAAGGCGACCAGATCAAGCTGTCGAAAGTCGAGTTCGTGCCGTGACCGTGGATATCAAGAAGACCGAGAACGAAGAGACCGAGACGGCAGTCGAGATCGAAGGCACCGAGACGGCAGTCGAGATCGACAGCGCCGACGAAGCCGGCGATCAGGACGCCACCGAGGCCGATCTGGCCGAGGACGTCACCGCCACCGCGGCCGACGAGCCCGCAACAGGGTGGCGCCGGAACTTGATGAAGCTGTGGTTCCCGCTGGCACTGGCCGTGGCGCTGATCGCGTCGGCTGCGCTGGCCGGATGGCTGTACTTTGCGCAGTACCGCGACGACCAGGAGACCGGTCAGGCGGCGTCGGCGACGGTGCTCAAGGCTGCGAGCGATGGCACCGTGGCCCTGCTGAGCTATGCGCCGGACAGTCTCGACCGGGACTTCTCGGCAGCCAAGTCGCACCTGACCGGCGATTTCCTGTCGTACTACACCCAGTTCACCCAGGAGATCGTCGCCCCGGCCGCCAAGCAGAAATCGGTCAAGACCAGCGCGGCAGTGGTGCGCTCGGCTGTTTCGGAGATCCATCCCGATTCAGCGGTGGCGCTGGTGTTCGTCAACCAGGCCACGACGAGTGCCGAGAACCCCAACGGGAGCTTCACCGCCAGCGCGGTCAAAGTGGGGATGAGCAAGATCGACGGCAACTGGTTGATCTCGTCATTCGACCCGGTGTAGCTGAGACCTTCAACCGAACCGCGTCAGTCCTGAGCGTGCCGCTCGTACGCCCACCGCTCGAGCCACGTCTGCAGCTGGTGTACCGCAAACGCGGTCGCCGCTGCGCTGACCACTACGAGGCCGAGCAGTAACGTACTCACGGCCGACACCCCGCATTGTCGCTGTGGTGGCGACCCCCGCGAGATGTGGGACGGAGCGCAGAGCCCGGGACCGCGTAGTGCGTCACCTGCCTCGGCACGACACTGTCGGGGGTGTCCAGGACGGCCTGCTGGATGGCGCGGTAGCGGTCACGCTCGGCGACGCACCAGGAATCGGTCCAGCCTTCGAGCAGGTCACCGCTGCGCACCAGCCGGTGCAGGTTCGGATGGGTACCCGCAGGTGCCGGTCGTCCTTCGATCACGGCCATCGCCTCGTGCAAGGCGACCGCCTCATGCCAGTCGACCGTCACGTCGGGCGCCAGGCTGACGTACTGGTGCTGCACCACGAGCAACGCGTCGGCGCCCACCGGTCGCAATCGCCACAGCGCAGAACGCAGCGAGGACACCGCCTTGTCCGCAGGGCTACCCGGCCACAGCAGGTCGCAGACCCAGCTGCGGTGCAGCTCGCGACGCTTCACGGCGGCAAGTGCCACCAACCGGCGACACGAGGGTGGCAACACCAGCGGTTCCATGTCTCGGTACACGGCGAACTCGCCCAGGAGATTCAGCCTGAATTGCTTGTACATATACGCATCCTCGAGGGCGGCCGGAGCCCTGACATCAGTAGTGCACTACTCGTATTTCGGTGAGTTTCTGCCACCACGCCGTCGGCAATCCACGGTCCGGCGTCCCAATGAGATGGAATTGCGGGAAACGAGGCGACAAAGGGGACATACCAGGTTGAACGAGATCACGCCCCGTCCGGTTCAAGCACACCGCCTGAGCCGGATGTCCGGACGCGACCCGCACGAGCAGCACCGGGTGGCGAGTCCGTTGGAATTGCTGTTCGACCTGACGTTCGTGATCGCCTTCGGGGTGGCTGCCGCGCAGTTCGCGCATCTGATGGCCGAGGGCCATATGTCGGCCGGGCTCGTCGCCTTCGCCTTCGCTGCGTTCGCGATCTGGTGGGCATGGATGAACTTCACCTGGTTCGCCTCCGCCTACGACACCGACGACTGGGTCTACCGGGTGATGACGATGCTGCAGATGGTCGGCGTCATCATCCTCTCGCTCGGCATACCGGCGATGTTCGCCTCCGTCGACCACGGTGGGCACGTCGACAACTCGGTGCTGGTGGCCGGCTACGTGGTGATGCGAATTGCATTGGTGGGGCAGTGGTTACGGGCTGCCGCGCAAGATCCGCAACATCGGTCCGCCTGCCTGACGTACGCGTGTGCGGTCGTTGTCGCCCAGATCGGCTGGATAGTCCAGATCTTCGTTCAGGTCTCGGTCCCGGTCTTCTTCGTCACCGCCCTGGGGTTGGTGATAGTGGAGATCAGCGGACCGCTGCTGGCCGAGCGGCGCATGGGAGGCACGCCGTGGCATGCCCACCACGTGGCCGAGCGATACGGGTTGCTCGCGATCATCGCGCTGGGCGAAGGCGTGGTCGGCACCGTGGCGTCTTTGACGGCGGCAGTGGGGGAGCACGGCTGGTCCACCGATGCCATCCTGCTGGTAGCGGCCGGAACCGGCCTGACCTTCGGTATGTGGTGGGTGTATTTCCTGATTCCGGCCGGTGAGTTGCTGCACGCCAGGCGTCAGCTGTCGTTCTGGTACGGCTACCTGCACCTGGCGGTGTTCGGTGCGATCGTGGCCACCGGAGCGGGACTGCACGTGGCGGCCTACTACATCGAGGATCAGTCGAAGCTGGATTCCGTCGGCACCGTGCTGGCGGTGGCGATTCCGGTGGGCATCTACCTGCTCTCGATGTTCGTCATCTACTCATGTCTGGTGGGAGAGGTCGATCTGCTCCACGCACTGTTGCTGGCGCTGGCAGGGGCCGCGCTCGCCGCCGCAGTGGCGCTGGCCGCACACGGGATGTCGATGGCGCTGTGTCTGTTGGTGGTCACCGCGGCTCCGGTGGTGGTCGTCGTCGGGTTCGAGGCCGTCGGCCACCGGCATGCGGCGGCGATCGTCGACCGGCGTCTGGACATTCACCGACCCGGGTGAGTCTCGAAGCTCTCCAACAGCATTCGTTCCTGCTCGGCCGCGAGCAGGCGGCGCGTCTTGTGGCGGGTGATCAGGATTCCGATGGTGGCCAAGATCCACACCGCATACTGCACTGACCAGGCCACGCGGAAGGACGCGAACGAGTAGCTGTCCGTTCCGGACAGGATCAGACCCATGGCCTGCATCACCAGCAGTGCGGCCAGGAAACCGCCCATGTTCACCATGCCCTGCGCGGTACCGAGGGTGTGGCTCGGATTGAAGGTGCGGGCGAAGTCGAAGCCGACCATCGATCCGGGACCGCCCACCGAGATGACGACGATGAGTGCCACCAACAACCACACCGGCGCCGGACCGGGCAAGGCCAGCACCACGGTCCACACCAATGCATTGCTGGCGATGATCCAGAGCACCAGGCGTGACCGGCGGTGTGGATGGCGCCCGGTGAATATGCCGATCATGATCCCAGCCGAGATCGCGGCCACCACCGAGACGGTCAGCAGCGTGCCCGCGGCCGTCTCCGAAAGTCCCTGCGCGACGGTGAGATAGGGCACTCCCCACATCAACGCGAACACCGTCACCGAGAACTGGGTGCCCATGTGCGTGAAGAACCCGAGCCTGGTACCGGGTCGCAGCCAGACGGTCCTGATGCGAGACAGGGTGGTGTGCAGTGAGATCGGCTCGGACGTCATCGCCGACCCGTGTGGCGTGTTGCGGATCAGGGCCAGCGCCAACACGATTACCACAAGCCCGAATGCAGCGACCGACAGATAGGCGGGCGTCCAACCCTTTCCGGTGAGGATCGCCAGGAAAGGGACCGCGGACAGCACCTGGCCGAGCTGACCGCAGATGCCCGTCAACTGAGCCACCAAGGGGACCCGAGCCGGCTCGAACCAATAGGGCACCAGGCGGAGAACCGAGATGAAGGTCAGTGCGTCGCCAAGACCGACGATGGCGCGTGCGCCGATGGCCGCGGGTAGTGACTCGCTGAGCGCGAGCACCAATTGCCCGGCTGTCATCAGCGCCGCACCGCAGACGATGAGCAGGCGGGAACCGAAGCGGTCCAACAGCAGTCCGGCGGGAACCTGGGCCGCGGCGTAGACGATCACTTGCAACACGACGAACGTGGACAGCACACCGGGGCTTGCGGCAAATCTATCGGCGGCCTGCAGCCCCGAGACGCCGAGGGTGGTGCGGTCGAGAACGGCGATGATGTACGCGAGTAGTCCGGTGGCCCAAACGATCCAGGGACGCACGCGGGCACCTTTCGTCAAATGTGATTCGTGGGGCAGAGGTACATGCTCTCTCACCGTAGGCGGCGAAGCGACCAGAGTTCTCTGTGGCGGATGTGAATTTCGCCTCCGGGCCGGCTTTAGAGCGATTCATCGAGTTGGCTGAAACTGCACTCTCATGTATCAGGTAAGGGGAGCAGGTTGGCATATCCGCAGATGATCGCGTTATCGGCCAAATGCGGGGACGGCTGAATGCTGTAGCTGCGAATTCGCTCGCAACATTAACCGGGGAGTAGGGTGTCGGCATGAATCGCTGTTCAAACCGACGCGGGGGACGCCGGCTTGGTTGAGTACCGCCTTGAAGACCTGGCGCGCATTTCCGGCGTCAGCACTCGTAATATCCGCGCCTATCGTGAACGCGGCTTGCTCGATTCGCCGCGCCGCGTCGGGCGCTCGGCGTATTACGGTGAGCGGCACCTTGATCAGCTGACAGCGATCAGCCAGCTACTGGCCAAGGGTTTCAACTCGGCGCATATCGCCGAGTTCTTCGCCGCCTTGCGCGGCGGCAAGGATCTGTCCGACGCCTTGGGGCTCCAGGCCTCGGGCTGGTTCCGGCCGACGGCGCTGGCATTGAACGTCGACCCGGCCGGCGACGACGTCCAAGCGCTCGTCGAGTTCGGGTTGGTGCGCGTCGTGGACGACTCCGTCGAGGTGACAGATCCGGCGTTGGTCGCGCTCGTCGGTGACGCGGAGGACCATCGGCGCGTCGTCCGCAGCATGGCCCATGTCTGCCGGGCCACCGGCGTGGCGATCGATCACCTGGCCGAGTCGGTCGCTGCTGCGGTGGCCGAGTGTCGGGGCGGCGCTCCGGATGCCGGTCTGCCCGAGCTGGCCCGGGCAGTGGTCTCGGCCAGGGTGGACCGGGCCCTGCGTGCCGGCGTGGCCGCCGAGTAGACCGACCGCCAGGGCTGAATAGTTACCGACGGGTAAGATATTCCAGCAAACTTTTGGCTCGGACTGGCAGGATTCGCTAGACAGAATCGGCCCGATTGTCTGCTGGTTCACACTCGGTTCGCGGGCCCGGATGTGGCGAAAAATTTAGATAACGATTCGATAACAATACTGCCTTGATCTGCGCAGTTGTGGCTACTCGACCGTAACCACCTGCCAACAGGACGTTTGTCCCGAATGTCTTCGGGCGCCACTCGACGCGGCGTTACGTTACCGGCGGTTACCCATGCGTAGAACTCGCCAGTAACCAATCTGGACGGAAAAAGCCCACTGCCTCTTATGACACTCTTAGTACGGCGGGAATGTGAGTGGCGCCGTCCGGAGGGCTCCGGCGACACCGCGTTCCTCACCTGATTCGACGCTGAATCGCCGTTGGCTTGTCGCCGGGCAGCCACAACCGCCCAGACATGCAGACAGATACCTGAGACCGCACGCGACAGCCACACGCGACACCATTCACCGCAGAACCGCAGCAGCACCGAGGAGATAGCGCCAGTGACGATCTATGAACACGACCGGGTGTCCGCCGGTCGCAACGACGACTCAGGATCCGACGGTCGGCAGGCTGACTCCACCCACGCCCTGGTCGATCGGCTGAGCGCCGGTGAGCCCTACGCAGTCGCCTTCGGCGGTCAGGGCAGCGCCTGGCTGGAGACTCTCGAGGAGTTGGTGTCCTCGGCCGGTATCGAGGCCGAACTGGCGACCCTGGCCGGAGAGGCCGAGCTGCTGCTCGAGCCGGTCGCCGCCGAGCTCGTGGTCGTCCGGCCCATCGGCTTCGAGCCCCTGCAGTGGGTCCGCGCGCTGGCCGCCGAGGAGCCGGTGCCGTCCGACAAGCAGCTGACCTCCGCCGCTGTCTCGGTCCCGGGCGTCCTCCTCACCCAGATCGCCGCAGTGCGGGCGCTGGCCCGCCAGGGCATGGACCTGGCCGCAACCCCGCCGGTGGCCGTCGCCGGGCATTCTCAGGGCGTACTGGGCGTCGAGACACTGGCCGCCAAGGGTGCCAAGGACGTGCAGCTGCTGGCGCTGGCGCAGCTGATCGGTGCAGCGGGCACCCTGGTCGCGCGTCGCCGCGGGATCACCGTGCTCGGCGACCGCCCGCCGATGGTGTCGGTGACCAATGCCGAGCCCGAGCGCATCTACGAGCTGCTCGAAGAGTTCAGCCAGGACGTGCGCACCGTGCTGCCCCCGGTGCTGTCCATCCGCAACGGACGGCGCTCTGTTGTGATCACCGGCACACCCGAGCAGCTGTCGCGGTTCGAGCTGTACTGCAACCAGATCGCTGAGAAGGAAGAGGCCGAGCGCAAGAGCAAAGTCCGCGGCGGCGCCGTCTTCGCCCCGGTCTTCGACCCGGTGCAGGTCGAGGTCGGTTTCCACACGCCGCGTCTGGCCGACGGGATCGACATCGTCGCCCGTTGGGCAGAGGCCGTCGGCATCGACGTCAAGCTGGCCCGTGAGATGACCGAGGCCATTCTGGTCAGCCAGGTGGACTGGGTCGACGAGATCACCGAGATCAGCGACGCCGGAGCTCGATGGATTCTTGACCTCGGTCCCGGCGACATCCTGACCCGCCTGACCGCCCCGGTGGTCCGCGGACTCGGCATCGGAATCGTTCCCGCTGCAACCCGCGGTGGCCAGCGCAACCTGTTCACCATCGGCGCGGTGCCGGAGGTGGCCCGTCCGTGGTCCAGCTACGCCCCGACGGTCGTCAGCCTGCCGGACGGATCGGTCAAGCTCTCGACCAAGTTCACCCGGCTCACCGGACGCTCGCCGATCCTGCTGGCCGGTATGACCCCCACCACAGTGGACGCCAAGATCGTCGCGGCCGCAGCAAACGCCGGCCATTGGGCCGAACTCGCCGGTGGCGGACAGGTCACCGAGCCGATCTTCAACGATCGCATCGCCGAGTTGGGTGAGCTGCTGGAGCCCGGCCGGGCCATCCAGTTCAATACTTTGTTCCTCGATCCCTACCTGTGGAAGCTTCAGGTCGGTGGCAAGCGCCTGGTGCAGCGCGCCCGCCAGTCCGGTGCGCCGATCGACGGCGTCATCGTCAGCGCCGGTATCCCGGACCTCGAAGAGGCCGTCGAGCTGATCGGTGAACTCAACGATCTCGGTATCAGCCACGTGGTGTTCAAGCCGGGCACTGTCGAGCAGATCCGCTCGGTCATCCGAATCGCGGCCGAGGTGCCCACCAAGCCGGTGATCGTCCACATCGAAGGCGGCCGCGCCGGTGGCCACCACTCGTGGGAAGACCTCGACGACCTCCTGCTGGCCACCTATTCGGAGCTGCGCAGCCGGTCCAACATCACCATCTGCGTCGGCGGCGGCATCGGCACCCCCGAACGTTCGGCCGAGTACCTGTCCGGCCGCTGGTCGGCCGCCCACGGTTACCCGCTGATGCCGATCGACGGCATCCTGGTGGGCACCGCCGCGATGGCCACCCTCGAGGCCACCACGAGCCCGCAGGTCAAGCAGCTGCTGGTGGACACCAAGGGCACCGACACCTGGGTGGGTGCCGGCAAGGCCTCGGGCGGCATGGCGTCCGGACGCAGCCAGCTCGGCGCCGACATCCACGAGATCGACAACGCCGCATCGCGTTGTGGCCGGCTGCTCGACGAGGTGGCCGGCGACGCCGACGCCGTCGCCGCGCGCCGCGACGAGATCATCGCCGCGATGGCCAACACCGCCAAGCCGTACTTCGGTGATGTCGCCGACATGACCTACCTGCAGTGGTTGCGCCGCTACATCGAACTGTCCATCGGCGAGGGCAACAGCACCGCCGACACCAAGCGCGACCACTCACCGTGGCTCGACGTCACCTGGCGCGACCGCTTCGAGCAGATGCTCAAGCGTGCCGAAGCACGTTTGCACGCAAAGGATTTCGGCGCCATCGAGACGCTGTTCGACGCCTCCGGCGACGGCGAGGCGCTGCTGGAGGACCCGAAGGCCGCGCTGGCCGCGCTGGTCTCGGCCTACCCGGACGCCGCATCGGTGCAGCTGCACCCGGCCGATGTGCCGTTCTTCGTCGAGCTGTGCAAGACGCTGGGCAAGCCCGTCAACTTCGTTCCGGTGATCGACAAGGACGTGCGCCGCTGGTGGCGCAGCGATTCGCTGTGGCAGGCCCACGACGCGCGCTACGACGCCGATCAGGTCTGCGTCATCCCCGGCACCGAGGCCGTCGCCGGCATCACGCGCGTCGACGAGCCCGTCGGTGAGCTGCTGGACCGCTTCGAACAGACCGCCGTCGACCAGGCGTTGGCTGCCGGCGCTCAGCCGCAGGCCGTGCTGTCACGCCGCCAGGGCCGCGACGACGTGACCGGTCCGCTGGCCGTTCTGCTCGATGCCCCTGACGTGTTGTGGGCCGGTCGCACCTCGGTCAACCCGGTGCACCGGATCGCCCCTGCCAACGAGTGGTTGGTCCGCGAAGGATCGGCGAAGCGTTCCGCTTCCCATCCGTCCACCGGGGCCCGGCTTGAGGTTGCCGACGACCAGCATGTGCTGCTGTCGGTGCCACTGTCGGGGACCTGGATCGAGATCCGGTTCACCCTGACGGAGGCCATCCGCAGCGGTGGCGCACCGGTCGTCGAGGTCGCCGATGCCGCGACCGCCATGCGGTCGGTGCTCGCCATCGCCGCGGGTGTGGACGGTCCCGACGCACTGCCGTCGGTCGTCGACGGGACCGCCAAGGTCACCGTCGCCTGGAACCCCGAGCAGGTCGCCGACCACACCGGTGTCACTGCCACCTTCGGTGCCCCGCTGGCGCCGACCCTCACCGTCGTCCCCGACGCGCTCGTCGGTCGCTGCTGGCCCGCGGTGTTCGCCGCGATCGGCTCCGCCGCCACCGACTCCGGATTCCCGGTCGTCGAAGGTCTGCTGAGCCTGGTGCATCTGGACCACGCCGCTCACCTGTTGGCTGCTTTGCCGACCGAGCCTGCCGAATTGACCGTCACCGCAACAGCTTCGGCTGCCACCGACACCGAGGTGGGCCGGGTTGTCCCGGTCAACGTAACGGTGCGTGCCTCCGACGGCACCGAGTTGGCCAAGCTGGAGGAGCGGTTCGCGATCCGCGGCCGTACCGGCGAGGCCGAGCTGACCGATCCGGTTCGCGCCGGCGGCGCGATCTCGGACAACGCCACCGACACCCCGCGTCGCCGCCGGCGCGACATCACCGTCGGCGCACCCGTGGACATGCGGCCGTTCGCCGTGGTGTCCGGTGACCACAACCCGATCCACACCGACCGGGCGGCCGCGCTGCTGGCCGGTCTGGAATCGCCGATCGTGCACGGCATGTGGCTGTCGGCCGCAGCGCAGCACGTCGTGACCGCCACCGACGGCAAGCCGGTTCCGCCGGCCAAGCTGGTCGGCTGGACCGCCCGCTTCCTGGGCATGGTCAAGCCGGGCGATGAGGTGGACTTCCGCGTCGACCGAGTCGGAATCGATGTCGGCGCAGAGGTTGTCGAGGTTCAGGCCCGCATCGGCACCGAGCTGGTGATGGCCGCCACCGCACGCCTCGCGGCACCCAAGACCGTCTACGCGTTCCCCGGCCAGGGCATCCAGTCCAAGGGCATGGGCATGGAGGTACGGGCCCGGTCCAAGGCCGCGCGCAAGGTGTGGGACAAGGCCGACAAGTTCACCCGCGAGACGCTGGGCTTCTCGGTGCTGCACGTGGTTCGCGACAACCCGACGTCGCTGATCGCCTCCGGTGTGCACTACGAGCACCCCGAGGGCGTGCTGTACCTGACCCAGTTCACCCAGGTCGCCATGGCCACCACAGCTGCGGCCCAGGTTGCCGAGATGCGTGAGCAGGGCGCGTTCGTCGAGGGCGCGATCGCTTGCGGTCACTCCGTCGGTGAGTACACCGCGCTGGCCTGTGTGTCCGGCGTCATCGAACTCGAAGGTCTGCTGGAGGCGGTGTTCCACCGCGGCTCCAAGATGCACGACATCGTGCCGCGCGACGAGCGGGGTCGGTCCAATTACCGGCTCGCCGCCATCCGGCCGTCGCAGATCGACCTCGCCGACGACGACGTCGAGGACTTCGTCGCCGAAATCGCCGAGCGCACAGGTGAATTCCTGCAGATCGTCAACTTCAACCTGCGCGGTTCGCAGTACGCGATCGCCGGAACCGTGCGCGGCCTGGAAGCGCTGGAGGAAGAGGTCGAGCGTCGTCGCGAGATCAGCGGCGGCAAGCGCTCGTTCATCCTGGTGCCCGGCATCGACGTGCCGTTCCACTCCAGCGTGCTGCGGGTGGGTGTCGACGACTTCCGGCGCAGCCTCGAGCGGGTTCTGCCCCGCGACCGGGACCCGGAGCTCGTCGTCGGGCGCTATGTCCCGAACCTGGTGCCCCGGCCCTTCACACTGGACCGCGACTTCATTCAGGAGATCCGCGACCTGGTGCCGGCCGAGCCGCTCGACGAAATTCTCGCCGACTACGACACCTGGCGTAACGAGAAGCCCAGGGAGTTGATGCGCAAGGTCGTCATCGAGTTGCTGGCTTGGCAGTTCGCCAGCCCGGTGCGCTGGATCGAGACCCAGGACCTGCTGTTCATCGAGGAGGCCGCCGGCGGACTCGGCGTGGAGCGGTTCGTCGAGATCGGCGTGAAGAACGCGCCGACGGTCGCCGGCCTGGCCACCAACACGCTCAAGCTCCCCGAATTCGCCCACAGCACCGTCGAGGTGCTCAACGCCGAGCGCGATGCCGCGGTGCTCTTCGCCAGCGACACCGATCCGGAGCCTGAGCCTGATATCGAGGAAAGCCCAGCACCGGCTTCCGCAGAATCCGAGGCCGCTCCGGCTGCCGCGGCAGCCCCCGCCCCGGCCGCTCCTTCCGGCGGGCCCCGCCCCGACGACCTGGCTTTCGACGCAGCGGATGCCACCGTCGGCCTGATCGCATTGAGCGCCAAGATGCGCATCGACCAGATCGAGGGGCTGGACTCCATCGAGTCGATCACCGACGGTGCGTCCTCACGCCGCAACCAGCTGCTGGTAGACCTCGGCTCCGAGCTGAACCTCGGCGCCATCGATGGTGCCGCCGAAGCAGATCTGGGTGCGCTCAAGGGACAGGTCAGCAAGCTGGCCCGCACCTACAAGCCGTTCGGCCCGGTGCTCTCGGACGCCATCAACGATCAGCTGCGCACCGTGTTCGGTCCGTCGGGTAAGCGCCCGGCCTACATCGCCGAGCGCGTCACCAAGACCTGGGAGCTGGGTCCGGGCTGGGCCAAGCACGTCACCGTCGAGGTGGCACTGGGCACCCGTGAGGGCAGCAGCGTGCGTGGCGGCGACCTGGGTGCCCTGCACCCAGGCGCGCTGGCGAGTGCCGCCGACGTCGACAAGGTCATCGATGCTGCGGTGGTCGCGGTGGGCGCCCGCCAGGGTGTGCCGGTGAGCCTGCCCTCGGCCGGCGGTGCCGGGGCCGGCGGCGTGGTGGATTCGGCCGCGCTGAACGAGTTCGCCGAGAAGGTCACCGGTCCCGACGGCGTGCTGGCCTCGGCCGCGCGCCTGGTGCTGGGCCAGCTCGGCCTGGACGCTCCGGTCGGTGCCCCCGAGGCTGCGACCGACGCCGAGCTGATCGACCTGGTCACCACCGAACTCGGTTCGGACTGGCCGCGATTGGTGGCTCCGGCGTTCGACGCCAAGAAGGCCGTCGTGTTCGACGACCGCTGGGCCAGCGCCCGTGAGGACCTGGTCAAGCTGTGGCTGGCCGACGAGGGCGAGATCGACGCCGATTGGCAGCGCCTGTCGGAGCGGTTCGAAGGTGCCGGACATGTCGTTGCCACGCAGGCGAATTGGTGGCAAGGCAAGGCTCTGGCCGCCGGGCGCACCATCCATGCCTCGCTGTTCGGTCGCATCGCGGCCGGTGCGGAGAACCCTGGCAAGGGCCGCTACAGCAACGAGGTCGCAGTGGTGACCGGTGCGTCGAAGGGCTCCATCGCCTCGTCGGTCGTCGGGCAGCTGCTCGACGGCGGTGCCACCGTCGTCGCCACCACCTCGCGTCTGGACGACGACCGGCTCGCGTTCTACAAGAAGCTGTACCGCGAGAACGCCCGTTTCGGCGCCACCCTGTGGGTGGTCCCGGCCAACATGGCGTCCTACTCCGACATCGACAAGCTGGTCGAATGGGTCGGTAGTGAGCAGATCGAAAGCCTTGGGCCGCAATCGATCCACCTCAAGGATGCGCAGACCCCGACGCTGCTGTTCCCGTTCGCCGCACCGCGTGTGGCCGGGGACCTCTCGGAGGCGGGTTCACGCTCCGAGATGGAGATGAAGGTCCTGCTGTGGGCCGTGCAGCGGCTCATCGGTGGCCTGTCGACGATCGGCGCCGAGCGTGACATCGCCTCGCGCCTGCACGTGGTGCTGCCGGGCTCGCCCAACCGCGGCATGTTCGGTGGCGACGGTGCCTACGGCGAAGCGAAGTCGGCGCTCGACGCGTTGGTGACCCGCTGGAGCGCGGAGTCCTCATGGGCCGAGCGGGTCAGCTTGGCGCACGCACTCATCGGCTGGACCAAGGGCACCGGGCTGATGGGGCACAACGATGCCATCGTCAGCGCGGTGGAAGAGGCCGGTGTCACCACCTACAGCACCGCGGAGATGGCGGCCATGCTGCTGAACCTCTGCACGGTGGAGTCGAAGGTGGCTGCGGCTAGTTCTCCGATCAAGGTGGATCTGACCGGTGGTCTCGGCGACGTCAAGATCGACATGGCCGAGCTGGCCGCCAAGGCTCGCGAGGACATGTCAAGTGCGGCAGCCGAGTCCGAGGAGGAGGACGAGACTGGTGTCCTGGCGGCCCTGCCGTCCCCGCCGCGCGGACACAATCCGGCGCCCGCGCCGGAGTGGGCCGACCTCGATGTCGATCCGGCCGATCTGGTGGTCATCGTCGGTGGTGCCGAGCTCGGGCCGTACGGCTCGTCGCGCACCCGCTTCGAGATGGAGGTCTCCGGCGAGTTGTCGGCGGCCGGCGTGCTGGAGCTGGCCTGGACGACCGGTCTGGTCAAGTGGGAAGACGATCCCAAGGCCGGCTGGTACGACACCGAGACCGGTGAGCTGGTGCCCGAATCGGAGATCGTAGAGCGCTACCACGACGCTGTCGTAGAGCGTTGCGGCATCCGCGAATTCGTGGACGACGGCGCGATCGACCCCGATCACGCCTCGCCGCTGCTGGTCAGCGTGTTCCTGGACAAGGACTTCAGCTTCGTCGTGTCCAGCGAGGCCGACGCCCGGGCGTTCGTGTCCTTCGACCCCGAGCACACGGTGGCCCTGCCGGTACCGGATTCCGGCGACTGGCAGGTGATCCGTAAGGCGGGCACCGAGATTCGGGTTCCGCGCAAGACCAAGCTATCGCGCACGGTCGGCGCCCAGATCCCCACCGGGTTCGACCCGACGGTGTGGGGCATCACCCCGGACATGGCCAATTCCATCGACCGGGTGGCGCTGTGGAACATCGTCGCGACCGTGGATGCGTTCCTGTCCTCGGGCTTCACCCCGACCGAGCTGATGCGTTGGGTGCACCCGAGCCTCGTGGCCTCCACACAGGGCACCGGCATGGGCGGCATGACCTCGATGCAGACCATGTACCACGGCAACCTGCTGGGTAAGGCCAAGCCGAACGACATCCTGCAGGAGGTGCTGCCGAACGTTGTTGCGGCACACGTCATGCAGTCCTACGTCGGCGGCTACGGCGCCATGGTCCACCCGGTGGGTGCCTGCGCCACCGCGGCCGTCTCGGTCGAGGAGGGGGTCGACAAGATCCGTCTCGGTAAGGCCGACCTGGTGGTGGCCGGCGGCTTCGACGACCTGACCCTGGAAGCCATCATCGGCTTCGGTGACATGGCGGCCACCGCCGACACCGAGATGATGCGTGCCAAGGGCATCAGCGATTCGAAGTTCTCCCGCGCCAACGACCGTCGTCGTCTCGGCTTCCTGGAGGCACAGGGCGGTGGCACCATCCTGCTGGCCCGCGGTGACCTGGCCGTCAAGATGGGCCTGCCGGTGCTGGCTGTCGTCGGTTACGCGCAGAGCTTCGCCGACGGTGTGCACACCTCGATCCCGGCTCCCGGACTCGGTGCTCTCGGCGCCGGCCGTGGCGGCAAGGATTCGCAGCTGGCCCGTTCGCTGGCCAAGCTGGGTGTGGGCGCCGACGACATCGCGGTGATCTCCAAGCACGACACCTCGACACTGGCCAACGATCCCAACGAGACCGAGCTGCACGAGCGGCTGGCGGACTCGATGGGCCGCTCGCAGGGCGCGCCGCTCTTCATCGTCAGCCAGAAGACGCTGACCGGTCACGCCAAGGGTGGCGCGGCGGTGTTCCAGATGATGGGCCTGTGCCAGATCCTGCGCGACGGCGTCATCCCGCCGAACCGCAGCCTGGACTGCGTGGACGACGAGCTGGCCACCTCAGGCCACTTCGTCTGGGTGCGCGAGGCTCTCGACCTGCGCGGGAAGTTCCCGCTCAAGGCCGGTCTGGTCACCAGCCTCGGGTTCGGCCACGTGTCGGGTCTGGTTGCCCTGGTGCACCCGGAGGCGTTCATCGCGGCGCTGGATCCGGCCGAGCGCGACGATTACCGCAAGCGTGCCGAGCAGCGCACGCTGGCTGGTCAGCGCCGGTTGGCCGGGGCGATCGCCGGTGGGCGTCCGATGTACGAGAAGCCCGCCGATCGCCGGTTCGACCACGATGTACCGGAGAAGCGTCAGGAAGCCGCGATGTTGCTGAATGCCGACGCCCGACTCGGTGACGACGATCTGTATGTGCGGTGACGGCGTGCACGGAGAGGTGAGCTAGGTTCGCTTGCATGGCGATTGTGGGAGTAGGCATCGATCTGGTTTCCATACCCGATTTCGCCGAGCAGGTGGACCGGCCGGGAACTGTATTCGCCGAGACGTTCACGCCTGGTGAGCGCCGGGACGCCGCGGACAAGAGTTCGTCGGCGGCCCGGCACCTGGCGGCCCGGTGGGCAGCCAAGGAGGCTGTGATCAAGGCCTGGTCGAGTTCACGGTTCTCGAAGCGACCGGCCCTGCCGGAGGGGATCCACCGCGACATCGAGGTGGTCACCGACATGTGGGGTCGTCCCAAGGTGCGGCTGTCCGGTGAGATCGCCAAGCACCTTGAGAGCGTGACGATTCACGTGTCGCTCACCCATGAGGCCGACACCGCCGCCGCGGTGGCGATCATCGAGGAGCCCTAACCTTTCTCCGGCGAGCAACTACGCTCGTCAGCATGAGTGACGTGGTGGCGCGGGTGCAGCAGGTGTTGCCGTCGGTACGGTCCGATCTGGAGGATCTGGTCCGCATCCAATCGGTATGGGCCGATCCGGCGCGCCGGGACGAGGTGCACCGCAGCGCCGAGGCGGTCGCAAAGCTGTTGTCCGACGCAGGTTTCCCCGACGTTCGTATCGTCAGCGAGGGCGGTGCGCCTGCCGTCATCGCGCACTACCCGCCCCCTGCAGGGGCGCCGACGGTGCTGCTGTACGCCCACCACGACGTGCAGCCCGAAGGGGATCCAGCCCAGTGGAACTCCGCGCCGTTCGAGCCGACCGAGCGTGACGGCCGGCTCTACGGTCGTGGCACCGCCGACGACAAGGCCGGGATCGCAACACATCTGGCCGCGATACGCGCCTTCGACGGCAAACCGCCGGTGGGCGTGACGGTGTTCGTCGAGGGCGAGGAGGAATCCGGATCGCCGTCGTTGGCAGCACTGCTCGGTGCTCATCATGAGGCGCTGGCGGCCGACGTCATCGTCATCGCCGACTCCGACAACTGGAGCACCGAGATCCCCGCCTTGACCGTGACCCTGCGTGGCCTGGCGGACTGTGTCGTCGAAGTGGCCACCCTGGACCACGGCCTGCATTCGGGCCTGTGGGGCGGGGTGGTGCCGGATGCGTTGAGCGTGTTGGTACGACTGCTCGCGAGCCTGCACGACGACGACGGCAATGTCGCGGTCGCCGGTTTGCACGAGGGTCCGCGGCCGGCCGCCGGGGACAATGGGGCGGACCGCGGTCCCGACTGGGTCCGGCAAGAATCCGGCCTGCTGGACGGCGTGTCCGAAATCGGTTCCGGCTCAGTGGTGCAACGCATGTGGGCCAAACCCGCCGTCACCGTCATCGGCATCGACACCACACCCATCGACAAGTCGTCGAACACCCTTATCCCACGCGCCCGCGCCAAGATCAGCATGCGGGTCGCGCCCGGCGGCGACGCGCACGCGCATCTGGACGCGTTGACCCGTCACCTCGAAGCCCATGCGCCCTGGGGTGCCCAGGTCACCGTCACCCCGGGCGACGTCGGTCAGCCCTATGCGATCGACGCCTCGGGGTCGGTGTACGACGCGGCGCGCACGGCGTTCCGCACCGCCTGGGGCACCGATCCGGTGGACATGGGCATGGGCGGATCGATTCCGTTCATCGCCGAATTCGCCGAAGCCTTCCCGGCCGCGACGATTCTGGTGACCGGTGTCGAGGACCCCGGAACCCAGGCGCACAGCGTGAACGAAAGCCTGCACCTGGGCGTGCTGCACAAAGCGGCGACGGCCGAAGCGCTCCTGCTCGAAGCGCTGGCCCCCTAGACCGAGAGGTCGCGGCGCAACTTGGCGACGTGACCGGTGGCCCGCACGTTGTACTGCGCGACGGCGATCTTGCCCTTCTCGTCGACGAGGAAGGTGGAACGGATCACGCCCTGAACGGTCTTGCCGTACATGGTCTTTTCGCCGAACGCACCCCAGGCTGTCAGTACCTCGCGGGAGGGATCGGACAGCAACGGGAAGGTGAGCTCCTCCTTGTCGCGGAACTTGGCAAGCTTTTCCGGCTTGTCGGGGGAGATGCCCACGACGTCGAGGCCGGCGCCATTGAGTTCGGCGAGGCTGTCACGGAAATCGCACGCCTGCTTGGTGCATCCGGGCGTGGACGCAGCGGGGTAGAAGTACACGATGACCTTGCGGCCCTTGTAGTCGGAGAGTTTGACGACGTTGCCGTCGGCGTCGGGCAGGCTGAAAGCGGGGGCGGTGTCTCCAACCTCGAGGCGCGGGGTTGCCGGCATGTGTAGGTATCCCTTCTTGTCGACCGGTTCCGTCGTCACGGTGCCGGCTGATCTAGGGTAGTGCGGCAGGGCAGCACGACATGGAGCGGCTTGGAGGAGCAAACAGTGGCGAACCGGGACCCGGAGAGCATCAAGCGGGACATCGATCAGGCTCGCGATCAGCTGGCGGTGACTGTCGACTCCCTGGCAGAGCGGGCCAACCCCCAGCGTCTGGCCGACGATTTCAAGTCGGCAGTGGTCGGCTTCATCAAGAAGCCTGCGGTGACGGCGTCATTGGCCGGTGCAGGACTACTGGTGGTGGTCGTCGTCGTGCGACGGATCAAGCGGCGCTGAGCAGATCCGCAGGGCACGTCGTGTGCCCTGCGGTGATTCGCCGCTCAGCGGCTCGCGCTGAATACGCCGCTCAGCGGCTCGCGCTGAATACGCCGCTCAGCGGCGGCGGAACAGGAGCCAGTCCGCCAACGAGAAACTCGGGGGATTGGCGACGCGACCCAGGCGGCTGCAGGTGTACACCATGACGGGCTGGTTCGCAGCAACAAACGCGGCGGTTGATACAGCTGTGAGATCGGCGCCATCTGCGGTAGCCATCAGCTAACACCCCTCATCTTGACGCAATCGTCACGCGGTACCGGATCACAATAAATCAGCTAACTTGAGATTAACACGGTTTCTGCCGTCTGACCAGCGGAAGTGCTGGAGTCTGATACTCAGCAGTAACTTACGACTACGTCAACAATTCAGCCTCGTCAATAATTGCCAAGTTGCGTGACGGCTATCAGCACACCATCGTGATATGTCGTCGACGGGCTGCGGGCTGTTACAGGGACCGCTCACCGCAAATTCGACGGGCGCCGCTGGTGGCGGATGGAAGCGCGCGCGGGTGAAATTCTTTCTTGCAGTGAGAAGTTTGCTGCGTTGTTGGCGTCACGCGACGCGCCGACGGCCTCTCTGCCCTGATCCACGCTGATTTCGTGGGGAAAACGATTGGCAAACACGGGTCCGTCTGGTAATCGCCGGTCCTCTGCGCAACTCGGCGCCGAATGGGCGCGGTAGCTGAAATCTGCTGCATAGCAGGGCGGGAACGGCTCTTTCTCGCCGAACCGGTTGCTAGTGCATAGGTGTCCAGCTAAGGTCGAGGTCGGGTCAGGATCGGGGAGGCGGGCCTGGGTCTCGATCCAGACCGCAACACGGGACGATCGCGTGACAAGGGGGTATTGCGTTGCAGCTAACTTATTTTCCGTTTGCCAGGATTGCTGCATGGGCTATCGCCGGTAGAGCGAATCCCGACGGACTCGTCGTCGGGATTCGCTGATAACACCCGATGGCTCATGTCGAACCTCCAAATGGCGATGTGGGCCGTGGTCACACCGACTGGAGGTAGCCATATGGCGCATGTGAGTGATGAAACCCTGGGAGACCTACGCAGGGAGCTCGACCGATTCAAGAGCGAGCAGTACCGGGATCACGGCTACGCTGCCGCGCATCTGGCGGGTGCCGTGGAGATGTTGTTGGAAGAGGCTGAATCCAGTGTCGGTGACCGGCTGGCCGAGAGGTACCGAGCCTGATAGATGCACGGTCCCAGTAACTCTGAAACGCTGAAACGCAAAAACCCTGCCGAGGCAGGGTTTTTGGTTGGTGCGCCGTCAGGGTTTCGAACCCCGGACCCGCTGATTAAGAGTCAGCTGCTCTACCAACTGAGCTAACGGCGCGCGTGAGAGACAATAACAGGAGTTTCACTCAACAGTGAAATCCGCTGGTGGCGGCCTTGGAGCCAGGTTCAGGTCGGCCCGATCCCGTCGGAACCCTTAGACTATTGCCAAGATTTGCTATCGACCGTTCGAGGGGTGGGACGAACATGGGGCAGGCCCAGACGCTGACCCGTCCGTATCGGGGTGTGTTCCGGCGGGCGGTGGTTGCCATGGTGCCGGCGATGATGTTGGGCCTGACGGCATGCGGGGGCGAAAACCCACAGGGGCCTCCGCCGGTGATCACTGACAAGGGCACGCCTTATGGCGACTTGTTGGTGCCCAGGGTGAATGCGTCGGTGACAGACGGCGCCGTCGGGGTGACCGTCGACGCGCCGGTCACGGTGAGCGCTGAGAACGGCGTGCTCGGTGGGGTCACCATGACCAATGAAGAGGGCGCCAGCGTCGCGGGGAAGTTCAGTGCCGACGGGCTGACGTGGTCGACCACCGATCCGCTCGACTACAACGAGCAGTACACCCTCAACGCGCAGTCACTGGGACTCGGTGGCGTCGCCAACCGCCGGCTGCGGTTCGAGACGCATTCGCCGGCCAATCTGACGATGCCTTACCTCCTGCCGAACGACGGGGAAGTGGTCGGGGTTGGTCAGCCGGTGGCAATCCGCTTCGACGAGAACATCTCCGACCGCCTGGCCGCCCAGCGCGCCGTCACCGTCAAGACCAATCCGCCGGTCGAGGGTGCGTTCTACTGGCTCAACAACCGCGAAGTGCGCTGGCGCCCAGCCAAATATTGGAAGCCCGGCACCTCGGTGGACGTGACTGTCAACACTTACGGCGTCGCGTTGGGTGACGGGCTGTTCGGCCAAGGGAACGTCACGACCCACTTCACGGTCGGCGACGAGGTGATCGCGTCCGCCGACGACACCACCAAGACCCTGACCGTCAGGCGCAACGGCGAGGTCGTCAAGGCGATGCCGATCTCCATGGGCAAGAACAGTTCTCCGACCAACAACGGGGTCTACATCGTCGGTGAGCGCTTCGACCATCTGGTGATGGATTCGTCGACCTACGGGGTGCCGGTCAACTCGCCCAACGGTTATCGCACCGAGGTCGACTTCGCGACCCAGATGTCTTACAGCGGTATCTATGTGCACGGCGCCCCGTGGTCGGTCGGCAGCCAGGGGTACAGCAATGTAAGCCACGGATGTCTGAATGTCAGTACGTCCAACGCCCGCTGGTTCTACGAGAACACCAAACGCGGCGACATCGTCGAGGTCGTCAACACGGTGGGCCCGGTGTTGCCGGGCACCGAGGGCCTGGGGGACTGGAACATCCCGTGGGACCAGTGGCGCACCGGCAACGCCGCCACCTGAGCCGATTACCCCTGCGGTAATCGACACCCCGCCGCGAATCGGTGAATCTGACTGAGTCCCAGTCAATTACCGTGAAAGAGGCGATATGGCCGAGCTCAACGACACCGTTACCGCGTACCTCGACACCTGGAATGCCACCGATTCTGGCCATCGGCGGGCCCTGTTGGAACGGCACTGGTCACAGGGCGTCACGTACACCGATCCGCTGGCCGAGGTGAGTGGACACGACGGGCTTTCCGCTGCCATCGACGCGGTCCACTCCCAGTTCCCGGGATTCGTGTTCTCACTCGTCAGCGGGCCCGACACCCACCACCGGCAGGCGCGATTCCAGTGGGGGCTGGGGCCGAGCGACGCCGATCCCGTGGTCGTCGGATTCGATGTGCTCGCCACTGACGGCGACGGCCGGATCCAGACCGTGCTGGGCTTCCTGGACCAGGTGCCCGCGGAGACTATTCCGCCGCGCGCCCAAGCGCCGCAAGCGATTCAGCGATGAAGTCGGTGCCGAACGGTGGCATCCCGCCGATCTGGTCGCGGAAGCTCTGCGGGGTGTCGGTCCAGTCGTAGGTGATGGTGACGTCGGTCTGTTCGCCGTTCGGGGCCAGGTCGTAGCGCCAGGACCAACCCCCCGGGGCGTGGTGGCCGTCTTCGTCCAGCTGACCGGGCAACCATTCGATGGTGCGATCCCGGTCGAAGACGGTCACCAGGTTGTGCATGACGTAGTGGCCGCCGGCGGCCGGCAGGAACATGTTGATCGCGAAGATCTGGCCGGTCCCGGTGATCGGCTGGGGATCGATCGCGTCGCGCACCCAGTCGCCGGGCTCGGTCTCGCAGTGGCGGGCCGGGTCGGCCAGGACGGCGAACACCTCCGCCGGCGAGGCCGAGATGGTGCGGGTGAGAACGTAGCGCTGTTGGTCGGTGGATGCGGTCATCAGGAGTCCTTTCCATACAGGCGGGCGATGTCAGGGCTGTCCAACCAGCCCGAGTATGTGGGGCGCGACGGCCACCCTTCCGGCGAATCCAGCCATTCCTCTTGGCGGCCGTAGGGCAGCAGGTCGATCAGGGCGAAGGAGTGGCTGAGTTGCTCGGTGCCACGGCCATTTGTGTGCCAGGTGCGATACACGGTCTCCCCGTCGCGCAGAAACACGTTGACGGCGAAACCGTCGTTCGGTGCGGCGTCGACGTCGGTGCCGAACGAACTCTCCGGCGACGAGTACCACTCCATCCGGTTACCCACCTTGTCGCGATAGGTCAGCGCCTCCTCGATCGGACCGTTGGTGACGATCACGAAGCGGGCGTCATAGTTGTCCAGGAAGTCGAGTCGCGTGAACTGCGAGGTGAAGCCCGTGCAACCGCCGCACTGCCATTCCGCGCCGTCGGTCCACATGTGGTGGTAGGTGATCAGCTGCGTGCGGCCGTCGAACACGTCGGCCAGCCGCACCGGGCCGTCCGCGCCGATCAGCGTGTAGTCGGGCAACTCCACCATCGGCAGTCTCCGTCGCGCTGCGGCGATCGCGTCCAACTCCCGGGTGGCGGCCTTCTCCCGGCGCCGCAAGTCGCCGAGCGCGGTCTGCCAGGTCTGCGGGTCGACTATCGGAGGCTTTCCTGTCGTCATCTCGGTCGTCATTGTGGGCTCCTCGACTGGCATCTGGTGAAAACACGGTCTCTCAAGTGGACCCACCGCGCGGCCGGAACTCATCGCACCCGGTAATGTCCGACGAGCGAAGGGTGACCTAACACCTCGAGATGAACCATGGAGGTTGATCCAGAATGAGCGGTCAGCGAGCCGATGCAGCTGGGCTGCGTCTCCTCGTCGTCGGTGCCTCGTCGGGCATCGGCCACGCTGTTGCGGTCAGTGCCACCGAACGCGGTGCCAAGGTTGCCGTGGCCGCGCGACGTATCGACCTGCTGAATTCCCTGGCCGATGCCATCGGTGGCTTCGCCTACGAACTTGACGTCGAGGACTCCGCAGCCATCGGTCGCGTGGTCAACGAGGCGGCGGATGCGCTGGGCGGTCTGGATGCCGTGGTGTTCACCAGCACGGTGATCCCCTTCGCCCACATCGAGGACACCGACGTCGCTACCTGGTTGCACGCATTCAGCGTCAACACCGTCGGTGCCAACAACGTGCTGCGTGCCGCGGAGCCCCGACTGACCGAGAACGGCGTGGTCCTGGTCGCCTCCAGTCATGACGTGGGCCGGCCACGAGCCGGCGTAGCGGCCTACAGCGCGAGCAAGGCCGCTCTCGACGAGATCCTGCATTCCTGGCGCAGTGAGCATCCGGAACTGTCGTTGATTCGGGTGGGCATCGGTCCGACCGACGACACCGAGATCCTGCGTGGCGCCGACCGTGACCTGCTGGATCAACTGCTCAAGACGTGGGTGGCCCAGGGCGCACTGCCGGCCCGGATGTCGGCCCTGCGCGATGTCGCCAACACTTTGGTGTCATTGGTGACCACTGCTTACGAGAATCCGACTGTGGTGCCCGAGATCGTGCAACTCGCCCCGCGGATCAAGAAGGGCACAGGGCGCGCGTCGAAGTAGCGCTCAGCCGGGCTGTCCCGGTATTCGGGCAAACACATTTTGCACTGCCCGACTGTTGGCGGTGAACCGTTGGTGACCGCTGTGGTCGGCCGTATGCCTATCGGGCGAGGCTGACGCCTGGGGGCTCCTTGCCTCACGACTCCGCGTCCATAGCCAGATGCCTTGAACCGCAGCAACTGTCACTGCTCCTTCTGGGTGCGGAGCTGTGGCGATCTCGCAGAATTTGAACCTGCTTCCGGCCGGCGTTTCTATGAGTTTCGCCAGATTCATTGATAATGACAATCATATTCAATAATTTGGACGCTTCGGGTAGACGGTTACAAGGAGGGTTCTGATGGCCGCGGTATGGATGGCGTCGCCGCCGGAGGTGCACTCAGCCTTGCTGACCAGCGGCCCGGGCCCGGGTCCGATATTGGCTGCCGCCGGCGCTTGGTCCTCGTTGAGCGTCGAATATTCCACGGTGGCAACAGAACTCGCCGTGATTCTGGGCGGGGTACAGGCGGGTGCGTGGCAAGGCCCGAGTGCCGAACGATACGTCGCCGCACATTTTCCCTACCTGGCGTGGTTGCGCCAGGCCGGCACCGACACAGCGGCGATCGCCGCCCGGCACGAAACCGCAGCCGCGGCGTACGCCAGCGCATTGGCGACGATGCCCACCCTGGCCGAACTGGCCGCCAATCATGCCCGGCAGGCAGTCCTGTTGTCCACCAACTTCTTTGGTATAAACACGATCCCGATCGCGGTGAACGAGGCCGACTACGTGCGGATGTGGATTCAGGCGGCAACCACGATGACCGTCTATCAAGGGGTGTCAGAAGCGGCGGTGGCATCCACCCCGTCGACGCCGATGGCGCCGCGGATCCTGCACGGCGAGGACGACCACGATCACGACGATCATGACGACCACGACCACGACCACGACCACGACCACGACCACGACCACGACCACGACCACGACCACGACGACGACCATGGGCATGGAGACTTGAGCCCACTCGACCCGCAGTGGTGGCTGGAAGTCGGCCAAGAGCAGATTGAGAACATCCACCTCCTGATCGACAATCTGCTCAACGATCCCGCTGCGCTGCTGACCAATCTGCCGATGGTATTGGCCGACATGGCTTTCCATGCGGCACAGCTGTTGCAGGTCGTTGTTCAATTGTCCCCGGCGCTGATCCAGCCGGCCCTGAGTGTCGTGATTGCCAACCTGGGGTGGGCGATCACCGGTCTGGCCGCAATTCAGCCGCCTGCATCCGGTGTCGCGGAGATTCCGGCCGGCACCGACTCCGGATCCTGGCCGGCGGCCGGGAGCTCATCGACGGTGTCGAGCAGCTCACCGGCTCCGACTGCGCCGACGGCTCCCGCGGCGCCTTCGGCCGGGGTGGCGGCGAACGCAACGGGCGCCGCCGGACCGGCGCCCTCGGCTGCCCCGGGCGGTGGACCAGGTTTCTTCCCGCCCTACTTGATCGGTGCGCCCGGCGTCGGCGTCCCTGCCGCGGCGCGGGCCAACGCCGCGGCCGCCGCCAAGAAGAAAGCCGCAGAACCCGATATCGCTGTGGCGGCGGCCGGCGAATCAGCCCGCGAGGCGCGGGCCCGCCGTCGTCGGCGCGCAGCGATCCGGGAGCGCGGACACGGCAACGAATACATGGACCTCCAAGCCGATCCGCCGGGGGATGCCGCTCCGGACATATCGCCGACGGCCTCGGACCGCGGTGCGGGGCCGGTGGGCTTTTCCGGCGTACTCGACAAGGCGGATGCGACGACGGCGGGATTGACGACGTTGGGCGGTGCCGGGTTTGATGCCGGCTCGGCAGTGCCGCTGTTGCCGTCGACCTGGGATCCAGACCACGAGGACTGAGCGGCAGATCCCCGCCTGAAAGCCTGGGATGGAGCTGACACCCATACTGCTGGCGGAGGTTACGACGGTCCGTCTTCGGCGGGGGAGATGTCGTCTTTGGCCAGGTGGTGCAGGACTCGTTCGTTGAGGGTGGCGAGCGTGTCGAGTTCAGCCGGGGTGAACAGGTCGATGAAGTTCCGGCGGACGTCCTCGACGTGCCTCGGTGCCGCCTTCTTGATGGCGGCGAGGCCGGCCGGCAGCAGGCGGACGACGGTGCTGCGGGCGTCGTCGGGATTGGGCTCACGGCTGACCAGCCCGTCCTTCTGCATGCGCCGCACCTGATGTGAGAGGCGGCTTTTCTCCCAGCCCAGTGCGTTGCACAGGGCGTGGGAGGGTAAGCGGTTTTCGTCGACCGCCGAGAGCGCCGCCAAGACCTCGTAGTCGGTCCCGGACAGGTCCGATTTCTGCAGACGTCGGCTGAGGTGGACCTCGATCTGTTGATGCGCGTGTATGAAGGCCCGCCAGGCGCGGTCCTCGCGGGAGTTCAGCCAGTTCGCTTCCATCGGCCTCCATGCTACCTCGATTGGTTGACGCGTCACCAATAATCGGCATATGGTTGATGTATCAACCTTTCCATTCGTCAGCCAAGACGGGACACCACATGAACAGCATCAGCATCGTCGGCCTGGGAAACATGGCCAGCGCACTGGCCGAGCGAGCACTCGCCGGCGGCAACGCAGTCGAGATCGTCGGTCGCGACCCGGTCAGAGCCAAGGAATTGGCCACCGCGCTCGGTGGCGCCACTTTCGGGACGCTGGGCACCACCCCGGTGGGGGACATCGTCATCCTCGCCGTGCCGTATGCCAACGCGGCGGCGGTGGTCAGTCAGTACGGGGAGGCATTACACGGCAAGGTCGTCGTCGATATCACCAACCCGGTCTCCCCGGATTTCATGGGATTCGTTACCCCCGAGGGTAGTTCCGGCGCGCAGGAGATCGCCAAGGCTGCCCCCAGCGGCGTGCATGTCGTCAAGGCGTTCAACACCCTGTTCGCCAATGTTCTGGCAGCGGGCTCAGGCGAGGGCCACCCATTGGACGTGTTCATCGCCGGCGACGACGCGCAGGTAAAGGCACGGGTGTCGGCGTTCATCGAGAGCCTGGGACTGCGCCCGATGGACGCCGGGCCGCTGCCGATGGCACGGGCACTGGAGAACGCGGGTCTGCTGCAGCTCGGCCTGATGACCCACACGGTCAACCACACCAACTTTGCCCTCGGCGTCAACATTCTCAGCTGAGTAAGCCCCCACCTACCTCCAAAAGGACAGTCACATGCACGTTTTCATCACTGGCGGGACCGGCCATTCCGGTTCATGCATCATCCCCGAGCTCATCGCTGCCGGGCACGAAGTGACCGGCCTGGCCCGCTCGGACGCCTCCGCAGCGGCCTTGTCCACCCTCGGCGCGAGTGTGCGTCGCGGCAGCCTCGAAGATCTCGACGGGCTCAAGGAGGCAGCCCGGGACTCCGACGGCGTCATCCACCTCGCGCACCGGCAGGACCTGCTTCCGTCCGGCGGAATGGACGCCGTGGCCGCCGCGGAACTGCCGATCATGCTTGCCTACGGCGAGGCGCTCGCGGGAACCGGAAAGCCACTGGTTGCGGCGGGCAGCATCGGCTCGCCGGGAAACCTGGGCCGGCCGGCCACCGAGGAAGACCCGGCCCTTCCCGGCGGGGAGGAGCACAAGGGGACGCTGCGGGCTCGTAACATCGTGGAAAGGACGGTAATTGGCCTCGCCGAGCAGGGAGTGCGGTCGTCGATCGTACGGCTTCCGCTCATCGCCCACGACATGACGGACCACGCTGGCTTCCTGCCGGGGCTGATCGGGCTCGCCAAGGAGAAGGGTTTCGCCGGCTACCCCGGAGATGGCATGAATGCGTGGAACGCCGTCCACATTCGCGATGTCGCCTCCCTGTTCCGCCTGGCGTTGGAGAAGGGTCCGGCGGGTAGATATTGGCACGCGGTTCAGGATGGGGCCATCCCATTCCGCGACATCGCCGAGGCCATCGGCAGCCGCCTGGGCCTGCCCGCCGTGAGTGTTCCCGTGGATGTCCTGATGCTGCCGGGATATTTCGGGATGTTCACGAATCTGGTCACGATGGACCTTCCGGTCTCCACTCTGATCACTCGCCAGACCCTCGGCTGGGAACCCATCCAGCCCAACCTTTTTGCTGATTTGGACAACGGCCATTACTTCTCCGGGCAGCTGACGGCCTAGGCGCACCAATCGAATTCACACTACGAAATTCACACTACGAGGAGTAGGCATGGCCATGTTCGCCCCGCACCGCGGCACCTTGGAGTCCTTCGTCGACTGCATCAACAGCGGCGCAGACAAAGACACCCTCACCCGTTTGCTCGCACGCTGCCGTCCGGCGTCGCGCTGCAAAGGAACCTTGCGGATGTAATCGGCATGCAGCCCTGGGAACTTCGTACAGATGGGGAGTGACATGGAAGGCGCATGGCGGATTAGCTCCCGCCTGTGCCGGACAGTGTCGCTGTCGCGGGGATGGCGTTGTCGATGAGGACGGCCGCGATGGCGGCGGCGGTGGCGGTGGCGTAGGTGTCGGCGTCGAGGACTCGGTTGCGGGCCGAGGCGCCGTCGAGGAGCAGTGCCAGTTGTTCGCCGAGCTGTTCGGGGTCGGCGGCGCCGGCCTCGCGCGCGGTCTCGGTGAGTCGTGCGGCAAAGGCCTGCTTGTAGTCGCGGGCGTGTACGCGTGCCGGGTGGTCCGAGTCGTGGAGTTCGACGGCCGCCGCGATGAACGGGCACAGCGGTCCCTGAATGTCGAAGACGGCGAGGAGCCGCTCACGGGGCGTGAGGTCGGTGCAGTCGAACACCTCGGGAAGGACCTCGGGATCGAATCTGCGTAGGTGTTCGGCGATCAGCTCGTCCTTGCTGGAAAAGTGTTGGTAGAACGTGCGTTTGGACACCTGCGCCTCGGCGCAGAGCTGGTCCAGGCCGGTGCTGTTGATGCCCTGATCGCGGAACAGTCGTCGTGAAGCGCCGAGGATGCGCTCGCGCGCGCCCCGGCCGCGGCGCAGGCCTTGCGGCCCCTTCTCCAACTCCGTCATATGTCCAGCGTAGCCCAGTTTGGTACGGATCGGTGTACATAGCTTGCGCATTGCCCGGTCACGGGCTACGTTAAGTACTCAGATCGGTGTGCTTAACATCGACATCAATGAATGAATGGAGCGATCATGGGAAAGCTCGATGGGAAGGTCGCGGTAATCACCGGCGCGACCAGTGGTCTGGCACTGGCAGGTGCCAAGTTGTTCGTTGACGAGGGAGCTCACGTTTTCATCTCGGGTCGACGGAAGGACGCGCTGGACGAAGCCGTCGAACTGATCGGGCGGAACGTCACCGGCGTACAGGGCGATTCAGCCGATCTCGACGATCTGGACCGCTTGTTCGACACCGTCAAGCAGGAAAAAGGCGCGATCGACGTGTTGTGGACAAGCGCCGGGATGGGCAAGCAGGGCAGGCTCGGCGAGATCACCGAGGAGGACTTCGATGCCACCTTCTCGCTGAACGCGCGCGGCACACTGTTCACGGTCCAGAAGGCACTGCCGTTGTTCAACGACGGTGGCTCGATCTTCATGACGGGGTCGAACGCGTCGCTCAAGGGCTACCCCGAGTGGAGTGTGTACGCGGCGAGCAAGGCAGTCCTCCTCGCTTACGCACGGGTGTGGGTATCCGAGTTGAAGGACAGGAACATCCGGGTCAACGTGCTGACCCCCGGCCAGGTCGCCACTCCCATCCAGGAGGAACTGTTCGACGAGGCGACGAAGGCGCAGTTCGAATCCCTGATCCCGCGGGGAAAGATGGGCCGCCCCGAGGAGATCGCGTCGGTCGCGTTGTTCCTCGCCTCGGACGACTCGAGCTATGTCAACGGCATGGAGTTGGTTGTCGACGGCGGCGTCGCGGCGATCTGAAGGAGCCAGCCATGACTACCTTCGCCCCGCACCGCAACACCGTGGAGTCCTTTGTCGACTGCATGCACGGCGGCGCAGACAAAGCCGCTCTTGCCGGAATCCTCGCCGAAGACGTGGTGCTGTACGGCCCGCTCGGCGATGAGCCGCTCACCGGCCGTGAGGCAGTCCTGGAAGCCATCCGGGCGGTCGGCACGGTGGCGACCGACCTCACCTACACAGAAGTCCTGAGCGGCGAAACGCACCACGCCGCGCACTTCCGGCTGCAGATCGAAGACACCGTGGTCAACGGGATGGACTACATCCGGCTCGATGCTGACGGCAAGATCGCCGAGGTGACCATCTGGTGGCGCCCATTGCCGTCCGGCGTCCAGATGCAGGGTCACCTTGCCGGTCTCCTCGGCATGCAGCCCTGGCAACTTCTCACGAACGGGCAGTAACGACGAAGGTCGTGCCCGCCGAGCGTACGGCCCGGTTCCATCGACCTCCACATTGCCGGATTGGTTGATGCACAGACCAATCCGCACATGGCGGAGCCGTCAACCCTTTATTCAAACCAAAACATGGGACACCTTATGAGCAACATCAGCATCATCGGCACCGGGAACATGGCCCGCGCGATCGGCGCGCTGGCCGTAGCGGGCGGCAACACCGTTGAGATCATCGGCCGCGATGAGTCCAAGGCTGCCGACCTGGCCAAAGCGCTCGGCGGCAGCGCCACGACAGGAGAGTTCGGCGCAGTCCCGGCCGGGGACATCGTCATCGTGGCCCTGAGGTACGCCGATGTAGTTCCGGTCGTCACTCGGTACGGAAACGCTTTGGCGGACAAAGTCATCGTCGATATCAGCAACCCCTTCAATGCCGCGGCCGACGGGCTCGCCATTGCCGATGACACCTCGATCGCACAGGAAGTCGCCAAGGCAGCTCCGGCCGGCGCCCGCGTGGTGAAGGCGTTCAACACCGTCTTCGGTCATGTTCTGGAGAAGGGCCGGACGCCGGATGTGTTCTTCGCCGGCGACGATGCGCAGGCCAAGGCACGCGTAGCGGAGTTCATCACGAGTCTCGAGCTGCGCCCGTTGGACGTCGGCGGCTTGAACATGGCGCACTGGCTGGAGGGAACGGGCCTGGTCCTCATGGGTCTCGCCCGTCATGGGGTGGGGAACTTCGACGTCGCCCTCGGCGCCACCGAATTTCCCGACTGAGCCGCACCCCTGGACTGAAGTAGTCGCAGGTCAACCCGGCGGCTGGTAATCCCAGCCGCCGCGGTGCCGGTTGAAACTCATGCGCAACAACGTTCCGGCGGGATGGTGTGTGGCCGCGTCGCACATGTCGGTGACGAGGTCCTCAGCGATGAGGTCCAGTTCAGCAGGTTCATTGACGACCCCGGCCCATGCGCTGGCCGCCAGATGCGTCCGGCAGGCCGTGATCAGGTCGTCTGGTGCGGCCGCGACCTCACGGACGACAGTCAGGGTCGAGTAGCCGTGCGATGTGATGCCCTGGTGGACGATGTCGCATCCGCACGTCACGTCATCGCAGACCAGTGGCGCGACGACGATCTCGCCATCGGTGGCAGACCAGCGGTCGGTCGTGGCCAGGGGGCGTGAGGGACGCTTGGCCACAAGCACTTTCATGTTTGCGACGGTAAGGCTCGGAAGCTCCGTGGGCAACGCCCGGTGCGGGGGAGTACGTCTATGACGGGCCGAAACCAGAAACGCCGCCTGCTTGCGCAGACGGCGTTCCCGATATCGGGGTGGCTGACGGGACTCGAACCCGCGACAGCCAGGATCACAACCTGGTGCTCTACCAACTGAACTACAGCCACCATCGCCGCGCTGCCTTTCGGCATATGCGGCTCGTAGATACTAACTGCTCGGGTGCTGTAGTGCCGAATCGGTTTCGGTCGGGTCGTTGCTCGGCGGGCCGAGCTCGGCGGCGATCGCAGCGATATCGCTGGTAGACGGGCCGGGCTGTGCGACGAACGCCGTCGAGCGGTAGTACTT
Source organism: Mycobacterium sp. IDUB_24 (assembly GCF_055419385.1). Lineage (NCBI taxonomy): Bacteria > Bacillati > Actinomycetota > Actinomycetes > Mycobacteriales > Mycobacteriaceae > Mycobacterium > Mycobacterium sp. IDUB_24. The sequence continues at coordinate 243,047 of NZ_JBVAXO010000009.1, forward strand.
GAGCTCGCGGATCGACTCGTGGATATCGGCCAGGGCGCGGTGTGCCAGACCCTTCTCCGGCTGGCCGAAGTAGATCCGCGGGTACCAGCGGCGGCACAGCTCCTTGATCGAGCTGACGTCGATCATCCGGTAGTGCAGGTAATCGTCGAGTTTGGGCATGTCGCGGGCGATGAAGCCGCGGTCGGTCGCGATCGAGTTGCCGGCCAGGGGAGCGGACTTGGCGGTCTTGACGTGTTCGCGGATGTAGTCGAGCACCATCTGTTCGGCGGTGGCCACATCGACGGTCGACGCCCGGACTTCTTCTGTCAACCCGGACCGGCTGTGCATCTGTTTGACCACGTCGACCATGGAGGACAGCGCGTCGTCGTCGGTGTGAATGACCACGTCCAGGCCGTCACCGAGGATGTTCAGGTCAGCGTCGGTGACCAGAACCGCGATCTCGATCAGCCGATCGGACTTGAGGTCCAGGCCGGTCATCTCGCAGTCGATCCATACCAGTTCGTCTCGCACGAAGATCCACATTATTCCCATACCGGTCGACGAGCCGCGACACCCACCGCTCGCGCCGCCTGACAAGTAGTGTCAGACCCCGATTGGCTCGTTCGCGCAAACTGGGAGGACCGCGGCAATGACCACCGAATCGACAGCCACCCCCGCGCAGCAGATCGCTGCCGGCTACGCAGTCGAAGGCCAGGCACTGGAATTGGGAACGGTCGTCGTAGACGGCGCTGTCGACCCGACCGCGCAGGTCCGTATCCCGTTGGCCACGGTCAACCGGCACGGGTTGATCGCGGGCGCCACCGGTACCGGCAAGACCAAGACGCTGCAAGTGATCGCCGAGCAGCTCTCGGCTGCCGGCGTTCCAGTGGTGATGGCCGATGTGAAGGGTGACCTGTCGGGGTTGTCGAAGCCCGGCGAGGCCAATGACAAGACCGAGCAGCGCGCCAAGGACACCGGTGACACCTGGACGCCGACGGCGTTCCCGGTGGAGTTCCTGTCACTGGGCACCGAGGGCATCGGTGTTCCGGTGCGGGCCACGATCACCAGCTTCGGCCCGATCTTGCTGTCGAAGGTGTTGGGTCTGAATGCAACCCAGGAGTCCACGCTCGGCCTGATCTTCCACTGGGCCGACCAGAAGGGCCTGCCCCTGCTGGATATCAAGGACCTGCGCTCGGTGATCCAGTTCCTCACCGGCGATGAGGGCAAGCCCGAACTCAAGGCGCTGGGCGCGGTGTCGACCACGACAGCGGGCGTCATCCTTCGCGCCTTGGTCAACCTTGAGGGCGAGGGCGCTGATTCGTTCTTCGGCGAACCGGAGCTGGAGCCCAAGGATCTGCTGCGCACCGACGCCGAGGGGCGCGGCATCATCAGCCTGCTGGAGTTGGGTTCGCAGGCCGCGCGGCCGGTGATGTTCTCGACGTTCCTGATGTGGGTGCTGGCTGATCTGTTCACGTCCCTGCCTGAGGTCGGCGACATCGACAAGCCCAAGTTGGTCTTCATCTTCGACGAGGCTCATCTGCTTTTCACCGATGCGTCCAAGGCGTTCCTGGAACAGGTCGAGCAGACCGTCAAACTGATCCGCTCGAAGGGCGTCGGCGTGTTCTTCTGCACGCAGCTGCCCACCGATGTGCCCAACGCGGTGCTGTCGCAGCTGGGTGCCCGGGTGCAGCATGCGTTGCGCGCGTTCACCCCGGACGACCAGAAGGCGCTGTCGAAGACGGTGCGCACCTACCCGAAGACCGATGTCTACGACCTGGAGAAGGCGTTGACGTCGTTGGGGATCGGCGAGGCTGTGGTCACGGTGCTCTCGGAGAAGGGCGCGCCGACGCCGGTGGCCTGGACGAGGATGCGGGCGCCGCGGTCGTTGATGGACACCATCGGGACCGACGCGATCACCGCGGTCGCCAAGGCCAGCCCGCTGCAGGCGACGTACGGCCAGACCATCGACGGGGATTCGGCCTATGAGCGGCTTGCCGCGAAACTGGCGCCGGCGCCGTCGCCCGAGGACCCAGGTGGTTTCGGCGGCGTCGAGGCCTCGGGTGAGATCGAGGCGATGCCCGCCCCGGCGCAACCGGCAGAACCGGGGATGCTTGAGCAGGTGCTCAAGAGCTCGGCGTTCAAGAGCGCGATGCGCTCGGCGGGCACCGTTCTCGGCCGTGAGATAACCCGCAGTATTTTCGGGACGGGCCGCCGCCGCTGAGCGGCGAATCAGGCTTGCGCCGCTGAGCGACTAGTCCACGAATCCGCCGAAACGGCATTCCGGCAGGGCGTTACTCGATGTTTCGCTGCTGGAATGCCGTTTCGCCGCAGAGGGCCGCAGAGGGCCGCAGATGGGTGCCGAGAAATTAGCCGCCGCCGAGCTTCTTGTAGACGGCGCCCACAATCGGGGTGACGATGGCCCGCGGCGCGTAGCCGCTGGCCATCGACATGGCCTTGGAGGTCACCCCGGGCACCACCCGCATCTTGTTCTTCTCCAGGCCGTCGAGCGACAGCTTGGCGGTGTATTCGGTTGAGATCCACAGGAAGTCGGGGATCAACCGCTCCACCAGGGATTGGTCGGACGTGTCGGGCAGGTCGGTGCGCACCGGTCCCGGCGCCAGCACAGTGACGTGCACGCCTGCGCCCTTGAGCTCGCCGCGCAGCGACTCGCTGAACGTGTTGGCGAACGCCTTGGACGCCGCGTACGTGGAGTTGTTGGGGATCGGTGAGTTGCCTGCCGCCGATCCGGAGGTCAGGATCCCGCCGGATCCGCGTTTGACCATCCCCGGCAGTACGGCCAACACCAGATCGTGCACGCCGAGAACGTTGAGCTGTACCTGTGCCTTCTCGCCGGCCGGATCGAGATCGATGACCGGACCGAACGTGGCGGTGCCCGCGTTGGCGCACAGGATCGAGATCTCGCGCTGGGCCAGTTCGTCGCACAGGACGCCTCTGGCGGTGGGGTCGGTGAGGTCGACGGCGCGCACCTCGACGGTTACGCCGTAGCGCTCGGTGAGGCGCTGGGCCAGTGACGTCAGCACGTCCTCGCGTCGCGCAGTGATGATCAGGTGGTGGCCGCGGGCAGCGAGTTCGGTGGCCAACGCTTCGCCGATGTTCTGTGAGGCGCCGGTCACGACGGCACGGGCATCCGGACTGGGTGCGGGTACTGGCATGCGGCCAATCCTAGAAGGCGCCCGAACCCATAAGGTGTCGGTCATGACTAACCCCCGGCGGGCGAGTGTGCTCGCGTGGGCACTGTGGGACTGCGGCGCGACTGGGCTGAACGCCATCGTCATCACGTTTGTGTTCTCGGTGTATCTGACGAAAGGCGTCGGATCGGACCTGCCCGGCGACACCTCGCCGGCCAGTTGGCTGGGCTGGGCCATGTTCGCCGTCGGTCTCGCGGTGGCTCTGCTGGCGCCCGCCGTCGGGATCTGGGTCGACGCGCCGCAGCGGCGGCGTCGGGTGCTGGCGGTGATGACGGGTGCCGCCGTGGCGTTCACCGCGGCGATGAGCCTGATCCGCGACGATCACCGTTACCTGCTGCCGGGGTTGATCCTGTTGGCCTGCACCGCGGCCTGCAACGAGCTGGCCACCGTGCCCTACAACGCCATGCTGCGACAGCTGTCCACCCCTGAGACGTCAGGGCGGATCTCCGGGCTCGGCCTGGCGATGGGCTACGGGGGCAGCGTCGTGCTGTTGCTGCTGGCCTACGTCGGATTCATGGCCGGTGACGGGGGGGTGCTGGGCATCCAGACCGAAGACGGGCAGAACGTGCGAGCGGTGATGCTGCTCACCGCGGTCTGGTTCGCGTTGTTCGCGCTGCCGATGTTCGTGATGGTGCCGCCGGTGACCGATGCGCCCCCTGTTGAGCGGGTCGGCTTCTTCGGCGCCTACCGCAAGTTGTGGTCCGAGATCCGCAGCGAGTGGCAACGGGACCACAACGTGGTCTACTACCTGCTGGCCAGCGCGGTGTTCCGCGATGGGCTGGCCGGGGTGTTCACCTTCGGCGCGGTGCTGGGGGTCAGCGTCTACGGCATCTCCGAGGCAGACGTGCTGTTGTTCGGTATGAGCGCCTGTGTGATCGCGGCGGTCGGTGCGGTGGTGGGGGGCATGCTCGATGACCGGGTCGGTTCCAAACCCGTCATCGTCGGATCGCTGGTCTCCCTGATCGCGGTGGGGCTGGCCTTGCTGGTGCTGTCAGGACCGGTGGCCTTCTGGGTGTGCGGCCTGTTGCTGTGTCTGTTCATCGGGCCGACGCTGGCCTCGTCCCGCAACCTGATGCTGCGGATCACCGCGGACGGCAAGGAAGGCGTGGCGTTCGGGCTCTACACCACCGTCGGACGCGCAGCGTCCCCCCTGGCGCCGTTGCTGTTCTCCATTTTCATCAATGTGTTCGGCGCCGACCGCGCCGGGATGGGCGGATTGGTGTTGGTGCTGGCGCTGGGATTGGCCGGCATGTTGGCCGTGCGGGTGCCCGCCCGGCATCCCGGTACCGCCGTCACAACGAGCTGACGGCGTCGCGCGTCGTCAGCTCAGGCCGTACCGACGCAGATGGTGATTCCCGAGCCGGTGCGATGTTGGGTCTGTACGCCGTTGACGGTCACGGTGCAGGCCACCTCGGGGCCGAAATTCACGACGCTCACGCTGGCGGTTTCCGTTGCCGGCTGAGCCAGTTCGACCTGCTTGCTCCACGGCAGCATGACGTTGAACTCGGTCTGGAGCATGTTGCCGGTGTCCAGGTAGGTGATGTTGATGGCCCGGCCCTCGCCGGTGACCTCGTAGGTGACGGATTCGGTGGGCCCAGGCGTGTTCTCACCGGGCGGCGCGGTGGTGGGCGGCGGCATCGGCCTCGGTGCGCGCGAGGTGGTGGTGGTGGGCTTCGGCGACGTGCTGAAGCTGGGCTGCGGCGTGATCGGTTGCGGCGCGACCACGGTCTCCTGGCTCGACCCGTTGGCGATCACCAACGCGATGACCAGGCCGAGGGCCACCAGCACCGCCACCGCGGCCAGGACCCACAGCCACAGCCGGGGCCCGTTGCCATCGGGTCCCGGCGGAATGGGTGCGCCCGGCGGATGGCCGGGTGCGCCTGCGTCGTACCCGTGGGGAGGGTAGGGCGGCAGCTGTTGGGTGGGATTCGGGGACGCCTGTGACGTCGAACCGGGCACGGCCGGGTACACGCCCTGATACGGCGGCTGGTTCGAGTACGCCGGATCCGGATAGTCCACGGGGTAGCCGCTACCGAAAGATTGGGTCGGTTCGGACCCGTCGCGGCGTGGTGAATCGGTCATGCCCACCTCATGGCTGCGAGGGTACCTGTGCGGATGCTCAGTCCGCTGCGGCCGAGGTCCCAGCGTTCGAGCGGGAGTGAGAGATGCTTCAGTGGACTGCGGAAGTGACGGGAGGACACGAGGTGGCCGCAGACCGGCATGTGCGGGTGAACTACGGGGCGTCGTTGTCACCGGATGCGACGGCCTTTGCCCACTTGGTCGACGATGGCGGCTATCCGCGCGCGGTGCAGCGCTTCCTGCGCGGATGGCGGGCCAGTTCCTCGCGCGACGTCGAGCTGCCCGTGGTGGGCCCAGTGACGAAGGTCATCCATTCCGCCGACGGCCATTGGCTGGCCTGCGAGGTGGCTCCCGAGGGCAGGACCCGCAGCCAGATCTGGGTGGTGACGACCGATCCCGACGACCGTGATGCGCGTCGGATCGACTATTGGCCGGGCGACGCGGAGGGCACCGCGGAACTGATCAGTTGGGACGGCACCCAGGTCGCGGCGATCCTCACCGGGGAGGACGGCGTCGGCAGCTCCTGTCTGATCGATCCGGCCACCGGGGAGACAGTTGTGCTCGACCGGCGCTCGGGCGGCCGGCTGGTGGACGCATGGGCGGGAGCCTCGCTCGTGCGGGTCGGCCCGCGGGGGTACCAGGAGCTCATCATGCTGTGGGGGCTCACCGAAATCGCGCTGCTGCCATCGGATCCCGGATCGGTCACCGATTTCGGGGTGATCCTCGACGATCACACCCCGCGCCGGCTCCGTAGCGGCTTCGAAGGCGAGACCACGCTGTACCACCCGGCCAGTACATACGGGCCCGGCAGCACCGAAGGCTTTGTGCGGGCATTGATCCGCAGTGACAACGGCGCGGCCCACGCCCGGCTCCTGGAGGTCACGGTCACCGCCGAGGGCGTGACCTATCACGTGGTCGCCGAGCGGGCCGGTTACGAGCTCGACGAGTTCGTGGTCAGTGACGATCTGTCCGCTGTCGCGTTGTTGTGGAACATCGACGGCCGCAGCGAGTTGCAGATCCTGGAGTATGCCGACGAGACGCTGTCCGTGCCGATTCCGCTGCCCGGCCCGGTCGCCGGCGAGCTGAGCATCAGCGCGGGCGGGTCCATGGTGGCGGTGACCGTGCAGGGGCCGTCACTGCCGCGCACCGTCGAACTCGTGGATCCGCGCTCGCTGGAGTGGGAGCGCATCGACCGGGAGCCGAGCCGCGGTCCGCTCACCTCGATGCCGACGCTGGAACGGATCACCGCGCGCGACGGTTTGGAGCTCACCGGGTGGCTGTACCGGCCGCCGGTCGAAGTGGTGGGCGCGGTGATGTTCCTGCACGGCGGGCCCGAGGGGCAGGCGCGGCCCGGATACAACGAGATCTTCCCGGCCCTGCTGGATGCGGGTTTCGCGGTGCTGACGCCGAATGTGCGTGGTTCGGGTGGATTCGGCCGGGCGTTCGTGCACGCCGACAACAAGGAGTTGCGGTTCGCCGCGATCGACGACGTCGCCGATTGTGCGAAGTATCTGGTCGACCGGGGCATTGCGCCGGCCGACCGGCTGGCTTGCACGGGCTGGTCGTACGGTGGCTACCTGACCCAGGCGGCGCTGGCTTTCCATCCGAAGCTGTTCGTGGCCGGCATCAGTATCTGCGGGATGAGCGACCTGAACAGCTTCTATCACACCACTGAGCCGTGGATCGCAGCGGCGTCCTATCCCGAATACGGTCATCCGGTGGCGGATCGTGATCTGCTGGAACAGCTTTCGCCGTTGCCGAAGGCAGATGCGGTGATCGCCCCGTTGCTGCTGGTGCACGGTGGAAACGACACCAACGTGCCGCCCGACGAATCGCGTCAGATGTACGAAGCGCTGGTGGCGCTCGGGCGCACCGTCGAACTGCTGATCTTCGACGATGACGGCCACGAGATCGTCAAACGGGAGAACCGCGCGGTGTTGGTCGATGCCGCGACCCGTTGGCTGTCCAAGGCGTTCGGTGCCTAGTCCGCGGTGAGCGCCGCCAGCGTCATCCGGCGCAGAAGAGCGCGTGAATGTGTTTTGGGGACAGCAGGTCTCACGCTGTAAGGCGTGGAGTTCAGCAGGCCGAATGCGGCGTGTGCCATCACGCGGGCGTCGTCTTCGGACAGATCGGGGTTGAGCTGGGTCAGGACCGCCACCCAGATCTCCACGTACTGCCGCTGAGAACGCCGCACCTGACGCCTGGCGGCGTCCGGCAGATGGGCCAGATCGCGGTCCTGGATGCGGATCAGGTCGGGTTCGCCGAAGACGAAGTCGAGGTGGAAGTCCACCAGGCCGTTCAGGGTGTCTGCGGGCGGGGCGTCCCGGGCGGCGACCTCCTGTGCGCCGGCGAGCAGGCGGGTACTGATCCCGACGAGCAGTTCGACCAGTAGCGCCTCCTTGTTGGGGAAGTGCCGATAGATGGCCGGTCCGGAGATCCCGACAGCCGAGCAGATGTCCTCCAGGCGCACGGCGAGGTAACCGCGTTCGGCCACAAGCCGTTCGGCGGCAGCGATCAGCTGGCTGCGGCGGTCGGACTTGGCCTGACTGCGACGGGTGACGGCGCTGTCGGACATGGCGTCTCCGGGGGTAGACAACTCAGTTAATGGAAACTAACCTACCATGAGTTAGTTGTCATTAACCGAAATGAGGGCTGCCTTGTCATCGCACCGCGACGACCATCTGGCGCTGGTTGGGCAGTTGCGCGCCAAGCTCGCCACCGCTGCCCTCGGCGGCCCCGAGCGGGCCCGTCAACGCCACGTCGACCGGGGTAAATTGCTGCCTCGCGACCGGGTCGACGGCCTGCTGGACCCGGGCAGTCCGTTCCTGGAGATCGCCGCACTGGCCGCCGACGGGATGTACGACGACGAATGTCCCGGCGCCGGGATGATCGCGGGCGTAGGTCGGGTCTCGGGCCGCGAATGTCTGATCATCGCCAACGACGCGACCGTCAAGGGCGGCACCTATTACCCGGTCACCGTCAAGAAGCATCTGCGCGCACAGGAGATCGCGTTGCAGAACAAGCTGCCGTGCATCTACCTCGTGGACTCCGGCGGGGCCTTCCTGCCGCGTCAGGACGAGGTGTTTCCCGACCGTGAGCACTTCGGCCGGATCTTCTACAACCAGGCCACGATGAGTGCGCAGGGGATTGCCCAGATCGCCGCGGTGCTCGGCTCGTGTACCGCCGGCGGGGCCTACGTTCCGGCGATGAGCGACGAGGCGGTCATCGTGCGCAACCAGGGCACGATCTTCCTGGGTGGCCCGCCGCTGGTGAAGGCTGCCACCGGTGAGGTCGTGACCGCCGAGGACCTCGGCGGCGGGGATCTGCATTCCAAGACCTCCGGCGTCACCGACCACCTGGCCCACGACGACCGTGACGCGCTGCGGATCGTGCGCAACATCGTCGCCACCCTGGGGCCGGCCGAAGCCCCGCCGTGGGCTGTGACGCCCACCGTGGACGCCGTCGCCGACCAGAGCGAGCTCTACGACGTGGTTCCGGTCGACGCCCGCGTCCCCTATGACGTGCACGAGGTGATCACCCGTATCGTCGACGGCGGCGAATTCAGCGAATTCAAGGCCGAGTACGGCACCACGCTGGTCACCGGGTTCGCCCGCATCCACGGCCACCCCGTCGGCATCGTCGCGAACAACGGTGTGCTGTTCGGCGAATCCGCGCTCAAGGGAGCACATTTCATCGAGCTGTGCGACAAACGCAAGACGCCGCTGTTGTTCCTGCAGAACATCGCCGGTTTCATGGTCGGCCGCGACTACGAGGCCTCGGGCATCGCCAAGCACGGCGCCAAAATGGTCACTGCGGTGGCCTGCGCCCGGGTGCCGAAGCTGACCGTGGTGATCGGCGGCTCCTATGGCGCGGGCAACTACTCGATGTGCGGTCGCGCGTATTCGCCGCGGTTCCTGTGGATGTGGCCCAACGCCCGCATCTCGGTGATGGGCGGCGAGCAGGCCGCCTCGGTGCTGGCCACCGTGCGCGGCGAGATGAGCGCCGAGGAGGAAGAACAGTTCAAGGCGCCGATCCGCGCCCAGTACGAGCACCAGGGCAACCCGTACTATTCGACCGCCCGGCTCTGGGATGACGGCGTGATCGATCCGGCGGATACCAGAACCGTGCTCGGACTTGCTCTTTCGGTTGTCGGCCAGGCTCCGCTGGAGCCGGTCTCCTACGGCGTATTCCGGATGTGATGATGAGCTCAACGATGTTCGATACAGTCCTCGTCGCCAACCGTGGCGAGATCGCGGTACGGGTCATCCGCACCCTGCGCGCCATGGGCATCCGGTCGGTCGCGATCTTCAGCGATGCCGACGCCGGCGCGCGTCATGTCGCAGAGGCGGACGTGGCGGTCCGTATCGGACCCGCCGCGGCCCGGCAGAGCTACCTCGATATCGGCGCAGTGGTCGCAGCCGCACAGCGCACCGGAGCGCAGGCCGTGCACCCGGGGTACGGATTCCTTTCCGAGAACGCAGAATTCGCCGCCGCGCTACAGGCCGCAGACATCGTGTTCATCGGCCCGCCGGCTACGGCAATCGCCACGATGGGCGACAAGATCGCGGCCAAGGCCGCGGTGTCGGCGTTCGGTGTCCCTGTCGTACCCGGCATCTCGCGTCCGGGTCTGACCGACGAGGACCTGATCGCGGGGGCGCCCGAGGTGGGTTTCCCGGTACTGGTCAAGCCGTCTGCGGGCGGCGGGGGGAAGGGCATGCGGGTGGTCGAGCAGGCCACTGATCTGCCTGCCGCACTGATGAGTGCGCGCCGCGAGGCCGCCTCCGCCTTCGGCGACGACACCCTGTTCCTGGAACGATTTGTGTTGCGGCCCCGCCATATCGAGGTGCAGGTGCTCGCCGACGGACATGGCAATGTGATCCACCTGGGCGAGCGGGAATGCAGCCTGCAGCGCCGGCACCAGAAGGTCATCGAGGAGGCGCCCTCGCCGCTGTTGGACCCGGCCACCCGGGCCCGCATCGGAGCGGCCGCGTGCGATACCGCGCGTAGTGTCGATTACACGGGTGCCGGCACGGTGGAGTTCATCGTGTCCGCCGATGCGCCCGACGAGTTCTTCTTCATGGAGATGAACACCCGGCTTCAGGTGGAACACCCGGTCACCGAGATGGTGACCGGTGTCGACCTGGTGGAACAACAGGTCCGCATCGCGGCCGGGGAGAAGCTCGCGATCGGCCAGGACGACATCGTCATGACCGGGCATGCGGTGGAGGCTCGGGTCTATGCCGAAGATCCCTCCAACGGCTTCCTGCCTACGGGCGGGCCCGTGCTCGGACTGCGTGAGCCCAATGGACCAGGTGTTCGGGTGGATTCCGGTCTGACTACGGGCACGGTCGTCGGCAGCGACTACGACCCGATGTTGTCGAAGGTCATCGCCCACGGCGCCGACCGCGCGGCGGCGCTGCACAAGCTGGACCGGGCGCTGGCCGATACCGCGGTACTGGGCCTGACCACCAATACCGAGTTCCTGCGCTTCCTGCTGGCCGATCCCGATGTGGCCGCGGGACGGCTCGATACCGGCCTGTTGGACCGTCGGGCCCCGGATTTCACACCCCAGGCAATCGACGATGCGGAGTTGATCGCGGCGGCGGCCTACCAGTGGATCAGCAACTGGACGGAGGCTGGCGACGACCTCTGGGCCCGTCCGACGGGATGGCGGGTGGGGGAGCGTGCCCCGGCGGCCTTCCGGCTCCGGGCCGGCGACCGCACCGATCACGTCTACCTCACCGGCACTCCCGACCAGGCCACCGCGGCGGTGGAGAACGGTGAAACCCACACCGTCAGCGCGTCTTTCGTCGCGGATCGGTTCATCCTCACGCTCGACGGAATGCGTGCCGAGTACCTGGTCGCCACCCAGCTGAGCGGTGGGACCGGCCAACTCTGGCTCTCCGGTGCCGGGCGCAGTTACGTCGTCGAGGAGGTACGAGAGGCTCCGGTGCGGCCCGACGACGAGCACAGCGGCGACGCCGAACTGGTCAGCCCCATGCCGGGATCGATTGTCGCCGTGGGTGTTGCGAGCGGCGCCGAGGTGGCTGCCGGAACCATGGTGGTCACCGTGGAGGCGATGAAGATGGAGCATGCCCTGACGGCACCCACCGCGGGTGTGGCCGAACTACTTGTCGCCGTCGGCGACCAGGTCAAGGTGGGCCAGCCGTTGGCCCGGATTACCGCTGCAACACAGGAGAACGAGCAATGACGGACTTTCTGTCCACCGGCACTCTGCCGGATCACTACGCGGAACTGGCCAAGACCGTCCGCGACTTCGCGCAGAGCGTCGTCGCTCCGGTGGCCGCCAAACACGACGAAGAACACTCGTTCCCGTACGAGGTCGTCTCCGGCATGGCCGACATGGGATTGTTCGGCCTGCCGTTTCCCGAAGAATACGGCGGCATGGGCGGCGACTACTTCGCGCTGTGCCTGGCCCTGGAGGAACTCGGCAAGGTCGACCAGAGCGTGGCCATCACCCTGGAGGCCGGGGTTTCGCTGGGCGCCATGCCGATCTACCGCTTCGGAAACGACGCCCAGAAGCAGGAGTGGCTGCCGCTGCTGGCCAGCGGCAAGGCCCTCGGTGCCTTCGGGCTGACCGAGGCGGGCGGTGGCAGCGACGCCGGCGCCACCAAGACCACCGCGAAAATTGATGGGTCGAGCTGGATAATCAACGGCTCCAAGCAGTTCATCACCAACTCCGGCACCGACATCACCAAGCTCGTCACCGTCACCGCGGTCACCGGGGAGGCGGGCGGCAAGAAGGAGATCTCGTCGATCCTGGTGCCGGTTCCCACCGAGGGATTCACCGCCGAACCCGCCTACAACAAGGTCGGCTGGAATGCGTCGGACACCCACCCACTGAGCTTCGACGATGTGCGCGTACCCGCCGAGAACCTGCTCGGTGAGCGGGGACGCGGCTACGCCAACTTCCTGCGCATCCTCGACGAGGGCCGCATCGCCATCGCGGCGCTGTCGGTCGGTGTCGCGCAGGGCTGCGTGGACGAATGTGTCAAGTACGCCAAGGAGCGTCAGGCCTTCGGTGCGGCCATCGGCACCTATCAGGCCATCGCCTTCAAGATCGCCCGCATGGAGGCCCGCGCCCACACGGCCCGCGCCGCCTACTACGACGCGGCCGCGCTGATGCTGTCCGGCAAGCCCTTCAAGAAAGCCGCCTCGGTGGCCAAGCTGGTCTCCAGCGAGGCCGCGATGGACAACGCCCGCGATGCCACCCAGATCTTCGGCGGCTACGGATTCATGAACGAATACCCGGTGGCCCGTCACTACCGCGACAGCAAGATTCTCGAAATCGGCGAGGGGACAACGGAAGTGCAGCTGATGCTGATCGCGCGGGAGGCGGGCCTGTGAGAGGATCAGAACAGTCGGAGAAAGTTGTTGTGCAACGGGGGCTCTGGTTCGAGGAGTTCGAGATCGGGGTGCGCTACCTGCACCGCCCCGGCCGCACCATCACCGAGGCCGACAACGTGCTGTTCACCACGCTGACCATGAACACCCAGGCGCTGCACCTGGATGCGGCGTTCGCCGATGCTTTGCCGCCGTTCAACGCCCGCCTGGTCAACTCGATGTTCACCCTGTCGACGCTCGTCGGTCTGTCGGTGGCGCAGCTGACCCAGGGCACCATCGTCGGTAACCTCGGATTCTCCGACATCGCCTTCCCCAAACCGCTTTTCCACGGTGACACGCTGTACGCCGAAACCGAGATCACCGAGAAGCGGGCGTCGAAGAGCCGGCCGGGTGAGGGCATCGTGACGTTCGCCCACACCGGCCGCAATCAGCACGGCGACATCGTGGCGACGGCCTCGCGCAAGACGATGGTGCGGATGCGCCCGGAGGGGGAAGCCTGATGGCTTTACAGACAACCGGCCCGGGCTGGCTGTTCTGCCCGGCCGACCGCCCCGAGCGGTTCGAAAAGGCCGCGGCGGCAGCCGATGTGGTGATCCTCGACCTCGAGGACGGGTGCGCGGCCAAGGACCGTCCCGCGGCACGGCAGGCCCTGATCGACACCCCGCTCGATCCGGCCCGCACCGTGGTGCGGGTCAACCCGACCGACAGCGCAGATCATGAGCTGGACCTGAAGGCGGTCGCGGCCACCGACTACACCACCGTGATGCTGGCGAAGACCGAACATGCCGACCAGGTACGCGCGCTGGCGCCCCTGGCTGTCGTGGTGCTGATCGAAACGCCGCTGGCCGCACTGAACGTGGTGGAGCTGGCGCAGCCGGCTAACGCCTTCGCGGTGATGTGGGGAGCCGAGGATCTGTTCGCCGTCACCGGTGGCACCGCCAACCGCTGGCCCGACGGCACCTATCGCGACGTCGCTCAGCATGTGCGGTCACAGACCCTGCTGGCGGCCAAGGCCTACGGGAAGCTCGCGCTGGATTCGGTGTATCTCGACATCAAGGATCTCGACGGGTTGCGGGCGGAGTCCGACGACGCTGTCGCCGTCGGTTTCGACGCCAAAGTGGCGATCCACCCGACGCAGGTCGCGGTCATCCGGTCGGCCTATGCGCCGACCGATGAGCAGATCGCCTGGGCGCGCGCGGTGCTCGATCGGGTGGCAGGTGAACGTGGCGTATTCCAGCACGACGGCCTGATGGTCGACGCTCCGGTGCTGCGCCGTGCCGAACGGATCGTCGCCCTGGCTCCACGGGGCTGACCTGGTCCGCGGGCCGGCCGCATCCGACACGCCTCCATTCCGTTATCTGTGATGGCGGTAGCTGCCGCCGGTTCGGGCGCATAATGGCGATATGCCCCAGTGCTGCGACGGGCCGAGCGGATCGTCCGGCTAGCGCCATACCCAGGCACCTAGCCGGAGGCCTCTCACCAGGGGTTTTGCACGTACCGCCGCTGCCCTGAGCACCTCGTGGAATGGCGGCGCAACATGCCGTCACCAGAGAAGGAGGCGGTATGGCTGAGTCATTTGCAGGGCCGGCCCCGGCACATCTCAGTGTCGATCTCGAGCCGGTGTGCTTGGTGGACGCCGACGGGTCACCCACCACAGAGACTCGCTACAGCCGCGATCTGCCTCAGGAGACTCTGGCTTGGCTGTACGAGTCCATGGTGGTCACCCGTGATCTGGACACGGAGTTCATCAACCTGCAACGCCAGGGTGAGCTGGCGTTGTACGCGTCGTGTCGCGGCCAGGAGGCCGCGCAGATCGGGGCGACGGCCTGTCTGCGCAAGACCGACTGGCTGTTCCCGCAGTACCGGGAGATCGGCGCTTTCCTGCTGCGCGGGATCACCCCGGGTCAGATGGGTGCGGTGTGGCGGGGCAAATGGCACGGGGGCGTGGAGTTCGTCAGCCGTTGCGTCGCCCCGATCGCGATTCCGATCGGCACCCACGGGCTGCACGCGGTCGGCGCGGCGATGGCCGCCCAACGCCTCGGTGAGGATTCGGTGACCGTCGCCTTTCTCGGTGACGGCGCAACCAGCGAGGGCGACGCGCACGAAGCGCTCAATCTGGCATCGGTGTTCCACACGCCATGCGTGTTCTTCGTGCAGAACAATCAGTGGGCGATCTCCGTGCCGGTGAGCCGGCAACAGGCCGGCCCGTCGATCGCACATCGGGCGATCGGGTACGGCATGCCGGGGATCCGCGTCGACGGCAACGATGTGCTGGCCTGCTTTGCCGTGATGGCCGAGGCGGCCGAACGGGCGCGCCGCGGCGGCGGTCCCACGCTCATCGAGGCGGTCACCTACCGGATGGGTCCGCACACCACGTCCGACGATCCCACCCGCTATCGGTCGGCGAGCGAGCTCGACGACTGGCTGGCCCGCGATCCGATCGCGCGTTACCGCACCTACCTGCAGACTGTCGGCGTGCTCGACGACCGCCTGGACCAACGTGTGGCGGCGCGGTCACACCGGCTGTGCACCGAGCTCCGCGACACCATCGTCGGTGCCGCCGACGCCGATCCGGCCGAGCTGTTCGACTCCGTTTATGCCGAGATCACCCCGGATTTGGCACGCCAACGCGATCAGTTGTTGGCCGAACTGGCGAAGGAGGCGTGAGACCCATGACTCAGATCATCGATCGTCCTGCCGCTCAGGGTGATTCACCGGAACCGTGGGAGCCTGCCCTGACTCCGCTCAAGATGCCCCCGTCGGCGGGGTCCATGCCGGTGGCCGCCGAACTGACGATGGCCGCCGCGATCAACCGGGCGCTGCGCGACGCCATGGCGGCCGATGAGCATGTGCTGGTGTTCGGCGAGGACGTCGCCACCCTCGGCGGAGTCTTCCGGGTCACCGAGGGACTGGCCGAAACGTTCGGTCCCGACCGGTGCTTCGACACTCCACTGGCCGAATCGGCGATCATCGGTGCCTCCATCGGCCTGGCCATCCGCGGTTTCATCCCGGTGCCGGAGATGCAGTTCGACGGATTCAGCTACCCGGCCTTTGACCAGATCGCCAGCCACCTGGCGAAGTACCACATGCGCACCCACGGCGACGTGAACATGCCGGTGACGGTGCGAATTCCGTCGTTCGGCGGCATCGGTGCAGTTGAGCATCACTCAGAGTCCACCGAGTCGTACTGGCTGCACACCGCCGGCCTCAAGGTGGTCGTGCCGTCCACCCCGTCGGATGCCTACTGGCTGCTGCGGTACGCGATCAGCAGCCCGGATCCGGTGATCTTCCTGGAGCCCAAGCGGCGCTACTGGTCCCGCGAACTCGTCGACACCAGCGCGCCGGCGCCGCCGATCGGCCGGGCCGCTGTGCGGCGCAACGGAGCCGATGTCACGGTGATCACATATGGCGGGCTGGTGGGCACCGCGCTCAACGCCGCGGACCTGGCAGCCGAGCGGGGCTGGAGCCTCGAGGTGGTGGATCTGCGCTCGCTCAACCCGCTCGACTTCGATACCGTCGCGGCCTCGGTGCAGCGCACCGGGCGTGCCGTGGTGATGCACGAGGGGCCTCGGACCTTGGGCTTCGGGTCCGAGCTCGCCGCCCGGATCTCCGAGCAGTGTTTCTACGACCTTGAGGCACCCGTGTTGCGCGCCACCGGGTTTGACACGCCGTACCCGCCGGCCCGGCTGGAGAAGGCGTGGCTGCCCGGCGTCGACCGGTTGCTTGACTGCGTCGAGCGTGCGCTGGAACAGCCGTGAACCGGGAGTTCCTGGTCCCTGATCTCGGCGAGGGGCTGCAGGACGCCACCATCACCAGTTGGAGTGTCGCGGTGGGCGATACGGTCGAGCTCAATCAGACGTTGTGCACCGTCGAGACCAACAAGGCCGAGGTGGAGATCCCCAGCCCGTTCGCCGGGCAGGTGCTCGAACTCGGCGGTGCAGCGGGGGATACCTTGACCGTCGGCTCGCTGCTGGTCCGGATCGAGGCCGGTGAGTCGGCCGCCGTACCCACCGATACCGCGAAAAATGGTGCGACACCACGCAAATCGGTACTGGTCGGGTACGGCGCCGACGACAGCATGGATGCCAGCAGACGCACACCGGCGCCGGGTAGCTCCCGGGCCCGTGCCAAACCACCGGTGCGCAAGCTGGCGGCCGACCTGCACGTGGACCTCGACGCGCTCCCCCCTGGGTCCGGGCCCGAGGGCATCGTCACCCGCGACGACGTCTTGGCCGCCGCGGGCAGTTCGGAGATTCTGGACGTCGGTGGGGTGCAGGCCGCCATGGCGCGGCGGATGTCTCTGTCACACAAGGAAATTCCCGATGCCCACGCCCGTGTAGACGTCGACTGCACCGCATTGTTGGAGCTGCGCGACCGAATCCGGATCGTCGATGCGGAGTTGCCCGTCACGCCGTTCGTCCTGACATTGCGGCTGCTGGTGCTGGCGCTGAGACGGCATCAGCTACTGAACTCCACGTGGCTGGAGACCACGGAAGGCGCTCAGATTCACCGGCATCCGGCCGTGCATCTGGGCTTCGGGGTGGCTGCACCGCGCGGCCTGCTGGTCCCTGTGGTCCGCGACGCGCAAGCGATGACGACCCGGCAGTTGGCCGGCACGGTGGCCGGCCTGGTGGAGCAGGCCAGAGCGGGCACGCTCAGCCCGGCCGAGCTGAGTGGATCGACATTCACCGTGTCGAACTTCGGCGCTCTCGGGCTGGACGACGGTGTGCCGGTGATCAACTATCCGGAGGCGGCGATTCTGGGCATGGGCTCGATCAAACCGCGCCCGGTCGTGGTGGACGGCGCGGTGGTGGCCCGCCCGACCATGTCGTTGACCTGTGTCTTCGACCACCGCGTCGTCGACGGTGCTCAGGCCGCCGCGTTCCTGGGCGACCTGCGCGCGCTGCTCGAAGCGCCCGAGCTGGCCGTGATCGACCTCTGAGGCGGAGGCTACTTGCGCTTGGCGGCAGCCAAACGCGCTGCGAATTCCGGGGATTCGATGGAGCGGGCCTGCGGACCGAGTTCGATGTCGACGGCGGCCCCATGTTGGTCGATGTCGACTGTCCCGGGATTGGTAGTGGCCCGCATCGAAGCTTTCGTGGCGATCACCACGTCGCGTGGAGCGCCGGCAGGGCCTGCGGCAAGCATGCGTGCAGCGCCCACCGGATCCTCGGCGATCGACAACGCCAGCCCGTGGCGCACCGCGGATTCGGCGTCGAAGCGCATCCCGAACAACAGCGCTGCCCGGGCTACCTGCGGACCGACGCCGCGCTGCAGCATCCAGGTGGCGCCGCCGCCGGGATGGATGCCCAGCTTCTGGAATCGTGGATCGAACAATGCCGCCGGGCCGGCGATACGCACATCGGCAGCCAGCGCGAGGTTCAGGCCCGCGCCCACCGCTGCGCCGTTGACCGCGGCGATCGTCGGCAGGGTGCAGTGCGCGACTGCCAGAAACCCGTCGTAGATCTTGCGCAGCCCGTCCTCGGTGGCTTCGCCGAGAGCGGTCAGATCGGCGCCGGCGCAGAACGCCTTGCCGGCGCCCGTGACGATGACCGCGTGCACGTCGGGGTTGGCCTCGGCGGCCTCGACCGCGGCGCGCAGGGCCGCCGACATCTCGAATGTCACCGCGTTGCGGCGATCGGGATCGTTGACGGTGATGACTGCGATGTGATCGTCGACGCTGACCAACACGGAATCCGACACCAGGTCACCCTAGCGCGCCCCTGCCGGGGGTGGTGACCACCGATGTTCATCGAAACGTCAGCCGTGTGGTCCGGCGGTCCGGTCGGTGCGAGTGGACAATGATTCGATGACGGCTGACATTGCCGGTATTTCTGGCGCCCGGTCGACGCAGCCGACGCGGCACCGATTGCTGTTGCTGGCGGCCGGATCGATCTTTGCGGTCGACGTGGGGACCAAGACGCTGGCTGTGGGCCTGCTCGAACCCGGTCGCGCGGTGCCGTTTACCGGCGACTGGTTGACGGTCGAGCTCACCCGCAATTCTGGTGCCGCGTTGTCGATGGCTGCCGACCGTACCGTGATGTTGACCATCGTGGTCCTTGCGGTCGCCGCGGTCATTGCCTGGATCGGCGTGAATGTCCGCTCACCGTGGTGGGCGCTGGGCCTCGGAACGATCCTCGGCGGTGCCGCGGGCAACCTCATCGATCGCTTCTTCCGAGCCCCAGGACCATTGCGCGGTCAGGTGATCGACTTCTTGGCAGTCGGCCCGATGCCGGTGTTCAACGTGGCGGACCTGGCTGTGTTGGCGGGCGTGGTGTGGCTGATCGCGTTGTCGCTGTCTGGTTTTCCGTTCAACGGTGCCGCCCGGACCTCGGGGTCGCATGCCGGACGTTGATCGAGACCACCGGGTCGGTTCAATCGAGGACCCGCCGAGTACGCCGTGGCACGAGACCCCCGCGGCGATGGTCGTTGCGGGCATCGGCGGCGTGGTGGCCGTCGGCGCGTTGGTTTTCGCGATCCTGATGACGTCGCACCACTCGGTACTGCCTCCTCAACCTGATCGACTCACCCCGGTGACACCCCTCAAGCCATCGTCGCGGTCGTTCACAACCAGCACGAGCACTTCGCCACGGACGCCGGTGAGCACCAGCGAAGACATCGGAACATCAAGCGCGCCAACGCCACCGCAGGAAGCTCCGGTGGAGACCACCACACCGGCGACCACGACCATGTCGAATCCCTACGCCACCACCTCGGCGCCCAATGCCGGGGCATTCTGAAGTGAGCCGACCGGATGGCCCGAGGCGAGGTTCAGCCGGATCCGGTTCCGGCCACCGTGACTGGCGGCAGGGTCACGAATTCGAGCTCTCGTCTGGGCATTGCACATCCACGTAGACCGTTACCGCTGACTTGGGCAAGGCCGGTACTCCCCGGTTCGGATTGTGGATCGCATTGACCCGGCATCTGTCCAGCGGCAATGTGCTGGTGCCGCCCACCCAGTTGATCGCGACGGTGTAGCCCTCGGCACTCAGGGCCGAGATGGTCTCGTCGGCCCGCTGACTGCCGGGAGTCGGGTCGGCCGCGGCCAACGGGATGCCCCCCATCCCAATGACGGGGATGAGCACGGCCATACCGGCGGCTTTCGAACATCGAGCATGAGTGAGCATCTCGATCCTCCCGGCGGTCGGATCTCATGCTGTCGCTCTCACCGGTAGCCCCGACCGTCGCCAGTCAGTGTATTCCCGATGTATGCAAAGTTAACGGAAAGTTACGAAAATTCGTCCAACTGGCGGCACCGGGCTCGAGTTCGGCTGACCGGGTGCCGGGTGGGTCAGAAAGCAGACGGGCAGCGTCCGGCATAGCCGGACGCTGCCCGAATGTCTTACGGAGCAGGCGCTGGCGGAACCGGATCCGCCGGGGGGAGCGGTGTTCCCGGTGCCGGCGGCGGAGCTGCCGGATCGGGGAGGTTCTCGCCGAGCCCCTGCGGAATGTTGGTCCCGGGCAGCGGGGCGGTGCCCGGAAGTGGTTCACCCAGTTGCTCTTTGGGCATCTGGCCAAGCGCTGCGCCACGGAGGTTCCCGTTGCGGTACATCGTGTGCATCTGTCGCATCCAGTCGAGCCCGGAGATGTCCGCATTCTCCTGACCCGGTGCGACGCCCACCATGGTGCCCTGTCCGGGCGCCGCCGGCTTCTCGTTCTGCGGGAAGAAGTTTCCGTTGTTGAACGCCCGGAGGTTGGGCGCCTGGGTTGGTGGCGGCCCTCCCGGCGCCGACGGAGCTTCATACTGGCCCAGCAGCGCGCCGGGACTCATGTCAACCCCGTTCGGGACGCCGAGTCTGCCGGGTGCCGTGTCGTTGCCGGTCTGGCCCAGAACCGACAGGCCGCTCGGCCCGAGCGGTGCCCCCATGATGGGTACCGTCGGTCCGGGCGGTGCCGGTTCAGGAGCGGGGGCGGCCACCGTGGGCGCACCTGGAACCTCCGGCGGTGCCGGGTCGGCGGCGGCGGTTGCCGAGCAGGCAACCGCCGCGCCGACCACGAACAATCCGGCTGCGGCGAGGGTGGCCATCGCGTTCTTGACCGCGAATGTGCTGTCCGGGTTCTCGCTCATGCCTTCGTGTTTCGCTCTCACGTCCAGCCCGTCAGACTGCCTTGGTGACGCCGTAGTAAGCCACCACATCGTCGGTGTCGGTGGTGGAGCTCGTCAGCGTCGCGTACGAGCGCAGGAAGGACTGGCCCACGCAGCCGTCGATCTTGATGTGGACGTCCTTCACCGTGACGCGCACCGGTGCCGCCTTGAACGACTTCTTGTTCACCGAGACGTTGGTGACGGTGCCGGGCTTGGCGTGGATCTCGATGGTGCCCGACATCGGCATGCTGACACCGGTCGGAATGATGCCGGCCAGCGTCGAGCCCGATGTACTCAGGCCGATCGAACCGATGAGGCGGACCTGACCGAGTTCGATCCCGCAGCCGATCTGGTAGCCGGTGTCGAGTGTGCCGCCGTTCAGCGACGTCGACCCGCCGCCGGTGACGGTGCCGGTGAACGTGGCCGCGACAAGGTATTCGCGAGACGATGCGGCGGTGGTCAGCGGCGCCACGGGCAGCTGGCTCTCGTCTTTCGCCGAGACCGTGAGTTTCCAGCCGTCCGGGGTGGTGACGACGCCCGGCTCGGCGGAGGCGACGAGTCCGTTGTCCGGCGGTGGGCCGGCATCCACCGGTGCCGCGGGGTCCGGCGGCGGTGGTGGCGGGTCGGCGGACGCCAGCGGCGCCCACGCTACCGGGGCCAACAGGCAGACAGCAGCCAAGGTGGCGAAACGATTCAACATGCGGGAACTTGTGCCTCTCATGGGTTTCGAATCAGAGGGATCGACGTCGTGATCAGTGGGATACATGGTCGGTGTCGTCGCCGGGCCGCGGTCAGACGGCCTTGGTGACGCCGAGGTACGTGATGACGTCGTCGGTGTTGTCGGTGGAGCTGGTCAGGGTCGCGTAGGTGCGAATGAACGACTGCCCCGCGCACTGATCGAACTTGATCCGAACGCCCGTGATGGTCACGCGGGTACCCGTGCCCTTGAACGACTTCTTGTCGATCGGGACGATCGTGACCGTTCCCGGCTTCAGGTACACCTTGCCCTGCAAGCTGATACCGGTGCCGGCGCCGACATCGCCCGCGGACCCGGTGAACGGAATCTTGAGGCTCGGGGAGAAGCTGAGACCGGGGTTGATCTCCGCCTCGTCGCTGATGATGCCGCAACCGATCTGAGCCCCGGCCTCAAGCGTGCCGCCGGTCAGTTTCGTCTTGCCACCGCCGGAGACCTTGCCGTTGAAGGTGCCACCGACGAGATACTCGCGTGACGAGATCGCAGTGGTCAGCGGTGCGACCGGCAGCAGGGTCTCGTTAGAGCCGACCACGGACACGTGCCAGCCGTCCGGGGTGTCCAGGACGCCGGGAGGCGAGGACGGCACCGCGCCGGTGTCCGGTGGGGGTGGGGCAGGCGCGGCGGCAACCGCGGGGTCCGGCGGGGGCGGGGGATCCGCTGATGCAAGGGGCGCAATCGCTACAGGGGCCAACATGCAGACTGCAGCCAGGGGGGCAAAACGACTCAACATGCGTGAACTTGCGCCTCTCGTGGTTCTGGACCCAGTCCTTCTGCGACGCGCCGTGGTCGTCAGAAGCCAATGGGCCCAAGGAATCTGTCGCGACGAATCATTAACCGGTTGCGTTTCGATTCGGTGAACAACGCCCCAACAACTGCCGCCGCGTTTCCGTCCAGCTGAAGTTCTCGAACCTGTGAGGTTGCTGGGAAACGCCCTGCGCCGCAGCGCATTACATATATGAGGCATCGGCGACGGCGGCCGACGCACAATGGACGACCGCCAGGGGGAACGGGTTGGCCGGGTGTTCACCTTTTGGACATGTGAACCCCCGACCGTGTGGTGATCCGGGGGGACGGCAGATGCGTCGATGAGACGCAGACGTCAACTGTGGCGCCCGGCGCCGAACTGCTATCCGACTGACGGAGGAATCGTTGAGGTCGTCTCAGGTGTACGAACGAGGGATTGCATCGCTGCTAGTTGCCTTCAGCATTGGGCTCGGTGCCATGCCCATGGCACTTGCCGAACCTGGTGACGAGGCCGGCACGCCGGGGCCGGCGGCGCCTGGGACGCCCGAGCTACCTCCGGTGACGGCTGGGGCGCCGGTGGCGGGTCCGGTCCCGGTACCGGTTGCGAGCACGGATGACCCCGGCGTGCCTGCGGTTACGGCGTGCTCGACGTTTGCCGACGCTCTCGATTCGGCCTCGACCTTCTACGGCGATTTCGCGGATTCCATCGAAGGTGTGGAGCGCCCCGACTATGGGGATCCGACCATCAGCACCACGAACACGAGCGGCCGGACGGCGCTGCGTGAAGCTGCCTCGTCGGCGATGAATGCCGCGGGCACGCCGGGGCTCTCGCCCGACATTGCCAACCCGATGCGGTCGTGGTCTTTCGGTGCCACGAAGCTGCTGCTGAAGATGGGCCTGCGGACCGGCGGTCAATCGCTCAACGACACGGCCACCCAGCTGAACACCGACGCCAACAACGCTCAGATGGCCTGCGCCGCCGCAGGCACGCACGCCTGACGGAAACTCAATCGTGTTGGAATGCGCGGTGCGCCGTGCCTTCAGTAAAGGAATGCCCGTGATCCGGCTTGTGATCTCGTTGGTTGCGCTCGTGCTCGTGGCAACCAGCTGTACCGGAAACGGTGACGAGGCCCAGGGGCCGCCGAGCGACGTACCCAAGTCGGCACTAGAGGGACTGCTGCTCAGCACTGAAGAGGTCAACACCCTGATGGGGACCGATGGGATGACGGCGCATCCCGCGGTCACCCAGATGAACGACCACCGCAACCTGCTGCCCAATCTGAATTGCCTGGGGGCGTGGCAGGTCGACGAGGCCGCCATCTACGGGGATCACTGGGCCGCGATGCGTCAGGTCTTGCTCAGGGCTCCGGACAACGACAACTGGGACAACCTGCTGGTGCAGTCGGTGGTGATCTTCCCGTCCGCGCAGGACGCCACCGACTTCCTCAATCAGTCGGCCGACCGCTGGTCCAAGTGCACCAACCACCACGTGAACATCACTCTCAACGGGGAACGGCTGCCCAAGTGGACGAGCGGCGATCTCACGAAGACCGAGTCCGAGCTCACGCTGCCGTTCACCCGCGTCGACGGGGATCAGACGCGCGACTGCCAGCGTGCGTTGGCCGTTGCCGCCAATCTCGCCATGGACATCCAGGCGTGCAAGCCGGACGGTTCATCCGTGACCCAGGCCGCTGATGTGGTGGACAAGATCAAGGCCGCGATGCCGCGCTGACCGGTGCCCGCCGGCGTGCTGCGGGTAGTCTCAGGCTCGCAGCTGGTTTGTCGGTGCCGGGGTGTTTGCGGTGCCGACATCGAGCGCCGCAGGCTGGTTCAGATGCGACGTGAGAGGGAACCCGGTGAGAATCCGGGACTGTCCCGCAGCGGTATGCAGGAACGACCGCCGTCATCAGCACTGGCACGCAGGGATCTGCAGCTGGGAAGCGACGGCCAGTAGGTGCACGGTCTCCGTGCGTGCCTGTGAGTCCGAAGACCTGCCAGCCGTACCGGGCGCGCCGCGCCCGGTGGTTCATCGCCTCGCGGAATAGGCAGTGGCCGAAGGCGGGTCACTCGTGTCGGGTGGCTGCGTTCGGTTCGACGTCTCTTGGCGGTGGCCATCCCCCGCACGCTGAAGGACGTCGTCATGAGCACAACCGCAACACCTTTCGTCGCCACGATTCTGGGGTCGCCCCGCATCGGTCCCAACCGGGAACTCAAGCGCGCCGTCGAGAAATACTGGGCCGGACGGATCGATCGCGATGAACTCGAGTCCGTCGCTGCCACGCTGCGCCGCGACACGTGGGCATCGCTGGTCGCGGCCGGGCTGGACTCGGTCCCGGTCAACACCTTCTCGTACTACGACCACGTGCTCGACACCGCAGTGCTGGTCGGTGCACTGCCGTCCCGGGTCCACGGCATCGCCGATGATCTCGAGCGCTATTTCGCTGCCGCGCGTGGAAACGACGACATCGCGCCACTGGAAATGACCAAGTGGTTCGACACCAACTACCACTACCTGGTGCCGGAGATCGGACCGGACGCCAACTTCGCGCTCAACCCGGCGAAAGTGCTCGGCGAGCTGGAAGAAGCTGCAGCCCAGGGTGTCCCGGCTCGACCGGCGATCGTCGGCCCGATCACCTTCCTGGCGCTGGCCAAGGCGGTCGAGGGGGCTGACGCGCCGATCGAACGGTTGGACGAACTCGTCGATGTCTATGCCGAATTGCTGGGACTGCTGGCCGACCACGGAGTGGAGTGGGTCCAATTCGACGAGCCCGTGTTGGTGACCGACATCCTGGACAACGCTGCCGAGCTTGCCGAGCAGACTTACTCGCGACTCGGTGCGCTGAACAAGCGGCCTTCGGTGTTCGTCGCGACCTACTTCGGCGAGCTGACGGACGCGCTGCCTGCCCTGGCCGGGACTCCGGTCGAGGCCATCGGTATCGATCTGGTGGCCGGCACTGCCGAGAGCTTGGCAGCGGTTCCAGAGCTGAAGGACAAGCTCCTCGTGGCCGGTGTGGTCGACGGCCGCAACATCTGGCGCACCGACTTGGCGGGGACGCTGGGAACCCTGGCCACGCTGCGGGAATCAGCCGCGGCGATCGCAGTTTCCACGGCGTGCTCGACGCTGCATGTGCCTTATACGCTTGACGCGGAGTCGGATATCGATGGGGCGCTGCGCAGTTGGCTGGCTTTCGGGTCCGAGAAGGTCGACGAGGTCGTGGCCCTGGCGCGCGGTCTCGGTGAGGGGCAGGACGCGATCGCGGCCGAAGTTGCCGCCTCCGACGCGGCCATCGCTTCACGCAAGTCCGATCCACGACTCGACAACGGAGAAGTCCGGGCGCGGATCTCGGCGATCGTCGCCTCGGGCTCCACACGCGGACCGGCCGACCAGCGTCGTGCTGTACAGCAGGACCGCCTGAAGCTGCCGTCCCTGCCGACCACCACGATCGGGTCCTACCCACAGACCTCGGCCATTCGTATCGCCCGTGCGGACTTTCGATCCGGCAAGATCGATGCCGCCGAATACGAACGCCGGATGAAGTCGGAGATCGCCGATGTCATCGGATTGCAGGAGCAACTGGGCCTCGACGTGCTGGTCCACGGTGAGCCCGAGCGCAACGACATGGTGCAGTACTTCGCCGAACAACTCGACGGGTTCTTCGCCACGCAGAATGGCTGGGTGCAGTCCTACGGCAGTCGCTGCGTGCGCCCGCCGATCCTCTACGGGGATGTGGCACGACCCGAGCCCATGACCGTTGAGTGGATCACCTATGCCCAGTCGTTGACCGACAAGCCGGTCAAGGGAATGCTCACCGGTCCGGTCACCATCTTGGCTTGGTCCTTCGTCCGGGATGATCAACCATTGTCCGACACCGCTTTTCAGGTGTCCCTGGCCATCCGAGACGAGACCGTGGACCTGCAGTCGGCGGGCATCGCCATCATCCAGGTCGACGAGCCCGCGTTGCGCGAACTGCTCCCGCTGCGCACCAAGGACAAGGCGGCGTACCTACGCTGGGCCGTCGATGCGTTCCGGCTGTCCACCTCCGGCGTCACCGACTCCACGCAGATCCACACCCACCTCTGCTACTCGGAGTTCGGTGAGGTGATCGGGGCGATCGCCGACCTGGATGCCGACGTGACCTCCATCGAGGCGGCCCGGTCTCACATGGAGGTGCTCGCCGACCTCAATGCGGCCGGGTTCTCGAACAGCGTCGGTCCGGGTGTCTACGACATCCACTCACCCCGGGTGCCAGGCGTGGAGGAGATTGCCATATCTCTGCGTGAAGCACTCAAAGCGGTTCCTGCCGAACGACTCTGGGTCAACCCCGACTGTGGCTTGAAGACCCGCACCACTGATGAGGTTACTGCGGCGCTCAGGCACGTGGTCAGTGCTGCAGCGGAAGTTCGCGCGGGATAGCGGCGTTCAGATCGCCGAGCGTGGGTCTCATGCGCGCGATGGGTTCGATCCCGTGCGCAAGACCCACGTTCGGTGCCGCCTACTCTTCCGGGTATCAGCCGAACTCGATGACGTTGGTTGGTGCGCGGAAACGTTCGAGTGAGCGCGATCGGTAGACGAGTGCCGCGGCGCGCGACAAGACCTTGCCCCGCCCTCCTGGCATCGCAAGCTCGTGTACCGCGAGAACTCCTGGTAGAGAACGGAGCTCGCCGTACCGGTCGGCGGTGAATGAGAACGGCATCGGCGGAGCGGTGTACTGCTTGCTGAGTCTGATGCCGCGTCTTTGCGAGTACCAGCTCAGAAAGCGGGGAACGCTGTCGAAGATCAGCTGTCCGCCCGGAAATCTGTTGGCGCAGATGGCAATGAGATCGAACACCGCATCGTGGTCGAGGTACTGGAACAGGCCCTCGGCAGTGATGAGCACGCCGTTGGCGGTGTCCACCTGATCCATCCAGGAGTAGTCGAGGGCGGACTGCGCCAGGTGGCGGAGTCTGTCGGGTGCCGGCAGCAATTCTTGACGCAGACGCACAATCGGATCCAGATCCACTGAAAGCCAGTTCATCTCGCCATTGTCGAGACGCCAGAAACTGGTTTGCAGCCCCTCGGCGAGCGCGACCACGGTGGCACGCGGGTGCGTCTGGAGATATCGGCGAGTAGCGTTGTCGAATGCCAGGGACCGCAGGGCGGTGGCTTGATGGGTGCGGCCGAAATGCTGATAGTCGTACCCGAGGCCATCGCGCAACGTGATCGCCATCGGGTCGTCGATGATGCCGCCGCGCCGGGCCGCCTCGGTAGCTCGCTGGTGCAGTGTCAGTAGCGCGGTCTCTGAGATCGCGGTCAGGTGACGAGCGTCGATGACTGGCATGCGCCGACCGTACCCGGCAACGCACAAGCAGCGGCACACGTGCCATGCCGTCGAGAGTCATTGCCCCGGTTGACCGGTCATTGCCGACATCTCGGGAACTTTCCGGCACTCCTGCCCGACTAGCTGAATTACGAGGCAACGCGTACCGGCCTGTGTGGCCGCAATCAACGCTCATGCGAGGAGGTGATGACGTGACCGCACCGCTCTGGTTTGCGGTGCCTCCGGAGGTGCATTCGGCGTTGTTGACTGCCGGACCGGGTCCCGGATCACTGATCGCGGCAGCTGCCGAGTGGCAGGGCTTGAGCGCGCAGTACAGTGCAGCGGCTGCCGAACTCACGCAGATCCTGGCCGAAGTTCAGGCCGGGAGTTGGGAAGGTCCGAGCGCCGCAAGGTATGTGGCAGCCCACGGCCCTTACCTGACGTGGCTCGAGCAGGCCTCGGCCGACAGTGCGGTCACCGCCGCGCAGCATGAGACCGTCGCGGCCGCGTACAGCAGCGCCCTGGCGACCATGCCTACCCTGGCTGAGCTCGCTGCCAACCACGTCACCCAAGGCGTGCTGTTGGCCACCAACTTCTTCGGAATCAACACCATCCCCATCGCACTCAACGAAGCCGATTACGTGCGAATGTGGCTACAGGCCGCCGAAGTGATGATGATCTACGAAGCGGTGGCGGCGAGCGCGTACTCGGTGGTTCCGCCGACCCGGCCGGCTCCGTCGATCCTGGCGCCGGGCGGTGAAGGGCGAAGCGAGCAGCAGGATGCCTCCGGCACAACCTCGGGCAACCTGCAACTGAGCGACATCTGGAAACTGATTTCGGAGCTCATTTCGGGAGCCGGAAATCCCCAGCAGCTCCTCGAGACGTTCCAACAGTTTTTCGGGCAACTGGGATTCAACCCGGCCGAGACCGCCATACTCGCCGCAATCGCGCTGGTGCTCTACGACATGCTCTGGTACCCGTACTACGCCTCGTATTCGCTACTTCTCCTACCGTTCTTCGCGCCGGCGCTCAGTGCTCTCAGCGCGCTCAGCGCACTGGCGCTGCTGCAGAACCAGGTTCCGGCATCTGGGCTGATACCAGGACCCGCCGAGGTCCACGTGGGTCATCGCGCCGGCGGGTCAGCCGATATCGGCGTGCCACCGCCCCTGTCCACTGCCTCGACAGCAGTTCCGCAGACCGGTACGGGGTCAGGTGTGTCCACCCCGAGCAGTCCGGGCGCCGCGGGCGGGCCGCCAGGCCCATCCGTCGTCGGCTACGCCGTACCGGGTTTGGATCCGCCGGCGGTGGCCGCAGGGCCCGGGGCGGGCGCGAAATCCCCTGATGGAATGGCAGATACCGTCACCGCCGTCGCGGCGGCCAGGGCAGCGGTCGTCGCGCGTAGCCGTCGAAAGCAGGCTGGGCGCAACCGAGACCGCGCCAGGAGCTACCGCTACGAATTTCTGGACGACCCCGACCCGGTGGAGCGCACCGAGAGCGGCCGGCCCGCGTCACCGGCATCCAGTGAGCAGGGGACAACCAGTCTCGGGTTCTCCGGGGTCGCTGCGGTCGCCACGAGTGCGCCCGCGGCGGGGATGGTCCAGTGCGCGTCCGACGGCGCCGGGGAATCCGTTCCCATGCTGCCCGCCACCTGGGCGGGCAGTTCGCCGGAGACCCGCGAATAGCGGGAACTTTCAACCGGTTTGATTCGACCAATCCGATAGTCGCACCACCGGCGCTGTGCAGTGCCGAACGAGGGAGAAGAGTTGACGCTGAATGTGTTGGGGGAGGGGCTCGGGGCGCAAGTCACGGGAATCGACCCCAAGAACCTCGGTGACGTCACCAGGGACGAGATCCGCGAGATCGTCTACCAGAACAAGCTGGTGATTCTGAAGGATGTCCATCCGACTCCTGAGGAATTCCTTCGACTGGGCCGCATCGTCGGTGATGTCGTCACGTATTACGAGCCGATCTATCACCACAAAGACCACCCAGAGATCTTCGTCTCCTCGACGGAGGAGGGGCACGGAGTACCCAGGACCGGTGCGTTCTGGCACATCGACTACATGTTCATGCCCGAGCCATTCGCTTTCTCGATGGTGGTGCCACTTGCGGTGCCCGGGAGTGACCGCGGGACTTACTTCATCGACCTCAACAAGGTGTGGGAGTCCCTTCCCGACGCTGTGCGCGACCCGGTGCGTGGCACGTTCGCGACTCATGATCCGCGGCGCCACATCAAGATTCGCCCGCACGATGTGTACAAGCCGATCGGCGAGGTGTGGGACGAGATCTCCGGCACCACGCCTCCGATCGCCTGGCCGACGGTGATCAGACACCCGCAGACCGGGCAGGAGATTCTCTACATCTGCGCGTCGGGCACCACGAAGATCGAGGACGGGAACGGGCGTGTCTTGGATCCCACCGTGCTGCAGGAACTCATGACTGCCACCGGACAACTCGATCCGGATTTCACCTCGCCGTTCATCCATGCCCAGCACTACGAGGTCGGCGATGTCGTGTTGTGGGACAACCGGGTTCTGATGCACCGGGCAAAACACGGCACGACACCAGGCACTGTGACGACACATCGGCTGACCATGCTGGACGGCCTCACAACACCGGGATATGGGGTATGAGCATGAGCACCGCCGAAACACTGTCTGTGGTCACGAGTGGGTACGACATCGCCCGCATGACGCCGATCCCCGAAGATCTGCTGGTGAAGGTGCTGGAGCCGTACTCCTACAAGGGGTGCCGCTATCTTCTCGACGCGGAATACGAGGCTACCGAGAGCTCGGTATCCGCCGTCGGGAACTTCAGCATCAAAGAGCCCGCATACATTCGGGATACCGGCCACTTCAACGCCGCCGAGTGGGTGCTGTGCTTCAACCAACTCGCCTACAGTGCGTTCGCACCGGCCATCCTCAACGAGGTGATACCCGAATTCCGGGGTTGGTCGATCGAGGACTACTTCAACTACCAACTCCCCAGCATGTTGATCAAGACGACCAAATCGCGGTTCAAGCGTCCGATCAAGTCGCAGAGATTCTCGGCGCGGTTGCTGTGCAAGGACTTCGAGGTTGTCGACCGAACGATTCGCTATCTCAAGATTCCGTGCACGGTCGAATTCTGGGATGAGGACGGCGGCGCCGCATCCGGCGAAGTCGAACTGGCAGCCCTCAACATCCCCTGATTCCCGTACAAGAGCGGTATGGCTATGACACCCCCACCATCCACGGTGCTGGAACGTATCGTCGAGCGGGCACGGCAACATCCCGAGACGATCGCCCTACGCCGCTGCGACGGAACCAGTTCCATTCGCTACCGAGACCTCATGGTCGAAGTGGACAGGCTCGCAGCCGATCTCGTCTCCCGATCGGTCGCTCCGGGAAGTCGTGTATTCGTCATCTCGGACAACGGGCCCGAGACGTACCTGGCGGTGCTGGCCTGTGCGGCAGTGGGCGCCGTCGCGGTCATGGTGGACGGCACCCTGCCCGCCGCAACCATTGACCGGTTCGGTGAGATCACGACGCCCAGTGCGATGCTGATCGCGGCGCGCTGCCGGCTGCGCACCGCCGACCTCGGGACTCTCCGGTCGATCCCTGCCATCAACGTCGCCATCACGGCCGGAGCAGCTGTCCGCGCCGACCGTCCGGTCTCAGGACCATTACCCAGCACTCCTGTTGGAGGAGCAGAACACCCGCTGGCAATGATCTTCACCAGTGGTACGACCGGTATGCCGAAAGCCGTCCTGCTCCCGAATCGGACCTTCTACTCCGTTGCCGACATTCTGCGGCGCGAGCAGCTGAACTGGATCGACTGGATCGTCGGCGAGACCACGTACTCGCCGCTGCCCGCGACGCACATCGGTGGGCTGTGGTGGATCCTCAATTGTCTGATGCAGGGCGGGTCGTGCATCACCGGTGGCGAGAACACGTCGTCCATCGCCGAGATCCTCACCGTGAATGAGGTAGCGACAACATGTCTGGTTCCCACGCTACTGACCCGGCTGGTGTCCGAACTGCGGTCCACCGGAACTCCGGTCCCGCCGTCGCTACGCATGGTGGGTTATGGCGGATCTCGCGCGGTCGCCTCCGACGTCAGCTTTGTCGAAGGGGCGGGGGTTCATACCGCGCAGGTCTACGGCCTCAGCGAAACAGGGTGCACCGCACTGTGCCTCCCCACCGATGACGGGTCGATCGCCAGAATTGCGGCGGGTGCGGTGGGACGGCCGTATCCCGGCGTGGAAGTTCACCTGGATGATGACGGCAGCGGCCCGCCGCCTCGGTCCGGCCGTGGTTCGGCTTCCTCGGGCACGCTGTGGATCAAGTCCCCGGCGAACATGTTGGGGTATTGGGGCAATCCCGACCGTACCGCGGAAGCTCTGGTTGACGGGTGGGTGAACACCGGGGATCTTCTCGACCGCCACGACGACGGCTTCTTCTATATCCGGGGAAGATCGTCAGAGATGATCATCTCGGGTGGGGTGAACATCGTGCCCGATGAGGTTGATCGGATCGCGGAGAGTGTCGCCGGCGTCGACGAGGCAGCCTGCTACGAAATCCCCGACGACGAGTTCGGTGCGCTGGTAGGTCTGGCGGTGGTCACGTCGACGATGCGGGATGAGTCAGCGGCAAGGAAGCTCAAACACGCTATTGCGGCACGGTTCCGGCAGGAGTCGGAACCGATCGCCAGGCCCTCGACGATCAGGTTCGTGCAGGAGATTCCGCGAACCAGGTCGGGCAAGGTCATGCGGGCATCACTGGGCGTGACGACCGGTGGATGAGTGTCTGAGGGGCAGACTGCTCGCGGCCCTCTCGGAGGTGCTCTACGTCGATGAATCGGATTTCGTCGACGGCGATGCGACAGACCTGCGAGATCTCGGGCTGGACTCGGTCCGGTTCGTTCTGTTGATGAAGCGGCTCGGCATCGATCGGGAGTCAGACCTACCGCGGCGACTGGCGGAGAACCTGTCGATCACCGGCTGGGTCCAGGAGTTGGAGAAGCTGGGTGAACCTGTCTGAAGGTCCTCAGGCACTGCGTATTCCGCTGAGCCGGTCACAACAGAACATCTACAACGGAGTGTTGCGGGACGATGATCCCCACCTGTACCTGATCGGTAGGCGCTACCGGTTGCGGCCGATGGTGCAAGCCGAATTCCTGGCCGCTCTGCGGAAGACCGTCCTCGCCAACCCCGTTCAGCTGTGTGTTCTGGTGCCGCCCCCCGATGACGGCGGATATCCCGTCCTCGTGCCCCAGTTGGATGTGGATGACATCGTGTACGTGTCGGACGATGACCACAGCACAGCGCTGACCCAGGAGTGGCGATCGGGCATCGTCGCAAAGCCGTTGGCGCGCTACACCGTGCATCTCGACGGCAACGGCCTGGTGTGTGGCCTCGATGCCCAAGCGCATCACCTCCTGCTCGATGGGGGAGCGATCGGCATCATCGAGGCCCACCTCGGGCGCGCGCTCGCGCACGGCGGCCCGGCTGATACCGCCGGTGTCCGTGATGGCCTGACCGGTGTCGCCACCGCGCATCGTCGGGAGTCGAGCCGTATCGACGAATCACTTGAGCGGCTCACCATCGCTGTGCAACAGGAGCTCACCGCGGCCGCAGCGGAGGGTGGCCACGGACATGCGGATGGCGAGGCCCCGGTGTTCGCGACCAGGGGGACCCTCATCGAAACCTCGGTGATCCTCGGCGAAGATTACGACCGGATCCTTGAACTGTCCGACCGCGAGAACATTCCGCTGAACGTGCTCGTCGCGGCGGCGGCAACGGCAGTGGACGCGAGTATTCGTCGCACCACCGAGTGCCTTCTGGTGCACGCGGTGGACAACCGGTTCGGCGACCCCGATCTCGATGTCGCGACGTGCCTGGTCAACTCGGTGGCGCAGCCGGTCCGGTTCCTGCCGTATGCATCGGTGGCGGACGTGGTGCGCGCGGTGGACCGGGGCTACGTCAAGGCCGGTCGGCGCCGCTGGCTGCGCGAAGAGCACTACCGTCGAATGTATCTGGCGATCAATCGGACAACCTCCGTAGGGACGTTGGCGCTCAATTTTCTCCGTGAGCCCTGTGCTTCTGAGCTGGCGCCGTTCTTGTGTGACGCACCCGTGACGTCGGATATCGGCCCGATCGAGGGCGTCACCGTTGCTGCGGTGCTCGATGAGCAACGACGCACGCTCACCCTCAACATCTGGACTCGGCCCGATCTGCCGCGCCTGAATGCTCCGAACGTGGCGTTGCGGGTCGCGGCTGCGCTGAAATCGATGACAGCGATGTGGGATTCCCCGATCGCGATGACGGTCGGGGCATGGCGGCCGATCGCGAGTGACGGGACGCCGCGTCCGATATCGGAAGCGCCAAAGCCGGAGCATCCGGTGCCTCTCGCGTGGTTCCTCGGCCGCGCCGGGGCCGTCGGCGAGTGTCGTCGACAGCGTCTCCATGTCGACTCCTGGATCACCTGGCTGCTCGAAAACGATGTGACACCAGGAGATGTGGTGGTTCTCACCGATGATGGCACCGACAAGACGATCGATCTCTTGATCGCGTGCCACTTGGCGGGCTGCGGCTACAGCGTCTGCGACAGCAAGGATCAGCTGGGAGTGCGGGCTCGTCGGATCGACGAGTACGGCAACGGCATCTCAACGCACATCGTCGATGTCTACTCGGCTCCCGTCCGGCAACTTCTCGACGACGGTCATCGGCGGCGGGTCGAGGCGCGTATCGACGAGGCGACAACTGACCCGCACCTCGCGGCCAGGACTGCATACTTCATGCCCACGTCCGGATCGACCGGGGAACCCAAACTCGTGCAGGTCAGCCATGGTTCGCTGGCGGTGTTCTGCGCTGGAGTGACCCGCTCGTACGGCTGGGGGCCGGATGACACCATCCTTGAATGCGCGCCGCTGACATCCGATATCAGCGTCGAAGAAATCTTCGGTGCAGCTTTCAGCGGCGCGGCAATCGTGCGTTCCGCTGCTCTGAAAGCCGGTGATCTGCAGGCACTCTGCACCGATCTGGTGGCGGCCGGGGCCACCATCGTCGATCTGCCCACCGCGGTGTGGCAGCTATGGTGCGACGACGTCGACGCGATGTCGGTTGTTCGCGAATCTGGTCTGCGACAGATCGTGATCGGCGGTGAGCCCGTCCGTGCGACTGCCGTCGACAAGTGGATCAAGACCGCCGGCGCCGAGAACATCTCACTGGTGTCGAGCTATGGTCCGACAGAAACCACGGTCGTGGTGACCTACCTGCCGATCGTTGAGGGCGGTGAGGTGCTCGCGCACGGTGCGCGACTTCGACTGGGACGACCGCTCGTTCCGAATACGGTGGTGATCGCCTTCGGCGAAGTCGTGGTGATGGGGCAGATGGTGGCCGACGGCTATCTCGGCGTGGACAGTGCCGGTTTCGGATTGGTCACCACGCCCGGCGGGCGGCAGCAGCGTGTCTTTGCGACCGCCGACCGGGTAACGATCGACGGCGACGGATACCCGATCTTCGCGGGCCGTAAGGATGCGCTCGTCAAGATCTCCGGCAAGCGGGTGGACACCGCCGAGATCACCCGACGGATCGTGGCCGACCCGACGGTGGTGGACATCGCCGTTGAGCTTCACAACGGCGGTCTGGGCATCTGGTTCGAGACTCGGCGGACCCGCGATGGTGGCGAAGACCCCGCGGCGGCAGCACGGATCAGGCGCATCCTGGTCGATGCGCGGGTCCCGTCGTTCGCAGTTACCAGCGTCGCCGCCGTTCCGCGAAAGCCCGGTGGGAAGATCGACACCGCAAGGCTGCCGGCATCTGCCGCATCCGGACAAGGAACCCACGCCGACGAACCCGGAGAGTCGGCGGCCGGTCTCGCCACTCTGTGGAGCGTCCGCCTCGACCGGCCCATCACGCCGCACGGTTCGCTCCTGCAGGGAGGCGTCGGGTCGCTGGATCTCGCCCGGATCCTGCCCGATACGCGCAGATATCTCGGCCGGCAGGTGTCGATTTTGGACCTGATCAGCGCCGACACCGCGGCAAACCTGGTGCACGACATGTCGACCACAGACAGCTGGATGGACGCCGACACCGCGGCAGAGATCGAATGTGACGTCACCACACTGTCGATGCGGCGTGCCCGTGCGGTGTCGAACCCACCGCAATCCTCAGCTCATGGAGCTGAGCCAATCCTGGTGGTGGGTGCGTCGGGAGTGCTGGGCACCGGATTCGCCGAGGCGATTCTGGAGCTGACGCGGTCGGGGGTACCGCGTCCTGACGTGGTGCTGGCGATGAGGTCGGCCCCACCTGATACCCGGATCTGGACGGAGCTGCGCGGCATGCCGGGTATCCGGATCGAGCCCCTCGTCCCCGGTTTCGGTCCGGTCGAGTTGGAGGCGCTCATCCGCGAGACCGGCACCCGGACCGTTGTCAACTGCATCGGGAACACCAACGTGGTGGTTCCGTACCGTGAACTTCGTTCGGCCAATGTGGAATTGGTGGCGGCCATGGCGCGGGCGTGCGTTGCTTCGGGTGCCCGGCTGGCCCACCTGTCGACGTACGTCGTCAATGCGGACGTCGACGCGCCTCACGTGGTCGACCCGCGTCAGGCTCCGTACCCGTACGCAGCGTCCAAGGCACTCGCGGAATTGGCGGTGGCCGGGGCGGGCCGAGAACTCGACTTCACGATCGTGCGCTTGCCCCGGGTACTGGGGACCCCCGAACAGGTACGCGGGTCCGCCGACATCCTGGTGTCCGTAGTCGATGCCTGCCATGCGCTGAAGGCCTACCCGGCGGTGGAGTTGACCGAGGATGTGACGACCGGCCGCGCGGCGGCGGAGAGCATCCTTCGCAGGTTGTCGCAGTTCGGTGGACCCGACGAGCTGGGATCGGGGATCGATGTGATGCGCGGGCAGACCGTGGCGTACCGGGAATTACTCGGCGCGGTTGCTTCCGAAGATATCGACAGTCACGAGTGGAAGCGCCGGCTGGATGAAAGTGACTGGGCGAGGGCCAATCCGCGGCGTTGGTCGGTGATCGACGCATGGATCGGCCTGGGCCGCAAGCTCGATGGACGTTCCTACGCGGAATACCTGGCCGAGTATCCGACACTTCCATTGGACATCGACACCGTCGGCCAAATCGTGGCGAGATCGCCGTCGTTGCAGAATCTGCTCGCCCAGGGATGTTCTCGGGAACTGAACACCCGTGCCCAACGACTTATCAACCAGACGCCGTTAGACAGTGAGGGATGGCAGTGACAGACGTAGCCGCACACCGTACCGAGGCAACAGGTACCCGACGGATCCGACTCGATGTGACCGGAATGTCCTGCGGAGCGTGCTCGCGCCGGGTCGAGA
The DNA here is from genome assembly GCF_055419385.1 of Mycobacterium sp. IDUB_24. Lineage (NCBI taxonomy): Bacteria > Bacillati > Actinomycetota > Actinomycetes > Mycobacteriales > Mycobacteriaceae > Mycobacterium > Mycobacterium sp. IDUB_24. Next base: position 279,902 of record NZ_JBVAXO010000009.1, read on the forward strand.
ACGCGCTTAACAAGATCGACGGAGTGCGCGCCTCGGTGGCCATCTCCACCAAGATCGCGACCATCGATGCCCGTCACGACGTCAGCATCGCTGACCTGTGTGCCGCGGTCGAACAGGCCGGTTACCACGCCGAAGAGCGCACCGCCGTCGACGACGACGCGGCATCCCCGTCTGAAGCGCCGCCCCAGGAACCCTCCTCGCTGGTGTCGAGGGCCATCCGCTGGGTGACCGTGGGACACATGGGGGGCTGAATTACTGAATGTCCATCGGGAACTGTGGACGCGGTCCGAACGACCACTCTTATCGAGGACCGTTCGACCGCTGAGGAGCCATGGGCGAGAACCCGTCGACAACCACAGATGAAACCCCGACGCCAACGGGGCCAGCGGCGTCGAATCCGCCACCGGTGGGGACCGCGCCCTACCGTGCGTTCTTGCTGCGCCTGCACTTCTACGCGGGGATCTTCGTCGGGCCCTTCCTGCTGATTGCCGCGATCAGCGGTGGGCTGTACGCAATCGCACCCACCATCGAGCAGTTCGCCTATCGCGATCAGCTTCAATCGGCCAGCATCGGTGACATGCTGCCGGTCGCCGATCAGGTTCGGGCCGCGCAGGCCGAACGGCCCGACCTTCCGGTTACCGCGGTACGTCCAGCGACCGGGCCCGGCGAGACCACCCGGGTGATGTTCGATGATCCGTCATTGGCTGAGTCCGAGCGTCATGCCGTCTTCATCGACCCGGTGACAGCGGCCTCGCGCGGGGAACTGACGGTCTACGGAAGCAGCGGTGCGCTGCCGCTGCGGACCTGGATCGATCAGTTGCACCGAAGCCTGCACCTGGGCGAACCGGGTCGGTTGTACAGCGAACTCGCGGCGTCGTGGCTGTGGTTGATCGCGCTCGCCGGGGTGTTCCTGTGGTGGGGCCGATACCGGCGAAGGCCGCGGCAGGATGACTCGAAGCCCAGACTGCTGACGCTCGACCGCTCTGCCCGGGGCCGGGTGCGGATACTGAACTGGCATGGGGCGGTGGGGATCTGGATCGCCGTCGGGCTGCTGTTCCTGTCGGCGACGGGCCTGACGTGGTCCCGGTTCGCCGGTGACAACGTCACCGCTGTGCGCGCCGCACTGTCATGGACGACACCGTCCGTGTCGACAGCCATTCACGGCCCGCCTGCAGAAATGTCCGGTCATGAAGGGCATCAGAGTGCCCCCGCTGCGGCTGCGGCTCCCCAGGACACCGCACCCATGGTGGGTGACCTCGACCGGGTGCTGGAGGCTGCCCGCGATGCCGGTGTCGGCGGCAAGGTCGAGGTCGGCATTCCCGCCCGCGCCGATACCGCATTCACCGTGGCGCAGACGCGACAGCCGTGGGTGATGTCCAACAACGCGGTGGCTGTCGACGGCGCAACCGGGCGAATCACCGACACTTCGTGGTTCGCCGACTGGCCGTTGGCGGCAAAGCTTTCCGCGTGGGGCATCCAGCTGCACATGGGACTTTTGTTCGGGGTGGCCAACCAGCTCCTGCTGCTGGGCCTTGCGGTCGCGTTGGTCACCGTGATTGTTCGCGGCTACCTGCTGTGGTGGCATCGCCGCCCCATTGCCGGGGGCCGCCCGGTGGGTAGTGCGCCACGTCGTGGTGTCCTGACCGGACTGCCGCCCGGCGCGGCAGTGGCCGTGGTTCTCGTGGCGGCCGCCGTCGGCTGGTTCATCCCGTTGCTGGGGGCAAGCCTGGTCGCGTTCGTGGTCGTCGACGCCATGATCGGGTGGCGGCAACATCGCAGACAGGAGCAGCGGCCCTAGCCGGTCAGATCGTCCCGTTCGGATGCTGCAATCAGATCTTCGCGGGCTCGTGCCACGCGTGAACGAATGGTGCCGACAGGGCAGCCACAGACCTCGGCCGCTTCGGCATAGGACAGGCCGAGGACCTGGGTCAGCAACAGCGCGTGTCGACGGTCGGGGTCCAGTCCGTCCAAAAGGAGACGAATCTCCACCATCTTCTCGAAGCCACCGACCGGGCGGTAGCTGTCGAGGACCTGCTCGACGTCGACTCCGTGCTGGGTGCGCGGCCGGCTCTGCTTGTGGCGAATCTGGTCGACCACGACGCGCCGAGCTATCGACAGCAGCCAGGTACGGGCCGATGACCGGCCACTGAACCGGGGCAGCGCCGTGATGGCGCGCATGAATGTCTCTTGCGTCAGGTCGTCGGCCGACCCGGAATCGCCCAGGTAGGCGACGGTTCGCCAGACATCGGTCTGAGTGGCCCGGATGAATTGCTCGAGCGCCGCCGAATCACCGCGGCCGGCGGCGAAGGCCAACCGCGTAACGTGATCCTCGCTGCGTTCGGTAGTCACAGCCATCGACATTATTCGATGACGCCCGGGAACTCGGCATCGGCCCGGACCGACTAGATATCTGGTGACGTATGTCGCTGACGTAGGCCACCGACGTGGTGAGTGAGCAATTGGGAGTAGTGGTGACAACAGCAACTGTCCCCGACAAAGAGGCGACTCAGCGCATTGCGCTCGACGTCACCGGAATGTCGTGCGGGGCCTGCGCTGCCCGCGTGGAGAACAAACTCAACAAGGTCGACGGGGTGCGGGCGTCAGTGAACTTCGCCACACGCGTCGCCAGCGTCGAAGCCACCGCGGACGTCGGAGTCGAGCAGCTGTGTGCCGTCATCGAGCGGGCCGGCTATCAAGCGGCCCCCCGGACCGAGCGCTCCACGACCGACGTCGACCCCGATGCCGACCATGCCCGCAGCCTGCTCCGCCGGCTGGCGATCGCCGCCGTGCTGTTCATCCCCCTCGCCGATCTGTCGGTGATGTTTGCGGTGGTGCCCGACACCAGATTCGCCGGGTGGCAGTGGGTGCTCACCGCGTTGGCGGCGCCGATCGTGACGTGGGCGGCATGGCCGTTCCACCGCAGCGCGCTTCGCAACGCCCGGCACGGAACCTCCACCATGGAGACGTTGATCTCCATCGGCGTCACGGCCGCCACCGTGTGGTCCATGTACACGATCTTCTTCGACCACCAGACCTATCACGCTGCGGGCATCTGGCAGGCACTGCTCGGAAGCGACGCGATTTACCTCGAAGTCGCCGCGGGTGTCACGGTTTTCGTGCTTGCCGGCCGCTACTTCGAGGCCCGGGCTCGCTCGCGCGCCGGGGGAGCGCTGAGGGCGCTCGCAGCGCTCGGCGCCAAGTCGGTGACCGTGCTGCTTGCGGATGGCAGTGAACTCGTGCTGCCCGCCGACGAGCTCAAGGAGGGCCAGCGTTTCGTCGTTCGCCCCGGTGAGGCCATCGCCGCCGACGGTCTTGTGGTGAGCGGGGCGGCCGCGGTCGATGTCAGCGCGATGACCGGAGAGTCGAAACCGCTACAGACACGCGAAGGTTCGAGCGTCGTGGGCGGCACCGTGGTGCTCGATGGCCGCCTGATCGTCGAGGCTGCCGCGGTGGGACCCGACACCCGGTTCGCCGGGATGGTCCGCCTGGTCGAGCAGGCGCAGGCGCAGAAGGCTGACGCGCAGCGACTGGCCGACCGCATCGCCGCGGTGTTCGTGCCGTGTGTGCTGGTGATCGCGGCAGTCACCGCGATCGGTTGGCTGTTGGTCGATGGCGATGTCAACCGAGCGGTATCGGCCGCCTTGGCCGTCCTGGTGATCGCGTGCCCGTGCGCACTGGGACTGGCGACCCCGACCGCGATGATGGTGGCCTCCGGCCGAGGCGCTCAGCTCGGGATCTTCCTCAAGGGACACCGCGCCCTGGAGGCGATTCGCGCAGTCGACACCGTCGTATTCGACAAGACGGGCACCCTGACCACCGGACAGCCGCAGGTCATCACCGTCGTCGCGGCCGACGGCTGGAGCCAGGACGAGGTTCTCGGGCATGCGGCGGCGGTCGAGTCGGCATCCGAACACCCCGTGGCCCATGCGATCGTCACCGCCATCGGGGAACGTGAGGTCGCCGCGGTGCAGGACTTCCGAGCGTTCGCCGGCCACGGCGTGGCGGGTTCCGTGGACGGTGTGGCGGTCGTCGTCGGCCGCCCGGCCTGGGTGTCCCGGGATCGGGTGATTCCCGCCGATCTTGCCGCGGCCCGCAAAGTGGGCGAGTCACAAGGTCAGACAGTCGTATTCGTCGCCGCCGGCGACACGGTCTGCGGTGCCATCTGCGTCGCCGACGCCGTCAAGGAGTCGGCGGCCGGTGCCATCGCGCAACTTCATGCCGAGGGCATGAAGACCATGCTGTTGACGGGTGACAACGCCGCGACCGCCGCCGCGATCGGCGCAGCGGTCGGCATCGACGATGTGGTCGCCGAGGTACTGCCGGAGGACAAGGTCGGCGCGATCGAGAAGCTGCGCGATCAGGGCCGGGTGGTGGCCATGGTCGGCGACGGGATCAACGACGGCCCCGCGTTGGCTTGTGCTGACCTGGGCCTGGCCATCGGCCGGGGGACCGATGTGGCCATCGGCGCGGCCGACATCATCCTGGTCCGTGACAATCTCGATTCGGTTCCGCAGGCGTTGGGCCTGGCCCGGGCGACAATGCGCACCATCCGGGTCAACATGATCTGGGCCTTCGGATACAACATCGCGGCTATTCCGATCGCCGCGGCGGGCCTGCTGAATCCGTTGATCGCCGGCGCGGCGATGGCGGTGTCATCTTTCCTGGTCGTGTCGAACAGCCTGCGGTTACGCAATTACGGGACGGTCCAACCGAACACGTTCGGTGATGCTCAGTTGCCGGCCGCGCGCATATCCGGCTGAGACGAGGCCAGTGGCGCCAGGCACACGCCCAGCCAGCCGGCAGTCAGTGCCGCAACGGTGAGCGTGCCCAGAGCCGCCGGAATCCAGGAAGCGGTATGTGCGGTGTGATGCCACCAGAACGCTCCGGCGCCGTCCACGGTGGCCAGAGCTGACGCACACATCGCCATACAGCACCATCGAAATCGGCGACGCAGCAGAGCGAATGCCGATACCGATGCCGCGAAAGCAAACAGCGAAACAGCGACCAGAGATATCCAGTGCCCGTTGCGGGTGACGCCGGCAGCGGCTTCGCCGGTCGCCCGCAGCGTCAGGGCCAGCACCGCCAGCACTGCGGCAAGTGCGGCCAGGGCACGGGCGCGCGTGGTGCTGATCCAGACGTCTTCGAACACTCGGCGCTCAATAGCCCGCAGTTCGGTCTCGACAGTGCCGGTGATCTGCCTCGAAGTCACCGAGATACCTCGCTCATCAATGTATTTGACCGCCTGACATCGACCGTTGGGGTGTCCACTGATTGGTCGGGAACACAGCGGGATTAGTTCCGTTGCGGCCTGATCAGCAACCCTTGGGCGTAATCTCACATGCATGACCAGCAATGAAACAGCCGAGTCGACGAAGTGCGACAACCCGAACTGTACGTGCGAGAACTGCAACTGCGGGAGCAACTGCACGTGCGGTTCTGACACCGCCGAATAACCCAGCCATCGCCGCAATCCGGGTCGGATCGGTCCGGACGCGCTTCACCGACGGTTACGGGCGAGCTCGCTGAGCATCGCGTTGTAGGCGTCGAGTTCGTCGTCGTACCCGCGGTCGCTGTGGCGGTCCTCCCGCTCTCCGGCTCGGCGGTCCTGGCGGGCCCATTGGGTCACCAGGGCGATCACCACGATGATCACCGGCAGCTCGCTCGAACCCCACGCGATGGCGCCGCCCAGGTGTTGGTCATCCGAGATGCTCTGCAACCAAGGCAGATTGACGGATCGGTAGAAGCTCTCGCCCAGAGATGATGTCATCGTCATGGTGGCGATGCCGAAGAAGGCGTGGAACGGCATCACGGCGAACAGGAGCCCGAGACGCCCCAGGAAGGGGAGGCGCCGCGGTCCCGGGTCGATGCCGATGATTCCCCAGTAGTACAGGTAGCCGGTCAGCAGGAAATGCACGCTCATGAACTCGTGGCCCCAGTGATACCGGATCAAGGTGTCGAAAAGCGGCGTGAAGTAGACGAGGTACAGAGAGCCGACGAACAGTATGAACGCCGTCACCGGGTGCGACACGAACCGTGTCACCGGTGCATGCACGAGCCACACCAGCCACTCGCGGGGCCCCGGTGCCCCGCCTTTCGGTGCGGCGGGCAGGACCCGTAGAGCGAGGGTGACGGGTGCGCCGAGTACCAGCAGTACCGGTACGAACATGTTCAGGGCCATGTGTTCACCCATGTGCACGCTGAACATCGCCGATCCGTAGGCACGCACACCCGAACTCGTGGTGATCAACAGGGCCGCGCAACCCAGTGACCAGGCGATCGTGCGTCCCACCGGCCAGTGGTCGCCACGTCGCCGCAGCAGTGTCGCGGCGAGGAGATAGCCGAGTGCGAGCACGATGGCTGCCGTTCCGATCAGCGGGTCGAACCGCCACGCCGTCATCAGGCTGACCACATTCGGCGGTGAATCGAGCTGGTAGCCCAAAAAGACGTCCCACGTTGAGAATTCGTGGACCGTGAATCGTGGCGGGACACTGCTCGCGGCGAGCGCCACCGCGGCGGTGACGATGACCATCGCGGCCGCGGACACAGTATTGAGCAGCCGCGACCGGGCACCGCGCGTCACCAGCAGCACCCCGTCGCCAACCCAGACCAGTGCCAGCAGCACCCCCGCGACCACCACGGCCCGCCCGTAGGCCGATCCCAGGATCGGCAACCCGCCCAACATCAGCGTGGCGAGGAGGGCGCCGTAGATGATGGCTACTGACCCACATGCCAGCTGTAGCACCTGGACCCGGCGTCGAAACACGACGTCCGGCAATCCGGCGGACACGATTTTCGTTCCGGCCCAAACCGCGACGGCCACCGAGAAGACGATCACCGCGCTGGTGGCGATGTCATGGTCCGGCCCCTGCCCGGCATTGCCGGTCACAGGCACTGCGACCACTCCGACCAACGCCGGCAGGAGGGCCACGCAATGCCCGACCCAGCGGAGAGTGAAACGGACGCCGACGGCCAGTGCCAGCGCACACAACGTCGCTACGCACCACCCGCGAGCGGCCTCAGAGGCGGCGATGGTGCTGCCGAGGCCGGGACCGGAGACGAGGCGGCCGACGGGAATACCCGCGTCGGCCGACGCCGAGACGACGACCATCGCCGCGGCGCAGCAGGCCCAGACGATGGCGATGCGTTCGACGAGCAGATGCGCTGAAAAGGACGCCGCGTCGATTCGCCCGTCGTCGCGAGGTGTCGCCGTCGTCACAATCCAGACGAGAGCCCCGACGCACACCGCGCCCGCCAGGATGCCGGCCCAGTGTCCGAGCAAGCGAGCTGCGCTGGTGACGGTTCCCGGATCGGCGATCCCCGCCGCGTCCAGCCGCTGTGCACCCAGCTGCGAGGCGCACATGAACAGCACCACAGTGCAACCTGCGACGATGCCGAGCAGTGTCAGGCGTTCCCGCCACACCCCGGCCGCAGCGGACATGCGCACACGCGCCATAGTCGAACCGGCCTTCCGCCGCGGAAACGAACGAAACGTCGCGGCCATGCGATTCTACGACAACGTGTCGTAGTGCTGACGGGTGCGGGAACTTTGGCGCACGCATCTGCGACCAACAGAGGATGACCGCACCCCGACACTCTTGGTAGACAGGACCCGGAATGATCGCCGATCTTGCACTCCGCTGGGTGGTGACGGGTTTGTTCGCCCTGAGTGCGTTCGAGTGCACCTACGCGTTGGCGGGTTCTCGTGGCCGTCCGAGCGCTGCGGTGAGCCGGCTGCTCCACTTGGCGATGGCCATCGCAATGGTGGTGATGGCCTGGCCGCGTGGGGCCGAGCTGCCGACGCAGGGGCCGATGTTCTTCTTCGTCGCCGCGGCGGTCTGGTTCGTGGCCGGATCGGTGAGGTCCGGGACGAAACATGACCACCTGGTCGACGGTTATCACGCCGCGATGATGCTGGCGATGGCCTGGATGTATGCCGTCATGGACGGCAATGTGATTGGGCGCCATACCGAAACGGTCGGCGAGGGCAGCCACGACATGTCTGCGATGCATCCGGCCGGGCACCATGGCGGCACGGCGATGGCCGTGGAACATGTCTCGGTGCAGCCGCCGCTCTGGATCCCTGCGATCAACTGGTTGTTGACAATCGGTTTCGTGATCGCCGCCGCCGTGTGGCTGTACCGCTACTTCGCGGGCCGCCAGCGGTCCGAAACTCCGGCGTCCTCGCATTTCGGAACGTTGTGCCGGGCGATGATGGCCGCAGGGATGGCGATCATGTTCGGCGTGATGTTGTAAGCCGCTCAGGCGGCTGGGTCATCGGCTGCGCGGAGATGACGACGGTTCGGCTCGGCCGGGCCCGATTCGTCATCCGCACCGTGTGCCCTGGGCGACGGGTCGTGCGGACGCGTGGTGCGCGAAGCCCACATCGAGACGACGGCAGCCAACGCCACGGGAACATGACTCAGGACGCGCACCGGTGTCACCTGCCCCGCCAGCGCATCCGACACCACGTAATAGGTCAGGAATCCGCAGTAGATCACGAGCACGCAGGCCAGACCGGGCGCGATGCGCCGGCGGAACGCCATGGCAACCGTCGCGATCCCCAGCGCCGCCGACCACGCCGTGGACTCGTTGAGCAAATGAGCCCCGCTGGCCGAGCCGTGATGTGCGCCGACCATCCCGAAATTGATGCCTGCCGCTTGAACGATCGCCAAACCCACTTGGGCTACCCCGATGACGACGATCGCGATGGTCCGCAGGTGGGGGCTCAGCCGTTGCCACAGCCCGCTCACGGCGCCCGCCCCGCGGTGAGGGTGTCCGCCCACGGCGCCGATCAGCCCGGTGTTGGCCAGATCGCGTAATTGCAGGGCTTGAACTCCGGCCCGCTCGTACCAGGTGGCGCACTCCGGGCAATCGCTGAGATGCTCGTCTACGCGTGCAGAGGGGACCGGCTCACGCTCCCCATCGAGGCGTGCCGAAAGCGCCTCACGTGCCACAACGCAGTCCACCGGACCATTCTCCCGCATTGACCTCGGGGATTGCACACCCGCTCGGCTCCGCGCGCAACGCGGCTGCGTCGACCCCTACGTGGTCGGGGAGTAGGGCAGATTGCTGCTGGTCTGTGGGTCGACATGGACCGGCCGCCCCATATATGGGAATGCCCGCTGTGGGCAGGCCGGTCGGTCGCATATCCGGCAACCCGCTCCGATGGGCACTGTGGCTTCGGGATCGGCCAGATCGATGCCCACCGAATAGACGAGCTTGTCGGCATGGCTCAGATCGCAGCCGAGCCCGATGGCGAAACTCTTGGGGGTACCCAGGTACCGGCTCGGTGCCGACGCGGAGGTTCTCGCGATCCAGAAATAGCTCCGGCCGTCAGGCATCTGAGCGACCTGGGTCAGGAACTCGCCGGGACGGGAGAACGCCTGATGCACCACCCATAGCGGACAGTTTCCGCCCACCCGGGAAAAGTGAAAGGCCGTGGCGGACTGACGCTTCGAAATGTTTCCTGCGCTGTCGGTACGGACGAAGATGAACGGGACGCCGCGGGCGTCCGGCCGCTGCAGAGTGGACAGCCGATGGCAGATCGTCTCGAATCCCATCTCGAAACGCCGGGCAAGTTGGTCGATGTCGTAGCGCAACTCCTCGGCGGCGGACAGAAACATCCGGTAGGGGAGCAGCAGGGCGCCGGCGAAATAATTGGCCAGCCCGATCCGTGCGACATCCCTTGCTTCCGAGCTCAATTGGTCATCGGTGGACACGATGGAGTTGATCAGTTCAGAGTGCAGTAACAAAGCGATCTGGGTGGCGAGTTGGAATGCGCGCTGGCCGGGCAGCAACCATCGCGCCACGTGGAGCGTGCCGGCTTCGGGCTGGTACCGGCGTTTCACGCTGGAACCCAACACATCTCCGTCGTCTACTACGACGGAGATGCCGAACTCGCCTGCCAGCAAGTCGGCCAGTTGCCGGTCGAGCCCGCCAATCTGGAGGCGGTGACGGGCGAACAGCTCCTCGGCGGCGCGGTCGAGCGCGTCGATGTAGTTTCGTCGGTCGTAGAAGAAGTCGCGCACCTCCTCGAAAGGCATGGGCTGCTGCGCGCCCGCCTGCGCATCCAGGTTGGCCCGACCGTGCACGGCCTCCAGTTCGGCGGTGGCATCGTGCAGACGGCGATGCATGTTCACCATGGTCTGACCGACCTCGGGCATCCGTGCGACAAGCTCCTCGATCTGCGCGGTGGTGGCGCTGTCCGTCAGGATTTCGCGCAAGTCCGATACCAGCCGCGCGTCGGCATCGGGGGCGAAGTAGTGAGTCGGCAGATCGAAGCGGTCGGACAGGGCCAACAACACCGGGACCGTGATCGGGCGCTGATCGTTCTCCAGCTGGTTGACGTAGCTGGTCGACAGTCCCAGGGCGCGCGCGAGCGCGACCTGCGTCAGGCCTCTCTCGTCGCGTAGCCGTCGCAGACGGGCGCCGGCGAATGTCTTGGTCACCGCTGACGAGGCTACCTCGATCGGGTTTCACAACATTCGCAAAAGTGGGGTTCAAAGGACACAAAAATACGCATTTACAGGTGGTTTCCCCGGTGGTCGCATCTGCGTACCGTGCGGATCATGCTTGAACATGACGTCAGAACACGGCGCAGCGCCGAGGACTTCCCGCGTAGCGAACACTTGGCCTGGAAGATCGCCGAGATCGCCGCCGACCCGGTACCGGTACCGCCCGAGACCGAGGCGATGGTGATCAACCGGATCATCGACAACGCCGCCGTGTCGGCCGCGTCGGTGATTCGCCGGCCGGTGACGGTGGCCCGTGCCCAGGCGCTCGCGCACAAGACACCGAGGGGCGCAGGAGTGTTCGGCGTCGACGGCGCGGTCTCACCCGAATGGGCGGCGTGGGCCAACGGCGTCGCCGTCCGCGAACTGGACTTCCACGACACCTTCCTGGCCGCCGAGTACTCCCATCCGGGTGACAACATCCCCGCACTGGTCGCCGTGGCCCAGCAGCTCGGGGTGAACGGTGCCGACCTGATCCGCGGTATCGCCACCGCCTACGAGGTACAGGTCGACCTGGTCAAGGGAATCTGCCTGCACGAGCACAAGATCGACCACGTTGCCCACCTGGGACCGTCGGTGGCCGCCGGTTTGGGCACCATGCTGCGGCTGGACCCCGAAACCATCTACGCCGCAATCGGTCAGGCCCTGCACCTGACCACCGCCACCCGCCAATCGCGGAAGGGGCTGATCTCGAGCTGGAAGGCCTACGCCCCGGCATGGGCAGGCAAGGTGGCCATCGAGGCCGTCGACCGTGCGATGCGCGGTGAGGGATCGCCCGCCCCGATCTGGGAAGGCGAGGACGGGGTGATCGCCTGGCTGCTGTCGGGCCCGGACCACACCTACCAGGTGCCGCTGCCGGCACCGGGAGAGCCCAAGCGCGCCATCCTGGACACCTACACCAAGGAACACTCGGCGGAGTACCAGAGTCAGGCGCCGATCGACCTGGCCCGCCGGATGCGGGGGCGAATCGGTGACCTGGACCAGATCGCCACCATCGTGCTGCACACCAGCCACCACACCCACGTCGTGATCGGTACCGGATCCAATGATCCGCAGAAGTTCGATCCCGACGCTTCCCGCGAAACGCTCGATCACTCGGTGATGTACATCTTCGCCGTCGCGCTGCAGGACGGAACATGGCACCACGAAACGTCTTACGCGCCGGAGCGGGCGCACCGGCCCGACACCGTCGAGCTGTGGCGCAAGATCTCCACTGTCGAAGACCCGGAGTGGACGCGGCGCTACCACTCGAACGACCCGGCCCAAAAAGCATTCGGCGCCAAGGCCGTCATCACCCTCAAGAGCGGTGAGACCATCGTCGACGAGCTCGCGGTCGCCGACGCTCATCCGCTCGGAGCGCGTCCCTTCGAGCGTGCGCAATATGTCGCCAAGTTCGCCGAGCTGGCCGAAGGTGTCGTGGAAGCCGAAGAACAGCAACGGTTCCTGTCTGCCGTGGAGAACGTCTCGGCGACCAAGTCGGGTGGGCTCGGTGCGCTCAATGTCCGGGTCGATCCGCGGGTGTTGGACAAGGCGCCGACGGTCCCCTCGGGGATTTTCCGATGAGCGGGTTGCTCGGCTCGGCCACACCGGCCTCGGAGAAGCGCCAAAAGTTCCGCCGCGGGTTGGAGTCTGGTCGTCTCCTGCGCTTTCCCGGCGCGTTCTCACCACTGGTCGCCAAGCTCGTCGCCGAGATCGGCTTCGACGGCGTCTATGTATCCGGTGCGGTGCTGTCCGCCGACCTGGGCCTGCCGGACATCGGCTTGACCACGCTGACCGAAGTGGCGAGTCGAGGCGCCCAGATCGCCTCGGCCACCGAACTTCCGACCTTCATCGACGCCGACACCGGGTTCGGGGAGCCGATGAGTGCGGCCCGCACCGTGACGCTACTCGAGGATGCCGGCGTGGCCGGTCTTCACCTCGAAGACCAGGTGAACCCCAAGCGGTGCGGCCATCTCGACGGTAAGGCCGTGGTCGAGACCTCGGAGATGGTCAAGCGTCTGCGGGCGGCCGTCGCGGCGCGCAGAGATCCGAACTTCATCATCTGTGCCCGTACCGACGCCGCGGGTATCGAAGGAATCTCCGCGGCCATCGACCGGGCCAAGGCCTACGCCGACGCCGGTGCGGACCTGATCTTCACCGAGGCACTGCACACCCCGGCAGATTTCGAGCAGTTCCGTGAGGCGGTCGATGTGCCCCTGTTGGCGAACATGACCGAGTTCGGCAAATCCGAGCTACTCACTGCGGGGCAGTTGTCCGAGATCGGCTACAACATCGTGATCTACCCGGTCACCACCCTGCGGTTGGCCATGCACGCGGTCGAGGTCGGGCTCCGCGAGATTTCCTCGGCAGGAACACAATCCGGCCTTGTGGATCAGATGCAACATCGCAGCCGGCTCTACGAGTTGCTGCGTTACACCGACTACAACCAGTTCGACTCCGATATCTACAACTTCTCGCTGCAAGGGGCGACGCAGTGACTATTACCGCGAACGGCGCCGCCGACACGCCGAAGATCCACAAGGGCCTGGCGGGGGTGGTGGTCGACACCACCGCCATCTCCAAGGTGGTGCCCGAGACGAACACGCTGACCTACCGCGGGTACCCGGTGCAGGACCTTGCCGCCCACTGCAGCTTCGAGCAGGTGGCCTACCTGCTGTGGCACGGCGAACTGCCCAGCGATCAGGAACTGGCATTGTTCACCCAGCGGGAGCGCGCCTCGCGCCGCATCGACCGCTCGATGCAGTCACTGTTGGCCAAGCTGCCGGACAACTGCCATCCGATGGATGTGGTACGTACCGCGATCAGCTACCTGGGTGCCGAGGACCCGGAAGAGGACGACAGCAGCCCCTCGGCCAACTTCGCCAAGTCGCTGCGGATGTTCGCGGTTCTGCCCACCATCGTCGCGGCCGATATGCGCAGGCGTCGCGGGCTGGAACCGATTGCCCCGCACAGCCACATGGGCTACTCGGAGAACTTCCTCAACATGTGCTTCGGCGACGTGCCGGACCCGGCGATCGTCAACGCTTTCGAGCAGTCGATGGTTCTCTACGCCGAGCACAGCTTCAACGCGTCCACGTTCGCGGCACGGGTCGTCACCTCGACCCAATCGGACATCTACAGCGCGGTGACGGCTGCCATCGGCGCCTTGAAGGGGTCGCTGCACGGTGGTGCCAACGAGGCGGTGATGCACGACATGCTCGAGATCGGCTCGGCCGACCGCGCTGCGGAGTGGCTGCACGGCAAGCTGTCCCGCAAAGACAAGGTGATGGGATTCGGGCATCGGGTGTACAAGAACGGTGACTCCCGGGTGCCCACCATGAAGGCCGCGCTGCAGCACATTGCGGCGGTGCGCGATGGCCAGCGGTGGCTGGACATCTACAGCGTGCTGGAGAGCGCGATGTTCGCGGCCACCAAGATCAAGCCGAACCTGGACTTCCCAACCGGGCCGGCCTATTACCTGATGGGCTTCGACATCCCAAGCTTCACGCCGCTTTTCGTGATGAGTCGGATCACCGGCTGGACTGCCCACATCATGGAGCAGGCCGCGTCGAACGCCTTGATCCGGCCGCTCAGTGACTACAGCGGACAGCCGCAGCGCGCGCTCTCGTGATCTCCAAGGTTCTGGTCGCCAATCGTGGCGAGATCGCGATCCGTGCGTTTCGCGCTGCCTACGAGATGGGCATCGCGACGGTGGCGGTGTATCCGTATGAGGATCGCAATTCATTGCATCGGCTGAAGGCCGACGAGTCGTATCAGATCGGCGAGATCGGCCATCCGGTACGGGCGTACCTGTCGGTGGACGAGATCGTCCGCGTGGCAAAGTATTCGGGCGCGGACGCGGTGTATCCGGGCTACGGGTTCTTGTCGGAGAACCCGGAACTGGCGGCCGCCTGCGCGGAGGCCGGGATAACTTTTGTCGGTCCGCCGTCACGGGTTCTGGAGTTGACGGGCAACAAGGCGCGCGCGATTGCGGCAGCTCGGGCCGCGGGTCTACCGGTCTTGGCGTCGTCGGAGCCGTCTGCTTCGGTGGACGAACTGGTTGCAGCGGCGAGCGGCATGGAATTTCCGTTGTTCGTCAAGGCGGTTGCCGGTGGCGGTGGGCGTGGCATGCGGCGGGTCGCCGAGCCGCAGGTGCTGCCCGAGGCCATCGAAGCCGCGTCACGGGAAGCCGAGTCAGCGTTCGGGGATCCGACGGTATTCCTCGAGCAGGCTGTGCTCGATCCGCGCCATATCGAGGTGCAGATCCTGGCCGATGCGCAGGGCAATGTGATGCACCTGTTCGAGCGGGATTGCAGTGTGCAGCGGCGGCATCAGAAGGTGATCGAGCTGGCGCCGGCGCCGAACCTGGATCCTGCTCTACGGGAACGGATCTGCACCGATGCGGTGGCGTTCGCCCGTGAGATCGGCTACTCGTGCGCCGGCACCGTGGAGTTCCTGCTCGACGCGCGCGGGCGCCACGTGTTCATCGAGATGAACCCGCGCATCCAGGTGGAGCACACGGTGACCGAAGAGATCACCGATGTCGACCTGGTGGCGAGTCAGCTGCGAATCGCCGGTGGCGAAACGCTTTCGGAATTGGGTTTGGCTCAGGACGAGTTGACGGTGCGCGGGTTTGCTATGCAATGCCGGATCACCACCGAGGACCCGGCAAACGGCTTTCGGCCGGACACCGGGCGGATCGCCGGCTATCGCTCGCCCGGGGGAGCTGGTGTACGTCTGGACGGCGGCACCAATGTCGGTGCTGAGATCTCGGCGCATTTCGACTCCATGTTGGTGAAGCTCACCTGCCGGGGCCGGGACTTCGGTGTGGCCGTGCGGCGCGCACGTCGCGCCTTGGCAGAGTTCCGCATTCGCGGCGTATCGACGAACATTCCGTTCCTGCAGGCCGTGTTGGAGGACGTCGATTTCGCCGCTGGTCGGGTCACCACCTCGTTCATCGACGACCGTCCGCAGCTTCTGACCGCGCACACGCCGGCCGATCGCGGTACCAAGAT
>NZ_JBVAXO010000010.1:0-128881 GCF_055419385.1 Mycobacterium sp. IDUB_24
CCGCCAACAAACCCACACCCAACGCATCAACACCGAACGCCGACTCAACACCGAACAAGACAAACCCCCGCCCTACTGATCGAACCGGCAAAGCGCGACAATCGGCAGCCCACTCCAGTGCTGGCCGACGCGGCGCAACGCCGGAGCCCCCTAGGCTCGTCGGTATGCCTGACGCACAACCCACAGACCCGCGGCCCACCAACTGGGCAGCCGGCCGCTACGAGGCCGTCGCCGAACGCATCGCCGTGATCGCCGGTGAAGTCGTCGCCGCGGCCGACGCGCTGCGGCCGATCCGTGACACCGCGCTGGTCGATCTGGCCTGTGGCACCGGAAGCGCCGCGTTGGCCGCCGCCGACGCCGGGGCACGCGTCACCGGAGTGGACCTCACCGCCGAGCTGATCGCCATCGCCTCCGCGCGGCCCGGAGCCGACGCGGTGCAGTGGGTGGTCGCCGACGCCGCCCGCACCGGCCTGCCCGACAGCGGATTCGGTACCGCGGTGTCGAACATGGGCATCATCTTCGTCGAGCCCACGAGCCTGGTCGCCGAGGTGACGCGGCTGCTGGCCCCGGGCGGGGTGCTCGCGTTCTCCACCTGGGTCCGCGACGAGGCGGGCAGCCCGTTCTTCACCCCCGTCATCGACACCCTGGGGCAGCCGCCTGCCGGTGCCTACTCTCCCGACCAGTGGGGCGATCTCGATGTCGTGCACTCACGCCTCAGTACCGGATTCGAGCAGATCAGCACCAAGACCGGTTCGCATACTTGGCAATTCGAGTCAGTCGAGTCTGCGGTGCGCTTCATCTCCGACGAGTCACCGATGCATGTCCACCTGTTGAGCCAGCTGGACGAGGCGACGCGGGACCGCCTGCTCGACGCCTTCACGGCCGCACTGGGCGCACGGGCCGACAGCACCGGGCAGGTTGCCTTCGAGGCGCCTTATGCGGTGGTGACGGCATCCCGCCGGGCATGAGAAGGAACGTCTAGCGCGGACGCGTCCCGCCGGACAGCATGGTCTCGACGCTGTCGGCGAAAGCCGCTGTGGTGAAACACGTCGGCTCGGCGAACTCTTCGAGCATGAGCGCGTCGTTCCAGCTGGCGTCGGCCGCGGCACGCAACAGGGGTTTGGTCATCGCGACCGCGTGCGGCGGCAACGCTGCCACCCGCGAACACCATTCGTCGGCGGTTGCGAGCAGCTGCTCGTGGACGACGACCTCGTGCACCAGGCCCAGCCGCTGCGCGGTTTGGGCGTCGATGTGTTCGCCTTTCAGGTAATAGGCCAGCGCGCCCTGATAGCCGAGGCGCCGGGTCAGCGCCCAGCTGGTGCCGACCTCCGGGATCAGTCCGAGGCGGGCGAAGGCAGGCACGATGACGGCCCTCTCGCTGGCGATGGCCAGATCGCAGGTGAGCGCCCAGGCCAGCCCGACACCGGCGGCTGGACCGTTGAGCGCAGCCACGAAGACGGTGTCCGAACCCGCGATGAGTCGGGCGATACCTCCGAATTCGCGTCGTATCCAGCGCCATACGTCCGCGGTTCCCTCGGCCTGGTACCGATTTTCGATGGCCGCACGCATCATGCGCAGGTCGCCGCCTGCGCTGAAGCCCGGATCGGCGCCCGTCAACACCACGGCACGAATGTCGTTGTCCGCCACCAGATCCTCCAGCGCCCGGCGCAATTGCCGGACCAGCGGTGCGGACAGGACGTTCAGCCGGTCGGGTTCGTCAAGAGTCACCACCGCGCGATCGCCGCTGCGGTCGACGAGAATCCGTTGTGGAGCAGCCGGGTCGTCGCCCTCGGCGACCATGCTGCGATACAAGGGCTCATCCATCAGAAATCCTCCTCAATTGGTTTGGCATGCAATACGTTCCAGGCCGCGTCGGCAAATATCTCGACGACCTCACTGTCCATCTCGGCGACAGCGCCGGCCGCCCAGTGGCGGGCGTACTCTTGCGCCGGGCCGAACCACAGGGCGGCCGTGACGCCGGGCTTGATGGCCACCAGCACGCCGTAGGCGTGGTGTGGACGCCACCAGTCCGCGATCCCTGCAACGAAGTCCTGGTTGGCCGCCCGCAACGCGTCGCTGTCGAACCGGTCGCCCAGCAGGAGCGTGGCCTCGCCGCGGTGCGTTGCGATCCAGTTCAAGTGATGCCGGACCCCACCGCGGATCCCGTCCTCGGCAGTGGCCTGGTCCCGCAGCATCGCCAGGAAGCCCGCCTGATACTCGGCCATCACCTGTGCATAGACCGCGGCCGCCAATGCCGGCTTGTCCGGGAAGTGGTGATAGAGCGATCCGACGCTGACCTCGGCCTCACGCCGCATCTCGTCGAGCGTCGGAGCGATGGTCCCCTCCGCGGCGAACCGTCGTCGCGCGACCGTCAGCAATCGGTCCCGCGCGCCCCTACCCTTTGACGGAGTCACGAGGATTACTCTAGCAAAACCGAGCAATCCTCTAAAGAGTCGTCATTCGGCCTGATAGAGGATTCCGCGGCCGATGGCCTCCCGCACCTCGGGCAGCGCAGCCTGCGCCAGCGCGTCGGCATCCACTCCGTGATGAGTGGCCAACAGCTGGATCAAGGTGCCCAACGGCACTTCGCCGCGGCAGCCGGCCAGCAGCGCGCGCAGTACCTCGTCGACCCCGATGACTGCCGCCGGACCACCCGGGCGGCGCACCGCGGCCCCGACCTCCTGCCAACCCTCCGGTCCGGGAAGAGACTGCGCCTCAAGGAATACCGGCGCGGTGGAGAGTCGGGCCGCCAGCAGCGCGTCGTCGGAGGTGTCGCGCAGATAGGCCTGCCGGGCGAAGAACGCGTCCACCTCGGCTCCGGTGAGCGCCTCGTCGGCACCGGTGATCACCTCAAGGATCCGCTCGGGCGCTTCGCCGGCGCGCGGCACCCGCAGCGAGATCATGCCCATGCCGATACCGGCGATATCTTCCTCGGCGAACCAGTCGAGCCATTGCCCACCGCGCTGCGCCTGCCGTTCGAGGTCCTCCCCGGCGTCGGCCAGCCACAGCGACACGTAGCTGACCGGGTCGGCCAGTTCGCGCTGCACCACCCAGGCGTGCAGGCCGGTGCCCGCCAGCCAGCCGCGGACGCGGTCCCGCCAATCTCGGCCGTCACGCACGATCCAATTCGCCATCACGTGTGCGGTGCCGCCCGGCAGCAGATGATCACCCACCTGCTCGATAAGGCTCTGGCACAACGCATCTCCGGCCAAGCCAGAGTCGCGATAGATGTAGTCCCGGGCACCTGAGCCCACCACGAACGGCGGATTGGAGACGATCAGATCGAAACGTTCACCAGCGACCGGCTCGAACAGGCTGCCGCGCCGCAGATCCCATGACATGCCGCCCAGCCGCGCCGTCATCGCGGCCAGCGCCAGCGCCCGCTCGTTCGTGTCGGTCGCGACGATCTCGTCGCAGTGGGCGTCCAGATGCAGTGCCTGGATCCCGCATCCGGTTCCGAGATCGAGGGCGCGGCCGACGTGGTTGCGCGTGACGGCGCGCGCCAATGACACCGACGCCCCGCCGATCCCGAGCACGTGATCGTGGCGCAACGGCCCGCGGCGCACCGCGGCATCCTGATCGGATACCACGTAAAAATCTCGCGTGCCGTCGCTGTGCGGGCGGATGTCGAGGGCGGCCCGAACCTTGTCGGCGGTGAATTCGAGAACGCCGTTGGCCGCGAGCGTCTGCAGGCCGGACGACGGGAACGCCGCCTCGACCGACTCCGGTGATTCCTCCGTGCCCAGCAACAGCAGACGCACCAACACACCCAGGCGCTGACGGTCGGCCGGAGCAGCGTGGGTGGCCCGCAGCGCCGGCCACCACACGCCACGGCCCAACGCGGCATTGGCGTCGGCGCCCAGAAGCTCGGCCACCCCGTCGGTGGTGAATCCGGCCGAACGCAGGTCGGTACCGATCGCGTCGACGAGACCGGTGTCGACGGCAGCCCCCTCGACGCCGGTCAAAACAGCCCCGGCTCTTCCGCCTCGTCCGCCTCGGCCGGCTCGATGAGCTCCGGACCGTTGTTGCGGACGCTGTTGACCAGTCGCGACACCTCACGAACGGCGATCCGGTCCAGGTCACCGTGGCCCCGCAGCAGTCCCTCGTCGATGGGGGCGTCGGGATCCATCCAGCGGTCCCAGTCCGGAGCGCTGATGGTCAGCGGCATCCGATCGTGGATCTCGGCGAGCGGACCGGCCGCGTCGGTGGTGATGATGGTGCAACTGAGCAGCGGCGACGCATCTTTGGGTGCGCCCTGTGGTCGCCACGTGGTCCACAGCCCCGCCATGAACAGCAGCTCACCGTCGGCACCGTACATGTAGAAGGGGGTTTTCTCGCCCTTCAGGCCCTTCCACTCGTACCAGCCGTCCATCGGGATCAGACAGCGCTTGTTCTTGGCGGAGTTGCGGAATGCCGGTGAGCTGGTGACCTTGTCGGCGCGGGCGTTGATCAGCAACGGGCCCTTGGTGTCCGGGCCGCCGCCCTCGGCCGTCTTCACCCACGGGGGGATCAGACCCCAGCGCATCGACCTGACCCGGCGCGTCGACTCGTCCTCGGGGTCGGTGTGCCGTTTGACGACGCTGGAGATGGTCGTCGTGGGAGCCACGTTGTAATTGGCCGCCGGAGCATCTTTGGCTGCGCTCTCATCGAGCGCCTGGATTTTCTGCGCAAGCAGGGCCGGATCGGTGGTCACCGCGAAACGTCCACACATAGTGCCCATGGTTGCAGAGTCCGCGGACAAGGCAGGATGTAGTGCGTGAGCGCACGTGAGGAGCAGATGACACATTGGCCGGCTCCGTCGGCCACGACCCCCGTTGACGCCACCGTGACGGTGCCCGGTTCGAAGTCTCTGACCAACCGTGCGCTCGTGCTGGCCGCTCTGGCCACCGCACAGGGTCCCTCCACGATCCGCGGCGCGCTGCGCAGCCGCGACACCGACCTGATGATCGACGCCATCCGCACCCTGGGCGTGACCGTAGACGACGAGGACGGCGACGGCACCGACCTCACCGTCAGCGGTCGCATCGCGCCGGCCCCGGGTGCGCGGGTCGACTGCGGACTGGCCGGCACCGTGTTGCGGTTCGTGCCTCCGGTGGCCGCATTGGGCACCGCGTCGGTCATATTCGACGGAGACGAGCAGGCCCGGGCCCGGCCGATCTCGCCGCTGCTCGATGGGCTACGCGGGTTGGGAGTCGACGTCGACGGAGATGCGCTGCCTTTCGCCGTGCGCGGCCGCGGCGTGGTGGCCGGCGGCACCGTCGAGATCGACGCGTCGGGGTCCTCGCAGTTCGTCTCCGGGCTGTTGTTGTCCGGTGCGACATTCACCGACGGGCTCACCATCGTGCACACCGGAGCCTCGGTGCCCTCGGCCCCGCATGTGGCGATGACGGTGGCGATGCTGCGCGACGCCGGGGTACAGATCGATGATTCGGCCCCCAATCGCTGGCGGGTCTCCCCCAGCCCGATCGCCGCGCGGGTGTGGGACATCGAGCCGGACCTGTCGAATTCGACGCCTTTTCTGGCCGCTGCGATCGTCACCGGTGGAACGGTGCGAATCGCCGGCTGGCCGTCGGACAGCATCCAGCCCGCCGACACCATCCTCGATCTGCTGACAAAGGTGAATGCGACTGTCCACCAGCGTGATTCACATTTGGAGGTCAGCGGCGCCCAAAGTTACGGCGGTTTTGACGCCGACCTGCACGACGTCGGCGAACTGGCTCCGACGGTGGCCGCACTGGCCGCACTGGCAACTGACGGCTCGACGTCACGGCTACGGGGCATCGCCCATCTGCGCGGACACGAGACCGACCGGCTGGCCGCGCTGACCACCGAGATCAACGCGCTCGGCGGCGAATGCGCCGAAACCGAGGACGGCCTGCTGATCACCGCACGTCCGTTGCACGGCGGGACCTGGCGGTCCTATGCCGACCACCGGATGGCCACCGCGGGCGCGATCATCGGCCTGAGGGTGCCCGGAGTGGCTGTGGAGAACATCGCAACCACCGCGAAGACCCTGCCCGATTTCCCGCTGATGTGGGTACAGATGCTGGCGGGCGACCCGCCCGCACGGGGGAAGTAAACCACCTTGGGAGCGCGGGAATACGACGAGTCCGACGTCCGGATCAGACCGGGCAAGGGTTCGCGTCCGCGCACCAAGACCCGGCCGGACCATGCCGATGCCCAGTCCGCGATGGTGGTGACCGTCGACCGCGGACGCTGGGGCTGCGCACTGGAGGGCGACCCGCATCACCGCGTGGTCGCGATGCGGGCCCGCGAACTCGGCCGCACCCCGATAGTCGTCGGCGACGACGTCGACATCGTCGGCGACCTGTCCGGACGGCCCGACACCCTGGCCCGGATCGTCCGCCGGGGTGAACGCCGAACAGTGTTGCGCCGCACCGCCGATGACACGGATCCGACCGAACGCGTCGTAGTGGCCAACGCCGATCAGCTGTTGATCGTGGTGGCGCTGGCCGACCCGCCGCCGCGCACCGGGTTCGTCGAGCGCGCATTGATCGCCGCCTATGCCGGTGGGCTGACGCCGGTGTTGTGTCTGACCAAATCCGATCTGGCAGCGCCCGAACCGTTCGCCGCGCAGTTCGCCGGTCTGGACCTGACCATCGTCACCGCGGGCCGCGAAGATCCACTCGACGTGGTCACGCCCCTGCTCACCGACCAGGTCACCGTGTTCCTCGGGCATTCGGGCGTAGGCAAATCCACCTTGGTGAATCGTCTTGTCCCGGAGGCAGATCGGGCCACCGGCGAGGTTTCCGGAGTGGGCAAGGGTAAGCACACCTCCACCCAGTCGGTGGCAATCTCCCTCGATGGCCAGGGCTGGGTGATCGATACCCCCGGGATCAGGTCCTTCGGGCTGGCGCACATTCAACCGGACGACGTCATCAGGGCGTTCTCGGATCTGGCCGACAGCATCGAGGACTGTCCGCGCGGCTGCGGCCACATGGGCCCGCCCGCCGATCCCGAGTGTGCGCTGGACACCCTCACCGGGCCGGCGGCGGGCCGCGTCGCGGCGGCCCGACACCTGTTGACCGCCCTACGGGAAGCCTGACCTGCCCCGACATCTCAGCGACTATGGTCGCTGAGCATGGCTACTTACGTTCTCACCGGCAGCGCCTCAGGGCTTGGGGCGGCGACCAAGAAACGGCTGGAATCCGACGGGCATCGGGTGATCGGCGTCGACCTGCGCAGTGCTGACGTGAACGTGGACCTGAGCACCGCCGACGGGCGCGCGGAGGCGATCGCCAAGGTCACCGAGCTGGCCGACGGCGGTATCGACGGTTTCGTCCCGTTCGCCGGCCTGGCCGCAGCAACCGGCCGTCCGGCGCATCTGCTCATCGCCGTCAACTACTTCGGCGCGATCGAGCTGCTCGAAGGCCTGCGCCCGCTGCTGGCCGGCCGCGAGAACGCGTCGGTGGTGCTGATCAGCTCGAATTCGGCTACCAGCCAACCTAATTGGCCGGTCGAGCTGGCCGACGCCTGCCTGGCCGGTGATGAGGTGGGCGCCAATACCGTCGCCTCCACCTTCGGCGATTTCGCGGCATTGCAGGCCTACCCCGCCACCAAGGCCGCGCTGGCGTATTACGCCCGCACCAAGTCCGCGGAGTACATCGCCGACGGCATCCGGCTCAACGCGATCGCACCGGGGCTCATCGACACCCCGATGACCAAGGAGGGGCGCACGGACCCGCTCACCGGTGAGGGGATGGAGCAGTTCCTCAAGACCATCCCCGCCGGGCGCGGCGGGCGGCCCGAAGAGGTGGCCGCTCTGGTGGCGTTCCTGCTGAGCCCCGAGGCGAGTTACTTCGTCGGGTCCGTCATCTTCGTCGACGGCGGTATCGACGCCGTGCTCCGCGGCAAGGACTGGCCGAAGGTGTGGGAACTCAACATGTGACGCAGAACGGGGTCAGGCTTTGGGCTTGGCCTGGTCGGCCGCTGCCTGCTGCTGCTCCTGCTCGGCCTGCTGCTTGGCCGCCGCAATAGCTGCGCGCCCTTCGGGGCTGGCCGCCGAGTTGCCCGGGGTCTTGGCCGTGGCCACCCCGGCGTTGCAGTTCAGGTCCAGCAGCACGGTGTCGGTGACCGGTGCGAAATCGTCACCCTTGTGCCAGTGCGCCTTCTCCGAGTGGGTCACCACGCAGTCGTCGTCGGCCTCCGAATCGCCCGATCGGGCGGCGACCACACCCTTCATCCCGGCGTCGGACAGCGCTGACTGCACGTCGGAGTATTTCTGCCCCGCGTAGTCGTCGGCCGCGGCGATACCGGTGGCCACTACACCAACGGGGACGGCCGAGGCGCCGAGCACCATCGCAGCCGCGAGCATCTTCTTCACGAGCGAAGAATATGAGCGCGGGCTGCCAGCAACCTGGGAATACGTGGGGCGGTTGCTTGGAATCCGAGCGTTCGAGCAGATCAGCGGCGGCGCCAGCCCCGCACGGTCTCGATGGCCGTCTTCAGGCCACGTCGACGCCCGGTCGCCGGGTCGGTGACACCGAACCCCTCGAGCTCGCTGAACATCCGCTCGCTGCGGGTTTCCGGCGCATTGTCGGCGGTGTCACGCAAGAACCGGTCCGGCAACGACAGTTTGGCGATGGTGCGCCAGGTCTTGCCGTACTGCACCAGGAAGGGCCCCGTCGTGTAGGGCAGGTCGTACTTGTCGCACAGCGCCCGCACCCGGATCGCGACCTCGGCGTAGCGGTTGCTCGGCAGATCCGGGAACAGGTGGTGCTCGATCTGGTAGCTCAGGTTGCCGCTCATGAAGGCCAGCGCCGGGCCCGAGTTGAAGTTGGCACTCCCCAGCATCTGCCGCAGATACCACTGACCGCGCGACTCGCCCACCATGTCGGTCTTGGTGAATTTCTCTGCGCCATCGGGGAAATGGCCGCAGAAGATCACCGCGTTGGCCCACACGTTGCGGATGACGTTGGCCACCGCATTGGCCTTCAGAGTCGACGTGAAGGTCGCGCCGGGCGACAGTGCGGTCAGCGCGGGCCAGACGACGTAGTCCTTGGCGAGCTGGTTGGCGGCCTTCACTCCGAACTCGCGAACCCGGACCAGCGTCGCCTTCCGGTCGTCGCGACCCTTGGAGATCTTTCCGAGCTCCAGGTGCTGCAACCCGACTCCCCACTCGAAGCCGATGGCAAGCAGGGTGTTGAACAGCAGGTTGCCGACGAGGTTGAACGGCTTCCACCTCGCATCGCGCGTCACGCGGATGACGCCGTAGCCCACGTCGTCGTCCATGCCGAGAATGTTGGTGTACTTGTGGTGCATGAAATTGTGGGTGAAGCGCCAGTGCTTGGACGCCCCGCTCATGTCCCACTCCCACGTCGAGGAGTGAATCTCGGGATCGTTCATCCAGTCCCACTGGCCGTGCATGACGTTGTGGCCGATCTCCATGTTCTCGATGATCTTGGCCACGCCCAGGGTCGCGGTGCCCGCCCACCATGCCGAGCGGCGCGAACTCGCCGCCAGCAGCAGCCGCCCGGTCAGCTCGAGGGCACGCTGCGCGGCGATGGTGCGACGGATGTAGCGCGCATCGCGCTCACCGCGGGAATCTTCGATGTCCTGACGGATCGCATCTAGCTCGATGCCCAGATTTTCGATGTCGGCATCGGTGAGATGCGTGAACTCGGGAACGTCGGTAATTGCCATCGTCGGCCTCCTCTCGCTTACCTACGGTAGCGTAACCTACGATGCCGTAGGTTACTAGCCGGTAAAGGCTAAACGTCCAGAGTGCAGTCGCCGGACGCCGCCGAAACGCACGTCTGAATCCGGGTGCCGGGCTCATGCTCGACACCGGTGCGCAGATCGCGCACATGCCCGTCGACCAGACTCACCACGCACGACTGACAGATACCCATCCGGCAGCCGAACGGCATCTGGATACCCACCTGCTCGCCGGCGTCCATCAACGGCGTCGCGCCGTCGATGGTGGCCTCCTTGCCGCTGCGCTCGAACGTCACCGTGCCCCCGGCGCCGTGCGGGGCAGCCCGCGACACCGCGAACCGTTCCAGGTGCAGATGCTCGGCGATACCAGCGGCCGCCCACACCCGTTCGGCATCGTTGAGCATGCCTTCGGGCCCGCACGCCCACGCTTGACGGTCACGCCAATCGGGAACCACGTCGCCGATCTGCGCCAGATCGAGCCTGCCCTCGGCCCGGGTGCTGCGCAACAGCAACTGATAACCGGGATGCTCATCGTGCAGCGCGGCCAACTCCGAACCGAACATCACGTCGGATTCCGTTGGCGCGGAATGCACATGCACGATGTCGGTGATCTGGTCACGGCGCGCGAGGGTGCGCAACATCGACATCACGGGGGTGATGCCAGAACCCGCGGTCACGAACAACACCGTGGCCGGCGTCGGATCGGGCATCACGAAGTTGCCCTGCGGTGCGGCCAACCGAACCACGGTTCCCGGTTGCAGGCCATCGACCAGGTGGGCTGACAAGAACCCCTCGGGCATCGCCTTGACCGTGATCGTGATGGTGCGCGCACCCACCCCGGAAGCGGTTGTCTCCGGCGTCGAGGTGAGCGAATACGAGCGCCAGCGCCAGCGCCCGTCCATCAGCACGCCGATACCGACATACTGACCGGGCTGATAGTCGAACGAGAATCCCCAGCCCGGTTTGATCACCAATGTCGCGGAATCGGCAGTTTCCCGCCGCACCTCGACCACTCGGCCGCGCAACTCCCGCGCCGACCACAACGGGTTGGCCAACTTGAGGTAATCGTCGGGCAGCAGCGGCGTGGTCACCTGCCCGACGATGCGACGCAGGGCGTTCCAGCCGGGACGTCGCTCGGCACCGGCAATGGTCGGGCGGACCGTATCGGCCACATTGGCCGAGACCTTGATCGAGTTCTTGGCCATGAACCTACGGTACCGTAGGTTACTGCCCCGTAGCTAGTCGTACGACGGCCATCGCACGTCAGGACACCAAAGTGTTCTTGTACGTTTTCCCGTCCTTCATGATCACTTTGAAGTTGCGCTCCGGGTCGGCGACCAGGTCCAGGCGCGCCAGCGGGTCGCCGTCGACCAGCAGCAGATCCGCCAGGGCACCCTCCTGCACCACGCCCAGCTTGCCCGCATACGGACTGCGCTTGCCCGACATCGCCAGCAGTTCGGCGTTGGTTGCGGTGGCCATCGTCAACGTCTCGGCGGGCGAGAACCACTTGCCCAGCCCCGCCAACAGCGCCCCTTGCCTCGGCGCCAACTGCGGCGAGAACAGGATGTCGGTGCCGAAGGCGGTCTTGAGCTTGTACTTGCGGGCCAGCTGGTAGACGTTGCTGACACCGTCGACGATCTCCTTGGCCTTGGCGGCCTCGTCGGAACCCGGCGGGAACGCACCGACCATCTCGGCCGGGATGGGCTGCGTGCTCAGCCAGATGTTCTTGTCCGCCATCTCCTTCGCCGTTGCCTCGTCCATCAGATGCGCATGCTCGATGCAGGTGACGCCGGCGCGGATCGCCTGCGCGATGGTCTGCGGGGTGTAGGCGTGGACTGTCACATAGGTGCCCCAGTTGCCTGCCGCTTCGGTGGCCGCCCGCAGTTCGGGTTCGGTGAAGGTGGTGACGTCGAGCGGGCTGTGCGGTGAGGACACGCCGCCGCCGGCAGTCAGCTTGATCTGCGACGCGCCCTGGAACAACTGCTCGCGTGCGCGCATCCGCACCTCGTCAGGGCTGTCGGCCACCATGCTCGCCCCCAGCGCCTCCTGCTGTGACGGCGGGCCACCGGGGCGGCGCGGGAGATCGTGGCCGGTACGGAAGTCACCATGGCCACTGGTGACGGTGATGATCGCGCCCGACGGGTAGATGCGCGGGCCGTCGATGACGCCTTCGTCGATGGCCTGTTTGAGACCGAAGCTCGGGCCACCGAGATCGCGGACCGTGGTGAACCCGCGCATCAAGGTGTCGCCGGCCTCGGCACCGGCCAACAAATTGAGGTATCCCGGATCCAAGGTCGTCAACTGCGTCACCGGTGGCCGCACGAGCATCGTGTGCCAGTGGTTGTCGATCAGGCCCGGCATCAGCGTGCGGCCACCCCCGTCGATCACCGTGGCAGCCGGATCGGCCGGCAGCTCCGCTGTGGAGATCCGTTCGATCCGGTTGCCCTTGACCCGCACATTCGACGGTGCCGACAGCCGATCACTATGGCCGTCAAAGATTTTGACGTTGCGGAAGTCGGTCGTGGCCATGTTGCTGCCCGGGCCCGGCGGCGTCGGAGGCTGCCGTGACTCTGCCGGAGCGGCCGGCTCGGTCGAGCCTGCCGGCGGGTCACCACCGCCGTCTGAGCACGCTGTACTCGCCAAGACCACGGCCAGCACCGCCAACAGCCCGAATGCACGCATCAAATCCCCCGTCTAGTCGGTCAGAGCAGTTCGAGCAGGAACGGCAACTCCTGCGGGGCGTACCACGCCAGGTCGTGATCCTGAGCGTCTCCCACCGTGAGTTCGGCGTCCTCGTCCCCCATGTCCGCCTCGTCGATGACGTCGACGGCGGCCAGCACCGCCGACTCCGCATCGGCATTGTCGACGTACACCGCGACCACGGCGTCGATGGGCAACGGTCCGGACAACCGCACCACGGCGTCGTCGAGGTCGGGACGGATCGTGACGTCCCCGTCCTCCCCCGTATCGGCCACCACCACCGCGCGGCGCGGTGGCAGCCCCGAATCGGACGGCCCGCCGGCGAGCAACCGCAAGGACGCCAGCGCGGCTTCGCGCAGGGCCACCTCGGCGAGTTCGTCGTCGTCGCCCTCGGCGTAGGCCTCCCGCAGCGTCGGGGTGACCGCGAAGGCCGTTCCGTTCACGACGAGCAGGTGACGGTCGGCGACGAGCTGCTGCAGGGCGACCAGGGTCGTCGGGATGTAGACGCGCACACCGCGAGGTTAATCGTCCGCGGCGTCTACGCGGTCGTCGGCTTGCGGGTCCTTCTCCACCGAGATCACGAAATCGTCGCCGTGCTGGGTGACACCGGCGACCACCGCGTCGTTGACGGCTTCGAGCGCGTACTCGCGGCGTACTACCAACGGATCCTGCCGCAGGTCCCGGACCAGCGACACCGCGAGCCCGATCATCACCAGGACGAACGGTACCGCGACGATGATCGTGATCGACTGCAGACCGTTCAGCGCGTCGGCACCGCCGACCAGCAGCATGACCGCCGCCACCGCACCGGTGGCGACGCCCCAGAAGATCACCGTGGGGCGGGTGGGTTTGATGGTGCCCCGCTCGGACAGCGAACCCATCACGATCGACGCGGCGTCGGCGCCGGACACGAAGAAGATGGCGACCAGCACCATCACCACCACGCTGGTGACCGTCGCGATCGGATACTCGCCGAGCAAGCTGAACAGCTGCCGCTCCTGGCTGCCCATGCCGGCCAGATCCACTCCGTTCTGCTGCTCGAAGATGGCCGCGCCGCCGAACACACAAAACCAGATCACCGACACCACGCTGGGCACCAGCAGGACGCCCGTCACGAACTGCCGGATGGTGCGGCCACGGGAAATCCGGGCGATGAACATCCCGACGAAGGGGGTCCAGGAGATCCACCATGCCCAATAGAAGATGGTCCAGCTCTGCAGCCACGTGCTGACCGCGTCGCCTTCGGCGCCCGTTCGGGCCGCCATCTGCGCGAGATCTCCGACGTAACTGCCGATGGAGGTCGGGATCATGTTCAGCATGAACATCGTGGGGCCGACCACGAAGATGAACAGTGCCATCGCCAGCGCCAGCACCATGTTGATGTTGGACAGCCACTGGATCCCGCGCGCCACGCCGGACACCGCCGACAGGACGAACGCGACGGTCAGAACGGTGATGATGCCGATCAAGATGGCATTGCCGGTTTCACCGACTCCGGCGACGATGTGCAACCCGCTGCGGATCTGCAGTGCGCCGAGCCCCAGCGAGGCCGCGGACCCGAACAGCGTGGCGAAGATCGCCAGCATGTCGATCACCTTGCCCCACGGCCCGTTCGCATGTTTCCCCAGTAGTGGCTCGAACGCTGCACTGATCAGCTGCAGGCGGCCCTTGCGGTAGACGCCGTAGGCAATGGTCAGGCCTACAACGGCGTAGATCGCCCACGGGTGCAGCGTCCAGTGGAACATCGTGGTGGCCATCGCGGTCTCCGCGGCCTGGGGATTGCCGGGCCCGCCGGTGCCCGGTGGCGGGGAGGCGAAATGCGACAACGGCTCGGACACTCCGAAGAACATCAGACCGATCCCCATGCCGGCGCTGAACATCATCGCCACCCACGACACGGTGCGGAACTCCGGTTCGTCGTCGTCACGGCCGAGCGGGATGTTGCCGTAGCGGCTCATCGCCAGCCAGATCACGAAGACCACGAACCCGGACGCGGTCAGGACGAACAGCCAACCGACGTCGGCCATCACCCAACTGAGTGCGTTCGACGATGCCGCGGCAAGAGAATCCGTGCTGACGAATCCCCAGACCAGGAATGCGAGAGCGATGACGGCGGTGACCCCGAACACCACCCAGTCCACACCTGCCCGGCGGGTGTAGGCCTTCTGTTCGACCGGGATATCGAGCACCGGGTGATGCGGCACCACGTCCCCGGTCGGCGACTTCAGTGCCTTCTTTGTTGCTTCCTTGGCTTCTTGCGTGTGCTTGTCGGATCTACTTTTTCGTATCTCAGTGGCCATGGTGAATTCATCAGACCGCGATCCGAGCGTGAGGTCAAATACCTGGAGTATTTGCCAGGGCCTGCCCAGAACCTACTTGGCCGCCTCGAGCAATTCTTCGAGAGATTCACGGAACAGGCTCGGCAACACGTCGACGTCGCTCATCGCATCCCGGTCGGCATTGATCCCGAAGTACAACATGCCGTTGTACGACGTCACCCCGATGGCCAGAACCTGGTTCTGCAACAGCGGCGGCACCGCGTAGGTCTCCAGCAGCTTGGTGCCCGCGACATACATCTGCTTCTGGGCCCCGGGCACGTTGGTGATCAGCAGGTTGAACAGCCGCGCCGAGAAGCCGGTCGCCACCCGGATACCCATGGCGTGCAAGGTCGGCGGCGCGAACCCGGACAGGGTCACGATGGTCCGCGCGTCGACCAGGCTGGCCGCGGTGGAATGCGATTCGGTGGCATGGGCGATCTGCGACAGGCGCACCACCGCGTTGCCCTCGCCAACCGGGAGGTCGACCAGGAACGGCGACACCTCGCTGATGGCCTGGCCTGGCCCCGTGGAGTCCAGTTCGGCGTCCGGGTACACCGACATCGGCGCCATCGCCCGCACCGTGGTGGTCGGGCTGACGGGCTCCCCGCGCGACAGCAGCCAATTGCGTAGCGCGCCGGCCACCACGGCCAGGACGACGTCGTTGATGTCGCAGTTGTAGCGGGCCCGGACCAGCCGGTAATCCTCCAACCGGTGCTCGTCCACGGTGAACCTGCGGTTGCGCGAGACCGTGGTGTTGAGCGGGCTGCTGGGGGCGGTTCCGCGGGCCACCGTGCGGACCACGTCGGCAACCCGACGGCCCACCGCCGCCAGTTCACTGGCACTCGTGGCCACCTCGGTCACGGTGTCGCGCAGGGCGGCCAGCTGGGTGGTCGGCCGGGTGATCCACTCCCCGATCGCTCCGAGGACCAGCTGTCGGTCGCTGGGTTCGCGGGTCGGGATCCAGATGTCCTCGCCGAATTCCGGCGGCTTCTGCGCCCGGTCGACGATCACGTGCCCGATCTCGAGGGCGGTCATCCCGTTGACCAGGGCCTGGTGCGTCTTGGTGTAGATCGCGATGCGGTTCTTGGTCAGCCCTTCGACCAGATACATCTCCCACAGCGGACGGGTCCGATCCAACGGCCGCGAGCCGAGCCGGGCGATCAGGTCGTGCAGCTGAGCGTCGCTGCCCGGAGACGGCAGCGCCGAACGCCGGATGTGGTAGGTGATGTCGAAATCCCGATCATCCACCCACACCGGCCGGGCCAGGCCCAACGTCACCTCGCGCACTTTCTGGCGGTAACGCGGAATCTGCGGCAACCGATGCTCGACGGTCTCCAACAGGGTCTCGTAACTCAAGCCGGCACGCGGCTTTCGCAGGATCGACAACGACCCGACGTACATCGGCGTAGCGCTGTTCTCCAGATGGAAGAACGCGGCGTCGGACGCCGACAGCCTGTTCACCATGCGGCGCCAACCTCCCCTCGTCGCTCCGCTCGAACACGTCACGTTAACCGGCGATTCTGCTGTTGCGCATCACGGGTGCTGCAGCGCGTCAATTTCGCGCCTGAGCTACCCAGAATTCATGCCGTGATCACCGAGAGCTCCCAGCGCCCGCTGCCCTCCAGCTGCAGCCGCGACCGGTGATGACGGTCGATGGTGGACCGGTGCCCCACGCTGACCACCACGCAGTCGGGTAACCGTTCACGCAGGAGTCCATACATGGCGTCCTCGAGTCCCTCGTCCAACGCGGAGGTCGACTCGTCGAGGAAGACCACCCGCGGACGGACCAGCAGCACCCGCGCGAAGGAGACCCGCTGTTGCTCACCCAGGGACAGCACCGACGACCAGTCGCCTTCGTCGTCCAGGCGCTCGGCCAGATGCCCGAGGGCCACCGCGCGCAGCGTGTCCCGCAGTTCGCTGTCACTCACGTCCGCAATCGGCAGCGGGTACACCACCGAGGCCCGCAGATCCCCCAGCGGCAGGTAGGGCAATTGGGGCAGGAACAGCGTCGCCCATCCGGGCGGGTACTGGGCCAGTCCCGCTGTCCGC
The DNA here is from genome assembly GCF_055419385.1 of Mycobacterium sp. IDUB_24. NCBI lineage: Bacteria > Bacillati > Actinomycetota > Actinomycetes > Mycobacteriales > Mycobacteriaceae > Mycobacterium > Mycobacterium sp. IDUB_24. Next base: position 16,746 of record NZ_JBVAXO010000010.1, read on the forward strand.
GGCCACAACTCGGCCAGGCTGCGCAGCAGGGTGGTCTTACCGCACCCGGACGGACCCTTGACCACCACACTGTCACCCGGGTTCAGCACCATCGACAGATCGGTGATCATCGGCCGCCCCTGCAGGTCATCCACCCCTACCTCGCTGAGCGCCAGCGAATCCCGGCTGGCCGCGACTGAGATGCGGGGCAACTCCCGCGCCCGATGATCGTGAGCGAGCATCTGGTCGACGCGCATCAGTGCGGCGCGGTAGACGGTGAACTCGTCATAGCTGTCGCGGAAGAATGCCATTGCGGCACAGACATTTCCGAAGGCCGCGACGGTCTGGAGCAGGCCACCGAGCGTGATCTGACCGGCGAAGAACCGGGGCGCCTGCACGATGTAGGGAATCATGCCGGTCGTCACGTCGCCGACCCCGCGGTTCCAACCGTAGAGCCGCAACTGGGCGAACACGATCCGCCACATGTTGGCGATGATCTCGGCGAACCGGGAGTGCAGCAGTTGCCGTTCACGCTCCCCACCGCGGTAGAAGGCGACGCGCTCGGCACTGTCCCGCAATCGAACCAGCGCGTACCGGAAACTGGCGCTGAACCTTTCGTTGAGGAAGTTCAGCCGCACCAGCGGGCGGCCGATCCAGAACGCGATCACGGTCACCGTGATCGAGAAGACGAACGCCACGAACACCATGGCCCGCGAAACGGTCCAGCCGCCCAACTGCAACGGACCGGACAGTTGCCACAGCACGCCGGTGAACATGACGATCAACAGCGACTTGTTCACCGCTGCGGTGCTCAGGTCCACCGATTTGGTGGTGACCGTCTCGACGTCGGTCTGGATGCGCTGGTCCGGGTTCTCCACCGGCTGGTCCAGAAAGCGGTTGCGATAGAACGCATCGCCGGTCATCCAGTCGTCGACGAGGCGGGTGTTGAGCCAGATACGCCAACGGATCGAGAAAACCCGGCGTAGGAGCAGATCGACCACCGTGTAGATCACGGTGAGTGCCACCAGAATCCCGCTGATCGCAAACGATGTCATGAACGCCTGCCGCGCGGCGTCCAGCTTCGCGCCATCATGGGTGGCCAGCGCCTCCGCACCGGCCTGCACCGCATTCATCAGGTCGGCGTACTGGTAGGTGAAAATCACGATCACCCGCGCCGAATACACGGTGTGCCAGAGGATGAATGCCAGCAGCGCCCAGGTGCGCCAACTGCCGGCCCCGCTGAAGAACGGCGCGTTGACCCGCCAGAACTGTTGTCCCCATCGGGTGAATCGCGCGATGAGCAGCGCGACTGCCAGGAACACCACCAGCGTGATCACCCACGCCTGCAGCGTCCATATCAGCGAGCGCAGCGGCTCGGCCGGCCAATCGATGCTGGGCTGAACCATTCCGCTCCCCCTGGTTCGACGACTCTCGTCACGCTAACCGGCGAAGCCGAGTGCGGAGATTATGCGTGCTTCCGCCACGCCGAACCCGTGCGATCATGGGTAGGTCTGCACCTCTCCAGCAGATGTCGTCCGTGATGCCGACCGCTGGAGGTTGCCTGTGCCCACCCCGAAACTGACCGCTCCGGTCATCGACTACGAGCCGCCGGCACTGCCGCTGGGAGTACAACCAGCTGACGTGTCGGCACCGATGCCGCTGTGCCCGGCACCGACGCTGCTACACGGGCACAGCCCGCGCCGGTTGCGGCTGGTCAGTTCCGGGACCGACGGGCAATTGCAGCCCGGTGCCGCGCAGTTCGCCGATATGGCCCTGCGCCGGGTCCTGGAGGTCGTCGATCGGCGCAGGCCACCGTCACAGCTGAAATCGTTGATGAGCCCGCTGCTGCTCGACGCGGTCATCGCCTCCACCGCGGCACGCCACGGCACCACCGCCAGCCTGCGCCGGGTGGGGCTGCGCCCGGCAGCCTCACCCGAGGCCGCCGAGCTGTTCGCCACCTACACCCGCGGGCCGCGGGTGCGCGCCATCGCCGGACGCATCGAATCACGCAGTGGCCGTTGGCAACTCACTGCGCTACAGCTCGGCTAGCTCTTGCGGTGCGACTTCGACGGCCGGCCGGTCTTGGCCTGCTTGCGGGCCGCTTCCCGACGCTCACGGCGGGTGCCGCCGCCCGCAGTCGCAGAATGCCGTCCGCTACCACCGGAGCGCTGCACCTCGGCGGTGCCGTCCTCGGACGGACCCGTGTAGGTCAGGGGCGGCGCGTCATTGTCGATGCCCTTGGCGCGCAGGGCCGGTGCCGGCGTCGGACGCTCCTTGGTTGCCACCGCACTCGACTCCGCATCGGCGGCAGTGGCCTCACCGGCCTTCGCAGCGGCCGCCGCGGCGAACTCGGCCAGCCCGCTGGGTGCGGCCACCGGAGCCACCTGGGCGCTCGGCTGCGAAGGTACAGCCTCGACCTGAACGTTGAACAGGAATCCGACGGACTCCTCCTTGAGCGCGTCGAGCATGCCGACGAACATGTCGTAGCCCTCGCGCTGGTACTCGACCAACGGGTCGCGCTGCGCCATCGCCCGCAGGCCGATGCCCTCCTTGAGGTAATCCATCTCGTAGAGGTGCTCACGCCACTTGCGGTCGATCACGTTGAGCAGGACGTTGCGCTCCAGCTGACGCATGGCACCCTCGCCCGCCAGCTCTTCCAGCTGCTTCTCGCGCTCGGCGTAGGCACGGTCGGCATCCTTGATCAACGCGTCGAGCAGTTCCTCGCGCGTCAGCTCACCGGGCTCGCCCACCGCATCGGAATCGACCAGGTCGTTGTGGTCGATACCGACCGGGTACAGCGTCTTGAGCGCATCCCACAGCTTGGCCAGATCCCAGTCCTCGGCGTAGCCCTCGGCGGTGGCACCGTCGACGTAGGCGGTGATCACGTCGACGAGCATGTCGTGGGCCTGCTGCTGGAGGTTCTCACCCTCCAGCAACATCCGGCGCTCCTTGTAGATGACCTTGCGCTGCTGGTTCATCACCTCGTCGTATTTGAGGACGTTCTTGCGGACCTCGAAGTTCTGCTGCTCGACCTGGGTCTGCGCGCTCTTGATGGCACGGGTGACCATCTTGGCCTCGATCGGCACATCGTCGGGCAGGTTCAGCCTGGTCAACAGCGATTCGAGCGTCGCGCCGTTGAACCGTCGCATCAACTCGTCACCCAGCGACAGGTAGAACCGGGACTCGCCCGGGTCACCCTGGCGGCCCGAGCGGCCGCGCAGCTGGTTGTCGATACGCCGGGACTCGTGACGCTCGGTGCCCAGCACGTACAGACCACCGGCATCGGTGACCTTCTCGGCCTCCTTGTTGGCCTCTTCCTTGATGGCCGTGAGGGTGTCGTCCCAGGCGGCCTCGTACTCCTCGGGGGTCTCCACCGGGTCCAGGCCCTTTTCCCGCAGCCGCTTGTCGGCCAGGAAGTCGGCGTTGCCGCCGAGCACGATGTCGGTACCGCGACCGGCCATGTTGGTGGCGACGGTGATGGCGCCGAGCCGGCCGGCCTCGGCGATGATGTTCGCCTCCTGCTCGTGGTACTTCGCGTTGAGCACGTTGTGCGGAATCTTGCGCTTGGTGAACTGCCGCGACAGGTACTCGGAGCGCTCGACGCTCGTCGTACCGATGAGGACCGGCTGGCCCTTCTCGTAGCGCTCGGCGACATCGTCGACGACGGCGATGTACTTGGCTTCTTCGGTCTTGTAGATCAGGTCGCCCTGATCGGCACGGACCATCGGCTTGTTGGTCGGGATGGGCACCACGCCCAGCTTGTAGATCTCGTGCAGCTCGGCGGCCTCGGTCTCGGCCGTACCGGTCATACCGGACAGCTTGTCGTAGAGGCGGAAGTAGTTCTGCAGCGTGATCGTGGCCAGCGTCTGGTTCTCGGCCTTGATCTCGACGTGTTCCTTGGCCTCGATCGCCTGGTGCATGCCCTCGTTGTAGCGGCGACCCAGCAGCACACGGCCGGTGAACTCGTCGACGATGAGCACATCGCCGTCACGGACGATGTAGTCCTTGTCGCGCTGGAACAGCTCCTTGGCCTTGATGGCGTTGTTCAGGTAACTGACCAGCGGCGAGTTGGCGGCCTCGTAGAGGTTCTCGATGCCCAGTTGGTCCTCGACGAACTCCACACCCAGCTCGTGCACACCGATGGTGCGCTTGCGGATGTCGACCTCGTAGTGGACGTCCTTCTCCATCAGCGGGGCCAGCCGGGCGAACTCGCTGTACCAGTTGGAAGCGCCGTCAGCAGGACCCGAGATGATCAGCGGGGTGCGGGCCTCGTCGATCAGGATCGAGTCGACCTCGTCCACGATCGCGAAGTGATGGCCGCGCTGCACCATGTCCTCGACCGAGTGCGCCATGTTGTCGCGCAGGTAGTCGAAGCCGAACTCATTGTTCGTGCCGTAGGTGATATCGGCCGCATAGGCTGCCCTGCGCTCCTCCGGGGTCAAGCCCGAGAGGATTACGCCCACCTCCAGGCCCAGGAACCGGTGCACGCGCCCCATCCACTCGCTGTCACGTTTGGCCAGGTAGTCGTTCACCGTGACGACGTGCACGCCCTCGCCGCGGAGCGCGTTGAGATAGGCCGGCAGCACCGCGGTCAGGGTCTTGCCCTCACCGGTCTTCATCTCGGCGACGTTGCCGAAATGCAGGGCCGCGCCACCCATGACCTGGACCTCGAAGTGCTTTTGGGACAACACCCGCCACGCCGCCTCGCGGGCCACGGCGAATGCCTCGGGCAGCAGGTCATCGACGTCCTCGCCGTCGGCGATCCGCTTCTTGAACTCGTCGGTCTTGGCTCGCAACTCGGCGTCCGAGAGCTTCTCCATGTCGTCGGACAAAGTGTCGACATAGTCGGCCACCTTCTTGAGGCGCTTGACCATGCGGCCTTCACCGAGACGGAGCAACTTCGACAGCACGCTATTTCCCCTGTGGGTTCGATGGATCCCGTGGGCGGGATCGCACGGGCTTAGTTGACGTCCATCGTAGGTGACCGGTCGAAGCCGCTGGTTCTGCTGGCGCGAAGAGACAGAATCGCACCCCGGAATGCTCCGAGGTGCGATTCTGCTGGGCCCCCCGACTTGCGGGGGATTGCCGGCGCTCAGGCCAGGCGGATCAGCCCGTAGTCGTAGGCATGGCGCCGGTAGACCACCGACGGGCGGTCACTCTCCTTGTCGTGGAACAGGAAGAAATCGTGGCCGACCAGCTCCATCTCGTAGAGGGCGTCGTCGACCGTCATCGGCTTCGCGGGGTGTTCCTTGGTCCGCACGATCCGGCCCGGCTCATGGTCGTCGAGACCGTCGGCCAATCCGGCGTCGGCCGTCGCCGTCGGCTGGTTCTCGAACAGCGTCTCGTGCGCCGTCGCTTCGGCCAGCGACACCGGGGTCTTGTCGCCGTAGTGGATCTTCCGGCGGTCCTTGCTCTTGCGGAGCCGGCTCTCGAGTTTGCCTGCCGCTGATTCCAGGGCGGCATAGAAGCTGTCTGCGCAGGCCTCGCCGCGCACCACCGGCCCACGGCCCCGGGCCGTGATCTCGACGTGCTGGCAGTTTTTGCGCTGACGGCGGTTACGTTCGTGATCGAGCTCGACGTCGAACAGGTAGATGGTGCGGTCAAACCGCTCCAGGCGCGACAACTTCTCCGAGACGTACATACGGAAGTGGTCTGGAACTTCGACGTTTCGACCCTTGACCACAACTTCTGCGTTCGGCTCCGGGGTGGCGTCGCCGATCTGCTCGTCGGGGTCGACCACCATGGTGGCGCTTGTTTCCGGGGAATGGGTTGACATACTCGGCAACTCGTTTCTCTCAGTTGTCACACGCATCGCGCGTGCCCTACTTCTCAACGAATCGTGATGGCGCCGATGGGCCGAATAAATTTGCTCCACCCGTCGGCGCAAGGTGTCGGGTACTCACCTCCTACCGTTAAGCGGTGAAGTGGCGCTGCATCGCTCTGAGCGCCGCCGTGAGTCATTCACGGGTGGTTGCTGCCGACGGTAGTCCGTGTTCACCCACTCGTGCCACCAATTTCAAATACGTGTTCTCAGTTCTTCACGTGGGTTTGATCTCAACGCAATGACGCGCACGTCAGGCGTGTGAAATCGCCAGTACAGCAGCCACGTCGGCCCCGGCGGTCGTGAGCATCCGCACCGATTCGGCCGCGGTGGCCCCGGTGGTGACAATGTCGTCGACCAGCACCACTTCACCCACGACCGGCCGGATCACACGCACCCGGCCGGCGATGTTGCGCTGGCGGGCGGCGCCCGACAGGCCCACCGAATCACGCACCCACGGCCTCAGACGCAGCGCGGGAACGACGCGGACACCGGGCAGCCCGGCAACCGCCGCCGTCGCGATCCGGCGGACCGGATCACCGCCGCGACGACGTGCCGCGGCGGCGCGGGTGGGTGCCGGAACCAGCGCCAGCGGAGTACCGACGATCCCCCAGGTCAGCAGATGCTGCAGGCCGACGTTCAGCGCCCCGGCCAGTGGCGCCACGAGGTCCATGCGCCCCTTTTCTTTGGCGGCGACGATTACGCGCCGACGGATACCTGCGTGGCGGCCCAGGGCAAACACCGGAACGCCCGGATCGGTGCGCGGGGTAACCAGGTGCGGCTCGTCGTCCCCGACACCGAGGAGCGCGGCACACGCCGCACACCACCGGGTCGAGGGTGCCCCGCAGCCGCCGCACTCCAGCGGCAGGATGAGGTCGAGCATGCGGGCAGTCTGCACGCCGGGGGTGACATCGCTGCTGCTCCGCCACGGCACCACCGCCGGTTTCTACCTGTGGGTCGCGATCCCGGCGGCGGGACAGCCCTGGGGTGGAAATCGGCGCACCGCAGGCTCGACCGCGCGCCGAAGAGTCAGCCCGGCAGCACCGGCAACGAACCGGCAACCATCAGCGGCCGGACCTCGACCCACCCGGGATTGTTCTCACTGACCGACGCGGACAGCTGCATCACCCCGCGCGGGTCGGCGACGTAGACCGTCGAAGGATTCGCGGCCACCGTGCCCACCGGGACCTGCAGATTGCGGCTGGGCCCGTCCGAGTTCACCCCGTCGAGGTTGACGTAGGACACCGGGTGCGCCGGATCGGTTCGGCTGACCACGATGTCGTCGCCGGTACGCCAGGACAGCGACACCACCGTGTTGCCCAGGCCGAAGCCGAGACGCCTCGGATAGGTCAGCAGGAACTGTCCCTCGGGGGTCCGCTCGATGCCCGCCAGGATCACCTGTCCACCGATCACCATCGCCGCGCGGGTGCCGTCCCGGGACAGCTGCAGTTCGGTGATCGGGCCCGGATAGCGGGTGGTCACCGCCGCCGCGTCGACGGGAATGCGGGCCGGCACACCCGAGGCATCGCGGATCGCGCGCACCACGTTGGCATCGTCGACCACCACCCACACGGCCTGATCCAGCGACCAGCTCGGCCGGCTGACGGTGCGGCCCTCGATGGCCTTGGCGGTGGGCCCGCCCAACGGCCCCATCCACAGCGAGGCGGCAGTGGCTTCCGGGGCGTCGGGCAGGACCACCACCGACGCCGCGTCCTGGCCGTTGCGCGACACCGCGGCCGAAATCTGATTGGGCGCCGAGCCGAACGCCCCCGGCACCCGGGTGGTCTGTTGCCCGTCCAACGCCACCAGAGAACCGCCGACCAGTGCGTGCAGACCGGCGGCCGCGCCGGGCACGGCCCCGGGATCGGTGGCCGCGACGTCCGAGGTCTCCCAGCCGTCGGCGAACCGGTCGTCCAGCGGTGCACCGTCGACGTTGATCACGTAGGGTCCACTGATCCCCGCCCGCGACAGAGTCCAGATGATCTGTGCGGCAAGCAGTTGCCGACTGTGCGGATCGGTGGTCGAGAGATTCTCGAGGTCGATCCGGGCACCACCGTAGCCGCGCCCCACCCCGGTCTTCCCGCCGTCGGCCCGGGTGACCGGACCGCGCAACCGCAACGGTGCGTCGAGCAGATTGCGTACCGCCCTGGCTATTTCCGGACGTGGGCCGGAGACCAGTTTGGAGATCAGTTCGGTGGCCAACTGGTCGGGATCGGACACCGCGACATAACGCGGGTCGGGCACGACCGTGGCACCGGTCGGGTCGACGAAATAGAGGGTGTTGCGCTTGTAGGTGGACTGAAACTGTTGCCAGTCGAGGAAAACCCCGTTGGGCAGCCGGTCGATGCGCCAACCGCCCGGAGTCTGGACGAGCTCGATGGGCCCGGGGTCGGGCAACGCGCCCTCCCCCGTCTCGAACACCCCCATGTCGGACAGCGATCCCAGGATGTCGGCCCGCATACTCACCGAAACCCGGTCCGCGCCGCGGGTTTCGACGAACACCACTCGGTCGAGCAGCAGTGCGCTGCCGGCGTCGTCCCACGAGCTGGACGCGGACTCGGTGAGGAACTGCCGGGCCGCCAGGTGTCGGTTCGCGGGATCGGCCGTGGCCTTGAGGAATTCACGCAGAAGCACGTCGGGATCCATGCCCGGCGCCGGTTTCGGCAGGTTCGGCGGTGCCGGTCTGTCGACGGTGCCGATCGCTTGCGGGGACGACGAATTCGGAATTCCCGCGCATCCTGACACCAGAACGACCAGACCGACGACCACCACCGTCAGCAGGCGCTTCACACGTTCTCCTCGGCATGCTCACGGTCACGGTTGGGACGCTGCCGCGACTTTTGCTGCTGTGAAGCAGGTTTCAACGGCAGCGGGCTGGTGGTCACCTTGTGGCCGCGCACCAGCGGCAGCGTCAGGCGGAAGCATGCTCCCTTACCCGGCTCACCCCAGGCCTCCAACCGGCCCTGGTGCAGGCGTGCGTCCTCGATGCTGATGGCCAGGCCCAGGCCGGTGCCACCGGAGCGGCGCACCCGTGACGGGTCGGACCGCCAGAACCGGCTGAACACCAGCTTTTCCTCACCGGGGCGCAGGCCGACACCGTAATCGCGCACGGTGACGGCGACGGTGTCCTCGTCGGCAGCCATCCGGATGCGCACCGGTTTACGTTCGGCATGATCGATGGCGTTGGCGATGAGGTTGCGCAGGATGCGTTCCACCCGACGCGGATCCACCTCGGCGATCACCCCATCAGCCGGCATGTTGAGGTCGAGCTCGACCTCGGCGTCGGCCGCCAGGTGCCCGACATTGTCCAGCGCGCTCTGCACCGTGGTCCGCAGATCCACCGACTCCACCGACAGCTCGGCCACGCCGGCGTCGTGGCGGGAGATCTCCAGCAGATCGGCGAGCAGGGTCTCGAACCGGTCCAGTTCGTTGACCATCAGCTCGGTGGACCGGCGCAGCGCGGGGTCGAGATCCTCGCTGTGATCGTGGATCAGGTCGGCGGCCATGCGCACCGTGGTCAGCGGGGTCCGCAGTTCATGGCTGACATCAGAAGTGAAGCGGCGCTGCAGGTTACCGAATTCCTCGAGCTGCTGGATCTGGCGCGACAAACTCTCGGCCATGTCGTTGAACGACACCGCCAGGCGGGCCATGTCGTCCTCGCCGCGCACCGGCATCCGCTCGGTCAGGTGGCCCTCGGCGAATCGCTCGGCGATACGTGAGGCCGACCGCACCGGCTGCACGATCTGACGGGCCACCACGAGGGAGATCGCCGCCAGCAGACCCAGCAGCACCACGCCACCGGTCGCCATGGTGCCGCGTACCAGGGAGATGGTGCTTTCCTCATTTTTCAGCGGAAAGATCAGGTAGAGCTCAAGATTGGGCACCGACGAGGCCGCCGGGCTCCCGACGATCAGCGCCGGTCCGGAGAACGCATCGGTGGCGACCGTGGTGTATTGGTAGCTGACCTGGCCGGCCTTGACAAAGTCACGCAGACCCTTGGGCACCTGTTGCACCGGCCCGGCCGCAGCGGCTTCGCGTGGTCCGTCGCCGGGAACCATCAGCACCGCGTCGAACGCGCCGGCCACGTCCGCGCGGGCGTCGGCCTTGCGATCGATCAGGGTGTTCCGGGCCAACTGCAGGCTGCTGTCGAGCGAACGGCTCTCTTCACCGCCGACGATGCCGCCGACCGTGATGCGGGCCCGTTCCACCTCCTCGGTGGCGGCCTTGACCTTGACCTCAAGGATCCGGTCCGTGATCTGGCTGGTCAGCACGAAGCCGAGCACCAGGATGACAGCGAGCGAGAGCCCCAGAGTGAGCGTCACGACCCGCAGTTGCAGCGAACGACGCCACACCAGGCTCACCGCCCGAACAAGCGTCCCCAATCCGCGCAACAGCGGGCCGGATCCTCCCCAGCGACCACGAATGCGCCGTCTGGAGCTGAAGATCACGGGGGTCCGGCCTTGTATCCCACTCCTCGAACGGTCAACACCACCTGCGGGTTCTCCGGGTCCTTCTCAACCTTGGCCCGCAACCGCTGGACATGCACGTTCACCAAACGGGTGTCAGCGGGGTGGCGATATCCCCACACCTGTTCGAGTAGCACATCACGAGTAAACACCTGGCGTGGTTTGCGTGCCAGCGCCACGAGCAGGTCGAACTCCAGCGGTGTCAGCGAAATCTGCTCGCCCTGACGGGTCACCTTGTGGGCCGGCACATCGATCTCGACGTCGTTGATCGACAGCAGCTCGGCAGGCTCGTCCTCGTTGCGGCGCAGCCGCGCGCGCACGCGGGCGATGAGTTCCTTGGGCTTGAACGGCTTCATCACATAGTCGTCGGCGCCGGATTCCAGTCCCAGCACCACATCGACGGTGTCGGTCTTGGCCGTCAGCATGACGATCGGGACGCCGGAGTCGGCACGCAGCACCCGGCACACGTCGATCCCGTTCATGCCGGGCAACATCAGGTCCAACAGGACCAGATCGGGCCGCAGTTCGCGGACCGCGGTGAGCGCCTGGCTGCCGTCCCCGACGACCGCCGTGTCGAATCCCTCGCCACGCAAGACGATGGTGAGCATCTCGGCCAGCGATGGGTCGTCGTCGACGACAAGGATCCTTTGCCTCATGGTGTCCATGGTGTCACCCGATCGCGATAAAACCGGGGTACCACACGCGGGTTTCTCGGCTTTATCTGCGGCTTAGCCGACCTGCGAGGGCGGCCGGGTCCACATCCGGGCCCGCGGTGGCCCATCGACCGCACCAGTCGGCGGCGGCCAGCGCGCCATAGACCGCCCCGGTGCGCCGCTGCAGTCCACCGTCGCGCTCGTAGGCGTCCTTCGCGCGATCGGCCTCGGTGTTGGCACGGTGCTCGGCCCGCTGGGCGGCCAGCTCGGTCGGCACGTCGAGCAGTACCTGCCAATCCGGCCTGGGGAGTTTGAGGCGGTCGAACTCGAGCTCGCGCACCCAGGCCACCGCCTCACCGTCGGCGTCCTGATGCAGCCTCGCCGCGCTGTAGGCGGCATTGGAGGCGACGTAACGGTCCAGGATGACGACGTCGTAGGCACTCTGCAGGTGTTCGATCTCCTCACGCGCGCCGGCGCGGTCGAGCGCGAACAGGGTGGCCATCGCGTACACGGATTCGGCCAGGTCGCCGTGGGCGCCGTGCAGCGCCTCGGCAGCCAGGTCGGCGGGCACCGACCGGTGGTATCGCGGAAATGCCAGGCTGCCGACGGACTTGCGATCGGCCTCGAAGGCTGCCCGCAGGCCGTTGGTCAATGTACGTTTGCCTGCGCCGTCGACACCTTCGATCGCAATGAGCACACTGGCGAGCTTAGCTTTGACGCCCCGCCCGTTGCTCCGGCGGCACGTAGCCCGGCGTGAATCCCCGTTCCTGCACAATGAGATTCAGGCCACCGAGCGAGCATTCCTCGATGTCGTCGGATGCGATGTCCGGTTTCAGGTCGGCATGGAAGATGGGCCGCAGGCGGGAGAGCGACGCAACTACTCACCGCTGGAAGCGCAACACACCTCACGACACCTCACGACGACATAAGTGTGACGGGCTTTCTCCTGATTGGCGGGATCGCATAACGGGAATCGCTCGCCACCCTCATTGCGCGGACCAGTTCGGCACCTGTGAGGTCTTGAATCGTCTTGCGCTCCAGGAGGTCCAGGTCTGCCGGGAGGGTAGGTGCTCCATCGGCAGGCTGCGTGAATTTCTCGAACATGCCCAGTATCACGAAAACCGGATACATTGGCACGGCCATACCCGGAAACAGGACCTTCGCCTGGACCGCATATCTTGGGCCCAGCGAATCGCTTGCCATGCTTGCGATCAGACCAGTCAACAGACTCAGTACTGCAAGCGCCAACAAATATCCCAACGAAGTCGCCCCCAGTCCGTGCCACTGTATACACGCAATAAGCACAAGCGGGAGCAGATGGATGCAGTAGGCAAGCGCGAGAGATGCGAATAGCATCATCAACCATATATCCGGCCGCGGCGACAAAAGTACTTTCTGGATCCAGCCGGGGATCGAGATGCCCACTTGGGTCAGATAACTCAGCATCCAGTCGATCGGCCCCTTGTGTACCGCAGAGTCCTGGTTAGCGAAGACCACCCATGCCAGCAAATATGAACTTGCCACGCCCATCAAGAACGATGAGTCGTCGCGTGCAAATTGGTACATGTCCTTTATCGACACCATGAATACAGATTAATTCGGGGGTCCGACAACCTTTCTCGCTTACCGATCGCGATGCGCTAGAACTTCCCGCAATCGGGGGTGTCGGTAATCCGTTGAACCGGTCGACGGTTCCAGCACGAGGCGTGACGGCTCGGACTTGATCAGGTCACCCGACGCTCCCGGCAACGGGCCCGGCGGTCCGCTTACGTCGGCGCGGAAGTGCCGAAAAGACGCAAAAACCCCCAAATCCACAGGGAAATGGGGGTTTCGCGACTGCTCGCGCAGAAGAAGCTACCTCGGGTAACTCAGTAGCGGTAGTGCTCCGGCTTGTACGGACCTTCGACGTCGACGTTGATGTACTCGGCCTGCTCCTTGGTGAGCTTGGTCAGCTGACCACCGAGTGCCTCGACGTGGATGCGGGCCACCTTCTCATCGAGGTGCTTGGCCAGGCGGTAGACCTCGTTGTCGTACTCGTCGTTCTTGGTCCACAGCTCGATCTGGGCGATCACCTGGTTGGAGAAGCTGTTGCTCATCACGAATGACGGGTGGCCCGTGGCGTTTCCGAGGTTCAGCAGCCGACCTTCACTCAGCACGATGATCGACTTGCCCGAGTCACCGAACGTCCACTCGTCGACCTGCGGCTTGATGTTGATCCGGGTGGCGCCCGAGCGCTCCAGGGCGGCCATGTCGATCTCGTTGTCGAAGTGGCCGATGTTGCCCAGAATCGCCTGGTCCTTCATCGCCTTCATGTGCTCGAGCTTGATGATGTCCAAGTTGCCGGTCGCGGTGACGACGATGTCGGCGTTGCCGATCGCCTCCTCGACGGTCACCACGTCGAAACCGTCCATCAAGGCCTGCAGCGCGTTGATCGGGTCGATCTCGGTGACCTGAACGCGGGCGCCCTGGCCGGCCAGCGACTCCGCACAACCCTTACCCACGTCGCCGTAGCCACAGATGAGCACCTTCTTGCCGCCGATAAGCACGTCCGTGCCACGGTTGATGCCGTCGATCAGCGAGTGCCGGGTGCCGTACTTGTTGTCGAACTTGCTCTTGGTCACCGAGTCGTTGACATTGATGGCCGGGAACGCCAGCTCACCGGCAGCGGCGAACTGGTAGAGCCGCAACACACCGGTGGTGGTCTCCTCGGTGACACCTTGGACCGACTCGGCGATCTTGGTCCACTTGTCCTTGTCGGTCTCGAAGCGCTTGCTCACCAGCGCCAGGAACACCTTCCACTCGGCCGGGTCGTCATCCTCGGCGGGCGGCACCACACCGGCCTTCTCGTACTGCGCGCCGCGCAGCACGAGCATGGTGGCGTCACCGCCGTCGTCGAGGATCATGTTGGCCGGCTCGTTCGGCCAGGTGAGCATCTGCTCGGCGGCCCACCAGTACTCCTCCAGGCTCTCGCCCTTCCATGCGAACACCGGGACGCCCTTGGGCTCCTCGGGAGTTCCGTGCGGTCCGACGACAGTCGCCGCCGCGGCATGGTCCTGGGTCGAGAAGATGTTGCAGGAAGCCCATCGGACTTCAGCACCCAGTGCCACGAGGGTCTCGATCAGCACAGCGGTCTGCACGGTCATGTGCAGTGAGCCGGAGATACGGGCACCCTTGAGCGGCTGCACGTCGTGGTATTCGCGGCGCAGGGACATCAGGCCGGGCATCTCGTGCTCAGCCAGGCGGATCTCCTTGCGGCCGAACTCAGCCAGCGACAGGTCGGCCACCTTGTAGTCGATACCGCCCCGGATGTCGGCCTTCAACTCGGTCATGTAGAGCCCTCTTTCAGTCGTGATTGCTTGCAAGCGCAGGGGTGCGCCGGACACGGCGACGCCACACGCAGATACCTCTAGCCTGCGGGCTCGCGGGACAGGCGCTCATGCGTTTTCAACAGCGGCGGCGCTCTGACAGCTACGGGGTATCTATGACACCGTAGCGCTCGGCGAATGGCGTCATCAGTCGGGCCAGGTCACCGGCCACATCGTGGTCCGCTTCGGGCGGCATCGACACGTAACTCATCGCCAGCCGCACGATCGCCCGGGCCAGAACGCCGGCGTCCTCATCGCTGGCTTTCATCCAACTGTTCTGAAAGGTTCCGGTCAGCCGCGTCGAGCATCGGGAGATGATCGGCCCGCTGCCGGTGGTGATGATCTGCAGTAGGTCGGGCTTGGAGGCCCCGGTGAGCAGTGAGATCACCAGAGGGTCGGCGGCCGACTCGAGGAAGAACGCGCGGAAGCCCTCAAGAAACGCCGCGTGTACTTCGCCGACGTTGTTGTTGATCGCCTCGTCGACGGCGTCGACGAGGCGATCCGCCAGGCGCATCGCATATCCCTCGGCCAGGCCCTGCCGAGAGCCGAACTCGTTGTAGATCGTCTGACGGCTGATCCCGGCGACCTGGGCCACGTGCGAGAGCGTGATGGCCGACCAGTCGCGGGTCAACAGCAGCTCCCGCATGCCGTCGAGAATGGAGTCGCGCAGCAGCACCCTGGATGCCTCCGCATACGGGATGCGTTGTTTGTCTCGCGGCCGACTCACACGGGCGACAATATCGCTTTCCGGGCGGGTTTCGAGCGCGTCGCCCGAAGCGGTCAAGGCCGTGCGACCTCGACCATCTCGAAATCGGTCTTCGCAGCACCACAATCGGGACAGCTCCAGTCCTCCGGGATGTCGTCCCATCGGGTGCCCGGGGCGATGCCGTCCTCGGGCCAGCCCTTGGCCTCGTCGTACTCGAATCCGCACTGCACGCAGATGAACAGCTTGTAGTCGCTCACTTGCTCACTCCTATCACCTCGAAATCGACTTTCTCTCGCACCGCGCAATCCGGGCAGCACCAGTCGTCGGGTACCTGGTCCCACGGAGTTCCGGCCGGGAAGCCTTCTCGCGGGGCGCCTTTCGACTCGTCGTAGGTGTAGCCGCAGCCGGGGCACTGGTAGGCGCTCACTGCTGCGCCCCCTCGCTGCCTGCGCCGTAACGGGCCAGCACCTTTTCGCGCAGCCGCGGCTGGATGTTCACCTTGGTGATGTCACCGTCGTAGTGCTCCAGCACCCGGTGGTCCATCAGCTTGCGCCACAACGGCGGCAGGTAGGTGAGCCCGATCAGCGACGCGTACCCGCTGGGCAGGTTGGGCGAGCCGTCGATGCTGCGCAGGGTCTGGTACCGCCGGGTGGGGTTGGCGTGGTGATCGCTGTGCCGCTGCAGGTGATACAGGAACAGGTTGGTCACGATGTGGTCGGAGTTCCAGCTGTGCACGGGTGCGCAGCGCTCGTACCGACCGGTCGGGAGCTTCTGCCGCAGCAGCCCGTAGTGCTCGAGATAGTTCACCGATTCCAGCAGGCTGAAGCCATAGATGGCCTGGATGACGATGAACGGGATCAGCGCGGGACCGAACACCGCGATCAGGATGCCGAAGAACACGAACGACATGGCCCACGCGTTGAGTACGTCGTTGGACCAGTGCCACGGTGACTTGTCCTGCCGGCGCAACCGCTGGGCCTCCAATTCCCAGGACGAGCGCAGGCTGCCGAACACGCTGCGCGGCAGGAACTCCCAGAATGTTTCGCCGAAGCGGGCCGACGCGGGATCCTCGGGGGTGGCGACGCGGACGTGGTGGCCACGGTTGTGCTCGATGTAGAAGTGGCCGTACCAGGTCTGAGCCAGCGTGATCTTGGACAGCCAACGCTCCAGCGAGTCACGTTTGTGGCCCATCTCGTGGGCGGTGTTGATGCCCACGCCTCCGAGCACACCCACCGACAGGGCGATGCCGATCTTGGCCGGCCAGCTCAACGCGCCGTCGAACCCGAGCCAGCTGAGGTCGGACGCGGTGAACAGATACGCGCCCATGATGACGCTCGCGTACTGGAATGGGATGTAGACGTAGGTGCAGTACCGGTAGTACTTGTCGTTCTCCAGCTGCTCCATCATCTCGTCGGGCGGGTTCTGGCCGTCCGGCCCGAACCTCAGGTCTAACAGCGGCAGCAGTACGTAGAGCAGGATCGGCCCGATCCACAACGGTGCCTGAGCGGCGGTGTGCCAGCCGAGCTGGTTGAGCGCCCAGACCAGCGGCAGCATCACGAAGATCGCCGTCGGGGCGATCAGTCCCATGAGCCACAGATGTCGTTTTTTGTCCCGCCACTGCCCGACATCTGCGACGTCCGGTCCATTCGAGAGTTCCGCCACCACGATGCGCCTCCTTTTGTGAGAGCTGTCACTGCAATGACTTGACTATAAGTGGGACTATGTCCGCTGTCTAGACATTTGACCATGTTTTGTAAAGATCGATGGGTGTGCGGGGTCACAGTCGGTGCCAGGTTCAGTTTGGTGTGGTGCGGGCGCTCCCCCGCCTCAGCGTCGCGATGCTCAGACGGTGGCGGCGTCCCGCTTGGCCAGCATGGAACGCCGACGGCCGTAAGCGAGGTACACCACTACTCCGATCACCATCCAGAGCAGGAACCGGATCCAGGTCAGCCCGGTCAGGTTGAGCATCAACCACAGGCACGCCAGGATCGCGGCGACCGGCAACACCGGCACCCACGGCACCCGGAATCCGCGCGGTAGGTCAGGCCGGGTCCGACGCAGCACGATCACCCCGGCCGAAACCAGCACGAAGGCGAAAAGCGTGCCGATGTTGACCATCTCCTCTAGTCGGCCCATCGGGAACACCGAGGCAGCGATCGCCACGAGAACACCGACGATCATGGTGATCCGGACCGGTGTGCCGTGGCTGCCGGTGACGGCCAGCCGACGCGGCAGCAGACCATCGCGCGACATCGCGAACAGCACCCGGGTCTGTCCCAGCATCAACACGATCACCACCGTGGTGAGCCCCGCGAGCGCGCCGATGGAGATGACCTTCGCCGCCCAGTGCACACCGTTGGCCTCGAATGCCGTGGCCAGGTTGGCGTGCCCGTCGGGTGCATCGCGCAGCACGGTGTAGGACACCATGCCCGACAACACCACCGACACGGCGACGTACAGCACGGTGACGATGCCGAGCGAGGCCAGGATGCCGCGGGGCACATCGCGCTGCGGATCGCGGGTTTCCTCGGCGGTGGTCGCGACGACGTCGAAGCCGATGAACGCGAAGAACACGATCGAGGCGCCGGCCAGCACGCCGTACCAGCCGTAGTGGCTGCCCGCCGCCCCGGTCAACAACGAGAACAATGATTGGTCGGCCCCGCTGGCGCCCTCACCGGCCTCGTTCGGGGGGATGAACGGGGTGTAGTTGGCGACGTTGATGTAGAACGCGCCGACGACCACAACCAACAACACGACCGACACCTTGATGATCGTGATCACCAGACTGAAGTGCGCCGACAACTTCGTGCCGACCACCAGCAGGACCGTCACCAGCGCGATGATCACCAGGGCGCCCCAGTCGACCGCCAGGCCACCAAAATCCGCTATGCCGCCGCCGAACCCGAACACTGTCCCGAGGTAGCTCGACCATCCCTTCGCCACCACCGCGGATGCGACGGCGAACTCCAGGATCAGGTCCCACCCGATGATCCACGCTGCGAATTCACCGAACGTGGCATAGGAGAAGGTGTACGCGCTGCCGGCAACGGGCACGGTGGAGGCGAACTCGGCGTAGCACAACGCAGCCAACCCGCATGCCACGGCAGCGATGAGGAAGGCAATCGAGATCGCAGGCCCGGTCAAGTTGCCCGCCGTCGAGGCGGTGATGGTGAAGATACCTGCGCCGATCACGACTGAAACACCGAAAACTGTCAGGTCCCACCACGTGAGGTCCTTGCGGAGCCGGGTCGACGGCTCATCGGTGTCGGCAATCGACTGCTCGACAGATTTGATTCGCCGAAGGGCAGACATAATCGGTTTGCCTCTCATCCGGGCCGGGGTCACGCAATGTTCCCATCACGGTGGCCGCCAACTGAGTAGGACGCACAAAGTTTCCACGGGAACGATCCCGTCGCACCTGTGTGGGGCCTACGTCACACTCGATGCCGATCGTGATACGGTCCGCGCATGGCTGAGCTCCCCTACTTTGACCTGCTGATAGACGAACGGCAGGCTGGTGGCGAAACCGGTCAGCTGTGGGAAAACCAGGTGCACTGGGGTTACTGGGAAAACCCCAAGGACGCCAAGGGCACCCGAGCCGACTACATCGCTGCCATGGAGCAGATGGACCACGTGCTGTTCGCGGCCGGAGAGGTTGCCGACGGGCAGAAGGTGCTGGACGCCGGCTGCGGGTTCGGCGGCACCATCCAGCAGATCAACGGCACCTACTCCAACATGGACCTCACCGGTCTGAACATCGACCCGCGCCAGCTCGCGGCGGCCGAGGCCCAGACCAAGCCCGTCAACGGCAACAAGATCGGCTGGGTCGAGGCCGATGCCTGCCAGCTGCCGTTCGAGGACAACTCCTTCGACCGCGTCCTGGCTGTCGAGTGCATCTTCCATTTCCCGTCCCGCGAGAAGTTCCTCGCGGAGGCAGCGCGGGTGCTCAAGCCGGGCGGCTACCTGGCGGTGTCCGACTTCGTGCCGACCCTGATGTTCTTCGGCAAGACCCCGATCTGGATGGCTATCCGTCCCCGGATCGCAAAGTCCTACGGAACGCTCGGAAACGTCCCGCTGCGGGGCTACAAGTCAATGGGCAAGCGTGCCGGGCTCCAGCTCGCGGCGAAGCGCAACATCCGCAAGAACACCTTGCCGACATATCCCTTCCTGCTCAAGTTCTTCCGCGAGCAGGGATCGGCGGATGCCCAGCAGACGATGATCGTCGGCACCCGGTGGATGAAGTGGCTGTCCAAGGTGGGCCTCATCCAGTACCGGGTGTACACGTTCCAAAAGCCCGCCTGACGGCGGCTACCACCATCTGAAACCGCTGAGCCACGTCGGTGCTCGTCGCCGACGTGGCTCATTGGTGCGAGGACTTGACGTCCCGTCACATGGTGGGCATGAATTCGGCAAGTGCCAGAATCATGAACACCACCAAGGCGAGGCCGATCAGCCCGCCCGCGGGAATCATGGCCACGCACACCACGACCCACACGAAAAGCCGCGGCCATTCAAAGGCCTGGTTCCCCGTCACGCCACCACGGCGTTCCCGGAGAGTGTGGTAGGCCGCCCATACACCCGCCCCGGCGGCGGCGCACGCGATGATCTTGGGACCGTCCGGCGCCACCAACAGGGCAACGCCCGCCATGATCGCCACCGCCGTGAGGCGTGCCGTCAGCGCGGTGTGAAGGCCGATCACGCGCGTGATCGCAGAACCGCGGTCCGGCTCGCCGCGGTACCGCGGTAGGCGCCCGTCGATACCCAGCATTCGCCAGATCCAACGCGACCATGCCGTCCGCAGTCCCAGATCCTCGGCTACTCGCCGAACGTCGGCGGCCGATTCCGCCATCATCTGGCGCGACTGATCACTCCGCCAGAACGCAGCCTTGAAAACCCGTCGCGGAACGCCGAATTGCCGGGCAAACGTGCGCGGCGGCCCCACCATCTCCCCGATCAGCCACCGCAGGAAGAACGGGAAAAGAATCGCGTACCACGCCCGCTTCCGCCGGCTGACGCTTTGCATTCGCTCGGCCAGTAGATCGTCGGCGAACGATATGTGGCGGGCTTCCTCCGCCAGGTGAATATAGGTGATCTTGTTCAGCAGCGGGGGCACGTGCGCTGCGCCACGATGCTGCAGAGTCTGCTGGAAGTGCAGCGGCTGTTCACCGCAGAGCACCCCGATGAACAGAATGAAGTTGGCGTAACCACCGATGAAGCCGAGGATCGGCCCGATCACCCGGGAACCTCGCCGCATTCCGGGCACATCCTCGCCGGTGCGGTTGATGAATTCCTGGAACATCTGGATGTGATTGCATTCGTCGATCAGTTCGTGGAGCAGGTACTGGAATACCGGCGAACCGTTCGGCATTTTCCCGGCGTAATGCACCACACCGCGGATCAGCATCATCTCGAACTGGAGCGTGACCTTTAGGGTGTTCGCGGTTACCCAGCGGCCCATGTCGATACGGCGCTGCAACGGCTGTTGGGCGTACCAGTCGGTCGCCGCGAGCGGAGCGCTCTCCGGGTCCAGTTGCCACCGCGGATCGTCGTCTTCCAACGCGTTGTCGGGTGCATCCCAGTCGATGTCAATGTTGGGATCGAAGCGTCGTCGGACCGTCGCACGAGAGAGGGCCTCCACCCTGTCGAAATAGAGGTCCCCTGCTGCTACGTCGTCCGAGTCGCTGACCGTTGTCATGTCCCTATCCGTTGATGCTGTGAGGTTCCTTGCAGAGGGTAGCAATCTGAGAGCCGAATCACGCCGTCAGCCACGGTATTGTGCCACGAGTTGTTGCACGTTCGTTAGACGTACGCCGCTGGGCAAACTCGGACGGCCCGGAACCCGGCCGCTGCAGCCCATCCGCCCGCAGGTGAACGGGCGCGGATCGCCGGCGCTGCGAGTGGCGCGGCAACCCCTGACCGCCTGGGCCCCCGCGCCTTTGGGGCGCGGCAGGTGCGCGATGCACCTTGGCGAGGTCCTAAGAATTCTTCTCATTTCACGGACACCGTAATGGGTACGCGCCGTCCGCGGGACCAAATGAGTGGCAACGTCAATTTATTGCGGTGCCGGACTTGGCGAGGCCGCTCAGATCCCGATGGTGACGCGGAACAGTTTCGTCGGCTCGGCGGCGGTCAACCGGATCGGACCGTCCTCGGCTGCCACCCAGGCCGCCATGCCGCGCTCTACGGTCAGCTTGTCGTCATCGGCATATATCACTGCCGCGCCTTCGATGCACAGCAGCAGCTGCGGACCATCGTGGTGGGAGTGCACGTCGATCTCGTCGCCGATGCGTGCGCCGTCGACCGTCAGCACCGACACCGCGAATTCCTGCGCGGGCGTCCGATAGATGGTTTCCGTTCCGTCCGTGACGGTTTCCGGGCGCAGCCGATCTTCAGGAGTCGGGCTGAAGTCCAGCACGCGTAGGAGTTCGGGAACATCCACGTGCTTCGGGGTCAGCCCACCGCGCAGCACGTTGTCGGAGTTGGCCATCACCTCGACACCGACACCGTGCAGATACGCGTGCAGATTTCCCGCGGGAAGGTAGATGCCCTCCCCCGGCTGCAGGCTGATGCGGTTCAGCAACAGGGAGGCCAACACACCGGCGTCACCGGGGTATCGCTCGCCGAGCTCCAGCACGGTCTTGACCTCGGCGGCGAATTTCTTTGCCCCGGAACGGATGTAGTGGACCGCCCCGTCGAGAACAGCCGGCACCAGCACGTCGAGATCGGGCTGGGGCGCGGTGATCCAGGTGGTGAACAGGGCTCGCAACCCGTCGGCATCGGATTGATCCGACAGCAGGTTGATGAACGGGTCGAGATCCGAAACGGCCAACGCCCGCATCAACTCCACCGTGCGGTCCACCGGGCGGAATCCGGCCAGCGCATCGAATTGCCCTAGCGCCACCAGCAATTCGGGCTTGTGGCTGCGGTCCCGATAATTGCGAATGGGGGAATTCACCGGAATGTCGAGCCGGTCCTCGCGGTCGAAGCCTTCCCTCGCCTGCACGGCACTGGGATGGGCCTGCAACGACAATGGTTCATCGGCGGCCAGAACCTTGACGAGGAAGGGCAGCGCATCGCCGAATCTGCCGATCGCCACGCTGCCCAGTTGCCCCTCGGGGTCGTCCTGGACCGCTTGCAGCAGCGACTCTTCACCGTGTTCGGTCTGCAGCCAGGCCGGGTCACCCGGGTGCGCACCGAGCCACAACTCGGCCTCCGGATGGATTGTCGGACTGGGCCTTCCGGTGAACTCAGCGATTGCAGTACGCGAACCCCAGGCATAGGTCCGCACCGCTCCCCGTAGAAGATGCACTTCTTATCCTCGAACCAGTTTCAAATATACGGCCGTCATCTCCATGCGGACAGCCAGAACCGCCAGTTGTTGTTCCGGGCGCCCGACCGGCAGGGGCGTCCCAGCCTGGTCCGGCAAGTCCTCGGCGCCGATCACCGCGATGTCGTCAAAGCCGCTGACCCTTGCCCCCACCAGTTGTCGTTCGGTGTCGGTGATCAAGGCGAACGTACGCATGCGGCGCGGCAGCGGGCCGTCGATCTCCTCGTCGTGGAACAGCGATCGGGCCCCGGGCAGCCCGACCGCTCCGCTGCCGATCGCGGCGAGAACGTCACCCAGTCCGGCGGCGGCCACCACTTCCCCGGCCACGCGCAGCATCACCGTCGCCCCGTGCCGGGCCAGCGCCACCGTGGCCGGATTGTCGCCTGCCAGCACGACAGCGCTGTCCGACATCCGTTCGGCCAGGGTCTTGGCCGGGTTGGTGAACAGTGTTCGCCCTGCGCTGTTACGCAGCGCCTCGGCGTCCAGTTCGTCTGCCAGCGCAGCCAGATCCACTCGCATACCGGGATCCACCACCTGGAGCGCGGCCAGACCGGCGGCCAGGTATCGGGTCAGTCCGAAGTCGTCGGGAACCCACAGCCGGGGTGCCAGTACCACCGCGCGCCCAGCCGCCACATCACGCAACGGGCCTTCGTGCGGCGCGACGATCAACACCCTGGCACCGCGGCGCACGCCGGCTGCCGCCGCGTTCACCAGAGCCGGATCGCCCGGATCGTCACCGGCCACGATCACCACGTCGAGTGCGCCCAGCCACGGCGGGGCCTCGGCGGCCACCACGATCGGGGCGGCGATCGATGCGCTGAGTGCACCCGCCAACATTGCACCCGCATGCTCGGCGGCGCCGCGACCGGCAACCCAAATCACTGTGCGCGGTGGATGATCGGCATGCAACGGGTCGAGCAAGCCTTCCGCCAGGGCTGCGGCGGTGGCCCGCGCCTGGGCACCCGCCATGGCCGCCGCCCGCAGCAGACCGTTGCGATCAGCGGCGAGAAGTCCGTCGCCGTCGTCCAGGTCTACCGTGGCGTCGACGGCGTTCACGGCACCGGCTCGCTCACCCCACGGATCTGTGCCGAAACTCTGTCGACGAGCGCGGCGACGTCCTCGGCAGTGCGCGCTTCCACGTTCAGCCGCAGCAGCGGTTCGGTATTCGACGTGCGCAGGTTGAACCAACTGCCATCGCCGATATCCACCGTGACGCCGTCGAGGTGATCGATGGACTGGATCGAGGTGGCGAACGATTTCAGTACGGCGTCCACACACGCGGGTGCATCGCTGACGGTGAAGTTGATCTCTCCGGACGCCTCGTACCGCTGATAGTCCGCCATGAACTCCGAGAGCGGGCGGTCCTGCTCGCCCAGTGCGGCCAGCACGTGCAACGCCGCGAGCATGCCCGAATCGGCGCCCCAGAAGTCGCGGAAGTAATAGTGCGCCGAGTGCTCACCGCCGAAGATGGCACCGGTCTCGGCCATCAGACCCTTGATGTAGGAATGCCCGACGCGGGACCGCACAGGAGTGCCGCCGCGCTCGATCACCAACTCGGGAACCGCGCGCGAGGTGATCAGATTGTGGATCACCGTGGCGCCGATCTCCCGCTTGAGCTCACGGGCGGCCACCAATGCGGTTACCGCCGACGGCGAGATCGGGCGCCCGAGTTCGTCGACCACGAAGCAGCGGTCGGCGTCACCGTCGAACGCCAGGCCGATGTCGGCGCCGCTGGCCAGTACGTGAGCCTGCAGGTCGACGAGGTTGGCCGGATTCAACGGGTTGGCTTCGTGATTGGGGAAGCTGCCGTCGAGTTCGAAGAACAGCGGGAGAACGGTGGCGCCCGGGATCGGCCCGAGGACCGCGGGCGTGGTGTGACCGGCCATGCCGTTACCCGCATCGACGGAGATACGCAGCGGACGAAGCGTGCTGAGATCGACCAGCGAGCGGAGGAAGGTGCCGTAGTCGTCGAGCACGTCACGATCGGAGATCACGCCCGCCGGGCCGTCATGGGCCGGTATCCCGGCGATCACCTCGTCGGCGATGACGGACAGCCCGGTGTCCTTGCCCACCGGCTTGGCCCCGGCGCGGCACAGTTTGATCCCGTTGTAGGCGGCCGGGTTGTGACTGGCCGTGAACATCGCCCCCGGGCAGTCCAACAGACCCGAGGCGAAGTACAGCTGATCGGTAGAGGCCAGCCCGATTCGGACCACGTCCAAGCCCTGGGCCATCACACCATCGGCGAATGCGGCCGCCAGCGTCGGTGAACTCTCCCGCATGTCATAGCCGATAACCGCCTGTGCGGCGCCTTCGGCGCGGACCAGACGAGCGAACGCACCGCCGACGTCGGCCACGAACGCCTCATCGATTTGGCTACCGACCAGACCACGGACGTCATAGGCCTTGATGACATCGTGAACAGCCGCCGCTGGCCTAGACATATAGCTCCTTGTGAAACGGGATCGTTGGCGCCAGCCTAACCGCCGGGCGGGGTCGACACGTTCACTACTCTTGGGCCGGCCGTCGTCTAATCAGGTCTTAATCGGTGGGATCCGGCAACACCCGCAGGTGCCCGCGACGGCGGCCGTTGGTCTCGGCGGGACGTGCCTGCGGTGCCATCACCGCGCTGGTTCCCACACCGGTGGCGGGATCGGAGAATCCGGCCACCACTCCACCGCGGGGAACGGCACCGGGCTGGCCTTCCCGGACCGCGTCGGCCAGGGCCACCAGATCGTCCTCGTCCGGATGGGTGGGCAACGGACCGGCATGACGGACCAACTCCCAGCCTTTGGGCGCGGTGATGCGACCGGCGTGGCCGACACAAAGGTCCCAGGAATGGGGTTCAGACACCGTGGCCAGGGGTCCGACTACCGCCGTGGAGTCGGAGTAGACGAAGGTCAACGTCGCCACGGCATAGTGCGGGCACCCGGGCCGGCAGCAGCGACGGGGAACATTCACGCAACAGAGATTACTTTGGACGATCGCTGTGCGGTGCCGGACACGCGCAGTGGTCGGGTCCCCGATCTCGAACCGTTACGATCATCGCCGTGGCCCAGCGCAACCCATGGCGATCGCGTCGCGGCCGCGACATGCGCGGACCGCTGCTTCCGCGCACGGTTCCCGGCTGGCGTAGCCGCGCCGAGCGGTTCGACATGACAGTGCTCGAAGCATATGAGCCGATCGAGCGGCGGTGGGCTTCACGGATCAAAGATCTCGATGTCGCCGTCGATGAGATTCCGCGGATGTCGCCGAAAGATCCCGACAGTGTGCAATGGCCACCTGAGGTCATCGCCGATGGCCCGATCGCGTTGGCGCGGCTGATACCTGCCGGGGTTGACGTCAGAGGAAATGCGACCCGGGCTCGAATTGTCTTGTTCCGCAAGCCCATCGAGCGCCGGGTCAAAGGATCCGATGAGCTAGCTGACCTGCTGCATGAAATCCTGGTGGCACAGGTGGCCACCTATCTGGGGGTTGAACCGTCAGTCATCGACCCAACGATCGACGACGACTGACGTCGAGCGCCGCATCATGCGATGAGCGCTCTGCCGGAGAGCGTCAGATGATGCCGCGTTTGAGCCGGCGGCGCTCGCGTTCGGACAATCCGCCCCAGATGCCGAAACGCTCATCGTGCGCGAGCGCATAGTCAAGGCAGGCATCCTTGACCTCGCAGCCTTGGCAGATGCGCTTGGCCTCGCGGGTAGACCCGCCCTTCTCCGGAAAGAACGCCTCCGGGTCGGTCTGTGCGCAAAGCGCACGTTCCTGCCATTGGTCGTCTTCGTCTTCCGGATCAACATCAATGTGTTCGGATACCGAACTCACCGGAACCAGACTCAATTGAGGACGTCCGGCCGCCTCCATCGGTGTCGTTCCCGTGTTGATGTGCGGTGCGTTGTCTACCGAGCCGAGTAGCCGATCGTCAAACCGGACCACATGATCGAAATCGCCGCTCTCATAAGACATTAT
Organism: Mycobacterium sp. IDUB_24; assembly: GCF_055419385.1. NCBI lineage: Bacteria > Bacillati > Actinomycetota > Actinomycetes > Mycobacteriales > Mycobacteriaceae > Mycobacterium > Mycobacterium sp. IDUB_24. Next base: position 43,026 of record NZ_JBVAXO010000010.1, read on the forward strand.
CCCCCGCCTCCTCACTCGGTCTCGTAGATCCTAAGTGGAGCCCCACCCTTGCGATATGCGGTCACCCCATTCGAACAGTTGATCGAATCTCGGTCCGCGACACCGGAATCGGTCACCGACCGGGAAATGACACATATGTGATTACACACGTGTTAGCTGCCGGGGTCAAGCGCCAGAGCGCGAATTCATACCATCTCGTTATGTCAAATCGGCGCGTCGCGACATCGGCGTGTCCTGCCCGTGACGACGTCGTTTCCATCCGCGCGCCCTCAGCGCTTAGGGTCGGACGTTGTGAAGATCACCGTTCTGGTCGGCGGCGTCGGAGGCGCCCGGTTTTTGCTGGGGGTACAGCATCTGTTGGGCCTCGGCCAGTTCGCCGAGAGCGACAGCAAGCACGAACTCACCGCGATCGTGAACGTGGGTGACGACGCCTGGATGCACGGCGTCCGGATCTGCCCGGACCTCGACACCTGCATGTACACCCTGGGCGGCGGTATCGATCCCGAACGCGGCTGGGGTCACCGCGACGAGACCTGGCACGCCAAGGAGGAACTCGCCGCCTACGGCGTGCAACCCGACTGGTTCGGCCTGGGTGACCGGGACCTGGCCACCCATTTGGTCCGCACCCAGATGCTGCGCGCCGGCTACCCGTTGTCGCAGGTCACCGAGGCATTGTGCAAGCGCTGGTCGCCGGGAGCGCGGCTGCTGCCCGTCACCGACGACCGCAGTGAGACCCACGTGGTCATCACCGACCCCGAAGACGCCGAGAAACGGGCCATCCACTTCCAGGAGTGGTGGGTGCGCTATCGCGCGCAGGTGCCCTCGCACAGCTTTGCGTTCGTCGGTGCGGAACAGGCAACCGCGGCGCCGGGCGTCGCCGAGGCGATCGCCGATGCGGACGTGGTGTTGCTGGCACCGTCGAATCCGGTCGTGAGCATCGGGCCGATCCTGCAGATCCCCGGCGTCCGCGGCGCACTGCGCTCGACCAAGGCGCCGGTGGTCGGCTACTCCCCCATCATCGACGGAAAACCCTTGCGCGGCATGGCTGATGAGTGCCTGTCCATCATCGGTGTGGAATCCACCTCACAGGCCGTCGGCCGGCACTTCGGCGCCCGGTCGGGCACGGGAATCCTGGACGGCTGGCTGGTACACGAGGGTGACGATGCCGAGATCGAGGGCGTCCAGGTGCGCGCGGTGCCACTGCTGATGACGGATCCGTCGGCCACCGCCGAGATGGTGCGGGCCGGCCTCGACCTGGCCGGCGTCCCGCTGTGAGCACCGAGCACGGATCGGCCGATCGGGTCGAGATTCTGCCCGTACCAGGGCTTCCCGAGTTCCGCCCCGGAGATGATCTGGCCGCTGCGCTCGCCGAGGCGGCACCATGGTTGAGCGACGGAGATGTGCTGGTTGTCACCAGCAAGATCGTCTCCAAGTGTGAAGGCCGCATCGTCACCGCACCTTCCGATCCCGACGAGCGTGACGCCATGCGACGCAAGCTGATCGACGGCGAGGCGGTTCGCGTACTCGCACGCAAGGGTCGAACCCTGATCACCGAGAACGCCATCGGGCTGGTCCAAGCCGCCGCGGGAGTCGACGGCTCCAATGTCGACTCGAACGAGTTGGCGCTGCTGCCAACCGATCCCGACAGCAGCGCGCAGGCGTTACGTGAAGGCCTGCGTGAGCGACTCGGCGTCACCGTCGCTGTCGTGATCACCGACACCATGGGCCGCGCCTGGCGCAATGGCCAAGCCGATTTCGCGATCGGCGCCTCCGGGCTCACCGTGCTGCACGGTTACGCGGGCGCTCATGACCGGCACGGCAACGAACTGCTGGTCACCGAGGTCGCAGTGGCCGACGAGATCGCCGCCGCAGCCGATCTGGTGAAAGGCAAGCTCACCGCGATCCCCGTCGCAGTGGTACGCGGGCTGGATCTGACCGATGACGGTTCGAACGCGCGCACGCTGTTGCGCTCCGGCGAGGACGATCTGTTCTGGCTCGGTACGGCCGAGGCAATCGAGATGGGGCGCAGGCAAGCTCAGCTCCTCCGTCGTTCGGTGCGCACATTCTCCGATGAACCGGTCGATCACGCACTCATCGAAGCTGCCGTCGGCGAGGCACTCACCGCGCCCGCACCACATCACACCCGCCCGGTGCGTTTCGTCTGGGTGCGCGACGGCGCCGCCCGCGTGCGGCTGTTGGACCGGATGAAGGACAAGTGGCGCGCCGATCTCGCCGGGGACGGCCGAGATCCCGAATCCGTCGAACGACGCCTGAACCGCGGCCAGATCCTTTACGATGCTCCGGAACTGGTGATTCCCTTCATGGTTCCCGACGGAGCCCACAGCTATCCCGACGACGCCCGTACCCAGGCCGAGCACACCATGTTCACGGTCGCCGTGGGTGCGGCGGTCCAAGCCCTGCTGGTGGCGCTGGCGGTGCGAGAGGTGGGCAGCTGCTGGATCGGCTCCACGATCTTCGCCGGCGATCTGGTCCGTTCCGAGCTCGATCTTCCGTCGGATTGGGAGCCTTTGGGGGCCATCGCGATCGGTCACCCCGACGATCCGCAGCCACCTCGCGACCCGGTATCCACCGATGGCCTGCTGGTGGTGAAGTGAGCGCCGAGAGCCTGCATGCCTCCGCCGTCGAGGTGCTGACGCATTGGCAGACAGCCGATCCCGGCCAGGACACGCTGCGGCATGCGGTGCTGTCGTTTCTCGCGGCCCGTCCCGATGCCTGCCTGCGGGCGTGCGTCCCCGGCCACATCACCGCCTCGGCACTGGTCGTCGACCACACCGGGACCCAGACGTTGCTCACGCTGCATCCCCGCTTCGGCCGGTGGCTGCAACTCGGCGGGCATTGTGAGGAAACGGATTCCGACATTCGCGCAGCTGCATTGCGCGAGGCCACCGAGGAGTCCGGCATCAGCGGGTTGTCCATCGACCCGCAATTGGCCGCACTGCACGTACATCCGGTGACCTGTTCACTGGGTGTACCGACCCGTCATCTCGACATGCAGTTCGTGGTGCGGTCTCCGGCGGGTGCCGAGATCGCGTGCAGTGACGAATCTTTGGATCTTCGGTGGTGGCCCCTGGACGCGCTGCCCGAGGGTACCGACTTCGGCCTGACCCAACTGGCCGCCGCGGCAGCGGAATCCGCCTAGCCCGGAGCCTGCGTACAGTACGCCCGGCGGGCAGCGCGCAGTGCAACCGCGGTCTGCTCCGGTGTGGCCCCGTACTGGGCCGCAGTCTGGTCGATCACCGCCTGGGCGGGCTGGCCGGTGTAGAGATCGCGGCACATCTGGCGGCCCACGGTCAGCAACTGGTCGTCGTCGCCGGGAAAGACGCCGCGCGTGGCTTTGAGATAGTTCGTGTCCTGTGCGGTCAGCGGAATGGGCCAGGCACCCGCCTCTGGCGCGGTAGCCCCCAAACCCGCTCCGAGCACCACCAGTGCCGCAAGCGGCGCCACCACTGTGCGCCGGAAGACCTCCCGTACGATCCGGTGTCCGATGAACATGGCCCTCCCCTTTCGACCATCAAAGCCTAAGGCTCCGCGGGGGCCCGCAAATACACTTTCTCGATCGCCGAGACTACGGTTTCTGACGGATTTCCGCCCAAACTCGTCAGAAGGCGTAGTTTCGGCGCGAGGCAACGCCAACGCAACCCCGCCGACAGCGCGGTCTACACGTCGGTGGAGTACCGGATACCACCGTCCGGGATGGCCACGCCGGGCCATACCCTGGCACCGCGCAACAGTTCGCAGCGCGCACCGATGTCGGCGCCGTCACCGATCACGCCGTCGCGGATCAGTGCCCGCGGGCCTATGCGGGCACCGAAGCCGATGATCGAACGTTCAATCACCGCACCGGCTTCCACGCGCACCCCGTCGAAGATCACCGCGCCGTCCAGCCGTGCGCCGGCACCGATCTCGGCGCCGCGCCCCACCACGGTGCCACCGATCAGCAATGCGCCCGGGGCGACCGCCGCCCCTTCGTGCACCAGTGACTCACCGCGTTGCCCGTTGAGGGCCGGCGTTGGTGCGATGCCACGGACCAGATCGGCGGAGCCGCGGACGAAATCCTCGGGTGTACCCATGTCGCGCCAATAGGAGGCGTCGACATATCCGCACACCTTCAATCCGTCGGTGAGCAGGCCGGGGAACACCTCGCGTTCGACCGACACCGGCCGGCCCTTCGGAATCTGTTCGATGACATGCTTTTTGAACACGTAGCAGCCGGCGTTGATCTGGTCGGTCGGCGGGTCCTGGGTCTTCTCCAGGAATGCCGTCACGCGTCCGTCGGCGTCGGTGGGCACACAGCCGAACGCACGCGGATCACTGACGCGCACCAGGTGCAGCGTGAGGTCGGCCTGGTGGGTGTCGTGTGACTCCAGTAACGCGCCGAGGTCGGCCGCCGACAGGACGTCACCGTTGAACACCATCGCCGTGTCGTAGCGCAATTTGTCGGCCACGTTCGCGATGGCACCACCGGTGCCGAGTGCCTCTGTCTCGGTGACGTATTCGATCTCGAGCCCCAGCTCGGAGCCGTCGCCGAACGCCTCCTCGAATACCTCGGCCTTGTACGAGGTGCCCATCACCACGTGTGTGATACCGGCCTCGGCGATCCGCGCCAGTAGGTGAGTCAGGAACGGCACGCCTGCAGTCGGCAACATCGGCTTGGGCGCCGAGAGGGTGAGGGGCCGCAGCCTGGTGCCTCGTCCACCGACGAGGACGACAGCGTCCACCTCCGCGGGATTGATCACGTCAGTGCCCTTTCGCCTGTTTACGTCGAGAACTACCGACCACCAGGCCCGCACGTGCTGCCAGCGCGCCCCGAATTGTCCACCGTAACGGCGCCTGCCAGGCTGCCGGGTATCGATCGGCCAAGAAAGTGTAGGTACTGCGGTGATGGGCGGCCAAGTTGCGCGCCGGATCACGGCCGGTGGAGTGCCCCTTGTGATGCAGCACCTCCGCCGACGGCACGTAGACGTTCTGCCAGCCGGCCCGGGCGACCCGGTCGCCGAGGTCGACGTCTTCCATATACATGAAGTAGCGCTCGTCGAACCCGCCGACCGCGTCGAAGGCGGCCCGGCGCATCAGCAGGCACGAACCGGACAGCCAGCCCACTTCACGCTCACTCGGCTGTTGCCGGTCCTGCCGGTAGGCCGCGGTCCACGGGTTCGATTTCCAGAACGGGCCCACCACGGCGTGCATGCCACCGCGGATCAGGCTGGGCTGGTGGCGTGCCGACGGGTAGACCGACCCATCGGGATCATGGATCAGCGGTCCGAATGCCCCGGCCTGCGGCCACCGGTGGGCGGCGTCGAGCAGCAGGTCGATCGAATGAGGCCCCCACTGCACGTCGGGGTTGGCGATGACAAAAAATTCCGAGCACTCGGCATCCGATATCTGGGCCGCGCCGCGGTTGACCGCACTGCCGTAACCCAAATTGCCGCCGGTGCGCAGGAGCTGCACGTTCGGGTAGTGCTTTTCGGCCTGTTCAGGCGTTCCGTCCGTCGAGCCGTTGTCGGCCATGATGACCTTCACCGGCCGATCGGTGGCCAACGCCAGCGACGCCAGGAAACGGTCAAGGTGTGGGCCAGGCGAGTACGTCACCGTCACCACCACGAGCGGGCGGACCGCATCCTCAGTCACGGCGTAGAGGGTAGCGGGCCGGACGGGTCCTCATTTCCAACCGCTGCCTCCAGCGCTTCCCGCCAATCCCGCAACGGGGTCAGCCCGGCCTCGGCGGATCGGAGCGCCGACAGCACGGTGTAGGCGGGGCGCGGCGCGGGCCGTGGATGGCGGCCACTGTCGACCGGACGGACCCGCTCGGGATCGGCCCCGACTGCGGCGAAGGTCTGTCGCGCCAGATCGAACCGGCTGGCCGGTCCGGTGTTGACGGCATGCAGCACGCCGGGCCGCACACCGCCGTCGGCGATCTGCAGCAGCGCCGTCACCAGGTCGCCGGTATAGGTCGGCGACCCGGTCTGGTCGGCGACCACATCCACCGGGCCGTCTCCGGCCGCCAGCCTGCGCATGGTCGCCACGAAGTCTTTCCCGTCGCCACCGCGATACACCCAGGCGGTGCGGACGACGTGCGCGTCCGGTTTGGCGGCCAGCACTGCGTGTTCCCCGGCCAGCTTGGTGTGGCCGTAGACGTTGACCGGGCCGGTCACGTCGTCGACCTCATACGGCGTACGACGCTCCCGTGAGATGCCGAACACATAATCAGTGGAGATGTGCACCAGACGGGCGCCGACGTGCGCGCACACCGTAGCGATGTTGCCCGGACCGAGTGCGTTGACGGCGTTGGCCGTGGCCTGGTCGGTTTCGGCAGCATCCACCTGCGTATATGCCGCGCAGTTGATCACCACATCGCCGGGTTCGACGAATTGCCGGACCGAGTCGGGGTTGGTGACATCACATTCAGCAGAGCTCAGGGCCAGCACGTCACGGCCCTCACGACGTCCCTGATCAGCCAATACCCGGCCGACCATGCCGCCGGCCCCGGTGATCACAATCCGTTTCGCCATGCGCCGAGTCTGGCACGCCGGTCCGCGTTACCCGGCTCACGTCCGAGCCGCAAGTAGCCTGGGCACCGTGCGTATCCCCCTCCTCCGCTCCCTTGCTGTCGCCACGGCGTCGGCCGTGGTGCTCGGAACAGGGGTGGCCTGGACCCAGATCCGCTCGTTCGAATCCGGCATCAACCACATCAGCTCGGCGGCGCTCGGCGGCGGCGGCGAGGACGGGGCCATCGACATCCTGCTGGTAGGCATGGATAGTCGCACCGATGCCCACGGCAACCCGCTGTCGCAGGAAGAGCTGGAAACGTTGCGGGCCGGAGACGACGTCTCGACCAACACCGACACCATCATCCTGGTGCGTATCCCGAACAACGGGAAGTCGGCCACCGCCATCTCCATCCCCCGCGACTCGTATGTCGAGGCGCCGGGCTGGGGCAAGATGAAGATCAACGGCGTGTTCGGCGACGTCAAGCTCGAGCGGATGAAGCAGCTGGTGGAGGTCGAGGGCGAGGATCCCGCCGTCGCCGAGCCCAAGGCCACCGAGGCCGCCCGCGAGGAGCTGATCCAGACCGTCGCCTCGTTGACCGGCGTCACCGTCGACCACTACGCCGAGATCGGGTTGCTCGGCTTCGCGTTGATCACCGACGCCCTCGGTGGCGTCAATGTCTGCCTGAAAGATGCTGTCTACGAACCGCTTTCGGGTGCCGATTTTCCGGCCGGCTGGCAGAAGCTCAACGGCCCGCAGGCGCTGAGTTTCGTTCGGCAGCGTCATGACCTCCCGCGTGGCGACCTCGACCGGGTGACCCGCCAGCAGTCGGTGATGGCGTCGCTGGCCCATGACGTGATCTCCAGCAAGACGCTGTCCAGTCCCGGAACCCTGGGGCGGCTGCAGAATGCCGTACAGCGCTCGGTGGTGATCTCCGATGGCTGGGACATCATGAACTTCGTCGAGCAGCTGCAGAAGCTGGCGGGCGGCAGCGTCGCGTTCGCCACCATCCCGATCCTGCGCGAGGACGGCTGGAGCGACGACGGCATGCAGAGCGTGGTCCGGGTGGATCCCGACGATGTTCACCAGTGGGTGTCGGGCCTGTTGCAGGACCAGGACGCGGGCAAGACCGAACAACTCAGCTATTCACCGGAAAACACCACCGTCGAGGTGGTCAACGGCACCGACATCAACGGCCTGGCCGCCGCGGTGTCGCAGGTGCTCGGCAACAAGGGGTTCCTGCCCGGCCCCACCGGGAACCACGAAGGCGCCCCGCCGACGTCCAGCCAGGTGCTGGCCGCCAAGTCCGACGACCTCGGCGCCCAGGCCGTGGCCAAGGATCTCGGCGGGTTGCCGGTGAACGAGGATTCGTCGCTGCCACCCGGCGCGGTGCGGGTGGTGCTGGCCGCCGACTACACCGGGCCCGGCTCCGACGGCATGGACCCGTCCGCGGGCATCGTGGATCCGGCTGCCGCCGGCGACACCTACAGCGATACCGGCGAGCAGAGCCCGCCACCACCGCCGTCGCCGATCCTCAACGCGGGTTCGGACGATCCCAAGTGTGTGAACTGATCGCCGTCGAGTAAAACCAGAGGCTATGAGCACAGTCAGCGCTGCGGTCCTGGACCCGTTGTTGGCCGCGGACCCGGCCGGGCCGCGGATCACCTATTACGACGACGCCACCGGTGAGCGGATCGAATTGTCCACGGTGACCATGGCCAACTGGGCCGCCAAGACCGCCAACCTGTTGCGCGACGAGATGGGAGCGGGCCCGGGGACGCGGGTGGCGGTGATGCTGCCCGCGCACTGGCAGACCGCCGCGGTGCTGCTCGGGATCTGGTGGATCGGTAGCGAAGTGGTGCTGGACGGGGACGCGGACGTGGCTCTGTGCACGCGGGACCGGCTCGACGAGGCCGACGAGGCGGTGTCCGGAGGCGAGGTCGCGGTGCTGTCGCTGGATCCGTTCGGCAAGCCGGCCGCAGATCTTCCCATCGGGGTCACCGACTACGCCACCGCGGTGCGGGTACACGGCGATCAGATCGTGCCCGAGCGTGTCCCCGGCCCCGCGCTGGCCGGGCGATCGGCTGCCGAGGTGTTGGAGGCAGCTCAGAATGCCGCCGCCGCACAGGGTTTCACCGCCGGCGACCGCGTGTTGTCCACCGCGGGCTGGGATACTCCCGACGAGCTCATCGCGCATCTGGTCGCGGTATTCGCCGCCGGTGCGTCGCTGGTACAGGTGGCCAATCCCGATCCCGGCGCGCAGGAGCGGCGTCGCACCACGGAGAAAGTCACCCGCGGCTGACGCTCTCTTGCCGAGCAGACAGAAAACTGCCCCTTTTCGCGTGAAAAAGGGCAGGTTTCCGTCTGCTCGCGGGCCTACTTGAGCAGGGCGCGGCTCATCACCACGCGCTGAATCTGGTTGGTGCCCTCGTAGATCTGGGTGATCTTGGCGTCACGCATCATCCGCTCGACGGGGAAGTCCACCGTGTAGCCGGCGCCGCCGAACAGCTGTACCGCATCGGTGGTGACCTCCATGGCCACATCCGAGGCGAGGCACTTGCTGGCCGCCGAGATGAATCCGAGGTTGCCCTCGCCTCGCTCGGCCCGCGCTGCGGCTGAGTACACCATCAACCGTGCGGCTTCCACCTTCATCGCCATGTCGGCGAGCATGAACTGCACGCCCTGGTTGTCGCTGACCGGACGGCCGAACTGCTTGCGGTCCTTGGTGTAGGCGATCGCGGCGTCCAACGCACCCTGAGCGATACCCACGGCTTGCGCGCCGATCGTCGGACGGGTGTGGTCCAGCGTCGCCAATGCGGTCTTGAATCCGGTACCGGGATCGCCGATGATCCGGTCCCCCGGAACGCGGCAGTTCTCGAAGTACAACTCAGTGGTCGGGCTGCCCTTGATGCCGAGCTTGCGCTCCTTGGGGCCGACGACGAAGCCCTCATCGTCCTTGTGGACCATGAACGCCGAAATACCGTTGGCACCCTTGTCGGGGTCGGTCACCGCCATGACGGTGTACCAGGTCGACTTGCCGCCGTTGGTGATCCAGCACTTGGTGCCGTTGAGGATCCAACCGTCACCGTCGGCCTTCGCGCGCGTCCGCATGCCCGCGGCGTCGCTGCCCGCCTCACGCTCGGACAGCGCATAGGAAGCCATCGCGTCGCCCGAGGCGAGCGACGGCAGCACCTGCTTCTTCAACTCGTCCGAGCCGCGCAGGATCAGGCCCATGGTGCCCAGCTTGTTGACCGCAGGGATCAGCGAGGCCGAGCAGTCCACCCGGGCCACTTCCTCGATCACGATGCACGCCGCGACCGAGTCGGCACCCTGGCCGCCGTACTCCTCGGGCACGTGAATGGCGTTGAAACCCGAGGTGGTCAGGGCCTGCAGGGCTTCGGACGGGAAGCGCGCATTCTCGTCGACGTCGGCGGCATACGGCGCAATTTCCTTCTCCGCCAGTGCCCTGATCGCCGCCCGAAGCTCCTGGTGCTCCTCCGGCAGCTGAAACAGATCAAAAGATGGGTTTCCGGCCCAGCCAGCCATGATCTTCTCCTTCGTTTTCAGCTCTTGGTTTCCATCGTTGCCCGGACCGCACATCGAGTGCATCGCCCTGCTAGTTTTGGTACTCAGTACCATACCATCGGCACTCAGTCCCACGAAAGGTTGCGCTCATGCCCGAACTGCCAAGCACTCGGGAGCGCCTGGTCAGCGCGGCATTCGAACTGTTCGAAGAACGTGGGTACGAGGCCACCAGCGTCGACGACATCGCCGCGCGGGCACAGGTGGGCCGCACCACTGCGTTTCGCCAGTTCGGGTCGAAAGAGGCGCTGATCTTTCCCGATCACGAAACGCTCTTGCGGCGCGCCGACGAGAGGTTGTCGGCATCGCCGACCGAGACGCTCCCCGCGGAAGTCATCGCGGTGGCAACCACCTCGGTATTCGAGAACTATCTCGCCGAGGGCGAGCGGGCCCGGACGCGGTATCGGCTCACTCGCTCTGTACCGGCGCTGCGCGACTTCGAAACCGCCGTGGTGTCACGGTATGTCCGGCTGTTCACCAAACACCTGCGGGCCGCGCAGACCGGGGATTGGACGGCGGGCCTGCGCGCTGAACTGTTCGCCAACGCCGTCGTCGCGGCGCACAACCATGTTCTGCGCCGATGGCTGCGCGGCGACGTGACCGACCCACGGTCGGACCTGGCCGAGGCGCTGGCCGCGACCTGGCCGATCTACCGGGGCGGTAGCGCCCGCACCGCAGTGGTGGTGATGTCGACCGATGAACCGATCGAGTCCCTGACCCCGCGCATACGCGGGCTCATCGGAGACTGATTCAGCCCTCGTCTCGTCAAGCGTCGCCCAACAAGCGATCACGCAAGGCGGCGTCTTTCGCCAAGACCATGGTTTCCAGGTCTGCCTGAAACTTCACCATCCGAGCCCGCAGCGCGGTATCGGACGAGCCGAGGATCCGAACGGCCAGCAAGCCCGCATTGCGCGCTCCGCCAATGGAAACCGTGGCCACCGGCACGCCGGCGGGCATCTGCACGATCGACAGCAGCGAGTCCATGCCGTCCAACCGGGCGAGTGGCACCGGAACCCCGATGACCGGAAGCGGCGTGGCAGAAGCCACCATGCCGGGCAGGTGTGCCGCGCCTCCGGCGCCCGCGATGATGACCTCGATGCCACGTTCGGCCGCGGTCCTGGCGTAGTCGAGCATGCGTTGCGGGGTGCGGTGCGCGGAGACCACGCCGACCTCGAACGGCACCTCGAACTCGGCGAGCGCGTCGGCTGCGTCGGACATCACCGACCAGTCGCTGTCGCTGCCCATGATGAGCCCTACGCGGGGGTTACTCGCCATGTTCATCCCATCCGTCGGTCCACTCGCCGTGTGACAACCAGTGCGCCGCCCGCACTGCACGCTCGCGGAGTTCGTCCATGGTCGCGCCGATGATGTTGACGTGCCCGAGCTTGCGCCCGGGCCGTTCGCCCTTGCCGTACAGGTGCACCTTCGCGTCGGGGATCCGCGCGAAGAGGTGGTGCAACCGCTCGTCCATCGACATCGTCGGCGTCTGCGGCGCTCCGAGCACGTTGGCCATCACGATGGCAGGCGCGATCGCCGAGGTGTCCCCGAGTGGGTAGTCCAGGACCGCCCGCAGGTGCTGCTCGAATTGGCTGGTGACCGCGCCGTCCATGGTCCAGTGCCCGGAGTTGTGTGGACGCATCGCCAACTCGTTGACCAGCAGCGTGCCGTCGACGGTCTCGAACAATTCGACCGCGAGCGTCCCGACGACGCCCAGCTCGTTCGCCACGCGCAGGCCGAGTTCCTGTGCGGCCGAGCCGAGTTCGTCGGAAAGTCCGGGGGCCGGTGCGTACACCTCGACGCAGATGCCGTCACGCTGAACGGTTTCGACGACGGGCCAGGCCGCGCCCTGCCCGAACGGCGAGCGCGCCACCAGCGCGGCCAACTCCCGGCGCATCGCGACACGTTCCTCGGCCATGACCGCGACCCCGTCGGCCAGGTAACCGGCCACGGTCTCGCGCGCGGACGCCAGATCGTCGGCCATCACCACGCCCTTGCCGTCATAGCCGCCGCGCACGGTCTTGATCACCACCGGACCGTCGATCTGCTGCACGAACGCCTCGATGTCGGCGACCGAGGTGATCTCGGCGAAGCGCGGCACCGGGACGCCCAGCCCGTACAGCTTGCGCCGCATCAGCAGCTTGTCCTGGGCATGCACCAGCGCCTGCGGTGGTGGATTGACCGTGATCCCCTCGGCCACGAGTTGCTCCAGGTGCTCGGTCGGCACGTGCTCGTGGTCGAACGTCAGTACCGACGCACCGGCGGCAGCCTGCCGCAGCGCGTCCAGGTCTGTGTGGGAGCCGATGACGACGTCGGGCGTGACCTGGGCAGCGGATTCCTCCGGCCCGGCGGCCAGCACCCGCAGGGTCTGCCCCAAAGCGATGGCCGCCTGGTGGGTCATCCTCGCGAGCTGGCCGCCACCGATCATCACCACGACGGGAGATGCCCCGCTCGCGGGGGAAGGCGGCTTCTTGGGAGTTGTCGGCACGCACTCTATGGTGTCATGCGCGGATTCCTGTGCTCGTCATGACCGGCGCATTGACCTGCGGTTAAGGTTCGACGTCCGCAACGATGCGGCATCGGACCGTGCATTTACGTACACTGCCTAGCTGTGTCCTTCGCCGATGCGACAATCGCTCGATTGCCGCGATTCGTCCGTCCTTATGCCGAGCGGCATCACGAGCTGATCAAGTTCGCGATCGTCGGCGCGACGACGTTTGTCATCGATTCGGCGATCTTCTTCACCCTCAAACTCACGGTGCTGGAGCCCAAGCCGGTGACCGCCAAGATCATCGCCGGTGTGGTCGCGGTCATCGCGTCCTACATCCTCAATCGTGAGTGGAGCTTCCAGAACCGCGGTGGCCGTGAACGCCACCACGAGGCGCTGCTGTTCTTCGCGTTCAGCGCGGTTGGTGTGCTGCTGTCGATGCTGCCGCTGTACTTCTCCAGCTATGTGCTGGGGCTGCGGGTTCCCGAGGTCTCACTGACCGTGGAGAACATCGCCGACTTCATCTCCGCCTACGTCCTGGGCAACCTGCTGCAGATGGCGTTCCGATTCTGGGCGTTCCGCCGCTGGGTGTTCCCCGACGAATTCGTCGACAAGCCCGACCTGGCGCTCGAATCCACCCTTACCGGCGGCGGCTTCGCCGAAGCGTTCGAGGATCATGCCGAGCACAAATCCGCCACCGTGACGCCGCTACGCCGTCCGAGCCGCCGCGCCAAGGCGCGTCAGTTGGGCGATGATTCCGACCCGGTGTCGAAGAGTTCCTGACATCACGACCAGACATCGTCGTGGCGTCAGTCCTTGAAGACGTCCTTTATCTTCTCCCCGGCCTGCTTCAGGTTGCCCTTGGCCTGGTCCTTGTGACCCTCGGCCTCGGTGTCCCTGTCCCCCGTTGCCTGGCCGGCCTTCTCTTTGGCCTTTCCTGCCAACTCTTCGGCCTTGTTCTTTGCCTTGTCGACGGCGCTCATGTGCTTCTCCCTCAAGTGGTGGTTGGGCCGCGGGTTCGCGGCACAGGAATGACGCAGCGTAGTAACGAATTTCGTCACGCAGGCACTCATCGGATACCCAACCCGGCGATATCTAACCCTCCGCGGAGATCCACGGCACCGGGTCAACCAGCTCCCGGCACACCGTTGCGCGCGGCGACGGATGCAGCGCTGTGGGTGTCGAAAACTTCGATGACCACATCGCGGTCGCGGTAGCCGCCGATCGAGATGAGCCCCGGCGTCGCCGCGATGACCCGGTTGGCCTCATCACCGCTGAGCGGATAGTCAGCCACCTCGTGACGCCAGTGCGCCGCTATCACCGTTGCACTGCAGGCCAACTGCGGACACTCGCGGCGGAGCAGCCCGGCCAGCAACTCCTCGTCCAGGTAGTACGCCACTTCAGAAAGCACAACTAGGTCGAAGGGCCCTGGCGGCCAGGGATCGTCGAGAGAGCCACGCGTCAGGGTGACACGATCCCGCGTCCCGGCACGGCTACCGTCGGCACGCAGCCGCGCGTCGGCGATCTCCAGCGCGGCGCCGGCCACATCCATTGCGGTGACGTGATCGCAGCGCCCAGCGAGCAGCGCGGTGAGGGTGCCGATGGAGCAACCCGGCTCGAAGGCATGCCGATAGCGCCGCTGCGGCAGCATCGACATCGTGATCGCGTACTTGCGTTCCTCATACCAGCGGGTCGCCAGCTGCCAGGGGTCGGCCGAGGTCGCGTACATGCGGTCGAAGTATGAGTCGGGCAGGCGACCCGTCAACGGAACACCACCTCCCCGACCGCGAGCAGCCGAGGCAATACGAACGGCGGCAGCACTGGGTCCGCACCAGGTGCCGACGGGTGGAACTGACTGCGGAAGCATTGCGCGGCAACCTGCTTACGCCCCACAGCGGAGGCCGTCAATGGCACCGTAAGCGCCCGATTCCAGGGCACCGCGGGGTCTCCGGGCTCGGCCCAGTGCCACATCCACACCGGGTACTCGAGCAGGACCGCCGCGGTGCGCTGTACAGCCGTGGCGGCGGCCCGCCCGACGGCCTCGTGATCGGGATGCCCGTCGCCGCGCCACGTCGTTGCACACCAGGTGCCGGCCGGGCAAGCCTGGAGTGTCCCGGTCAGCAGATCGGTGATCGAGTCCTGGTGGTCGGCAAGTTCGCCGTCGGGTAATGCGAGGCTGGTCGGCTCGCCTACACCGAGAACCCTTGCCGCCTTTCTCAATTCGGTGCTCCTGGTGCGTTCCAATCGGAATCTGTCGAATGGGGTGAGATCGCCTTGAGCGGCCCCGCCGTCACTGACCGACACCACCTGGACATCGATACCCCACTCCGCCAGCAGCGCCATGGTCGCCCCGAAGCCAAGGGTCTCGTCGTCGGGATGCGGTGCGACCACCACCAGCGCCGGACACGTCGTCAGATCCAGTTCACCGAAGGAGCGGCCCCAGCTGGTCCAGACGTGACCGGGGGTGCCGCCGCAGCTCAGCGGCCGCGACCCGAACCGTGGTGCGTTGCCGCACGGTTCAGCGGACTCGGCGGCGGTCATTGACGCTCCCCCGCCAGCCTCCCGAGCACGGCGAGGTCACGCTCGGCGTGGCTCTGCCGCACGTAGATCGTCAGATCCGCGACGCAACGTGCGTGTCGGGCATCCTGACACAGCGACGCGGGCCCGAGTGCGCGGCCAGTACGGGTAATCGCCGCGTCGACAGCGGTTTCGACGACCGCGCGGGTTCTCCTCGCCAGCAACTGGGCGGACCCGAACCGGTCGAACGGGTCAGCGTCGATCGCGGCAGCCGCCGCGGCCAGCATCGCTTCGGCGGCCGCGATCGCAGCGTCGACAGCACCGAGGTGGGCGAGCGCGTGCTCGTCGGCATCGCCGCGGGCGACGCGGCTGTACAGGGGTGCGGCGACCGCGCGGGCGGCACCGAGCCAACACGCCGCGACGCCGATCGCACCATGCCAGAAGCCGGGACGATCCAGATAGTCGCCCGGATTGCCGACCGGTACCGCGTGCGCGCCGCTGAATTGGACTGCGCGGGTGTCACTGCCCGCCATGCCGGGATTCCTCCAGATACTGGGCAACGGCTGTACCCCGGCGCTGTCGGTCACCACCGCGTACAGCCCACGTCGGCCGTCGTCGCGGTGGGCCGTCACCAACGCGTGTGTGCAAAGCCCTGCCCCCGAGCACCACGGTTTGGTGCCCGACAGCCTCACCGTGTCCGTTTCGGGTTCTCCAGTGGTGTGCGCGTTGAGCACAGCGTCCGGGTCTTCGGCGGCCCACACCGCCCACAGCTCGCCGGGCGCAGGCGGTTTCGCACCAAGCTCGTCGAGGATCGCGGTTGCGTCGACGTGAGCCTCTGCGAGTCGCCCGGCTACGACGTCGATCTCCGTCAGCTCCGCAAGCCGCTGCCAGCGCCGCGCTGTCGCACCGGAGCCCGGCAGCGGCAACTCCAACCGGCCTGCCTCCAACCAGCTCCTAACCAAGGACGCCGTCATGCGGAATCCCGTTCGGCCGAAGGAAATACGGACCGCGACAAATCACGCAGGTAGCCGGCGAAGCCGCCGGGAGCCCGGCCGTTCCGGCGCGCTGAGGTGGTGACCGACAGCGTCGGGTCCCGTTGTATCCGGTAGCCGGCGGTCTCGAACCGTTCGACCAATTCGACATCCTCGCCGGTGGTCAGTGGGTGGAAGCCGCCAAGCCGCCAGTACGCGTCGGCACGGAAACCCATGTTGGCGCCGTGGATGTGGTTGTGACCGTTGGCGCCCCGCGTACCGGACTCGTACGCGTGCAGGTAGCGCTGGACCAGCGCGGCTGGGTGATGCCGCCAGTCGGCCACCCGCACCACGCCCAGCACCATATCGGCAGCGGCCGCGGTTTGGCGCAGCAGCCAGTCGGGGTCCACCCGGCTGTCGGCGTCGGTGGTGGCGTACCAGGCGCGGGAGTCGTCGACGTGGTTGCTCAGCGAGCGGGCATAGGTGAAACCGGCGGCCCGGCTCGCGCCTACGTTGCCCTCCTCGACGCTGACCAAGTGAACGTCGTGGCCGAACTGACCCGCCAACTCGGCACTGCCGTCGTCGCAGGAATCAAGGACGACGACGGTCAGCACCGGCATCGGCCAACAGGCCGCGGCGGCGGTGACCCCACGCAGGCAGCGAGGCAAGGATGCGGCTTCGTTGTGGGCCGGTATCACCACTATGGCGTGATCGAAGGCAGTCGCCAAGTGGTTCACCCGTGCGGTCATGGCTGATAGATAGCCAGTTTCACCGAATTCCACACCCGGCCGCGCGAAGGCGCGTCAGCTCGGTGACTCCTCGGACCCCAGCGTGTCGAAGACTTCGTGGTACAGAAGTGAATGCACCTGTTCCACGCGCGGAATGTCGTGGAATTCCAGGGGATCCTGTGATGCCGATTCGATGATCAAGGTGCCGGTGCGCATCAGCCGGTCGGTCAGCCCATGGCGGAATTCGACGCTGTTGATCCGCGCGAGCGGGATGTCGATGCCGGAGCGGGTCAGTAGTCCGTGCCGGAACATCACTCGCCGGTCGGTGATGACGAAATGCGTGGTCCACCAGTTCAGGAACGGCCAGACCGTCAGCCAACCGACCACGATCAGCCAGATCGCGCCGATCACGATGAACAGGACGTTCTTGGCGGTGGCCTGCCAGTCCATCGTGTTGACCACGGCAGCGACGAACGCCGATGCCGCGGTAGCCAGGATGAGAAGGAGGACCGGACCGATCAGGCGTTTCCAGTGCGGGTGCCGGTGCAGGACCACCTGCTCGTCCTTGGCCAGCACATTCTCCGGGTAGCCCACGGCAGCACTCTACGGCGCGTCGGGCCGCAAATGTGTGATGTCACCTGCCGACACCGTGACCTGCTCGGTGCCGGTGTCGATGATCAGGCGCCCGAGTTCGTCGACGTCGACGGCCGTGCCCACCAAGGTGTTGTCGCCCGGCAGGATCGCGCGGACCCGGCTGCCGATGGTGACGCTGCGTGCCCGGTAGTCGTCGGCGAGCGCGGGATCGCCGTTGCGCCAGCCGGTGATCCGGGCATCGAGATGACGCAGCAAGGCCCGCGCCAGCGGTGCACGGTCCGTGGTGGCCGTGCCGAGTTGGGTGAGTGAGGTGGCGCGCGGATCAGGCGCCTCCTCGGCGGTCATCGTCACATTCAGGCCGAGGCCGACGACGATGACCGGGGCGGGCGAGGCCACCTCGGCCAGGATGCCGGCCAGTTTTCCGCCCCCCGGTCCGACGAGAACGTCATTGGGCCATTTCAGGCCGACCCGTGTCCCGGCGACCTCCGCGACCGCGTCGACGATCGCCAGGCCCGTGGCGAGCGGCAGCCACCCCCACCGGTTCGGGGACACGGCGGACCCGTCGACACCGAAGGACACGATCACCTGCGAGCGCGGCGGTGCCGACCACTGCCTACCGTGGCGACCACGGCCGGCGTTCTGATGCTCGGCGAACAGCACCGCGCCGGCGATGTCCTCCCCTGCCGCCGCCCGCGCGAGTAGATCGGCGTTGGTGGATCCGGTCTCCTCGACGACGTCGACGCGCCGCCACGACAGCCCGTCGAGCCTGTCGCGCAAGGTCGTGACGTCCAGGGGTGGCCTTGTGTTCATCGCGGCCAGCTTACGGGTCGGGCTTGGAGGGCCGCCGCGTCAGCGGGCGACTTTGGCCGCGTCGATGGCTGCCAGGTTGTCGGCGACCTCCTGGTGCCAGAGCTCGTTGGCGTGCGTGGTGTCGACCTCTTGCTCGAAACGATCGGTCATGTCGGGGGTGACATCGGCAAGATCCACGTAGAACTGCTCGTACCACCGGCGATGGTGATAGACCGGCCCGTCCTCCTCGGTCAGCAACGGATTGTCGATGCGGGCCTTGTGTTTCCAGATCTCGACGTCCTCCATGAAGCCATCTCCGAAACTGCGACTCATCGTCGCCGCGAGTTTCTCGGCCTTCTCCGCGGGCATCGCCGGATTCTGCTGGACCGCGACTCCCCACTGCAGCACGAACGAGTCGTGGGTCACCGGGTAATGGCAGTTGATCAGCGCGATCTCGACGGTGAAATCCGGAGCGAGGTCGTTGTGCAGCCAGTTGATCATGTATGCGGGGCCGAAATACGTTGCCTCCGAACGCAGATAGGTGCCATCCCAGAGTTCTCTGGTGGCGTAGTCCGGACGCGGCTTGGACTCCATGAACTGGCTCGCGGTGTGGCCTTCGATGACGTTCTTGAAGAACGTCGGGTAGGCGTGGTGGATGTAGAAGAAGTGCGCCATGTCGACGTTGTTGTCGACGATCTCCCGGCAGTGCGATCCCTCGATCAGGATCGAATTCCATTGCCACGGTGACCAGATGCCGTCGTCGTAGCCCTCGATGGTGGGCGGGATCAGCTCAGCCGGTGGGGTCGAGCCTTCCGGGTCATGCCAGAGCAGCAGTTGACCGTTGACCTCACAGGTGTCCCATTTGCGGGTGCGGGCCAGCCGCGGCGTGCGTTTGGCGTACGGGACGAGCTTGCATTTTCCGTCGCCACCCCAGCGCCAGTCATGGAACGGGCAGGCGAGGTTGTCGTCCTTGACCGACCCCATCGACAGGTCGCCACCCATGTGCCTGCAGTACGAATCGAGCACGTGCAGGTCACCGGCGGAGTCTGCGTACACGACGAGCTTCGTACCGAAGGCCTCGATGCCGTGTGGCTGCCCGTCGCGGAACGATTCAGCGAGCCCGATGCAATGCCAGCCGCGTGCGAACCGCGTCATCGCAGTTCCGGCGTCGATTTCCCTTACGTCACTCATGCTTCTCCCCTTGGTTCTTCGCGCGAGCGCTCATCACCCCTGCCTAGCATGTCTTTGACCGCCAGGTGGCTGAACAGCATGCTGGTTCCGATCGGATTTCCGCCGCCCGGATACGCGGTGCCGCTCGGGGCGGCCATGGTGTTGCCCGCGGCGTACAGCCCGGCAATCACTCGACCGTCGGTGTCGAGTACCCGCGCAGCGGTATCGGTACGCAACCCGCCTTTGGTGCCCAGGTCGGAGATGCCGAACGCGGCGGCGTGGAACGGGCCCTTCTCGATCGCGACCAGCGGTGATGCCCCGCCGGAGAAGGCCCGGTCGTACGCCTCGTCGCCCCGTCCGAAATCCGCGTCCGTACCCGCGGTCACGAAGTCGTTGAACCGCTCCACGGTGGCGGCCAGGTTCTCGGCGGGCACGCCGATCTTGGCGGCCAGCTCTTCGAGGGTGTCGGCGGTGTGCCACAACCCGGCATCGATGTATTGCTGCGTGTCGACCATCGAGACGTTGGTGGCTTTGACGGGTGGAACTATTCCTTCTTCGCCGTCCCGATCATTGTCGTAGATCATCCAGTACGGCAACGTCATCGAACCGTCGGCCAGCCGCGGCAGGATGGCCCGGCCGATACGGTCGTAGGCCGCGGACTCGTTGACGAACCGCTGCCCGTTCTGGTCGACGAAGATGCCGCCGGTGAACCACAGTGCGAACGCCGAGCGGCCGTCGGGGTGCGTCAGGCCCGGCGACCACCAGGCCTGCTCCATCAGGTCGACGTCGGCGCCGACTGCCATCGCCGCCTGATGCGCTCGGCCCAGGTTCGCCGGCGGCCCCATGGTGTCGCGGGCGACGCCCGGCACGCCGTATTCACGGCGCATTTCGTCGTTGCCTTCGAAGCCACCCGCGGCGAGCAGTACGCCGCGTCGGGCCCGGATCGCGTGGCGCGCACCGTCGGATTCGACGATCGCACCGGTTACTGCGCCGTCTTCGACGACCAACTCCACGAGCGGGGTGTTGCGGCGCAGCGAGGTATTCGGGTATTGCTCAATGGCTTTCAGGAACCGGGCGATCAGTGCCCGGCCGCCGATGAAGTAGTCCTCGGGCTGTTCGGTGCCGAGCCGGTCGGCGTCGAGCGGCCCGCGCACCAGCTCGCGTAGATGCGGGGCCTTCTCCACCTTGAGCGGCCGGGCCGCGATGTGGCGTTGCCCGTCGGTCCGGGCCTTGGGCGCCTTGCCGAAGTAGTCGGGCCAGGGCATCGGCGCGAACTTCAGATTGTCGTCAGCCTCGAGGTACTCGATCAGACCGGCGCCGCCACGGACGTAGGTGTCCTGCAGTTCCCGCGGGGTCCGGTCGCCGACAACGGCGTGGTAGTACTCCAGCGCGTCCTCGATGGTGTCGTCGGTGCCGGCCCGCCTGAGCACGGGGTTGCACGGGAACCACACCCCGCCGCCACCGGAATACGCTGTGGTGCCGCCGAATTTGTCGCTGGCCTCGACCAGGATCACCGACAGCCCTTCGCGGGCCGCGGTGTAGGCGCCGGCCACGCCGCCACCGCCCGATCCGGCGACCAGGACGTCACACTCGTCATCCCACTTCATAGATAACGCTGCCTCCCGTGCTGCGTGAACTCGGCGTCCAACGACTGCTTGTCATCGTCGCCCATGGCCCGATACACCGGTTCTCCGCGTCCCGCCCACCGGTACACCACCTCGCCGGTGTGCCAGCGTTCCTGTTGCAGTTCACGTTTGAGCACCTTGTTGGAGCCGGTGACCGGCAGATTCTTCGACACCCGCAGGAACCGCGGAATTGCCTTGGCCCCCAGGTCATCCTGGTCGTTCAGGTAGGACACGAACGCCGCCGCGTCGAAGCCTGTGGGATCGGATACCTCGATCGCGGCCATCACCTGATCACCCGAGCGCGGATCGGGCACCGCGTAGACACCGGCGGCCACCACCTCGGGATGGCGGCGCAGGACCCGCTCGATGTTGAGCGCCGAGGTGTTCTCCCCGTCCACCCGGATCCAGTCGCCACGCCGACCGGCGAAGTAGATGAACCCCTGCTGGTCGAGATAGCCGAGATCACCCGTCCAATACCAGCCGTTGCGGATGCGTTCGGCGTTGGCCTCGTCGTTCTTGTAGTACCCCTCGAAGGTGCGGGTACCGAACTTGTCGACAATCTCCCCGACCGCGTCGTCCGGGTTGAGCACCCGGCCGTGCTCATCGAAAACCGCTGGCACACAGTCATTCAGTGACGTAGGGTCGACGATCGCCACCCCGTCGTGCGCTGGGCGGCCGAGCGCGCCCGGCGGCATGTCGGGGGCCAGCACCACTGCCCCACCGCCTTCGCTGGAGCCATAGCCCTCGAACAGTTGGGCGTCGAACCGGCGCCGGAACTCGTTCTGGTCGTCGGGTGAGGCCTCGGTACCGAAGCCGCGGACCAACGGGTTCTCGGCATCGTCGGGTTGTTCGGCGGTGGCCATCAGATAACCGAGCGCCTTGCCCACGTAGGTGAAGAAAGTGGCACCGAAATACCGGACGTCCGGCAGGAATCGGGACGCCGAGAACGACGGCGTCAGGCAGACGGTGGCACCGACCGACAGTGCCGGCGCCCACAACGCCATGATGGCGTTGCCGTGGAACAGCGGCATGCAGCAGTACTCCACGTCGTCGCGCACGTGGCCGAACTTCTCGGCGGCCGCATAGGCGATTCGGGCCAGCCGGCCCTGGCTGCAGATGACCGCCTTGGAGGCTCCCGTCGTTCCCGAGGTGAACAGCAGAAGCATCAGGGAGTCGTCGGTGACCCCGGGCGCGACCGCGGGGATGACGCGATGCGCGTCGAGTTGCGCCGCATAGTCCGGGCCGTCGACCACCAGGAACCGCTCGGGCGCCAGACCGAGGTCGAGGTTGCGCAGACGCTCCGCCCCCGCGGTGTCGGTGACGATCAATTGGCAATCAGCAAGCCGGATTTCGGCCGCCAGCTCAGCGGCACCGCGGGTCGGGTTGATCCCCACGATGGTCGCCCCGGCGAGCGCGGCCCCACCCAGCCAGAACACAAAGTCCGGCACGTTGTCCAGGAGCACGCCGATGTGCAGCGGGCCGTCCACCCGCATCGCCTGCGCCAGCGCGCCGCGCGCGGCGGATTCGGCGACCACCTCATCCCAGGTCCAGTCCCGGTCGCGGGTGCGCAGGCCGACGTGTTGGTCGCCGACCCGGTCGAGCAGCAGCGACGCGATGTCACTCCGAACGTCAGGCATGAGCTTGGGCGGCGCGCTTCTGGTCGACGTAGGCCTGCGGCAGGTCTTGCTGGCTCAACTTGGTCACGCTGACCGGGCCGGTCTGGTAAGCGTCCTCGCCGAGGATCAGCCCGTCGGCGTCGATGGGCCAGTTGATGAGCTGACGGAACAGCAACAGGTAGTCGCCGTCCGGGTCGTCCACCTCGACGCCGATCGCCTGGGCGGCCGCACCCGGATAGATCATCTTCATCCAGCCTTCGGTCATCACCAGATCATCGTCGACGGCGAGGCGATCGATCTCGAAAACGAGGTGGTTGGCGCCGCTGGCCACGAATGCCTCGTAATAGGCGCGCACACCCGCGGTGGTCTTGGGACCCATATCGGCATTGGCGTACCAGAAGTGATAGTCCGGGTTCGGAGCCAAGGTGGCCATCAGGCGTTCCATATCGGGCTCAGCCTCGGCCTTCATGTGCTCGAGAACGACGCTGAGTACCTGACGGTGCCGTTCGTCGGCGGTGACGGCGAGACGCTCTTCCACGGGGACCCAGGTCTTGGTCGGGTCGATGATGGCCATTTCGGCCTCCTTGTGTCGTTTGGGCTGCATCGCAATCTTCGCCAACGGGGCGACCGCCGTCAGCCGACGCGCGTCGGGCGATTCCGCGGATTCTCCCGACACTCGTCGACCCGCCCGGACCCGGATCGCCGAAACCAACGCTATGGTCGTCCATCGGCGCTGCGAACAGCCATAGCGTTGTTTTCGAGCGGCATAGGAGCGGGATCGCGTCGGCATACGTCCAACAGATGTGCGAGTTCCATTCCTCGGGAGCGAGGTCGTGGCGGCCGGCCACCTCACCAGGGCCCAGTTGCGCAGCCGGTATCGGCCGATCTATCGCGACGTCTACGTGCCCCGCGAGCATCGGCTGCGGCTGCGTGACAGGGTCGTCGGCGTTGCTCTCGGATCGCCCGGCGCGGTGATCGCCGGGCTGGCCGCCTCCGCGATGCACGGAGCGAAATGGGTCGACGACACTGTTCCGGTCGAGCTGATCGCAACCGCCCGGTGCCAGCGGGGCTTGATCGTCCGTCGGGAAACCCTGCACGAGGACGAGATCATGACCATCGCAGGCATTCGCGTGACCACGCCCGCTCGCACCATCTTCGACCTCGGCCGTCATCTGTCCAGGGACCGCGCTATCGAGCGAATGGACGCTCTGATGAACGTCTGCTCCGTCGACCTCGAGGACGTCGCGCTCATCGCGAAACGCCATGCAGGTGCGCGCGGCCTGCGACGGCTGAGGGTGGCGCTGCCACTCGCCGATGCGGGGGCCGAGTCGCTGCCGGAGACGCGGCTGCGATTGCTATTCGTCGATGCCGGACTTCCCCGTCCGACAACGCAGTTCGTGATCCTCGACGAATCCGGGCGTTACGTCCGTCGGATCGACATGTGCTGGGAGGAGTTCAAGGTCGGGGCCGAGTACGACGGGGAGCAGCACCTCACCAGCCGGCACCAGTATGTGCTCGATGTCCGGGTGAACCGAGTGCTGCAGCGGCTCGGCTGGCACGTCATCCACGTCATTAAAGAAGACCGAGGCGAGGACATCGTCGCCCAGGCGCGCGCCGCCCTGGTGTCTCGGGGCTGGCAGCCCGGTCCGCGAAAGCAACGCCATGGTCGTTCACGTGCCGCGTGAGCATCCATAGCGTTGTTCTGGGCGAGCACCCTTACAGCAGGTCCGCGTCGGCGAGCTCCGCCGATGACATCGCGATCCGCCGGACCATGAGCACCAGCGTGCCCAGAAAGCGATCCACCGGGTTCTCGAAATCCCACCCCATCGCGGCCTCCACGCGCTCCAACCGGGCGGCCACCGTGCTGTGGTGCACGTGCAGTTCAGCGGCGGTCCGTCGCAACGAGCCATAGACGAAGAACGCCTCGGCGGTCTGCACGTCGACATCCCCGGCAGGAGTTGACGCAATCTCGTTGATACGGGCCACATCTCGATTCCGTCGTACCCGGTCGATCGGCAGGTCGGCCAGCAGTTCCAGTGAGCTCAGCCGCTCGTATGCCACCACTCGCCTGCCGAATCCGGTCGATGAGGCAAACCGCAGCGCGCGGACGGCTTCATGCCATGAGGTCGACGCGCTGAATGCGTTGCCCACGGTCCCGATTCCGACCCACGGTCCCGACGCGGTGCCGATGTTCACGACTGTCGGGAACTGTTCGACGATGATGCGCTCGAGACGGTCCGAGAACTCGCGCATGTCGAACGACCCTTGGCACACAATGGCAGTCGCGTTGCCGATGACGGCGGACCGCACGGCCGGTGCGGGCAGTTCGCCGGTGATGAGGCGCACCGTCTCGCGGGGCGAATGCCCGGATGCCGCCAGCACGCATGTCGGCCTGGTCTCGTCGAGCCCCAACAGCCGGATGGCCCGGGCCCGGTCTTCGCGATGCTCCTTGGCCGACAGCACGACCTCGAGCAGTGCGGGGTCGCCGAGGTGCGGAGTCCCGCTCACGCCGGTCCGCGCCGCGACCCGACCCAGTACCCGTCGCAGCCGGTCCAGCAGCACTTCGTCCAGTGGATGTCCGGATCCGTCACGCTCCACCCAGACCACCGTCTCGTTGCGATCGGATGTCGGCACAGCCCTGTCGTCGACCGGATCGAGGTGCCCGGACGCGTCGTACCGGACGACGGTGCCCCCGGGCCATCGGACACCTACCGGGCACCCCGCTGTCAACGCGGCAAACCGCACGGCGGCGTCGGCGTTGACTTCCTGCTCCTCCAGCGCATCGAATTGCGCGATGAGCCGCAGCACCGATGCGGGATCGGTGCCCAGTTCGGACAGCACCAGCGGCCCGGTGGTCATGGTCGAGAGCGTATGCCCAGAGTTCGTCGGGCTCTCACGCGAGTGCCACCCGTCTGAGGTCCGCCCGATTCTGCCGGTACCACGCCAGGGTCTGCTCGATCCCGTCATGCAGCGAAATCGACGGTTGCCAACCGCTGTCCCGCAAGGTGCTGATGTCCAGCAGCTTGCGGGGCGTGCCGTCGGGCTTGCTGGTGTCCCAGGCTGTCTCGCCCTCGTATCCCACTGCGGCGGCGACGATCTGCGCCGTTTCTCGGATCGAATGGTCTATCCCGGTGCCCACGTTGACCTGCTGCGGCCCGTCGAACTGCTGAAGCAGATGTAAACAGGCGGACGCCATGTCGTCGACGTGCATGAACTCACGGCGCACGGTGCCGGTGCCCCAGTTCGTCACCTGGGACTCGCCCTTCTCGTGCGCTTCTTCGTACCGGTGGATCAAGGCCGGCAGGACGTGCGAGGTCGTCGGGGAGAAATTGTCCCCTGGCCCGTACAAATTCGTCGGCATCGCCGATATCCACGGCAAGCCGTACTGCCGCCGCACCGCCTGGACCGCCACGATTCCGGCGATCTTCGCGATCGCGTAGGCATCGTTGGTCTCCTCGAGGGAACCGGTCAGCAATGCATCCTCGGTAATCGGCTGTGCTGCCATCTTCGGGTAGATGCATGACGAGCCGAGAAAGAGCAGACGCTGGGTGCCGTATTTGAGCGCCGCGTCCATCACGTTGGTCTGGATCCGCAGATTCTCGGAGATGAAGTCAACCGGGTAGGTCTTGTTCGCCAGGATTCCACCGACCCGCGCAGCCGCCAAAATCACAACCGGTGGTTGCGTTTTCGCGAAGAACTCGAATGTCGCCGCCCGGTCGGTCAGGTCCAACTCGCTGTGCGACCGGCCGATGAGATCGGTAAATCCCTCCGATCGCAGCTTCCGGTGAATCGCCGACCCGACCATTCCCCGATGGCCGGCGATGTACGTCGGCGCCGCGGGGTCGAGCGGGTGTGTCGTGTTGACGCTGTCGTTCCCTAGCAATTTCAGCCCCACCCCGCCAAGACCGGCGTGTCGATCCACGGCTTGCCGAGGCATTCGAGCTGCGCGATGTCGGCCTCCACCATGATCTGCGCGAGTTGTGGCGTGCGGACCGTGGGGCTCCAGCCGAGCAGCCGGTCGGCCCTGGCGGCGTCGCCGACGAGCGCATCGACTTCAGTGGGACGAAGGTAGCGTTCGTCGAAACGGACGTGCCGTTCCCAGTCCAGACCCGCATGTTCGAATGCGGCGACGAGAAAGTCGCGCACGGTGTACCGGTCGCCGGTGGCGAGCACGTAGTCTTCGGGCTCATCGACCTGCAGCGTCCGCCACATCCCCTCGACGTATTCCGGTGCGTAACCCCAATCGCGGATCGCGTCCAGGTTGCCGAGATAGAGGTGCTCATCGATACCGGCTTTGATCCGCGCGGCGGCTCGGGTGATCTTCCTCGTCACGAAAGTCTCACCGCGGCGCGGTGACTCGTGGTTGAACAGGATGCCGTTGACGGCGAACATCCCGTAGGCCTCGCGGTAATTCCGGGTCATCCAGTAGGAGTAGACCTTGGCTGCGCCGTACGGCGAGCGCGGATAGAAGCTTGTCTGCTCGTTCTGCGGAGGGGGTGAGCCACCGAACATCTCCGAACTGGACGCCTGATAGAAGCGGCACGGAACCTTCGAGATCCGCACCGCCTCCAGCAATCGCGCAGAACCGATACCAGTGGTGTCACCGGTGTGTTCGGGTTCGTCGAAGCTGACCCGCACATGCGATTGTGCGGCCAGGTTGTACACCTCGTCCGGCTCGATGGTGCTCAACAGAGTCACCAGACGTGCGCCATCGCTGAGATCGCCGTAGTGCAAGAACAGTTGCGCGTGCGGATCGTGTGGATCGACGTACAGATGATCGATCCGGGCGGTGTTGAAGGACGAAGACCGACGAATCAGCCCATGCACCTCGTAGCCCTTGTTGAGCAGGAACTCGGTCAGGTAAGAACCGTCCTGACCGGTGATTCCGGTGATCAGGGCTTTCTTCTTCACCTGATTCACTGCGTCTTCTCCTTAATCTCGTACACCCGTAAAGCACTGGGTGGATTTGCTTTTGGAGATCAGTACGCTCCTTGGCTGAGCAGCACTGCCCGCACGGTCTTGGCGATGATGACCAGGTCGGCCACCATCGACCAGTTCTCGACATAGGAAAGATCTAGTCGCACCGATTCCTGCCAAGACAGGTCCGCCCGTCCACTGACCTGCCACAGGCCGGTGATACCCGGTTTGACCAGCAATCTGCGCTGGACGTCGCCATCGTAGGTTTCCACCTCCTGTCGCAGCGGTGGGCGGGGACCGACGACGCTCATTTCCTGCCGGAGCACGTTGACGAACTGTGGCAGCTCATCGATGCTGAACCGGCGGAGAACCTTGCCCACCGATGTGACGCGCGGATCGTCCTTGATCTTGAAGAGAACTCCGCCGGAGCTCTCGTTCAGGGTTTGCAGGCTCTCCAGTTGACGATCGGCATCCGTGACCATGGTACGGAACTTCAGCATTGCGAACGGCCGGCCGTCGATGCCGATGCGTTCGGCCGTATAGAACACCGGTCCCCGGCTGTCGAGCTTGATTGCGATCGCAGTAACCAGCAGGACCGGGGAGGCGACGACGAGTGCGGCCGCCGCGAAAACGAAGTCAAATGCCCGTTTCTCGAATCGTTTCGCGCCGTCGTACTGCGGCTTCTCGACATGTACCAGCGGGAACCCGGCTACCGGCCGCATCTCCAGACGCGCCCCGGAAACGTCCATCACGCCCGGCGACACCACGAGGTCGACACCCATCGCCTCCAGGTCCCACATCAGTTTCCGGATCCCCTCGTAGCCGAGATGTTCGACGCCCGTTACGGCTACCGTGTCGGCGCCGCATTCTCGTATGGCGTCCAGGACATACTCCTCACCACCCATGATCGGGATTTCCTGGTCGCCCACGGTGAGACGCTCGCCCGCGGGGGCGCCATAGCCGGGAATCCCCACTGCGACAACGTCGTATCCGGCGCGAGGATCACGGGTCAGCTCCTGCGCGAGATAGGTGACCGCGTCGGCGTCACCGATCGCCATCACCGCCGTCTGATAGCGCCCCTCCGCCCGCTTCTTGGCGAGATACCGACGCCACACCCATCTGGTCAGGCACAAGGCGACGGTGCCGGTGGGCAGCGCCACCGCAAGATAGCCCCGCGCAATCTCAAGCTGAAGCAGGAACGTGATTATCGCGATGCCCCCGAAGGTCCAGAACGACGCAGACGCAACGCGTTTGTACTCTTCGGCGCCCGCCCCGGTCACCCGCGGCGACCTGGTCCGACACAACGAGAGCGCACCCAACCAGATGGCGCCGAACAGAATCGAGACGGACGTGATGTAGCCGTCGGTGCCGGAAAGGTCCGGGGCCTGTCCGAAACGGACGTACTGCGCCAGCACCACCGCCGCGCACACCACGAGGACGTCGGTGATCAAAATGTTGACCAGGTACTGCCGTTGCCATCGAGTGCGCTTGAACACTTCGCGCGGCATCGTCACGACGGTCATTTTTTGTCGTGCACCTCCCCGGCCCATGGCCGGCGGGAATGCCTCGCAATCCGCTCAACGCGGCAACTGCGACAATCTTTGCAACAAAAACCGCGCGACCCTGGGCGTCGTACATCGATTATGCGGTCCGTCTGCAATCTAACAGCTCATCGACGTGGTCGGCCGGGCAGGTTTGGGCCAGACCCGCACGAAACGCGCACGATTCAGCTTGCTTTTCGATCGCACGCTGCGAAAACGCACACAGTGGCAACCGATGCTGTGACAACCCACACCGCGACGTTCGGCCAACCCCGGTTAACCTGATCAGCGATGGTGACCTCGAGTTCTGCCGGCAGTTGGCAGCTGCGCTGGATCATTGTGGGCGCCGCAGCCGGAGCCGTTGTGCGCCATCTCATAATCGGGAACTGGGGCACGCCCGCCGATCTGCTCGTGATCACCCTGATCGTAATGACCATCTCAGGGTCCGCGATGGGCACCGTCCTCACTTGGCCCGTGCGCCAACAGTTTCGGTCCGTCATCTGGGGCGCGGCCGGCGCAGCGGCCAGCCTCAGCGGCTATAGCGCGCTCGCGATCGACCAGCCCGCGCTGGGCGCACTCGCGATCCTGCTGCTGGCACCCGTGTGCGCGTTGGCGGGTCTGTGCGGCGGAGCAGCAGTGGGGTCCAGAATCGCCGCCGAGCGAGGCGAGGACACCCTGCCGTGATCACCGATCTGCTGCTGGTCGCGGCGGGGGCTGCGGTGGGCGCCCCGACCGCGGTCTACCTGTATCGCAATGCCGACAGATGGCGCATCATCGCGATCAACTCGGTGGTGTGTGCCCTGCTGGGCTGTCTCACCGCCCTGCAGTCCACAGTGGATTCGCCGCCGCCGGTCCTGCTCGTCGGTGAGGGACTGCTTGTGACGGCGGCGCCCATCACCACAGTGTTGCTCCCGCTGGCCGCGATCGACCCCCGCGAGTACCCCTGGCAGACGATCCGGCGGGCTGCGCGCACACTCGCGTTGACTGCCATGTACTGCAGCGCATTTGCCATGATCGGATATCTCAGTGTCTATGTATTCGCGGGTGTCCAGTACAAGCTGAAGTGGTGACTCACCGGCTCAGTCACACTTCTTCGACTCCATGACCGCCTTGCCCAACGCGAAGAACTGGTACAGGTAGGTGTACTCCCACGAGCCGGCAGACAGGCGGTATTCGCGCGGCACTGCGCGCATCACGGTGGAGTCTGCCGAGGGTGAAAAACAATGCTCGAAGATGAAGCGGGCCCGGGGCAGATGGTACTGCCAGGAGGCAACCACCACGGTGGTCCAACCCCTTTCGCGGGCCAACTGCCGAATCAGCTTCGCCTCACCGAGGGTGGTGGAGGGCTTGGGCGGCACGCACAGAACTTCGACACCTGGCGGATGCCGATTGCACGCTTTTTTCATCACCGGATCTGACGACCGATACGGGTTGGACAGCACCAACACTGGGGCGACGCCGTCGCGAACGAGTTGAAAGCCGTAATCCTCGCGGCCATCGTGCTCACCACCGAGCACGAATACTGCGTCGGCTTTACGCAAGTCGTCTTCCGGTGCGTAACGGAACACGACCGTGCCGACGGCAGCTACGAGCAGCAGGACCATCACCACGGCGGTGGCCACGATGGTCACGGCGCTACGCACATGCCGATTCAATCGTCCTCCGAACCCGCGTAGACGGCAGCGAGGTCGC
Organism: Mycobacterium sp. IDUB_24; assembly: GCF_055419385.1. Taxonomy (NCBI): domain Bacteria; kingdom Bacillati; phylum Actinomycetota; class Actinomycetes; order Mycobacteriales; family Mycobacteriaceae; genus Mycobacterium; species Mycobacterium sp. IDUB_24. The sequence continues at coordinate 73,760 of NZ_JBVAXO010000010.1, forward strand.
GCGCGACGGCTTCCATGCTGAAGGCCGCGGCTGCCGTCTGCCGCGCGGCAGCGCTCATCTGCTCCCGCAGCCGTTGGTCGGTGATCAACGTGCGCATCGCCTCGATCAGAGCTTCCTCCGATTCGTCCACCACTATTCCGCTGCCAGACGCACGCACCGTTTCCGCGAGTCCACAGCTCTCGGTGATCACAACAGGCAGTCCAACCGACATCGCCTCGAGTACCGACATCGGGAAGGGTTCGTCGACTGACGGCAGTACGTAGATTGACGCGGCAGCCATCCGCGCCACAGTATGGTCCGGCGGCAATGCTCCCTCCCAACGGATCTCGTCGGACCGGGTATCGGATCCCATGATGGTATCGAGAACCTCGGCCCCCTCACCTTCGTCGGGACCGACCAGGGTGAACCGCGCATCGCACCCCGCGACCAGCAGGCGGGTGGCCGCTTTCGCGAAGAGGACGGGACGTTTTCGTGCCTGCAGCCGCGCCAGGTACAGCACCTCGACGCGTCCGGACGTCTGTTCGGCACGGGCCGCCGTGACTGCCCCTTCGTACCCGGGAACGCCGTTGCGAAGATGTCGCAGCGCGGCCTCGGGTTGCACCCGTCGCAGCGCGGCCCGCTCATCTTCGGTCAGATACAGAACAGCGGCTGCTCTGCGCAGAATCGGCCTGGTCAGAAGGCGATCCAGGATCGGCGCAATCGGATGGCTGCTGTCGGCGATCATTCCGTGGGTTTGCACGATCAGTCGCTTCCGCAGTATCAGCGCCATCACGGCCGCCGGCAGCGTGATCAGATCGCGCGCCAGGTGCACGTGGATCGCGTCGAAGGACTTGCGATTCCGCACGATCCAGCCGAGCAGTGCGGGAGCGACCAATCCGGAGAATCCCAGCCTGGGAATGATGCTGCGCGCCTTCGTGAGTCGGACTGGAACCCCGTCGAGCACGGTGGGGATCTCCCGATAGCCGCGTACCGCACCGGCGACCAGCGTTTGATGACCGTCCGCACGCAGTTGTCGGGATTGGTTGAACGCCACCCTGACCGGCCCGCCGTAGGCACCATCCGGCGTGATCAGCGTGACGACGTGAAGCACCGCCGGCTGAACCGCACGGCCGAACTCGTCACTCATCAGACCTGTGGCCTCTCATCTCAGCTTCGAGGACATCGACCTTCGGCCATGCAAACCCGGTCTCTTCCAACGGCTTTTGCAGCTCGACGGTATCGCCGCACCCCTCGGCAGCAGGGGGCACCTCAGTCGCGCCGTCCCGCACAACGCGCCGGGCGAGCACAACACCGACCAGAGCGGCGATAACGCCCGCCACGGCCAGGGAGATGGCGATGGCGACCGCTGTGCCCACTGCCAGTCCGGCGCACAGGCACAGACCTAGCTGCAGACAGATCTGAAACAGCTTGACCCGCAACACCGTCCTGCTCATGCCCCGCGCCTGGAAGAAGCTGTACACGCTGACCATCCAGCACATCGCCGCGCATTCGATCCCGAGATAGACGACGAGCGCCGAGGCATACGTCCAGGTGTCACCCAGGACGGCTGTGCCGAGCCGACTCGGGAGGACGGCCAGGCACAGGCCGGCCACCACGGTCAACCCCGACGTCGCGATGGATGTGTTGACGAGTACCCGCCACTGCTCACCGATCGATGACGCAGCACGGCGAACATGCGGAACGAACACCAACGGCAATGCTGACACCAGCATCGCAATCGGTCCGAACAGTGTCGCCGCACCGCGCAGCCCAGCCGCCGCGGTGCCGCTGATGACTACTGTCACGGTCAGCGTCACGAGGGTGGCACCAACCTGGTTGAGCGCATAGACAATTCCGAATCTCAGCCGGGCACGGTCATACGTGCGCCACCACCCGACGAGGCGATCGCCCCGTGGCGTGGTCCGCAGCACACGCATCAGCACCAGCGCAGAAACAAGTCCGCCCGCGCCCCACAGATACACCGTGCCCACTGCCGATATCCCGGAACCGATCAGGTTGATCAGGTAGACGGCCAGGATCCACGCCACCCAGAACCCATCGCAGATGGCCGCGACGAGTGGCCTGCCCCGTGCGATGGCGACGAATCGCAGCACATCCTGGGCCAGCACGGCGACCATGCTCACGGCGAACGCCACACCGATCCAGAACTGGCCGAAAACGCAGGACAGGACCAGCAATACGGCACCCGCGACGGCCGATGTCACCAACGACCAGCTGATCGCATACCCGCCTTCGGCCGATATCTCGCGTCGGTGCATGTTGCTGGTCAACAGCAGCGCGGTGCCCAGCGCCCCCCTGTTGAAGCCGATCCAGGTGGTGGCCACCGTGACGAGCAGAGCGACGATCCCGAACTGCTCGGCCGGTGAAACTTGGGCCACTGCAAAGACCATCAGCGCATTGCTGGCGCTCGACAACACCTGGTCGGCGGTGGTGATCACCCCGATCGAGCGTCCTTGGGGGCCGCGCTGCATCGACGATGTCGGTATCCGAGCCATCTCACCGCACCGCCCGACTGCTCGGTGACGCAATCTGGCCCATACGCATCAGCGGCGAATCCGCTGCCACGATCCGGTCGAGAACGGCGGTGACCTTTTCCGGGTCGAAGGTGCCGGCGTAGTACGACGCGGTGAGATGCAGCTCGGAGCCGACGCGGTTGATGGCCAACGAGATCTGGTTGGAGTAGCGCACCGGCGCCTTACGGACGAAGTGATGGCCGTCCGGTGTCTGAGCCCAGGAAATCTTGCTGCCGGCAGCCGAGTTGGCGTGGTCCGTCACCACAATCCGGGCCCGTCGGCTGTCCGTCTGCCAACGGGGAAGCTCAGCCGGGCGGGACCGGAGCCGCGCTGCATATGACATGCCGTACCGGACCAGTGCCCGGCCCCCGTGCGTGTACTCGCCTATCGCACCGGCCACCAGGGCCGGATCGTAGGGCGGCGCAACCCGTATGGGCGCGATGCCGACGAAGTTCGCCAGGGTGCCCGCCCCGGGCGGAAGGTACCGGCCCAGATCGACCAGGAGGCCGACCTCGTCTTCGGGTGTTATTCCGTGGCTGTGCAGTCCGTCCAGGAAGGCCGAGAGGATGATCGCCGCCAACGGCGCACGCGGCAGGCATCTGTCGCGGTTCGCCCGCACCGTTTCGAGGAAGCCGGGTCGGCTTCGGGCGTATGCCAACGATTCCCGCTCATCGAGTTGCCCGGTGGGAACGACGGCGGCGCCACGGCGCAGCGGTTCATCCAGGGCGCGCAGCAGACGCGTCGGTTCTTTGCGCACGGTGTGGGCAAACGCACGCAGGCCGGGATTGCCGGTCGTCGCAACGGGTGCGGGTGCGCTGAACCCCTGACCTTCGGCGCCGGCCGCCGCGATCACCTCACTGAACAGCCGTCCGCCACCGAGACCGTGGTCGAAATTCAAGAACAGCCAACGGTCGGCGACGTGGACGTGCAGGGTGGCCGGTGGAAGCGCCGGGCCACCCGCCAGCAGATCCAACATGGTCCCGGCAGGGACGGTCATGTCGGGGGCCGGGCCGCTGGTCACCACCACACCACCGCACGACGGGTCCCATTCCCAGTGCCGTGATGTGCGGCTCGGGCGCAGACCGAGGCGGTTCTGAGGCCCCGCCGCCGCGATGGTCCGCAGCCGCGCCTTGAGCAGGTCCGGCGGGAGCACCCGCTCCAGCGGGCCGACCAGATAGGTGACCGGCTGCCCGGCGTAGAAACAGTCGTTGCGACTTACCCGAGTATTCATGCCGGTAGCCCACGGGAGGCGGATGCCAACTCGCTGACCCACTTCTCATACTGCGCAACCGCGTTGGCCGCACCGAGGCGCTCGCGGGCATACCGCGCACCGCAGGAGCCGAATCGCTGCCGGCGCTCCTCGTCGGCAGCCAGCTGCCGCACTGACGCAACGAGGGCCTTTGGATCGCCCGGCGGAATGACAAGTCCGGCTCCGGATGCGCGTAGTTCTTCGGCACTCCCGCTGGTCGGCTCCGTGGCAGCGAGAATCGGCTTGGTCGCAACGAAGTACGACGTCAGCTTGCTCGGAACGGCCATCTCCCCCACACCGGGACGCTCGTTGACGAGCAGGATGTCGGCGGCCGCCAGCGCCGCGCGGAACTCGACATCGGGCAACGGGTCGATCAGTTGCACCGCTTCGGCATCCCGGGCGAGAGAGTCGAGCATGCGACGCTGGTTACCGTCGCCGATCAGGACAAAACGGATGTCTCGGTCGTCCTCGCCCGCTCCGCCGACGAGTTTCCCTGCGGCAACGACGTTTTCAAGACCTTGCTTGACACCCATATTGCCGGTGTGCAGCACGATGGTTTCGTTCGGCCGCCAACCGTACTTCTCTCGAACTGCCGCCGATCCGCTCGCCGGAGCATCACCGTCGATATGGGTCCAGTTTCGAATGACGGTCAGATCGTCGTTGTTCACGCCGATCTCGGCCAGCGAGTCGGCAAAGCGGGGATGAATCACCGCGACGCCGGTCGCCAACCGGAGGACCGTCGATTCCAGCCGTGCGGTCGCCGCGGCGGAGCGCCCCCCGACCGCCCCGGTTTCCACCACACCCTTGCTGTAGATGTCCTGCACGATGATCCCGACCGGGATTTTCGACAATCGGGCCCGCGCCACCGCCAGCGCGGCCGACAGCAGCGTCGGACTCACCGTGATGACGACGTCGGGATCATCCCAGGAGTGGGCGGCCGCGACAGATCCGAAGCTGGCCTCCATCCGGATTCGCCCCAGTGCGCTCTGTTCGTCGGGCACGTAGTGGCCGACGCGGTGCACAGTCACACCTCGCACCACCTCGGTACAGCGGCGTACGCCGCGGTACTCCTCGGCGATACGCCACTGGGGATAGTGCGGCAATCCGGTGATCACCGTGACGTCATGCCCACGCTCGGCCAGACCTTCGGCAATCCCGGTGGTGTATGGGGCTATTCCGGTCACTTCCGGCGCGTAGTTGATGCCGATGATCGTCACCCGCATGCGGCCCCCTTCGTCGGCCGCGGCGGAAACAGCGTGCCAGCTGCCGGAACATCCCGGGAGACAAGAGTGGTCGCGGCGATGGTCGCGCCGTCACCGATCCGCACTCCCCGCAACACAGTTGCGCGGGCAGCCACCCAGACCCGGTCACCTATCACGATGGGCCCGTTGTCGAACTCAAATGTCGGGCTGGACCGGTCGTGACCGCCGGCGCACAGCAGAACATCTTGGGAAACACACGAATTCGACCCGATCGTCACCGCCTCCAGGTTGAGAATCCACGCGCGTTCACCAATCCACGAACACTCACCCACTTCGAGCTTCCACGGCCAGTGGATCCTGACATCGTGGCGGATCAGCGCACCGGCACCGATCCTGGCGCCGAATGCGCGCAGTACGGCGATCCGTATCCGGTTCGGCATCCACCACCGGAACAGAACGGACCGCGAGACCGCCAGCCAAATGATCTGCAATGGCAGACTCCGACCACGGTCGTAGCCCTGCCCGGTGAAGCCGGAGAGCGAAAACTGATTGCCGGTCAATGGTGGTTCGCTCGATGACATTGATGACATTGGCGCGATCAGGTGAAAGCTCCCGTCCCCTTGGCGGCACATGGAGGTCCACAACAACAATTGCGCAATTACGCGACGTCACAATGTTCGCTTGTCGGACGTCCCCCGGCGCCGTACCGGCATTTTCATCACGATCCTGGTCACTGATCCAGGTCATGGGCACCCAGTGTTCGCAACACCGGCGTGACGTCCCGACCATACGCAACGACAAGCGATCTCGCACCCGCCACCTGTCAGAGCGTGGATCGACGCCTTCAGATCATCGCCCTGACCTACCGAATCAGCTGTGCCCACACGGATATCCGGCATGTACGTCATCTCGCGGCCTCCGTGATACGCCCCACAAACTGTCGTAGCGGTAAACGCGTGAGCGGTCCGGCGTCAGTAGATTCGGCAGTACCGACCGACGATGTCCGCCATGGGACCCCTGGTGGAGAAAGGCGTATCGATGCTGGAAATGCTTTGCTGGCTTCTACTTCCGCCGTCATCGTTCAAGAACCGTGTACTGAGGTTGTTCGGTCATCGAATCGCCGGCACCGCCAGAATCGGACCGACCGTCGTCCGCAACGTGGGGCGTTTCGAGCTTGGCGAAGGCGCGCGGATCGGAGCATTCAATGTGGTGCGTGGGCTGGGTTTGGTCCGTTTCGACGACTACGCAGCGATGGAGTCATGGAATTGGATTTCTGCGCACCCCGCCTTCCAGCGACTTGACACACAAGCCGGGACCTTGTTCCTCGGCTACGGCGCGAAGCTGGGCAGCAGACACTACGCGGACTGCTCCGGCACCATCGTCCTCCGCGCGTACGCCGCGGTCGGCGGAAACCGGTGCCTCCTGCAGACCCACGAGCCCGATTTCGCCCACAAGCGACAAACGGTGGGCCGAATAACCGTCGGACATCACTCGCTGGTCGGCAGCAGAGCCGTGATGCTGAAGGACAGTCACCTTCCCGATCAGTCGCTTCTGGCCGCCAATTCGACCATGACCCGCGGATCGACACCCGAGTCGAAGCGCGGGCTGTACGCCGGGTCGCCGGCCACCTGGAAGCGGGAGACACGAGGCGAGTACTTCGACCGCAACACACTCAGCATGACCGAACATGTGATCGACAGCCCCATGGGAGTGCTGCCCGAGGACCGTGCGCTCGACACCGGACTGTTCGGTCGCTGACCGGCCCGCACGCACCGCGAACTCATTTGCCCCACGCGTGGACACGTCTCAGTCCGGGCAGAACGTGACGCGCGCCACGCCCACCACTCTTAGACCAGTCTTAGGGTTACCGATAGCATCGTGACCCATGACGAGCGTTACCGAGCCGTCCGCCGAGCACCAGGTGGACATCCACACCACTGCAGGCAAGCTGGCTGATCTCAAGAGGCGGGCCGAGGAGACTCTGCATCCCGTCGGCGAGGACGCCGTTGAGAAGGTGCACGCCAAGGGCAAGCTGACCGCCCGCGAGCGCATCCTGGCCCTGCTCGACGAGGGTTCGTTCGTCGAACTCGACGCGCTGGCCAAGCACCGCAGCACCAACTTCGGCCTGGAGAACAACCGGCCGCTGGGCGACGGTGTGATCACCGGCTACGGGACGATCGACGGACGCGACGTCTGCATCTTCAGCCAGGACGCCACCGTGTTCGGCGGCAGCCTCGGCGAGGTGTACGGCGAGAAGATCGTCAAGGTCCAGGAGCTGGCGATCAAGACCGGGCGCCCGCTGATCGGCATCAACGACGGCGCCGGCGCCCGCATCCAGGAGGGTGTGGTCTCGCTCGGCCTGTACAGCCGGATCTTCCACAACAACATCAAGGCCTCGGGTGTCATCCCGCAGATCTCGCTGATCATGGGCGCCGCGGCCGGTGGACACGTCTACTCCCCCGCCCTGACCGACTTCATCGTGATGGTCGACCAGACCAGCCAGATGTTCATCACCGGCCCGGACGTCATCAAGACGGTCACCGGTGAGGACGTCACCATGGAGGAACTGGGCGGCGCCCACACTCACATGTCCAAGTCCGGCACCGCGCACTACGTCGCCTCCGGCGAGCAGGACGCCTTCGAGTACGTCCGCGATCTGCTGAGCTTCCTGCCCCCGAACAACTACGCCGAGCCGCCGCACTACCCGGTGGCCCCGACGCAGGGCTCGATCGAGGAGACCCTGACCGATGAGGACATCGAGCTCGACACGCTGATCCCGGATTCCCCGAATCAGCCGTACGACATGCACGAGGTCATCACCCGCCTCCTCGATGACGATGAGTTCCTCGAGGTGCAGGCCGGGTACGCCGGCAACATTCTGGTCGGCTTCGGCCGGGTCGACGGCCGTCCGGTCGGCATCGTGGCCAACCAGCCCACCCAGTTCGCCGGCTGCCTCGACATCAATGCGTCTGAGAAGGCCGCCCGGTTCATCCGGACCTGCGACTGCTTCAACATCCCGATCGTGCTGCTGGTCGACGTGCCCGGCTTCCTGCCCGGCACCGATCAGGAGTTCAACGGCATCATCCGCCGCGGCGCCAAGCTGCTGTACGCCTACGGTGAGGCCACGGTCGCCAAGATCACCGTCATCACCCGGAAGTCCTACGGTGGTGCGTACTGCGTGATGGGGTCCAAGGACATGGGCGCCGACGTGGTGGTCGCCTGGCCGACGGCCCAGATCGCCGTGATGGGCGCCTCGGGCGCAGTGGGCTTCGTCTACCGTTCGCAGCTCAAGGAAGCCGCCAAGAACGGCGAAGACGTCGATGCGCTGCGTCTGGAGCTGCAGCAGACCTACGAGGACACTCTGGTCAATCCCTACATCGCGGCTGAGCGCGGATACGTCGACGCGGTCATCCCGCCGTCGCACACCCGCGGCTATGTGGCCAATGCGCTGCGGCTGCTGGAGCGCAAGATCATTCAGATGCCGCCGAAGAAGCACGGGAACATTCCACTGTGAGCGAGGCGACTGTGGCCGAACAGACCGAAGATGCGCAGGGCCAGCAGCAAGCCGACCACGAGGCACACATCAAGGTGCTGCGTGGTCAGCCCACCGATGCGGAGATGGCCGCGCTGATGGCGATCCTCGGCACCGCCGGTGGCGGCGACGCCGACCCGGTGGTGCGCGATCGCAACCTGTGGGGACACCCCGTGGACAAGCTGCGCTACTCGATCTACAGCTGGCAGCGCATCACGCTGTGGGAGCGCACCCACATGCGGCGCTGATGAGCGCTCGCGCGAAGAAGAGACAGCACTAAATGACCCGGGTCGTTCTGGGTTCGGCATCGACAGGCCGGCTTGGCGTTCTACGCCAGGCCGGCCTCGATCCGTTGGTGGTGGTGTCCGGCGTCGACGAGGACGCCGTCATGGCGTCGTTGGCCGGCGCCCCGCCCGAGGATGTGGTGAGCGGACTGGCCGCAGCCAAGGCAGACGAGGTGTTCACCCACCTGCCCCCTGCGGTCGCCGGAGACTGCGTCGTCATCGGTTGCGACTCGATGCTGTTTCTCGACGGACGGTTGTGCGGCAAACCCGGAGACGTCGACACCGCACGGCGGCAATGGCAGGCCATGTCGGGCCGGACAGCCCAGCTGTATTCCGGTCATGCCGTGCTCGTCGTTCGTGACGGGTCGGTCACCCACCGCATCGTCGACACCGGTGTCACCGCAGTGCATTTCGGGTCGCCCATCGAAGCAGATCTGGACGCGTATCTGCGCAGTGGGGAACCACTCGGTGTCGCAGGCGGATTCACGCTCGACGGGCTCGGCGGCTGGTTCGTCGACGGCATCGACGGTGACCCGTCCAATGTGATCGGGCTGAGCCTGCCGCTGCTGCGTCGGATGCTTGCCGTGGCCGGAGTGTCGATCGCCGAACTCTGGAAAAGTTCCGCGCCGACCTGACCGTTCACCCACAGCTACGATTGCGGCCGGCGACAACCGCTGGCTCACCGAAAGTTTCGCGGGTCGCGCCCGATGGCGAGCCCGGGTCAACTCATGGCATTCCCGCTCGATCGCGCACTGGTTCCCGGCTGCCAGGTCCTCTGGCATCAGCCCGTCGGCTACACCGGGGTTTTCCAGGTCGGCGACGCGCTCGTCTGGTACCGCTTCGATCAGCTCACTGGACTGCGGGCACCGACATAAAGACCTGAACAAGCCAATGCCACAACGCCTTTCACACCATCACTTCTGATCGCCTCAGGCCTGCCGACGTGATGACGACACCACCGCGGTGAATTCCCCCGACCCGGCAGTGACCAAATTGCAACCTTCTCAATGGGCGGCACGCCGTGTCGACGTCCCGAATAGTCTCAACCACGGGTTGACACTGGGCCGATGCCAGTCGAAGAAACAATGTGGGATGTTCGCGTGGCACGCGACTTCGAAACATGCGACCTGGAGCGGCTCCGCGCCGCATTCGCCGACATCATCTCCAAGCGCTTGTCTCCGGGCAAGCGATTGCTGCGCGTGGTGACCTGGTCTCAGAACGGTGGCTCACTCTTCCGCGCCAACAATGGCGCCCGCCGCTTCGCGGTGGCCTACGAGGTGGCGTTCACCGCGTAACTCAGCGCCTGGGCGGTGCGTCGAGTTTCGGCACCGTGTTACCCGCTTCGGCGGGCACAAGGACCGTCCCGTGCGCGTCGACGATAGGCGAGTCGGTGACCAACTGCACCCCTGGATCCATGTAGAAGGGTTGCGTCTTCATCTCGTTCGACTGCGCGATATCGCGGGTGGTGCATCGGTCGGAACCGGAACTGTCGACTTGCGGCACATCAGGCGCCCAGCTCAGACGGGCCGTCACCGGCGCCGGATTGGCGCCTCTAGGAGCAGATCGGCTCACATGAGTCACGCACTGGTAACGACCCTTTGGGTTGTGCATGAAGTCTTTGAAGCCGGCTTCAAACACGTTCGGCGGTTGCAGGTAGTACACCTCGTATTCGATCCGGGGTGACGATCCCCGCGGCTTCTCCACGTAGCCGATGATCGGAAGGGCGCCGCGGTCCTCGGGCTTCGGTGGCTTGTACGCCGCCACCGCTGCGTCCCATTCGTCTTTCTTCTTCTGCTCGGCTTCGGCCGCCGTCCTGTCGCGCTCCGTCGACCAGGCCAACCCGGCGAGAATGACCGCCGCGACGATGACGAACACGCCGCCGAGGGCCTGCATGCCGTAGGCCGCCTCGCTGGGTTCGTTGGCTTCGGGGTTCTTGTACTTCCACGACTCTGTCGCCCACCAGATCTTCCTGGGCCGCAGCAGCATGAACAGTCCGAGCGGTATGCCGATGACCAGGCACAGGATGGCGACTCCCACCGCAGCAGCCTAAGGCCGCAGAACGGCCCCCCAATGCGGCAATATGCGCCGGTCGTCGGCACTGCCGCAGCGCGGATAATCGGCCCGACGGTACGCTCGTGGTGTGCCGCTGCCTGCTGATCCCAGCCCAACTCTCGCCGAGTACGCCCATCCGGAGCGCCTGGTCACCGCCGACTGGCTGGCCAGCAATCTGGGCCGGCCCGGTTTGGCCATCGTCGAGTCGGACGAAGATGTCCTGCTCTACGACACCGGCCACATCCCGGGTGCGGTCAAGATCGACTGGCATCTCGACCTCAACGACCCCAATGTGCGTGACTACATCGACGGTGAGCAGTTCGCCGAACTGATGGATCGCAAGGGCATCAGCCGCGACGACACCGTCGTCATCTACGGCGACAAGAGCAACTGGTGGGCGGCCTACGCGCTGTGGGTGTTCACCCTGTTCGGTCATCCCGACGTACGCCTGCTCGACGGCGGCCGCGACCTGTGGGTTTCCCACGGCCGCGACACCACCCTCGAAGTACCCACCAGACAGACCAGCGGCTACCCGATCGTGGAACGCAACGACGCCCCGATCCGGGCCTACCGCAACGACGTGCTGGACATTCTCGGCAAGCAACCGTTGATCGACGTCCGCTCGCCCCAGGAATACACCGGCGAACGCACCCATATGCCGGACTACCCGGAGGAGGGCGCGCTGCGCGGTGGGCACATCCCCACGGCCAAGTCGATCCCCTGGGCCAAGGCAGCCCGGGACAGCGGCCAGTTCCGCAGCCGCGCCGAGCTCGAGGAGCTCTACGGCTTTCTCAACCCCGACGACAAGACGGTGGTGTACTGCCGCATCGGTGAGCGTTCCAGCCATACCTGGTTCGTGCTCACCCACCTGCTCGGGCTGCCCGGTGTGCGCAATTACGACGGCTCGTGGACTGAGTGGGGCAATGCCGTGCGGGTCCCTGTCGCCGTCGGCCCCGATGCAGGTGAGGCTCCGGGCGCCTCATGAGTTCGATGCCGGCCACCCTGGCAGAGGTTGTCTCCGACTTCCAGGAGGTGGCCGGCCAGGACAAGTTGCAGCTGTTGTTGGAGTTCGCCAACGAGCTGCCACCCCTGCCGGCTCATCTTGAGGAAGCGGCAATGGAGCCGGTGCCCGAATGCCAGTCACCGTTGTTCCTCGACGTCGATGCGTCCGATCGGGGCAAGGTGCGGCTGTTCTTCAGCGCACCCCCGGAGGCCCCGACGACGCGGGGCTTCGCCGCCATCTTGGCGACGGGCCTGGACGGCCAGTCGGCCGACGACATCCTGGCGGTGCCCGACGACTTCTACACCGCGCTGGGCCTGGCCGCATTGATCAGCCCACTGCGGCTGCGCGGGATGTCGGCGATGCTGACCCGGATCAAGCGGCGGCTGCGCGCGGCCTGAGTCTCGACCGCTACGGGTCCGTCCGAACGGTGGTTGCCGTAGCGCCGTTCAACGACACCTGTGAAGGTTGCGACCGATGCCGACGTGGCATTGATCGTTCTGCTTCATGACGCCGAGTTGTTCAGGCGCCCAAGTGAGTTCAGGGCTCACGCTCATTCGGTCGCCATCGGCTTTGACCACTTGGGCCGAGGTGTGGCACGGATAGCTGAACACTCCTCGGCGAAGTACCAGATCAGGACCGGGTGGCCCACCAGATGCCCCTCGGCGCCGCCACCATCACGCCGCCCACCAACACGCCGATGCCCACGACCAATATCCCCGGACCCACGGGCCAACGGTAATAGCGTCGGACTACCCGTTGAGACGGGAATTTCGCACCTCAACAGGAGCGATGTTCCCGCGGCCGGATTTCGGCGAAAAGCTACCCGTCGGTAACCGATACCGGATTGGGAAGCCTCAAGGTGCGGCGCATAAACTGCCCGCGATAGATTCTTAAAGACGTTTCTTAGAGAACTGCCGAGGAGGCACCGTGGCCAACCACGCCAGCTCAAAGATCTCCAAGGTGCTGGTCGCCAATCGCGGGGAGATCGCGGTCCGGGTGATCCGCGCCGCCAAGGACGCGGGATTGGCCAGCGTGGCCGTATACGCCGAGCCCGACGCCGATGCACCGCACGTACGCCTCGCCGATGAGGCTTTCGCCCTGGGGGGCCAGACCTCAGCCGAGTCCTACCTGGTCTTCGAGAAGATCCTGGACGCCGCCGCGAAGTCTGGCGCCAACGCCATCCACCCGGGGTACGGCTTCCTGTCGGAGAACGCCGATTTCGCCCAGGCCGTACTCGACGCCGGACTGATCTGGATCGGGCCGAGCCCGCAGTCGATCCGCGATCTGGGTGACAAGGTCACCGCACGCCACATCGCCGCCAAGGCCAAGGCGCCGCTGGTTCCGGGTACCCCGGACCCGGTGAAGAACGCCGACGAGGTCGTCGCGTTCGCCAAGGAGTTCGGCGTGCCGGTCGCGATCAAGGCCGCATTCGGCGGTGGCGGTCGCGGCATGAAGGTCGCCCGCACCATCGAGGAGATCCCCGAGCTTTTCGAGTCGGCGACTCGTGAGGCTGTCGCCGCGTTCGGTCGCGGCGAGTGCTTCGTCGAGCGCTACCTGGACAAGCCACGCCACGTCGAGGCCCAGGTGATCGCCGATACGCACGGCAACGTCGTCGTCGCCGGCACCCGCGACTGCTCGCTGCAGCGCCGCTTCCAGAAGCTGGTCGAGGAGGCCCCGGCCCCGTACCTGACCGACGCGCAGCGCAAGGAGATCCACGAGTCCGCCAAGCGCATCTGCAAGGAGGCCGGGTACTACGGTGCCGGCACCGTGGAGTACCTGGTCGGCCAGGACGGCCTGATCTCCTTCCTGGAGGTCAACACCCGCCTGCAGGTCGAGCATCCGGTGACCGAGGAGACCTCGGGCATCGACCTGGTACGCCAGCAGTTCAAGATCGCCAACGGCGAGGCCCTGGACATCACCGACGATCCGACGCCGCGCGGCCACTCGTTCGAGTTCCGCATCAACGGTGAGGACGCCGGCCGCGGCTTCCTGCCCGCCCCCGGCCCCGTCACCAAGTTCGAGGCCCCCACGGGCCCGGGTGTCCGGATGGACTCCGGGGTGGAGTCCGGATCTGTTATCGGCGGTCAGTTCGATTCGATGCTGGCCAAGCTGATCGTCACCGGTGCCACCCGTGAGGAGGCACTGGACCGGTCCCGCCGTGCCCTTGCCGAGTTCAACGTCGAGGGTCTTGCGACCGTCATCCCGTTCCACCGTGCCGTGGTCTCCGACCCCGCCTTCATCGGCGACGAGGACGGTTTCACCGTGCACACCCGCTGGATCGAGACCGAGTGGGACAACACCGTCGAGCCGTTCACCGGTGGCGCCCCGATCGAGGAAGAGGACACCATTCCTCGCCAGACCGTGGTCGTCGAGGTCGGTGGGCGTCGCCTCGAGGTGTCGCTGCCCGGTGATCTGGCGCTCGGCGGCGGAGCCGGCGCCGGCGCGAGCGGTGTGCTTCGCAAGAAGCCCAAGGCCCGCAAGCGCGGCGCCAGCGGCGGTGCGGCCGCATCGGGTGACTCGGTGACCGCGCCGATGCAGGGCACCGTGGTCAAGGTGGCCGTCGAGGAGGGCCAGGAGGTGGCCGCAGGCGACCTCGTCGTGGTTCTGGAGGCCATGAAGATGGAGAACCCGGTGACGGCCCACAAGGACGGCGTCATCACAGGGTTGGCCGTCGAGGCCGGTGCCGCAATCACCCAGGGCACCGTGATCGCCGAGATCAAGTAGCGCCCAATCTTTTCCGCGAGGCTGTAGTCACCGCACCCGGTGGCTGCAGCCTCGCGGCGTTTCACGCGGCCGCCTATGGAACGCTGGTCCTGTGGAACCCGTAGAGATCAACAACGGCCAGTGGTATCTGCGCGGGCTGCGCGCCGATGACCGCGTCGACGACCGGCACGCGCTCGCCGATCTGGGCGAGTCAGACCTGGACTACGTACACGACGCCGAAGATGGCTGGGCCGACGACACGCGATACACCTGGGCCGTATGCGAGCCGACCACCGGCGAACTGCTCGCCGAGGTCGTCCTGGATCCCGTCACCGGATTCCTGAGCAGCCGGGGCCGTCCCGGCTTCGAGGACGCCGCCGCCATCTCGGAGGACACCGTGCGGCGGTACGCCACGGAAATCCTCGGGTTGGAGGTGCACACGTGACCACGTCACCGAAAGTCGTCACGGTCACCGGCGCGGCCGGCCAGATCGGCTACGCCGCCCTCTTCCGCATCGGAGCCGGTGCCCTGCTGGGACGCGACGTGCCGGTGAAGCTGAGGCTGCTGGAACTGCCTGCGGCCATCCGCGCGGCCGAAGGCGTGGTCATGGAGTTGGTCGACAGCGCCTTCGATGGGCTGGTCGATATCGAGATTCACGACGATCCGGTGCGGGCCTTCGACGGTGTTGATGTTGCGCTGCTGGTCGGGGCCAGGCCCCGCAGTAAGGGCATGGAACGCGCCGACCTGTTGGCGGCCAATGCCGCGATCTTCGCCGAGTCGGGCAAAGCCCTGAACGCCGGCGCGGCCGGCGATGTCCGCGTCGTCGTGGTCGGCAACCCGGCCAACACCAACGCGCTGGTGGCCGCGGCCCACGCACCCGACATCCCGTCGGAGCGATTCACCGCCCTGACCCGGCTGGACCACAACCGGGCGGTCGCGGCCCTGGCCACCCACGCCGGTGTGCACGTCACCGACGTGTCCCGGGTGACTGTGTGGGGCAACCACTCCCCGAGCATGTACCCCGACATCTTCCATGCGGTGGTCGACGGGCGGCCGGGCTCCGAGTACGCCTCGGACACCGACTGGCTGACAAGAGATTTCATCCCGTCCGTGGCCACCCGTGGCACCGCGATCATCGAGGCCCGCGGCACTTCGTCGGCGGCGTCGGCCGCCAACGCCGCCATCGATCACGTGCGGGACTGGGTGGACGGTACCGACCCCGCCGACTGGACATCGGTGGCGCTTCCCTCCCCCGGCGTCTACGGGGTGCCCGAGGGTGTGGTCGCCTCACTGCCGGTTCGCGCGGTCGACGGCAGGTGGGAAATCGTCGAAGGCCTGGAGATCAGTGAGTTCTCCAGGGCCCGGATCGATGCGTCGGTGGCCGAACTGCTCGAGGAGCGCCGAGCGGTCGAACAACTCGGCCTGCTGTAGCGGTCAACGCTCGTCGATATCGAGACCGGTGGCGAGATCACCGCAATCCACGGCGACGACGTCGTCACGACCGCCGAGAAACGCCCGGGCCCCCTGGTCGCCGCGCAACCCGGCGATCAGGGCGCGGTAGTGCCTGCGGGCCACGACGACGGGGTGCCCGGGCCGGCCGTGATAGCGGGCGCGGGCCAGGCCGGATCGGGAGCCGCGTGCCGCGGCCAGGACCCGGGCCACGACATCGGCAGCGACGTCCGGGGTGTCGACGGTATGCAGGACGACCCATTCGGCGCCGCCGACGGCCTCGAGCCCTTCGCGCACCGACGCGCTCATGCCGTCGGCCCAGCGGGTGGCCACCACAGCCCGAGCCGGCGCGGGCACGTCGACCACAGCGGCACCGAGCACCACGATCACCTCGTCACAACCGCCACGGTCGAGCGCGGTTACCGCCCGACGGAGCCAGTCACCGCCGTCGGCAAGAACTTTCGGCATTCCGAATCGGCTGCCGGCACCGGCTGCCAGCACCACCCCGGCAACTGCGTCGGCGTTCGGCATGCGAACAGTCTGACCTGGGACTCTAAGAATCCACTCAGACAAATTGTCCGACGACCTTGATCGCGGTAGGGTCCTTAACAGGTTGAGTTCACAGCCGCAGCGAGCGTCGATCGACATACGCGCGGGAACTCGCATTCGTGTCGATTGGCGCCGCACCACAGTACGAATACGTGTATTACGACTGATGGAGCTACCAATGACTGTCTTTTCGACGAGCGCACTGATCGACCGGACCGACGAATCGCCAGCCACATTTGCCACACGCTGGCTGCCGCCGTCAACGGCGGTGATCAGCGCTAAGGGCGAGATCGATGCCACGAACGCGACCGAATTCGCCGACTACGCGTTACGGCACATCGGTCAGGCCGAGCGGGTCGCCGTCGACCTCACCGATGTCGAGTTCTTCGGCACCGCAGGTCTTTCCACTCTCAAGGCGATCGAAGCGCGGTGCTCTGTCGGCAACATCGACTGGGTGTTGGTGCCCAGCAAGGCAGTGAACCGGCTGCTCCGCATCTGCGACCTCGATTCGGACTTGCACACGTGCTACAGCGTGGCCGCGGCCCTGTCGACGTTGAACGGCAAAACGCCGCTACTGCAGCTGGTCACGAAGTCGCGCTAGCGATTTCGCCAGCAGTCTCGATACGTGCATCTGCGAGACACCGACCCGCTCGGCGATCTGCGTCTGCGTCATGGACTCGAAGAATCGCAGCAACAGTACCGTTCGTTCCCGCTCAGGTAACTGAGCGAGTAACGGCCGCAACGTTTCTCGATTATCGATCTGATCCAATCCGTCGTCCACATCGCCGAGCGTGTCGACTATTGCCGGCGCGTCCTCGTCGCCGCCGCCACCACTGTCGATCGAGAGGGTGTTGTACGAGCTGCCCGCCACCAGACCTTCGATCACCTGTTCGCGGTCCATGTCGAGTTCTTCGGCGAGCTCGGAGGCCGTCGGGGCACGGCCCAATCGCTGAGACAGTTCCGCAGTCGCCGCGCCGAGGCGCAGGTGCAGTTCCTTCAACCGCCGCGGCACCTTCACCGACCAGCTGTTGTCCCGAAAGTGGCGCCGGACCTCCCCCATGATCGTCGGCACCGCGAATGACACGAAGTCCGATCCGGCCTCGACATCGAATCGGTTGACCGCGTTGACCAGGCCGACTCTCGCCACCTG
Source organism: Mycobacterium sp. IDUB_24 (assembly GCF_055419385.1). Taxonomy (NCBI): domain Bacteria; kingdom Bacillati; phylum Actinomycetota; class Actinomycetes; order Mycobacteriales; family Mycobacteriaceae; genus Mycobacterium; species Mycobacterium sp. IDUB_24. The sequence goes on from NZ_JBVAXO010000010.1 coordinate 91,446, forward strand.
GATCAGATCTTCACGGGGTTCACCCCGGCCGTCGAACCGCCTTGCGATGTGATCGGCAAGCGGCAGGCACCGCTCGACAATCCGCTCACGTTGGCGTTCGTAGGCCGGCGAGTCCTCGGACAATCCGCCGAGTTCGCGGAACATGTCGCGGACGTCCGCATATTCCGACGTCACCGCAGCAGGCTCGCTCGTCTCGTCGTCAGGGTGATGCCGAATACCTGACCGGTGTCGGATCTGTCGCCATTGATGAACGTCTTGACGTCGTCTGTCAGGGAACTCAACACGTGCCAGCTGAAGCTGCCCGGCTCGACCACCGCAGCACCCGTACAGGTAGTAGAGGCCGTGATCACCAGCGCCTCGTCACCCGGGTCGACGGTCAGATGCAGGCTCGAATCAGGCACTGCGGCCCGGATCAAGGCAGTGCAGGCCTCGTCAACGGCCAGCCGCAAGTCGGCGACCACATCGAAATCAAGGTCTTCGAATGCTGCTACCGCAGCGACCAGTGTGCGCACTACGGCCAGGTTCTCCAACCTGGCAGCGACCCGGATCTCCACCGACCGCTCCGCGCGGTTCAGCGGCTTGGATTGGCCATGTTCGTCGGCCATCTCACCTCCCGACATCTCGGATCGACAGTATGCCAGGTTGTGAGCCTCGCCTCATGAAGCCACTCTGCTGACCACAACGCGCTCCGATGTCGGTCTCGACTTCGACACTGCCATCCCTTTCCGCATCCTCACGCAGCCCCGCGTGGGGCCTTCGGCCAGGAATGCCCATCGCGGCGCAACCCGAAACCTATGACCGACGTGGGATTATCGACAGCATGGATGCGGATCGCCCCGAGCTGGATCAGCCCTGGGATCACACCGCCCGGCATGAAACGGAAGCCGAACGGCTGGACCGCAACTGGAGCAGCCTCCTGCAGGAGCTGCGGGTCGTGCAGACCGGCGTTCAGTTGCTCACCGGCTTGCTGCTGACTTTGCCGTTCCAAGAACGGTTTTCGATGCTCGACGAGCCCATGCGGGTCCTCTATCTCGTCACGGTCGCATGTTCGGCCGCTGCCACCGCGCTGTTGGTCGCCCCCGTTGGGATGCACCGCATCCTGTTCCGCAGACACCGGTTGAACCTGCTGGTCTCCGCCGCACACAGGTGCGCATTCATCGGGTTGGTCTTGCTCGGACTCGCGATGACCGGCGTGACCGAGTTGATCTTCGACACGGTTGCCGGGCGCGAGGCCGGAGTGGTCGCCGGGGCCGTAGCGCTGCTGACGTTCGTCGGGATCTGGCTGGTGCTGCCGCTTGCGATGCGTCTGGGTCATCCGATGTCGGCCGAGCCCTCAGTCGAACTCGGCGCGCAGCGCGGCCAGTAGGGGTTTTGCCGCCTCGTCGAGGAACCTCTGCTGGCCCTGGTCACCTATCTGGACCAATGCGACATCAGTGAATCCCGCTTCGAGATAGGGCGCGACGGCGGCGACGATCCCGTCCAGGTCTGGTCCACACGGAATGGCCGCGGACACATCCTCTTGACGCACGTAGCGGGTTGCCGCGGCGAATCCCGCCGGGGTCGGCAGGTCCGCGTTGACCGCCCAGCCACCGCCGAACCAGCGGAACTGGTCATGGGCCCGTTCCACCGCCGCATCGCGGTCGGGGTCCCAGCACACCGGAATTTGTCCGATCACCCGGCCCTCGGGCAGCGCGCCGGTGGCGTGGCGACGCTGGTGCCAGTCCTCGACAATCGCGTGGTCGGGTGCGACGTTGATCAGGTGATCGGCGGCCACGGCGAGCTTCTCGACGGCTTTCTCACCGGTCATCGATACGGCGATGGTCACCGGGACTTCGGGTACATCCCAGATGCGCGCGGAGTCCACCTCGTAGAACTCGCCTCGGAAATCGATCAAGTCCCCGGTGAAGAGTTCGCGAATCAGCTTGATCGCCTCGGCCAGCATGTCGAGGCGACGCTCGACGGTGGGCCACCCCTGACCCACCACGTGTTCGTTGAGGTTCTCCCCGCTGCCGACACCGAGGGTGAAGCGGCCGTCGGCCAGGATCTGCACGGTGGCAGCCTGCTGGGCGATGATCGCCGGGTGATATCTGATCGTCGGACAGGTCACGTACGAGTACAGCTGCACGGTGTCCGTTGAGTGGGCCACCGCGCCCAGTACCGGCCATGCGTTGGGAGCGTGGCCCTGACTGGCCAGCCACGGACTGTAGTGGTCGCTGATCACTTCGAAATCGAATCCGGCCTGCTCCGCCGACACCGCATAGCCGACAAGCTGTTGCGGACCGCTCTGCTCGCACATCAACGTGTATCCGAATCTGGCCATGGCGCAGGAATACCCGTGCAGAAGTTCATGAAACTGGGTATGCGGACACCATGACCGAATACAGACTCTGCGAACTGAGCGCACCGGCGAGCGGCGGATGCGAATTTCGCTCACCTGGGTGCTGGCGGTGTTGACCGTTCCTGCGGCGGTCCTGGTGTTCCTGTACGGCATGGGTGCGGTGATGAGCATGGCTGGGTGCACCGGTGACGTGTGCGCGAGCAAGGGCCCAGGCGAATTCTGGTTCGGGATCCTGTTCTACGGGGCGCCGGTGGTGCCGGTGGTCGTTATCGCTGTATCGATATTCACCTCGCGACTGTGGTACGGAGTTCTGGTTCCCCTGGCCGGATTGGCACTGCTGGCCATCGATTTCGCGGTGCTGGCACTCACCTTCTGAGCCGCCCTTCTGAGCCGCCCGCGCACAGGCTCAGCTGCTGGGGCGCTGCCTCATCACACCGGGGTGGTCGGTGTACCAGCGTTCTTCGATGCGACGCACCCGCATGTGCTCGAGTGCCAGCCACATCGATCCGATGACAAATCCGGCGGCAGACAACGTGCCCACCATCAGACCGACATCGGAATGACCGGTGGCGAACGCCGCCAGGGTGCCGACGAACAGGACCAGACCCACCAGGATCAGTACCAGTGCCGGCATGATGACGTTGTCCTTCATCGACTCGCCGGCATGCGGCCGGGTTGTCCGGGCGTGGTCAACAGGATCTTTTGGACCGTGCATGGCTGCTCCTTCCGCCATTTCTCGCCCCACCTGCCTACATGGGCTGCCTCCACGGTAGATCTCCTGAGCAGGTCTCGCGAGCAAAACATCATGATCACCCCGAGTCGCTGCGCAAAAGGCTCGCACGCCGACACCACGGCCCCGCTGGGGGTAGCGGGGCCGTGGGTCGGACCTCTCGATCCGGGGAATCAGTGATTGCGGAGCATTCCGATCAGCTCGCGCTTGTTCTTGTCGGAATATCCCTTGATGCCAAGCTCTTTCGCTCGCTTACGCAAATGATCGACCGTCCAGTCGTCATAGGAACCGGACTCGCCACCCGAGCGGCCGACACTCGAACGACCTCTGTTGGCAGCGGCGTTGGAGATCCGCGCCGCTTTCTCCTTCGAGTTGCCCTCGTCTCGCAGTTCCTCGTAGAGCTTCTCGTCCTTGATTGACGGATTGGGCATCAGGCACCTCCCTTGTCGTTGATGGCCGCCCTTGTCGCCTGCACTCAGTACCAGGTCCGCCTGCCCGCCACCGGCCGTCCGATGGCCCCGAGCAGCCAGAACACGCCGCCGATGACCAGGAGGATCACCCCGATCACCCAGAGCAGGTACACGTTGAAGATCAAACCGAGGATGAGCAGAATTGCCCCGAGCAGAATCATGGCGACCTCAATTCACTGCCGCGACGGAACCCGTCGCGCTGGGTTGCGGCAAACGGCACTCGTCCACCTTCGGGTTGACGCCCGCATAGTTCAGCGGACCGGCAATGACCGTCAGTGCGATGGCGCCGGCGGTCGCGCAGTTCGTTGATCCGCCATGGAAATAGTCGCGCTGCCAGGCCGCCACCACGCCGATGATCAACCAGACAAGCACGAGTGTTCCGAACAATCCACCAAGTCTCATGGCAGGCGATGTACCCCGCTGACGCGTGAGTCAAACATTCGGCAAGCGTAAACTTCTCGCAGCATCTGAAGGTAGTGAAATGCGCTGGGCTGGTGCGTGATCACAAAGGACATCGTCGAGCAGGAGGCATCGTGATGAGCACCGAACCATCACTGATGGACCTGGCCCGCGACGAGCGGGCCGATCTTGCCGAATTTCTGGCCACCTTGACTCCCGACGAATGGCAGACCGAGTCACTGTGCACCGGTTGGACCGTGAAAGACGTGGTGGCACACGTCGTCAGCTATGACGAGCTGAATCTCGCCGGGTTGTTCAAGCGCTTCGCGAGGGGGCGGGTGGTGCGGGCCAACGAGGTCGGGGTTGCCGAATACACGACCATGTCGACCGACGAGCTGCTCCATTTCCTCAACCACCATCTACGGCCATGTGGTCTTCCCGCGGGATTCGGCGGCATGATCGGCCTGGTCGACGGCACCGTCCACCACCAGGACATTCGCCGCGCACTCCGACGCCCCCGCGTGGTACCGGCGCAGCGTTTGCAGCGAATCTTGCCTCTGGTGCCGGGCAACCCACGGCTGGGGGCAGGGCGCCGGATCAGAGGACTCCGGTTGCGGGCCAACGACATCGATTGGGAGCACGGTGACGGGCCGGAAGTCACCGGCACCGGCGAGGCGCTACTGCTGGCCATGACCGGCCGAAGACAAGCCGCCCGAGAACTCACGGGCTCCGGCGCAGCAACACTGCTCGAGAGGCTCTGACGAGAACCGAAATTGATTGTTCGACGCCGTCTCGGGGCGTAGAGTCCAATGCAGGTTGAGTTCACAGCCGCCCCGAACGTCATCGGGTGCAGGGCGGTACAGACTCCCTGTATCCAATGGCTTTGAGCCCACAGAGCCTGGAATGTGACGTCACCACAGTATTTCTTTCTGCTGAGGAGTCACCGATGTCCTCCATGAACGCCGCGAAAGCGGTGATACCGTCCGGCAACGACCGCAGGCCCGCGCGATTCTGTGCCCAGTGGTTGTGGCCGGCGACCGCAGTGATCAGCGTCCACGGCGAGCTGGATGCGTCCAACGCCGCTGAACTCACCGAATGGGGAATGCGGCACAGCAGGCCCAGCGGACAACTTGTCCTGGACCTCGGTTCCGTCCCGTTCTTCGGGGCGTGCTGCTTCGCCTGCTTGCACACCTTGAACGTGCGTTTTGCCGGCGAAAATATCGACTGGACCCTGATCCCCAGCCCTGCCGTTTCCCGCGTGCTCGGCATCTGCGACCCCGTCAAGGCACTACCGGTCTCTGTCGATCTCCCAGCTGCCTTGTCCACGCTGCGCGACCGGCCACCGCAGCTGAAGTTGGTAGATGTGGACCGCTAGCCGGGTGCCGCGGCCCAACGCCGCCGGATGGTCAGCGAGATGCCGAGCGTCGGCCGACTGTTGCTTTGCTGTTCGAATCCAGTGTCCTCGACAAAGGTTTCGACCTTTTCGGTGAGGGCTTCGAGCACTCGGCGGCTGAAACCACTCAGTACGAGGCTGTCCAGGTCATCGTGGGCGGTGTTGCAGTCCGTCGAAACCCGAACGACGAGTTCCTGTGCGCGCGGGTCTTCCACCAGCACGAGAGTGGCTGTGGCCGAAGCCATGCCGATCAGCACCGTGCACGCTTCGTCAACCGCAAGGGCCAGGTCCCCGGCGGTGTCGAGGTCCAGTTCTTCGTAGTCGGCAAGGCAACCCGTCATGGCCCTCAGCACTGCCAGCGCTTCGACTCGGGCCGGCACCCTGAGTTCCACAGCGCGCGGCCCGCTGGTGTGGCCGGATCCCCAGCGGGGTATTCGCCGTCCGTGCAGCACAGTGAGCCGAGGTCTCGATGCACGGTCAGATGACATACCCCTCGCGTACCCACACTCGTGTCGTCGCAAAACGAAGCGCGCGGGCGCGATGAGGCTGCGCCGCAGCGTGGTCGGCGGACCGGGGCTTCACCGGGTACGCCGCGGCCGGGGATTCGGTTACCGGGATGACGACGGCGCCGCGGTCACCGACGCGGCAACGCTGAAGCGCATCGAGGACCTGGTGATACCACCGGCATGGAAGAAAGTCTGGATATGTCCCTACCCCAACGGACACATCCAGGCCGTCGGGACCGACGCCGCGGGACGGCGCCAGTACCTGTATCACGCGCAATGGCAGCAGGAACGCGGCGAGGAGAAGTTCGACCGGGTGCTGGAACTCTCGGCCGGCCTGGCCGATTGGCGCAACGCCATCGCGACGGACCTGAGGCGACGCGGGTTGACCCGCGACCGCGTGCTGGCGCTCGGGCTACGACTGCTGGACCTCGGTTACTTCCGCGCCGGTGGGGACCAGTACGCCGAGGAGAACAACTCGTTCGGTGTCGCGACGCTGCTACGTGAACACATCACGCTGCGGTCCGATGCGGTGGAGTTCGATTATCCGGCGAAGAGCGGCGTGCGCCGCACGCTGCTGGTCGAAGATCCAGCGGTGGTACGGGCAGTCCGGTCCCTACAGCGCAGCCGGAGCAACGGCGATCGCTTGCTGGCATTTCGAAATTCGGCCGAATGGACGGAGGTGCATGCGGAAGATCTCAACGCCCGATTCAAAGAGATGGTCGGCGATGACTACACCGTGAAAGATCTACGCACGTGGCAAGGCACGGTACTGGCTGCCGAGGCCTTCGTCGACGCGGATCCTCCTGTCGACGGCAAGGTGATCAAACGCGTCGAGTCCGCGGTGATGCGCGAGGTCGCCGAGGCTCTCGGAAATACTCCCGCGGTCGCCCGCAGCGCCTACGTCGATCCTCGAGTGGTCGATGCATACCGGGGCGGACTGACCATCGCGGCCGGCGCCCGTCGCGCTGCCCGCATCCGCAACAGCGATAGGCGTCAGGGGATCTTGGAGAGCAGCACAGCCCGGCTGATCCGAAAGGTGAGCAGGCAGACGCGATCGAGCACGCGAAGCGTTTGATCAAGCGGCGACGGGGTATTCCGGCCGCATGACACGCGACGACGTGCCCGACGAGGTGCCGGTTGCCGATGCGCTCGAGCAGCAACGCGAGCAGAACGAGGTGGTCCCCGACGCCGAGGCCCCGGCCTCCGGCCTGGACAGTCCGCCCCTGGAGGCGACCGACCCCGACTGGCAGGAACAACGTGAGGTGGTCGCGGAGGACGCCGGCCGCGACGAGTTCGACCGCGAAGACGGCGAAACGCTGCCCGGGTGAGGGAGCGCACCGTGGCCGACGAAGGAGATGCCGAAGACAAACCGCGACGAATACGGGCGGCGCTGCTTGCCGCCCTTCTGGTGGTCTCGCTGGGTCTGCTGCTGACCCGGTGCCCGGCCAACCGCGACGGCATGCCCGGCCAGCTCGCCCAGAGCATGGAAGAGACGGTGGCCGCGGCTCGTAGCGGCGCCTACGCACTGGACCTCCGGATGCGTGACCGGTCCACGCCGCAACTGGTCAGCGTCCAGATCTCCGATGCCCGGGACGAGATCGCCAAGGCTTACAAGGGAATTGCCGATCTCAAGGCCGACGATCCGGTCGACCTCGACCGCCAGCGGATGCTCACCGAAGCCCAGACCACGTTGATCGGCCAACTCAACACCGCCTCGGCCCGGGTCCGCGAGGTGGCCGCCGAGCCCGAGCTGTCCGCGCTGCGCGGCCAACTGCTGACGTCGGCCGCCGCTCTGGAAAACGGCTACCGCTGATGAAGAAGTTTTTTGCGGTAGCGCTGGGAATTCTGACCGCGATCGGCGGGTTCCTCGACATCGGCGATCTGGTGATGAATGCGGTGGTCGGTTCCCGCTTCGGGTTGGCACTGGTCTGGGTGGTGCTCGTCGGCGTGATCGGGATCTGCCTGTTCGCCCAGATGGCGGGCCGGGTAGCAGCGGTGAGCGGGCGCGCCACCTTCGAGATCATCCGGGAACGATTGGGGCCGCGGACCGCGGCGGCGAACCTGACGGCCTCGTTCCTGATCAATCTGATGACCTTGACAGCCGAGATCGGCGGCGTCGCCCTGGCGCTGCAACTGGCGACGGACGTCGGGCGGATGATGTGGATACCGGTGGCGGCTTTCGCGGTGTGGCTGGTGATCTGGCGGGTCAAGTTCTCGGTGATGGAGAACACCGCCGGTCTGGCCGGGCTGTGCCTGATTGTCTTCGCCGTGGCCGTCTTTGCCCTGCAACCACATTGGGGCGCGCTGGCCCAGCAGGCGACGCAACCGGTGATTCCCGAGTCCGAGTCCTCGGCGACCTACTGGTACTACGCGATCGCGTTGTTCGGGGCCGCGATGACTCCGTACGAGGTGTTCTTCTTCTCCTCCGGTGCCGTTGAAGAGCATTGGAAGACAAAAGATCTCGGAGTGTCACGGCTCAACGTCCTCATCGGGTTTCCGCTCGGCGGCATCCTATCGGTGTCCATCGCCGCCTGTGCCACCTTGGTGCTGTTACCGAAGCAGATCGAGGTGACGTCACTGTCTCAGGTGGTGATGCCTGTCGTGGAGGCCGGCGGCAAGCTGGCGCTGGCGTTCGCGATCGTGGGCATCGTGGCTGCCACATTCGGTGCGGCCCTTGAGACCACGCTGTCCAGTGGCTACACCCTGGCGCAGTTCTTCGGGTGGCCGTGGGGCAAGTTTCGTCGTCCGGCCGAAGCGTCGCGCTTCCACGTGGTGATGTTCGTGAGCATCGTCGTGGGTGCTGCCGTCCTGTTCACCGGCGTCGACCCCGTGATGGTCACCGAGTATTCCGTGGTGTTCTCGGCCATCGCACTCCCGCTGACCTACCTGCCCATCCTCATCGTGGCCAACGATCCGGAGTACATGGGCGACAAGACGAACGGAAGGCTGCTCAACATGTTCGGTTCCGTGTACCTGGTGATCATCGTGGCCGCATCGCTGGCTGCCATACCGCTGATGATCGTGACGGGGGCGGGCCAATGAGCATTGTCGACGCGCGCCTGCACCTGTTGGATCGGCAGCTGCTCGATGATGACGGTGCCCCGGTCGGCATCGTCGACGATCTGGAACTCGACGGCGTCGAGGCCGATGTGGACATCGAACCGGACAGCCCGCCGCCGCGCGTCACCGCGATACTTACCGGGCAAGTGGTGATGACCCGCATCCTCGGTGGCGCCCCGCCGCGAACGCTGTTGCACGAAATCCCTTGGAAACAAGTCGCTTCGATCGGCGTGACCGTGCAGGTGACGGCTCCCGAACTGCCGTCGGACACCGTCTGGGTAGAGCGTTGGCTGCGCGACCACATCGTCGCCCGCATCCCGGGAGGGCGTCATGCAGCTGAGTAACCTGCTCGGGCTCCGCGTGCTGGACGCCGGGCACCACCCGGTCGGAACCGTCATCGATGTCCGGCTCAGGATCGCCGACGACGGCGCGGATCATCCGGGCAGTCCAGAACTGACCGGCCTGGTGATCAGTCCCCGTACCCGCTCGTCCTACCTGGGTTACGAGCGCACCGGCCTCGACGCGCCCTGGCTCATCGCGACCATCGCCGCATGGCGCCATCGCGGGACCTTCCTGGCAGCCTGGAACGATGTGGGCAGAGTCGGATCCGACCACATCACGCTGCGTGTTGGGTATACCCGGCGCTCGCCGGCCCTGTCGAGTCGGTAACCGCATCGCTGTGGCGCTGCCACAGCCATTCGGTCAGCGCGTACTCGCTGAGGGCCTGCCGGTGCTGACGCTCGATGGCGTCGCCGATCCGCTCGAAAAGGTGCGCTGGTCCGGCCATGTTTCTCACCTCGACTCCAACAGCTTGTTGGATACCCCGGCAGGTACCCGGACAAACCGACAGACGGGTTTACCCCACGCCGCCGACGGGCATACCTCTTGCGCCATGACGACGCCTCCACCCCTCTTACAGCCAGGGCTTCCGCTCGCGAAGGGACCGATCTCTGCCGCCCTGATCGAGCGGCTCGGCGATCGGGCACCGTACAACCACCTCGAACCGGTGTGGATCCCCCTGCGCGATTCCGATCCTCTGGGCCTGGATGTGCAACTCGCGCTGTACATCTGCTACGAACTGCACTATCGAGGCTTCGTCGGCGTCGATCAGGACTGGGAATGGAACGCGGGCCTGTTGCACCTACGCTCGCAGTTCGAACGAATATTTCTCGCGGCGGTCCGGCGCGAGGTCGGCGGAATCGATCCTGACGACACCGCCGAACGCGAGATGGCGCGCTTGTCGGTCGAACCCGTCGACGGAACGGGTCCGTCTCATCACCTGAGCGGCGAGGGCACCTGGGACCAGATGCGCGAGTACTTCGTGCACCGGTCGTTGTACCACCTCAAAGAGGGTGACCCGCACGCCTGGCTGATCCCACGCCTTTGCGGCCAGGCGAAAGCCTCCTTCGTCGCCGTCGAGTACGACGAATACGGGGCAGGGTCGTCCGATCGCCTTCATCAGAACCTCTTCGCCGACCTCATGCGCGAGGCCGAGCTGGACGACCGCTATCTCGGCTATCTGGACGCGGTACCGGCTGAAAGCCTCGCGTTGGTCAATCTCATGTCCATGTTCGGCTTGCACCGACGGTTGCGCGGCGCCGCCGCTGGCCATTTCGCGGCAACCGAGATCACGTCCTCGCCTGGATCGCAGCGCATGGTGGCAGCCCTGGAACGAATGGACGCGCCCGAGGCATGCGTTCGGTTCTACCGCGAGCACGTCGAAGCCGACGCGGTACACGAGCAGGTCGTCCGGCACGACGTGGTGGGCGACCTCGTGCGGCGCGAACCGGCGCTCGACTCCGACGTGGTGTTCGGGATACGGGCCTTTGCCGCCATGGAGGACAGGTTGGCCGATCACCTGATGAAATGCTGGCTCGCGGAGCGTAGTTCGCTATGTCGGCCGCTGGCTTGACGTCCGCTTGACCTTGCGGTGGCTGGTGTCACACAACGGATAGGTCTTGGACCGGCGACAGGTACAGATGGCCACCATGAACCGATCTGATTCGACGGTGCTCCCGTCGGGCAGTTCGATCCGCACCGGCCCCTCGACGAGGATCGGCCCGCCCTGGATCACGCGTACTGCCCGCTGCTCGGTCATGGCTTGTCCGCCCGGATGACGACCAGGTCCTCTTCTGTCCTGTCATCGGTCAAACGCCCGGTATCGCGCAGCCAAGGAGTTTGTAGGTGCAGCACGGGGCCGAACGGAATCCGTTGGGTGACATAGACGTCCGCATCGAGGCCGCCCGCACGTAACAGCCTCACCGACTCGGCGACGTCGGCGAACTCGGATTGGACCAGAAACAAGGACCCGCCCTCGGCCATGATCCCAGCGGCCGAGCGGCACAGCGGGTCGAGTACCAGCCGGCCGTCCGGGCCACCGTTCCAGGAGTCCATCGGACCGGTCGACACGACCACTTCGGCAGAGGTCTCCGGCCCTACCGGAACGTAGGGCGGGTTGCAGACCACGATGTCGAACGGTTCGTGTTCCAGCGCCTGGGTCCACGAGCCGAGTCTGGCATCGACGTCCACCTGTGCGGCCAGCGCGTTGGCCTGCGTACAGTGCACCGCGCTGGGCGAAATATCCAGCGCGGTAACCTTACTGGCGCCCATCTCGGCGGCGGCCACGGCGACGACTCCGCTCCCGGCGCACAGATCCACCACCCGGCGGCCTGCCACCGCACCGTCGCGCATGAGCGCATCAATCAGCAGCCATGAGTCCTGCTGCGGTCGGTAAACGTTCTCAGCGCCAACGGCGATGCTTCCGGAAATCACCTCTATTCGATACCCAACCGAGCGGTCTGCAAACGTCACGTTTAGCCCCGCCGCATCCGGGAAATCCAGGGGGTGCGTGGAGAAGCCGCGTGGAATGACCAATCCACTCCAGTAGCGGAAAGGTAAAGCATGACCGAGAAGAACTCAGGACCTGAAGAAGGCATCAAGGGCGTCGTCGAGGACGTCAAGGGCAAGGCCAAGGAAGCTGTCGGTACCGTCACCGGCCGCGAGGACCTCGTGCGCGAGGGCAAAGCCCAGCAGGACAAGGCCGACGCCCAACAGGATGCCGCCAAAAAGGAAGCCGAAGCCGAATCGGCTCGGGCAGGTGCCAAGGCCGCCGAAAAGCGTGAGCAGGCGAACCAGCGGCCCTAGTCCGAACTTGATTGAAGAGATGGCCCCGCCAATGGTGGCGGGGCCATCTCGCGTTCTCGTGTTGTGACGATTTTGACGGTTTTGACGTCAGCTGTTGGGCGCTTGCCTGATCACATCGGGATGTTCTGCGTACCAACGTTCTTCGAGGCGCCGCACACGTAGGTGCGCGATCGCGAGCCACAGGCCGCCGGCCAGCAGACCCACCGCCGCCAGAATCGCCAGCACCACCCCTACCCCGGTGTTGCCCGTTGCGAAGCCGAACAGACACGCGACGAACATCACGACACCGAAGCCGATCAGGACCAGTGCAGGCATGTTGCGGTTGTCCTTCATCGCCTCACCGGCATGCGGCCGGGTCGTCCTGGTGTGGTCGACAGGGTCGTCAGGACCTTTCATCGTTTCTCCCTCTCACTCGTAGCGCGGGTACTGGCCCACCTTGAGCAATCCGGCCAGGTGCGCGGCGTTGCGGGCCGCCGCGCCGGTTGCATCGGCGACGGGACTGGGCACTTCGTCGAGATCCAGATAATCGGTGCCGTGCATGGCCTCGCCGTTCCAATACGTACAGCCCTGCGCCGGGATCGTGTAGCCGATGTCGTTTAGCGCCTGGAAGAGATCGGCCACGGTCTTGTGTGCACCGTCTTCGTTTCCGACAACCGACACGAGCGCCACCTTGCCCGCCACCACCGGACGACCGGCGTCGTCGGTGTTCGACAGTTCGGCGTCGAGCCGCTCCAGGACGCGCTGCGCGATGCTCGACGGGTGGCCGAGCCACACCGGGGTCGACAACAGCAGGATGTCGGCGTCGAGAATTTTCTTCCGAATTTCGGGCCACTGGTCATCGCCGCCCATGTCGGTTTCGACCCCGGGTGCGATGACGAAGTCGGCACACCGCAGCGACTCGGTGCCGACCCCGAGTACGCCGAGATTGTCGCAGACCTGCTCGGCGATCAGTTCGCTGCTGGACTCGGCCGGCCGACGCTTGAGGCTGCAGACGAGGGCCAGTGCGGACAGCGCCGGGGCCGTCATCGCTCAACTCCCCTCAGCCGGCGCGCTGACGGTCGACAAGCTCAGAATGTCCGGATTCTCTAGCGCAGTGAGCGCAGCAGTACACCGATTTGCCCGCCTCAACCCCGTGGCCCAGGATCCGGCAGCCGCAGTGCGCGCACTCAGGGGCGACCCGAACCGCCGCGCACTCGACGCTGTCGAACGTCTCGGTGTGACCGTCCCAGCTCACAGTGAAGGCTTTGTCGTAGTCATTCCCACAGGTAGCACATGTCGCCATCGCTCAACTCCCCGCTCGCTTTACATCAGCGACGGAAGTCTTCCCGGGACCGGGAGGTGCTAAACCTCCGGGCTGACCCGGCGGTGAGCGGTGAGCAGTAACCGGTCGAACACCACGCGGTCCGGAAGTGTCTCGGTGTAATCGAGATTCAGGAAATCCTGTGCCAGCTGCTCGGCCAGCAGGCGCAGCTTGGTGTTGGTTTCCTGTGAACGCCATTTCAACAGCTCGAACGCCGCGTCTTCATCGATCCGGTAGATCAGCATCAGCATGCCTTTGGCCTGCTCGATCGCGCTGCGGGCCTCGGCGATCTCGGCCACCACTTCGCTGACGGCCTGCTGTTGTGCCTGCGCCAGCGCCGGCGAGACGTCGACGTAGAAGCCGTGCGTTCCGATCACCGCACCGGTGTCGTCGAAGATCTGATCGCCGACCACCACGACGTGGTGGACATCGCCGGCGACATCGACGATCCGGTGCCGGGTGCTGAACGCGCCCGAGGTACGCCGGATCTCCAGCAGTGTCGCGGCCACCTGCCCGTAGTCGTCGGGGTGCTTGTGTGAGAGCACCAGTTCGGTGGTCGGATTCGCGGTGCCCGGCTCGTAGCCGTGCATCCGCTCCACCTGGGGCGACCATTCCCAGCGCTCGTCGGCGAAGTAGAACCGGAACCAACCGACGCGCTGCGGCTCGCCCCCGGCGAGCGCGTGCTCGATCGGTGACTCGGGGGTCCACGCTGCCGAATCACTCGTCACCGAGTGAGCCTATCGCGCCGACCTGGCAGCGACTCACCGTATTTGTCACACGTGACATTTACATTCGACCTCGTGAGACGGCTCAGGATCAAACTCTTCATCGCAGCCGGCGCGGCGGCCGCGGTCGCAAGTCACCTGGCCGGGGTCGACACGGCCTGGAGCCTGGCGATCGGCGGCGCGGTGCCGCTGGCGCTGGCGGGCACTCCGAGGTTCCTGCTGGGCGCATTCCACGGCACCCGCACCCCCGGTGCTCGCGAGCAATCGGCGACCGAGATGACCGGGCTGGAGTTCGAAGATCACGTGGCCCACGTGGCACGGAAATCTGGGCTGCCGGTGATCATGACCCCGCTCACCGGGGACTGGGGCGTGGATCTGATCGTCGGACACCGGCCTCACCGTATTGCCGTGCAGTGCAAACGACTGTCACGGCCGGTCGGCGCGGGTGCCGTGCAGGAGGTGGTCGCGGGAGCGCCGATGCAGGATTGCGCCAGGACCATGGTGGTCACCAACAACGAATTCACGCCGGCCGCACGGAAACTCGCCCAGCTTCACGGCTGCGAGTTGGTGGGCGGGGCCGACCTGCCCAGACTCAAATCGATTCTGCGCCGCGCGGCAGCTCCAGAACCGGCGATGGACCCGGCCGCGGACAGCGGGCCCTAACCCGCCAGCGGCGATCTCAGCGCCGCGCGAACGGCTTCCAGGCACGCGTCGATCTCCTGGCGGGTCACGGTCAGCGCCGGGCGGAACCGCACCGAGTCGGTGCCGCTCGGCAGCATGATGACGTGGCTGTGCCACAGCCGGCGGATCAGCTCGTCGCGCGCGGCGGACGTGGGCAGACTGAAGGCACACATCAGGCCACGGCCACGGGGGTCGAGTACGGTGTCGGCGAAGTCCGCTGCCAGCCTGTGTAACTGATCGCGGAGATAGTCACCGGTCACAGCGGCGTTGCGCAACAAATCGTCCGATTCGATGACCTCGAGGATTCGACGCGAACGCACCATGTCCACCAGGTTGCCGCCCCACGTCGAGTTGATCCGCGAGCTCACGGTGAACACGTTGTCGGCGACCTCGTCGACTCGCCGGCCGGCCATCAACCCACACACCTGAGTTTTCTTCCCAAATGCGACCACGTCCGGGGCGACCCCCAATTGCTGATAGGCCCAGGCAGTTCCGGTGATGCCGCACCCGGTCTGGACTTCGTCGAAGATCAGCAGGGCGTCGAACTCGTCGCACAGTTCCCGCATCGCCGCGAAGAACTGCGGTCGCATGTGCCGGTCACCACCCTCGCCCTGGATCGGCTCGGCGATGAAGCAGGCGATGTCGTGCGGGTTGGCCTCGAATGCGGCCCTTGCCTGACGTAGCGAATCAGCTTCGAGCGCAGCGCTGTCCACACCCGGACGCAGGTACGGCGCATCGATGCGTGGCCAGTCGAACTTCGGGAAACGGGCCACCTTGACGGGATCGGTGTTGGTCAGCGACATCGTGTATCCGCTGCGGCCATGGAACGCTCCGCGCAGATGCAGCACCTTGGTACCGAGGTCGGGGTCGATCCCGCGGGCCTCGTTGTGGCGGCTCTTCCAGTCGAATGCCACTTTGAGTGCATTCTCGACCGCCAACGCCCCGCCGTCGACGAAGAACAGATGCGGCAGGTCCGGATCGCCGAGCACCCGGCGGAAAGCCTCGACGAAGCGGGCCAACGGCACGCTGTAGATGTCGGAATTGCTCGGCTTGTTCACCGCGACCCGGGCCAGCTCGGCACGGAAGTCTCCGTCGTCGGCCAACGCCGGATGGTTCATCCCCAGTGCGGATGAGGCGAAGAAGGTGAACATGTCCAGGAACCGGGCGCCGGTGCGCGCATCCACCAGATGCGACCCACGGGAACGGTCCAGGTCGAGGACGAAATCGAAGCCGTCGGTCAGGATGCTGCGCGCGAGGACGGCCCGCACCCGGTCAGGAGTTACGCGTGGCGTGGACGTCAGCACTGCGGTCATGGCGCCATCTTAACGGAATTTTTATGGCCACATCCCACTGCAACCGTAACGGTTACGGAACATAGTCTCGTCCACTGTAAAATGTCTGCAAAATGATCGTGCTTCGAGTGCGGACGTTGGCCGCGGTCCTGATCCGCTGGAGCAGGTCCTCCAAGGCCCGGGCCGAGGCGACCCGGACCAGCAGGACGTAGCTCTCCTCACCGGCCACCGAGTGGCACGATTCTATTTCGGGGATGCCCTGCAAGCGGGCAGGCGCATCATCGGGTTGGGACGGGTCGAGAGGAGTGATGGCGACGAACGCGGAGAGCATGTTGCCCAGCGCTTCGGGATTGAGCCGCGCCGCATATCCGGTGACCACTCCGCGCGACTCCAGGCGGCGCACGCGCGCCTGCACCGCCGACACCGACAACCCGGCCGCGGATGCAAGGTGCGCCAGCGTGGCCCTGCCGTCGGCGGCGAGCGCGCGGACCAGGATCCGGTCGGTGTCGTCCAGCACGTGTTCGTCGGCTTCACCCATGGCCCGCACTGTAACTCCTCGGCAACCCCAGAAAGGCACACGATGACCACCACCGAACGGACCGATCTCCCCACCGCAGAGGAGCTGCGCAGGCGGGTACGGCTGGCCCTGTCGGCCATCGGCTCGGACATCGCACTGGGCGAACCGAGCACTCCGGGCCCCGGCCTGCATGCCAGCACACCGATCAGCGGGGACGTGCTGTTCACCCTTTTCGAGGACAGTAGTGAGCAGGCCGATGCCGCGATCACCGCTGCCGCACAAGCCTTCTCGACGTGGCGAACCACTCCGGCACCGGTCCGCGGCGCGTTGGTGGCACGCCTTGGTGAGTTGCTCATCGAGCACAAGGACGATCTGGCGACGCTGGTGACGGTGGAGGCAGGCAAGATCACCTCCGAGGCGCGGGGCGAGGTGCAGGAGATGATCGACATCTGCCAGTTCGCAGTCGGCCTGTCGCGCCAGTTGTACGGCCGCACCATCGCTTCCGAACGCCCCGGGCACCGCCTGATGGAGACCTGGCACCCGCTGGGCGTCGTGGGCGTGATCACCGCGTTCAACTTTCCGGTCGCGGTGTGGTCGTGGAACACCGCGATCGCTCTGGTCTGCGGCGACACCGTGGTGTGGAAACCGTCGGAGCTCACTCCTCTGACCGCGATCGCATGTCAGGCCCTGATCGAGCGCGCCGCATCGGACGTGGGCGCACCACCGACGGTGAGCCGGCTCATCCTCGGCGGGCGCGAGTTGGGTGAACAACTGGTCGACGATGCACGGGTGTCGCTGGTCAGCGCGACCGGGTCGGTGCGGATGGGTCAGCAGGTCGGACCACGTGTCGCAGCGCGGTTCGGCAAGGTGCTGCTTGAGCTGGGCGGCAACAACGCCGCGATCGTGACGCCCTCGGCCGATCCGGACCTCGCGGTGCGGGCCATCGTGTTCTCGGCCGCGGGTACCGCCGGTCAACGCTGCACGACGCTGCGCCGGTTGATCGTGCACTCGTCGGTCGCCGATGACCTGGTGTCCCGGATCGTCTCGGCCTACCGGAGCCTTCCCGTGGGCGATCCGAGCGTGGACGGCACCCTGGTCGGCCCACTCATCCACACCAGGGCCTACCGGGACATGGTCGGGGCGCTGGAGCAGGCCCGCGCCGATGGTGGCGAGGTTTTCGGCGGTGAGCGTCATGACCTCGGCGACGAGGGCGCGTTCTACGTCTCGCCCGCGGTGGTGCGGATGCCGGCACAGACCGACATCGTGCACACCGAGACCTTCGCGCCGATCCTCTACGTCATGACCTACGACGATATCGACGATGCGATCGCCCTGAACAACGCAGTACCACAGGGACTTTCGTCGGCGATCTTCACCACCGACGTGCGCGAGGCCGAGCGGTTCATGGCGGCCGACGGATCCGACTGCGGCATCGCCAACGTCAACATCGGTACCTCGGGAGCCGAGATCGGCGGTGCGTTCGGCGGCGAGAAGCACACCGGCGGTGGCCGCGAGTCCGGGTCAGATGCGTGGAAGGCGTACATGCGCCGGGCCACCAACACCGTCAACTACTCCTCGGAGCTACCGCTGGCCCAGGGCGTCCATTTCGGCTGAGCGGCCGACGTGCGTCACAGCACAGGATCGGCTGGTGCGACTGATCGACACGAGGCGGCCCCGGCTCAGCACCATTCGATCCTGCGGGGCGCCGGCCACCGCCTCCTCCAAGCTCGATGCCCGGATGGCCAGCAGCTCCGCGGACAGGCCGGCAGCCACCCCCGCCACCGGCAGACCCATGATGTCGCGTGCCCCCGCACTGACAGCGTGGTAAGCCTCACTGACCGACAAGTGCCCCGCCGCCACCAGCAGCATCGCGGTCTCGAGTGCGTCGCTGCGGCCCAGCGGGTTGTAGGGGTCGCGGACGTTGTCCGCGCCGCCCGCAACGCGCACACCGGCGTCCAACAACGCCCGAACGGCGGTCAGTCCGCGCGGCGTGGCGACCGGATCGGCCCAGCCTTGCAGGTACAGATTGGTGATCGGGAGGCTGACGATGCCGACGTCACTGAGTTTCACCGCACGGATCACCCGATCGAGCACGTCGGCTTGCACCATCCCCAGACTGACGCAATGCCCGGCCGTCACCGGCATCGACTTCGGCCAGTCCCGTACCGAATGGGCGAGTTCTTCCAGCGTCAGCATCATCGGGTTGAGCTGTTCGTCGGTATGCATGTCGACGCCGACATTGCGGGCCCGCGCAATCGCCAACAACCGCTGCAGGTTTCCGCTCGGATCCGGGGTCTGGTGCGGATGGCCGCCGACGAATTCGGCGCCGAGATCCAGGGCTGCGTGCACGGCCGCGTCGTCGGCGAAGTACGGCGCCATGACAACGATCTGGATGTCCATGACGGCGGCGAGTTCCTCGCGCACCGCGACCAGCGCGCGGATACCCCGCAGTGGGTCATCACCGCGCAACAGGTTGACGTGCGACCGCACCGCAGTGGTCCCGTTGCCGAGCAACAACAGCGCCGCCCTGCGAGCACGCTCGGCGATGCCCTCGACGGTCAGGGACGGGGTGTGGTTTTCCCACGCGGCGATCGCTGCGCCGAGATCCCCCATCGGCGGCCGGATCTCGTCGAAGGACAGCGCCTTGTCCAGGTGCGCGTGCGGCTCGGCAGGAGCGGTCAGCAGCAGATGCCCGCTGAGGTCGAGGTCATCTCCGACGGCCACCCTCCCCGCGGCGGGGACGACATCGCGCACCCTTTCTCGTTCGAGGTGCACGTCGACGACACGGCCGTCCGGCAGCGTGGCGTTGTGCAATACCGGCACGGCTCGTCCGTGCGCGGTCACCGGTGAACCCTGGGCCATCACAGTCCTAACAGAAGTCGGATTTGCGGATCGTGCAGTGCACACCCTTGACGATGTCGACCACCTGGGTGACCGAAAAGTCGCCGGCCGCACTGAGATAGAGGTATGCCTCGCTGGGCGTCATCCCGGTGTGCGCCGACAGGAAGTCGACCGACAGTTGAGCGCACTGACGCATCGCCTCGTCGAGGCTTTCGTTCATCCCGAGAATGATCCAGTGATCATCGGTGTCGACGAACGGCATGGGCGCACGGGCCGGTGTCAGCGAGGTCACCACCGTGAGGCGTGCCGTGGCCCGTAACGACCCTTCCAGCGCGGTCAGGGCGATCTCGCCGTTGCCCTGCGCGAAGTGAGGATCGCCGAGGTAGAACCCCGCACCGGGCACCTGCACCGGTAGGTACAGCGAGCTGCCGACCACGATGTCCCGCACATCCATGTTGCCCCCGAATGGACCCGGCGGGATGGTGCTGAGCGGCTCCGGACCGGCAGGGGTCACACCACACAGACCCATGAACGGACGGAATCCGATTGTCGCTCGGCCACTGGCGAATTCGAACACGGCACGCGTTCCGGTCCCGTCGAGCCTGCAGAACTTGCTGAACACCGCGGGAATACTGCCGTCGGCTTCTCGTGGCAGCCGATCCGGCAGTGCACCGCGCTGGTGCCTGCTGGAGACGACACCGTACGGGACGCGTGGTCGCAGATCCAGGAAGTCGACGCGTAGCCAATCGCCCGGCTGTGCACCGCGGACGTGAACCGGCCCGAGCACGATATGCGGTGCCTTCGGCGCTACCGGCTTGCGCAGGTCCGACGCTGCCAGATCGATGGCGTCAGTGAGTACGTCGGTGCTCTCGACACCGTGCCGGCCGAAGTAGGCGACCGGGTCACGGCCCTGATCCTCCATCAACCCTTCCTGCGACACGGTGTCGAAGGTGACGGTCCGGCCGCTGTCAACGGTGAGCACCGGTGCCGTGTCAGGGGTGGGAAGCGTTCCCCAACTGATGGTTTCGCTGTTGCACCACAGATAGTGCTCGGCGGTCCCTGGGTCGATCCCGGCCTGCAGGATCGGCATCACCGCGTCCCGGCGGGCTCGCCCAGGTGCTGTCGCCACCCACCACGCGCGGTGATCTCCCGCGCCTGATCATCGTCGGTCGGCAACGATCGGCACACCATACTCAATGCACCGCGGCCGTCTTCGAGTTGGATCACCGAAAGTTCGAGCTCTGCGGGCTCCCGGGGCAACAGATTCTCCCGTAGTTCTGCGTAGGTCATCTCGTAGATCTCCCCGGGCACCGACCAGCCGCCATCGCGCACCGGTGCCAGCCCGGGAAACACATCGCCGAAGGAGAAGAACCGGTAGGCCGGCGCGGTGCGCACCGGACCGACGAACCGGGCCGAGGCCAGGGCATCGTTGAGCGGCCCGCCCGACATGGCCTGGCCGTTGACAAACATCAGGACAGTCTCGTGTGACATGAAAACTCCGTCTGGAAAGTAGGTTCAGCTCAACGTGGTGTTGCCGTGGCCGCGCAGCGCGTGCACGCGCATGGCGGTGGCGGCGCGGTCGAGGTCGCCGCTGGCAAGGTCGTCGAGCAGGGTGCGGTGCTGGGAGATCGGCTCATGGCCCGGCTGCTGGACGTAGTCGTCGGTCGGGTACAGAAACGCCTGGCGTTCCAAGAACGACGACGTGATCGGGCAGAATGCGGCGCGATTGATGGCCATGTGGAACTGCAGATGCGCCATCGCATACTGCGGGCTCACGACGCCGTACTCGCGCATTGCGGCGGCAAGTGGGTTCAGCCCGTCATACAGCGAATCCCAGTCCACTTCACCGCATTTGGCAGTGATCAGCTTCGCCGCGACCTGATCGAACGCGACCCGCAGCTCGTGCAGCTCGGCGCGGGCGGCCGCGTCGACCTCGACCACCACGAGCTGACCGCGCCTCACCCGCTCGACGAGTCCTTCACTCGTCAAGCGCTGCAGCGCTTCACGTATCGGCGTCCGGCTGACCCCGAGATCCTCGGCGATCTCCTCCTCGGTCAGCCGGATACCGCCGGTGTATTCACCGGTGGTGATCTGCTGCCGCAGATAGCGGTACACCCGCTCGCGCACGCTCAGCGGTTCACCCGTGGTGGAAACGGCGAGGGTACTGTCCAACGGACTCATCTCATCCTCGCTTCGCCAGTGCGGCGCGGCACGCGTTCGTCGCGCGCTGCATGAAGGTGCCCGACATCACGTTCATACCCGCTTGCAGCGCCGATGTCTGCAATGCGCTCACCCGGTTGTTCAGGTCGAAGAACTGGTTGCCGGGTGCGGTCAGCCGGCCGAAGTCGAAGGCGAACGGCGTGTCCTCCGAGGCATCGGTCTCCCCCCAGGTCGTGGTGTTGACGAGCAGCGACGGCGGCTCGTCTCCCAGCAGTTCGGCGACCCCGGCCGGGCCGCAGTGCTCGGCGCCGAATCGCCGCGCCCAGGTCGCGAGCGCCTCGACGTTGCGTGCCGAACCGATCAGGCGGGCCAGCGGCCACGCCCGACGGCAGGCCAGCGCCACCGAGTTCGACGAACCGCCCGAACCCAGCACCAGTACCGACTCCGGAGTCCTGCCGCCCATCAGGGTCTCCATGGCTGCCTGGGAAGCCCAGCTGTTGGTGTTGACTCCGACCGCCCCTGCGGATCCGCGAACGATGGTGTCGACCACGCCCGTCTGCGCGGCCGACGTGGTCAAAGTCGGTATCGCAGGAGCCACCTCTTGTTTCCACGGGCTGAGCACCAGTGCCAGAGACCAGCGCGAATCACCCAGTAGCTCAACGGGACTGTCGAAGTGAACGGTGTCGTCCAGGTCGACGTTCTCGGCCAGCAGAGCATCGTGCAGGAGCCTGCCCTTCAGTGCATGCGCGGCGGTGGTGCCGATTCCCGCGATCACGGTCGGATCCGACCCCCCCGATCCTGATGACAATCCGGTTGCGACGCTCCGCACCTCGTCGACGCACTGCGCCACGGCAGCGCGGATCGTCGCTGCGCCGTCGGCCTCCAGGAGAGTCATCCCGGTCATCGCAGCCCCTCCCGTACCGGCTTCACCTGACGGCCCGCGGGCGCACCGATCACCTCGCCTTTCTCGTAGACCAGTTGACCACGCAGATAGGTGGCCACCACACTGCCGGTGAGCTCCCACCCGTGATAGGGCGTGACATTGTGCTTGGAGTGCAGGCCGGCCTGGTCCAGCACCACCTCGGCACCGGAATCGACGAGCACGAGGTCGGCATCGAAACCCGGTGCGATGCGGCCCTTGTCGGCCATCGACCAGCGGCGTGCCGGGGCGTACGAACACAATCGCACGATGTCCTCCACCGTCAGCCGGCCCTTGGCGGCGGCGGTCAGCATCAGCGGGAGCATCGTCTCGACGCCGATGAATCCGCCATAGGCCTTCCACACATCGGTCTCGGCCTGCTCGGTGACGGTGTGCGGAGCGTGGTCGGTTGCGACCACGTCGACATCACCCCGGTCGATGCCCGCCCACAGCGCGGCGACATCGGCCGCCGGGCGGATCGGCGGGTTGAGCTTGATCAGGTTTCCGTAGGTGTCATAGGCACGGTCATCGAGGAACAGATGGGACACCAGGGCTTCGATGCTGACCCGGTGACCCTGAGCCCGCATGTCCATGACGCGTTGCAGTCCCGCGGCGGTCGACAGGTGGTGGATATGCAGCTTCGTCTTGGCCTCGGTGGCCATGGTGATGATCCGGGTGATCGCCTCGACCTCGACGAACGCCGGCCTGCCCTCCAGGTGGGCGCGGGGATCCCGCCTGCCCTCGGCCTTCAACCGGTCCCCGAACATACGCAGCAGGTGGTCGTTCTCGGCGTGGACACCGACCACCAGATCCGCGTCGGCGGCGGCTTCCAGGCCACGGAATATCGCGGCGTCGTTGGGGCAGCGGTTGTCGCCGGTCGTCTGTCCCATGAAGAGCTTGAACCCCATGGCGCCCAGCTCGGCCATACCGGCGATCTCGTCCGCATTGTCGTGATCGAGCATTCCGTAGAGCCCGAAATCCACGAATGCCTTGTTCTTCACCAGATCGAGCTTCTGCTGATAACGCTCCGCTGTGGCGACCGGTGGTTTCGTGTTGGGCATGTCGACAACGGTGGTCACACCGCCGGCGGCCGCCGCCGACGTGCCGCTGGCGAAGTCTTCCTTCTCGGTCATGCCAGGCTCGCGGAGGTGCACATGCACGTCGACCAGGCCGGGAAGCACCAGCAGCCCGGCCGCGTCGACCGTCGGAACCCCTTCCATCGCCAGGTCATCGCCGACGGCGATGACTTTGCCGTCTGCCACAGCGATGTCCTGGCGGCGGCGGCCGTCGTGGGACACCACGGTTCCTCCGGTTACGACGAGATCCGGGGTGAGTGGAGCGGTCATGTCAGACCTTTCTGTTTCGTGCGGTCATTCGATCCGTCGAGCTGCGCCTACGTCAGCGTCAGATCCGGGTTCTGTTCGTAGACTTCGTGAATGGGGCCGAGGTCGAACAGGTCGTCGACGGACAGGTTCAGCCCGCCGGCAGCAATGGCCTTGATGTTCGCGGCCGCGGTTTCGTCGGAGATCGCCACGATCTGTTGGGAAGGCTTGCCATTGCGGATCAGTTCGTTGCCGGCCAGGCAGCAGTCGTAGGTGGCCTCGGGGTTCAGATGCAGGTCTTTGCCGTACTCGTTGACCGTGAGATCCGTCGCCATCTTCGGGTTGTCGAGCACCTCGCGCCAGCCGCGAATCTCGGCGTGCAGGAACGCCTTGAGCTTGTCCCGATTCTTGTCGATGTTCTCCTGCGTAGTGATGTAGGTCTGCCCCACGAGCGGAAATCCGACGTCGGCCAGGAGCATGGTGTTGATGTCGAACCCCTTGTGCCGGAGGTCGACAACCTGGCTGTTGATGAAACCGAGGTAGCCGTCGATCTGGCCGGCGGTCATACCGATGGGGTCTCCCTGGACGGGGACCGTGTTGATTCGTGAGGAGTCCAGTTTCAGGGCGGACATGAAGTTGCGCCAGACGGGTTCGCTCGACGACGCACATCCGATTGTCTTGCCGTACAGATCCTCCGGAGTCTTGATCGGCTTGTCCGCCATCGACATGATGCAGCCCGCATATCGGTTGTAGACCGCTCCGACGATCTTCAACGGTGCGCCCTTGGCGACAGCCGATCCCACGATCGGCACCTGCGACACCCCCGCGAAGGTGCGCGACAACACATCCGATTCGATCGGTGGCGCGGTCGGCCCGCCCGAGACCAGGTCAGCGCCGCTGAAGCCGGCGTCGGTGTAGTAGCCCTTCTTGTCGGCGATGAAGCTTCCGGCGAACTGGGTGTTCTTGATCCAGGACAGCCGCTGGGAGGCCACGCCGAATCCGTCGGCAGCTCCACTTGATTCGCCTGAGACGCAGGCCGACAGCGCGGCCGGTGCGGCCAGCGCGAGGCCACCGAATGCGAGGCCTCTGGTGAGGAACTGACGCCGGCCGAGATGTTTGTTCATCAGATGTGTCCGTTCGGGTTGAGTGGTGGTGTACTCAGCGAGGAGCACTCATGCGGGCGGTGACAGCGGCCTCGATGACGCTGACGATCTGGTAGACGACGACGCAGGCGACAGTGAGTACGACCACCGATGCCCACAGCCGGGCGAACTCGAATTCGTTGGCATCGCGCAGCATCTGACCGCCCAGTCCCTCGCCGGTGGCCAGCCATTCCGCCAGCAACGCTCCGACGACGGAAGTGGTCACCGCGACGCGCGCAGCTGCGAACCAGGTGGGAATCGCATGGGGCAGGGCAACCTTCCGAAATGCCGACCAGGTCGAACCGCCGTAGGCCACGATCATCTCGACGTCGGTACGCGGTGTGCTGCGTATCCCGTGCAGCATGGTGAGCAACGCGGGTACCACGACGATGGCGGCGCCGATGACAGCCGTTCCGAGCACTCCGCGGTCGAAGATCAGCACGAGGATCGGAGCGATGGTCACCATCGGGATCGCATGCAGTGCCGTCACGGTCGGCAGGAACATGCTCTCGACCGTCCTGGAGAAGTAGAACAGCAGCGAAACCCCCGCCGCCAGAAGCAGTCCGAGGACGAATCCGTACGCGGCGTCGACAGCTGTCCTCGCGAGATTCGTCGCTATACCGGCTCGGTGAGCCGCAGCATCACCGTCGACGAACAGATAGTGCCAGACGTCGGCCGGCGACTTGGCCACATATGAGCTCACATCGGCCAGAGCGATGAACACGGTCCACACCACGAGGATTGCGAGCACCGCACCGCCCGACGTCAGCAGCGTACGTGCGGCACTGCGGGCCGTCGGTGTCTGCAGAGTTGTCATGCTCGTCCTCCTGCCATCCCGGCGGCCCACGGCGTGGCAACCTTCTCGACGGCGTTGACCAAAACGAAGGCGAGGCCTGCGATGAGACTCGACACCAGGGTGATGCCCCAGGTCCGCACCACATCGCTGGAAGACTGCGCGACCACGAGTGCGGCGCCGAGGCCACGCTCCTGCCCCATGAACTCACCGATGATCGCACCCAGAATCGCCGCCGGGACAGCGACTTTCAGCGCAGTCAGGATGCTGGGCAGCGCCGAGAGCAGTTCGACCTTGCGCAATACCAGATATCTGCCGCCGCCGTAGGCTCGCACCAGGTCCTTGCTGAGCGGATCCGCGTGGCGCAGGCCGTTGATCGTTCCCACCAGGGTGGTGAAGAAGACGGAGACGCCCGCCATGATGGCCGAGGTGACCATGCCGTCGAAACAGGCAGCCAGGATGGGGGCGATCGCGATCAGAGGGATGCACGCCGACGCAATCCCCGCCTGCAGCACCAACTTCTCCAGCGCCGGCACGGTGGTGACCAGGGCTGCGCAGCCGATCGCGGCAAGGTTGCCCCAGAAGTATCCGACGGACGCCGAAGCCAGAGTGACGGGTATGTGGATGCCGTAGAAGGCAGCGCCGTCCGACATCACCCCGGCCAGGATCTCGGTCGGCGCCACGATGCCGGGCCCGAGAATGCCCGTCATGCCGACGAGTTGCCATAGTGACAGCACGATCAGGGAGCCGGCCAGACCGGCAAGGCGGTTGTGGTTCATCGGCCCACCGGTACCCGTACCTCGGCCTCGTCAGAACGCGAGCCGAACAGGATGGAGGACAGCAGGTCGACATATTCGTGAAACTCGCTGGTGCGCATCATCTCCGGGAGTCGAGGCCGGGGCAGGTCGATCTGGACCGACTTCACCACCCGGCCCGGCCGGGCGCTCATGACCACGACCGTGTCGGACAGGAACACCGCCTCGGCAATGCCGTGCGTGACCATCAGGGTGGTCGCGGGCCGTTCGGTCCAGATCCGGAGCAGCTCGACATTGAGGCTCTGGCGGGTCATGTCGTCCAGGGCGCCGAACGGCTCGTCGAGCAGTAGCACCCGGGGCTTTACGACGAGGGCCCGCGCGATGGAGACCCGCTGACGCATACCGCCTGACAGCTGGGCGGGCCGTGCAGTCTCGAAGCCGGTCAACCCCACCAGATCGATGAGTTCCTGGACGAACTCGTCGGACACGGACTGCTTGGACACCTCGATCGGCAACCGGATGTTGGACCTGACCGACCGCCATGGCAGCAGGGCCGAATCCTGGAATGCGATGCCGAGATGGTGGTGCCTGCGCATGTCCTGTGGGGTCTCGCCGTGGACCAGGGCGGTGCCCGCGTTCTGCGCCTCAAGTCCGGCGAGGATCCGCAACACGGTGCTCTTGCCGCACCCGGACGGTCCCAGGAGCGTCACGAACTCACCTTCGTCGGACTGGATGTCGACTCCGTCGAGCGCTGTGACTACCGACCGGCCCACCTTGAACTGCTTCGTCAGTCCCCCTATGTGAATCCCGGGTGCCGTCGGCGCGATCATGTGTTCTCCTCTGGTGGGAAGCCGTTCATGTTCGGATCCAAGCTTGGATCCATAACCTAGGGACGTTTTGTTTCCGCTCGATGAACCCCGGACACGGTCGGGTTACAAGTGCACTCGCCCGTGAATTTCGGTAGGCAGGGGGCCATGGACATCGAACAGACGGTTGCGGTCATCACCGGCGCCGGATCGGGCATCGGCCGGGCACTGGCCGGATCCTTCGCGACGGCGGGCGCCCGGGTGGTGGCCGCTGACCTTGATGTGGAGTCGGCCGAACAGACCGCCGCACAGATCCGGTCCGGCGGCGGGCAAGCACTCGGTGTCCGGGCCGACGCCTGCGTCACCGCCGACATCGAGGCGCTGACCGCCACCGAGTTCGGCCCCGTCGACATCTACGTCGCCAACGCCGGAATCATCGGCGCACCGGGCCTTGGCACCGAGGAGAGCTGGGACGGCATCCTCGACGTCAATCTGCGCTCCCACATCAGGGCGGCTCAAGTGCTTGTCCCGCAATGGTCGTCGCGCGGTGGCGGGTATTTCGTGTCGGTCGCCTCGGCGGCCGGTCTGCTGTCCCAGATCGGGGCGGCCGGGTATGCAGTGAGCAAGCATGCAGCGGTCGGGTTCGCCGAATGGCTGGCCATCACATACGGCGATGACAACATCGGGGTCAGCTGCGTGTGCCCGTTGGGGGTGGCCACTCCGTTGCTCGATGCGGTACGGGCCTCGGCGGATCCGGATTCCGCGGCCGGTGCGGCGTCGATCGTGCAGTCCGGTGAGGTCATCAGTGCCGAACAGGTGGCCACCGCGACGGTCGAGGCCGTCCAGTCCGACCGGTTTCTCGTGTTGCCGCACCCTCAAGTGCTCGACATGTACCGCCACAAGGGATCCGACTACGACCGGTGGATCGCAGGGATGCGCCGTTACCAGCGGTCACTGCGCGCCGGCAGATGACCGCCCGGAGGGCAGCGTCTGCGGCGGGACGTAGACGCCCAACGAGATGCGGTGCCACCAGACGTGATC
The DNA here is from genome assembly GCF_055419385.1 of Mycobacterium sp. IDUB_24. Lineage (NCBI taxonomy): Bacteria > Bacillati > Actinomycetota > Actinomycetes > Mycobacteriales > Mycobacteriaceae > Mycobacterium > Mycobacterium sp. IDUB_24. The sequence goes on from NZ_JBVAXO010000010.1 coordinate 119,780, forward strand.
GCGGCGCAGCTCGGTCCAGGTGCTGAACTCGTACCGGTACAGTCGGGCGCGGACGTAACGGGGCGGGTCGTCGGGGAATGGATTGCCACGCAGCAGCTTCAGCGTGTCGCGGTCGTTCTCCAGCAGTCGGGTGAGCAGCCTGCGCAGCCAGCCGTGGGCGTACGCCGGCGAGATGGCGGCGAACCACATCAGCCAGTCCAGCCGCAGGTGGTAGGGCGCGAACTGCCGCGGCCATCGGCGAACATCGCCGGGCTTTCCCTTGAACTCGTATTCCCGCCACACGGTGTGCTCGTTGAGGGTCGCGTCCGACGTGCCCTCCAACACCACCTCGTCGCGGGCGCGTCCGACGGTGCCGAATGCGCCGTAGGAGTTCACCAGGTGATACCTGTTGTACGAGGCGTTCATCCGCTGCCGTCGGGAGATGAGGTTGCGCGCCGGCCAGTAGCTCAGGCAGGTCACCGCGCCGGCGAACGCGATCACCACGACGACGAACCACAGTGGGGTTTGGCCGAGTTGGTGGTGCGGTACCGGAAGCAGTGCCGCCGCGGTGGAATCCGAGAGCGCGCTGAACGCCAGCACGATGGTGATCCAGTTGAGCCAGGCGAAGTTGCCCGATGCCACCAACCACAGCTGGGTGATCATGACGACGATCGCCGCGCCACTGGCCACCGGCTGCGGGGCGAACAATGCGAACGGCACGACGAGTTGGGCGAAGTGGTTGCCCGCCACTTCGATTCGATGCAACGGCTTGGGCAGGTGGTGGAAGAACCAGCTCAGCGGGCCGGGCATGGGCTGGGTCTCGTGGTGGTAGTACAGGCAGGTCAGGTTGCGCCAGCACGGGTCACCGCGAAGCTTGATCAGGCCCGCACCGAACTCGACGCGGAAGACCAGCCAGCGGGCCAGCAGCAGCACCAGAAGTGGTGGCCCCACGTCGTCATTGCCCAGGAAGGTCACCAGGAACCCGGCTTCGAGAAGCAGCGATTCCCAGCCGAACGAGTACCACGTCTGCCCGACATTGACGATCGACAGGTACAGCACCCACACCAGCAGCCAGGTCGGCATCGCGGCCCACAACGGCACCACGTCTCCGAAGCCGGCGAGCAGGGCCGCCGAGAGCACGGCCCCGGCTACGCACACTGCGGCGAAGAAGTGGTCCGAATAGTGGAGTTGAAACACACTGGGGGCATGCCGGAACGAGTTGGCAGCCAGGAATCGGGGTATCGGCAGCAGGCCTCGTTCACCGAGGAGCCCGCGGAACTGCCGGGCCGCCACGATGAACGCGATCAAGTAGATCGCGGCGGTCCCCCGCTGCAATACCTGTCTGGCCAGCCAATATTCGTCTGCGATGAACCATTCCATGCGCGGACCTGCCGACGTTGCGGTTCTGTCCACGGAAACGGTACCCCGAATTGGGGCATTTCATACGCGGTACGGGTGGCTATCGTCGCCGCAGGCCGAGCCGGAAGCCCGACGGCATCATGGTCAGGCGCTCCTGCACCCGCAACCGGTAGTCCGGATCGGCAACCAAGTCGTAGCGGCGGATCAACACCGCCAACATCAACACCGCTTCGTGGAGCGCGAACTGTCTTCCGATGCAAGATCTTTCGCCGGTTCCGAATGGCTTGTACAGGCCACCCGGGCGGGTCCGCATCTGCTCCGGCGTGAAGCGGTCGGGGTCGAACACCTCCGGGTCGTGCCCCCAACGTGGGTCGCGGTGCAGGGTCGAGGTCAGCGCCAGGGCCCAATCACCCTTGCGCATCGGGTGGATTCCGGCGAGCACGGTGTCCTGGCGGGCAGCGCGGTAGTAGGCCGGCACGGTCGGCTGCAACCGCAGCGACTCATCGAGAACCCGCCGGACATACCGCAGTTTGGCGATCTTCTCGAATTCTGGCCGCGCCTCGTCACCCCACACCTCGTTCACCTCGTCGCGGGCGCGAGCGAACACCTCCGGGTGTTGCGACAGAAAGTACAGTGCGAATGACAATGCACCGGAAGTAGTTTCATGTCCGGCGATCAGAAAGTTGATCAGCTGAAAGCGGATGTTGGCGGCGTCGAGATCGGACTCCAGCATGATCTGCAGCAGGTCGTCATGGCTGCCTGATGGCTGCGCCCGCCGCGCCGAGACGATGTCGTCGGCCAGCCCGTGCAGGTAGTGCGCGTCGCGGTGGAGCCGGCGCTCGTAGCGCCGGAAGACGAAGGCCGGCAGGAAGGTTTCGCGCAGTACCCCGAGGCGGTCGGCACCTAGTAGCGCCGACACCATGTGGGCGACGAACGGGTGCACATTGTCGTTCTGGAAACACCCGAACGAGTACCCGGCCGTGCACCGCCCGATGGTCTCCAGGGTGACTCTGGTGGTGTCGGTCGAGACATCGACGGTTTCACCTCGGCCGGCCTGCTGATCCCAGTGGCCGGTCAGCTCATCGGCGACGTCGAACATCACCCCGTGGTAGCGACGCATCGCAGCCTGACTGAACGCCGGCATCAGCAGTTGATGGGCCTTGAGCCAATTCGGCTCGTCGTTGTAGGCGGTGAACAGCCCGTCGCCGGCCACGATCCGCAGGGCCTCGATGTCGGGGCCCACATGCTTGCAGAACCGGGTCTCGTCGTTGAGATCATTGACCGCGTCGGCCCCTGCCGCCACCACGTAGCGGGCACCCAGGAACCGGAATTCACAGATCGGCCCCAGCTCGGCCATGCCCATCGCGTTCTGCATCGAGGAGTCGGGCTGCAGACCGAAGACGTCACCGAGCAGGGGCACCCGCCGTGGCGGGTGGGGCAGTTTCGGATACTTGGCACCCTCGGGTGAGGTCCGCGCGCCCACGACGGTCATGACACCAAGATTCCGCCTTGTTATACATGTGTCAAGTAAGGCCCGGTCACGTTAAGCTGCTGTCGTGGGTGCCGAGTCGAGACGCCGGCTGTCCCCCGCCGACAGACGCAATGAGTTGTTGGCCCTGGGTGCCGAGGTGTTCGGCCAGCGGCCGTACGACGAGGTCCGCATCGATGAGATCGCCGAGCGTGCCGGGGTGTCGCGGGCCCTGATGTATCACTACTTCCCCGACAAGCGGGCCTTCTTCGCCGCCGTGGTCCGGGCCGAGGGGGAGCGCTTGTTCGAGGCCACCAGCACTCCTGGAGAGCCTGGTCAGAGCTTGTTCGTCCAGTTGCGCGCCGGAGTTCTGGCCTATCTGCGCTACGACGAGGAACACCCGCACGGCGCCTGGGCGGCCTACATGGGTCTGGGCCGCACCGACCCGGTGCTGCGAGGCGTCGACGATATCGACAACGATCGCCAGGCCGACCGGATCATGGGCCGGATCAGCGACGCGATATCCGAGCCCCTGGACGCCAAGGTCGAACGCGACCTACGGGCCACCGTCTACGGCTGGCTGGCGCTGACCTTCGAGATGTGCCGGCAACGGCTCAAGGACCCGTCGATCGACGCGGATTTCGTCGCCGACAGTTGCGCCCACGCCCTGCTCGACGCCGTCGCCCGCGTGCCAGGACTGCCGGCTGAACTTGTCGGTGCCGCGCGGCAGTATGACTAGATGACCACCACGCCGGCCGATCCGCTGGCCCGGTTCAGTGCGCTGACCCGGGAGTGGTTCACGGCTGCCTTCCCGGCACCGACGGCCGCGCAGGCCCAGGCCTGGTCAGCCATCGCCGAAGGCGACAACACCCTGGTCATCGCGCCCACCGGGTCAGGCAAGACGCTCGCGGCATTCCTGTGGGCGATCGATGAGTTGGCCCAGTTGCCTCCTGACCCCCGCGCGGGCACGACGGTGCTGTACGTGTCGCCGCTCAAGGCCTTGGCCGTCGACGTCGAACGCAACCTGCGCACCCCGTTGACCGGCATCACCCGGGTGGCCGAGCGCCACGGCGTGCCGGCCCCCTCGATCAGCGTCGGCGTCCGTTCCGGGGATACCCCGCCCAGTCAGCGTCGCGCGATGCTGAGCAAGCCGCCCGACATCCTGATCACCACCCCGGAATCGCTGTTCCTGATGCTGACCTCGGCGGCCCGTGAGACGCTGGCCACCGTACGGACCGTGATCGTCGACGAGGTCCATGCCGTCGCTGCCACCAAACGTGGTGCACACCTGGCACTTTCACTCGAGCGGCTCGACCAGCTGCTCGACAGGACGGCCCAGCGGATCGGGTTGTCGGCGACAGTGCGGCCACCCGAAGAAGTGGCCCGGTTCCTGTCCGGGCAGGCTCCGACCACGATCGTCGCCCCGCCGGCCGGCAAGACCTTCGACCTCTCGGTCCAGGTTCCGGTGCCGGACATGGCCAACCTCGACAACAACAGCATCTGGCCCGATGTCGAGGAGCGCATCGTCGACCTGATCGAGGCACACCAATCGTCGATCGTGTTCGCCAACTCCCGCCGGCTGGCCGAGCGGCTGACCTCCCGACTCAACGAGATCCACGCCGAGCGGGCCGGAATTGAACTCTCGCTCGACCGTAACCCGCAGGTCGGTGGCGGTGCGCCCGCGCAACTCATGGCGAGCGGCCAAGCCAACGGCGCACCGCCGCTGCTGGCCCGGGCCCACCACGGTTCGGTCAGCAAGGAGCAACGGGCCCAAGTCGAAGACGACCTCAAGAGCGGCCGTTTGCGCGCCGTGGTGGCCACCTCAAGCCTGGAGTTGGGCATCGACATGGGTGCGGTCGATCTGGTGATCCAGGTCGAGTCGCCGCCGTCGGTGGCCAGTGGGCTGCAGCGCATAGGACGTGCCGGGCACCAGGTCGGTGAGATCTCCCAGGGCGTGCTGTTCCCCAAGCACCGCACCGACCTGATCGGCTGCGCAGTGGCAGTGCAGCGCATGCGCTCGGGTGACATCGAGACCATGCACGTCCCGGCCAATCCGCTCGACGTACTGGCCCAGCACACCGTGGCGGCGGCCGCTCTGGAACCGGTGGACGCCGACGCCTGGTTCGACGCGGTACGGCGGAGCGCGCCCTTCGCCACGCTGCCGCGCAGCGCCTTCGAAGCCACCCTGGATCTGTTGTCCGGAAAATACCCGTCCACGGAGTTCGCCGAGCTGCGGCCGCGGCTGGTGTATGACCGCGACCACGGAACCCTGACCGCCCGCCCGGGAGCTCAGCGCCTGGCGGTCACCTCCGGTGGCGCGATCCCCGACCGGGGGCTGTTCACCGTCTACCTGGCCACTGATTCCGAAAAGCCTTCGCGGGTCGGTGAACTCGACGAGGAAATGGTCTACGAATCCCGCCCCGGTGACGTCATATCCCTGGGCGCGACCAGCTGGCGGATCACCGAGATCACCCACGACCGCGTGCTGGTCATTCCTGCGCCGGGTCAACCGGCCCGGTTGCCGTTCTGGCGCGGTGACAGTGTGGGACGGCCGGCCGAACTGGGCGCCGCGGTCGGCGCATTCACCGGAGAGTTGGCTGCGCTCGGCCGCGCGGAGTTCGATAGACGTTGCCAGGAAATGGGTTTCGCCGGGTTCGCGACCGACAATCTATACCGGCTACTGCACGATCAGCGTGAGGCCACCGGCGTCGTTCCCAGCGACAGTACGTTCGTGGTGGAACGCTTCCGGGACGAGCTCGGAGACTGGCGGGTGATCCTGCATTCGCCGTACGGCCTACGGGTTCACGGGCCACTGGCCCTGGCGGTGGGCCGCCGGCTGCGGGAAAGGTACGGCATCGACGAGAAGCCCACCGCGTCCGACGACGGCATCATCGTGCGCCTCCCCGACAGCGGCGAAACTCCGCCCGGCGCAGACCTGTTCGTGTTCGACGCCGACGAGATCGAACCCATCGTGACCGCCGAAGTGGGCGGGTCTGCATTGTTCGCGTCCCGGTTCCGAGAATGCGCCGCGCGTGCCCTGCTGCTGCCGCGCCGACACCCCGGCAAGCGGTCCCCGTTGTGGCATCAACGGCAACGTGCCGCTCAACTGCTCGACATCGCCCGCAAGTATCCGGACTTCCCGATCGTGCTCGAAACGGTGCGCGAATGCCTGCAGGACGTCTATGACGTCCCGGCCTTGACGGACTTGATGCGCCGGGTGGCTCAACGTCGGCTGCGGTTGGTGGAGGTGGAGACCGCCACCCCCTCGCCGTTCGCGGCATCGCTGTTGTTCGGCTACGTCGGCGCGTTCATGTACGAGGGCGACAGCCCGCTGGCCGAGCGCCGCGCCGCCGCGCTGGCGCTGGACACCGTGCTGCTGTCCGAATTGCTCGGCCGGGTGGAACTCCGCGAACTGCTGGATCCGGCTGTGATCGCATCGACTTCGGCACAGCTGCAGCACCTCACCGAGGAGCGGGCCGCGCGCGACGCCGAGGCAGTGGCCGACCTGCTGCGGATGCTCGGCCCGCTCACCGAGGCCGAGATCGCCGAGCGCGCCACCACCGACACCATCGGCGGCTGGCTGGACGGGTTGCACGCCGCCAAGCGCGCACTCCCGGTCACCTATGGCGGTCAGACCTGGTGGGCGGCGGTGGAAGATATCGGCCTGCTGCGCGACGGGGTCGGCGCGCCGGTCCCAGTCGGGGTGCCCATGGCCTTCACCGAATCCGTCGACGACCCACTCGGCGACCTGATCGGCCGCTACGCGCGCACCCACGGCCCGTTCACCACCACCGAGGTCGCTACGCGGTTCGGGCTCGGCCTACGGGTGACCGCAGACGTGTTGGGCCGCATGGCCGTCGATGGACGGATGGTGCGCGGGGAGTTCGTCGACTCGGCCACCTCGGGGACCGCCGGCGATCAGTGGTGCGACGCCGAGGTGCTGCGCATCCTGCGTCGTCGTTCCCTGGCCGCGTTGCGCGCCCAGGTCGAGCCGGTCAGCACCGCAGCCTATGGCCGCTTCCTGCCGTCCTGGCAGCACGTCGGATCCGGCCACAGCTCGGGTATCGACGGGCTGGCGGCAGTGATCGAGCAGCTGGCCGGTGTCCTCCTTCCCGCGTCGGCGGTGGAATCGCTGGTCTTCGGCCAGCGGGTGCGTGATTACCAGCCGGCAATGCTCGACGAGTTGCTGGCCTCCGGTGAAGTGATGTGGTCGGGCGCCGGGCAGATCGGCAGCAGCGACGGCTGGGTGGTGTTCCACCTGGCCGACACGGCACCGCTGACGCTGCCCACCCCTGCCGAGATCGAATTCACCGACACACACCGGGCCATCATGGAGACGTTGGATCACGGCGGCGGCTATTTCTTCCGTCAACTCACCGATCAGGCGTCCGAATCCGAGTTGAAAACCGCGCTGTGGGAACTGATCTGGGCCGGCTGGACCACCGGGGACACGTTCGCCCCGATACGGGCGATGCTGTCCGGCCCCCGACGGTCGGGAGCACCGGCACACCGGCAACGTCAACGCCCACCGAGGCTCAGCCGCTACAGCGTCGCGCGCCCGCACAGCCGCGCAGCCGATCCGATGGTGTCCGGCCGGTGGTCGGCATTGCCCGGCGCTGAACCGGATTCGACCGTGCGGGCGCATTTCCAAGCGGAGCTGCTGCTCAACCGGCACGGGGTGCTGACCAAGGGGGCGGCGTCGGCCGAAGGCGTGCCGGGCGGGTTCGCCACGTTGTACAAGGTACTGAGCGCCTTCGAGGACGCCGGCCGCTGTCAGCGGGGCTACTTCGTCGAGTCACTGGGCGGGGCACAGTTCGCGGCAGCCTCGACCGTCGACCGGCTGCGGTCCTATCTCGACGGCGTCGATCCGCAGCGTCCCGAGTATCACGCCGTGATGCTCGCCGCGACCGACCCGGCCAACCCTTACGGGGCCGCTCTGGCCTGGCCTGAACGGACTGGCGACACCGACATGCACCGACCGGGCCGCAAGGCCGGCGCCCTCGTGGCGCTCGTCGACGGAAAGTTGGTGTGGTTCCTGGAACGTGGCGGCAAAACCCTACTCAGCTTCACATCCGATACCGAGACGCAGCGGGCTGCCGCGGCCGCACTGGCCGAACTCGTGAGCAGCGGGCGGATCCCGTCGCTGTTGGTCGAGCGGATCAACGGAGTCGCCGTACTCGACCCCGGGGTCGACGAAGACCGCGCAAGCGTGCAGGAGGCGTTGACCGGGGCCGGGTTTTCCCGCACCCCGCGGGGCCTGCGATTGCGCTGACGCGGGTACCGCATTTCCCACCCTGGTTGAATAGGGCATGCCCGAAGGCGACACCGTCTTCCACACCGCCACAGCGTTGCGTGACGCACTGGCGGGCAAGACGTTGACCCGCTGCGACCTCAGGGTCCCCCGCTACGCCACGGTCGATCTGACCGGGCACGTGGTCGATGAGGTGCTCAGCCGCGGCAAGCATTTGTTCATCCGGGTTGGTCCGGCCAGCATCCACTCTCATCTCAAGATGGAGGGCAGTTGGCGTATCGGCTGGTCCAAAGGAGCGGCGCACCGCATCCGGATCGTGCTGGAGACCGCCGACAGTAGGGCCACCGGGATCGATCTCGGCGTGCTCGAAGTGCTCGATCGCGACACCGACATGGCAGCGGTGGCGCACCTCGGACCGGACCTGCTCGGTCCCGACTGGGAGCCTCGCACCGCCGCGGCCAATCTGATCGCTGAGCCTGAGCGCGCCCTGGCGGCTGCCTTGCTCGATCAGCGGGTGATGGCCGGTGTCGGCAATGTGTACTGCAACGAGCTGTGTTTCGTCTTCGGGCGTCTACCCACCTCGCCGGTGAGCTCGCTGAACGATCCCCTACGTGTCGTGCAACGCGCCCGGGACATGCTGTGGCTCAACCGGTCCCGTTGGAATCGCACCACCACCGGGGATACCCGGGCTGGACGCCAGCTGTGGGTGTACGGCCGCGCCGGTGAACCATGCCGACGATGCGGGACCTTGATCGAGACGGACTCCGGCGGCGAGCGGGTGACCTACTGGTGCCCGACCTGTCAGACGCAATCCTCAGCCGAACCCTGATGACCGAGCCGATGTCAGGCGTGATGCCTCAGGACATCGGTGACAGTTTGGGTGGTTTCTTGTGCCGCCGGCATGTGGGTAGACATCGACCCTTCCGCGTGTCAGCCCTCCGTGGCATAATCGAACATGTGTTCGACGCCGATTCTGCTGCTGACCTGATCGACCGGGTCAGTGTCGGGGCGCGGGCCGAATCGGCGGCGATCGCGGGCCGCCTGG
>NZ_JBVAXO010000011.1:0-108091 GCF_055419385.1 Mycobacterium sp. IDUB_24
TAGGAGAAGTTGATCCCCACACCCAGCGACCAGGGGAAGCCGATCTGATAACCCAGCTCCAAGGTGCCCTCGAAGTCCTCGGCCCCCGGGCCGGCCACCACATACTTGGCGCGGCCGGAATGGAACCACTCACGGGTCAACCGGTTGCGGTCCAACGGGAACACACCATTGAGGAAGGTGTCCCACTGCTGAACGGTCAGAGTCCGATCCTGACCATCGACCAGGCTCAGTTCATTGTCCAGACCCGCATGAGAAATACCCGTGCTCGTAAACAGCGCCGCGATGGCTGCCACCATGGCGACCAGCACCCGACTGAATGCCTTCATGTTCTCCCTAGCTGTGTCGGTGATCCGATTCGTTCTTCACCAACCAGGGTCCCGACCCCAGAGATACTTGGGCGATCCACTCCCGATTAGGGAGGTCACATCCGGTTCTCATGCGTTGCTCATGATTGGCAGGAGAAAACGTAACCGGGCAACACCGGGGCAGCAACGGCAACGGTTTCCGGCCATCGAGCAGACAAACCTCGGTACAATATTTGCTAGAACCACACCGGATTGCGTCACACCTTCGCTGTCCGTCACCTGTGAGCGCGGGGCGTCCCGGCCGCATGTCACCGGCGCAAGGAGACCGAGGCAAGACATTGCCATGGCGCCCCAACTGCTGTTTCGCCATTTCCACGGAAGGTCTGCCAGTCAATCACGCTGAGCGGAAAGATTGCCGTCACGATCGTCAATATCGCGAACCGGCCCGCCGGCCACTCCGGGTTTGCGCTTGCTGTGTAAACGGCCCGTTACGCGCTACCCAACGCCGGGATTAACTGAACCGCCGAAGATCCTTCGATGGTGCCGCGACCGATATTCCGATTTGTGACCGACATCACACGTGAAGCGGTGGCGGGAGCGCCTTCCTCACAGGCACTCCACAGCGGGATTGGACGTTATGGCGATATGAGCATCCCGCCATATGAGCCCCCGAAGTCTCCTCCGTCGCCTGGCGTCGGCAATACCCTGCTGTGTCCGAAGTGTGCCGGGGTGATGACGACCTATGAGCGCAACGGCATCCACCTGGAGCAATGCGACACGTGCCGCGGCATCTTCCTGGATTTCGGCGAGCTCGAGTCGTTGACCCAAATGGAGAACCGGTTCGTCCAGGCGCCGCCACCGCCGCCGCCGGCGCAACCGGGATACAACCAGGGCTATTCGGACTACGGGCCGGGCTGGGGTCACCGCGGCAACAAGCACTACCGCAAGCAGGGCTTCGGCCGGCTGTTCTTCTCCAGCTGAGGCATCCGCGCACAGGCCGCCGCCAGCAGTTCGTCGTCGGGATCGCCGGCGGCGGACTGGATGACGGCGGCCCGGGCGAACGGTTCCAGCACAGGCCACGGATCCCCGGGCGGCACGGCGGGTCCACCGGCTGCCCGGTAGGCGTCGAGGAACTGGAACCAATCGGCATCGGGAATGAGCCCGGCCGCCCAGAACCCGGCCGGACGCGCCAAATCCCAAGCCGGATCGCCCAATCCGAGGTCATCGACATCGATGAGCTGCCAGCACCCGTCCCGCCGCCCCACCTGGCCCAGGTGAAAGTCGCCGTGCACGAGGGTGCGTGGTCGGTCCGGTGAACCCGGCCGCCACGCATCGACGGGTAGGCCCGCCGCGGCCCGCAACACCACGCGGTGACCGTGGCGCCGCGCCCGGTCGACCGCCCGCCGCAGCCTCGCCGGCCAGCCGTGCGGTGGGAGACCTTCGGTGACCGGTTCGAGGTGCAACGCCGCCAGCAGCCGCCCGATGTCGGCCCATGGCACGCATTCCGGTTGCACCACAAGGGTTTCGACACGCGGCCAACGGGTCAACCAGCGGCCATCCACCGTACCGGGTACTTCTGAAACCGGGCTCACCAGGGCATCGATGCGGCCGGCGGCGTGGAGCCGGACCCGCAGTGCGCGCGGATCGGTGCCCGGCCGGTGCAGCTTGTGCACCACGGCGCCGTGCACCGTGATGTCTGCACCTGACCGGGTCTCCACACCTCCAGTTTCCCGCGAGATCAACGCCGCGGGGCAGGCATCCGCACGGTGACATTGATCCGGTTCCACGCGTTGATGGTGACGGCCATCGCGATCACCTGACCGAGCTCGCGTTCGGTGAACACGGCGGCCGCACGCGCGTACACGGCGTCGGGAACGTGGCCGTTGCCCAGTTCGGTGATGGCCTCGGTTAGGGCCAGCGCGGCCTGCTCACGTTCGGTGAACAGGTCACCCGCCTCCTGCCAGGCTGCGATGAGCGCGAGCCGCTGCTCGGTCTCGCCCAGCTTGCGGGCGTCGTGGGTATGCATGTCGAGGCAGAACGCGCAATGGTTGATCTGCGACGCCCGGATCTTGACGAGCTCGCCGATCGTGGGGTCGACGTCCTTGGCTGCGGCATTCGAGAGCGTCATCATCGCGTCGTAGAGCTCGGGCGAGACCTTGTAGATCTTGAGCCGGTCGATGGCCTTGGCGGGTTCGAGTGTCTGTGTCATGCCGTCAACGCTAGACGGGAAAATACCGCCTAGATGGTTCAATACTGCCATGACTTCGCGGGCCAATTCAGGGAGCCGGGACCTGCATCTCGAGCTGCGCGCGAGCATCGAGCCCGGCAGCCGCACCGCGCGCGAGCAGCTGATCACCGCCCTCCGGGACGGGATTCGCAGCGGCAGACTGAGCACGGACACGCGGCTGCCGCCGTCACGAGTGCTGGCCTCCGATTTGGGGCTGGCCCGCAACACGGTCGCCGAGGCATACGCCGAACTGGTTGCCGAAGGCTGGCTGGCCTCCCGCCAGGGCGCGGGCACCTGGGTCGCGCGCACCACCGGCCCGCGGCCGGTGGTGCGCCCGCGCCGCATCCCTGCCGTCCCACGGCACAACCTGATGCCAGGCTCGCCCGACGTGTCTGAATTTCCGCGGTCGGCCTGGTTGGCGTCGGCCCGCCGGGCCATCACGAACGCGCCGGTCTCCGCACTGCGGATGGGCGATCCACGCGGACCGCTGGCACTGCGCGAGGCTCTCACCGAATATCTCGGCCGGGTGCGTGGAGTGCGGGCCACGCCGGAGTCGATCGTGATCTGCTCCGGGGTTCGCGACGGCGTCGACCTATTGGGCCGGGTGCTGGGCACCCGGCGGCCGATCGCGGTGGAGGCCTACGGGCTGTTCATCTTTCGGGACGCGCTCGCATCTCTGGGCGTACCGACCACACCGATCGGCGTCGACGAACACGGCGCGGTGATCACCGATCTGGACGGGCTGGACACTCCGGCAGTGCTACTGACTCCCGCACATCAGAGCCCGTTCGGGATGGCCCTGCATCCGGCGCGGCGCACCGCGGTCGTCGACTGGGCGCACCGCACCGGCGGATATGCGGTGGACGACGATTACGACGGCGAGTTCCGCTACGACCGCCAGCCGGTCGGCGCCCTGCAGACACTCAACCCTGAACGGGTCGTCTACCTGGGCTCGGCCAGCAAGAGCATGGCCCAGGTGATGCGGGTGGGCTGGATGGTGCTGCCCGACGCATTGATCGATCCGGTGATCGCAGCGGCAGGCGGGGCGCAATACCACGTCGACGCGCTCAGCGCTCTCACCCTGGCCGACTTCATCCACAGCGGCAGCTACGACCGGCACATCCGGCGGATGCGCAACCGCTACCGCCGCCGACGTGACGCGCTGGTCACCGCGCTGGCCGGATTCGGCCTCGGCATCGCCGGCCTGTCGGCTGGGGTGAATATGCTGCTGACCCTGCCCGACGGCGCCGAACCCGAGGTGCTGCGCCGGGCCGGCGAGGCCGGCATCGCGTTGAACGGACTATCGATCATGCGGCACCCGCTGGCCGGACCGGATACCCCGGACCCCGACGGGGTGATCATCGGATTCGGGGCGCCCGCGGACCACGCCTTCGGCCCTGCGGTCGACGCGCTGCACGGCGTGCTGTCAGCCGCGTTGCGTTAGGAATCCTCGCCCACGATCAGGTCCCGCGGACCGGTCGGCAGCCGCCAGCCGAATATCAACCCGGCCAGGCGCAGCGTCGTCGCCAGCACCGTACCCACCGCCAGACCTATCCACTGCGGGCCGAAGTAATCGATGACCGCGTACGTCGTCGCACCCATCAACGCCGGGACGGCGTACAGATCGTCCGGCCGCATCAACATCGGGATCTCCCGGACCAGCACATCGCGGATGATGCCGCCGCCGATCGCGGTGGTCATACCGATCAGCACCGCCGCAAACCAGCTGGCCCCGTGGTCGACGGCGAACGCCGCGCCCGAAGTCGCGAAGAAGCCCATGCCGATCGCATCCAACGGCAGCACGATGTGGTTGAACCGGATGAGGTGCTTGGCTGTGAGGGTGGCCACCGCCGTCGCGGCGACCGCGACCGTGATGTTGGGCCAATGCTGAATAGAGGTAGGTGGGTGGACACCGAGGAAGACGTCACGGATCACCCCACCGCTCACACCGGTCAGTACCCCGAGCGCCGCGATGCCGAACAGGTCGAAGCCCTTACGTATCGCAACCATGGCCCCCGACGACGCGAAGACCGCGATACCGAGATCGTTGAGGACCGTCTGCAACACGAATGAACGGTACGGCCTCGCTAAGCTGCCTAGGTGGCTGAGCCAGTAATGTCGCCGACCCTTGACCTCAAAACCCAGGCTTTCCGGTTCGTCGTGACCGGTGGGCTGTCGGCGATCGTGGACTTCGGCCTGTATGTCCTGCTCTACAAGACCGTCGGATTACAGGTCGACCTGGCCAAGACGATCGGCTTCATCGCCGGAACCACCACGGCCTACCTGATCAATCGGCGCTGGACGTTCCAGGCGCCTCCGAGCACGGCCCGGTTCATCGCGGTATGGGCGCTCTACCTGGTCACATTCGCCGTCCAGGTCGGGCTGAACCACCTCGTGCTCCACCTGGCCGATTACCGGTCGTGGGCAGTGCCGGTGGCCTTCGTGATCGCCCAGGGCACGGCGACGGTGATCAACTTCATCGTGCAGCGTGCAGTGATCTTCAAAATCCACTGAGGTCGGCGCCGACTACTGCCGGGTACGATTCTCTGCGATGTCGACTACTGACTTGCCGACCAATCCCAAGCGCCTGACGGGCTGGGGCCGGACCGCACCGACCGTGGCACAGGTGCTCTCTACCAGCGATCCCGAGGTCATCGTCAAGGCTGTGACGCGGGCCGCCGAGGAGAAGGGCCGCGGTGTGATCGCCCGCGGCCTGGGACGCTCATACGGCGACAACGCGCAGAACGGTGGCGGACTCGTCATCGACATGTCGTCGCTGAACCAGATCCACTCGATCGATGCCGGCACCAAGCTGGTCGACGTGGACGGCGGGGTGAACCTCGACCAGCTGATGCGGGCCGCACTGCCCCACGGGCTGTGGGTACCGGTGCTGCCGGGCACCCGGCAGGTGACCGTCGGCGGCGCCATCGGCTGCGATATCCACGGCAAGAACCACCACAGCGCAGGCAGTTTCGGCAACCACGTCCGCTCGATCGACCTGCTGACCGCGAGCGGCGAGATTCGTCAGCTCACCCCGGACGGTACCGAATCCGAACTGTTCTGGGCGACGGTCGGCGGCAACGGCCTGACCGGCATCGTCTTGCGGGCCACGATCGAAATGACCCCCACGGAGACCGCCTACTTCATCGCCGACGGCGATGTCACGCACAGCCTCGACGAGACCATCGAGTTCCACAGCGACGGCACCGAGGACAACTACACCTATTCATCGGCCTGGTTCGACGCGATCAGCGCACCACCAAAGCTGGGCCGCGCGGTGATCTCCCGCGGTTCCCTGGCAAAACTGGACCAACTGCCCGCGAAACTTCAGCGTGATCCGCTGAAATTCGATGCACCGCAGTACTTCACGGCGCCGGACATCTTCCCCAACGGACTGGGCAACAAGTACATCTTCGGCACCCTCACCGAGGGTTGGTACCGGCTGGGCAAGACCTACCGGGGCAAGGCCCAGAACCTGACGCAGTTCTACCACCCGCTGGACATGATCGGGGAGTGGAACCGGGCCTACGGCTCGGCCGGCTTCGCTCAGTACCAGTTCGTCGTGCCCACCGAGGCCGTCGATGAGTTCAAGCGCATCATGGTCGACATCCAGCGCTCCGGGCACTACTCGTGGCTCAACGTGTTCAAGCTGTTCGGCCCGGGCAACCAGGCGCCGCTGAGCTTCCCCATTCCCGGCTGGAACGTCTGCGTCGACTTCCGGATCAAGCCCGGCCTGAGCGAGTTCCTCACCGAACTCGACCGCCGGGTAATGGAATTCGGCGGGCGGCTCTACACCGCCAAGGACTCGCGGACCACCGCCAAGACGTTCCACGCCATGTACCCGCGCATCGAAGAGTGGCTGGCCGTGCGACGCAAGGTCGACCCGGACGGCCTGTTCGTCTCGGACATGGCGCGCCGGCTGGAGCTCGTCTAGCCCCTCACCGTTCCCCTCGAATTAGCGAGAATTTTATTCTTGACTAATTCCAGAAAAGGGGACAGACTCGGTCCCGTGGCGACAACCGCGGACTTCCAGCAGATGCTGCGAAGCGCCGACATGCGTGTGACCCGCCCGCGAGTGGCGGTGTTGCACGCGGTCCAGGCGCATCCACACGCCGATACCGACACGATCATCCGTGCGGTACGCCTGGAACTGCCCGACGTCTCCCACCAAGCCGTGTACGACTCGTTGCATGCGCTGACCGCATCACAACTGGTCCGCCGCATCCAGCCATCAGGCTCGGTGGCTCGGTACGAATCTCGCGTCGCCGACAACCACCACCACGTCGTGTGCCGATCGTGTGGCGCCATTGCCGACGTGGACTGCGCGGCTGGGTCGGCCCCATGCCTGACCGCGTCTGAAGACCACGGTTTCGAGATCGATGAAGCCGAGGTCATCTACTGGGGCACTTGCCCCGAATGTTCCACTGCCCCAACTAGATAACCCCTAACCACCAGCCCTGGAAAGGATTTGTCATGGCCGACGCCGAAACTCACCCCCCGATTGGTGAGGCACAAACCGAACCCGCAGAAAGCGGGTGTCCCATGCAGATCAAGCCTCCCGTCGAGGGCGGCAGCAACCGCGATTGGTGGCCCAACGCGGTCAACCTGAAGATCCTCCAGAAGAATCCGCCCGCCATCGATCCGAATGACGAGGGCTACGACTACCGCGAGGCCGTCAAGAGTCTCGACGTCGATGCCCTGGCCCGCGATTTCGACGCACTGCTGACCGATTCGCAGGACTGGTGGCCCGCCGACTTCGGCCACTACGGCCCGCTTTTCGTCCGCATGGCGTGGCACGCTGCCGGAACCTACCGGGTCGAGGACGGCCGTGGTGGTGGCGGGCGCGGCATGCAGCGCTTCGCCCCGCTGAACAGCTGGCCCGACAACGTCAGCCTGGACAAGGCCCGTCGTCTGCTGTGGCCGATCAAGAAGAAGTACGGCAAGCAGCTGTCCTGGTCCGACCTGATCGTCTACGCGGGCAACCGCGCCATGGAGCACATGGGCTTCAAGACGGCTGGTTTCGCCTTCGGCCGCCCGGATTACTGGGAGCCCGAGGAGGACATCTACTGGGGCGCCGAGCACGAGTGGCTCGGCTCCCAGGAGCGGTACGCGGGCTCCGGCGGTGACCGCACCAAGCTGGAGAATCCCCTCGGCGCCAGCCACATGGGCCTGATCTACGTCAACCCTGAAGGCCCCGAAGGCAATCCGGATTACCTGGCCGCAGCCATCGACATCCGCGAGACGTTCGGCCGGATGGCGATGAACGACATCGAGACCGCCGCGCTGATCGTCGGTGGACACACCTTCGGAAAGACCCACGGCGCCACCGACATCGAGAACGGCGTGGAGCCCGAGGCTGCACCGCTGGAGCAGATGGGCCTGGGCTGGGCCAACCCCGGCGTCGGCAACGAGACCGTCAGCAGCGGCATCGAGGTGACCTGGACCCACACCCCGACCAAGTGGGACAACTCGTTCCTGGAGATCCTCTACGGCAACGAGTGGGAGCTGTTCAAGAGCCCGCAGGGCGCCAACCAGTGGCGGCCGAAGGACGGCGGCTGGGCCAACTCGGTACCGATGGCACAGGGCAGCGGCAAGACCCACCCGGCAATGCTGACCACCGACCTGTCGATGCGGTATGACCCGATCTACGGCGAGATCACCCGCCGCTGGCTGGATCACCCCGAGGAGCTGGCCGACGAGTACGCCAAGGCCTGGTTCAAGCTGATCCACCGCGACATGGGTCCGGTGGCCCGCTACCTCGGACCGCTGGTGCCCAAGCAGACCTGGCAGTGGCAGGACATCGTTCCGGCCGGTAAGGCACTGAGCGACGCCGATGTCGCCACGCTCAAGGCGGCCATCGCCGATTCGGGCCTGACCGTCCAGCAGCTGGTGGACACCGCGTGGAAGGCGGCGGCCTCGTACCGCTCCAGCGACATGCGTGGCGGTGCCAACGGCGGCCGCATCCGGTTGCAGCCGCAGCTCGGGTGGGAGGTCAACGAGCCCGACGAGCTCGCCCAGGTGATCCGCAAGCTCGAGGAGATCCAAGGCGCGTCCGACACTGGTGTGTCGTTCGCCGACCTGGTGGTCCTCGGCGGCGTGGTCGGTGTCGAAAAGGCAATCAAGGACGCCGGTTTCGACGTCGCGGTGCCGTTCACCTCCGGTCGTGGCGACGCCACCCAGGAGCAGACGGACGTCGACTCGTTCGCCTACCTGGAGCCCAAGGGCGACGGTTTCCGCAACTACGTCGGCAAGGGCGACAGCCTGCCGGCCGAGTACCGGCTGATCGACCGGGCCAACCTGCTGGGCCTTTCGGCCCCCGAGCTGGCCGTGCTGATCGGCGGCCTGCGCGTGATCGGCGCCAACCACGGTGGCTCGGATCTCGGTGTCCTGACGGACAGGAAGGGCCAGCTGACCAACGACTACTTCGTCAACCTGACCGACATGGGCATCAAGTGGGCCCCGTCGCCGGCCGATGACGGCACGTACGTCGGGTCCGACCGGGCCAGCGGAGCGCAGAAGTACAAGGCCAGCCGCGTCGACCTGCTGTTCGGCTCGAACTCGCAGCTGCGTGCGCTTGCCGAGGTCTACGCCGAGGACGATTCCAAGGAGAAGTTCGTCAAGGACTTCGTCGCGGCCTGGAACAAGGTGATGAACGCCGACCGGTTCGATCTGAACGCCTGATCGACTGATCGTCAACTGACACAACACCCCGCGGGCTTGGGCCCGCGGGGTGTTGTTGTCTCACTGGGGCTTTGCCCGCACGGCCCGATAGGCCGCCTTGCCGAAGGTTTCGGCAAGCAAACCTTGATCGTCATCATCGTCCGAGTCGAGCATCTTCCGGACCGCCGCCTCACAGATCGCCAGGAACACCTCGACCAGCATGGGCAGCGTGATGTCGACATCGGCGACCTGCCACCGCTGCAGCAGCGGACGCATCGCCGTGGCGAGCTGGCCACGGATGCGTTCACGGCCGGCCACGATCGCCGCGGTCAGCACCGGGTCGGGGTCGGCGGCGAAGATGATGCGCCAGGATGCGGGCCGCTCGCGCACAGTACTGCGAAGCGCATGAAACCCGTCGACGAACAGTTGCTCGATGGAGCCCGTGCGCTGTGGCGGCAACAGTTCCAGCAGGCTCGACAGCACCACGTCGGTTTCCCGATCCAACAGTGCGGCAAGCACTTCCCCGCGGCCGGGGTAGCAGGCGTAGACCACCGGCCGGGTGACGCCCAGCCGGCGCGCGATGGTCCCCATCGTCACGTCGGCCAGGCCCTGGTGCGCGGCGATGTCCAACGCGATGTCGAGGACTTGCGGCCGGCGCCGGTCCGGGCCGAGATGCTCGGCGCGGCCGCGACCGGCGAGTGCTGCTCCTTTCACTTCGCTTCCCTCATGTCAGGGAGACATTCGCGATGATCAGCACGGGCCACGCAACGATCTCACCCAAGAGGGAGAACAGCCTGTCCGGGCCCGTGAGCGCAGCGATGTGATCGCTGTGGGTGAGCGCCCAGACCATCCCGACAACGAGGTATGGCCCGCCCACCACTATCGCGAGATAGACGAGTTGACGGATGCTCAGCCGGAAATCGAGAAGGCGCGAGATCACGGGTCAGCCGATCCGGCCCAGGATCGGCTGAGATTCCACGATGCCCTCGTCACTCGGTGCGCCACCCTCACCGAACACCCGGACCGCCTGCCGGTCGCGAAGCTCGAAGTGCGCCTGGCTCGGCGCGTCGTAGCCGTAGCGGCGCTGGGCCTCACGCGGCGTCGTGGTGACGGGGTGCTTCGGCGGAACGGACAGCAGGACCCGCGCGCCGATGGGCAGGGTCGCCGGTGAGAGCACGCGCAGCAGGATCAGCTGGAGCCGCGTGCTCATGGCGATCACCGTGAATGCGGCACTCAGCGGCGGTACCACCAACGCGTCGAGAATCCGGGATGTGCTGAGCCCGGCCATCTCTCGCATCCAGCGCGGCATGGTCGCCAGGGTGCCGCGACGCAGGAAAGCGGTGACGACCGTGGTACCCGGGCGCAACAGCAGTGGCATCTTGGGCAACATCACCTCGGCACCCAGCAGGTGATGCATGGCCTGCTGGGCGATGTCCGACCCGATCAACTGGGGCCGCATCTGCTCGAAATACTCCCGGATGCCCTCGCGGGTCAGTGGGACGTCAGAGGGATCGCAGGTCTGAAGTTCGGCGGCGATCGCGCATTCCCGCCAGTACTGCAACTCCTCTTCGGGTGGCAGCGGACCGGGACCGTACTTCTCGTAGGCCACCAGGATGGAATGCCAGGCGGTCAGGTGGATCCACAACTGCGAGCGGGGATCGTTCGCGTCGTAGGTCTTTCCGGTGACGGGGTCGGTGCCGATCGCTTTGGAGTGGATCTTGACCAGGACGTCGGCGGCCTTCGTGGTCGAGCGGCTGTCGTCGAAGGCCACCATCGCGAAGTACCGCAGCGTCCGGTCATATCGAGTGCGCGGGCGCGAGTAGATCTCATGGGTCTTGTCGACCGCCGCGACGAGAGCAGGGTCGAGCTCCTCGATGACGACGGCCCGCTGGAACCCGATGGACAGCGAGGTGGGATAGCTCCACACCTTCCACGTCACCGAATCCGGGCCGAAGAACCCGTAGTCCTCCCCCGGTTCCG
Organism: Mycobacterium sp. IDUB_24; assembly: GCF_055419385.1. Classification (NCBI taxonomy): domain Bacteria; kingdom Bacillati; phylum Actinomycetota; class Actinomycetes; order Mycobacteriales; family Mycobacteriaceae; genus Mycobacterium; species Mycobacterium sp. IDUB_24. The sequence continues at coordinate 11,173 of NZ_JBVAXO010000011.1, forward strand.
TCTCGGGCAACGTCAGCCAGTCACGGATCGTCATGATCTCCCCCATTTCCTACACGATGTAGAAAAAAGCTACGTCGTGTAGGAAATCGCGTCAAGGCCCTGCGCTCGAATTTTCGAAAGAAACCGCACGGTACCCTCGTCACGATGTCCCCCGAGGCTTGGAGCTGCGCTAGATGGTGTTCGACGCCGTAGGTAACCCCCAGACGATTCTGCTGCTCGGCGGCACCTCAGAGATCGGGCTGGCGATCTGTGAGCGCTATCTGCGCGACGCGTCTGCCCGCATCGTGCTGGCCGCCCTGCCCGGCGATCCGGGCCGCGACGACGCCGTGGCCCAGCTGCGCAAGGCCGGCGCCAGTTCAGTAGAGGTCATCGACTTCGATGCGGTCGACACCGCGAGCCACCCCGCCGTGATCGACAAGGCCTTCGCCTCCGGCGATGTGGACGTCGCGATCGTCGCGTTCGGCCTGCTCGGCGACGCCGAGGAGTTGTGGCAGAACCAGCGCAAAGCCGTGCAGATTGCCGAAATCAATTACACCGCAGCGGTTTCCGTCGGTGTCCTGGTCGGCGAGAAGATGCGGGCACAGGGCTACGGCCAGATCATCGCGATGAGCTCGGCCGCCGGCGAGCGGGTCCGCCGGTCCAACTTCGTCTACGGCTCCACGAAGGCCGGCCTCGACGGGTTCTACCTCGGCCTCGGTGAGGCACTACGCGAATACGGCCCGCGGGTACTGGTGATCCGCCCCGGCCAGGTGCGTACCCGGATGAGCGCCCACGTCAAGGAAGCCCCGCTGACCGTCGACAAGGAATACGTCGCCAACCTTGCCGTCACCGCGTCGGCCAAGGGCAAGGAGCTGGTCTGGGCGCCGGGCGCGTTCCGCTACGTGATGATGGTTTTGCGGCACGTCCCGCGGTCCATCTTCCGCAAGCTTCCCATCTGATGCAGGCCGGGCCCCGCACGCCGACGAGCGTGGCCGGTCCGGCCAGGGTGGCCGGACACCTGGTGATCGCCCTGATGCTCGCCTCGGCAGTGGCCGGGGTGTCTATCGCCGCGATCGCCCAGGTCCAATGGCCGGCCTACAACACGTCCAACCAACTGCATGCGCTCACCACGGTGGGCCAGGTCGCTGCACTGGCCGGAATCTTCGCCGCCGGGCTGATCTGGCGCCGGGGCCGGCGCACCCTGGCCCGGCTGGCCGCACTGATCTTCCTGTCAGTGTTCTCGGTGGTCACGCTCGCGATGCCGCTGGGCGCCACCAAGCTGTACCTGTTCGGGGTCTCGGTCGACCAGCAGTTCCGCACCGAATACCTGACCCGGCTCGCCGACACCCCCGGCCTGCACGACATGACCTACTTCGGGCTGCCGCCCTATTACCCGGCCGGTTGGTTCTGGATGGGCGGCCGCATCGCCGCAGCCACCGACACCCCAGCCTGGGAGATGTTCAAGCCCTGGTCCATCGTTTCCGTCACCATTGCCGTCGCACTGGCATTCGTGTTGTGGGCGAACATGATTCGCTTCGAGTACGCGCTGATCGTCACCACCGCCAGCACCGCCGCCATGCTGGCCTACTCCTCGACCGAGCCCTACGCCGCGATCATCACGGTGCTGCTACCGCCGGTGTTCGTGCTGGCCTGGTCCGGTTTGCGAGGTAAGACCAGAAACGGCGGCTGGGCCGCCGTCATCGGCGTCGGGATCTTCCTCGGGTTCACCGCGCTCCTCTACACCCTGCTGTTCCTGTACTGCGCGTTCACGCTGACGATCATGGGGCTGGTGCTCGCGATCGCTCGCCGGACGTTCGAACCACTGCTCAGGGGCGTCGTCATCGCAGTGATCGCGGGCGCGATCGCGTTGTTCACCTGGGCGCCCTACCTGCTGGCCGCACTGCGCGGAACACCGGCCGAGAAGGGCACCGCCCAGCACTACCTGCCCGACGCCGGCGCCCAGCTGACCTTCCCCATGCTGAGTTTCACCCTGCTCGGCGCGCTGTGCATGCTCGGCACACTGTGGCTGGTGGTCCGGGCCCGCACTTCGACCCGGGCCGGTGCGCTTGCCGTCGCCGTGCTCGCCGTCTACGCCTGGTCCTTGTTGTCGATGCTGACCACCCTGGCCGGCACCACGCTGCTGTCCTTCCGGCTACAACCCACGCTGACCGTGCTGCTCACCACCGCCGGGGCATTCGGCTTCATCGAGGTGACGCAGGCCATCGCCCGGCGCTATCAGCAGGACACCGCACGCCGCGTCGTCGCCGCGGCAGCCGCCGTCGGTTCGATCGGCGCCATCACGTTCAGCCAGGACATCCCCGACGTGCTGCGCCCCGACATCAACGTGGCCTACACCGACACCGACGGCACCGGCCAGCGGGCCGACCGCCGGCCCCCCGGGGCCGAGCGCTACTACCGCGAGATCGACGCCAAGATCGCCGAGGTCACCGGCGTGCCGCGCAACCAGACCGTGGTGCTGACGGCCGACTACAGCTTCCTGTCGTATTACCCCTACTACGGGTTCCAGGGACTGACCTCGCACTACGCCAACCCGCTGGCCGAATTCGACAAACGCGCCAAGGCCATCGAGGGCTGGGCCACGATGGACAAGGCCGACCAGTTCGTGAAGGCCCTTGACGAGATGCCCTGGAAAGCGCCCACAGTGTTCCTGATGCGCCACGGCGCGAACGACACATACACGCTGCGCCTGGCCTCCGATGTCTACCCCAACCAGCCCAATGTGCGCCGCTATCACGTGGCGCTCGACGCAGCACTGTTCAAAGATCCACGTTTCGAGGTAACCGACATCGGCCCGTTCGTCCTGGTGATCAGAAAGCCAACTCCCGATGGCCATTAGTTCAGGCGCTGACACGCCGATAGCATCAGAGCCCGTGACGGGACCGCGGGGAACCGCCGGCAGCAACCACCGGACGGTGCGGCTCATCGCGATCGTCGCCGGGTTGCTCGGCGTATTGATGGCGGTGGCGACACCGCTGCTACCGGTCAAACAGACGACTGCCCAGCTGAACTGGCCACAGAACGGCACGTGGCAGAGCATCAACGCGCCGCTGATCGGTTACGTCGCCACCGACCTGACCATCACCGTGCCCTGCCAGGCCGCCGCCGGACTGGCCGGGCCCGAGAATCGCGGCAAGACAGTCCTGCTGTCGACCGTGCCCAAGCAGGCACCCAAGGCCATCGACCGCGGCCTGCTGATCGAGCGGGTCAACGACGACCTGCTGGTCATCGTGCGCAACACCCCCGTGGTCAGCGCGCCACTGGCTGCGGTACTAAGCCCGGCCTGCCAGACCCTGACATTCACCGCCCACGCCGACAAGGTGACCGGGGAATTCGTCGGGCTGACCCAGCGCGATGCCAGTGCCACCGCCGACCACCCCGATGCGCCCCTGCGCGGTGAACGCGGCGGCTACGACTTCCGCCCGCAGATCGTCGGCGTCTTCACCGACCTGTCCGGCCCGGCACCCGAAGGCCTGAAGTTCTCGGCCACCATCGACTCCCGCTACAGCAGTGCCCCGACGCTGCTCAAGCTGCTGGCGATGATCATCGGCGTCGCGATGACCGTCATCGCGCTCACCGCGCTGCATCGTCTCGACACCGCCGACGGCGTCCGGCACCGGCGTTTCCTGCCGCCCCGCTGGTGGTCGATGACGCCGTTGGACGGACTGGTCACCGCCGTCCTGGTGTGGTGGCACTTCGTCGGGGCCAACACCTCTGACGACGGCTACATCCTGACCATGGCCCGGGTGTCCGAACACGCCGGCTACATGGCCAACTACTACCGCTGGTTCGGCACCCCCGAGGCACCATTCGGCTGGTACTACGACCTGCTGGCGCTGTGGGCGCACGTCTCCACCAACAGCGTGTGGATGCGGCTGCCCACCTTGTTGATGGCACTCGCGTGCTGGTGGGTGATCAGCCGGGAAGTGCTGCCGCGTCTCGGCCGAGCGGTCAAGACCAACCGGGCGGCCGCCTGGACCGCCGCGGGCATGTTCCTGGCGTTCTGGCTGCCCCTCAACAACGGGCTGCGTCCCGAACCGATCATCGCCCTCGGCATCCTGCTGACCTGGTGTTCGGTGGAACGTGGGGTGGCCACCAACCGCATGCTGCCGGTGGCCATCGCGATCATCATCGGCGCGCTGACCCTGTTCTCCGGACCCACCGGCATCGCCGCTGTCGGCGCCCTGCTGGTCGCCGTGGGACCGCTGAAAACCATTGTCGCCCGGCACACCTCACGCTTCGGCCATCTGGCGCTGCTGGCCCCGATCCTGGCCGCGTGCACCGTGACCATCATCCTGATCTTCCGCGACCAGACCCTGGCCAGCGAGATCCAGGCCAGCAGCTTCAAATCCGCCGTCGGCCCCAGCCTGGCCTGGTTCGACGAACACATCCGGTACTCACGGTTGTTCACCTCCAGCCCGGACGGCTCGGTGGCGCGGCGCTTCGCGGTGCTGACGCTGCTGGTGGCACTGGCGGTGTCGATCGCGATGACGCTGCGCAAGGGCCGCATCCCCGGTACCGCGGCCGGCCCGAGCCGGCGCATCATCGGCATCACCATCATCTCGTTCCTCGCGATGATGTTCACCCCCACCAAGTGGACCCATCACTTCGGTGTGTTCGCCGGGCTCGCGGGATCCCTGGGCGCCCTGGCCGCTGTCGCGGTGACCGCCGCGGCGATGAAGTCGCGGCGCAACCGGTCGATGTTCGCCGCGCTGGTGCTGTTCGTCGTGGCGCTGTCGTTCGCGACCGTCAACGGCTGGTGGTACGTCTCCAACTTCGGGGTGCCCTGGTCGAACTCCTTCCCGGAGTGGCACTTCGGCTTCACCACGATCCTGCTGGGCTGCTCGGTGCTGGCGCTGCTGGGCGCAGCCTGGTTCCACTTCAGCGGCCGCGACAAATCCCCGGATGCCCCGCAGCGCCGTTGGCAGCGGATCGTGCAATCACCGCTCGCCATCGCCGCCTGGGTACTGGTGATGTTCGAGGTGGTGTCCCTGACCCTGGCGATGACAGACCAGTACCCGGCCTGGTCCGTCGGGCGCTCCAACCTCGAGGCGCTCACCGGTAAAACCTGCGGACTGGCCAGCGACGTGATGGTCGAGGAGAACACGAACGCCGGCCTGCTGGCACCGATCAGCGAGCCACCCGGACAGGCCCTCGGCGCTGTCACCGCCCAGGGATTCGGCCCCAACGGCATCCCGTCGGACGTCTCGGCCGACCCGGTGATGGAACAGCCCGGTGCAGGCAATTTCGCCGACACCGACTCGGGCACCGTGACCGGCAGCGAAGTGGGTACCGAAGGCGGCACGACCGCCGCCGCAGGGGTCAACGGTTCCCGGGCCCGGCTGCCGTACGGGCTCGATCCGGCCACCACTCCGGTGCTGGGCAGCTGGCGCGCCGGCACGCAGCAGCCCGCGATCATGCGCTCGGCCTGGTACCGGTTGCCCGACCGCGACAAGGCCGGACCGCTGCTGGTGGTCTCGGCCGCGGGCCGTTTCGACCCGGGCGAGGTCGTGGTGCAGTGGGCCACCGACGCACAGGCGGTAGAGAACAAGCCCGGCGGCGGCATCGGATTTGCCGACGTGGGCGCCGCACCGGCGTGGCGCAACCTACGCGCCCCGATGGCCGCCATCCCGCGCGAAGCCACGCAGATCCGGCTGGTCGCCTCCGACGACGATCTGGCCCCGCAGCACTGGATCGCGGTGACCCCGCCGCGCATCCCGCAGCTGCGCACGCTGCAGGACGTCGTCGGTTCCCAGGATCCCGTGCTGCTCGACTGGCTGGTGGGCCTGGCGTTCCCGTGCCAGCGGCCGTTCGGCCATCAGTACGGCGTCACCGAGGTGCCCAAGTGGCGGATCTTGCCGGACCGCTTCGGCGCCGAGGCCAACTCGCCGGTGATGGACTACCTGGGCGGCGGCCCGCTGGGCATCTCCGAACTGCTGCTGCGGCCGTCGAGCGTGCCGACGTATCTGAAGGACGACTGGTTCCGGGACTGGGGCTCGCTGCAACGGCTCACACCGTGGTACCCCGACGCCGAACCTGCCCGTCTGGACCTGGGCACCGCGATCCGCGGCGGACTGTGGAGCCCGGCGCCCCTGCGCCACAGCTAGGGCACGAGTACCTGCGGGCGAGGCTGCTTGATTAGAAGTTCGCACACACACTCACCAAAAGGGCGACGGTGACCCGGGGCTCACATCCGGGTCGCATAACATCGAGCCTCGTGCCTTCCGATGAGCCAACCGACCGTGTTGTGGGCATCGCACGCCTGATCGCCATCGTCGCGGGCATCGCGGGTGTGGTGCTGTGCGCGCTGGTGCCGCTACTGCCCGTCAAACAGACCACTGCGACCATCCTGTGGCCGCAGGGCACCGACGGCGGAGGCAACGTCACCTCGGTGACCGCCCCCTTGGTGTCAGGTGCCCCACAATCCCTCGACGTATCCATTCCCTGCTCGGCGATGGCGTCACTGCCCGCCGAGGGCGGCCTGGTGTTCTCCACCATCCCGTCCGGAGGCATCGATGCCAGCCGCAACGGGCTGTTCGTGCGGGCCAACTCCGAGACCGTGGTGGTCGCGTTCCGCGACTCGGTGGCCGCCGTCGCTCCCCGCGCGGCGATCAACGCCGGCGGCTGCAACGCGCTGCACCTGTGGGCCAACCTCGGCGGCGTCGGCGCGGACTTCGTCGGCATCCCCGGTGCCACCGGCACCGCGGCCGTCGAGAAGAAGCCCCAGGTCGCCGGCCTGTTCACCGATCTAAAGGTGGCGCCCCAGCCCGGGCTGAGCGCCCGCGTCGACATCGACACCCGGTTCATCACCTCCCCGACCCCGCTGAAACTGCTGGTGATGGCGCTCGGCGTGCTGTGTGTGGTGGCGTCGATCGCCGCGCTGGCCGTGCTGGACCGCCGGAGCCGCCCCGGCGGCGACATTCAGGCCCGCGGCTGTCATCGAGTGCGCGGCGCCTGGCGGCGCTTCGTGAAAGTGCCGCTCGCCACCTGGATCGCCGACATCGGCGTCATCGGCGGCCTGCTCGTATGGCACGTCATCGGCGCCATCTCCTCCGATGACGGCTACAACCTGACCATCGCGCGGGTCTCGGCCGACGCCGGGTACACCGCCAACTACTTCCGCTACTTCGGCACCACCGAGGCCCCGTTCGACTGGTACCAGTCGGTGCTGGGCCACTTCGCGGCGATCAGCACCGCCGGCGTGTGGATGCGGCTGCCGGCCACCCTGGCCGGCATCGGCACCTGGTTGCTGCTGAGCCGCTGGGTGCTCCCCCGGATCGGCCGCCGCGTCGCGCTCAACCGCGTCACCATGTGGACCGCCGGCGCGGTGTTCCTGGCCGCCTGGATGCCGTTCAACAACGGCCTGCGCCCCGAGCCGCTGATCGCCTTCGGCGTGCTCGCGGTGTGGGCCCTCATCGAAACAACAATCGCCACCCACCGCCTGTGGCCGGCCTGCCTGGCGATCATCGTTGCGGCGCTCAGCGTGACTTTGGCACCGCAGGGCCTCATCGCACTGGCCCCGCTGCTGGTCGGCGCACGCACCGTCATCAAGATCATCAAGGCCCGACGCATCGCGCTGCCCGCACTGGCCGCGCTGGCGGGCTCGGCCGCACTGATCTTCGTCGTGGTGTTCCGCGACCAAACCCTGGCCAGCGTCGCCGAATCGGCCCGGATCAAATACACCGTCGGGCCGACCATCTCCTGGTACCAGGAATTCCTGCGCTACTACTTCCTGACCGTCGAGGATTCCGTCGACAGCTCCCTGACCCGGCGCTTCGCGGTGCTGGCGATGATGCTGTGCCTGTTCGGCATGATCACCGTCCTGCTTCGCAAGGGCCGGGTACCCGGGCTGACCAGCGGCCCGGTCTGGCGACTGATCGGCACCACCGCCGTCGGCCTGCTGCTGCTGCACTTCACCCCGACCAAGTGGGCCGTGCAGTTCGGTGCCTTCGCCGGGCTGGCAGCCGCTCTCGGGGCGGTGACGGCATTCGCCTTCGCCCTGGTGGGCCTGCACAGCCGACGCAACCTCGCCCTCTACGTCACCGCACTGCTGTTCGTGCTCGCCTGGGCCACCTCCGGCACCAACGGCTGGTTCTACGTCGGCAACTACGGCGTGCCCTGGTTCGACCGACAGCCGGTGATCGCCGGATTCCCGGTGACCACCATCTTCCTGGCCCTGGCCATCGTCACCGCGGTGCTGGCCGGCTGGCTGCACTTCCGGATCGACTACGCCGGGCACACCGAGGTGGCAGACACCCGGCGCAACCGGGCGCTGGCGTCGACCCCGCTGCTGGTGGTCGCGACCATCATGGTGGTGCTCGAAGTCGGCTCGATGGCCAAGGGGTTGGTCCAGCGCTACCCCGTCTACACCACCGCGGCGGCCAACGTGCGTGCGTTGAGTTCCGGTTTGTCATCGGACAGCTGTGCCATGGCCGACGATGTCCTGGTCGAGGCCGACACCAATGCGGGCATGCTGCAACCGGTGGAAGGCCAGACCTACGGCGAGTACGGACCGCTGGGCGGTGAGAACCCGGTTGGCTTCACCCCCAACGGAATCAGCGACACCCTGGAACCGCCGAAACCCGTCGTCGCCAACCCCGGCACGGTGAACTCCGACGGCTCGCCCAACAAACCCAACGTCGGCATCGCCTACGCCGCGGGCACCGGGGGCGGCTACGGACCCGTCGGCGCCAACGGCTCCCGGGTATACCTGCCGTTCGGCCTGGACCCGGCCCGCACGCCGGTGATGGGCAGCTACAACGAGCCCGCCTCAAAAGAGGGACGGGTTGCGGCCAAGGCCACCTCGGCCTGGTACCAACTGCCGCCCCGCACCGCGGACCGGCCGCTGGTGACCGTCGCCGCCGCGGGTGCCATCTGGTACTACGACGAGGAACACGAGTTCCACTACGGCCAGTCGCTGAAACTGCAGTGGGGCGTGAACCGGCCCGACGGCAGCTTCCAGGCGCTGAACGCCGTGCAACCCATCGACGTGTTCGCCCAATACGCCTGGCGCAACCTGCGTTTCCCGCTCGCCTGGGCGCCGCCGGAGGCCAACGTGGCGCGGATCGTCGCCGACGATCCCAACCTCTCCGACGACCAGTGGTTCGGGTTCACCCCGCCGCGGGTGCCGACCCTGCAGACCGCACAACAGTTCCTCGGCGCGCAGACCCCGGTGATGATGGATATCGCGACCGCCGCGAATTTCCCGTGCCAGCGCCCGTTCTCCGAACACCTCGGCGTGGCCGAGCTGCCGGAGTACCGCATCCTTCCCAACGTCAAGCAAGTGGTGGTGTCGTCGAACATGTGGCAGTCCGCCCAAAAGGGTGGTCCCTTCCTCTTCATCCAGGCGCTGCTGCGCACGTCGACCATTCCGACGTATCTGCGTGACGACTGGTACCGGGACTGGGGCTCGATCGAGAAATACGACCGGGTGGTGCCGGCCGACCAGGCGCCCGTCGCCACGATTGATCAAGGAACCCAACGAGTGTTCGGCTTCAGCCGGCCCGGACCGATCCGGGCCCTGCCATGAGCACCACGGTGCGCGAACACAGCGCTGACAAGGGCGTTCAGGTGACCCGCTGGGTGGCGATGATCGCCGGACTCATCGGCTTCCTGTGCGCAGTGGCCACACCGCTGCTACCGGTGGTGCAGACCACCGCGACGCTCAACTGGCCCCAACAGGATCAACTGCAGAATGTCACCGCCCCGCTGATCACCCAGACGCCCGTCACCATGTCGGTGTCGGTGCCGTGCGAGGTGATCCGGTCCATGCCACCGGAGGGCGGCATGGTGCTGGGCACCGCACCCAAGGAGGGCAGGCAGGCCGCCCTCAACGCGTTGTTCGTCAACGTCAACGCCAAGCGCGTCGACATCACCGACCGCAACGTGGTGATCGCCAGCGTGTCCCGGGAGAAGGCGAGTTCCGCCGCCTGCGACCGCATCGAGATCACCTCGAACGACAAGGGCACGTTCGCCACGTTCGTCGGGCTCACGGGCGCGGACGGCAAGGAGCTGCGCACCGGCTTCCCCGATCCGAACCTGCGGCCCCAGATCGTCGGCGTCTTCACCGAGCTGACCGGACCCGCGCCGCAAGGTCTTTCGTTGTCAGCCACGATCGACACCCGATTCACCTCCAAACCCACCGCGCTCAAGCTGGTGGCGATGCTGCTCGGGATCGCCGCCACAGTGGTTGCGCTGCTGGCACTGTGGCGGCTGGACCGCCTCGACGGCCGCCGGATGCACCACCTGATCCCATCCCGCTGGCGCACCTTCAGCGCCGTCGACGTGGTGGTGGTCGGCGGATTCCTGAGCTGGCACGTGATCGGCGCCAACTCGTCCGACGACGGGTACATCCTGCAGATGGCGCGCGTGGCCGACCACGCCGGCTACATGTCGAACTACTTCCGCTGGTTCGGCAGCCCGGAGGATCCCTTCGGCTGGTTCTACAACCTGCTGGCCCTCATGACCCATGTCAGCGACGCCAGCATCTGGATGCGACTGCCCGACCTGATCTGTGCCCTGGTCTGCTGGCTGCTTCTGTCGCGCGAGGTGCTGCCCCGCCTCGGACCCGCGGTCATCGCCTCCAAGCCGGCACTCTGGGCCGCGGGCCTGGTGCTGATGGCGGCCTGGATGCCGTTCAACAACGGCCTGCGCCCCGAGGGCCAGATCGCCACCGGAGCACTGATCACCTACGTGCTGATCGAGCGGGCCATCATCTCCGGACGCCTGACTCCGGCCGCCATGGCGATCATCTCGGCGGCGTTCACCCTCGGGATCCAGCCGACCGGTCTGATCGCGGTCGCCGCGCTGCTCGCCGGTGGGCGCCCCATCCTGCGCATCCTGGTGCGCCGCCGCCGCGTGCTGGGCGTGTGGCCGCTGGTACTGCCACTGCTGGCCGCCGGAACAGTGATCCTGACCGTGGTGTTCGCCGACCAGACGCTGGCAACAGTGCTGGAGGCCACCAGGATTCGCACCGCCATCGGGCCGAGTCAAGAGTGGTACACCGAGAACCTGCGGTACTACTACCTGATCCTGCCGACCGTGGACGGCTCGCTGTCGCGCCGGTTCGGCTTCATCATCACCGCGCTGAGCCTGTTCGCCTCGCTCTTCATCATGTTGCGGCGCAAGCGGGTTCCCGGTGTGGCCCGCGGGCCGGTGTGGCGGCTGATGGGCATCATCTTCGCGACCATGTTCTGCCTGATGTTCACCCCCACCAAGTGGGTGCACCACTTCGGACTGTTCGCCGCCGTCGGTGCGGCAATGGCCGCGGTGGTCACCGTGCTGGCCGGGCCGGTGGTACTGCGGTCGGCGCGTAACCGCATGGCGTTCACCGCCGCGGTGCTGTTCGTGCTGGCGTTGTGTTTCGCCACCACCAATGGCTGGTGGTACGTGTCCAGCTACGGCGTGCCGTTCAACAACGACAAGCCCAACATCGGCGGAATCACGGTGAGCGCCATATTCTTTGCGCTGTTCGCCATCGCCGCGCTGTGGGCGTACTGGCTGCACCTGAGACCATCGGCCGAAGGCCGGTTGGCGCGGGCACTGACCACCGCACCGGTGCCGGTGGCGGCCGGGTTCATGGTCGTGGTGTTCGTCGGTTCGATGCTCTACGGCGTGGTGCGCCAGGAGGGCACCTACTCCAATGGGTCCTCTAACCTGCGGGCCTTCGCCGGTGGCTGCGGCCTTGCCGACGACGTGCTGGTGGAACCCGACACCAACGACGGGTTCCTCACCCCGGCACCGGGAGACTACGGCCCGCTGGGGCCGCTGGGCGGCACCGCACCCACCGGGTTCACCCCGAACGGCGTGCCGGACCACATTGTCGCCGAGGCGATTCGGATCACCGTCCCGATGCCCGGCATCGATGCCGATTGGAATGCGGCCGCCGAATTGACGACAACGGGCATAAACGGTTCCAGGGTGCCTTTGCCCTACGGGCTGGATCCGGCCCGGGTGCCGCTGGCCGGCAGCTACGTCGAAGGCGCGGCTCAGCAGGAGAGCAAGCTGGCCTCGGCCTGGTACCAACTGCCCGCTCCCGACGCCGCCCACCCGCTGGTCGTCGTCACCGCCGCCGGAACCATCACCGGCAACAGCATTTTCAACGGTCGCACCGAAGGCCAGGCGGTCGAGCTGGAGTACGGACGGCCTGGGCCCGACGGCGCCGCAGTACCGGCCGGCCGGGTCGAGCCCTACGACCTGGGGCCCATCCCGTCCTGGCGCAACCTGCGCTTCGACCGAAGCGAGATCCCCGCCGACGCGACGTTCGTCCGCGTCATCGCCGAGGACAAGTCGTTGTCTCTCGGAGACTGGATCGCCGTCACCCCGCCCCGGGTTCCCGAGGTCAAGACCGTGCAGGAGTACATCGGCTCACAGCAGCCGGTGCTGATGGACTGGGCTGTGGGCCTGGCCTTCCCGTGCCAGCAACCGATGCTGCACGCCAACGGTGTCACCGAGGTGCCGAAGTTCCGGATCACCCCGGATTACAACGCCAAGATGAAGGACACCGACACCTGGGAGGACGGCATCAACGGTGGCCTGCTGGGCATCAGCGATCTGCTGCTGCGCCAGCATGTGATGGCCACCTACCTGAACAAGGACTGGGGCCGGGACTGGGGTTCGCTGCGCAAGTTCGACACCATCGTGGACGCGGTTCCCGCAGAGGTCGAACTCGGTACCGCGACCCACTCCGGGCTCTACAAGCCGGGCCGGATCCGCATCAAGCCGTAACCCGCTCCGCAGCCGTGACCAGCTTGCGGGACAGCGTGCCGAGCACCACCCGCAAGACGAGCCAGTACGCCAATCCGACCACCCGCCGGCGGGTCTCGTATCTACCCCGCCACGTCACCTGCGTCCCGCCGGGAGCCTCGGTGAAAGACACCTCGGCCTGGTAGTCCCGGATCGGGCCGTCGGTGAGCATGGTGTAACCATGCCGGCGGCCGGGTTCATGGATGGTGGTCATCTCGCGGGTCGGCTTCTTCCGGGTGCCCACGGCCCGGATCGCCCCGACCCCACCGTCATCGGCCGGGCCCCGCGTCTCCCATGCCGAATACGGGATCAGCGGTTTGGCCCACTCGGACCACCGGGATCCGTCGGACACGATGGCGAACAGGGTCCGGGGCGACGCCGTGGTGCGGCGGCGGACAGTGCATTCGAAGTGGCGGTACACGATCGAGACAATAACAGAACAGTGTTCTACTATTGCGAAATGGCAGAATCCGCTCCACCGTTCACCCGCGCACGCAGCGAAGCGCAACGTCAGGACCGGTCATCCCACGTGCTGGCCGCAACGCGCGGGCTCCTCGAGAACACCGGCGCGGCCGCATTGACGTTGGGCGACGTGGCCGCATCAGCCGGACTCGCGAAGTCGGGCATCCTGCGGTATTTCGGGTCACGCGAGGCGCTGCTGTTGGCGGTGATGTACGACGAGCATCTGACCTGGATCGATGAGTTGGCCGGCGAACTCTCCACCACCGGCCCGGCCACGGCGCTGGCGCACACCCTGGCCGCACGACCGGTGCTGTGCGATCTCATCGCCGCCTCACCCGTACTCATCGGGCGACTCGGCCCAGATAGTCTGCGCGCCCTGGCGACGCAGGCGGCAGATGCGCAACAGCGGTTGGGTGCGGCTCTGCGGCAATCACTTCCGTTGTCCGACGAACAGCTGAGATCGTTGACTGCCGCCGTTCACGCCTTCACCGGCACAGCCTGGGCGTGGACCACGCCGGAAACAGGGGGGCGGAACGCCATGGTCACCGACTTCGAATCCACCGTGGGCCGGCTGCTCGAGATCTTCATCGCGGGCCTGCAATCTTGATTCCAGCTTGATTCCAGCCAACACGGGTGCCCTGTGGACAACTTGTGGATGGATTTCACCAGGCCCCGCGTCACCGCTCTTCAGGGCCCATATTTTCGAATTACACGCTTGTGAGTAAGGATGTGCGTCAACAGCCCGCCGCAAAGGCGGCCGACTCACCGTCGCAGAGCAGCGAGGGCGACAGCGGCAGCGTTGGCGCCGCACATGCCGTGCGCTCCGGGCCCCGGTGGGGTGGCCGCCGAACACAGGTACATGCCTGGAACACCGATTCGATAGGGCTGCAGTGTAATCCGCGGGCCGAACACCAACTGCCGGATGTCCTTGGCGCCCGTGCAGATGTCACCGCCGACATAGTTGGCGTTGTACACCGACATCTCCGTCGTCGAACGCACCGCCATCCCCACGATCCGTTCTCGGAACCCGGGAGCGAACCGCTCGAACTGACCGATGATCGCCTCGGTCGCATCGCCGGTATAGCCGTGGGGCACATGGGCATACGAGTACACCGGGTTGATGCCGCCTGCTGATCGGCTCGGGTCGGCCAGGTACTGCTGACCGACGAGCACAAACGGTCGCTGCGGCATCCTGCCGGCATGGATGTCACGTTCGGTCGCGGCGATCTCGTCGAAATCGCCGCCGAGGTGCACGGTTCCGGCCCGGCCCGCCTCCGGATTGGCCCACGGCACCGGGCCGTCGATGGCGAAGTCCACCTTGAATGCGCCTGGACCATATCGGAATCGACGGAATCCCCGAGCCACCCGCTTGGGCAGGCGGTCGCCCAGGATGTCGGCGACCGCCGTCGGAGCGACGTCGAACATCGTGACGTCCGCCGGCGGCAACTGCGCTGCAGACGTGACGTGGACACCGGTCTCCACCTTGACGCCCGACTCCGCCAGCACCGCTGCCAGTGCATCGGTGATGGCCTGCGAACCACCCTCGGCGACGGGCCAGCCGTGCAGGTGCCCGGCCGTGATGATGCCCATCCCGATCGCCGAGGTCAGCGGGCGGTGCAGCGGCTGAAACGTATGGGCGGCAACGCCTCCGAACAATGCACGGGCCTGCGGAGTGCGGAACAGCCGGGCGAACACCGCGGCCGGCAGCACCGTGGGTACGCCGAACCGGGCCAGCGCCAACGGATGCTTGGGCACCCGAAGCAGCGGTCCCATGATGTCCTGCGAGAGCAGGTCGAACTTTTCCGACGGACCGCCGAACGCCGCCCGCCACCGACCACCGTCCGCGCCGAGCGCCGCAGCGGTGTCATCGACACTGCGGTACAGCAGGCCCGCGTCGCCACCGTCGAGTGGGTGAGCGCAGTCGACCTCGGGCCATTTCCACCGCAGCCCGTGCCGTTCGAGCTCGAGGGAGTTCAGGAACGCCGAGCCGACGGCCATCGGGTGGATCGCTGAGCAGTGGTCGTGGAGCAGGCCGGGGACGATGCCGTCACCGGAACGCACCCCGCCGCCGATCTCGCCGGCCGCCTCCAGCACGGTGACGTCCAGCCCCGCCGAGGCGAGAGTGATGGCGGCCGCGAGCCCGTTGGGCCCGGCACCGACGACGACCGCGGTATTCACGCGCGCCGGATCAGATCGGGGTCAGCCCGTGCTTACGCTGGACCTTGGGCATGTTCTGCTTGTCCCGCAACAGGTGCAGGGACTTGCGGAGAAGCAGCCTGGTCTCGTGCGGCTGGATCACGCCGTCGATGTAACCGCGCTCGGCCGCGATCCACGGCGTGGCCAGGTTCAGGTTGTAGCCCTCGATGAAGTCGGCACGGATCTTCTGCACCTCGGGTGCGGTCGGATCCGGAAAGCGCTTCACCAACAGCTGCGCGGCACCTTCGGCGCCGATCACCGCGATACGTGCGGTCGGCCAGGCGAAGTTCAGATCCGCCGAGAGCTGCTTGGAGCCCATCACCGCGTACCCGCCGCCGTAGGCCTTGCGGACGACGATGGTCACCTTCGGCACGTCGGCCTCGACGATGGCGTTGAAGAACCGGCCACCGCGCTTGATGATGCCGTCCTTCTCCTGTTCCACACCGGGCATGGCGCCGGGGGTGTCGACGACGAAAACCAAAGGCAGGTTGAAGGAGTCGCAGAACCGGATGAAGCTCGCCGCCTTGTCGGAGGCATCGGTGTCCACCACTCCGGACAGGAACATCGGCTGGTTGGCGATCACGCCGACCGGACGGCCGTCCACCCGCGCGAACGCGGTGATCATCGCGGGGCCGCGCTGCTCGGCGATCTCGAAGACGTCACCGTCGTCGAAGATCCGCAGCAGGATCTCGTGCATGTCGTACGCCGTGTTGTCGGCATCCGGCACGATCGAGTCCAGCTCCAGATCGTGCGGGGTGATCTCGGGCTCAAGGCCCGGGTTGACGATCGGAGCGTCGTCGAAGTGGTTGGCGGGCAAGAACGAAAGGTAGTCGCGGACGTACTGGAACGCCGCGGCCTCATCCTCTACGACCTTGTGGATGTTGCCGCGCTGGGCCTGCACGTCGGCACCGCCGAGCTCGTCGAACGTCACATCCTCACCGGTGACGTCCTTGATCACGTCGGGACCGGTGATGAACATGTAGCCCTGATCGCGCACCGCCACCAGCAGATCCGTCTGGATCGGCGAATAGACCGCGCCGCCCGCGCATTTGCCCAGAATGATGGAGATCTCCGGGACCAGGCCGCGCAGCATCTCGTGGCGGCGGCCCAGCTCGGCGTACCAGGCCAGCGAGGTCGCAGCGTCCTGGATGCGGGCGCCGGCCGAGTCGTTGATCCCGATGATCGGGCAGCCGACCATCGCCACCCACTCCATCAGCTTGGCGACCTTGCGGCCGAACATCTCACCGACCGAACCCTGGAACACCGTCTGGTCGTGGCTGAACACACCGACCGGGCGGCCGTTGATCGTGCCGTGCCCGGTGACCACGCCGTCGCCGAACAACGCGTTCGGGTCACCCGGGGTCTTGGCCAGCGCGCCGATCTCCAGGAAGCTGCCCGGATCGACCAGGGCGTGGATGCGGGCACGGGCGCTGGGAATGCCCTTCTTGTCCCGCCGCGCAATGGCTTTCGCGTCGCCCGGTTCCTTGGCCAGTTCCAGCTTTTCGCGGAGCTCGGCCAGCAGTTCGGCCGTGGTCTTGTTGGTCACTTGCTCTCGCTCTCCGCTTCGATACGGTTGATCGCCTCGCTCATGTGAGCACCGACCTTGGCAATGTACGGCTCATCGATGGCCTGAATGTGCTCACCCCCGATGGGCACCACCTCGAGATCCTTGACGTACTCGCCCCAGCCACCGTCGGGCTTGCGGGTCGCGTACGCGGGCTCGAACACGATGGCGTCATCGTGGTAGCGGTCGGCCAGGTACAGGGTCACGTGGCCGTCGTACGGCTGGACCTCGATGGTGGCCAGGGCGCGCTGGTCCAGGTACGACGTGCGCTGATGCTCGATGATCCCGCCCGGGATCTGCACACCGCTGTCCTTGATCGCGTCCAGGACAAACTTCACCTGGCCCTCGTCGTCGAGCTGCTCCAGCTCCTCGTACGGGATCGCCGGAATCTCGACGTTGAAGGTGCGTTGGGCGAACAGGGCGTAACGATCCCAACGGGCCCGCATACCCTCCTTGCTCTGGTCGATCGGCTCCCCGGGAAGCGCGAGGTCGATCAGGCCGACGAACCGGACATCGGCGCCTGCGCGCTTCAGCCCGATCGCACACGCGTAGGCCAGTGCCCCGCCCAGCGACCAGCCGGCCAGGATGAACGGGCCCTTGTGCATCTCCAGGAGCTTGGGCACGTACTCGGCCGCGCGCTCCTCGATGGCACCCTCGACCCGTTCGATGCCGTACACCGGGGTGTCGGCGGGCAGCCGCTTCATCAACGGCTCGTAGACGACGGTCGATCCGCCGGCCGGGTGAAACACGAACAGCGGCACGTGCGAGGAGCCTTCTTTGCCAGGCCGCAGGGTGCGGACGAATCCGTCCACCACACCCTCTTCGAGCTGATCGCGCACGATCGTGGACAGCTCTTCGATGGTCTTGGCCGAACGCACCTGCTCAACCGTGACGGTGCCCTCGGCACGCTCGGAGAGCCGCTCGGAGAGCTTCGTCGCGGTCTCGACATCGACGAAGGGCAGCTCGTTGAAGATGCCGCTCGGCGACTTGCCGGTGACGATCGCCCAGGTGGCGAATGTGACCCGCTCGGCCGCGTCACGCGGGGGCACGTCGGCGCCCAATGCCTCGGTGACCGCCTCCTGGGTCAGTACTTTGGCAGCCGCCGCAGCCGCGGTGGCCTTGCCGGGTCCGGACGGATCACTCGGCGGGGCGGGGACGGCAGGTCCCGACGGGTCCGAAGGCGCCGGTGGAACCGGAAGATCAGCCGGGATTCCACTTGCTTCGGGAGCGTCAGCGCTGTCCTCGGAGTCGTTCTCCGCCACTGGGTGTCCGGTCTCGGCCAGCTTGGCCTCAAGCTCGGCGACCGTGGAGGCACCGCCCAGCAGTTCGGACTGCTCCGCGGCGATCTCCTCGGCCGTCTTGCCCTTCTGGGACTCGGCGATCTGATCGACCTCGTCGCGGTGCTCGATCGCGTACTTGATGAGCTCCTCGACGTTGTACAGGTTGGCGTCGCGCACTGCGGTCAGCTGAATCGGCGGCAGGTCGAAGTCGTACTCGACCCGGTTCTTGATCCGCACCGCCATCAGGGAATCCAGGCCCAGCTCGATCAGCGGCACCTCCCACGGCAGGTCCTCTGGCTCGTAGCCCATGGCGCCGCCGACGATGGTGCCGAGTCGCTGTGCGATGGTCTCGCCCGAATCCGGTGACCACTTGGCAAAGCCCGCACCGAGATTGGCGCCCCTGGTCAGGTTGTCCTGCAATATCTCGGCATCATCCTGGGCCTCGGGTTCGGCCACGGCCGGCGCGGCCGAAACCTGCTCGGCGACAACGCCGGCGCCCACCGCGGTCGGCAGCGCGGCCGCGGCGCCGCCGCGGGTCACGATCGCGTCGTAGACCAGGGTGAAAGACTCCTCGATCCGGGCGTGCACCTGCACGGAGGCACCGCCCGGGTGCCGGGTCAGCGTGGTGACCAGACGCGAGCCCTCGGCGGGCACCGCACGCTGCTCGGAGGCGGTCAGCTTGGCATCCGGAAGCACCTGCGCGGCAGCCGCTCTCACCAGCGCGGCGAGGTCAGCGGCGCCCTTCGACACGAACTCCCAAACATGCTTGCCGTCCGGTGTCGCGACGTGGTTGCCGGGCATCACCGCCGAACTGTCCGCGGTGAACGTTGCTTCCAGCCAGTGCTGCTTGCGCTTGAACCGGGTGGGCGGGATGTTGGCGAAGTCCAGGGCGCCGGCCAGCCCGCTGGACTTGCGCGGGAACAGAGTCCGGAAATCCAGGCTGTGGCCGTGCACGAACAAGTGAGCCATGGCCGTGACCATCGACTCGACCTCGTCCTGCTTGCGGGCCAGGGTTGCGATCAGCTGCGCATCGTGGAGCCCGGCCGAAGCCGTCGTCAATCCAACCTGCATGAGTGCCACCGGGTTCGGCGCCAACTCCAGGAAGGTGGTGTGGCCGTTGTCCACCGCATTGCGGATGCCGTGGGTGAAGTAGACGCTGTGGCGCAGCCCCTTCTTCCAGTAGTCCACATCGTGGATCGGCTCGGCGCCGGCCCGGATGAACTTGCCCTCGTGCACGGTCGAGAAGTAACCGGTGGTCAGCGGATGCGCTTCGATGCCTTGGATTTCGGCGGAAAGCTCACCGATCAGCGGATCCATCTGCTGGGTGTGGCTGGCGCCCTTGGTCTGGAGCTTGCGCGCGAACTTGCCCTCGGATTCGGCACGGGCGATGATCGCCTCGATCTGCTCCGGCGGGCCCCCGATGACGGTCTGGGTCGGGGCGGCGTAGACACACACCTCGAGGCCCGGATAGTCCGCGAAGACGGTCTTGATCTCGTCGGCGGAGTACTCGACCAACGCCATCAACCGGATGTACTCGCCGAACAGCATCGCCTCGCCCTCACCCATCAGGTGCGCGCGCGAGCAGATGGTCCTGGTGGCGTCGGCCAGTGACAGGCCGCCGGCGAAGTAGGCGGCGGCCGCTTCACCGAGCGACTGTCCCACCACCGCACCGGGTTTCGCTCCGTGAGCCTTGAGGAACTCCCCGAGCGCGATCTGGATGGCGAAGATCACCGTCTGGACCACTTCGATGGGGTATTCGCAGGTGTCGTTGGTGTAGTCGATCGCGTCATCGAGAATAAGTTCGACGATCGAGTACCCGCGCTCATCCTGGATGTGAGCGTCGACCTTGTTGATCCACTCGGCGAAGACCGGCTCCCGCAGGTACAGGCTCTTGCCCATCTTGCGGTGCTGCGCACCGAAACCGGCGAGCACCCACACCGGGCCGTTGGTCACCGGGCCGTCGGCCGAGATCACCGTCGGATGCTGCTTGCCATCGGCGATCGCCCGCAGGCCCTTGATCGCCTCGTCGTGGTCATGGGCCAGCACCACGGCGCGGGAACGGCCGTGGTTGCGGCGCGACAGCGAGCGTCCGATGGACTCGAGCGACGACGCGCGACCCTCTTCGCTGTCGATCCAGTCCGCCAGCTCCGCCGCGGCGACCTTCTTGCGTGAGCTCAGGAACGCCGAGACAGCAAGCGGGACAACCTTCTTGGTGGGCTCAGCAGCTTCTGCCGCCGCCAACTCCGCACGGGCCGCCTCGATCAGGCGCAGCGCCTCGTCGGTCAGGCCGGGCAGCTCCAGGCTCGCCTCTTCGTAGGCCGGGTATTCAGAAGGCTCATCGTGAACAAACTCGCCGTACTCGTCCATCCGCACACCACCGACAAGGGCGGCGTTCGCTTCGTCGGCGGCCGGCTTGTCCTCGACTTCGGGTTCCGGCTGCGGCTCGACCAGATCCGACGGCAAGACCTCGCGCAGCACCAGGTGCGCATTGGCCCCACCGAAGCCGAAGCCCGAGACACCGGTGATGGCGTGCCCGCTGTAGCGCGGCCACTCCGAGACGGTGTCGTTGACCTTGAGGTGTTCCTTGTCGAAGTCGATGTACGGGTTGGGGCCCGCGTAGTTGATCGACGGGGGCAGCTTGTCGCGCTGCAGCGACAGGGTCATCTTCGCCAGGCTGGCCGCGCCGGCAGCCGACTCCAGGTGTCCCACATTGGATTTCACCGCACCCAGCAGAGCTGGCTTGTCGGCGTCGCGACCGCGGCCGACCACCCGGCCCAGTGCGTCGGCCTCGATCGGGTCGCCCAGGATGGTGCCGGTGCCGTGCGCCTCGATGTAGTCGACGTCGCGCGGGTTGATCCCGGCGTCCCGGTAGGCCTTGCGCAGCACATCCTCCTGCGCATCCGGGTTGGGTGCGAGCATGCCGTTGGACCGGCCGTCATGGTTGAC
This sequence comes from Mycobacterium sp. IDUB_24, assembly GCF_055419385.1. Taxonomy (NCBI): domain Bacteria; kingdom Bacillati; phylum Actinomycetota; class Actinomycetes; order Mycobacteriales; family Mycobacteriaceae; genus Mycobacterium; species Mycobacterium sp. IDUB_24. Next base: position 32,362 of record NZ_JBVAXO010000011.1, read on the forward strand.
CGCACTGCCGGCGATGACGGCGAGGATGGTGTCTCCGTCGCGGCGGGCATCGGATACCCGCTTGAACACCAGCATGCCGCCGCCCTCGGAACGGGCATATCCGTTGGCGTCGGAGGAGAACGACTTGATCCGGCCGTCCGGGGCCAGCACTCCGCCGACCTCGTCGAAACCGATGGTGACGATCGGGGTGATCATCGCATTGACCCCGCCCACGATGGCGACATCGGCCTCGCCGGAGCGCAGCGCCTGCACACCCTGGTGCGCGGCGACCAGCGAGCTGGAGCACGCGGTGTCGACGGATACCGACGGCCCGCGGAAATCGTAGAAGTAGGACACCCGGTTGGCGATGATCGAGGTGGCGGTACCGGTGATCGCATACGGGTGCGCGGTCGTCGGGTCCATCAGGGCCAGGAACTGGTAGTCGTTGTTGGAACTACCCACGTACACAGCGACATTGGTGCCGCGCAGGCTCGACGCCGGGATACGGGCATGCTCGAGGGCCTGCCAGGTCAGTTCGAGCGCCATCCGCTGTTGCGGATCGATGTTGTCGGCCTCCATCTTCGACAGCGCGAAGAACTCGGAGTCGAAACCCTTGATGTCCGAGAGGTAGCCGCCGCGAATGCTGGCCTTGCCGACGCGTTCGGCGATCCGCGGCTCGGCGAGGAACTCTTCCCAGCGGCCCTCGGGCAGGTCCGTGATGGCGTCGCGGCCCTCCAGCAGCGCCTCCCACATCTCGTCCGGGGAGTTCATGTCCCCCGGGAAGCGGGTTGCGACGCCGACAATCGCGATGTCCTCGACATCGGAGGCACGCGTCCAGTCCTCGTCACCGGTGTCCTCGGGCTCGGGCTCACCCTCGATGATCACCGTGGCCAGCGACTCGATGGTCGGGTGCCGGAAGAGCACCGTGGCCGTCAGCGTCACACCGGTGAGGTCCTCGATGTCGCTGGCCATGGCCACCGCGTCACGCGAGGACAGCCCCAGCTCGATCAGCGGAGTGGTCTCGTCGATCGTGTCGGGCGACTGACTCGTGGCGGTGGCCACCGCCTTGCGCAGCCACTCACGCATCTCCGCGACAGTCAGGTCGGGGCGCACCGCCGGCGCCGCGGCAGGCTCGGTGCCTTCTGGAAGATTCGAATTGCTTTGTGCTTCATCCATATTTCAGGTCACCTTGCATCAGAACGAGCGCTGGTCGGCGTCGTAGCGGTGGGGGGTTCGGTCAGTCCGTCTCGTCGGGGAACGCGTTGGCGATCTTCCCGCTGCGCAGCGAGCCGTCCAGGTAGGCCGAGCGGCAGGCCCGGCGGCCGATCTTGCCGCTGGAGGTACGCGGGATCGCTCCGGCCGCGGTCAGCAGCACATCGCGCACCGTCACACCGTGCCGCACGGCGATAGCCGCGCGGATGTCATCGGTGATCGGGCCGACTTCGAGCTTGTGGGAGCCGGGGGCACGCTCGGCGACGATGACCAGCTGCTCGGAGCTGTCATCGTCGTCGCGGTGCAGCCCCGCGTGCGCGTTCTCGAACACCTCGTCGGGCAGCTGGTTGGCCGGCACCGAGAAGGCCGCCACGTAGCCGGTACGCAGCGCCTTGCTGGCTTCCTGCGCCGAGTACTCCAGGTCCTGCGGGTAGTGGTTACGGCCGTCGATGATGACCAGGTCCTTTACGCGGCCGGTGATGTAGAGGTCACCGTCGTAGAAGGCGCCGTAATCGCCGGTGCGGACCCAGGTGGCGTCGTCTGCAGCACCCTCGGCGTGTGACGGGCTGGTCCGTGATTTGAGGGTGTTCTGGAAAACCTCGATCGTCTCTTCGGGCTTACCCCAGTACCCGGTGCCCATGTTCTGGCCGCTCATCCAGATCTCGCCGACCTGTCCGTCGGGCAGCTCGGTCGCGCTCTCGGCGTCCACGATGACGGCCCACTCGGAGACGCCGACCCTGCCGGCCGAGGCCTGGGCAACCGCCTTGATCGAATCGCCATCCACCTCGACGATGCGGCCGCTGTTGAGCTCGTCGCGGTCGACGGAGATGATCTTCGGCTCTTCGGCAGCCGGGGTGGTCGATACCATCAACGTTGCCTCGGCCAGGCCGTAGGACGGTTTGATGGCCTTGGCCGGGAAGCCGAACGGGCTGAACGCCTCGTTGAACCGGCGCACGGTCGCCGCCGAGATCGGCTCACTGCCGTTGAGCACGGCCTTCACATTGGACAGGTCGAGCGGCGCGCCATCCTTGGGGACGCCGCGGGCCGCGGCGTGGTCGAACGCGAAGTTCGGGGCCACCGAGATGACGCCACCGGTGTCGCCTTCCTTGCGGGCCATCTCCCGGATCCAGCGCTCGGGCCGGCGCACGAAGGCGGCCGGGGTCATGAAGGTGAAGTAGTGGCCGATCATCGGGGCGATCAACCCGGTGACCAGACCCATGTCGTGGAAGAACGGCAGCCAGGACAGGCCGCGGTCGCCCTCCTCACCTTCGAGCGCCTCGACGATCTGCACCACGTTGGTGGCCATGTTCAGGTGGGTGATCTGCACACCGGTCGGGATCCGGGTCGATCCGGAGGTGTACTGGAGGTAGGCGATGGTGGACTCGTCGACATCCTTGAAGTGGACCCAGGTGGCGGCGACGTCGTCGGGCACCGCGTCCACCGCGATGACGCGGGGACGCTGGTTGGCCGGCCGGCTGCGGAAGAACTTGCGGACGCCCTCGGCGGCATCGGTGGTGGTCAGGATCGCCGACGGGTGGCAGTCGTCCAGCACCGCGTGCAGGCGGCCGACGTGTCCGGGCTCGGACGGGTCGAACAGGGGCACCGCGACGCGGCCGGCGTAGAGCGCGCCGAAGAAGGCGACGAGGTAGTCGAGGTTCTGCGGGCACAGAATGGCAACACGGTCACCGGGTTGGGTGACCTGCTGAAGCCGGGCAGCCACCGCCTTGTTCCGGGCGCTGAACTGGGACCAGGTCAGGTCGCGGGCGACACCGTCACGTTCGGTCGAGAAGTCCAGGAAGCGGTATGCCAGCTTGTCAGCACGGACCCTGGCCCAGCGCTCGACGTGCTCGACGATGCTGGCGCCGTCAGGGAACTTGATCTGACCGTCCTTGATGAACGGATTGATGAACGGCATTTAAATCTCCTGTCAGAGCCGTACTCGTCGCGTTGTCGCACGTCACTGCCGGTGCGTCGCAGCCACTCGGCGGCCGATACGTCCCAAACCCGAAGATCGTACCGGGCCCGCAGATCCATGCCACGAATCAGCTGACGGCTCTATCCAACCCACTACTCGCGCAAGAAGCTCTTATTTTTCTCTTAATGTTAAGGGACTGTGACGGTGCTGGCCAAATCCGACGCACGATTGACGCCTCCGGCCCGTCCCGGCTACCCGTGCTTTGGATGCGGCGCGTTGTCCACCAGGTCTTTGGCCCAGCTCAGCGCCCACTGCGTGGCGGTTTGTCCATTCTCCACCCAGAACTGCGGGGTGTTGTACAAGGCGTGCACCGGACCGGCCGCGCTGCCGGTCAGCGTCTCCAGGGTCTTGGGCAGATTGAAGATCGAGAACGCCTCCTCCGGCGCCGAGCAGATCAGATCGCCCTTTCCGCAGATCTGATTCGTCCGGTCGTTCAGCGCCCCGAAGCCGCCCTGCCGCGGACCCGTCATGGTCAGGCCCATCTCGGACAGCACCGGCAACTCGTGCAGCGTGATCTCGGCACCCTGTCCGGGCGGGTTGGGGCCGATGTCCTGCCCGACACCGAGCTCGCGGCGGCCGTCGGCGATCAACGTCACGCCCAGCACCAGGTCCTCGTCCACCGGGCCACGGCCGTTGCCGATGTCGCTGGCCAGGTCCCCGCCGATCACCGCGCCCTGCGAGAAGCCGGCGATCACATAGCTGGTGAGCGGGCACCGGTCGTTCATGTCGGTGAGCGCCTTGACCGCGGTGCGCTTCCCCTCCGCACGGCTGTCGTTGTAGGACATCTGCTTGTCGGCGGAGAACGGGTTATGGAACTGCGCGGTGTAGGGCACCGTGTAGACCTCGAGGCGGTCTGTCCCGAACTGCTCGGCCATCGGCCGGCTGACATTCGTCATCAGCGACAGCGGGAACTGTGTCGGGTTGATCGGGTCGTCCTGCGGCGAGGACTCCCAGGTACCGGGGATCGAGAGCAACATCACGTCGGGACAGTCGGCGGACTGGAACTCCGGGCGCGGCTTACGCGTCCCCGACGGGCCCGGCACCCCGGCCGGAGGCTGGGCCGACGGCGGTGCCGACGGGGTTTCGGGACGACGCATCACGATCACCACGATCGTCACCACCAGCACCACCACGAGTGCCATGGCCGCGGCGGCGATCAGGGCCAGGATGCGGTGCCGCTTCCGGCGGCCGGCATTTTTTGCCATGGGTTACTCGGGCTCCTCGCGTGCGGTGCGGTGATCTGCTTGTCAGCAGAGATGTTCGGTGGCGATACGGATGTAATCGGTGGCGGCGGCGTCGATCTCGCCGGAGGTCGGGCTTTCCGCGGTGTGGGCGGCCCGGACGTCGCTGCGCACCAGCGGCAGGACGAAATCCCGCACGGCCTGGTCGTTCAGCTTGGCGGCGTGGGCCTGGCACACATACGACCCGATCGACAGCGCCAGCAGCTCACTGGACGGGCTGATCCCCGCGGCCTTGAGCTCATCGAGATACGTGTGCTGCTGCGACGTGATGGCCAGCTCACCGGAGCGGCGTGGGAGAGGCTCCGCGGACACCGCCTGCGGCTGCGCACCGTTGACCTGTGACGTCGGCAGGGCCAGCGGCGCCATGATGTCACCGCTCGCATCGCATGCCGTCAGCAACGACGCAGCGGACACCGCTACCACCAGGGTGGCCGACCGTACCGTGTGCTGCACGCTTCCACCGTACCGGCTGGTGAAAAGTGTCCCGGCGCAGCTGATTCTGGTCACCACGGCGGCCGCCCGGACGGCTTACTTGATGGTCGCGACCAGTTCGCCCGACATCTGCGCCAGCTGCGGAGCCCAGCTACCCCAGTCATGCTGGCCACCGGCCGGCATGTCGAAGTGCCCGTTGCTGCCGCCGACGGAGCGGTAGTGCTGGTAGAAGGACCTGTTGCTGCCCTGCGCCAGATCGCAGACACCGATCATCGCAGCGGGGTCACTGCATGTGAGCACGGCCGGGCTGTACACCCACAGCCGGGTGTTGGCGTCAGCCAGCAACTGCACGTGCACGTCGGGGTCATGCCACTTCCAGCGGCCCAGCTGTGGGGCACCCCACATGCCATAGCTGTCCACGCCGCCGAACTGCGCCATGCCCGCGGTGATCGCGCCGTTGAGAGTGGTGGCCGACGGGGTCAGGAAGCCCGACAGGGATCCGGCGAAGCGGAACCGGTCGGGGTGGAACGCGGCCAGCGTCAGCGCGGCGGTGCCGCCCTGTGAGGCTCCGACGACTCCGTGCCCGCCCGGGGCCAGACCCTTGTTGGCGGCCAGCCAGTCCGGCAGCTCGGCGGACAGGAAGGTCTCCCACTGCTTGCTGCCGTCCTGCTCCCAGTTGGTGTACAGGCTGAACGCTCCACCGGCCGGCGCGGCCACCGACACTCCGCGACCGGCCAGGGTGCTCATCGCGTGACCGGCGTTGACCCAGTTGCTCACGTCAGGGGCCGCGTTGAACGCGTCGAGCAGAAACACCGCATGCGGGCCACCGCCCTGGAACGCCACCGGGATGTCGCGGCCCATCGCCGCCGACGGGACCATCAGATACTCGACACCCTCGGCCCGGGCCGGCGCGCCCGTCGTCGCGGACACGGCCCAGAGGGCAGTGCCGAGCACTGGGGCCAGCAGGGCCAGCAGCATCGTCCGCATCAGACTCAACGCACGTCTCATCATCAACCTCTCCTGCTGCCTGCCGGACTCGACTGCGCACTACACATCTGGGCCCACCGCACACACCCGCGTTGTAGTGAACCACATCGACCTCACAGCCGGGGCGTCAAACGCCCGACCGTGACAGGACCCGGAAACGGCTGACGGCGGCGACCCCGTCGGGGGTCGCCGCCGTCAGGCGTCGTACGTGTTAGGTCGCTACCTACCGCCGGATCAGGCGGTCGGGGTGGCGCCCAGAACCCGCTGCAGATCAGGCTTCATGGCCTGCAGCTGCTGGCCCCAGTAGGCCCAGTTGTGCGTACCGCTCTGCGGGAAGTTGAACACCGCGTTCTTGCCACCGGCCGCGATGTACTTCTCCTGGAACGTGGAGTTGGTGCGGCACACGAAGCCCTCCAGGAACTTGGCGGGCATGTCAGCGCCACCCAGCTCGCCGGGCTTGCCGTTACCGCAGTAGACCCAGAGGCGAGTGCCGTTGTTGGCCAGTGTCGCGACGTTCTCGGTCGGGTCGTTGGCCTTCCAGGCGTTGTCCGGATCGCCCGTCTTGCCCCACATGTCGTCGGCCTTGTAGCCACCGGCGTCACCCATCGAGACACCGATCAGCATCGGCCACCAGCCCTCAGACGGGTTCAAGGTGCCCGACAGCGAGGACGCGTAGATGAACTGATCCGGGTGGCGAGCCGACAACATCAGCGCCGACGAACCGGCCATCGACAGACCGACCACAGCGCTACCGGTCGACTTCACGTCCTTGTTGGCCGCCAGCCATGAGGGGAGCTCCTGGGTCAGGAAGGTCTCCCACTTGTAGGTCTTGCAGCCGCCGTCCTTGCTGCCACAGGCCGGCTTGTACCAGTCGCTGTAGAAGCTGGACTGACCGCCGACCGGCATCACGACCGAGATGCCCGAGTTCAGGAACCACTCGAACGTAGGCAGTTCGATGTCCCAACCGTTCTGATCCTCACGAGCACGCATGCCGTCGAGCAGATAGAGCGCAGGTGCACCCGCGCCACCGCTCTGGAACTCGACCTTGATGTCACGTCCCATCGCTGCCGACGGAACTTCGAGATACTCGACCGGCAGGCCGGGTCGAGACCAAGCTCCAGCGGTCGCCGAGCCGCCCACGACGCCCACCAGGCCAGGCAGCACGGCCGCCGCCGCAACCGCGACCGTCAGCCGGCGCGACAAGCCGCGCATCTTCCCAACGAACTTCATACCGCTCCCTATCTGAATCTTTTCTTCGTATTCCGCACATCGATGTCAGGACCGACGTAAGCGGCTCACGTGCCCGTGTAGTCAACCACACGAATGCGTGATGCTTCTCTTCAGCAGTTGTCGTCCCTGATCGCTCCCTCAGCCGTTCACGGTCGCGATCAGGTCTGGTTTCGGGGCCTTCGAACGAGCCGCCCGGTACGGCCGGGCACCGTCGCCCGGCACGCAATTCGCCCACCCCACTACAGCGTTTCCGGTCGCCCAGACCTGCTTGGTGTCGGTCCGATACGCCGGGTGCTCCGGTGTGAGGAACGTCTCCCGTTCACAGGTACAGACACCAGAGGTCAGCATCGGTTTCTCATACCGTCCGTTCAAGATCGATCATGCGGGCTCGTCTGGGTATCGGCGCCACCCGGCCGGGCGTTACCGAATACACAGAATTCAGTCCTACGATCCCGCCCCCGTCACGGTCCGGTGGCGGGCATTCCCGTGTACGGCGGGTTCTTCGGTTCGGGGACCGGTAGGCCGCATCGCTTCAAGTCATAGAGCGGCACCCGGTCGATCCGGTACTTGGTGAACCCGTACGCGTGCGCCAGGTTGGACAGGAACCGCCGCGGGCTCATCTCCCCGCGCACCGAGTTCAGCATCGACTCGGTGGCCGGGCAGTCCAGCGCCGCCTGTGCCTGCGAGATCCAATCCTCGTCCAGGTAGGGCGGGATGTACTGCCTGGTCTTGAGGAACGGTCCTTCGGCGACGGCCCAGTCCGGGAACAGATTCTTGTCGTGGCCGATGCGGCCGTCGGTCAGCCTCTGCGTGTGCATCGCCAGCGGATTCGTCAGACCGATCTGGTCGATGACCCGTACGTCGAGCCCGACGTTCATGCCCAGCATGCCCATGTTGGTGAAGAACACGGTGTGCGGGGTTTCCAGCGCCCGACGGGCCTCCGGGGTGAGATCGGGCGGCGGCGGATAGGCGGGGACGACGTCCCACTGGTCGTAGTTGCCCGACGGCAACAGCAGCGCCCCGTCGGGGGTGTTGTTGATCGCGGTCAGCACCGCACGCATGCGCGGATAGTCCAGGTAGTCGGCGGCGGTCAGCGGGTGCGCATGGCCCGTGGCCTGCGAGTAGAACCGACGCTCGTCGACGATGCCGGTGTAGGTGACGCGGGTACCGTCGGCACCGAGGCCCGGCGAGTTGGCGGCCCAGATCGACCAGCCCACCACCGAGGCCCACAACACGCTGGTGGCCGCGGCCAGCAGGTAACCCGTCTCCCGGGTGAACCTGGTGCCGTCGGGCAGCACGACCGGAATGACCGCGACGGGCATCAGCAGGCAGAACAGCGGGGTCAGCAACACCCGGCCGTGCATGAAGTCACCGCCCTGCCGCACCCAGTAGATGCCCTGCAGCAACCCGCTGACGAACATGAAAAGCACTACCGCGGCAGGACTTTGGACGGTGCGTGCCAGCCAGCCGTAACCGCGGGGCACCTGATGACGCACCCACCACGGCCGGGTCCTCGTGGTCAGCAGAACCGCACCGAGCGCGGCCAGCAGCAGCACCGGCACCCACAGCAGGTACGGATGGTTGAAATTGGTCAGATAGGTCAGGCCCTGGGACCACTTCGATCCAGAGGCGTCCTTGGCCACCGCGGTACCCGGCACCAACAGCCCGTAGTAACCCATCCGGAAGATCTGATAGGCGACCGGCAGCAGCCCACCGGCCACCACGATCAGGACCCGGCGCCGCCGGCCGCGCGCCGCGATCAGCATCATGACCAGTGCGCCGCCGCCGATCAACGCCAGCTCGGGGCGGATCAGCACGCTCAGCCCGGCCAGGGCGGCCAACACACCCTCGAAGTACTTGCTGGACACCGGGTTCGGTGCACCGGCGGCTACCCCGCGCCTCGTTGCCGGAGCCGCACGCAGAGCTTGCGACCAGCACACCAGCATCCACCACAGCAGACCCAGATAGGCCAGGACCAAACCGTTTTCGAGCCCTGAGGTGGCGAAGTCGCGGGCCGGCGGGACGGCGATGTAGACCAGCGCGCCGGCGGGCAGCAGCAGTGCCCGGCGGCCCTGCAGGCTCGGGGCGTACAACCGGCCGGTGCCGAGCATCGCCAGAACGACGCCGAGCACGCTCAGCGTCAACGCAAGGGCCAGCGCCACGTACTCCATCTGGACCGAGCCGCCAAGCCATGCGCCCAGCGCCATCAGGTAGGTCCACACGGTGGAGGTGTTGGCCTCGATCCGTTCACCCGCATTGAAGACGGGGCCGTTGCCCGCGAGCAGGTTTCGCACCGTCCGCAGCACGATCAGGCCGTCGTCGGCGATCCATCGGCGCTGCCAGGCACCCCAGCCGAACAGCCCGGCCACCACGACCACGCTCACCCACAGGCTGACCCGCACCGAGACGTCGTAGGGAAACACCGGCCACCGCGCCAACCGTGCACCCACGCCGCCTGCCAAGCGGCGCAACGTAATCCGGTCAGCTGAAGTAGATGGCTGCACCGATGGTTCCGATCCAGGCCAGGAACAGGATCTGCAGCACTCGGTCTTTCAGCGCAATCTCCTCAGGCTCACCGGCGATGCCACCGTCGATGTCAACCGCATAGCGCAGGATCGCGACGGTGAACGGAACCATCGTGATCGCGTACCACGACGCGTCCTGGCCGTCGAGGCCCAAGGCGTCGTTGGCACTGTCGCGCCCGAACGCCCACAGGCCGTAGCAGAGCACCATCGCAGTGGCCGACAGTGTCCAGACGAACCGTAGATAGGTGTTGGTGTAGCTCTCCAGCGACTTGCGGATCTTGGCCCCGGTGCGCTCGGCCAACTGCAGTTCGGCGTACCGCTTGCCCGCCGCCATGAACAGCGAGCCGAAGGCCATCACCAGCAGGAACCATTGCGACAGTGGGATATCGGCAGCCACACCACCGGCGATGGCGCGGATCAGGAAGCCCGAGGACACGATGCAGATGTCGAGCACGGCCTGGTGCTTGAGCCCGAAGCAGTACGCGAGCTGGATGGCGATGTACACCGCCATCACCAGCGCCAGCGCCGGGGTCAGCAGCCACGAGATGCCCAGCGAGGCCACCGCGAGAACGACGGCCAGCACGTAGGCCATCCACTCCGGCACCACACCGGCGGCGATCGGCCGGAACCGCTTCGTCGGATGGGCGCGGTCGGCCTCGACGTCGCGGGCATCGTTGATCAGATAGATCGACGACGCGGCCAGGCAGAACACCACGAACGCGATCGACACCTTGTAGGCGAGGTCGCCGTAGTCGTATTGGATGCCGCTGCCGACCGCGGCCAACGGCGCGGCCAGGACGAGCAGGTTCTTGATCCACTGGCGCGGACGGACGGCCTTGATCAGCCCGGCGGCCAGATTCTTCGGCGGGCCGACCTCCGGCAACACTTCCTCACTCATTTGGCCACGGTCTCCTTCGGCCCGACACCGGCAGTTCTTCCGACCACCGAACCCACGGCTGCCCCGACGGCCACGCCGGTCAGCACATCGGTGGGATAGTGCACGCCCAGCACCAGACGGGACAGCGCCATGGGCACCACGAGCACCGCGCGCACCGGCAGACCGGTGGTCCGGGCCAGCAGGACCGCCGCCGCGGTGGTCGAGGTGGCATGTGCCGAGGGGAAACTCAGCCGGCTCGGCGTCCCGACGTTCACGGCGACATCGGGGTGATGTGGCCGCTCACGGCGCACCACCCGCTTGATCAGTACCGCCGCGGCATGGGCGACAAAGGCGCCGACGCCCACGGCGATCCATGACCTGCGCTTGGCCGGCTGGGCCAGCGCACCCCCGGCCGCGAGCGCGAGCCAACCCAGACTGTGCTCGCCGAAATGCGACAACGCACGTGCGCCGCTCAGCACGCCGGGCCTGGTGGCCAGGGCAGACTGCACGGCGACCAACACGGCGTCTTCGCCGCGCGGGGCATCGGTCATGTCAGTTTTTCTCCGCCGACTCTGTCAGCAACACCGTCTCCCACTTCTGGGTGCTGGTCAGCACCGGCAGCGCCTCACGATAGACCTTGCGCATCCGGTCGAACTGACGGACCACTCGCAACTGCTGGCGCAGCGAGGCACGGAGCAACGCGAACATCTTGGCGCGGTCCCGCTGCCGGTACACCACACCACGCCCGTCAGCGGTCGTGACGGTGACCCCGTCGACCCGGCACATGGAGAACCAGCGGGCATCCTGGGTGGCCACGTTGATCTGCGGCTGGATGTGGGTTTGCGGATCGTGCTGGCGCAGTTGGTGGACGACGCCGCGGGCCAGGTTCACCGCGATCGCCGGCTTGGAGACCGGGATGCCGATCTTCTTGCGCCGCAGATCCGAGGCCGGCGGTAGTTCGGTGGCACCGCCCACGACGACGGCGTCGGGGTACTCCTGGCGCATCTTGCGGATGTCGGGTAGGGCCGATTCCAGGATGGAGAAGATGTGCTCCGGGCCGGCCAGGAAGTCCTCCATGGCCCGGTTCTGGATGGCGACGGTCGAATATTCAAGGCACAGAAGGTGTTTGAAGGTGGCCTTGAGGTGGCTGGCCAGCAGCCCCCGCGCATCGCCATCCCAGTGGATTGCCGACACCACCAGCCGGTTGCGCAGGTGGAAGTAGGCCTGCCAGTCGATGGCGTCGTCCTTGTCGCTCCACGCCATGTGCCAGATCGCCGCGCCGGGAAGGGTGACCGTGCGGTAGCCGTGTTCGGCGGCGCGCAAGCCGTACTCGACGTCGTCCCACTTGATGAACAGCGGCAGCGGCTGCCCGAGCTCCTCGGCCACCTGCCGGGGGATCATGCACATCCACCAGCCGTTGAAGTCCACGTCGATCCGGCGGTGCAGCAGCTTGCTGCGGACGGCGTCGGTGTCGTCCAGCGCATACTTGGCGAAGTCGTGGTCGTATTCGGCGTTGGGCGCCGCCGACCACATGAAGTTCGCCCGGTCGACCATCTCGCCCATGATGTGCAGGTGTGACGGCTCCTGCAGGTTGAGCATCTGCCCGCCGACCAGAATGGGTTCCTTGGCGAACCGGTTCATGGCCAGGGCCCGCAGGATCGAATCGGGCTCGATGCGGATGTCGTCGTCCATGAACAGGATCTGTTCACAGTCGGTGTTCTTCAGCGCCTCGTACATCACCCGGCTGTAACCGCCGGAGCCACCGAGGTTGGGCTGGTTGTGGATCGTGAGCCGGTTGCCGAGTGCGGCTGCGGCGGCCTCGAATCCCGGATGGTCCTTGGCCTTGCTGGTGCCCTGGTCGGACACGATGACCGCGCTGACCACCTCGTCCACCAACGGATCCGAGGTCAGGGCGGCCAGCGCGTTGACGCAGTCCGAGGGACGGTTGAAGGTCGGGATGCCGACGGCGATGTTGGCCCGGCCCGGCGCGGGGGACGGGGCGTACCAACCGGCGCTGTGGACCCGCACCGCGGTGTTGCTGGTGATGTCGAACCAGATCCACCCGCCGTCCTCGAAGGGGGTGAGGTCGATCTCGAATTCGACGCTCGCCGGTTCGGCGGAGTCGCCGCTGGAGACTGGGGCGCCGCCCACGGTGATCCGGGCGCCGGTGGCCTTGGACCGGTAGACGTCGACCCGGGCGGTGCCGGTCAACTCGACTCGCAGCACCACCGATTTCAGGGTGGACCAGCGCCGCCAATAACTGGCCGGGAAAGCGTTGAAGTAGGTCGCGAACGAGATACCGGATTCGGTACCGATCTCGAGGGTCGTCCGCGTCGGCGCATGGGCCCGACGGGCATTGGTCGGATCCTCGTCGAGATAGAGCTTGCGGACGTCCAGCGGCTCGCCCGGTCGCGGCAGGATCACGCGGGCCAGCAGACTGACGGCCCGGGATTCCCCGGCGTCCAGCGCGCCGGAAGGGATGTCACTCATGCGTTGCTGCTTTCCTTGTCGGTCTGCTCGGTCACCAGCGGTGCACCGTCAGTCAGGTGCGGGGCCAGGGTGTTGTCGTACATGTTCAGCGCACTGGCGATGGCCATGTGCATGTCGAGGTACTGGTAGGTGCCCAGCCGGCCGCCGAAAAGCACCTTCGCCGAGGCGGTTTCGGCCTTGGCGCGGGCCCGGTAAGAAGCCAGCAGGGCACGGTCGGCGTCGGTGTTGATCGGGTAGTACGGCTCGTCGTTCGCTTCGGCGAATCGCGAGAACTCCCGCATGATGACAGTTTTGTCGGCCGGGTAGTCCCGCTCGGGATGGAAATGCCGGAACTCGTGGATCCGGGTGTACGCCACGTCGGCGTCGTTGTAGTTCATGACGGGCGTGCCTTGGAAATCACCACAGTCCGTCAACACCTCGAGATCGAAGTCCAGTGTGCGCCAACCCAGCCGGCCCTCGGAGTAGTCGAAGTAGCGGTCCAGCGGACCGGTGTACACGACCGGGGCGTCGGGGTTGGCCGCGCGGAGCTCATCGCGCACGTCGAACCAGTCGGTGTCCAACCGCACCTCGATGCGGTCGTCGGCGGCCATGTTCTCCAGCCAGGCGGTGTAACCGTCGACCGGCAGGCCCTCGTAGGTGTCGTTGAAGTAGCGGTTGTCGAACGTGTAGCGCACCGGCAGCCGGGTGATGTTGGACGCCGGCAGCTCGCGCGGGTCGGTCTGCCACTGCTTGGCGGTGTAGTGCTTCATGAACGCCTCGTAGAGCGGGCGCCCGATCAGCGAGATGGCCTTCTCCTCGAAGTTGGCCGCCTCGTGCCCGGCGATCTCGCTGGCCTGCTCCTTGATCAGGGCGCGGGCCTCGTCGGGGGTGAAGTACCGGCCGAAGAACTGCGAGACCAGGCCCAGCCCCATGGGGAACTGGTAGGCCTGGCCGTCGTGCATCGCGAAGACGCGGTGCTGGTAGCCGGTGAACTCGGTGAACTGCCGCACGTAGTCCCACACCCGCTGGTTGGAGGTGTGGAACAGGTGGGCCCCGTACTTGTGGACTTCGATACCGGTCTGCGGTTCGGCTTCCGAGTAGGCGTTGCCGCCGATGTGCGGGCGGCGTTCTATAACAAGGACACGCTTGCCCAGCTGCGCCGCGGCGCGCTCAGCGATCGTCAGACCGAAGAAACCGGAGCCGACGACGAATAAGTCGAAATGTGCGCTGGACTGGTCTGTAGCGACCCGGGGAGATAAGGACGTCATCGGCAGCCAGGGTATCCGACCGCGCCCCTGTGCCCCGAATTCGACGAAGGGCCCAGGTCGCAATTCGCTCACGATTCAATATCGTCACTTCAGTCCCATGAGTAACAGCCTTAACATCGATCTCGTTGGCATTCATGGGCTTCACACCAACTGGTCCGGAACCGCCGATCAAGCAAGCGGAGAGCACCCCGTGCAATCCGAAATGCAGTCCTTAACTGCAAACATATTGAGGAGACTTCCGTGCCGAACCGCCGTCGACGCAAGCTCTCGACAGCCATGAGCGCAGTCGCCGCAGTGGCAGTCGCAAGTCCAGTCGCCCTAGTTGCCATGTCCCAGCTGTCCCCCGCGCCCCAGCAGCGGGAGTTCACCCAGGCCTCCCTGGTCACCGACCTTCCCGGTGAACTGATGTCCGCCCTCTCGCAGGGCCTGTCCCAGTTCGGCGTCAACCTGCCGCCGATGCCCATGCTGGGCGGCACCTCTCCGACCCCCACACTCGGCTCGCCGAGCCTGACCTCTCCCGGATTGGCGTCCCCGGGGCTGACATCGCCAGGGCTGACATCGCCCGGCTTGACCGACCCGGGCCTCACGTCTCCCGGACTCACCTCGCCCGGTCTCACGTCGCCGGGGCTGACCTCACCGGGGCTCGCCTCGCCCGGTCTGACGTCCCCTGACGCGGGACTGACCAGCCCCAATGGTGCGACGCCGAGTTTGACGTCGCCGACGGCCGGGCTTCCGGCCGCACCCGGCGGGCTGACCAACCCGGCGCTGACCCCGCCGACCGGCTCGCTCACCAACCCGGCGCTGACGCCGGCCGGTGGCGCGCCGGGTGGTCTGACCACGTCCCCCACTTCCCTGGGCGGTACGGGCCTGACCACCTCGCCGGCGGGCCTCGACCCGTCGCTGTCCGGCGGTCTGGGCGCTCCGGGCGAAGTGCCGATCTCGGCTCCGATCGGGCTCGATCCCAGCGCGGGCACCTACCCGCTCCTGGGTGCCGATCCGTCGCTGTCCGCGATGCCGGCCACCGGTGGTGGTGGCGGCGGCGGTCTGTTCGGCGACCTGTCCAGCGCGGCTCAGCAGCTCGGCGCCGGTCAGGCCATCGACCTGCTCAAGGGCATGGTCATGCCGGCGATCACCTCGGCGATGAAGCCGCCGGTGCCCGCACCGGTCCCGGCACCGCCCGCCCCGTAGAGAAAGCCCGGTTAGAAGAACGGCACCGCAGAAGCCATCGGCTCTGCGGTGCCGTTGCCGGTTAAAACGACGCGCGGACCGTGTCGAATCATTCGTAACACCAGACTCATACGTAACATCAGTCCGTGCAGTCCCGCCGTTCCGCGCCGTCGATTCTCTTCACCGCACTCGCGGCGACGGTCGTGATCGTGCCGTGGGCCATCTCCGGAACAGATTCCGGCGAACAACCCGAACCAGCAAATGCTGCACCGCAGCTCACACAGCAACCACTCGAAAATCTTGCGGTCGGAGAGAGCATCCGCGAGGTCCATCAGGACAGCCCGTTCTCGATGGTCGCGCTCACCTCTCCGGACCTCCGTGGCACCTCCGCCCGGGTCCGCGCCCGCAAGGACGACGGCACCTGGGGCCCCTGGTACCAGGCCGAGAACCTCGACGGGGTCGGCGCCGACACTCCCGGCCCACGCGGCACCGAACCGGTATTCGTCGGCCGCACCACCACCGTCCAGATCGCTGTCACCCGCGCGCCCAAGGCGCCCGCCCCGCGCCCCGGAAAGACACCGGCGAAACCCGCACTGGGCTATGTGCCGGCCAACGTCGAAGCACCCATCGGCCAGAACGTCACCGCGGTGCTGATCAGCCCGCCCCAGTCCCCCGTCGACGTCGGCCCGCTGCCGACCGCCGCCATCAACCCCGGCCAGCCGCCCACCATCATCAGCCGTGCGCAGTGGGGCGCCAACGAGTCGATGCGCTGCGGAAACACCGTGTACGACAAGGGCATCCGCGCGGGCATCGTGCATCACACGGCGGGCAGCAACGACTACGCACCCGAAGATTCGGCAGGCATCATCCGGTCGATCTACGAGTACCACACCCGTGAGCTGGGCTGGTGCGACATCGCCTACAACGCCATGGTCGACAAGTACGGCCAGGTATTCGAGGGCCGCGCAGGCGGCATGGACAAGCCCGTCGAGGGTTCCCACACCGGTGGCTTCAACATCGACACCTGGGGGGTGGCGATGCTGGGCGACTTCGACGTCGTGCCGCCCACCGAGATCCAGGTGCGCAACACCGGGCGTCTGCTGGGCTGGCGCCTGGGCCTCGATCGCATCGACCCGCACGGCACCGTCGTGCTGACCTCCGCCGGCGGATCGTTCACCCATTTCCCCCGCGGAGCCACCCCGACACTGCCGACGATCTTCACCCATCGCGATGTCGGCATCACCGACTGCCCCGGTAACGCGGCCTACGCCCAGATGGGCCACATCCGGGACATCGCCGCCCGCTTCAACCGGCCGCCGGGCCCCGAGGATCTGGCCGACCAGATGCGCGGCGGCGCCATCTACAACCGCTGGCAGGCGGCAGGTGGGCCGGCGGGCCTGCTGGGTAATCCGACCTCGCCCGAGACCACCGGCGAAGGGGCCGCCCGCTACGCCACGTTCGAGCGCGGCGCGGTGTACTGGTCGCCGGACAGCGGCGCCCAACCGGTGTCCGGTGCCATCTATGAGGCCTGGGGCTCGCTGGGCTTCGAGCGCGGCGTCCTGGGCCTGCCGACCAGCGCGGAGATCCCCGAGCCGCAGTGGATCGTGCAGAACTTCCAGCACGGCACCCTGAACTTCGACCGGGAGAAGGGCAGCGTCACCCGCGTCGTCGACGGTGTGCCGGTGGAACTGCCCCCACCCTCACCCGATCAGCAGCCGGTGCAACTGGAGCGTTTCACCCCGATCACCTGACCGCTCAGGACCACCAGCGTTCGAGTACCCGGGCCACGCCGTCCTCGGTGTTGGTCACAGTGACCTCGTCGGCCGCGTCCACCGCGTCGGGGTGGGCATTGCCCATCGCCACACCCCGCCCGGCCCAACTCAGCATCGGCACGTCATTGGGCATGTCGCCGAAAGTCACGACGTCGGCGGCGGTGAGCCCCAACGGAGCGGCCAACTCCGCGACACCGGTGGCCTTGCTGATGCCCAGCGGCACCACCTCAATCAGACCGTTGTTGGTCGAATAGGTGATATCGCCTTGTAACCCAATGTGTTTGAGAAGTTCAGCGGCCATGTCGGCACTGCGCGCGCCTGCCTTGCGGATGAGCAGCTTGACCGCAGGGGCACTGAGCAGATCCTCGACCGATACCTCGGTGTTGTCCGGGTTGAGCCAGGCGTGCTCGTATCCGGGGGAACTGACGAACTGCGGGGTCGCCGCATCGTGCGCCGAACGCCCCACCCGTTCCACGGCCAGCCCCACGCCCGGAATCACCCGGGTGGCGATCTCGGCGAGCTCGCCGAGCACGTCGGTCGAGAGCGTGTGCGCCGAGATGATGCGGTCGGTGGCCGGGTCGTAGATCACGGCGCCGTTGGCGCACACCGCCATCGGCGCCAGGCCGAGCCCGTCGACCACCGGCGCGATCCAGCGCGGCGGCCGTCCGGTCGCCAAGATGAACGTCGTTCCCGCCTCGACCGCGGCCCGGACCGCCGCGCGGGTGCGTGGCGTGACCTTCTCGTCCTCGTCGAGCAGCGTTCCGTCCACGTCGGTGGCGATCAACCCCGGCGTCCGCTCGGCACCCGTCACTTTTTCCCCGTCGCTTCACGTTCGGCGCGCTTGCGTGCGCGTTCGGCCAGTTCCGCCTCGTCGAGCGACTTGGCTTCGGCAGGCGTCGGCGCACTTCCTCCGAGCCGGTTCGGAACCCAGTACGCCCCGGCCGGCTCGGGGTAGTACTGCTGGGCCCGATCCAGCAGTGACGACATCGCTGCCCGCAGGGTGCCGTCGATCTGGTCGACCGAACCTGCCACCCGCATCGGTTCACCGACCACGACGGTGACCGGAATTTTCTTGCGCCCCAGCGACTTCGGATGGTCCTTGGTCCAGATGCGCTGGGCGCCCCAGACGATCAGCGGAATGATCGGGACACCGGCCTCCACGGCCATGCGCGCAGCACCGGTCTTGAAATCCTTGAGCTCGAAACTGCGACTGATCGTCGCCTCCGGGTACACCCCGACGAGCTCGCCGCGACGCAGCGCCTCCACCGCCGCGGCATAGGCGCCGGCTCCCGCCCGGCGGTCCACCGGGATCGTCCCGGTGTGCTTGATCAGGAAGTTCACCGCCTTCACCTGCTCCATCTCCGCCTTGATCATGAAGCGCATCCGGCGGCCACGTGCGGTGGCGGCCAGCGCCGCAGGTAGGAAGTCGACGTAGCCGGTGTGGTTGATCGCGATGACGGCACCACCCGTGGCGGGCAGGTTGTCCAACCCACGAAAGGTGATCCGGGTTCCGGTGGCCCTGACCGCGAGCCGGGCGGCAATCTCCAGACTTCGGAAGACCGGTTCCATACGCGATTTACCCCGAGACCCCGGCGGGTCCAGAAGATCCAGAAGGTCCGTCCAGTGCACGTTTGGCGGCCTTCGCCGCAGCCTCCTCGGCATCCATCCGGTTGGCCTCGGCCAGCGTCGGCGCCGAGCCGCCCAGCCGGTGCGGCACCCAGAACTCGCCGGACGGATGTGGCCCGTAGGCGTCTTGCACCTGGGCAAGCAGATGTTGCATGCGCGAATGGAGCAGTCCGGTCAGCTCTGCCGCCGGCAGGGTGGGCTGGATCGGCTCGCCCACCGCGATCGAGATCGGCACCTTGGGCCGGTACAGCGTCTTGGGGTGCCCCTTGGTCCAGATCCGCTGTGCGCCCCACACGATGTGCGGCACGATCGGAACCCCGGCCTCGATCGCCATCCGCGCCGCGCCGGACTTGAATTCCTTGATCTCGAAGCTGCGACTGATCGTCGCCTCGGGGTACACCCCGACCAGTTCACCGGCCTTGAGGTTGTCGACAGCCGCCTCGAACGAGGCGGCCCCACTGTCACGATCCACCTCGATGTGACGCAGGCTGCGCATGATCGGTCCGGTGATCTTGTTGTCGAAAACTTCCTTCTTTGCCATGAACCGCACCTTGCGGCCCCGCTTCTGCAGGTAGGCAGGCAAGCCGGCGAAGGTGAAGTCGAAGTAGCTGGTGTGGTTGATTGCCACCACCGCACCGCCGGTCACCGGGATGTTCTCCACCCCGGTCACGTTGAACTTCAGCCCCTGCATACGCCAGGTCAGCCGAGCGAGTTGTATGACAGTCCCGTACACCGGTTCCACGTAGCCAGCCTAATCCCAGCCCGTATCGGCCCGTCACCCAACTCGGGCTAGGCTGGTCGGGCATCAAAGCACTCCATCGAAAGGCCGTTTGTGCAGGTCACCAGCGTCGGGCATGCCGGCTTCCTGATCGAGACCAAGGCTGGCAGCATTTTGTGCGACCCGTGGGTCAACCCCGCGTACTTCGCCTCCTGGTTCCCGTTCCCCGACAACACGCAGTTGGACTGGGCGGCTCTCGGAAATGTCGATTACCTCTACGTCTCACACCTGCACAAGGACCACTTCGACCCGGAGAACCTGCGCCGCCACGTCAACAAGGACGCCGTGGTGCTGCTGCCCGATTTCCCGGTGCCCGACCTGCAACGCGAACTGGCCGCCCTGGGCTTTCACCGGTTCTTCGAGACCACCGATTCGGTCAAGCACACCGTCAGCGGCCCCAAGGGTGACCTCGACGTGATGATCATCGCGCTGCGCGCACCCGCAGACGGCCCGATCGGCGACTCAGGGCTCGTGGTCGACGACGGCGACACCGTCGCCTTCAACATGAACGACGCGCGACCCGTTGACCTTGAAGTCCTGGAGTCAGACTTCGGGCAGGTCGACGTGCACATGCTGCAGTACTCCGGGGCCATCTGGTACCCGATGGTCTACGACATGCCTGCGCGGGCCAAGGAAGCCTTCGGCATCCAGAAACGGCAGCGCCAGATGGACCGGTGCCGCCAATACATCGCCCAGGTCGGAGCGACCTGGGTGATCCCGTCGGCAGGCCCGCCGTGCTTCCTGGATCCCGAACTACGCGACCTCAACGACGACCACGACGACCCGGCGAACATCTTCCCCGACCAGGTGGTGTTCCTCGACCAGATGCGTCGCCACGGTCACGACGGCGGCCTGCTGATGATCCCTGGCAGCACCGCCGATTTCACCGGGTCCCAACTCAATTCACTGACCCACCCGGTGGAGGACCCCGAGACGATCTTCACCACCGGTAAGGCCGCCTACATCGAGGACTTCGCGCAACGAATGGCCCCGGTGCTGGCTGCGGAGAAGGCCTCGTGGGCGCCGGCGGCCGGCGAACCCCTGCTGCCCGGACTGCGGGCGCTGTTCGAGCCGATCATGAGCCAGACCGACCAGATCTGCGACGGCATCGGCTACCCGGTGGAGTTGCGGCTGTCCGGCCCCGGCCACAGCGAGACCGTGGTCCTGGATTTCCCGAAACGCCTTGTCCGCGAACCCATCGCCGACGAGAAGTTCCGCTACGGCTTCGCGATCCCACCCGAGTTGGTGCGCACCGTGCTACGCGACAACGAACCGGACTGGGTCAACACCATTTTTCTGTCCACCCGGTTCAAAGCCTGGCGTGTGGGCGGCTACAACGAATACCTGTACACGTTCTTCAAATGCCTCACCGATGAGCGCATCGCCTACGCAGACGGCTGGTTCGCCGAGGCCCACGACGACACCTCATCGATCACCCTCGACGGCTTCCAGATCCAGCGCCGCTGCCCGCACCTGAAGGCCGACCTGTCGAAATTCGGTGTGGTGGAAGGCAACACCCTCACCTGCAACCTGCACGGCTGGCAGTGGAACCTGGAGAACGGGAAGTGCCTGACCACCAAGGGTCACGAGTTGCGGTGCAGCAAGTCATGACCGCCCCGCGCCAGTACTACGACGACGGCCTGATCCAGCTGGATCGCGAGGCGATCACGTTGCGGCGCTACCACTTCCCATCGGGAACCTCGAAGGTGATCCCGCTGCGGTCGATCAGCGGATACGAGGCCACCCCACTGGGATTGTGGATGCAACGCTTCCGGTTGTGGGGTAGCACCGATCTGCGCCGCTGGCTGCCGTTGGATGTGCACCGTCCCCTGCGGTCGACGCTGATCACCCTCGACGTGCCGGGCACTTATCCGAAGCCGGCGTTCACTCCGGCCCGTCCGGACGAGTTCGTCGCCCGCCTGGAGGAATTGCTCGGCGACTAGCGCGCCGAGACCACCTGCCGCAGTTCGGAAGCCGCGCTGGAAGCACTGTCGTACACCCGAACGATGGCCTCATCCCCCGGCTTGAGGAAGGTGGACTCACCCAGCGGGGTGTAACGGGTGGCACCGATGCCGATCAGCACGTTCTCGGGGTGACCGCTGGCCACCATCAACGCGCCGACATCCTCCAGCGGCGTATCGGCCGAACCCTTCTGGTTGGCCAGCCGTTCGACGATCCAGTCCAGCAGCACCTCACCGTAATACGAGTAGCCCACCAGGGGTGAATCCACACCGTAGGCGTGCTGCTGGCCGCCGTCCTCGCTCAGATAGCAGACCAGCCGCATGGTGGCGGTCGGACCGTCCGGGGTGAGGTCACTGATCTCGAAGAATTGCGGTGCAACGCCTTTGGAGGCCGGGCCCCAGTTCTTCTTGTAGCTGATCTTGGGTGCGCCCGGCCGGCGGATCGAGCAGTCGTTGAATGCGCCGAGGGCGAACGGCTCGAGGCGCACCACGGTATCGCCGTTCCACACCACGCGGCAGGCCACTCCGACCTCGGGCTCGATCTGAAGGTTGAGCGGGCCGTCAACCTCACCGGCCTCCGGCAGCACGATGGCATCGCTGGACAGCGGGAACTCACCCAGAAAGTCGTCCCGGCCTGGTGCGTACCACGGGAAGATACCTTTGGGCGCATACCCTTCGGTAACCACCTTGACGAAATCCCCGGCCTCTCCGGCCTGTTCGAGGTGCCCCGCGAAGTTACCGGCCACGCCGAAGCCGAACCAGTTGCGCAATTCGGCAAGGTCGATATCGATCATGGCTGCAACCCTACTGTGGCCGCCCTGCTGTGGCCGCGCCAAGCCGGTAACAAGTCGCGCTTAAGTGGCCGGTACCAGGCTGTGCTCCACAGTGCCGATCCGCGCCGGATCGGCTGGACCCGAGGAGTACCCCAGTGCCGACAACAACCACCACCAGCGGCTCACCTCGTCGCGCGGGCGATCCCGCACCGGACCTGCTGGGTATCACGGTGGCCCACCGCGCGATGCTGGCCGACCTGCTCCGCCTGAGCGACCTCGCTGCGGCGGTGCGCGACCGGGATGTGATCTGCACACCCGGCCGTGCCCGCGCGATCTCCCGATACGTCGAGTTGCTCTGTGATTCCATCCACCATCACCACACCACCGAGGACGCGGTGCTGTGGCCGGTGATCCGGGCCAGTGTCGGCGACCATGTGGACCTCACCGAGTTGATCGAGGACCACGCGGCTCTGGAACCACGGTTGGAGCAGCTGCGGGCCCGCGCCGCGGCGTTTCGGCTGTCGATGGGTGACCGCCATGTCGCCGGCCTCATGGCCATCGAACTGGCCGAACTGGCAGCCCTCCTCACCGAGCACATCAACGACGAGGAGATCGAGGTGTTCCCCCTGGTCACCGAACACGTCTCGGTGGCGGACTGGGCGACGGTGGAGAAAGCCGCCCGGGACGGCAGCCGGATGTCGTTCGACGGTCCGCGCTCGGTAGCGGTGATGACCGACGACGAGCGCGCAGTGTTGGCACAGGACGTCGGGATCGGACTGCGGGTGCTACTCGCCGGGTTGATGCTGCTGCACCGGCGCCGGGAGCGGGCGGTCTTCGGCACCGCCGGTGTCAGTCGATGAAGCGCTGCGCTTCGGCCGCCAGCCGGTCCCGCAGCACCGAGGCGGCCTCCCGGTAGGCGCGCGCCCGATCCGGCCGGCCCAGCACATCGGCAGCGGCGGCCAGGGCCTCGTCGACCGGGCCCACCATCAGCCCGTCGACACCGAGTCCGGCGATACGCCCGGAATACGGCTCGAGGTCTGCTGCCCGGGCCTCGGCCTCCTCGACATCCCCGAGCGCCACGGCCGCGTTGACGCGCAGCACGGTGAACGGCAGCCAGAAGTACGCCCGCTCGATCGGCTGCCGGTCCCGCCACAGCTCGCGAGCCTCGGCCTCCCGGCCCCGCGCGATCAGCGCGAGAACCGCGGCGTCCAGCGCGGCAACCGAGACCTCCCGGTAGAAGAACACCAACTCGTCGGCCAGGACACCGAGGTCGCCGAGACAGAATTCGCCCGTCACCCGGCCCACCATCGCCAGCTTCGCCCCGTTGGCGGCCCCGTTCTCGACCATGCGGGCCGCCAGGTCGGTGTAGGCGCCCACCGCGTCGTCCAATCGTGCCGCCAGCAGGTACATCCGGGCCCGGAACAGTCCCAGCACCCCCAGAAGGTGGACGAGCTGCCCGGTGCCGGCCCGGGCCACCGCGATGTCGACATGCCGCTTCGCGGTCGCCAGATCGGACCGGTGACCGGCCGCCAGCGACAGCATCCAGTGCGCCACAGCTTGATAGTCGGCCTGCTCGGTGGCCTCCGCGGTCTGCAGCAATTCGGCGGCGGTGGCTTCGCGTTCGGCGTCGAGATCCGGCCCCAGCGCGCAGTATGCCCGGACGTTGAGCGCGGTACACAGCAGCCGGCCCGACGATGCCGGATCCTCGGCGTAGGCGCGTCGGGCCAACTCGAGCAGCTCCGTGCTGGCGGCCAGTGCCCCGTCGGGATCGGTGCCCTCCGACTCCACGTAGAGGGCCTTGAGGAGTCTGATCCGGTCGGCCGCAGTGATTTTCGTCGACCCGCCGTCCAGCACCCGGCGCAGCAGGCCGATCATCTGGGCATCCGATTCGTCGTACTCGCGGTCCCGCCATACCAACGGGGTGTCCCATGCGGTGAGCACCCGCACCATCAGGTCGTCGCGCGACGTCCCCTTCAGCAACTGCAGCGCAGCCTTCAACTCGATGCGGGCGGCGACGGCGTCTCCAGACTGGGCCAGTGCGGAGATCAGCCCGCACCGGGCGTCGATCTCGTGTTCCAGGCCGTCGGCGCTGGGCCGCAACCGGCGGCTGGCTGCCAACTCCAGCATCTGCACGGCGGCACGCCATTGTCTGGCCGCTTCGGCGTGTGCCCCCACCGAATCGGCCTCGCGAGCCGCTGCTGTTGCGAAAGCCGTAGCGGTCAAAGCAGTTTCTGCTGTCGCCGATGCGACTGCGTGGTGTGCGAGAGCAGCCGGATCGACCGACCGGCCGGGTGCGCGCAACAGTTCCAGAGCGGCACCGTGCAACCGCGACCGCCGCAACTTCGAGGTGTCTTCGTAGAGGGTGTCGCGAACCAGCGAGTGGGCGAACCGCAATCGGCCCGGCGCCGGCTCGTCGAGCAGACCGAGCAGGACGGCCGGTTCCAATGCGTCGAGCAAATCCTCGGGGTCGTTGCGTCCCAGTTCGGCGAGCAGGTCGACGTCGATATCGCGGCCCAGCACCGCGGCTTGGCGCAATGCGGTGACGGTCGGACCGGGTAGCCGGGCCAGCCTGCGGCGCAACACATCTCGAACTCCAACCGGCACCGATGCCCACACTGCGTCCGGCCCCTCGGCGACCATCAGCCGGGCCAGTTCGCGGACGAACAGCGGGTTGCCGCCCGTCCGCTCACGCAGCAGGCGCAGCGCCTCGCCGCTGGCGGCGGTCAGTCCGTGGTCGGCTGCCAGCGCCGCCGTGGCCGCGGCGTCGAGACCGTCGAGTATCAGATGTGCGGCGGTGTGCACCGTCAGTGCCGCCCGCGCCACCTCGAGTTCGCCGCGGTCCTCCGACGGGCGATAGGTGCCTATCACCAACACCGGCAGATCCCTGATCCGGTCGGCCACCAGCCGCAGGAGCTCCAACGTCAGACCGTCGGTACGGTGCAGATCATCGAGGACGACCACCAGCGGTTGACTGCCGGCGATCGTGCTCAGCACATCGGCCACCGCATGCCCCAACCAGAAGGTGCCCGGCTCGACCGCGGCGACGTCGTGAAGCAGCGGAGCCAGCGCCTGCCTGGCGTCGTCCACCTGCGCTGCGGTGTCAATCAATTCGCGTAGCACCTCGGTCCACGCCCACCCCGCCGGCGCACCGTGAACCTCCGGACAACGGCCGAGCACGGTGCGCCAGCCCGCCGCCCGCAACCGGGCAGTCGCGGCGGCCGCCAGGGTGGTCTTGCCCGATCCCGCTTCGCCCCCGATCCACAGCACCGCGCTGCGGCCGGCGGCGACAGCGCTTGCGGCAGAGTCGATTTCGGCGAGTTCCTCGGTACGGCCGCGGGCGGCCAGTTCAGCGCCCTCGGGCGCGACGATCTCCGGTATCGCCGGCTGCAACGGTCGGGACGGCTCCAGATGGTCGGCCTGACGCAGGATGTCGCGCTCGAGGTCGCGTAGCGTCCGGCCCGGTTCCAAACCGAGCTCGTCGACGAGGTGGTCCCGGGTGCGCCGCAACACCTCCAGCGCGTCGGTCTGGCGTGCGGTCCGATACAGCGCCGTCGCCAACACGGCCGCGGCGCCTTCCCGGCCCGGTCGCTCGCCGACGTGTCGTTCCAGCGCGGCGATGGCGGTGCCGTACCGGCCCAGTTCCACCTGGGCAGCGGCCTGCGCTTCCACCGCGGCCAGGCGGAGCTCGGTCAGCCGGGCGATCTCGGGGGCCGCCCACAGCACATCGCCCGCCCCGGCGAACGGATCTCCCGACCAGTCGGCCAGCGCCTCGTCGAGCAGACACACCCGTTGCTGTGCGTCCGATTCCTCATATGCCGCAGTGACTTTCGCTTCGAACCGCCAGGAGTCGACGGCGTCCACCGGCAGTCGCAGGCAATAACCGGGTGCAGCGCTGACCAGGATGCGGGCCGGGGCCCGACGCTGCCGCCCCGGCTCCAGCGCCCGCCGCAGATGCGAGACGTAGACCTGCAGCGCCGACAACGCCTTGGGCGGCGGCTCGCCCTCCCACAGATCATCGATGAGCCGATCGACGGATACCGTGTGGCCGTGCGCGGCGACCAAACGCGCCAGCAATGCCCGCTGCAGGCGCGCGCCCAGATCCACCGGATTGTCGCCGACCCAGGCCTGTACGGGCCCGAGCACCCTCACCCGCACCGGGGCGTCCGCAGTCATTTCCCTGTGCCGGGCCGCGGCGTGTTACTTACCGGGCTCCAGGACGGCGGTGCCGACGAACGGCACCAGCGCGTCGGGAACCCTCACACTGCCATCCGATTGCTGATGGTTTTCCAGGATGGCCACCAGCCATCGGGTCGTGGCCAACGTGCCGTTGAGCGTGGCGGCAACCTGCGGCTTGCCGTTCTCGTCGCGGTAACGCGTGGCCAATCGTCTCGCCTGGAACGTCGTGCAGTTCGAGGTCGAGGTGAGCTCCCGGTATGTCTGCTGGGTGGGCACCCACGCCTCGCAGTCGTACTTGCGTGCGGCCGAGGAGCCGAGATCGCCTGCCGCGACATCGATCACCCGGTACGGCACCTCGATGGCCGCCAGCATCTGGCGCTGCCAGCCCAGCAGCTTCTGATGCTCGGACTCGGCATCCTCGGGCTTGCAGTAGACGAATCCCTCGACCTTGTCGAACTGATGCACCCGGATGATGCCGCGGGTGTCCTTGCCGTAGCTCCCGGCCTCACGTCGGAAGCACGACGACCAGCCGGCATACCGCTTCGGCCCCGCGGACAGATCCAGGATCTCGCCTGAGTGGTAGCCCGCCAGCGGTACCTCCGAGGTACCGACCAGGTACAGGTCGTCGGCCTCCAACCGGTAGATCTCGTCGGCATGTGAGCCGAGGAATCCGGTGCCCGCCATGACTTCCGGGCGCACCAGCACCGGCGGGATCATCAGCGTGAACCCGTTCTGCACGGCCACCTGGGTGGCCAGTTGCAGCAGGCCCAGTTGCAGCAGGGCACCGGCACCGGTGAGGAAGTAGAACCGCGAACCCGACACCTTGGCGCCGCGTTCCATGTCGATCAGCCCGAGCGTCTCGCCCAGCTCGAGGTGGTCCTTGGGGTTATCGATCGCCCGCGGCTCACCGACGGTGTCGAGCAGCGCGAAGTCGTCCTCGCCGCCGGCCGGTACACCGTCGATGATCACGTTGCCTATCGCCATGTGGGCAGCGGTGAAGGCCGTCTCGGCCTCGGCCTGGGCCACCTCGGCCGCCTTGACCTGTTCGGCGAGGTCCTTGGCCTGTTGCAGCAGGGCCGGACGTTCCTCGGGGGTCGCCTTGCCCACGAGCTTGCTGGCGGCCTTCTGATCGGCACGCAAGTTGTCGGCCGTCGAGATCGCGGCCCGCCGCGCCGTATCGGCCTGAAGCAGCGCGTCGACGCGCGCCGGGTCCTCCCCGCGGGCGCGTTGCGACGCACGGACGGAGTCGGGATTCTCGCGCAGCAGCTTGAGGTCGATCACGGGCGCAACCCTACTTTTTGAAGTGCGTCGACGTACATCTGAGGTGGTCGATCGAAGTGTGGCGCAGCGATGGCGACCAGATTCCCACAGCCACCGGGCACAACCTCGCAACATTACAACTGCATCACTTGCCACAGGGGCTGACACGCCTGTCACAATGGAGGGCAATGTTGGAAGCATCCGAGCACCCCGAGCACCCCGAGCACGGGGCCCTGCTCGCCGAACCTGTTCCGGACGAACAACCCGCCAAGGAACGGTGGTGGCAGAGTCTGGCGGCCGCGTCGACGCGACGGGCACTGCTGTTGACCGCACTCGGCGCGCTGCTCATCGCCGGCCTGATCACCGCGTTGCCCCGGAGCGAGGGAACGAGCACCGCGCCGGGCGCGATCGCCCTCGGGCCCCGCGGCAACGACACCTTCAATCACGTCAAGCGGGGTGACTGTCTGAACTGGCCCGGGCGCAACCCCGACGCCGCACACATCGTGGACTGCAAGGACAACCATCGCTTCGAGGTCGCCCAGGCCGTCGACATGCGCACCTTCCCCGGCAGCGAGTACGGGCCGGGCGCGCCGCCACCGTCGGTGGACCGGATCAAGCAGATCAGCCAGGAGCAGTGCACCCCGTCGGTCCGTGGCTACCTGGGCCCCAAGTACGACCCGAACGGCAAGTACACCATCGGCCTGCTGTGGTCGGGCGAGAAGGCCTGGAAGCAGTCCGGTGAGCGGCGCATGCTGTGCGGGCTGCAACTCCTCGGCCCCGGCGACGGCCAGTTGGAGTCGGCAGGCAAGGTGGCCGACGTCGATCAATCGAAGGTCTGGGCCGCAGGCACCTGCCTCGGTATCGACGCCGCCACCAACCAGCCCACCGACGTCCCGGTCGATTGCGCGGCACCGCACGCCATGGAGGTCACCGGCGCGGTCAACCTCGTCGAGAAGTTCCCGGGCGGGCTGCCTGCGGAGGGCGACCAGGACAACTTCATCAAGGACGCCTGCACCGCGCAGACCGATGCCTACCTGGCCCCGGTCCAGTTGCGCACCACCACGCTGGCACTGAGCTACAGCACGATCTCACTGCCCAGCTGGTCGGCCGGCAGCCACCAGGTCTCGTGCAGCATCGGCGCCACGCTGGGCAACGGAGGCTGGTCGACACTGATCAACAGCGCCAAGGGCCCACTGATGATCAACGGGCAACCGCCGGTCGCACCGCCCGACATCCCGGAGGAGCGGCTCAATCTGCCGCCCGTCCCGATGCCCGATGTGGACGAGACATCCTCCTCGGGTTCGTCTTCGTCGTCCGGTTCGTCGTCGTCCGGTTCGTCCTCGTCCGGTTCGTCGTCGTCCGGTTCGTCCTCGTCGTCGGGATCCGGATCGTCCGGGTCCTCGGGTTCGTCGGGATCCTCGTCGAGCGGTCAGCACATGCCGCAGGCCTCGACCACCGCGGCGCCGGCTCCGACGCAGGCCAACACCTTCAACCCGCCGCCGCCCGAGCAGGCACCGGCCCCGGCACCCGAGCAGGGCCCGGCCCCGGCGCCCGCTCCTGCTCCTGATGGCGCGGCACCCCCCGCCGGTCCACCTCCGGGTGAGCCTGCCCCCGTACCGCCGGCGCCGTAGCCGTGCCGGTGCGGATGAGCTCGCAGCGGTTCGACGAGCTGGTGTCCGACGCGCTCGACCTGATCCCGCCGCGGTTGGCGGCCGCGATCGACAACGTCGTGATCTTGGTGGAGGACCGTGATCCCGAAGAGCCCGAGATCCTGGGCCTGTACCGGGGGGTCGCGCTGACCGAGCGGGATTCCTGGTACGCCGGCTCGTTACCGGACACCATCACGATCTACCGCGGCGCCCTGCTGGATTTCTGTGACAGCGAGGCCGACGTGGTCGACGAGGTGGCGATCACGGTGATCCACGAGATCGCGCACCATTTCGGGATAGATGATGAGCGGCTCCACGAACTCGGCTGGGGATGAGCCGCTTGCGCGAAGACAAACTGCTGGGGATGAGCCGCTTGCGCGAAGACAAAATTGCTGGGGATGAGCCGCGCGGCAACCAGGTTTTGTCGGCCCGCAGTGCTATCAACGGGCTATGACCATCCAGTGCCGGGAGTGCGCAGCCGGTCTGGAGCATTGCCACGGCACCGTGATCCACCACGTGCGGTACCGCGCGGAATGCACCGACGACACCTGCACCACCCCGGAAGCAGCGCATACATTCAGCCTCGATTGTGAGGCGGTGGGCTGCCCGTGTGCGCATGAGAGTGCGCTCTCGATCCGGCGGACCGGTTAGCCCATCGGGTCGGTTTCGGACTGCACCGCGTCCGTGATCGGTGTGGCGCCGGGCTCCGGGTAGAAGGGCGGCGTCACCGCGGCCCACTGCACACAGCTCCAGCGCCCGTCGGTGATCGGCGCCAACACCACCGATTCGGTGTTGCCCAAGTGGTGATCGAGGGCGAAACTGCCGTCGACGCCGGCCAGCACGGCGCCCACCAGCCGGATCGCCGCACCATGGCTCACCAGCACGATGTCGCTGTCGAAGTCGTGGTCGTCGAGGTAGCGCACCCGCAGCTCGGTGAGCACCGGCACGTACCGGGCCAGCACCGCCTCGGCACTTTCGCCGCCAGGCATGGGCACGTCCAGTTCGCCCCGGTGCCAGCGCTCGTAAATCCGGTTGAACTCGGCCACGGCGTCATCGTCGCTACGGTCTTCGAGTTCACCGACCTGGACTTCGTGGACCCCTTCGAATTCGAAAGGGACAAGGCCGGTTTCGACACCGATACCCGCAGCGGTCTGCGCTGCGCGGCGGGCGACCGAGTGGGCCAGGATCGAGGGACGCGCAGTCAGCGTCCCACCGAATCTCCGGGCCTGGTCGTGACCGAGGTCGGTCAGCTCGGCACCGGGAGGCAGAGTGTCCAGCCGCCGGTCGACGTTGCCGTAGGACTGTCCGTGACGGACCAGGATCAGCCGGCCACTCATGAGTCGTCCGTTCCCGCGCGCAGGCCCGCCAACCATCGCGAGGCCTCGTCGAGGCGCGGCGGAGGTGCACCCGCGGTCGCTCCGGTAGGCC
Source organism: Mycobacterium sp. IDUB_24 (assembly GCF_055419385.1). Lineage (NCBI taxonomy): Bacteria > Bacillati > Actinomycetota > Actinomycetes > Mycobacteriales > Mycobacteriaceae > Mycobacterium > Mycobacterium sp. IDUB_24. The sequence continues at coordinate 63,147 of NZ_JBVAXO010000011.1, forward strand.
ATGAACCGAGATATCGCACATCGGTACAACGTCTGTGGAGCGCTTTGAGTGCCTCGGCCACCGAATCGTCGTCGATGTGTCCAACGCAGTCCAGGAAGAACATGTAGGTGCCCAGCTCGGTTCGGGTGGGCCGGGATTCGATCCGGGTGAGGTCGATGTCGCGGATCGAGAATTCGGTCATCGCCGTGACCAGGGCGCCCGGGGTGTTGTCCAACCGCAGGACCACCGAGGTGCGATCGGCACCGGTGGCGGCCGGCGGCGCGCCGGGCGGCCCGGCCAGGACGAAGCGGGTGCGGGCATTGGCCTCGTCGACCACGTCGGCGGCAAGGACGTCCAGGCCGCAACGCTCGGCGGCCAGTCGGGTGCTCACCCCGGCGTCGGCCCGGCCCTCGGCCACCTCGTGGGCGGCGGCGGCATTGGAAGTAGCCGGGACGATGTCCGCGTCGGGCAGGTTGGCGGCCAGCCACTGACGCACCTGCGCGAGGGCCACCGGGAAGGCGGCGACGGTGCGCACGGGCCCGGCGTGGCCGGGTCGGGTCACGATTGTGAAGGCGACGTCGAGAGTCAGCTCGGCATAGATCTGCAGTGGCTCCCCCACGGCCAGGCTGTCCAGCGTTGGCAGCACCGACCCCTCGATCGAGTTCTCGATCGGCACGCACGCGTAATCGGCCCGGCCGTCACGCACCGCGCCGAGCGCGCCGGGGGTGCTGTCGGTCAGAACCGGGGTGAATCGAGCCCGGCCGTCGCCGGGTGCCGACGACAATCCGGGCACCAGCTCATGGGCCACCATCTGCAGTAACGCCACTTCGGTAAAGGTTCCCTCAGGCCCGAGGTAGGCGATGCGCGGCACAAGCCAACACTATCGGTCCGCTGTCCGCCGGCGGTTGATGACGGGCGCGCCGGTGTTTCACCGGAGGTCTTGCCCACCGGGAACCGCCCAGTTAAGTTAGGCTTACCTCACTTAATCCTGACCTAGCTTTTAAGGCGGCGAGATGGCCATAGCGACACCGACGACAGCCGAGCGGATCCGCAGCGCGTGCGCACGAGGCGGCGGTGCGGTGGTTGCGGTCGAGGGCATCGAACCCGTCGCCTCCCCCGTTCATCACCTGCTCGACGACGGGTCGTTCGCGATCACCGTCCCCGAGGCCGGCCCGTTGGCCGGAATGGCGATGTCCGCAGGTTCGGCCGGGGTGCAGGCCGTGCTCGAGATGACCGACTACGCGCCGCTCCCACTACGCGAACCGGTGCGCTCCCTGGTGTGGATCCGGGGCCGCCTACAGCACGTGCCGAGCGCCGAGGTTCCGGCCCTGCTCGACCTGATCGCTGCCGAGAACCCCGATCCCGCTCTGCTGCAGGTGAATTCCGGGGCTCAGTCGAACGCCCACCAGGACGACGACAACCACACCCTGATGCGTCTGGAGATCGAATCCGTCGTGGTGGCCGACGCCACCGGCGCCGAGTCGGTCGGCCTCGGAGCGCTGTTGCAGGCGCGCCCTGATCCGTTCTGCGCGATGGAATCCGGATGGCTGCAGCACATGGAGTCCTCGCACCGCGACGTGGTGGAACGCCTCGCCACCCGATTGCCGATGACGCTGCGCCAAGGGCGGGTACGCCCACTGGGCCTCGACCGCTACGGCGTGCAGCTGCGGGTGGAGAACGAACACGGCGACCACGACGTACGGTTGCCGTTCCCGAACCCCGTCGACGACGTCACCGGCCTGAGCCAGGCCATCCGCATATTGATGGGCTGCCCCTTCCTCAACGGCCTGCGCGCGCGCAAGATCTGACCCGCACGATCGGCCACGCCGGCCGGGCGCCGCTACCGTAGCTTCGGTGACCGAGCCCCACGAGCAACTCGAGCCGCAGCGCCGCACGCTGAAGATCGAGATCGCCGTCGTGCTCGCGGTGACCTTCGGGCTCAGCGCCTACACCGCAGGCCTGCGGCTCATCGAAGCGGTGCTGCTCGGCCTTTCGGGGCAGACCGTCGCGCTCAACCCGAAGCGCTCCCCGTTCGACCTGATCGACCTGGGCCTGCACCTGGCCGTCGTCCTGCAACTGCTGGCCTGGGGCGCACTGGCCCTGTACCTGTTGTGGCGCAGCGGTTTCGGACCGTCAACGATCGGACTGTCCCGTCCGCAGTGGCGCACCGACGGTCTGGGTGGGGTCGGCCTGGCCCTGCTCATCGGCCTGCCGGGGTTGGGGTTCTACGTGCTGGCCCGGGTGCTGGGCCTGAGTGCGGACGTGGAACCGGCCGAGTTGTACGACACGTGGTGGCGCATCCCGATGCTGCTCGGCGTGGCGTTCGCCAACGGCTGGGCCGAAGAGATCATCGTGGTGGGGTTCCTGCTGACCCGACTACGTCAACTCGACGTCAGCCCCGGGCGGGCGCTGGTGATCTCCAGCCTGCTGCGCGGCGCGTATCACCTGTACCAGGGCTACAGCGCGGGCCTGGGCAACATCGTGATGGGCCTGGTATTCGGCTACGCATGGCAGCGCACCGGCCGGTTGTGGCCGCTGATCATCGCCCACACCCTGATCGACGCGGTGGCGTTCGTCGGCTACGCGCTGGTGGCCGATCATCTCAGTTGGCTGCAATAACGCGTCCGCCACGTACATTTCTGCTGTGGGCGACTTCCCGGCTTCAGGCGGACCACCCGATCCGCGCTCGCGGCGTCCGGGACCGCGCCGCCATGGCAACGAGCCGTCCCAGGTGATCCGGCGCGACCCGAACTACCGCCCGGCCTGGCCGCCGAATCCGCCCACGCCCCCACGACAACCACCACGACAACCACCCAGGCAGCCCCTGCCACCGAGGCAGCCACCTCCACCTCCACCGCGTCCGCCCCGGGGGTCGCACCCGCCCCGGCCCGCCGCGCCCCGTCCGCCCGCACCCGCACCCGCGCGCAAGCCGCGGCGACGGCGGCGCTGGGGCCGCCTGGTGATGACCGTGTCGCTGGTGGTCGTCTTGGCGGCGGTGCTGGCCGTGATCGGCGGCGGATTCTGGATCGACTCGTCGCTGCACCGCATTCCGGCGCTGGCCGACTATCCCGAGCGGCCCGCCGTGGCGCACGGCACCACCTGGCTGCTGGTCGGGTCGGACAGTCGCCAGAACCTCAGCCCCGAGCAGCAGGCCGAGCTGGCCACCGGCGGGGACATCGGCAACGGCCGCACCGACACCATCCTGTTGGTGCACATTCCCGGGATCGGCTCGGGCACACCGGCCACCATGGTCTCGATTCCCCGGGATTCCTACCTGCCGATTCCGGGCTACGGCGAGGACAAGATCAACGCCGCGTTCTCACTGGGCGGGGCGCCGCTGCTGGCGCAGACCGTCGAGCAGGCGACCGGCCTGCGCCTCGACCATTACGCCGAGATCGGTTTCGACGGTTTCGCGGCGCTCGTCGACGCCGTCGGCGGGGTGACGATGTGCCCGACCGAACCGATAAGCGACCCGCTGGCCGGGATCGACCTCCCGGCGGGTTGCCAGGAGTTCGACGGCCGCAACTCGCTCGGCTACGTCCGCAGCCGCGCCACCCCGCGCGCCGACCTGGACCGGATGACACACCAGCGGGCGTTCATGTCCGCACTGCTGCATCGGGCCACCAGCCCGGAGGTACTGATCAACCCCCTGCGGTGGCAGCCGATGGCCCACGCGGCCACCGACTCGGTGGCCGTCGACCAGGACGCCCACGTCTGGGATCTGGGCCGGCTGGCCTGGGCGATGCACGGCGACATGGTGACCACGACGGTGCCGATCGGCGAGTTCACCGGGAGCGATTCGGGTGCGGTCGTGGTGTGGGACAGCGACGCGGCAGGCCGGTTGTTCACCGCGCTGGCCAACGACACGGCTGTCCCGGACGACGTCATCGAAAAGCCCCAACCTTGAGCTTAGGCAAAGCTAAATAAGGCAATAGCAAATTCCTCGTAGCAAATGTAATCCGCGCCACACAACTAAGGTAAAGCTGACCTCAATGAGGTCAACCTTCGATGACAACACGTCCTGACCTGGGATATTCTCGCGATCATGACGACGACCGGTGAGCATGACACGAAATTCCACGCACTTGTTCAGGACCAGATCCGCAGCGAGTTCACCGCGTCACAGCAATACATCGCAATTGCGGTTTATTTCGATGGTGCCGACCTTCCGCAGCTCGCCAAGCACTTCTATGCGCAGGCAGTCGAAGAGCGCAACCACGCCATGATGCTGGTCCAATATCTGCTCGATCGGGATATCGACGCCGAGATCCCGGGAGTCGACGCGGTGTGCAACCGTTTCGATGCGCCCCGTGATGCGCTCGCGCTGGCGCTGAGCCAGGAGCGCACGGTCACCGAACAGATCAGCCGGCTCGCCAGCGTGGCCCGCGAGGAGGGTGACTACCTCGGCGAGCAGTTCATGCAATGGTTCCTCAAGGAGCAGATCGAAGAGGTCGCGTCGATGGCGACGCTGGTGCGCATCGCCGACCGCGCCGGCGCCAACCTCTTCCACATCGAGGACTTCGTCGCCCGGGAACTCACCGGCGGCGCCGGGGTCGACGCGGCAGCCCCCAGGGCCGCCGGCGGCAATCTCTGATCTGATCTGGGCCGCCAGCTGCTAACACTCAGTCCCGGCCGGCACCGGTCAGGCCGTTCTGCAGCCAACTCTTGGTGCGGCCGGGATGATTCGTGGCCACCCATCCCACGCCGATGTCGCGGCAGAACTGCACGTCTTCGTAATGGTCGACGGTCCAGCAGTACAGTGCCCGTCCCTGGGCGGCGGCCCGATCCACCAGCTCCGGGTGTTCACGCAGCGTCGCGATGGACGGACCGACCGCGGTGGCCCCGACCGTCGTGGCGGCACTGCCGCCCAGGTACCGCGACGTCTCACCGAGCAGCACCGTCGGCAGCATCGGAGCGGCCCGGCGAATCCGCCACACGGCTGCCGCGGAGAAGGACATCACCACCGCGCGGGAGAGATCGGCCGAGGCCGGAGCGGCGATTCCGTAGCGGTGCAGCAGTGCCAGCACCTTGTTCTCGACCAGCGCGCCGTAGCGCACGGGATGTTTGGTCTCGATGAACAACTTGACCGGCCGGTTCCAATCCAGCACCAGCGACACGAGGTCGTCGAGGGTCAGCAGCCCGGTATCGCCGAGCGCGCCCTCGAGGTCTCCGTCGGTTTCGTCACCGCCGTCACCGCCCTCACCATCGTCGGACCGTCCGCCGGCATGCCACGATCCGTAGTCCAGCCTGCGCAACTCGGCCAGCGTCATCTCACTGACCAGACCGGTGCCCGTGGAGGTGCGGTCGACCCGGCGATCATGTACACACACCAAGTGGCCGTCGCGGGTCAGCCGCACATCGCATTCGACACCGTCGGCACCTTCACGCAGTGCCAGGTCGTATGCGGCGAGCGTGTGTTCGGGTTTCGCGGCGGATGCTCCCCGGTGGGCCACCACGAACGGATGCCCAGGCCCCGGTGTCGCTTGCGCAGCGGCTCCGCCGTCGCCCGTTTCCATACGGCCTATGCTGCCGGGTTCTGCCCTTGGGCCTCAACCGGAACGGCGGATTCAGCGGAATCTTCACCATTCTGCGAAGTGTCGTCCGCCTCGGCGTGGTCCGGGGACGGGTCAGGCGCCGGGCCGGGACCAGAGGACTCGGGCTCGATCACCACCCAGCGCCGGACGCTGCGCTCAGCCGTCGTACCGCTGCCCTCGAACCCGACGAACACCTTGGCGGTCAACAGGAATGCCGCCAGCGCCAGCAGGTACCCGACGATCGCGGTCATGGTGTTGTTCGCGATGTTCTGTGGTGTGTCGTTGAAGAACGTCACATACACGGTGCTCACCATCGACGCGAACGCGACCACTGCGCTGAACACCCAGACGATCCACCACACCACGATCTGGCGACGCAGGTGTGAGAGGCGCGCTTCGAGCGCGGCCAGCTCCCACACGAACACCGGCGCCATCACTAGATTCACACCGGGCAGCAGACAGCACAGCCACAGTGTCCTGGTGCTGCGCGGATCCACCTCGCCGTGCGCGGCATACCCGGCGGCGCGCCGCGTGATCAGCCAACGCACCAACGTCACCACCGCGACGACCACGACGCCCATCGCCACCACGCTGGCCAGCAGCCCGATGACCACGCCGCCGACCGCGATCAGCGGATGCAGAAGCACGCTGCGGTTGATCAGCAGCAACACGTAACGAATCACATGGGCGAAGGCCGCAATTCCCAGCACCACCATGGCCACGACGAGCATGAGACGCACATTGCCGGCATCGGTCTCGGCCTCGGTTTTCTGAGGCTGTTCCTCGAGGTCGAACTGTTGGTGCAGGCCCCAACTCGGAATCGCGCGGTAGTGCGGCGTCGGGCCGAGCGAGCGCCGCTGCCGGCGCTGGTGCGGGGGAGGCCCCGGGCGCAGGGCGACCCAGCGATAGCCGGGAGCGAGATGCGGTGGAGTGCGCCCTGCGGTCGGCGATGACGGCGCCGGAGGCCGGGCAGCGGGTCCCCATTGGGACTGGGATTGGGACTGCGACAACAACGGCGCAGAAGGCGCCAACAACGAACCGCCGCACCGGGGACACCACGACCGTTGCCGGTCACGCACGTTCCAGCGCGTCCCGCACTGCGAACACACCTGGATCATCCGACCAGCCTAGTCACGATCTCCGGACAGCCCCCGCGGTCAGACGGTTCCCGGGCCGCCGGCGTCGGTGATGACGGGACGCCCAGCCCCGGCCCAGGCCAACATTCCGCCCTCGACATTGGTCGCGGTGTAACCGTTACGGGCCAGATAGTTCGCCACACGCAGGGAACGTCCACCCGCGTGGCAGACCACGTACAGCTCGGCGTCCGGGTCGATCTCGGCGATTCGCGCCGGCACATCACCCATCGGGATGTGCTGGGCTCCTTCGGCGTGACCGCGTTGCCATTCGTCGTCTTCACGGACGTCGAGAAGTACCACGGCCCCGCCGAACGTGGTGGGTACCGCAGCGATATCTGCCTGCCCGACTTCCACATCGTCCATGCCCTCAATGCTCGCATGCCCACGGTGCTGAGCGCACCCGCCCCTGATGGCTCAACGCGGTGTTAGCAACGCAAAGCTATCCACAGTTTCCACAGGTTCATCCACAGGCCCACCACCTGGAGAAAAGCCCCCGAAATGGGCATTACTGTGCGGTAGCTGTCCAACACTGTGGATAAACCTGGGCTGTTCACGGCAGCGATCAACAGCCACCACCGGTGCGGAGCGAAATTAAGCACTCGGCTAAACCGCGGTCATCGGCGCCGAGCGGGCCCGGTTGGGATCAGCCTGATTCCAGGCGCTGAACCCGCCTCATACCAGTTACGCGGAGGCCGATTTTCCCCTGGCCATTACACGGGCTATGATCGGCGTCACACCAGCTGTTGTGACAGAACTCACTGGAGGGCAAGCATTGATCGTGCAGGTCAGGAGTGTTTGATGGCGTCACATCCGATCGGATCGGGATCAGCGTTTCCGCAGCCCGAATGGCATTCATCCGGACATCTGCACACCCGTAACCAGTTGATGTCCTTTCTTCGGGCCAGCGTGATCGCCCTGCTGCTGCTCGGCGTACTCGCCGTGATCGTCTTGCTCTGACTTGTTCTGACCGACGCCCGATCGGGTATACGTGTGGTCGGCGCGCGCGTCCTTGCGGTGCGCCTTGCGATGGAGCAATGTTGACGACGATCTTGACGATCTGAAGCCTGGCTCAATCGATCGATAATGAGGAAGGAATCTCGTGGCTGAATACACCCTGCCAGACCTGGATTACGACTACGGAGCTCTGGAGCCCCACATCTCCGGGCAGATCAACGAACTCCACCACAGCAAGCACCATGCGGCGTACGTCAAGGGCGTCAACGATGCCGTCGCCAAGCTTGACGAGGCACGGGCCAACAGTGACCACGCTGCGATCTTCCTCAACGAGAAGAACCTGGCCTTCCACCTCGGCGGCCACGTGAACCACTCGATCTGGTGGAAGAACCTGTCTCCCAACGGTGGCGACAAGCCGACGGGCGACCTCGCTTCGGCTATCGATGATCAGTTCGGTTCGTTCGACAAGTTCCAGGCGCAGTTCACTGCCGCCGCCAACGGGCTGCAGGGCTCGGGTTGGGCAGTGCTCGGCTACGACAGCCTCGGCGACCGGCTGCTGACGTTCCAGCTCTACGACCAGCAGGCCAACGTGCCGCTGGGCATCATCCCGCTGCTGCAGGTCGACATGTGGGAGCACGCTTTCTACCTGCAGTACAAGAATGTCAAGGCCGATTACGTCAAGGCCTTCTGGAACGTCGTGAACTGGGAGGACGTGCAGAACCGCTATGCAGCGGCTACCTCCAAGACCAACGGCCTGATCTTCGGCTAGTTCCGGTCTCGGTCCGATTTTGAGGGCTTGATCGGTTTTCTGATCTCTCACCAAGGGGCGTCGCGCGAACTGCGTGACGCCCCGCCCTCGTTTTTGGCCGACTCGTTATCGGGCCGGATCCCGTGTCGCCTTGCACCGTGCCGGTTGCTGCCGCATCCTGATGTGATCGACCCACCGACGTGTCGGAGCACCGGCCAGCCGGCGAGCCAACACCGATGTCCCGGAGGCGATATGGATACGACGGGGTCCGGCCGGGCGATTGAGATCGCCCCTTTTCATTCCGGTGGTGCGCTCAAAGGGTTTGTGGTGCTGGGCCGATGGCCCGACTCCACCAAAGAGTGGGCGCAACTTCTCATGGTCACTGTCCGGGTGGCCTCGCTGCCCGGATTGCTCTCCACCACAACGATTTTCGGCGTTCGCGAAGAATTACCCGAGGCGCCGCGCCCCGGCACTGTCGGCATTGTCATCGCCGAGGGACCGGTGGTCGGCGAATCCGCGGTTCCGCCCGGGTATTTCGCCGACCATCAACCGCCGGCACTCCTGATGTTGCATCCGCCGTCGGAGACAACGCCGTCGCTTCCCGAGTGCACCGGCGCCGCTTCGGGCTGCGTGTTGCTACCCGGCCTTCCGCATCTCGGACTGGAACACCGCGCGGCCTGGGTCGAAGCCGAATCCGACGGCACGGTCACGTCGATGGTCAGCAGGGTGGGTGTCGATCCGATCAGCCATCCCGATACTGCGATCCTGGCGATGCTGTTGGCGGCGTAGGCGCGCCAGATGTGGGACAGCTTCTCCAACAAAGAGAATCCAGCTGCCCGAAAAGGATAGGAACCCTAGCGGGCTCGGCGGACAACAGCTAGGGTCCTCTAAATCAGCGAAGGGCGGAAGCCCGCAATCGTCGCGTCGACATGCCGGCCATGAGCCCGGTCGACAGCTTGCGGTGCGGTGGGCGACACCTTCGACCGTAGGTGGGGTAAGCCGCGTGAGCGGCAGGTATCGGCGGTGTGTCGAAAGGTCGCCATGTCCGCAGACGCAGACGTCAGCGTCTTAACAGGGTCGCCGATATCGGCGACCCAGTATGTGTTTCAGATAGCCGTGATGACCCGCCGCAACCGTCAACGTCGGCGCATTTGTACCGTCGATTGTCCGGCCACGGCGGAAACCTCCGCCCGCTTCCGCCTGGCAACAGCCTTCCACAATCGGTACCGGAATCCGCCCAGGCCTGTCTGGCTATCGCGCGCGACGGGGCTGACGGGCATTCCACCGCCCAACCTGTAACGTGTTCCACGTCGTCCTACAACGGCGCCGCGCGGAATCCGACGCGACCCTGGACCTGCACTCTAGCAAATATTCGTTTCTGTCAGTCACGGCACCGCTTCGGTTGCCGGTCAAGAGGTTGATCATGATCGGGCACCCCTGTGCTCGCAGCTCATCGCGGCCAATGCAACGCAGCCGTCACCTTTTGCATTGTCAGACGGCACAATCCCGCCGCACCCCTACGGCGAAGGCGCCGGTATCCGCAGCAGAGGCCACCCAAACACAAAGCCCGTTTAACTTTTGTGGCGTTTGCACTTGGTTGTCGTCACAACACTCGCTACGATGGTCAGCAAATACGCCGCCTAATTCGTACCGCTCGTGAAGCATGTGGAGGTCAAATCGATGAGCAAGACGTTCGCCGCCCGCCTAAACCGCCTGTTCGATACGGTTTATCCACCTGGGCGCGGACCCCATACGTCTGCCGAGGTGATCGCCGCACTCAAGTCCGAGGGCGTAACCATGTCGGCCCCGTACCTGTCGCAACTCCGTTCGGGCAACCGGACCAACCCGTCGGTGGCAACCATGGCCGCACTTGCCAACTTCTTCCGGATCAAACCGGCTTACTTCACCGACGACGAGTACTACGAGAAGCTCGACAAGGAGCTGACCTGGCTGGCCAGCATGCGTGACGAGGGGATCCGCCGGATCGCCGCCCGGACCGTCGGGCTGTCCAACGAGGCTCAGCAGGATCTGGTGCAGAAGGTCGATGAACTGCGCCGCCGGGAACACCTCGACGGCTGATCCGTCGGTTCGGCCGGCACTTTCGCACAGCTGAGCTCCGCTCGCGCGGGTTTCAGCTGTGCGACGCCGTGCGGTCCAATTCCCGGTACTGCTCGGCAATCGCCAGAATCCATTCCCGGTCGGAATACGATGCGGGCTGGCTCAACCAGGCCAGCCCCGGGAACGCCGAATCCTTGTCGTCGTCGCGGGTTTCGTAGATCCACTGGGCGATGACCTCGGCCTGATCCCGGGGTGGTACCTGAGGGCGCTCGTCATCCCCCAATTGTGTTGTGTCGCTTGCTTCATGCTGCTGTGCGTCGGCGGCGGTGGCCTCAAGATAGAGCGCATCGGAGATCAGCGACATCCGCTCGGCGACGCGAAACACCAACGGTCCACGCGGCCGCACCCCGATGCCCACATCGGGCTGACGCCGGGCCAACTCGCTCAGCAGCGGTTTGATGGTCCGCAATTCCTGGCGTGCCCCGAACCAGTCTTCGACACTCGGCAGCAGCGATCCGGCGGCGACAACGATCATCGCGCAACCGAGGAGGGTGGCCGCGGCGCCGACTCCGACGGGTTCGGTCCGGCCCGCGGCCCGGAGCAGGACGAAGCCGATGGCTCCCACGATCAGCACCATGCCGATGGTGAACAGGAACAGCGCCCGCCCACGCCGGCTGCGGTTCGAGTAGCGCAGACCGGCCCAGACCACCAGGGTGAGCGCCAGAAACACGTAGAGCAGTGGCAGCAGCCACGAGGCGCCGTGCGATCCGAGGTCTCGCCTCAGATACTCGGCGGGGGACATCTCCGGTTGCCGACCGGCGCGGAAGAAGATCGCCAGGCTGATGACGACGACGACGCCGGCGATGCCGTACTGGATCAACGCGATACGACGGGTGAGCGTGGCCGAATGGCCCGAGGACGCAGTCGTGATCATGACGCAACTGCCTGCCGCACACGCGATCAGCGCGACCTGACTCAGACCGGCGGCGATGTTGGGCCAGTGCACCACCGTGTCGATCAGCAGGGCGAGCGGCTCCCAGTTCAGCGCGGCTACCACGCCCAGGCTGCCCAGCGACAGGATCATCGCAGAGCTCACCAGGGATTGTTTGTTGACCAGAGCCCAGCCGATGCGCAGGCCGGTGGCCAGGCCAAGTAGGCCGGCGATCACCCAGACGATCAACCAAACGCCTCTCCGAGGCGGACCTGCACGATCGATGACCGGTCGGACGGCAACCGGCCGAGGCGGTAGAGCAGGAGCGCGGCGAAGTCCTCGGCCTCCTGCTCGATGTCCTCACCGTTGGGGCCCATGCAGCCGGTCCGCTGGTTGAGCATGTAACTGATCAGATCTGAGGTCGCCACCTCGGCCGAGGCCGCGGCAGCGTCCACGATCGATATGCCTTCGTGCCCGAGGACCAGGTGCCCGAGTTCGTGAGCCAGGGTGCGGTCCCAGGCCGGCAGACCCTGCTGGATGAGGAACACATCGCGGTCGGTGTATTGCCGCCACTGCCCACAGACACCGGTCGGAAGCTCGGCCATGGTCAACTCGATCGGCCTGCCGCGGTCCGCGGCCACCGCGTCGACCAGGCGGGTCAATGTGACTTCACCCTGTCGCGGGGCGAGGTCGAGCACCTCGTTCACAGCGCGCGTGACGCTTCGACTGGCGGACATGATCCCCCTTTCCACCCTTTCGTAGCACGCCCGGAGAAGTCCGATTACCTGGATTCTTCCAAGTCATACCTAGCTCATGAACCGGCGGGCATCGATCGGGACCGTCCGGCCTGCTTTGGCCTGCCGGTAACCCAGGAGTCCACCGAGGCCGGTCAGGGCCATCATTCCGGTCACCCCGGGCAGTGCAACCGCCGCGAGTTCCCTCGTGTTCGCGGTGCGCAGGTAGTCCGCGTACCCGGCCCGGAAGGCCACCGGCATCACGGAGTCCAACCCGACAGCGGCGGGAGGCAGCGACTCGGTGCGCATCTTGATGTTGGGTTGCACCTCGGGTCCCGATCGCGGCCCGGACTGCGGCCCGTGGTCAGAGCCCGAAGCCTCCAACGGCAGCGCGAGCGGCGGAACGATGACCGGCAGGGCGATGACCGGAACGACGATCGGCGGCACCCCGGCCGCCGCGGCCAGACCTGGCGGGGGTGCCACGGCCACGTCGGGAGCCTGCGCCTGCACTGCCGGCATGAGCATGTCCGGTGGGCGCGGGTAGTTGAACGGCGCCGGGACACCGCCCAAACCAACACCGCCTCCACCGCCGGCGGAACCCCCGATGAGGGTGGTCGCAGAGGTGGTCTCCGAGGTCGATTTCGTGGTCGTCGCAGAGGTGGTCTCCGAGGTCGATTTCGTGGTCGTCGCCGAGGTGGTTTCCGACGTCGTCCCGGTGGTCGTCTCGGTGGTGGCCGAGGTGGTTCGTGAGGTTGTCACCGTGGCCTCGGTGGAGGTCACCGCTGTCGACGTCTCGACCGAGGCCGAGGTCGTCGGCGTCTCCGTCTCCGAGGGCTGCGAGGTGGGTGGCGTCTCCGTCTCCGTCTCAGTCTCGGACGGCTTCGTGCTCGGTGGGGCCGTGTCGGTCTTGGTCGGTGTCTTGGTGTCGGTTCCAGTTTGCGGAGGCGTCTGTGTTCCGGAGGGTTGCGCGGTGTCCGTAGGTTCCCCGGTCTTGGTCGGTTTGCCCGTCGTCTTGGTGGGCTTGCCGCTCGTTTTGGTGGGCTTGTGGGACGTGCGGGTGCCCATGGACCCGGTGCCGCCGTCATTTTCGCCCTGGTCGTCGCCGTCCTGGGCATGGCCGTGGCCGTGGTCCTTGCCGTCGTGCCCGTCGTGGCCGTTGCCGGCGCTGTTCGACGATTCCTGCCCACCATCAGACCGACCCCGATTGGGGTCGGCAAATGCCAATGCCCCTCCGACACCGGCGATGATCAGGCCCGTTAGCACCAGACCGGTCGAGGCGGCGACGCGCAACCGCGAACGCACGTTCTCACCACCCTTTCGCGCACCGCCCAACAGCTTCGATTGATGAATCTGATTCTTGCACAACCGGGCAGTTCAAATTTGCTAGCTGAGGCGATTGCCCCCGCCCTGGGCGGGGAGCCGCAGCGGAGCAAATCCACCGGACGATACTGTGGGTCTGCAGCACTTCTGCGGTGACCATGAACACACGACGAATTGACCGGGAGGCAACCGGAATGGGCCTGTTCACGCGACGAAAAAGCCGCGCCACCCGCCGCGCCGAAGCCCGCGCCATCAAGGCCAAGGCCAAGCTGGAAGCTCGGCTCACCGCAAAGAACGACGCCCGTCGCATCAAGTCCGATCAAAAATCTGCGCGGCGGGCCCTCAATGCTCAGGTCAAAGCGCAGCGGGACAGTGACCGCAATGCCCTCAAGGTAGCCGAAACCGAGTTGAAGGCGGCCCGCGAGGGACGCCTGCTCTCCCCCGTCCGGATTCGCCGCCTACTCACCGTCACACGTTTGCTGGCGCCGGTGCTTGTGCCGTTGATCTACCGGGCCGCCACGGCCGCCCGGGGCGCTCTGGACGAGCGTCGCGCCGATCGCCTCGGTGTCCCGCTGGCCCAGCTCGGTCAGTTCTCCGGGCACGGCGCCGAGCTGTCCGCGCGGATTTCCGGCGCCGAGCAGACCCTCCGACAGGTCGCCGAGAAGAAGCCCAAGGACGCCGAGACCAAACAGTTCGTCACAGCGATCAACGAGCGGCTGACAGATCTGGCCGCAGCGGTGACCGCCGCCGAGAACATGCCGACCGCACGTCGCCGTGGCGCCCATGCGGCGATCGCTGCCCAACTCGACGGCATCGATGCCGATCTGATGGCTCGGCTCGGGCTGGTCTAGCGCACTTCCATGACCGGCGCCCGTATCGACTCCGCAGCCACGCTGCGCGGTACGGCCGTCGGCTCACTCACTGCCGCGCTGGCCATCGCCGCTCATGGCGCGGCCGGTGGTGCCGTGCCGGGCGGAGCCGTGGCCGCCCAACTCGTGGTCCTTGCGGTGACGTTGGGGTCGGTGGCCGCGACCCTGGCCGGTGCAAACCGCACCGCGGTGTTGTGGGGTCTGCTCGGTACCGGCCAGCTGGTGGCCCACGGGTTGTTGGCCACGGCCGGTCACGCACACGCCGCGCCGTCCGGCCCGGCGATGTGCGGCGCGCACGTGGCAGCGGTATCGCTCGGCGCGGGTCTGATCGCCTGCGGCGCGCGCTTGTCGGCAGCGGTTTCGCGGGTGGCGCGCGCGGTGGTGAGGGCTGGCCGCCTGACCCCGGGATCGACGGTCTGCGTCGCGGCACGCAGCGCAGATCAGCCGTTGCACTCAGCCTTGCTTCTCGCCGCTTCGGTGTCTCATCGGGGTCCGCCGGTCGGCGTCGCAGCCTGACCATCCGACCCGATCAACTCCAGAAAGACCACCCCGAATGCAACCCTTCACCGGGGCGTCCTCGCGCGCCCTCCTCACGACCGCCGCGGTAGCCGTCACCGGTCTGCTCACCGCCGCACCGGCCTGGGCCCATGTCCACGTCGATGCCGAGAATCCGACTCCGGGGACCACCTCGGTGCTCACCTTCCGCGTCCCCGGCGAGTCCGATACCGGCGCGCTGACAACACGATTGACGGTCGACCTACCGAACGTCGCGTCGGCCCGCACCGAGGTGATGCCGGGCTGGACCGCCAAGCTGGACCGTGATACCTCGGCGGGCACGGTCCGGACGGTGACGTGGACCGCGGCGCCCGGGGTGGGTATCTCACCCGAGCAGTTCGCCCTGTTCCGGGTGTCGGTCAAGCTCCCCGACGCGGCGACGGCGACCTTTCCGGTCACCCAGACCTACTCCGACGGCTCTGTGGTCCGCTGGGATCAGCCGCCCCTGCCCGATGGCAGCGAGCCCGAGCATCCGGCCCCGCAGTTGACGCTGACCGGCGCACCTCCCGCGGCGGGCCACCCCGAGCACGGCACCGAGGTGCCTGCGGCACCCAGCACTGCGCCCTCGCCGGTCGCGCAGGCCGCGGGCACCGTCGACAACTCGGCCCGCTGGCTGGCCGGCGGGGCGTTGATCGTGGCGGCCGCCGCCGTGGTCGCAAGCCTGCTGAACCGGCGCCGGCCATGAGCCGGCTGCTGGCTGCCACTCTGACCGGGCTGATCTTGGCGTCCTCTGCCTTGCTCGGAGCCCCCGCGGCATCGGCGCATGCGGCCCGGATCGCCGCCGACCCCGCCGAACATTCCGCGTTGACCAGCTCACCGCCGCGCGTGAGCGCCACGTTTAACGAGGCACTGCAGCCTGCCTTCGCCAACATGACGGTGGTCGGGCCGGACAAGAACCTGTGGTCCGAGGGCGATCCGAAGGTGGCCGGCGCAGTGCTCAGCGTCGGGGTCCGTCCGCTCGGCCCAGCCGGTACGTACACGGTCAACTACCGGGTGACCTCGGCCGACGGACATGTGGTGTCGGGTTCCTGGTCGTTCGACCTGACGGTCGCCGGGTCAGGTACGCCGGGAGCTGCCGCGTCGTCGCCTGCGCAGTCCGACGGCGGCATCGTGGTGTGGCCGTTCGTATTGGTCGCGGTGGTGCTCATCGGTGGTGGAGCCTGGTGGGCGGTCCGGCGTCAGCGGTGACCGGCTTGCTGATCCGGGCGCTGGCTGACGGCGCCGCCATCGTGACCCTGGGCCTGGCAGCGGTGCCACTGCTCGAATCCGACCGCTACCGCGCCGAATTGAGCCGCAGGGCCGCGGGACCGCTCGGGTTGGTCGCGGCGATCTGGCTGCTGACCGAGATCGTGCGGTTGACCGTGGAGGCGGCGCAGACGGCGGGCGTCGGGTTCTGGCAGATCGGCGTCCGCACCCTGGCCGACTTCGGCCTCTATACGACGGCGGGCCGTTCGGGGCTGGTCGGCATCGCCGCCGCGGTGATCGTGGCGGGCGTGGCAATCCTGGCCCCGCGCGGTGCGACCACGACGGTCACGACGGTCGGTCTCGCCGCAGTCGGGATGGCCGCCAGGACGCTGGCCGGCCATCTCGCGGAGAGCCCGGTCGGCGGCATAGCGGTGGCGGTGCACGCGCTGGCCGCCGCGGTGTGGTGCGGCGTGCTGGCCGCGCTGGTGCTCACTGTGACGCACCGGGGTCAGTGGGCCAGGGTGTTGCCCCGGTTCTCGCAGTTGTCACTGTCGTGCGTGGGGGTGCTGCTGGTCGCCGGCGTCACCGGGGCGGCGATCAAGTTGACCTCGCCCGCCGAGTTGTGGGCCACCGGCTATGGCCGGGTGCTGGCGGCCAAGGTGGTCGTGACCGTGGTCCTGTTGGTGCTGGCCTGGCGAAACCGGTCACGGTGGCTGCCCGCGGCGCGGGCGCATCGCAGCAGCGCCGCGTTGTCGCAGAACCGCTCGTTGGTGGAATTGGGCATCATGGCTCTTGCGGTCACCCTTGCGGCGGCTCTGGCCGTCACAGGCTGACCGCTGCGGCGCCTGGCATGATGGAAACACTGCCGGCCCCCGACCGCGCTGGCGCGGAACACCAGCTACTGCAAAGGAGCAGCCAGATGGCAGAGCAGCAGGATCAACCCGCCGAGAAGCCCGAAACCGCAGCGCAGTCCGGTGCGGCTGATGCGTCGGCGTCCGGCGCGGATCCTGCTCCGCCCACCCCGGCGCCCAAGCCTGGTCCGCCGCCGGCCAAGAAAGCTCCTGCCAAAAAGGCTCCGGCGAAGAAGGCAGCGGCGAAGAAGGCTCCCGCCAAGGCCGCCAAGAAGGCCCCGCCGAAGAATGCCCCGGTCAAGAAGGCTCAGCCTGCCCCGCCGGCCGCCCCGCCTCCGGCAGAGCCGAAGCCCGCTCCCGTCATTCCGTTGCCCGATGTCGCCAAGGCCGCCAAAGAGGCTGCGGCGCAAGCTAAGTCAACTGTGACCTCGGCCGCCAACCCGGTGTCCGGCCCCGTCCCGGTTCCGCTGAGCGAGAGTCCGTCGTCCAAGCTGCCGCTGATCGCGGCGGCAGCCGTCGGCCTGTTGGCCCTGGTGCTGGTGTTGCTCAGCCGACGAAATGCCGAGGAAGACTGATTGTGGCTTGACCCTGACGCGACGTCAGGGCCAATAGTGGCCTCATGCACGCAGATCCGCAGGTGAGATCCGTCGGCGCGGTCGCCGCGCTGACGGAAATCTCGGTGCGGACCCTGCATCACTACGACCACATCGGTCTGGTGGTGCCCAGCGTGCGTACTGCGGCGGGTTACCGCGGCTACACCGATGCCGATGTGGAGCGTTTGCACCTGGTGCTGGTGTACCGGTCGGCCGGGCTGGCGCTGGAGGCGATCCGGTCCCTGCTCGACGATCCCGATGCCGACGTCCTCGCCCACCTGCAACGCCAGCACAGCCTGCTGTGCGAGCAGGCCGAGCAGTTACAGCAGACCATCAAGGCAGTGGAGGAATTGATGAGCGCCCACGACCAAGGAATTCAGCTCACCGCCGAGGAGCAGGTGGAGATCTTCGGCAGTGCGGTTTTCGACGAGCACGACGACGAGGCCCGCGAGCGCTGGGGTGAGACCGAGGAATGGCGGCAATCGCGGCAACGCACCGCACAGATGACCAAGCAGGACTGGATCGAGTTCAAGGCCGAGAACGATGCGCTGCTGGAAGCGCTGGCCGAGGGGAAGCGCGCCGGGGTACGTCCCGGGTCGGCGCGGGCCGACGAGCTGGCGGCCCGGCATCGCGCCAACATTTCCCGGTTCTACGACTGCAGCGACGACATGCACGTCTGTCTGGCCAACATCTATGTGGAGGATGAGCGGTTCGCCCGCTACTACGACGATGCCGAGCCCGGGCTGGCCCAGTTCGTGCACGACATCATCGTGCAAAGCGTCGCCGGATAGCCGGCTGCGATAATCGCCGGGTGAGTATCGAACCGCGCGCCACCGCTGATCTGGTCGACGAGATCTACCCCGACGTCCGTAGCTGCGATCTGCAGCTGGGCAACTACGGCGGCAGGACCATGTTCGCCGGGCCGATCACCACGGTGCGCTGCTTCCAGGACAACGCTCTGCTCAAGTCGATCCTGTCCACCCCGGGTAACGGCGGCGTGCTGGTGGTCGACGGCGGCGGGTCACTGCACACCGCGCTGGTCGGCGACATCATCGCCGGACTGGCCCACGACAACGGCTGGTCGGGCGTCGTGGTCAACGGGCCGGTGCGGGATGCGGCGACCCTGCGCACCATCGACGTCGGGATCAAAGCCCTGGGGACCAACCCGCGCAAGGGCACCAAGACGGGCGAGGGCGAACGCGACGTGCCGGTGGAGTTCGGCGGCGTGACGTTCGTCCCGGGCGAGGTCGCCTACTGCGACGAGGACGGCATCGTCGTCGTCGCCCCGTAGGTCACCCCTCAACGCGAGCAGACACAAACCTGCCCTTTTCCACGTGGAAATGGGCAGTTTTGTGTCTGCTCGGCGGGGAACTAAACCTTCACTGCGGCACGGTGTTTGGTGAACAGCAGCGACTCCTCGTCGACCTTGCCGTACCGGATGGTCCGCATGTCGAAGAAGTAGTTCTGCTTGAGCTTCCACGGCGCTTCCGAACCCGACTTCGGCAGGGTGTCCATGGCCCGCCGGAAGTAGCCCGGGGTGAAGTCCATGAAGGGCAGCTCGTCGACCGCGTCGCCGGGGTGCTGCGGCTCGACCCGGTCGAAACCGTTGGCGTCCATGTAGTTCAGCACGCGGCAGATGAACTCGGACACCAGGTCGGCCTTCAGCGTCCACGATGCGTTGGTATACCCGAAGGTGATGGCCATGTTCGGCACGCCCGAGAGCATCAGACCCTTGTAGGTCATGGACCCGGTCAGGTCGATCGGTTCGCCGTTGCGATTCGCCGTCGCACCACCGAACAACTGCATGTTCAGACCCGTTGCAGTGACGATGATGTCAGCCTGCAACTCCTCGCCGGAAGCCAGCTTGATGCCGGTCTCGGTGAAGGTCTCGATCGTGTCGGTGACGACGCCGGCCTTGCCCGAGCGGATGGCCTTGAACAGATCCCCGTTGGGCGCCAGGCAGACTCGCTCGTCCCACGGGGCGTAGCGCGGGCTGAAGTGCTTGTCGTAGTCGAAGTCCTGGGGCAGGCGGCGGGTCCCCATCTTGCGCAAGAACTGCTTGAAGATCGACGGGAAGCGGCGTGCGACCTGGTACTGGCCGGTGCTGTAGCCGATCTGCTTCCACCGGTTGACGAAGTGCGCCAGGTCCTTCGGCAGGTACTTGTTGGTCTTCACGGCCACCGGATCGACCAGCGGGAGGGATCCGACGTAGGTGGGTGACCGCTGCAGCATCGTGACGTGTCCGACGCCGCCGTCGACCAGCGACGGGATGAGGGTGATGGCGGTGGCACCGGAGCCGATCACCACGACGTTCTTGCCGGTGTAGTCCAGGTCCTCGGGCCAGTGCTGGGGATGGATGATCTGGCCCTTGAAGTTCTCGGCGCCCGGGAATTCGGGTGAGTAGCCCTCGTCGTAGTTGTAGTAGCCACTGCACACCGACAGGAACGACGCGGTGATCTGCTTGGCTTCGCCGTTGTGCTCGACGTCGATGGTCCAGCGGTTGTCGGCATCCGACCAGTCCACCGAGAGGACGCGATGGCCGGTGCGGATGTGGTTCCTGATGCCGTTCTCGTCGGCGGCCTCGTTGATGTAATTCCAGATCGACTGGCCGTCGGCGATGGACTTGGCCGACTCCCACGGCTTGAACCGGAACCCGAGGGTGAACATGTCCGAGTCGGAACGGATGCCCGGGTACTTGAACAGGTCCCAGGTGCCGCCGATGTTCTCCCGACGCTCCAGGAGTACGTAGCTCTTGGTCGGGCAGCGGTCCTGCAGATGCCAGGCGGTGCTGATGCCGGAGATGCCGGCGCCGACGATCACAACATCGAAATGTTCGGTCATGGGACCGACGGTATCAACATGGTGTTGATGTGGTCAACAGTGTGTTGATAAATTCAACGCGGTGTTAGGGTGCTCATTGTGACCACCTCCAGCACGACCCGCGCCCCCCGCGGTCGACGAGCCGCCCGGCCGTCGGGCGACGATCGTGAGGCCGCCATCCTCGAGACGGCACGGCAACTGCTGGAGACCAAGAAATTCGCCGACATTTCGGTCGATGACCTGGCCAAAGGCGCCGGGATCTCCCGGCCCACGTTCTACTTCTACTTCCCGTCGAAGGAAACCGTCCTGCTGTCGCTGATCGATCCGCTGATCAAACGCGCCGACACCGGTTTCGACAGCGCGCTGGAGGACATGCCGGCCGATCCGAAGCGGGCGATCCGGCGCGGCATCGAGATCTTTTTCGACTCGTTCGCGTCACATCCCGCGACAGCGCGCGCCGGCACCGAGGCACTGAACAGCAGCCCGGAGTTCCGGACTTTCTGGGCCGGGCTCATGCAGAAGTGGATCAACCTGACCGCGGCCCTGATCAGCGCCGAACGCCAACGGGGTGCCGCCCCGCACACCATTCCCGCACTGGACCTGGCGACCTCGCTCAACCTGATGAACGAGCGGACCATCATGTCTGCCCTGGGCGCCGAACAGCCCGCGGTGGACTACGACAAGGTGGTCGACACCCTCGCCCACATCTGGCTGACCAGCATCTACGGCGACACGTCGTAACCAGTCAGCCACCTATGCGAACATATGTTCGTGTCACTTGCGCAGGCGGCCATCCTGCACGCTGATCTCGATTCGTTCTACGCATCGGTCGAGCAGCGCGACGATCCGGCCCTGCGTGGCCGCCCGGTGATCGTCGGCGGTGGCGTGGTGCTGGCAGCCAGTTATGAAGCCAAGGCGTTCGGGGTCCGCACGGCGATGAGTGGTGGCCAGGCCCGGGCGCTCTGCCCGCAGGCCATCGTGGTGCCGCCGCGGATGTCGGCATACTCCCAGGCCAGCGCGCACGTGTTCGAGGTGTTCCACGACACGACGCCGGTGGTGGAGCCACTGTCGGTGGACGAGGCGTTTCTCGACGTGTCCGGGTTGGGCCGGGTGTCCGGCACCCCGGTGGAGATCGCCCGACGGCTGCGCGAACAGGTCAGCGAGCAGGTTGGCCTGCCGATCACCGTCGGCATCGCCCGCACCAAGTTCCTGGCCAAGGTGGCCAGTCAGGTGGCCAAGCCGGACGGTCTGCTGCTGGTGCCGCCCGATCGGGAGCTGGCGTTCCTGCATCCACTGCCCGTGCGCCGACTGTGGGGCGTAGGTGCCAAGACTGCCGAAAAGCTCCATGCCCACGGGATCGAGACGGTCGCCGATGTGGCCGAGTTGCCCGAGTCGGCCCTGCGCCCCATGGTCGGCGGCGCGATGGCGCGACAGCTGTATGCGTTGTCGCGCAACATCGATCGACGCCGGGTGACGACGGGGGTGCGGCGCAGTTCGGTCGGTGCCCAACGCGCTCTCGGGCGGCGCGGGAACACCATGTCGGCCGCTGAGGTGGATGTCGTGGTGGTCAACCTCGTCGACCGCATCACCCGCCGCATGCGGGGTGCCGGGCGTACTGGTCGGACCGTCGTGTTGCGCCTGCGCTTCGATGATTTCGGGCGGGCGACCCGGTCGCACACCATGCCTCGGGCCACCGCCTCGACAGATGCGGTCCTGGGCGCGGCCCGCGCGCTGGTCACCGCCGCCGCGCCGGTGATCGCCGAGCGGGGCCTGACCCTGATCGGGTTCGCGGTGTCCAACATCGACCACCAGGGCAGTCAACAGTTGGAATTGCCCTTTGAATCAGAACCGGATCCGGTGGCCATCGACGGCGCGATCGACGAGGTACGGCAGCGGTTCGGCAACGCCATGTTGACCCGCGGGGTGCTGGTCGGACGTGATCCCGGCTTGGAGATGCCGACGCTGCCGTACTGAACAGATGCGGTCCTAGAAGAACTGCGCGGCAATGAATCCGGCCAGCAGCACGGCGAATCCGCCGATTTCGCCGCCGATGAGGGCCAGCATCCCGGCATGCAGGCCCGCGGTGGGCTTTTCGAATTGGTTGGTGGTGTCCCGTTTTGCGCCGTGCTCGATGTAGGCCGCAATGGCAATGACGAAGAACGCCACGAGCACCATCGCCGCGGTGAGGTTCACCCAGGTGGGCCAGGCGCTGAGTTCGACGAATACGGCGACGAGCAGTGTCGCGAACGAATACAGCAGGGCCGCCCGGTGTGCGATGTCGACATACGGATGGGCCAGATGGTTCTCGCTGGTGGCCATCTGCCGGTATTTCCACACCCCGAGCACCAGCGCCAGCAGGAAGATCAGGCCGGCGGCCAGCAGGGTGATGACGGTGTCGATCCCGAGATCCGCGTGCATCGCGTGAGCTTAGACCGAGGGTCACCGCCGCTTTCTCCCTCCAGGCCGCAATCGCCTTCGGGGCAAGCTTCATCGGTCTGCTCGGCGGGGTCTTGTTCCTACCGCTGGATCTGTGGCAGCGGCTGTTCCTGGCGATGACGGTCCTGTTCCTCGTGACAAGCTCGTTCACCCTCGCCAAGGTGATCCGGGACCAGCAGGAAGCCACGACGATCCGGGTCCGGCTCGACGAGGCACGCATGGAAAAGCTGATCGCCGAACACAATCCGTTCACCTCAGCGGCCTGAGACCCACTCCAGGAGCTGTTCGGCGGGCCAGGTGTTGACGATGCGCTCGACCGGGACCTCGGCATCCACGGCGCGCTGGGCCCCGTAGCCGAGGAACTCAAGCTGGCCGGGCGCATGGGAATCGGTGTCGATGCTGAACAGGCATCCGATGTCGAGCGCCTGCTTCAGCAGCCGGGTCGGCGGGTCACGCCGTTCCGGCCGGGAGTTGATCTCGACGGCCGTGCCGTGGTCGAGGCAGGCGGTGAACACCTTCTCGGCGTCGAACTTCGACTCCGGCCGCACGCCGCGTCCGCCGGTGACCAGGCGCCCGGTGCAGTGCCCGAGAACATCGGTGTGTTGGTTCGACACCGCTTTGACCATGCGCCGGGTCATGGATGCCGAGTCCATGGCGAGCTTGGAGTGCACACTGGCCACCACCACGTCGAGGCGTTGCAGCAGTTCGGGCTCCTGGTCCAACGATCCGTCTTCGAGGATGTCGACCTCGATTCCGGTGAGGATGCGCATCGGCGCCACGAGTTCACGGATTTCCTCGATGACGTCGAGTTGCTCGCGCAACCGGTCGGGCGACAGCCCGTTGGCGATCTTGAGCCGCGGCGAGTGATCGGTCAACGCGCAGTACTCATGGCCCAGGTCGCGCGCGGCCAGCATCATCTCTTCGATGGGAGCCGATCCGTCCGACCAGTTCGAGTGCACATGCAGGTCACCGCGCAGCGCGGCGCGAATATCGCCACCTCCGAGATCTACGGCGGCCGAACGTAATTCGACGAGGGTATCCGGTTCACGGCCAGCCCAGGCCTGGGCGATCACCTTCGCGGTCTTGGGCCCCACCCCGGGCAGTGACTGCCAATTGTTCGACGCGCCCAGACGCTCGCGCTGCTCGTCGGTCAGCGACTCGACGGCATCGGCGGCATTGCGGTAGGCCATCACCCGTCGCGGGTCTTCCCGCGCGCGGTCCTTGTAATACGCGATCTGGCGCAGCGCGGTCACCGGATCCATCGGCATACTCAGCAGTCCCCCGGGCGCGCCTCGCAGTGCGGCGTGGTGCCCGGGAACCGGTAGCGGTGGGTGGCGATCCAGCGGTAGATCGCGTTCTGCAGGTGTCGCACACCTGGTACGTGGTAGAGCCGCAACGGAATTCGTGTCCCAAACCCGGCGGATACCGCGGCGTTGATCGCTTCGGCACCGCGGTAGACCACTCCCGACGAGTCCTGCCACCACGCCGCTTCCAGCATCTCGTCGGCCGGCACACCGAGTCGGTCCGCCGTGCCCGGTCGCTGGAACGGCGCGATGTGGAGGTCTCCGGTCCGTTGTCGATCGGTCAGCGCGTTGACACTGCGGGTGCACATCCCGCAGTTGCCGTCGAAGTACAGGACACCGCTCATACCTTCAGTGTGCCCAGCTTTCGCGATACCGTACAGTGGATTGCGAAATTGCTCAATCCATCAATCCGTCAGGCATACCGTGATCAGGACCGCCGCCGGCAGATTAGGTCAGCTGCTGCCCCATCGCGACGATTACGCCGAGGTGCCACGCTCGTGGCGGCGCGACGTCCTCGCCGGGGTGACCGTCGGCGTGGTGGCGCTGCCGTTGGCGCTGGCGTTCGGGATCAGTTCCGGCGTGGGAGCGGCCGCAGGGCTGGTCACGGCGGTGGTGGCCGGCCTGGTCGCCGCCGTGTTCGGCGGTTCCCATGTGCAGGTGTCCGGCCCGACGGGGGCGATGGCGGTGGTCCTCGCGCCGATCGTCGCGTTACATGGGCTCGGCAGCATCGCGTTGGTGACCGTCGCGGCCGGCCTTGTGGTGCTGGCGGCCGGGGCCACCGGCCTCGGCCGGGCCGTGACATTCATCCCGTGGCCGGTGATCGAGGGGTTCACGCTGGGCATTGCGATGATCATCTTCCTGCAACAGGTCCCGGCCGCCTTCGCGCAGCAGGCTCCGGCCGGTGAGCGCACACTCCCCGCCGCGATCGCGGTGGTCACCCAGGCGGACTGGACAACCGCGGCGAAAACCCTTGCGGTAGTGGCTGTTGTCGCGCTCCTCATGGTCGCCCTGCCCCGGCTGCACCGCGCCATTCCCGAATCGCTGACTGCGGTGATCGTGGTTACCGTCCTGGTTTCTGTGCTCCACTTTCCGGTCGCGGCGATCGGTGAGTTGCCGTCACACCTGCCCACCCCGGTGCTGCCCCACGCCGACCTCGGCGCATTGCGCACCCTGCTGGGTGCGGCGCTGGCCATCGCCGCACTGGCGGCCATCGAATCGCTGTTGTCGGCGCGGGTGGCCGCAACCATGTCGCCCACCGGGCCGTACGACCCCGACCGTGAGCTGGTGGGGCAGGGTCTGGCATCGGTCGCCTCCGGAGTCTTCGGTGGCATGCCCGCCACCGGCGCGATCGCCCGCACCGCGGTCAACGTCCGGTCCGGCGCCAGGACGCGGGTGGCGGCAATCGTGCACTCGCTTGTCCTGCTCGGAGTGGTCTACCTGGCCACCGGCCCGGTGTCCACCATTCCGCTGGCCGCACTGGCCGGGGTGCTGATGGTCACGTCGTTCCGCATGATCTCGGCGGTCACGATCCGGAAGATCTTGCGCTCCACGCGATCCGACGCGTTGACGTTTAGCCTGACGGCCGCGGTGACCGTATGCTTCGATCTGATCGAAGCCGTAGAGATCGGCGTCGTCGTCGCGGCGTTCTTCGCGTTGCGTTCGGTAGCGCGGCGCAGCAGCGTCGTTCGCGAGGAGCTCCCCGGTCCACCACAGCCCGGCGACGATCAGATTGCGTTGCTGCGCCTCAATGGCGCAATGTTCTTCGGTGCAGCCGAACGCATTTCGAGTGCAATCGTGGACGCCGAGCATCCGCAGACATCCGTCGTCATCATCCGGATGTCGCAACTGGGCATGCTCGATGCCACCGGAGCACACACCCTCGCGGAGATCGCCACCGAACTGGAATCGCGCGGTATCACGGTGATCATCAAGGGCGTTCGCCCCGAACACGCCGAGTTGCTGACCAACGTCGGCGTGTTCGAGTCACTGCGACACGAGAATCACCTGCTCGATTCGCTCGACGAGGCGATCGAGCATGCTCGCACTCACGTCAGCTGACGGTGCGGATCAACTTCTTGTTCACGAACTCGTCCATGCCGAACTTGCCCAGCTCGCGCCCGAAACCGGACCGCTTGATGCCACCGAACGGCAACTCGGCCCCCTCTGCACCGACGGCGTTGACGAACACCATGCCCGCGTCGATCCGATCGGCCACCCGGGCAGCCTGATCGGCGTCGGTGGTGAAGACGTAGGAGCCCAATCCGAACGGGGTGTCGTTGGCGATCTCGACTGCCTCGTCTTCCGAACTTGCCTTGTACACCACGGCCACCGGGCCGAACAGCTCCTGGCGGTAGGCGTCGTTGTCCTCGGTGACGCCGGTCAGCACAGCCGGTGGGTAGAAGGCACCGCGGCGCTCCCCTGCCGACTTCAGCTCGGCACCCTGCGCGACGGCGGCCTTGACCTGTTGCTCAAGCCTCTCGGCGGCCGGCTCCGAGGACAGTGGTGCGATCCCGTCGGCGGCGGCCAGCAGCTTGTCGGTGAACTTGGTCAGGAAGTCGTCGTAGATGTCCTCGGCGACGATGAAGCGCTTCGCGGCGTTGCAGGCCTGCCCGGTGTTCTCCATCCGTCCCTCGACCGCGGCCTGCACGGTCGCGTCAAGATCATCGGTGGACAGCAGGATGAACGGGTCGGAGCCGCCGAGTTCGAGCACGCACTTCTTGAGGTTGCGGCCGGCGATCTCGGCCACTGCGGCACCCGCCCGTTCGGAACCTGTCAGCGAGACCGCGGCCACCCGGGGGTCGGCGATGATCTCGGCGACCTGGTCGTTGGTGGCACGGATGTCGACGTAGGCGCCTTGCGGGAGCCCGGCCTCCAGGAAGATCAGCTGCAGCAGCTCGGCGGATTCGGGGCACTGCGGGGCGTGCTTGAGCAGAATTGTGTTGCCCACGATCAGGTTTGGACCGGCGAAGCGGGCGACCTGGTAGTAGGGGTAGTTCCAGGGCATGATGCCGAGCAGCACGCCGACAGGGCCACGCTTCACGACCGCTTTGCCTTCGCCCTCGAGCAGGGTGATCTCCTCGTCGGCGAGGAACTTCCCGGCGTTGTCGGCGTAGTACTGGTAGATCGCGGCGCTGAAGTCGACCTCGCCCAAGGCCTGGTCGCGCGGCTTGCCCATTTCACGGACGATGACGTCGGCGAGCTGTTCGCGGCGCTGCTCGTGCAGGGCGGCAACCTTGCCGATGAGCGCGGCCCGCTCGGCCACCGTGGTCGTACGTGCCCAGGTGCGGCCGGTCTTGGCGGCAGCCTCGATCGCGGCCTGGATCTCGGCGTCGGTCGAGGTCGGGTAGGTGGCGACCACCTTTGCGGTCGCCGGATCGGTGACTGCGTACTCGCTCATGTTCACTCCCAGATGGTCTGATCGCGGGATTCCGCATATTTCCCTGCCTGAGACTACCGATTGCGACGTCCAAATGGCACCGAAGATACGGAATCAGCACAGCTCGGGTTGTCCGGAATGAATGCTGCAGCGGGACTGGTTTGTGATGACGTGCGCTTCGCCTTCAAAACATCCCCGCAGAACACGACGTGGGCCGACATGCTTGCCATCTGGAAAGCGGCCGACACGATCGACGTCTTCGAATCCGGCTGGACGTTCGACCACTTCTACCCGATCTTCTCCGACTCGTCCGGTCCCTGCCTCGAGGGCTGGACCACGCTGACCGCTTTGGCGCAGGCCACTCAGCGGCTACGTGTCGGCGTGCTCGTCACCGGTATCCACTACCGCCATCCCGCCGTGCTGGCGAATATGGCTTCGGCACTCGACATCGTCTCCAACGGCCGCCTCGAGCTCGGCATCGGCGCCGGCTGGAACGAGGAGGAATCGGGCGCGTACGGAATCGAACTGGGCTCGATCAGGGAGCGCTTCGACCGGTTCGAGGAGGCGTGTGAAGTTCTCAAAGGCCTGCTGACGCAGGAGACCACGACGTTCGACGGCAAGTTCTACCAACTCAAGGACGCCCGTAACGAGCCCAAGGGCCCGCAGCAGCCGCATCCTCCGTTCTGCATCGGCGGCAGTGGGGAGAAGCGCACGCTGCGCATCACCGCCAAGTACGCCGACCACTGGAATTTCGTCGGCGGCCCACCTGAGGAGTTCGCCCGTAAGCGCGATGTGCTGGCCGCGCACTGCGCCGATCTCGGCCGCGATCCCAAGGAGATCAGCCTCTCGGCGCACGTGCGCCTGGGCGAGGACCGCGATTACGCAAAGGTGGTCGACGAGGCTGCCGCCCTGGGCGCCGAGGGCCTGGATCTGGCGATCATCTACTTGCCGCCGCCCTACGACCCGGCCGTGCTGGAACCGTTGGCTGAGGCGATCAGGGACTCGGGTCAGCTGACGAGCTGACGGATTTGGCTACGCCCTCGGATCGGCGCTATCGCGTCGGTTCGAGGGCGTTGTGCACTCCTTTTAAGGGAACAGCAACGGGGATCCAAGCTAACACCGGCGTGCCGTGACGGATACCCGTCAGACCCCGAAGCGAAGTAGCTCGTCGGCCGTCACCAGGCGTTCGTTCCTGGCCGGGAATTCACGGCTCTTCATCGGATGACGGAACAATGACCAGGCAATTCGACCCATCCGTGACCGACTGATCGGATTGATGTACACGGTGATCACTCCTGCGACTACTGGTAGCTGTTTCCGTAGTTCTACGTTACCGCAGCACTCTCACCCCGTCATTAGATACCGGACGTTCCGCAAACAGTGTGAGCCACGCCGCAGAAACATCTGATGTTTCTAATGAGACTAATGTGACGTGTGTGACGGTGAAATCTCGCCTATTCGAGATGTATGTCACATTTCTTCGCTGGTCAGCACACTCGTGGACCGTGATACAGCTCACATTAGCTAATTAAGAAAAGCCCTCAAACTTTTCTCGGTGTTGGTGCACGGCGCGCTCAGGCGCGCGCCAGCTCCTCATCGAGGAACTCCGGCGGATAGTCGTCGATATCGTCGGACGTCATGGAGATCTCGTCGGGATCGTCTCGCTTTGCCGTCGTGCTCAGCCGCAGCCAACTCACCGCAGCGATCACGAAACACACGAACGTCAGCGGGTACCAGCCGCTCGCGAGCTGGCCGGTCCAGAAGCGC
Source organism: Mycobacterium sp. IDUB_24 (assembly GCF_055419385.1). Taxonomy (NCBI): domain Bacteria; kingdom Bacillati; phylum Actinomycetota; class Actinomycetes; order Mycobacteriales; family Mycobacteriaceae; genus Mycobacterium; species Mycobacterium sp. IDUB_24. Next base: position 92,297 of record NZ_JBVAXO010000011.1, read on the forward strand.
CGCAGGTCCAGGAAATTCCAGTACACCCCGCTGAAGTACATGGTGGTGTGATTGCGGCCGGGCCGGTGCAGCGTCCACATGAAAGTCATCGCCAGCAGGCCGGCGGCCCGGTAGGCCCAACCGCGCGCCCACTGACCCTGCGTCGCGCACGCTTTCGCGACGAGCCAGAAGATCGCGGGGGCGAACCACACCCAGTGCGCCGCCCAGCTGAACGGCGAGACCGCGCACCCGGTCAGGCCCACCAGCACCACTGCCAGCGCACGTTCCCCTCGTCGGTGCGCCCACGTCGCCGCGGCGAGGCAGGCGACAAGTACCAGCAGACTCAACATGATCCACAGCCATTCCGGGCGCGGATCCGGCGCGAAGTACCGGGCGAGAAATCCGTTGATCGACTGGTTCGCGAGGTGCTCGATCGAGCTGATGTGGGCGGTGTCGCCGAGGTGGTTCCAGAACCAGGCACTGTCTCGCGGCAGCAGCGGCCAGGTGAGTGCAGCGGTCGCGACGAAAGTGACTGCGGCAGTGGCCGAGGCACGCCACTGCCGGGTGAGCAACAGGTATGGGAGGAACACCAACGGGGTGAGCTTGATGCCCGCGGCCAGTCCGAGCCCGATCCCCCGCCACCGAGCCTGGTCGGGCCGCAACAGATCGAGCATCACCAGCGCCATGAGCAGGACGTTGATCTGTCCCCACCACAACGTGGCCTGCACCGGTTCGACATCGATGACGATCACCGCGAGTGCGGCGCTCATCACGCCGAGCCGGAGATCTGCGCGGATTCCGGCCAGCCGCAGGATGCGCCACGCGATGAGCGCCAGCAGGCAGATCGAGACGGCCAGCAGAACGTATTTGGCGACGTCGAAGCCGAGCCAGGCGAACGGGGCCAGGATGAAAGTCGCGAACGGTGGATAGACGTACCAGGCACCGCGCAGCGCCGGTTCCTGGTACAGGCTCCTACCGTCCCAGGACGCATGTACCGCAGCGCGGTAGGTGTCCAGGTCGAAGTTGTTGCCGGTCAATCCGAAGAAATGCGTGCTGAACGGCACCAGCTGGTTGTGGACCAGCAGTGCCAGGACAGCCGCAAGTACCGCACCTGAGACGACGCGACGTCGCAGCCTCATACCTAGCGCTGCGGCGCCGCGGTCGGCTTGATCACCACCGGCAGGGCGGTCTGGCCCATCAGGTATCGGTCGACGCCGGCGGCGGCTGCCCGGCCCTCCGCGATCGCCCACACGATCAGCGACTGTCCACGACCCATGTCGCCGGCGACGAATACACCCGGCACGGTGGTCTGGAAGTTGTCGTCGCGGGAGACGTTGCCGCGGTCGGTCAGCTCGACGCCGAGCTTGGTCAGCAGGCCTTCCTTCTCCGGTCCGACGAAGCCCATGGCGAGCAGCACCAGGTCGGCCTTGAGCTCGAAGTCGGTCCCTTCGACCTTCTCGAACTTGCCGGCGTTCATCTTGACCTCGTGCGCGCGCAGGCCGGTCACATGACCGTCGGCGCCGGTGAATTCCTCGGTGTTGACCGAGAAGACGCGCTCGCCGCCCTCTTCGTGGGCCGAGGACACCCGGAACATCAAGGGATAGGTCGGCCACGGTGTCGAGTCTGCGCGGGTCTCGGGCGGGCGCGGCATGATCTCGAACTGGTGGATGCTGGCCGCGCCTTGACGGTGCGAGGTGCCCAGGCAGTCCGCGCCGGTGTCGCCACCGCCGATGATGATGACGTGCTTGTCCTTGGCGGTGATCGGCGGCTGGCCGCTCTCGTCGAGGACGTCGTCGCCGAACTGAACCCGGTTGGCCCAGGGCAGGAATTCCATGGCCTGGTGGATGCCATCGAGCTCGCGGCCCGGGATGGGCAGATCGCGCCACGCGGTGGCACCGCCCGCCAGCACGACGGCGTCGTAGTTCAGCCGCAGCTGGGCCACGGTGATGTCGACGCCGACGTTGACGCCGGGCCGGAACTGGGTGCCTTCGGCAGCCATCTGCTCCAGGCGCCGGTCGATGTGGCGCTTTTCCATCTTGAACTCGGGAATGCCGTAGCGCAGCAGGCCGCCGATGCGGTCGGCGCGTTCGAACACCGTGACGGTGTGGCCGGCCCGGGTGAGCTGTTGGGCTGCGGCCAGTCCGGCCGGTCCGGACCCGACGACGGCGACCTTCTTGCCGGTCTGCACGTCGGGCATCTTCGGGACCACCCAGCCCTGGTCGAAGGCGTTGTCGATGAGCTCGACCTCGACCTGCTTGATGGTCACCGGATCCTGGTTGATGCCAAGGACGCAGGATGCCTCACACGGGGCAGGGCAGAGCCGCCCGGTGAACTCCGGGAAGTTGTTGGTGGCATGTAGCCGCTCGATCCCGTCGCGCCACCGGTCCTTGTACACCAGGTCGTTCCACTCGGGGATCAGGTTCCCGAGCGGACACCCGTTGTGGCAGAACGGGATACCGCAGTCCATGCATCGCGATGCCTGGTCCTGTAGCTTCTCGTGGGAGAAGTCTTCGTAGACCTCTTTCCAGTCCTTCAGGCGCAGCGGAACCGGCCTGCGGGTCGGTAGCTCCTTGGACGTGTGCTTGAGGAAACCGCGTGGATCAGCCATTGGCCGCCGCCATGATCGCCTCGTCCACGTTCACGCCGCGCTGTTCAGCCTCGGCGATCGCGGCCAGCACGCGCTTGTAGTCGCGCGGCATGACCTTCACAAAGTGCTTCAACGCTCCATCCGATCGATCCCAGGAGTCCAGGACCCGTTGTCCCACAGCCGAATCGGTCGCATCGACATGGGCGGCAATGAAGTCGCGCAGCCACACCGTGTCTTCAGCATCCAAGGCTTCCAGCTCCACCATTTCGGTGTTCAGGTTCTCGCCCAGCACGCCGGCCGGGTCGTAGACGTAGGCGACACCGCCGGACATGCCCGCCGCGAAGTTGCGGCCGGTGGGTCCGAGGATGACGACTTTGCCGCCGGTCATGTATTCGCAGCCGTGGTCACCGACACCTTCGACGACCGCGTGGGCGCCGGAGTTACGGACCGCGAACCGCTCGCCGACCTGGCCGCGCAGAAACGCCTCGCCGCTGGTGGCGCCGAAGAGCACCACGTTGCCGGCGATGATGTTGTCCTCGGCGGCAAAGCCCGCCGGTGCCTCTTCGGCGGGTCGGACCACGATCCGGCCACCGGACAGGCCCTTGCCGACGTAGTCGTTGGCATCGCCGTAGACCCGCAGCGTGATGCCCTTGGGCACGAACGCGCCGAAGCTGTTGCCGGCCGACCCGTCGAAGTTGATGTCGATCGTGCCGTCCGGAAGCCCCTGTCCGCCATAGACCTTGGTCACCTCATGGCCGAGCATGGTGCCGACCGTGCGGTTGACGTTGGTGATCTTGGTGGAGAAACGGACCGCGGTGCCCTTGTCCAGGGCGTCGCGGCTCTGGGCGATCAACTGCTGATCCAACGCCTTGTCCAGACCGTGGTCCTGACGCGAGCTGCAGTACAGATCCTGGTTCATGAACGCCGACTCGGGCTCGTGCAGCACGGGCGTCAGGTCCAGCTTGTGGGCCTTCCAGTGCTCGGCGGCCTGGGTGGTGTCCAGCGCGCCGACCTGGCCGACCATCTCGGTGACGGTGCGGAAGCCCAGTTGCGCCATGAGCTCACGGACTTCTTCGGCGATGAACATGAAGAAGTTCTCGACGAACTCGGGCTTGGCGTTGAACCGCTGCCGCAGCACCGGGTTCTGGGTGGCCACACCCACCGGGCAGGTGTCGAGGTGGCAGACGCGCATCATGATGCAGCCCGCCACGACCAGTGGTGCGGTGGCGAAGCCGAACTCCTCGGCGCCCAGCAGGGCGGCGACCACCACGTCGCGGCCGGTCTTGAGCTGACCGTCGACCTGGACCACGATGCGGTCACGCAGACCGTTGAGCAGCAGGGTCTGCTGCGTTTCGGCGAGCCCCAGTTCCCACGGGGCGCCGGCATGCTTCTGCGATGTCAGCGGGGTGGCACCGGTACCGCCGTCGTGGCCGGAGATCAGCACCACGTCGGCGTGCGCCTTGGAGACACCCGCGGCGACCGTTCCCACGCCGTTCTCCGAAACCAGCTTCACGTGCACGCGGGCAGCCGGGTTGGCGTTCTTCAGGTCGTGGATCAGCTGTGCCAGATCCTCGATCGAGTAGATGTCATGGTGCGGCGGCGGCGAAATCAGGCCGACACCCGGGGTCGAGTGCCGCACCTCGGCCACCCACGGGTACACCTTGTGCCCCGGAAGCTGGCCGCCCTCACCAGGTTTCGCACCCTGGGCCATCTTGATCTGGATGTCGGTGCAGTTGGTCAGGTAGTGGCTGGTGACCCCGAACCGGCCCGACGCCACCTGCTTGATGGCGCTGCGGCGCCAGTCGCCGTTCTCGTCGGGGTCGAAGCGGTCGACGCTCTCGCCGCCCTCACCCGAGTTCGACCGCCCGCCAAGGCGGTTCATCGCGATGGCCAGGGTCTCGTGCGCCTCGGCCGAGATCGAGCCGTAGCTCATGGCACCGGTGGAGAAGCGCTTGACGATCTCGGAGGCGGGTTCCACCTCGTCGATCGAGATGGGCGGCCGCACGGCGTCGTCACCACTGCGGAACTTCAGCAGGCCGCGCAATGAGGCCATCCGCTCACTCTGGTCGTCGACCAGCGCGGTGTACTCCTTGAAGATCGAGTACTGCCCGGTCCGAGTCGAATGTTGGAGTTTAAAAACCGTATCCGGGTTGAACAGGTGGTATTCGCCCTCGCGGCGCCACTGGTATTCGCCGCCCACCTCGAGCTCACGGTGGGCACGCTCGTCGGGGCGGTCCAGGTAGGCCAGCGCGTGGCGGGTGGCGACGTCGCCGGCGATGTCGTCGAGGTCGATGCCGCCCACCGGGCAGTGCAGCCCGGTGAAGTACTGGTCGAGCACGCCTTGGGAGATGCCGATCGCCTGGAACAGCTGGGCACCGGTGTAGGAGGCCAGGGTGGAGATGCCCATCTTGGACATCACCTTCAGCACACCCTTGCCGGCGGCCTTGACGTAGTTGGCCTTGGCTTGATCACTGCTGATTCCGGCGATCACACCACGGTCGACCATGTCCTCGATCGACTCGAAGGCCATGTACGGGTTGACCGCGGCGGCACCGAAGCCGCACAGCATGGCCATGTGGTGCACCTCGCGGGCGTCACCGGCCTCGACCACCAGGCCGACCTTGGTGCGGGTGCGCTCGCGGACCAGATGGTGATGCACCGCGGACACCGAGAGCAGCGATGGGATCGGCGCCATGGTCTCGTTGGATTCACGGTCGGACAGCACGATGATGCGGGCGCCCTCGCGGATCGCCTCCGAGACCTTGGCGCGGACGTTGTCGAGCGCCTCTTTGAGGCCCTGGCCGCCCCGGTTGACCGGGTACAGGCAGCGGATCACTGCGGCACGCATGCCGTGCTTGTGGCCCCGCACCTCGTGGTCGGGGTCAACACAGATCAGCTTGGACAGGTCGGCGTTGCGCAGGATCGGCTGCGAGAGCACGATCTGCCGGCACGATTCGGGACCGGGGTTGAGCAGGTCGCCTTCGGGGCCGATCACGCCCTGCAGGCTGGTGACCACCTCTTCGCGGATGGCGTCCAGCGGCGGGTTGGTGACCTGGGCGAACAGCTGCTGGAAGTAGTCGAAAAGCATCCGCGGCCGGGCCGAGAGGATTGCGACCGGGGTGTCGGTGCCCATCGAGCCGAGGGCCTCGGCGCCGGTGCGCGCCATGGGCGCCACCAGCAGGTTCAGCTCCTCGTAGGTGTAGCCGAAGATCTGCTGGCGCAGCACCACGCGGTGGTGGGGCATCCGGACGTAGTCGCCCGGCGGCAGCTCGTCGAGCGGGAACAGGCCCGCCTCGATCCATTCCTGGTAGGGCTGTTCGCTGGCGAGCTGAGCCTTGATCTCCTCGTCGGAGACGATGCGGCCCTGGGCGGTATCCACCAGGAACATCCGCCCGGGCTGCAGGCGCAGCTTCTGGACGACGGTGGACGGGTCCAGCGGCAGCACGCCGGCTTCGGACGCCATCACGACGAGGCCGTCGTCGGTCACCCAGATACGGGAGGGGCGCAGGCCGTTGCGGTCCAGCACGGCACCGATCACGGTGCCGTCGGTGAAGCAGACCGAGGCCGGTCCGTCCCACGGCTCCATCAGCGAATCGTGGAACTCGTAAAAGGCACGACGGGCGGGATCCATCGACTCGTGGCGTTCCCACGCTTCCGGGATCATCATCAGCACGGCGTGCGGCAGGCTGCGGCCGCCGAGGTGCAGGAGCTCGAGCACCTCGTCGAAGCGCGCGGTGTCCGATGCGCCGGGAGTACAGACCGGGACGATCTTGTCGAGGCCGTCGGTGCCGAACACCTCGGTGCGGATCAGCGCCTCACGTGCGCGCATCCAGTTCTCGTTGCCGGTGACGGTGTTGATCTCGCCGTTGTGGGCGATCCGCCGGAACGGGTGGGCCAGCGGCCAGGACGGGAACGTGTTGGTGGAGAAGCGGGAGTGCACGATGCCCAGCGCACTTTCCATCCGGTCGTCCTGCAGGTCCAGGTAGAAGGCCTTGAGCTGCGGGGTGGTCAGCATGCCCTTGTAGACGAAGGTCTGACCGGACAGGCTCGGGAAGTACACGGTCTCGCGGCCGGGGCCGTCCTGGCCCGGTCCCTTGGTGCCCAACTCGTGCTCGGCGCGCTTGCGCACGACGTACGCCTTGCGCTCCAGGTCCATGCCGGACGCGCCGCCGATGAACAGCTGCCGGAACGTCGGCATGGCGTCGCGTGCGAGGGCGCCCAGTGAGGAGTCGTCGGTCGGCACCGGACGCCAGCCCAGCACCTTCAGGCCCTCGGCCTCGACGATCTTCTCCACTGCCTCGGCGGCCGTGGAGGCGTCGCGCGACGACTGCGGTAGGAAGGCGATGCCGGTGGCGTAGCTACCGGCCTCCGGGAGTTCGAAGTCGACAACTGCGCGCAGGAACGAATCGGGGACCTGCAGCAGGATGCCTGCGCCGTCGCCGGTGTTCGGCTCCGCGCCCTGGGCACCGCGGTGCTCCAGGTTCACCAGTGCTGTGATCGCCTTGTCCACGATGTCGCGGCTCTGGCGACCGTGGATGTCTGCCACCATTGCCACACCGCACGCATCATGTTCGTACGCGGGGTTGTACAGCCCGACCTTGCTGGGCGCCATTCCCACCTTGCCCTTCAACACGCTTCTACGAAGAAGCCGGCTCGGCGTGGGTGGCCTCCGTGCAGCACTGGACGACGGCGATGTCCCACACGCCATAAGTGGAGAAAACGATAAGGCAACTACCGTGGCAGATGCCAACTTAGCCAAGCCTAACTATGCTCGTTCGGCAACTTTGGAACCCACTCGCCACCCAGTCATCGAAATCGCGAATATACTTGCAGCCCTTGCCATTTCAATTTGACCCGAGCGAGGGTGAACCATCCCCCGACGGGGCCGACAGCCACCCCATACGTCAATTTAGTTTGCCACAAAAATCACATTAGCCCGTTATAGTGCTGTTATATCGATATTCGACATTTGCAGGAAAGCTTAGTCAGATTCTTAGATTTGGGTCGTCAACGTCCCGAGACCTGCGCGACGCTGCGCACACCGGCCTCGGGTCGTAGATCGAGGCGCCGTAGCGACTGCGCATTGAGTGCCACGACAACCGTCGACGCTGACATCAATATCGCGCCGACCGACATCGGCATTACAAAGCCCAGCGGAGCGGCCACCCCGGCCGCCAGCGGCACCGAGATCAGGTTGTAACCCGCTGCCCACCAAAGGTTCTGCTTCATCTTCCGATAGGACTGCCGGGACAGCTCGATCACCGAGAGCACCGATCGCGGATCGGAGCTGGCCAGGATGACGCCTGCCGAGGCGATGGCGACGTCGGTGCCCGCGCCGATGGCGATGCCGACATCGGCCGCAGCCAGCGCCGGCGCATCGTTGACACCGTCACCGACCATGGCCACGGTCAGGCCCTCGCCCTGAAGCTCGGCGACCTTGGCAGCCTTGTCTTCGGGCCGCACACCAGCGAATACCCGGTCGATACCCAGCTCCGAGGCCACCGCGGCGGCCACCGGAGCGGCGTCGCCAGTGATCATCACCACTTCGACACCCAGATCGTGCAGCGCATCGACGGCCTGCCGGGATTCCGGGCGGACCTCGTCGGCCAGCGCCAGCGCTCCGGCCACTTCCCCGTCGACCAGGACGTGCAACACGGTGGCGCCGTCCCACCGTGCGCTGTCCGGGAGGGGCGGTTTCCCGGCCTGCTCGAGCAATGCGGGCCCACCGACCTGCACCCGGCGCCCACCGACCAGGGCGCTGACCCCGACCGCAGGTGAGGAACTGAAGTCGCTCGCCGCCGGAATGTCGAGCCCGCGATGCTTCGCCGCAGCAACGATGGCGCGGGCCAGTGGGTGCTCGGAATCCGCCTCAGCGGCGGCCGCCAACGCCAGCACGTCGTTCTCCGGACGGCTTGTGGCCGCCACCGCGGTGACGGCCGGCTCGCCCTTGGTCAGGGTGCCGGTCTTGTCGAACAGCACTGCCCCGACCGTGCGCATGGTTTCCAGCGCCAGCCGGTCCTTGATCAGCACGCCGCCCCGCGCCGCCCGTTCGGTCGCAATGGACACCACCAGCGGGATGGCCAGGCCCAGGGCATGCGGGCATGCGATGACCAGCACCGTGATCGTGCGAACCACCGCCTGATCGGGTTCGCCGAGCAGTGTCCAAGCCAGCGCCGTCAGCACCGCCGATCCCAGGGCGAACCAGAACAGCCAGCCCGCGGCTCGGTCAGCCAGGCGCTGCGCCCGCGATGAGGAGTTCATCGCCTCACCGACCAACCGCTGAATACCCGCCAAGGCGGTGTCGTCGCCGACAGCCGTCACCCGGATCCGTAGCCCGGAGTCGGTGGCGACGGTGCCCGCGACCACGTCGTCGCCCACGCCCCGGCGCACTGTCCGCGACTCTCCGGTGACCATCGACTCGTCCATGTCGGCTGCACCGTCGGTGATCGCGCCGTCGACGGGGACGCTGCCACCCGGCCGGACGATCACCAGATCGCCGACCCGAAGATCCGACGGGGCCACGGTCACCACCTGCTCGCCGTCGCCGTCGCCCTCCACCCGCTCGGCCTCGTCGGGCAGCAGCGCGGCCAGCGAATCCAGGGCTGAGGTGGTCTGGGCCAGTGACCGCATCTCGATCCAGTGCCCCAGCAGCATGATCACGATGAGCAGCGCGAGCTCCCACCAGAAGTCCAGTTCGTGGTGGAGCACACCGAGGCTCGCGCCCCAGGACGCCACAAAGGCCACGGTGATCGCCAATCCGATCAACAGCATCATTCCCGGTGCACGCGAACGTATTTCGCTAATGGCGCCGGTCAGGAACGGGCGGCCACCCCACACGTACATGACCGTGCCGAGCGCCGGCGATATCCAGCGCGCGCCGGGAAAGCCCGGAAGGTCGTAACCGAGGAGCATCGCGAACATCGGTGAGAGTGCGACTGTCGGCACCGCCAGCCCCGCCATGACCCAGAACAGCCTCCGGAACTGGGCGACATGGTCGCCGTGGCCCGCATGCCCCGCGTGACCGGTGTGTTCGTGCTCGTGCATCGCATGTTCGGTCGTGGTCATATCGCCACTGTATACCCCTAGGGGGTATCTGGCCACCGTGATGGGCGTAACTGTTGACGGCGATGCGCTATCCGCTGAACACCCCGTTGGGCCGCATGGGCGTACAAACCCTTGAGGAGAGCCCGGACCGCTGCGTGGCCTCCATACCCGTGGGCGGCCTACGCAATCCCCTGACGCAACTGCCGACCGTCGCCCCGCTGGCCATGCTGGTTGATCACGTCGGCGGCCTGGTCAACCACTGTCGCCGCGATGACGACGAGTGGACGGTGTCCAGCGAGCTGGCCGTCGAACTCACCCCGCACGCGATGGAGCTCGTGACTGCCGCACTCGATGTGCCCGTCGTGGCGACCGCCCGCCCGTTCGGCCCCAAGGGCACCGGCTCACTGAGCCTGTGCGAGTTGACCCATGGCGACCAACTGCTGGGGACAGCGACGGTGCGGTCCTTCCACATCCACGCGCCGGGGCAGGTCGTCGCGTGGCCTGCCGATTCCGCCGAGGGCACGCCGCCTGCCACCTTGGAAGACCGCATGTCGGTCGAGGTCGCCGAGACCGGCGGTCGTATCGCGGTATTGCGGCAGCTGCCGGATCCCGTCGTCAACAACAGCATCGGCATCGTGCACGGCGGGGTGTCGGCGGCCGCACTGGAACTCGTCGGTTCCGCTGCGCTCGGTGACGACGCCGGCGAGCCCTGGCGAACCGCATCCCTCCGGGTCAATTACCTGCGCCAGTTCCGCGGCGGCAACGAATCTCGTTATGAGGCAAAGGCATTGCGTACCGGGCGAAGTTCCGGGGTAGCCGACGCACAGGCTATCGGCGACGACGGCGCGGTGGCGTTGATGGCCCGGCTGACCGCCTACCGCTGATTGTATTACGGAAACGTAAATTTCACTGTGCGCTCAATTCGGCAACAACGACTCTGCCATCAGCTACTGGCGTGAAACCCTCCGGATGAACCACATCTACGGAGGAGTTCGCCATGAGTACGCCGACAATGTCACATCGATTGGCAGCCGAGTTCATCGGGACGTTCTGGCTGGTCCTGGGCGGTTGCGGTAGCGCGGTGTTCGCCGCGAAGTTTCTCTCCGACGGCTTCTCCGTGGGGATCGGGTTCCTCGGGGTCGCCCTCGCGTTCGGCCTGACGGTTCTGACCGGCGTGTACGCCTTCGGCACCATCTCGGGCGGGCATTTCAACCCGGCGGTCACCCTGGGCGCTGCACTCGCGCGCCGCGTCGAGTGGGCAGCCGTGGTGCCGTACTGGATTTCACAGATCGTGGGCGGTCTGGTGGCCGGACTGGTGATCTATGTGATCGCCAGCGGCAAGGACGGTTGGTCGGCCACCGGGAACATGGCGGCCAACGGTTACGGCGAGCACTCCCCCGGCGGATATTCGCTCACGGCCGTACTGCTGGCCGAGGTGATCCTCACGGCCGTGTTCCTGCTGGTCATCCTCGGTTCCACCGATGATCGCGCACCGAAGGGTTTCGCCGGCTTGTCCATCGGGCTCACCCTGACGCTGATCCACCTGATCTCGATTCCGATCTCCAACACCTCGGTCAACCCGGCCCGTTCCACGGCGGTCGCATTCTTCAACGGTAATGGCGCGCCCGCGCAACTCTGGGCCTTCTGGCTGGCGCCACTGGTCGGTGCGGCCATCGCCGGTGTGGCATACCCGCTGCTGTTCGGTTCACCCGAGAAGCTGGCCGAACGCCCGGTGCGCGAGGACGCCCTTGACCAGCCGCGAGGCCAATAGGTCAGGTCAGGTGGTCGAATTCACCACTGACCCAACGAATATGGGTGTCGGCTGACCGGTGCACTACATCCTTGGCGGCGCTGTCTATCTCATCGCCGCCAAGGGTGTAGAGCCGGTCGTATTCGTATTCATCGAGCCGGTCCACGATCCGCCGCACCACCGCGGCCGACAGCGGGACATGCTTGGGGAAGTTCCGTTGGAACGACACCCAGTTCCGGGCCAGCCCACCGGAGATGGTGTCCCCGACCAGGAGCGTGCCGTCGGCCGTCAGCGCCACCGAACTGCCCCGCATGTGGCCGCCGACGTGAATCAGCCGCACTCCGGCCAACGGTTGCAGCTCGTCGGTCCAGAGCTGGGTGAGCGGATCCGGACCCGGAAGCCATTCTTCGTCAAGGGCATTCACATACACCGGCGCGTCGCCGAATGCCCTGCTCCAACTGAGTTGCGCACCGAACATGTGGGGATGGCTGGCGGCGACTGCATCGACGCCGCCGAGGCCGTGAACGAGGCCGATGATCTCGTCGTCAAGGTAGCTCGGCGCATCCCACAAAAGGTTCCCGTGCGCGGTCTGCACCAGGAACGACCGGTGTCCGATGGCGAACTTGGGCGCGCGCCGCAGACTGTGCACTCCGCGACCGTGGTCGACGTGTTCGGTGTGATGTGGTTGCGCCGCCAGTTCTTCCAGCGTGATCCAGGTGCCATGCGGGGGCAGGTCTCCACGTTCCTCGATCGACACCGTCTCCGACGTCAACACACAGCTCTCAGCGGGTGCGGTAGCGGAATCGGGGTGTTCCACACCGCATCCCGTGCAAATCCAGGTAGGCATACACCGACCCTGGCACCTCAACGAAGGTTCAGGTCAAGCGCTCTTGCGCCGGGCCTTGCCGGCCGCCCCACGTTCGGTGGGTGCACCTTCATGGGCCAGCGTGCCTCCGGCGCTCTCCAGATGCGCCCGAACGAACCACTGGAACTTCTCGAGTTCGGCGGCGTGATCGATCAGGACGTCCTGGGACACCAGGTCGAGTTTCTCCAGACGGTCGATGGCCTTGCGGATGTCCTCGATCACCCCGTTGTAGACGAGGTCGAGTGCCGCGAGGTGGGCCTGCACGTTGTCACGTCCGACGGAGTAGTCATCCCAGGTGCGGTCAGCGACGATGGCGCCGGGAGTGCCCTTCGGCGATTCGCCCAGGGCAGCGATCCGTTCGGCGACCTCGTCGGCGTATGCCCGCACCAGCGCTACCTGCGGATCGATCATCTCGTGTACGCCGATGAAGTTCGGACCGACGACGTTCCAATGGATGTGCTTGAGTGTCAGATGTAGGTCGTTGTACGTGCTGAGCTGCTTCTGCAACAGCTCGGCCACGTCACGGCCCTGCTTGTCGGTCAGTCCGGGAATTGTGAACGAGGTCATCGGGGCTCCTTTCGGTTCACGATCGGTTCCGTCCCCGGGTACCCGACAACCGCGCCCGGCAATCAGCGCGGCTACAGCGCGCGCAGGTTCGGAATGGCCGAACGCGCACCGAATCGCGGATTCTGAGCCAGCCCACTGGCTTCCAGTAGCCGCACCGCGCGCTGCCGGTGCGGGCGCAGCGGCTCCAGCAGTTCCACCATGGCCTCGTCGTCTATCGGCCGGCCGAGCAGGCTGCGTCCGACCATCGTGGACAGGTGATAGTCCCCGACCGAGATCGCGTCGGCATCACCGAAAGCGCGTTGCACGGTTTCTGCCGCCGTCCATTCCCCGATACCGGGCAGCGAGCGCAGCGCCCGCACAGCTCGATCGGCAGTCAGCCTTTCGAGGGCATCGGCGCGCTGCGCGCAGCCGACGATGGTGCGGGCCCGGCCCGGATCCACGTTGGCCCGGTGGAATTCCCATGACGGGATGCGTCGCCATACCTCCGCGGTGGGCGGCACGCGCATACCGTCGGGTGCCGGCCCCGGAGCGGGGGCCCCGTACTTCGTCACCAACCGCCGCCAGGCCCGCCAGGCGTCCATGCCCGAGACCCGCTGCTCGATGATCGCGGGTACCAGCGCCTCAAGTACCAAGCCACTACGCCCGAGACGCAGATGCGGCACCCGGCGGTGTGCCTCTGCGATGGTCGGCTCCACGGGGTCAAAGCGGTCGGCGTCGTCGTCGGCACCCACCAGCGCACCGAATCCGTCCAGGAACTCCGCGCTACCCGGACCCCACGCCTCGCAGTCCACGGTGTCGGGGGCCGACTTGGTGATGCGCGCGGTCACCGGTCCGGTTTTCATCGCGCTGGTGCGCCAGACCGCGCCGTCGACATTGATCCGGTTGGCCGGGTCGTGCCCACCGCGCCGCCACGGAGCCAGCGTCAGTCCGGGACTGGCCGGGCTGTCGAACCTGACGCTGGTTGAGGGCACCGCTCCAGACTAGGCCAGCGCGATGTCGGCCTTCTGCGGGTAGAAGGCCAGGTGATCGGCTATTTCAGCGACAGCCGGGTAGGGCTGCTCATAGGTCCAGACTGCGTCCTCGATCCCCCCGACATGGTAGTAGTTCGCCTCGCCCTTGTAGGGGCAGTACGTGGTGGTGGCGCTGCGTGCCAGCGTCTCCCACACGACGTCGGCGCGCGGAATATATTGCACCGCTGGGTAAGTCGACTCCTGCAGAGTCAGGGCATCGTCGGTCTGCGCGATGATCGCACCGCCGACGGTGACGGTCACCCGGCGTCCGGTCGGGGCGATCGTGATGGGGTGGGCTGCGTTTGGCTGCAGCACCTGGCGCTCGGTCATGATCGGCACAACGTCTCAGGCACGGCCGCGGATTCCCGGGCAGACTGGGGCGATGGCAACTATGCAGAAGGCGCGGTTGGGTGAGCTCGAGGTGACACGGCTCGGGCTGGGCACCATGGGCATGTCGTTCGCCTACGGCAGCGCCGGTCTCGACGACGCGGAATCCATCCGCACGATCCACCGGGCCATCGACCTCGGTGTCAACCTCATCGACACCGCCGAGGTGTACGGCCCGTACGTCAACGAGGAATTGGTCGGCCGGGCATTGCAGGGCCGGCGCGACAAGGTCGTGCTCGCCACCAAGTTCGGGATGATCTCCCACACCGGCCGCGACGGGACGGACAGCAGCCCGGCCAACATCCGCACCGCGGTCGATGGTTCGCTGAGGCGCCTGGGCACCGATCACATCGATCTCTACTACCAGCATCGCCTGGACCGCTCCACGCCGATCGAGGAGACCATCGGGGTGCTCGCCGCGCTCGTCGCCGAGGGCAAGGTGGGCCATATCGGTTTGTCCGAGGTGGGGGTCGAGACGATCCGACGGGCTCATGCTGTTCATCCGGTCACCGCGCTGCAGTCGGAGTACTCGTTGTTCACCCGCGATCCCGAGGACGGGATCCTCGATACCCTGCGTGAGCTCGGGATCGGCTTCGTCGCGTACTCGCCGCTGGGCCGCGGGTTTCTGACGGGCCAGATCCGGTCCGTCGACGATCTGGCCGACGACGACACCCGCCGGGCCAATCCCCGGTTCGCCGGTGAGAACTTCGCCGCGAATCTGCGCCTCGCCGATGAGGTGCGGGCCATCGCCGACGCGTCGGGCGTGACGCCAGGGCAGGTCGCGCTCGCCTGGCTGCTGTCCCGCGGCCCCGACATCGTGCCCATCCCCGGTACCAAACGCGTCGAGCGTTTGGAGGAGAACGTCGCCGCCGATGCCGTGACACTCACCGCCGACCAGTTGTCCACCCTCGACAATCTCGCACCGGCTGCAGGCGACCATCACACCGAGGCTCAGATGCGGATGATCGACCGGTAGCCCCCCAACTACGATCGGCCCATGACCGCGCCTGTGAAAGCCACTGTGTCGATCGCCGCCGATCCCGCAGCCGTGTACGCACTCATCACCGACCTGCCCACTCTGGCGTCGTTGGCCGAAGAAGCCGATGCGATGGAGTGGCAGAAAGGCGATTCGGCCACTCCCGGGTCGGTTTTCAAGGGCCGCAACCGCAATGGATCGAAGGCCTGGAGCACGACGTGCACCGTCACCGACGCCGAGCCGGGTAAGACGTTCGCCTTCGACGTGAAGTCCCTGGTTTTCCCGGTCGCGCACTGGCGCTACGACATCACTGCCACCGACAGTGGCTGCACGGTGACCGAATCCACCTGGGATCGTCGTGCGGGTTGGTTCAAGAAGGTCGCTGGCCTGGCCACCGGGGTTCCCGACCGCGATAGCGCCAATGCCGAGCACATCCAACTCACCTTGCAGCGGCTCAAGGAACACGCCGAAGGTTGATTCCCCATCCCACTCAGAATGGTGGTGGCGGTCCGTATTCTTCGGCGATCCAGGCTTGGAAGTCGCGTTCGAATTTGAGGTCGCCGTTGAGTTCGGCGCGGAGCCGTCGTTCTTCGGCGATGCGGTCTTGGCGGTCTTGTTCGCGGGTTTGGC
>NZ_JBVAXO010000012.1:0-21891 GCF_055419385.1 Mycobacterium sp. IDUB_24
TCTTACATGGTGCCCACGGCGGTCGTCGCATTGGATGGGTTTCCGTTGACCGTCAACGGCAAGCTCGACAAGAAAGCACTGCCCGCACCCGAGTATCACGATGTCGATGACTACCGGGCTCCGTCGACACCCGTTGAAGAGACCCTGGCCGGCATCTACGCCCAGATCCTCGGATTGGACTGCGTCGGTGTCGACGCGTCGTTCTTCGAGTTGGGCGGAGACAGCATCTTGTCGATGCAGGTGGCCTCACGCGCCCGCGCGGCAGGCCTGGTGTGCCGCCCCCGGGACATTTTCGTCCAGCAGACCGTGGCCCGCCTGGCTCAGGTGGTCGAGACGACCGGTGCGGCGGCCGGGCCGGCCGATGAGGGTCTGGGGCCGGTGGCAGCGACCCCGATCATGCACTGGCTGAAGGGTCTGGAGCGCTCCGACGGGCCGATCGACCAGCTCAACCAGACGGTGCTGCTGCAGGCGCCCACGACTGCCACCGAAGTTGATGTCGTAAACCTGTTGCAGGCATTGCTCGATCGACACGGGATGCTCCGGTTGCGTGCCGAGGACGACGGTGCCGGCGGATGGTCATTGACGGTGCCCGAGGCGGGCGCGGTCGACGCGGCCGGATGCCTGCACACCGTGGATGTGCTGTCCGATGAAGCACTGGTGGCGGCACGGGCACGGTTGAACCCGGCCACCGGGATGATGCTGAGTGCACTGTGGATGACTTCGACGCATCAGCTGGCGTTGATCGTTCACCACCTGGCCGTGGACGGCGTGTCGTGGCGAATTGTGTTGGAGGACCTCAACATCGCCTGGACCCAGCAGCTCGGCGGGCAACCGCTGTCGCTGCCGGATACCGGCACGTCATTCGGCCGATGGGCCGATCTGCTGACTCACGTTGCGGGATACTCGGGCGTCAGGGAACAGGCGCAGCTGTGGCGGCAGATTGCCGAGACCCCGGCAACGTTGCCCGCACCCCAACCGGAGGTCGATACCTATGCGACCGCCGGGCAGCTGTCGATGCTGCTGGACGCCGAGACCACTCGGATGCTGCTCGGCGAAGTGCCTGCCGCGTTTCACGCTGGGGTACACGACATCCTGTTGATTGCATTCGGTTTGGCGGTGGCTGAATTCTCGCGCGCCGGCGCCGCCCCGATCGCCATCGATGTCGAGGGGCACGGCCGCCACGAGGACATCGCCACTGACATCGACCTGTCCCGCACGGTCGGGTGGTTCACCACGAAATACCCGGTGGCCCTGAGCTTCGCTGCTGGTCTGTCCTGGGGCCAGGTGCTCGCCGGTGACGCCGCGCTCGGCGCCGCGCTCAAAGAGGCCAAAGAGCAGCTTCGGGCCCTGCCAGACGGCCTCACCTACGGCCTGCTGCGTTACCTGAACCCCGAAGTGGATCTGGCGGGACCTGACCCGGCCGTCGCGTTCAACTATCTGGGCCGCCTGGGTGCGACCGCGGACGATGCGTCCGCCGATGTCTGGCAGCTCTGCGCCGACGGCTTCACGTTGACGAGCATTGCCGGCGCGGTGCCCACCTCCCTCGGGCACACCGTGGAGCTCAACGCGGCCACCATCGACACCGACACCGGCGCGCAACTGAATGCCGATTGGACGTGGGCGCTTTCGGCGCTCGACGACGAGCTGGTCAGCCGATTGGGCCAGATGTGGTTCGAGGCCCTGGCCGGCATCTGCGAGCACGTCCGGCGCGGTGGTGGCGGACTGACTCCGTCCGACCTTGCGCCCGCCGAGCTGAGCCAGCGGCAGATCGACGAGCTGAGCCGGCAGTACCGCGTCGCGGACGTGTTGCCGCTGACTCCGTTGCAGCAAGGACTGCTCTACCACGCGAGCAGCGCACAAGGCTCAGACGACGTCTACGCGATGCAGCTCGACATCGCGTTGCGTGGGCCACTCGATCAGAATCGGCTGCGGGATGCGGTCCAGATGGTCGCCGCGCGCCATCCGCATCTGGCGGCCCGGTTCTGCGAAGAGTTCGAGCAACCGGTGCAGGTCGTTCCCGTTGATCCGGTGGTGCCGTGGCGGTCTGTAGAATTGGACGCCAACGACATTGAGATTCGGAACCAGATTCAGGAGATCTGTGCCGCCGAACGCGCCGCGGTCTGTGACCTCCGGAACGAGCCGGCTTTCCGTGGCGCGCTCATCCGTGTCGGAGACGACGAGCACCGATTCATCCTGACCGCGCATCACATCGTGCTCGACGGCTGGTCGATGCCGATCTTGTTGCGGGAGATCTTCGCAAGCCTCGCTGCGCAACGGCTGCCTGCAGCCCCGTCGTACCGCAACTTCGTCACCTGGCTCGGCGAACGGGATCGCGACGGCGCCCACGCGGCGTGGCGGGAAAGGCTGAGCGGCTTCGACACTCCCACGCTGGTCGGCCCAGCCGTCCGAGAGCGTCTGGGAGAACGAGGCATTGAGTCATTCCGGCTGTCCGAAGAGATCACCCGGGCACTCGGCGACCTGGCGCGGTCGCATCAAACCACCGCCAACGTGGTGTTGCAGGGCGCCTGGGCGCTGCTGCTCAGCTCGCTGACCGGCCAGCATGATGTCGCATTCGGCACGACGGTCTCGGGGCGTCCGGCCGAGGTCCTCGGCGCGGATTCGATGGTGGGCCTGCTGATCAACACGGTGCCGGTGCGGGCCACCTTCACGCCGGCAACCACCACCGCGGACCTGTTGGCTCAGCTGCAAGGCGCCCACAACGACACGCTCGAGCACCAACACGTGGCGCTCAGCGACATTCACCGCATCAGCGGCCAGGACAAGCTGTTCGACACCCTCCTGGTCTTCGAGAACTATCCGATCGACACCACCGCGCCGCTGGGCGTCGACGGATTGACCGTCGCCCAGTTCGATTTCCGCGAGTCGAACCACTACCCGCTGGCGGTGCAGGTGTTGCCCGGCCGCGAGATGAGCTTGCGCGTCGAATACGACACCGATGTCTTCGACCTCGGCACGGTCGAGGCGTTCGTCGAGCGGCTGACGACGGTTTTGGCGTCGATGACGGCCGATCCGCGCCGGGCTTTGTCGTCGGTCGACTTGCTCGACGAGGCTGTGCGGTCCTGCCTGGACGAGTGGAGCAACCTGTCGGCGTTGGCTGAACCGGCCACTGCGCAGTCGATTCCGTCTCTGTTCGCCGCGCAGGTCGGGCGTACACCCGACGCGGTGGCGGTCACCTTCGACGGCCGGTCGATGACCTACCGGGAACTCGATGACGCTGCCAACCGGCTTGCGCACCTGTTGTCCGATCGCGGCGCAGGCCCGGGCGAGGTTGTGGCGCTGCTGTTTTCCAGATCGGCCGACGCCATCGTGGCGATCCTGGCAGTCCTGAAAACCGGGGCAGCCTACGTCCCGGTGGACCCGTCCCTGCCGCTCGCACGCATCGAGTTCATGGTGGCCGACGCCGCGCCGATTATCGCGGTCACCACGTCCGACCGGCGGTCCCGCCTGGACGGGTGCGGCGTTCCCGTCGTCGACGTCAACGACCCGGCGGTGGCCGGCCGACCCTGCACCCCACCCTCGGGCCCGGCACCCGATGACATCGCCTACATCATCTACACCTCGGGCACGACCGGCGTCCCGAAAGGCGTTGCCATCCCGCACCGGAACGTGCCCGGACTGTTCGGCTTGTTCGACACCAACGTGTCGTCGGGGCCGGGTCAAGTGTGGACGCAGTGGCACTCGTACAGCTTCGACGTGTCGGTGTGGGAGATCTTCGGTGCACTGCTACATGGTTCGCGTCTGCTGGTGGTGCCCGAACAGGTCGCCGAATCACCCGATGCGTTCCATGAGCTGCTGGTCGCCGAACGCGTCACCGTGTTGAGCCAAACTCCTTCGGCGGCGGGCATGATCTCGCCGCAGGGTCTGGATGCAGCGGCGTTGGTGGTGGCCGGTGAGGCCTGTCCGCCTGAACTGGTAGAGCGCTGGGCCCCAGGTCGAGTGATCCTCAACGCCTACGGTCCCACCGAGGCGACGGTGTACGCGTCGATCAGCGCACCGCTGACGCCGGGGCCGGTGGTTCCCATCGGCAAGCCCGTGGCCGGGGGAGCGTTGTTCATCTTGGACGCCTGGCTGCGTCCGGTGCCGCCCGGGGTGGTCGGCGAGCTGTACATCGCCGGTCGCGGTGTGGGCGTCGGTTATTGGCGTCGCGCGGGTTTGACGTCGTCGCGGTTTGTGGCCTGCCCGTTCGGGAGCGCGGGGACCGCCCCGGGCCAAACGATGTATCGCACCGGCGATCTGGTGCGGTGGGGCGACGACGGTCAAATGCAGTACCTCGGGCGCGCCGACGAGCAGGTCAAGATTCGTGGGTACCGCATCGAACTCGGGGAAGTGCAGGCCGCTCTGGCCGCTCTCGACGGAGTGGCACAGGCGGTGGTGATCGCCCGCGAGGACGACGCCGGCCCCGTGCGCCTGGTCGGCTACATCACCGGCCCCGCCGACCCGGGCCAGATCCGCATCCAGGTCGCCGAGCGGCTCCCGAGCTACATGGTCCCGGCCGCGGTGGTGGCGATCGATGCGGTGCCGCTGACAGTCAACGGCAAGCTCGACAGACGCGCCCTTCCGGTACCGGACTACACCGGCACCGATCGCTATCGGGCACCGTCCAACCCCATCGAGGAGATCCTGGCCGACGTCTATGCCCGTGTGCTGGGCCTGGATCGGGTAGGTGTCGACGATTCGTTCTTCGATCTGGGCGGAGACTCACTATCTGCGATGCGCCTGGTCGCCGCGATCAACAGAACGCTGAAGGCCGGCATCGCGGTGCGCTCGTTGTTCGATGCGCCCACGGTTGCCCAACTGGCCTCCCACATCGGCGGGGACGAGGCCCAGTTGGAGCCGTTGGTGGCCGGTGAGCGGCCCGCGGTGGTTCCGTTGTCGTTCGCCCAGTCGCGGTTGTGGTTCCTGGATCAATTGCAGGGTCCGTCAGCGGTTTACAACATGACGGCCGCCTTCCGGCTCAGCGGCGCACTGGATGTCGAGGCGTTGCGCGCCGCACTTGCCGACGTGGTGGACCGCCACGAGAGCTTGCGGACGTTGTTCGCCGCGCCCGACGGCATTCCCCGCCAGGTGGTGGTGGCCCCCGGACAGGCCGAATTCGGCTGGGATGTGGTCGATGCCACCGATTGGACGGCGGCGCGTGTACAGGCGGCGATCGAATCCGCATCGCGGCACGCGTTCGACCTGTCCACCGAGATCCCTTTGCGGGCCCAGCTCTTCCGCCTGTCCGAGGACGAGCACGTGCTGGCCGCAGTGGTGCACCACATCGCCGCCGACGGTTGGTCGGTCACCCCTCTGGTGGCCGATCTGGGGGCGGCCTACACGAGTCGGTGCGTTGGGCAGGCACCCGGGTGGGCCGACCTGGCGGTGCAGTACGCCGATTTCACGTTGTGGCAGCGTGCCCAGTTCGGTGACCTTCAGGACGGGCACAGCCGGATCGCGGGGCAGTTGGCCTACTGGCAGAGTGTTCTGGCCGGGATGCCCGAGCGTGTCGCGCTACCCACCGATCGGCCCTACCCGTTGATGTCCGATCAGCGGGGCTCGACGATGGCGGTGGACTGGCCGGTCGAGTTGCAGCAGCAGGTGGCCCGGTTCGCGCGCGAGCACAATGCGACCAGTTTCATGGTGGTCCAAGCGGCGCTGTTGACGCTGCTGTCGAAGCTGAGCGCGAGTTCGGATGTGGCGGTGGGCTTCCCGATCGCCGGGCGCCGTGATCCGGCGTTGGACGAACTGGTCGGCTTCTTCGTCAACACCTTGGTCCTGCGGGTCGACCTCGCGGGTGATCCGACCGTCGGCGAAGTCCTGGCTCAGGTGCGCGCGCGCAGTCTGGCCGCGTTCGACCACCAGGATGTGCCGTTCGAGGTGCTCGTGGAACGGCTCAACCCGACTCGGTCCCTGGCCCACCACCCGTTGATCCAGGTGGCGCTCGCGTGGCAGAACATCGCCGGGCACGACATCAACGATTCCGCCGCCGGGATGGGGTTGGGCGATCTACAGGTTGCCCAGCTGCCGGTGGACACCCACACCGCACGAATGGATTTGAATTTCTCGCTCGCTGACCGCCGGACCGAGGCCGGCGAACCGGCCGGCATCGGCGGGACGGTGGAATTCCGCACCGACGTGTTCGACACCGACACCATCGCAACACTGGTCGCCCGCCTGCAGCGGGTCCTCACCGCGATGACTGCCGACCCGGCGGCGCGGCTGTCGTCGGTGGACCTGCTCGCTACCGATGACCATGCGCACCTGGCGGCGATCGGCAATCAGGCCACGCTGAACCGTCAGGCACCCAGGGCCGTGTCGGTTCCGGCGTTGTTCGCCGAACACGTGACGCGTATGCCCGCGGCCGTGGCGGTCACCTGTGGTGAGCGTTCGTGGACCTACCGGGAACTCGATGAGTCCGCGAACCTGTTGGCGCACTCGCTGATCGGTCAGGGTGCCGCGCCCGGCCAGTGTGTCGCGCTGCTGTTCAACCGATCGGCCGAGGCGATCGTGTCGATCCTCGCAATCCTCAAAACCGGTGCGGCGTATCTGCCGATCGATCCGTCGGTGCCCGATACGCGGCTGGATTTCGTGCTGGACGACGCCAGGCCGGTGGCCGCCGTCACCACTGCCGATCTGATCGACCGGCTGCAGGGGCGCGGCATCGCCGTCATCGACGCCGGCGCGACCGACGAACCCGCGACGGGCCATCAGTCGGGCAGTGCACTGCCGACGCCGGACGCAGACGACATCGCCTACTTGATCTACACCTCAGGCACCACCGGGGTGCCCAAGGGTGTTGCCGTCACTCACCACAACGTGACGCAACTACTCGAGACACTCGATGCCGGGCTGCCACACCCCGGCGTATGGCCGCAGTGCCATTCGCTGGCCTTCGACGTCTCGGTATGGGAGATCTTCGGCGCCCTGCTTCGGGGTGGGCGGGTGCTGGTGGTACCCGAGGAGATCACGGTCTGGCCGGAAGACTTCCACGCCTTGCTCGTCCGCGAACACGTCGACGTGCTCACCCAGACACCCTCGGCGGTACGGGTGTTGCCGACCGAGGGCTTGGAGTCGGCGGCGCTGGTCGTGGTCGGTGAAGCCTGCCCACCCGAGGTGGTGCAGCAGTGGGCTCCCGGGCGGGTGATGATCAACGCCTACGGTCCCACTGAGACGACA
This sequence comes from Mycobacterium sp. IDUB_24, assembly GCF_055419385.1. Lineage (NCBI taxonomy): Bacteria > Bacillati > Actinomycetota > Actinomycetes > Mycobacteriales > Mycobacteriaceae > Mycobacterium > Mycobacterium sp. IDUB_24. The sequence continues at coordinate 7,177 of NZ_JBVAXO010000012.1, forward strand.
ATGTGCGTGGCGATCAGTGCGCCTCTCGAACCTGGCCGCGGAGTGCCGATCGGCTCGCCGGTTCCCGGAGCCGCGCTGTTCGTCCTCGACCAGTCGTTGCGTCCGGTGCCGGCCGGTGTCGTCGGTGAGCTGTACGTGGCAGGCGCGGGCCTTGGATACGGCTATGTCGGCCGCACCGGGTTGACCGCCTCGCGGTTTGTCGCCTGTCCGTTCGGCGGTTCCGGAGCCCGCATGTACCGCACCGGAGACCTGGTGTGCTGGCGGCCCGATGGTCAGCTGGAATACCTGGGCCGCGCTGACGAGCAGGTCAAGATCCGTGGCTACCGCATCGAACTCGGTGAGGTTCAGGCCGCTTTGGCCGGGCTCGACGGTGTCGAGCAGGCGGTCGTGATCGCCCGTGAGGACCGTCCCGGCGACAAGAGGCTGGTCGGCTACCTCACCGGCACCGCGGATCCCGCCGGGATCCGGGCCCAGATGGCCGAGCGACTTCCGGCCTACATGGTGCCCGCCGCGGTGGTGGCGCTGGATGCACTGCCGTTGACGGTGAACGGAAAACTCGACACCCGAGCACTTCCCGCACCCGATTACCGCCAAAGCTCCAGGGATGGGGAGCGTTACCGGGCCCCGGCAGACATGGTCGAAGAGGTTCTGGCCGGCATCTACGCCCAGGTTCTCGGTCTGGAGCGGGTCGGAGTCGACGACTCGTTCTTCGACCTCGGCGGCGACAGCATCCTGTCGATGCAGGTGGTCGCCCGGGCCCGCGCCGCCGGCCTGGTGTGCCGCCCGCGTGATGTCTTCGTCGAGCAGACGGTGGCCAGGCTGGCTCAGGTAACCAGAGCGGCCGCCGGATCACACGGCCCGCTCGACGAAGGCGTCGGACCGGTACTGGCCACCCCGATCGTTCGGTGGCTGCAGGATGTCGAAGGCCCGGTCGACCAGTTCAACCAGACGTTGCTGGTGCAGGCTCCCGGTGGTGTGGCCGAAGCCGACGTCGTAACCCTGTTGCAGGCCTTGCTGGATCGGCACGCCATGTTGCGGCTGCGCGCCGCAGAAGAGGGTGCCGACGAGTGGTCGTTCACAGCAGCCGAACCGGGTTCGGTCGTCGCAGGTGAGTGCGTGCAATCGGTGGAGACACTGACCGACGACGCACTCGTGGCGGCACGGGCGCGCTTGAACCCGACCGCCGGGGTGATGCTGAGCGCGCTGTGGGTGTCCTCGACGACCCAGCTGGTACTGGTGGCTCACCACCTGGTGGTCGACGGGGTGTCGTGGCGAATCATCCTGGAAGACCTCAACTTCGCCTGGGCACAGCATCGCAACGGACAGGCGGTCGTGCTGCCGCCCGCCGGCACGTCATTCGCACGGTGGGCCGAACTGCTGAACTCTTACGCGAGCCACCCGGACGTTGTGGCCCAGGCGCAGCAGTGGCGGCGCATCGCGGCAGCACCCGCGGCGTTGCCCGCGATGCGCGCCGAAGTGGACACCTACGAAACCGCCGGCCAGTTGCCGGTGTCGCTGGACGGCGAGACCACCCGCATGTTGCTCGGCGCGGTACCGACGGCGTTCCACGCCGGGGTACACGACATTCTGTTGATTGCGTTCGGGCTTGCGCTGGCTGAATTCGCCGGCGCCGGTGGCGGTCCGATTGCCATCGACGTCGAGGGTCACGGGCGGCACGAGGACATCGCCGCTGACATCGACCTGTCCCGCACGGTCGGGTGGTTCACCACGAAATACCCGGTGGCCCTGAACTTCGCCGGTGGTCTGTCGTGGGCCCAGGTGGTCTCCGGAGACACGGCGTTGGGCGTTGCGGTCAAGAACGCCAAGGAGCAGCTTCGGGCTCTGCCGGATCCACTGACCTACGGACTTCTGCGCTACCTGAATCCCGACGTCGATCTCGAGACGGCTGACCCGACAGCCGGATTCAACTATCTGGGTCGCCTCGGTGGGGGATCCGCCGAGGCGACCGATGGGCTGTGGAAGATATCGGCCGAAGGCCTGTCGGCGACCGGTGTGACTGCGGCGATACCGATGCCGTTGACCCACGCCGTGGCCCTCAACGCCGGCACCGTCGACACCGATACCGGCCCGCATCTGCAAGCCAACTGGACCTGGGCGCTCTCGGCCCTCGACGAAGCCCAAGTCGGCCGCCTCAGCCAACTGTGGCTGGACGCGCTGACCGGCATCTGCGAGCACGTGCGAAATGGCGGAGGCGGTTTGACGCCATCGGACATCGCACCTGCCCGGCTCGGCCAGCGCGAGATCGACGAGTTGGCCCGGCAGTACCGGATCGCGGACATCTTGCCGCTGACCGCGCTGCAGCAGGGGCTTGTCTTTCACAGCAGCACCGCAGAGGGACCCGACGACGATCTGTATGTCGTACAACTGGACATCACCGTCGCCGGCGCGCTCAATGAGCACCGGCTGCGCGATGCGGTACAGGCAGTGGCCAACCGCCATCCACACCTTGCGGCCCGGTTCTGCGAGCAGTTCGACGAGCCGGTGCAGATCATTCCGGCCGATCCCAGTGCGGGTTGGCGGTATGTCGAATTGGGCGCGGCGGCAACCGAGGAGCAGATTCAACAGGTCTGCGCCGAGGAACGTGCCGCGGTCTGCGACCTTGCCCACCCGCCGGCCTTCCGGGTGGCGGTGATCCGCACCGGACTCAACCGCCACCGGGTCGTGCTGACCAATCACCACATCGTGCTCGACGGGTGGTCGCTGCCAATCCTGTTGCAGGAGATCTTCGCCGGCTACCAGGGACTTCGGCTGCCGGCCGCCACGCCGTTCCGCAGTTTCATCGAGTGGCTGGCCGATCGCGATGTCGCCGCCGCGCACGCGGCTTGGCGCGAGGTGCTGGCCGGCTTCGACACCCCCACCTTGGTCGGCCCGTCGCAGAAGTCCGGGCTGGGACGCCGTGGCGTGCGGGCGCATCGGCTGTCCGAACAGACCACGCGGGCGCTCACTGACCTGGCACGCTCACACCACACCACCGTCAACATCGTGCTGCAGGGCGCGTGGGCGTTGCTGTTGAACTCCCTGACCGGTCAGCGTGACATCGCCTTCGGCACGGTTGTCTCGGGGCGACCGGCCGAGGTGGCCGGCGCGGAATCGATGGTTGGCCTGCTGATCAACACGGTGCCGGTACGGGCGGACATCACCGCGGCGACCACCACCACCGACCTTCTCGACCATCTGCAAACAGCGCAGACCAGAACGCTTGAGCACCAATATCTCTCGCTCAGCGAGATCCATCGCATCACCGACCACGATCGATTGTTCGACACGCTGTTCGTGTTCGAGAACTACCCGGTGGACACCAGCGCCCTGTCCGGCGTGGACGACGGGCTGGAGATCACCGAATTCACCAGTCACGAATCCACCGACTACCCGCTGACGATGCAGGCCATACCCGGCGACGAACTCCGGCTGCGTCTCGAGTACGACACCGATGTTTTCGACCCGGCCGACATCGAAACTCTCACCAAGCGGATAGAAGCGGTCCTGGAGGCGATGACCGCTGCTCCAGGACGCCAATTGTCGGCGCTGGACCTGCTCGACGAGGTCGAGGGGGCGTGCCTGGCACGGTGGGGCAATCGGGCAGTGCTGTCCAACCTGGCGCAGCCTGCCTCGATACCCGAGTTGTTCGCAGCGCAGGTCGCACGTGCGCCGGAGACGGTGGCGCTGGTCTGCGGGGACCAATCCATGACCTACCGCGAACTCGACGAGGCCGCGAATCGGTTGGCACACCTGCTCGTCAGCCAGGGGGTGGGCCCCGGCGAACGGGTGGCGTTGATGTTCCCCCGGTCGGCCGAGGCGATCGTGTCGATCTTGGCTGTGCTCAAGGCCGGCGCCGCCTATCTGCCGATTGATCCGGCGTTGCCGGCGGCCCGGGTCGAGTTCATGCTGACCGACGCCGCTCCTATCGCCGCGGTCACCACCACGGCACTGATCCACCGGTTCGACGGACTGATGGTCTTCGACGGCAGCAATATCGGCGACCCCGCCATAACGGCCCAGCCCAGCACGGCTTTGACGCCGCCGGCTCCGGACGACATGGCCCACATCATCTACACCTCGGGCACCACCGGGCAGCCCAAGGGAGTCGCGGTCACCCAGCGCAACGTGGCGCAGTTGTTCGACTCGCTGCAGATCGGCGTGCCGCTGGAGCCGGGACAGGTGTGGACGCAGTTCCACTCGTATGCGTTCGACTTCTCGGTGTGGGAGATCTGGGGTGCCCTGCTGCACGGCGGGCGACTGGTGGTCGTGCCCGATTCGGTGACCCGCTCACCGGAGGACTTCCACGCCCTGCTGATGCGTGAACAGGTCACGGTGCTGACGCAGACCCCGTCGGCGGTTAGTGTGCTGCCGGTACAAGGCCTGGAACGCACAGCGTTGGTGATCGGGGCCGAACCCTGTCCGCCGGCATTGGTGGATCGCTGGGCACCGGGACGCGTGATGGTCAACGTCTACGGTCCGACCGAGACCACGATGTGGTTGTGTGCCAGTACGCCTTTGGCGGCCGGTTCGGGGGCACCGCCGATCGGCTCGCCCACGGCGTGGGCGGCGTTCTTCGTACTGGACGAGTGGCTGCGCCCGGTGCCGGCAGGTGTGGTCGGCGAGTTGTACCTATCGGGTGCCGGTGTCGGCGTGGGGTATTGGCGTCGCACGGGATTGACCGCGTCGCGGTTCATGGCGTGTCCGTTCGGAGAGCCCGGGTCGCGCATGTACCGCACCGGCGATCTGGTGCGCTGGCGCGCCGACGGACAGTTGGACTACCTCGGCCGCGCCGACGAACAGGTCAAGATCCGCGGGTACCGCATCGAACTCGGCGAAATCCAGTCTGCGCTGGCCGCACTCGGGGGAGTGGACCAGGCGGCGGTGATCGCCCGCGAGGACACGCCGGGCGACAAGCGACTGGTTGGCTACATCACCGGGACCGCCGATCCGATCGAAGCGCGTGCCGCGCTGGCCGAACGGCTGCCCGGCTACATGGTTCCTGCCTCGGTGGTCGCCTTGGCCGCGCTGCCGGTGACGGTGAACGGCAAACTCGATACCCGTGCGCTGCCGGCACCGGACTTCCAGGTCGCCGGTCATTACCGCGCACCGGCCGGTCCTGATCAGGAGATCCTGGCCGGAATCTTCGCGCGCGTGCTCGGTGTGGAGCGGGTGGGCGCCGACGACTCGTTCTTCGATCTGGGCGGTGATTCCGTCTCGACGATGCGCCTGGTCTCGGCGATCAATGCCGGCCTGGGCACCGAGCTTTCGGTCCGAACGGTGTTCGAAGCGCCCACGGTCGCTGAACTGGCGGCGTGCGTCAGTGAACGCGCAGGGGGGCTGCAGCCGCTGGTGGCCGGTGACCGCCCGGCGGTGATCCCACTGTCGTTCGCCCAGAACCGGTTGTGGTTCGTGGACCAGTTGCAGGGGCCGTCCCCGGTGTACAACATGCCGGTCGGTCTGCAACTGCACGGGCGCCTGGACGCCGACGCGTTGGGTGCGGCGCTCGCCGATGTGGTAGCTCGCCACGAGAGCCTGCGCACGGTGTTCGATGCACCGGATGGAACACCTCAGCAGGTTGTGACTTCCGCCGACACCGTCGACTTCGGTTGGGACGTTGTCGATGCGGGTGACTGGCCGGCGGGCGCCCTGGAAGAGGCCATCGGCGCCACGGTCCGGTACAGCTTCGACCTCGCTACCGAAATCCCCTTCCGGGCAAAGCTGTTCCGCGTCGCCGAGGACCAGCACGTATTCGTGGCGGTGGTGCACCACATCGCCGCAGACGGCTGGTCGCTCACCCCGCTGGTGCGCGATTTGAGCGTGGCATACGCCTGCCGGAGCACAGGACAGGCACCCGATTGGGAGCCCCTGGCGGTGCAGTACGTCGACTACACGTTGTGGCAGCGCGCGCAGCTCGGTGATCTCGAGGACACCGCCAGTCCGATCGCCGCACAATTGGCCTACTGGGAAGAGGCGCTGGCGGGCCTCCCCGAACACCTGACGCTTCCGACCGACCGTCCGTACCCGCCGGTTGCCGACCAGCGCGGATCCACGCTGGCGGTGGACTGGCCTGTCGAGTTGCAGCAGCGAGTGAACGAGGTGGCCGGCGAGCACAGCGCGACCAACTTCATGGTGATGCAGGCCGCCCTCGCCGTATTGTTGTCCAAGCTGGGCGCGAGCTCCGATGTGGCCGTTGGCTTCCCGATCGCCGGGCGCGGCAACGCAGCTCTTGATGAGCTGGTGGGCTTCTTCGTCAACAACCTGGTGCTACGGGTAGATCTGGACGGGGATCCCACGGTGGCGGAGTTGCTGGCCCAGGTGCGGACACGCACCCTGGCCGCCTTCGAGAACCAGGACGTGCCGTTCGAAGTTCTGGTGGAGCGGCTCAATCCGACCCGGAGCCTGACCCACCATCCCGTGGTGCAGGTGGCGCTGGCCTGGCAGAACCTTCCCTGGCAGGACACCGGTCCGGCGGATGGGCTGAGCCTGGGCGATCTGCAGGTGACGCCGCTTCCGGTGGACACCCAGACCTCGCGCATGGACCTGACATTCTCCCTCGGAGAACGCTGGACCTCCGACGGTGAGCCCGCGGGGATCGGCGGGGCGGTGGAATTCCGCACCGATGTGTTCGACGCGGCCAGCATCGAGGCACTCGTCGCCCGGTGGCAGCGCGTGCTGGCGGCGATGACCGCCGACCCGACCCAGCGGCTCTCGTCGCTCGACCTGCTCGATGCGACCGAGCACACCCGGCTCGACGGCTGGGGCAACCGGGCGGTGTTGACCACGCCAGAGCCGGACCGGGCAGCCGTGTCTGTCCCCGCGCTGTTCGCCCGACAGCTTGTCCGCGCGCCCGAGGCGGTGGCGATCACCGTCGACGGCCGCAGCATGACCTATCTGGAACTCGACGTGGCCGCAAACCGGTTGGCCCACAAGCTGACCGCCCACGGTGTCGGCCCGGGGGCGTGCGTCGCGTTGCTGGCGGAGCGCTCATCCGAAGCGGTTGCGGCCATGCTCGCAGTGCTCAAGACCGGGGCGGCATATCTGCCGATCGACCCGGTACTGCCCGATGCGCGGATCGAATTCATGCTCGCCGACGCCGCGCCGGCCGCCGTGATCATCACCGCCGGTCTGGCCGACCGGCTGGCCGGGTGCGACCTGCCGGTGATCGATGTCAATGACGCCGATGCCGCGCGTCCGGACGTCGACCGGGTCGCGGACACGCGCCGTGCGGAGCCGGGACCGGACGATGTCGCGTACCTCATCTACACCTCCGGCACCACCGGTGTTCCCAAGGGCGTGGCGATCACGCACCGCAATGTGACCGAATTGCTGGGGACGCCGGGCACATTCCTCGCCGGACAGACGTGGACGCAGTGGCATTCTTATGCTTTCGACGCTTCGGTGGAGGAGATCTGGGGGGCGCTGCTGCACGGCGGGCGGTTGGTGGTGGTGCCCGAATCGGTGGCTCGGTCACCCGAGGACCTGCAGGCCCTGCTCGTTGCCGAGAAGGTCGACGTGTTGAGCCAGACTCCATCGGCGGTGGCGATGCTGTCACCCGAGCGCTTGGGCGGGGTGGCGTTGTTGGTGGCCGGCGAGGCATGCCCGGCCGACGTGGTGGACCGTTGGGCACCCGGTCGGGTGATGGTCAACGCCTACGGCCCGACCGAGACCACGATATGTGCCTCCAGGACAGCACCTTTGACAGCTGGGTCGGGGGCGCCGTCGATCGGTGCGCCGGTAGCGGGTGCGGCACTGTTCGTGCTGGACGGCTCGCTGCGGCGGGTGCCCCCCGGCGTGGTCGGCGAGCTGTACGTGGCCGGCCGCGGCGTGGGTCTGGGATATGTGGGCCGGGCGGACCTGACCGGCTCGCGTTTTGTCGCCTGTCCGTTCGGTGGTTCCGGAGCACGCATGTATCGCACCGGCGACCTGGTGTTCTGGGACGCCGAAGGTCAGTTGCGATACGTGGGACGCGCCGATCAGCAAGTCAAGATCCGCGGGTATCGCATCGAGCTCGGCGAGGTTCAGGCCGTGCTGGTCGGGCTGGATGGTGTCGAGCAGGCGGCGGTGATCGCTCGGACGGACCGGCCAGACTCCTTGCGGCTGGTGGGCTACGTGACCGGAACAGCGGAGCCGGCCAAGCTGCGCGCCCAGCTGGCCGAGCAGTTGCCGGCCTACATGGTTCCGGCTGCCGTCGTGCAATTGGCGGCGTTGCCGTTGACCCCCAACGGAAAGCTGAACACCCGTGCTCTCCCGGCACCGGAGTATCAGGACATCGACCACTACCGCGCCCCGGCGACCCCCACCGAGGAGATCCTGGCCGAGATCTACGCCCGCGTGCTCGGCGTGGAGCGGGTCGGGGTCGACGACTCGTTCTTCGATCTCGGCGGAGACTCGTTGTCCGCGATGCGTCTGGTCGCCGCGATCAACGCCGCCCTGGACACCGGTCTTGCGGTGCGGGTGCTGTTCGAGGCACCCACAGTGGCACAACTGGCGCCCCGCATCGGCGGAGAATCGACTCGACTGGATCCGCTGACGGCCGGCGAGCGGCCCGCGGTGATTCCGTTGTCCTTCGCGCAGTCCCGGCTGTGGTTCCTGGACCAATTACAGGGCCCGTCACCGGTTTACAACATGGCCACTGCGCTGCGTATCAGTGGAGTGCTGGATGTCGACGCGTTGGGCGTGGCACTGGCCGACGTGGTGGCCCGCCACGAAAGCCTGCGTACCGTCTTCCCGGCGGTCGAGGGAATTCCGCGGCAGTCGGTGATAGCGGTCGAGGACGCGCAGTTCGGTTGGGACGTGATCGATGCGACCGGTTGGACAGCGGAGCGGTTGCAGGCGGCAATCGGCGAAGCGGCCCGACACACGTTCGACCTCTCGACCGAAATTCCGTTGCGGGCCAGGCTGTTCCGCCTTGCCGACGACGAACACGTGCTGGCGGCAGTGGTGCACCACATCGCTGCCGACGGCTGGTCGGTCACTCCGCTGGTGGCCGATCTCGGGGTGGCCTACGCCGGCCGAAGCGCCGGCCAAGCCCCGGCCTGGGAAAGTCTGGCCGTCCAATACGTCGATTACACGCTGTGGCAACGCGCACAGTTCGGCGCCTTCGACGACAGCCAGAGCCGGATCGCTTCGCAACTGGCCTATTGGCAGGTTGCGCTGGCCGGGATGCCCGAACGCGTGGCGTTGCCCACCGATCGGCCCTACCCGCCGGCAGCCGACCAGCGCGGCGCCACGATCGCCCTGGACTGGTCGGCCGAACTGCAACAGCAGATCGCCCGAGTGGCTCGCGAGCACAATGCCACCAGCTTCATGGTGCTGCAGGCCGCGCTCGGAGCTCTGCTTTCTAAACTCAGCGGAAGTTCCGACGTGGCAGTGGGTTTCCCGATCGCCGGACGCCGAGACCCCGCGCTGGATGAGCTGATCGGCTTCTTCGTGAACACCCTGGTGCTGCGAGTCGATCTGGCCGGCGACCTCACGGTGGCGGAGTTGCTCGCCCAGGTGCGGGCCCGCAGCCTGGCCGCCTACGAGCATCAGGACGTGCCGTTCGAAGTGCTCGTCGACCGGCTCAATCCGACGCGCTCCCTGACCCATCACCCGTTGGTTCAGGTGGCACTGGGGTGGCAGAACGTGCCCGGGCAGGTTGGCAACGCGTCCGGTTCCGGGCTTGCGCTGGGTGATCTGGAGGTCAGCCAGATGCCGGCGGACACCCACACCGCGCGGATGGATGTGAGCTTCTCGCTGGCTGAACGTCGAACTCCGGCCGGCGGGCCCGCCGGTATCGGCGGGACGGTCGAGTTCCGCACCGATGTGTTCGACGCGTCGACCATCGAAACGCTGATCGACCGGTTCGAGCAGGTGTTGGTCGCGATGACCACCGATCCCAATCGGAGCCTGTCCTCGATCGACCTGCTCGATGCCGCCGAACATGCCCGGCTCGACGTGATCGGCAACCGGGCCGCGTTGGCCGGGGCAGCACGCACACCGGTGTCGGTACCTGCCTTGTTCGCCACCCAGGTCGCCCGGGCTCCGGAGGCCGTCGCGGTGACCTCGGACGGCCGGCCACTGACGTACCGCGGGCTCGATGAGGCCGCAAACCGTTTGGCCCACCTGATGATCGGGTACGGTGCCGGTCCCGGGACCTGCGTGGCCCTGCTACTGGACCGCTCGGCGGACGCGATCGTCGCGATGCTGGCGGCACTGAAGACCGGAGCGGCGTATCTGGCGATCGATCCCGCGCTGCCCGCAGCCCGGGTCGAGTTCATGCTGGCCGATGCCGCACCGGTCGTCGCGGTCACCATCGACGGTCTGGCTGACCGGCTCGCCGGTCATCGCCTGCAGGTCATCGACCTTCACGATCCTGCGGTGGCCGACCAGCCGGCCACGCCGCTTCCCAATCCGGCGCCCGACGACATCGCGTACCTGATCTACACCTCGGGCACCACCGGTCTGCCCAAGGGCGTGGCCGTCACCCATGACAACCTGACGCATCTGGCCCGATCCACGCCGGAGGAACTTCCGGCGAACCAGGTTTGGACGCAGTGTCATTCGTATGCCTTCGACTTCTCAGTATGGGAAATCTGGGCCGCGTTGCTGGGTGGGGCGCGCCTGGTAGTGGTACCCGAGTCGGTCGTGAGCTCGCCCGACGATTTCCATGCCCTCCTGCTCCGCGAGCAGGTCAACGTGCTCACCCAGACGCCGTCAGCCGCCGGGGCGTTGTCTCCGCAGGGGCTCGAGTCGGTCGCGTTGCTGCTCGGAGGTGAGGCCTGCCCCGGAGAGGTGGTTGATCGCTGGGCACCCGGGCGGGTGGTCATCAACGCCTACGGACCCACCGAGATCACCGTGTACGCGTCGATGAGCGCGCCTCTGAAAGCCGGATCGGGCGCCGCTCCCATCGGAGCGCCGGTCGCCACGTCGGCGCTGTTCGTACTGGACGAGTGGCTACGCCCGGTGCCGCCCGGAGTGGTCGGTGAACTCTATGTGGCCGGCGACGGAGTGGCGTGCGGTTATCTCGGCCGGTCAGGTTTGACCGCAGCCCGTTTCGTGGCCTGCCCATTCGGCGAGCCGGGGGAGCCCGCGACCCGCATGTATCGCACCGGGGATCTCGTGAGCTGGCGTGCCGATGGACAGCTGCAGTACCTCGGTCGGGCCGATGACCAGGTCAAGATCCGCGGCTACCGCATCGAACTCGGCGAAGTTCAGGCTGCACTGGGTGGGCTGGACGGCGTGGGGCAGGCCGTGGTGATCGCCCGCGAGGACCATCCGGGTGTCAAGCGTCTGGTCGGCTATGTCACCGAAGTGACACCCGGGTCGGTGGATCCGGCCGTGGCGCGAAATGCGTTGGCCGACAGACTGCCTCCCTACATGGTCCCGGCCGCGCTCGTGGTGCTGGAGGCATTGCCGTTGACGGTCAACGGCAAACTCGACACCCGTGCCTTGCCGGCGCCGGAATACCAGGACGCCGATCAGTACCGCGCACCCGCGACCCCTGTCGAGGAGATCCTGGCCGGTATCTACGCCCAGGTTCTCGGACTGGAGCGGGTCGGGGTCGACGACTCGTTCTTCGACCTAGGCGGCGACAGCATCCTGTCCATGCAGGTGGTGGCCCAGGCGCGCGCGTGCGGCGTGATGTGCCGTCCGCGTGACATTTTCGTCGAACAGACTGTGGCCCGGCTGGCGCAAGTGGTCGGAGTGACCAGCGGCGACGACGGCCCGGTTGACGAGGGTCTCGGTCCGGTGGCGGCGACCCCGATCATGCGTTGGCTGGAACAGGTGAACCGCGCCGGCGGCGCGACCGACCAGTTCAACCAGACAGTGGTGATCCAAGCCCCGCCGGGAGCCACCGATTCCGACGCCGAGTTGGTCTTGAGCGCCCTGCTGGACCGGCACGCCATGCTGCGCCTGCGTGCAGAGGACGACGACGCCGGCAACTGGTCACTCCTGGTACCCGAGAAGGGTGTGGCGCGAGCACATCTGAAATCGGTCGACGTGCTGTCGGATGAGGCGTTGGCGGCAGCCCGGTCCCAGCTGAACCCGGCGGTCGGGGACATGGTGAGTGCCCTGTGGGTGGCATCTACCCGACAGCTCGTGTTGACCATTCATCACCTGGCCGTCGACGCGGTGTCATGGCGGATTCTGCTGGAAGACCTCAACATCGCCTGGGCCCAGCATTGTCAAGGGCAGCCGGTGGCGTTGCCGACGACGGGGACCTCCTTCGGACAGTGGGCCGCACTGCTCGGTGAGCACGCACGCTCCGCCGCGGTGGAGGATCAGGCCGACGGCTGGCAACGAGCGTTGGCGACTCCATCCGTCCTGCCGGCCGTGCAGCCCGGCTTGGACACGTATGCCACGGCCGGCCACCTCACCGCGTCACTGGATGTCGAGACCACCCGGGCATTGCTCGGCGAGGTCCCGGCAGCGTTCCACGCTGGGGTGCAAGACATTTTGCTCATCGCCTACGGTCTGGCGTTGACACAGTTCCTTGGAGTCACCTTGCCGGTGGCCATCGATGTCGAGGGCCACGGCCGTCAAGAGGAATTGGCAGAACTGGGTGGCAGCGTCGACCGAAACATCGACCTGTCCCGCACCGTGGGCTGGTTCACCACCAAGTACCCGGTGGTGCTGAACGTCGCAGGAGAAGTCGGACGTCGTCAGGCCGGGCTGAGCTGGTCTGAAGTGGTGGCCGGCGGTCCGCTACTCGGCCGCGTGATCAAAGACGCCAAGGAACAACTGCGTGTCCTACCCGACGGAATGACCTACGGACTGTTGCGATATCTCAATCCCGACGTCGATCTGTCGGGACCCGACCCGACCATCGGATTCAACTACCTCGGCAGGCTGGGCGCATCCGGCGCGGCGCAACAGGCGGACATGACCGGCCTGTGGCAGGTCAGCGTCGAAGGGGCAGCGGTCGGCGCGACCGCGGCGGCCATTCCGATGCCACTCGGACACACCGTGGAGGTCAACGCCAGTACGGCCGAAACTGAAGCCGGTCCAAGTCTTTACGCGTCGTGGACCTGGGCTCCCTCGGCTCTGGACGAGACGCAGGTCGGCCGACTGAACCAGCTGTGGTTCGAAGCTCTCGCCGGTATCTGCGCACACGTCCGCGGTGGCGGTGGCGGTCTGACTCCGTCTGACATCGTCCCGGCCGATCTCACTCAGCCGCAGATCGACGAGCTCAGCCAGGACCACCAGCTTGCCGACGTGCTGCCCTTGACACCGCTGCAGCAGGGACTCCTGTTCCAGGCCAACGCAACCCACGGCAATGGCGACGATGTCTACGCCATGCAGCTCGACATCACGGTCACCGGCCCGCTGGATCCGTACCGGCTCGGTGAGGCGGTACGCGCGGTGGTCGGTCGCCACCCGAACCTGGCGGCTCGGTTCGACAAACGCTTCGGCGAACCGGTGCAGGTCATCCCGGCCGATCCCAACGTGCCCTGGCAGTACCTCGAAATGGCCACGGACACAGACGTGCAGCGGTTGTGTGCGGATGAACGCGCCGCAGTCTGCGATCTGGCGCACCAATCGGCGTTCCGTGCGGCACTGATCCGTACCGCCGACAGCGAGCACCGATTCGTCATGACCTATCACCACATCGTGCTCGACGGGTGGTCACTGCCGATCCTGCTGCAAGAGATATTTGCCGGCTACTACGGACAGCGCCTGCCGGCGCCCGCCTCCTATCGCAGATTTGTGACGTGGATGGCCGAGCGGGACGTCGAGGCTGCCCACGCCGCGTGGCGTGACGTGCTGGCGGGTTTCGCCACGCCGACACTGGTTGCCCCGAACCGGACCCGGCCGGGGCGACGGGCCACCGAGACGTTCCGGTTGCCCGCCGACACCACCCAGGCCGTCAATGAGCTCGCCCGCGCGCAACACACCACCGCCAACACTGTGCTGCAAGCAGCCTGGGCGCAGGTGCTGATGTGGCTCACCGGCCAGCAGGATGTCGCGTTCGGCGTGGCGGTCTCGGGCCGATCGGCAGAAGTGGCAGGTGCGGATTCGATGGTCGGTCTGCTCATCAACACCGTGCCGGTTCGGGCCACCATCACGGCGGACACCACCATCGCCGGCCTGCTCGAAGAACTGCAACGCCGCCACGGTGACACCCTCGACCATCAGCATCTGGCGCTCAGCGAGATCCACCGCGCCGTCGGTCACGAGCAGTTGTTCGACACCCTGTTCGTCTACCAGAACTATCCGGTGGAGACCGTCGCGGCATCGATGGCCGATGGCCTGGCCATCACGGAGGTCAATGGCCGCGAATACAACCACTATCCGCTGACCCTGCAAGCCATGCCTGGGACGGAACTGGTTCTCCGTGTCGAATTCGACACGGACGTGTTCACCGCCAAACGCGTGAACAAAGTCGTCGGGCGTTTCCAGCGGGTGCTGGAGGCCATGACCGGAGAGGCACAACAATCGTGACTGCCGACGCCAACCGGCGATTGTTGTCGATGGATCTGGACGATGACGATGAGCTCGAGGAGCTGGACGAGTGGGGTAACCGGGCGGCACTAGCTGCACCGGTTGGGGTGTCACCCTCAATTCCGGAGTTGTTCGCCGCGCAGGTGGCTCGTGATCCTGGTGCGGTGGCCGCTTCCTTCGACGGCAGCCACCTCACCTACGGTGAGCTTGATCAGGCTGCGAATCGGTTGGCGCACTTGCTTGTCGAGCTGGGTGTCGGTCCGGGTCGGCGGGTGGCGGTGCTTTTTCCGC
>NZ_JBVAXO010000013.1:0-5981 GCF_055419385.1 Mycobacterium sp. IDUB_24
CGGAAAGGTCTTCATCTCGGCCCATTCCTATCTGCCGGGTCGAGTCAACACGAATGAGCGTTTGCAACAAGACCTTTCAAACGCTTTGAACGACTTCACGCTGTCCGGCACGCTTCTTTGAGCGCGGTTCACATATGGAGGATGACATGAGCATGAATCTTCGGGTGGCTGTCCAGTCTGTTCTGGGCCTGGTGGCGTTGGGTGCACTGTTGTTCGTGCCGGCAGGGACATTCGACTACTGGCAGGCTTGGGTTTTCCTGGCTCTGTACGCGGTCATGGCGAGCTTCTCGACCGTCTACCTGTTGAGGAAGGACAAGGCGGTCGTAGAGCGGCGCATGCGAGTAGGGCAGAAGGCGGAGTCGAGACCAGTGCAGAAGGTGGTCGTCCTCGTCATCGTGAATCTGTCCATTGCACTTCCGGTGTTCTGTGGCCTCGACCATCGCTTCGGTTGGTCCCCCGTGCCCACCGCCGTGTCGTGGATCGGCAACGCGATGTTCGCCATCGGCCTCGTGATCACGATATTCACGATCGTCCAGAACCGCTACGCGTCAGCCAACATCACCGTGGAGTCGGAGCAGACGCTGGTCTCCACGGGCCTCTACGGGCTTGTTCGGCACCCGATGTACATGGGGGCGCTGCTCATGGTGGCGGGAATGCCGCTCGCGCTTGGTTCATGGTGGGGGCTGGCGGTTCTCGTTCCCGTCCTGACCCTGTACGCCTTCCGCATCCACGACGAGGAGAAGCTGCTTCGGCAGCAGCTCGCCGGATATGGGGAGTACACGCAGAAGGTGCACTACCGGCTCGTGCCCCTCGTCTGGTGACGGCGGAAGTGGATCGTCCGACAGCAGCATTTTCGTAGACCGGGGTCCGTCAGCAGACTCACCTCATAGCTCCAGCTGTCCATGTCCGACATCAGGCCCTGTTTTGAGGACTACCGCACCGAACTGTGTCCTGACGGTGCGGTAGTCCTCAGCCTTGCCGAACTACAGATCCCGTGATCGTTGACGGGATGTGTATCTCTGTTTCAATATCTCGCACCCTGGTGACCGCCGCGCAATTGTGCCGGTGGTCTGCCCGATTCCGGTGATCAAGCAAGATCTTGAAAGTTCGCTAATGATTGCAATCGCAAACTAATGTGGGCCGTCTTTCGGGCGGCATTAGAGGGCATTCGAGGCGTATGCCGCCAAGCCATTCTTCGCCACCCTGCGCCTGGGTCGCAGTGCAAAGTGATGTGCGTATGTTATTTGCTGCAGTTGCAAAGAACCGGAATTTTCCGTTG
Organism: Mycobacterium sp. IDUB_24; assembly: GCF_055419385.1. Classification (NCBI taxonomy): domain Bacteria; kingdom Bacillati; phylum Actinomycetota; class Actinomycetes; order Mycobacteriales; family Mycobacteriaceae; genus Mycobacterium; species Mycobacterium sp. IDUB_24. Next base: position 1,280 of record NZ_JBVAXO010000013.1, read on the forward strand.
CCAGGGCTGGCCTCCTGGTGGTGCGGCGCAGTCGTACGGCCCGCGTATCGACACGGTCGACTTCGCTGGATTGAACTACATGGGCGTCATACCGATCCCGCTGGGGCGAGAGTCATCTTTGATTGCAGTTCAGGGCAGGTAATATGATCCAACCAGCTCCCCCCGGCCATGGGCGCGTGCCGAGGCTGTGATCCGTGGTGGCAGCGCCAACACGCAGCGGTTCAGTCAGCCGGAGAGGAGGCGCTTGGTCGACCGAGCCGGCCAGTTCTCGTCCATTCGAAGGATGCTGATCTTATTTGCCTAAATTGGCGAGTTCGTCAACCTTGACTTCAGGCCGTCGGGCGCTGCAAGGTTGTTTTTCTCGGATATGCGATTCTCACGCCTGTCCGGAGGGAAGTCGATATGCTGACAGCTTGCAACCAGCGAAAGCATAGCTGTAGCACGCCACAGGAAACAGAGTCCAGAAGGCAGGGTACGGGGGCGGAATGGCCCTACTTCTGGATCCTTGAACGATCGTCACTGATCGATTTGACGAGGGGCAGGTGAACGTTGACGAGCAATCCAGCCTGTCGGCGGCCTCCGCCGAGGGTCCTGCAGGCCGGGCAGTGATGTCCGGCGAAGGAGCCCACAGGGTCAGTGCCCCTGCGGATAGAACGCCCGGGGAGTCCGCAGTACACCACGCGGTGGGAGATTCCAATGAAGATCGATGAACAGTCGCTGCCGGTAGAACCTGCGCAGGTCGACAAGTGCTTCTCGGTGAGGAGCCGCCCCCGCATGGTCCCCTCGGGGGCCGTTGAGGCGGACCAGGGTGAGGCGTTGTCGTGACTGCCGATTTGACTCGACGGTTGTCCGCGATCGATTTCTTGGATGAGGACGAGCACACCGAGTTGTTCGAGTGGGGTAATCGGGCGGCACTGGCTGCGCCGGCCAGCGGTTTGGCTTCTATCCCGGTGTTGTTTGCAGCGCAGGTGTCCCGCGCTCCGGATGCGGTGGCGGTGGCTTGCGATGGCCGGTCGATGTCGTATGCGGAGCTCGATGAGTTGTCGAATCGTTTGGCCTGCTTGCTGATTGCGAAAGGTGCGGGCCCTGGCCGGTGTGTCGCGGTGTTTCTGCCGCGGTCGGCTGACTCGATTGCGGCCGTCTTGGGGGTGTTGAAGTCGGGGGCGGCGTACCTGCCGATCGATGTGATGCATCCTGATTCGCGGGTTCAGTTCATCCTTGGTGATGCTGAACCGGTCGTGGCGGTCACGAGTTCGGAGTTGGCGTCCCGGTTGTCTGGCCGCGAGCTGGAGATCGTCGATTTCAGCGAGGTGGGTCATCACCCCGGGTGCAGGCAGCTGGAGTTGCCGGCGCCGTCGGCTGACGAGGTCGCGTATCTGATCTACACCTCGGGGACCACAGGTGTGCCGAAGGGCGTGGCGATCACCCAACGCAACGTGGTCCAGCTGTTGGACACGTTGGATGCCGAGTTGGGGCTGTCGGGTCAGGTTTGGACGCAGTGTCATTCGTTGGCGTTCGACTATTCGGTGTGGGAGATCTGGGGGGCACTGCTGTATGGCGGCCGGTTGGTGGTGGTGTCCGAGGCGGTGACGCGGGCTCCGGAGGAACTCTATGCCTTGCTGGCTACCGAGCAGGTCACCATGTTCAGTCAGACGCCGTCGGCGTTCTACGCGCTGCAAGCTGTGGAAGCGCTGCAGCCCGGGCCGGGTCAGTTGAAGTTGGAGACGGTGGTCTTTGGCGGGGAAGCGCTTGAGCCGCAGCGCCTTCGGACCTGGCTGGATCGTCACCCTGGCTCGCCGCGCTTGATCAACATGTATGGGATCACCGAGACGACGGTGCACGCCTCGTTTCGGGAGATCGTGGCGGGCGATGCTGAGGGCAGCGTCAGTCCGATCGGGGTGCCCTTGGCCCATCTCGGGTTTTTCGTGCTGGATTCGTCGTTGCAGCCGGTGCCGGTTGGCGTGTTGGGTGAGCTGTATGTGGTGGGCGCTGGTTTGGGATGTGGGTACTGGCGCCGCGGCGGATTGAGTGCTTCGCGGTTTGTGGCCTGCCCATTCGGTGGTGCCGGGGAAAGGATGTACCGCACCGGCGACCTCGCGTCATGGGACAGCGATGGGCAGTTGCGGTACCTGGGACGTGCTGATGAGCAGGTCAAGATCCGCGGGTATCGCATCGAGTTGGGTGAAATCCAGTCTGCCCTGGCAGATCTGGACGGAGTGAGGCAAGCCGAGGTCATCGCCCGGGAAGATCGACCTGGGGACAAACGCCTGGTCGGTTACATCACCGGCACCGCGGACCCGGCCACTGTTCGTTCCGCATTGTCGCAGCGGTTGCCGAGTTATATGGTGCCTGCGGCGGTAGTGCTGCTCGATGCGTTGCCTCTGACGGTCAACGGCAAACTCGACAAGCGCGCCCTGCCCGCACCGGACTACGTCAACGGCCAGGAATATCGTGCTCCGGGCACTCCGGCTGAGGACGTGTTGGCCGGCATTTACGCCCAGGTGTTGGGGTTGGAGCGGGTCGGGGTCGACGACTCGTTCTTCGATCTTGGCGGGGATTCGCTGTCGGCGACCCGGCTGATCAACGCCGTCAATGCCAGTCTGGGTGCTGATCTGGCCGTCCGGGCGGTGTTCGAGACGCCGACTGTGGCGCAACTGGCGGCCCGTGTCGGTGAGAGTTCGGGGCGGCGTGAGCCGTTGGTGGCGCAGGTGCGGCCGGATGTCATTCCCTTGTCGTATGCCCAGCAGCGATTGTGGTTCCTGGATCAGTTGGAGGGGCCGTCACCGATTTACAACATGGCGGTGGCGTTGCGGGTCACCGGGCATCTGGATGCCGACGCGCTCGGCGGCGCGCTGGCCGATGTGGTGGAGCGCCACGAGTCCTTGCGCACGGTTTTCCGGTCGGTGAAAGGAGTTCCTGAGCAGGTGGTGGTGCCTGCCGAGGAAGCCGACTGCGGGTGGCGAGTGATCGACGCCGACGGCTGGTCAGCAGCTGAATTGCGAGAAGCGATCGGAGCGATGGCCAACTATGTCTTCGATCTGAACAACGAGATCCCTTTGCGCGCAACCCTTTTCCGGGTGGCCCGGGATGAGCATGTCCTGGCCGCTGTGGTGCACCACATCGCTGCCGACGGCTGGTCCGTTGCTCCGTTGATCGCGGATCTGCAGTTGGCGTATGCCGGTCGGTCGGCGGGGCGAACACCGGAGTGGGCGCCGTTGCCGGTGCAATACGCGGATTACACGTTGTGGCAGCGCACATATCTGGGGGATCTGGGCGATCCCGACAGTCGGATCGCTGGGCAGGTGGCGTACTGGGAGCAGGCGTTGGCGGGAGTGCCCGAGTGCCTGGAGTTGCCCACCGACCGCCCTTATCCGCCGGTAGCCGATCACCGCGGTGCCAGTGTGGCGGTGTCGTTGCCGGCTGCACTGCACAAGCGGATTCGCGAGGTCGCGCGGGATCACAATGCGACCACGTACATGGTGGTGCAGGCTGCGCTGACGATGCTGTTGTCGAAGCTGAGTGCGAGTTCGGATGTGGCGGTGGGCGTTCCGATTGCCGGTCGTGGCGATGCCGCGCTGGATCGGGTGGTGGGGTTCTTCGTCAACACGTTGGTGTTGCGGGTGGATCTGGCCGGTGATCCGACTGTCAGCGCAGTACTGGAGCAGGTGCGGCAGCGCAGCCTGGCCACTCTCGAGCACCAGGATGTGCCCTTCGAGGTGTTGGTGGACCGGCTCAAGCCGACCCGATCGCTGGCCCGTCATCCGCTGGTGCAGGTGGCGTTGGCCTGGCAAAACTTCTCCATCGACGCGGAGAGTGAGTCGACGTTGGGCGACGCGCAGGTTAGCCCGCTGACGGTCGACACACAGGTCGCGCGGATGGATCTGACGTTCTCGTTGGCTGAACGGTGGAATCAGGCCGGTGAGCCTGCCGGGATCGGCGGAACTGTGGAGTTCCGGACCGACGTGTTCGACGCGGCCGGCATCGAAACCGTCGTTGAGCGGTTGGAACGGGTCGTAGAGGCGCTGACCGCGGATCCGGCGCGGCGGTTCTCGTCGATCGATGTGCTGGATGTTGTCGAACACGCACAACTCGACGATGTCGGCAATCGTGCGGTGTTGACCGAGCCCGCCGTTCCCGTGGAGTCCATTCCGGGGTTGTTCGCCGTGCAGGTGGATTGTGCGCCTGAGGCGGTTGCGGTGAGTTTCGATGGCCGCTCGATGACGTATCAGCAGCTCGACGAGGCGTCGAACCGATTGGCGCACTGGCTGGTTGGCTACGGTGCCCGCCCGGGCGTGTGCGTGGCGGTGCTGGTGCCTCGGTCGGCCGAGGCTGTCGTTGCGATCCTGGGGGTGTTGAAGTCGGGGGCGGCTTATCTACCGATTGACCTGATGCATCCCAGGGCGCGGATTCGGTTCATGCTCGGCGATGCGGCACCGGTTGTCGCGGTGACGACCGGGGAGTTGCGGCCGCGACTCGACGGGAGCGGCCTGACCGTTGTCGACGTTGACGACACCGCCATCGAGACGCAGCCCAGTACGGCGTTGCGAGGGCCGGTTGCCGACGATGTCGCTTATTTGATCTACACCTCGGGGACCACAGGTCAGCCGAAGGGCGTGGCGATCAGCCACCGGAATGTGGCGCGGTTGTTGGGGACGTTGGATGCGGAGTTGGGTCTGGCGGGGCAGGTGTGGACGCAGTGTCA
>NZ_JBVAXO010000014.1:0-5906 GCF_055419385.1 Mycobacterium sp. IDUB_24
GGAATAATGGCATTCACCGCATGCTCCTCGTCGGGCACCTCCCCGTGGCGAATCAACGCTTGTTTGACCGCGGCCCGGATCTCACGCAAGTCCTTCGGCGCACGTTCAGGGTCGACGGTGACGGCAGCATTGCCGATTGCGTTGGCGCGAGTGTCACCGTCAGCGCGTACATTGACCGGCATTCCCACGACGACCGAACCGTCGGGGCCGACCCGTCCCCCTCGTTTGGCGAGTCGGGCGGCCAATCCCACCAGCAGCGAGTTGCTGGTCCCCCCAAGTGCTTGTGCTCGGGCGTCCCACTCATCGGCATCGACGAAGATCGTTGCCATCGGAACTGTGGTGGGCTCGTCGGCGCCGGGCGGCGTCGGTGGCGTGATGGTCGGTCCGGCAGCAGCGGCACCGGCGCGGCTGCGTCGGGCCAACCGGATAGCGGCGGCGACAGCACGGGCCACGGCAGGGATGTCGCGCACCGTCTGCCAGACGTCCTCGAGCACGGCCCAGAACCGCCCCCGCGATTCGGCAGCCGGCCAGCTGATCGGATCGTCATGGCCGAGTGCCGCATCCGCCAGCACCCCGCACAGCCCGACGCCGTCTGTGAGGCAATGCGAGACGACCAAACTCACGCCTGCGCCGCCCTCGGTGAACGGGAGCACCGCCAGGTGCCACCCGGGACCGTGCTCGCAATCCAGCGGCGTGTTGACCTGTTCACCGAGCCAGTCGTCGAATTCTTCACGCGGGCGCGCCGCCTCGACGATCTCGAGGTCGGATGAGCCATCGGATGCAATCCAGCGGTGGCGGCCGAACGGCAAGGGTGACTGCTCGATGCGGCGAGCCAACCGTCCTCGCCGAAGATGTTCATGGAACCGCCGCAGACCATCGATGTCGATCGGACGGCTATAGACCCAGACACTCTGCAGCCGGCTGGTGACTCCTATCGCCCGCCCGAGATCAAACGCACGCTGGTCGAGTACATCGAGTACGTTGCTCATCTTTGAACGGCACTTTCCAAAACGGACTTGAGCTGTTCCACGTATCCACCGAGCGATCCGGGGGTGAACATCTCGAAGTGTGTGCAGCCCACCGGTACCACCGTGATCTTGCCGGAAACATAAGGGCGCCAATTGTGCAGAAGCGATCGGGCAGCCCTGCGGTTACGCAACCGCGCCAACCGCGACCTGATCCCTTCCCCGCCGGTGTCCTCGCATCGCGGACGGGCAGCCGAAAACAACACGACATCGCCGGCGAACACATCGGGCGCATGGTCGAGGAGTAGCAATTGGCCCGAGCTGACGCTTCGCGCCATGAATTCCGTCAGCCGTTTGGAGGGAGGACTGGCCCCGTGTCGCGCGACAATGCCGGCCACCCTTGAATACGTCAACGGTCTCCAATGCATCGGAACACCAATGCCATTGGTCCGCAGCACATAGTCCAGAACCCAGCCTTCGACAACCGCTCGGTTTGTTGCGATAACCCTGGTCAGACGATTCCAGTATCTGTTCGGGTTCAACAAGGCGTCCAGTAACACCAGGCGCTGCACTTCACATCCACGTCGCTGAAGCTCAACCGCGAGCGCATGGGCCGCTACGCCGCCGAACGACCATCCGAGAATCCGATACGGCCCAGCCGGATGAAGATCCTGAATCCTGTCGGCATAGCTCGCCGCCATACTCTGTATCGAGATTGCTTCGGACTCACCATCCGGAGGAACATGATTGATCCCGATGATCGGGCCGTCCACATACTGTCCCAACGCCCGATACGACCAACTCAGGCCGAAGCCATCATGAACACAGCACAGCGGCACACCGTTGCCAGGCTTGAGCACCTCGACCGGAACCACTTCCTGTGAGCTCTCGGCCCGGCCCACAAGCTGGGCCAGACTGCGCACCGTCGGCGCATCGAACATCACCCGCACCGCCAACTCGGTTTCCAAACTGGCGTTGGCCGAAGCGATCACTCGCATTGCCGACAGCGAATCCCCGCCCAGGTCGAAGAACGAGTCGTCGACTCCGACCCGCTCCAGACCCAGAACCTGCGCATAGATGCCCGCCAAGATCTCCTCGGTAAGCGTTGCCGGGGGACGGTATTCGTGACCGTCGGTGTAGTCCGGCGCCGGCAGCGCCCGCCGATCCAACTTGCCGTTCACCGTCAACGGCAAGCTGTCAAGCACCACCACAGCTGCCGGCACCATATAGCTCGGCAACCGCTGCGCCAAGGCGATGCGGACTTCGGCCGGGTCTGCGCCACCCGTCACGTAACCGACAAGACGTTTGTCACCCGGGCGGTCCTCACGCGCGACAACCGCCGCCTGATCCACGCCCGCCAGATCCGCCAGGACAGTTTGGATCTCGCCCAATTCGATACGATATCCGCGGATCTTCACCTGCTCGTCAGCCCGACCCAGATAAAGCAACTGCCCGTCAGGCGCCCAGGACACCAGATCCCCGGTGCGATACATCCGCTGCCCCGCAGCGAACGGGCACGCCACAAAACGCGACGCGGTCAACCCGCCCCGGCGCAAATACCCGCTGGCAAGGCCGGCTCCGGCCACGTACAACTCACCGACCACCCCAGCCGGCACCGGCCGCAACCATGGATCCAGCACGAAGAACGCCGCACCCGGTACCGGCGTACCGATCGGGACAACCCTCGGACCAGCTGCCTCAGACTTCTTCAAAGGCGCACTGAACGACGCATACCACGTCTCCGTCGGGCCGTAGGCGTTGAGCATCAACCGACCCGGCGCCCACCGATCGACCAACTCAGTCGGGCAGGCCTCACCGCCCACCACCAAAGCCGTCGACTCCAAGCCGTCCGAGGAGAGCACCGCCGCAGCAGACGGAGTCTGATTCAACACCGTCACGCCCTCGGCAATCAGCAACGCGTGCAGCTCATCCGGTGAACCCGCCACCGCCTCGGGCACCACGACCAACCGCCCGCCGCTCAGTAGCGGACCGAAGATCTCCCAGACCGACACGTCGAACGCATACGAATGCCACTGCGACCACACCCCTGCTGCCGGCAACCCCATATCCAACGACGTGAGCAAACTGGTGACATTGCTGTGCGGGACGGCCACTCCCTTCGGAACGCCGGTAGTACCCGAGGTGTGGATCACGTACGCGATGTCGTCGGGAGCCACCGCCGGCAATGCGGTGCTCGGCTGGCTGCCGATCCGCGGATCGGCCACATCGACTACCTCTACCCCGCACGCGCGCAGCCGCTCAGCCAGACCGCCGGTGCTCAGCGCCGCGACCGGCTTGGCAGCAGCGACAACGACCGCAATCCGGGCGTCGGGATGGGCCGGGTCGATCGGCAGGTACGCCGCCCCGGCCTTGAGTACCGCGAGGATCGCGACGATCGCCTCAACCGACCGGTTGAGCAACAACGCGACGCACTCACCCGGAGCCGCACCATAGCCGACAAGTAGATGCGCCAGCCGATTCGAGGTCTGGTCGAGTTCTCGGTACGACATGGACCTGCCGTCGAAGGTCACCGCCGCCGCATCGGGCACACGGGCCACCTGCTCGCCGAACAGCATCGGTATCGACATTTGAGGAGACGCAGGACGGATCAACGCGGCACGGTTGCCGATCTCGTCGAGACGAACATGTTCGACAGCGTCCAACACATCGATCGACGACAAGCGCAGTGTGGGATCGGCGGTCATCGCCGCGAGAACCCGCCCCAGCCGCCCGACCATCGCCTCGACGGTCTCGGTATCGAACACGTCCGTCCGGAACTCCACCGAACCACCGATCCCGGCCGAAACACCCTCCGCGTCGAACCTCTCCCCGAGGGAGAACACCAGATCCATCCGTGCGGTGTGAGTTTCGGCCAGCTGTGGCGCGGCGTGAACATCGCCTGTAGCCGACCCGGCAGCGGAGGAAACAGTGGAGTTCTGCCAGGCCAACATCACCTGGATCAGCGGATGATGGCTGAGGTTACGGGTCGGGTTGAGCCGTTCCACCAACATCTCGAACGGCACGTCCTGGTGCTCGTAGGCGGCCAGGCTGCGCTGACGTACCTGTCCGACGAGCTCGGCGACGGTGGGATCGGCGGCCAGATCCACCCGTAGCACCAGAGTGTTGACGAAGAACCCGACCAGCTCATCCAGGGCGGGATCACTACGACCGGCAATCGGGAAACCCACTGCCACATCGGAACTGGTGCTCAGGTTGGACAACAGAGCTGACAACGCGGCTTGGACCACCATGAAACTGGTCGCGTTGTGCTCACGCGCCACCAGCGCCACCCGCTGCTGCAACTCCGCCGGCCATTCCACCTCGACGACGGCACCGTGGTGATCGGCGACGGTCGGATACGGCCGGTCGGTCGGCAACTCGAGGTGATCGGGCAGTCCCGCCAAGGCGTCCTGCCAGTAAGCCAGTTGACCGGCGATGCGGCTTGCCGGGTCAGACAGCTCGCCGAGCTGTTCGCGCTGCCACAGTGTGTAATCCGCGTACTGCACCGGCAGTGCAGACCACTCCGGCGCCTGCCCAGAACACCGGGCTGCGTAGGCGGCGGCCACATCACGGGCGAGTGGAGCGAAGGACCATCCGTCTCCGGCGATGTGGTGGACCACTGCCACCAGCACATGCTCGTTCTCAGAAACACGGAAAAGCCTTGCCCAGATCGGAATCTCGGTACTCAGATCGAAGGGATGCCTTACCGCCGTGTCGATGGCACCGGCCAGCTGGTCTGCCGGCCAGTCTGAAGCATCCACCTCCTCCCAGCCGATATCTGCCTGCTCGGCAGGGATCACCAGCTGCCGGGGAACACCGTCGACTGCCGGGAAGACCGTGCGCAGACTCTCGTGCCGGGCCGCCACATCGGCCAATGCCCGGCGCAGCGCATCGACGTCCAAGCAGCTGACCCGATAGATCATCGGCATGTTGTAGATCGGTGAAGGACCGTGCAATTGGTCCAGGAACCACAACCGCTGCTGGGCAAAGGACAGCGGTATGACATCCGGTCGCACCTGTGCCACCAACGGCTCACGGCCACCCGAACTTTCAGCGACACGTGCCGTAAGTTGCGCCACAGTGGGTGCCTCGAACACCGCACGAACCGCAAGGTCCGCGTCCAGGGTGGTGTTGACCGCGTTGATCAACCGGGTCGCCGACAATGAATCCCCACCCAGATCGAAGAACGAGTCGTCGACCCCAACCCGCTGCAGATCCAGCACCTGGGCGTAGATCCCGGCCAGGATCTCCTCGGCCGGAGTAGCCGGGGCACGGTAACGATCGGCGTCGGAGTATTCGGGTGCCGGCAGGGCACGCTTGTCGAGCTTGCCGTTGACCGTCAACGGCAAGCTGTCCAGCACCACCACCGCAGTCGGCACCATGTACCCAGGCAACCGGTCGGCCAATCGCGCGCGGACCTCTACCGGATCGAGGGTGCCGGTGATATAGCCGACCAACCGCTTGTCACCTGGACGTTCCTCCCGCGCAATCACGGCGGCCTGACTGACCCCATTCAAATCTGCTAGAGCGGACTCTATTTCGCCCAGTTCGATACGGTAGCCACGGATCTTGACCTGCTCATCGACACGTCCCAGATACCGCAACTGCCCATCCGCACCCCACGACGCATGGTCCCCGGTCCGATACATCCGCGAGCCGTTCCCACCGAACGGACAGGCCACAAATCGCAGTGCGGTCAACCCGCCCCGACCCAAATACCCGTCCGCCAACCCGGCCCCTACGACATACAGCTCACCCACCACGCCAACCGGCGCCGGCCGCAACCAGCGATCCAGAACGAAAAATCCCAGGTGCCCCAAAGGCACACCGATTGGGCTGACGCTTCCCTCGACATCGCCGGCAGCGATCTCCCGGAACGAGGCATGCACCGTCGTCTCGGTGATCCCGTACATGTTGATCAACCGCGGCGAACCCGGATGA
>NZ_JBVAXO010000015.1:0-3645 GCF_055419385.1 Mycobacterium sp. IDUB_24
CTTAATTTGTGTTCGGCGGTGTCCTACTTTTCCACCCGACAGGGTAGTATCATCGGCGCTGGCAGGCTTAGCTTCCGGGTTCGGGATGGGACCGGGCGTTTCCCTGCCGCTATGGACCGCCGTAACTCTATTCTCTTGTGGTTTCCCAAAGAGCAAATTCTTTGTGTTTTGGTGGTGGGGCGTGGTTTTGCACGTCCGCACACAAAGTGAGTGTGGGTGTGTTTTGTGGTGTGGTTGCGAGACAGATGTGTGTCTTACTGAAACTCATCAAACATTGGTTGTTTGTTGGTTGTTGTAAGTTTTCGGCCGGTTAGTGCCAGTTCCCTGCACCCATTACTGGGCTTCCAGGTCTGGTCTATCAATCCCGTGGTCTGCGGGGGGCCTTATCCCTCTAAAAGGGTGAGAAGCCTGGTCTTGGAGGGGGTTTCCCGCTTAGATGCTTTCAGCGGTTATCCTGTCCGAACGTGGCTATCCAGCGGTGCTCCTGGTGGAACAACTGGTATACCAGAGGTTCGTCCGTCCCGGTCCTCTCGTACTAGGGACAGATTTCCTCAAGCTTCTGACGCGCGCGGCGGATAGAGACCGAACTGTCTCACGACGTTCTAAACCCAGCTCGCGTGCCGCTTTAATGGGCGAACAGCCCAACCCTTGGGACCTGCTCCAGCCCCAGGATGCGACGAGCCGACATCGAGGTGCCAAACCATCCCGTCGATATGGACTCTTGGGGAAGATCAGCCTGTTATCCCCGGGGTACCTTTTATCCGTTGAGCGACACCCCTTCCACTCAGAGGTGCCGGATCACTAGTCCCGACTTTCGTCCCTGCTCGACATGTATGTCTCGCAGTCAAGCTCCCTTGTGCACTTACACTCAACACCTGATTGCCGTCCAGGTTGAGGGAACCTTTGGGCGCCTCCGTTACATTTTAGGAGGCAACCGCCCCAGTTAAACTACCCACCAGGCACTGTCCCTGAACCGGATATACGGTCCGAGGTTAGAGGCCCAATACGATCAGAGTGGTATTTCAACAATGACTCCACCCACACTGGCGTGTGAGCTTCACAGTCTCCCACCTATCCTACACAAACCGTATCGAGCACCAATACCAAGTTGTAGTGAAGGTCCCGGGGTCTTTTCGTCCTGCCGCGCGTAACGAGCATCTTTACTCGTAGTGCAATTTCGCCGAGTCTATGGTTGAGACAGTTGAGAAGTCGTTACGCCATTCGTGCAGGTCGGAACTTACCCGACAAGGAATTTCGCTACCTTAGGATGGTTATAGTTACCACCGCCGTTTACTGGGGCTTAAATTCTCCGCTTCACCCCGAAGGGTTAACGGGTCCTCTTAACCTTCCAGCACCGGGCAGGCGTCAGTCCGTATACATCGTCTTGCGACTTCGCACGGACCTGTGTTTTTAGTAAACAGTCGCTTCTCACTGGTTTGTGCCACCCCCTCCCGCTGCCGGCCGCAAAAGCCTTGACGATATGGGGGTCCCCCTTCTCCCGAAGTTACGGGGGCATTTTGCCGAGTTCCTTAACCATAGTTCACTCGTACGCCTTAGTATTCTCTACCTGACCACCTGTGTTGGTTTGGGGTACGGGCCGTGTATGTCCTCGCTAGAGGCTTTTCTTGGCAGCATAGGATCACCGAATTCGCCTCAAACGGCTATGCATCACCTCTCAGGATTAATGTCAGACGGATTTGCCTATCTGACTCCCTACCGGCTTACCCCAGTACAACCACTGACTGGTACGGCTACCTTCCTGCGTCACCCCATCGCTTGACTACTACCCACCGGGGTCCCACGCAGCCCCGTCAACGCCTCACCCCGAAGGGATCGGTCACGACGGTTTTGGATGGTTAGCACAATGGATTCATCATGGACGCACATACACGGGTACGGGAATATCAACCCGTTGTCCATCGACTACGCCTGTCGGCCTCGCCTTAGGTCCCGACTCACCCTGGGAGGACTGGCCTGGCCCAGGAACCCTTGGTCTTTCGGCGGGCAAGGTTCTCACTTGCCTATTCGCTACTCATGCCTGCATTCTCACTCCCACACCCTCCACAGCTAGATCACTCTGCTGCTTCACCGGATGCAGGACGCTCCCCTACCCAACGAGAACAAGTCTCGTTGCCGCGGCTTCGGCGGTGTACTTGAGCCCCGCTACATTATCGGCGCACAATCACTTGACCAGTGAGCTATTACGCACTCTTTCAAGGGTGGCTGCTTCTAAGCCAACCTCCTGGTTGTCTTCGCGACTGCACATCCTTTTCCACTTAGTACACGCTTAGGGGCCTTAGCCGGCGATCTGGGCTGTTTCCCTCTCGACGCACGGAGCTTATCCCCCGCCGTCTCACTGCCACACTCTTGGACTTGTCGGCATTCGGAGTTTGGCTGACGTCAGTAACCCTGTGGGGCCCATCGGCCATCCAGTAGCTCTACCTCCAACAAGAAACATGTGACGCTGCACCTAAATGCATTTCGGGGAGAACCAGCTATCACGGAGTTTGATTGGCCTTTCACCCCTACCCACAGCTCATCCCCTCAGTCTTCAACCTAAGTGGGTTCGGGCCTCCACGCGGTCTTACCCGCGCTTCACCCTGGCCATGGGTAGATCACTCCGCTTCGGGTCCAGAACACACCACTACACCAACCCCTACGGATTGGATACGCCCTATTCAGACTCGCTTTCGCTGCGGCTACCCCACACGGGTTAACCTCGCGACATGTCCCTGACTCGCAGGCTCATTCTTCAAAAGGCACGCCATCACCCCACCACGAAGGAGGGCTCTGACGGATTGTAAGCGCACGGTTTCAGGTACTATTTCACTCCCCTCCCGGGGTACTTTTCACCATTCCCTCACGGTACTAATCCGCTATCGGTCACTGGGAAGTATTCAGGCTTACCGGGTGGTCCCGGCAGATTCACAGCAGATTTCACGGGCCCGCTGCTACTCGGGAACACTGTTCAAGGCAGATGTCAGGTTTTCACGTACCGGGCTCTCACCGTCTACGGCAGGTCATCCCAAACCACTTCCGTTAACCACGACATTTTCTCACTACCCTCCAGTCAGGTAGAACTGGAAAAACAGGTCCCACAACCCCGCACACACAACCCCTACCCGGTATCACATGCATACGGTTTAGCCATCCTCCGCTTTCGCTCGCCACTACTCACGGAATCACTTTTGTTTTCTCTTCCTACGGGTACTGAGATGTTTCACTTCCCCGCGTTCCCTCCTGCACCCTATGTATTCAGATACAGGTAACACGACATCACTCGTGCTGGGTTTCCCCATTCGGACATCCTCGGATCAACGCTCGGTTGGCAGCTCCCCGAGGCATATCGCAGCCTCCAACGTCCTTCATCGGCTCCCAGTGCCAAGGCATCCACCATGCGCCCTTAAACACTTACAACACAAACACCAAAAATGAGTTTCAAAAGAAATTGCACATCAATGACACACAAAAACAGCACCCACCCGAAGGCCGGCGCCACATTTTGCGTGCTAGATGCTCGCAACCACTATCCACAAATCAAACACCACACCCCACCACCAAAGATGGAGCAACAACACGCCTCCCACCCCACACAGGGGCCAGGGAAAAACGGGCCTGTTGTCTCAAAGCCCAATAGTGTGTCTG
>NZ_JBVAXO010000015.1:3739-5448 GCF_055419385.1 Mycobacterium sp. IDUB_24
AAATGGTGCTCCTTAGAAAGGAGGTGATCCAGCCGCACCTTCCGGTACGGCTACCTTGTTACGACTTCGTCCCAATCGCCGATCCCACCTTCGACGGCTCCCTCCCACAAGGGGTTAGGCCACCGGCTTCGGGTGTTACCGACTTTCATGACGTGACGGGCGGTGTGTACAAGGCCCGGGAACGTATTCACCGCAGCGTTGCTGATCTGCGATTACTAGCGACTCCGACTTCACGGGGTCGAGTTGCAGACCCCGATCCGAACTGAGACCGGCTTTGAAAGGATTCGCTCCACCTCACGGCATCGCAGCCCTTTGTACCGGCCATTGTAGCATGTGTGAAGCCCTGGACATAAGGGGCATGATGACTTGACGTCATCCCCACCTTCCTCCGAGTTGACCCCGGCAGTCTCTCACGAGTCCCCACCATTACGTGCTGGCAACATGAGACAAGGGTTGCGCTCGTTGCGGGACTTAACCCAACATCTCACGACACGAGCTGACGACAGCCATGCACCACCTGCACACAGGCCACAAGGGAACCAATATCTCTACTGGCGTCCTGTGCATGTCAAACCCAGGTAAGGTTCTTCGCGTTGCATCGAATTAATCCACATGCTCCGCCGCTTGTGCGGGCCCCCGTCAATTTCTTTGAGTTTTAGCCTTGCGGCCGTACTCCCCAGGCGGGGTACTTAATGCGTTAGCTACGGCACGGATCCCAAGGAAGGAAACCCACACCTAGTACCCACCGTTTACGGCGTGGACTACCAGGGTATCTAATCCTGTTCGCTCCCCACGCTTTCGCTCCTCAGCGTCAGTTACTGCCCAGAGACCCGCCTTCGCCACCGGTGTTCCTCCTGATATCTGCGCATTCCACCGCTACACCAGGAATTCCAGTCTCCCCTGCAGTACTCTAGTCTGCCCGTATCGCCCGCACGCCCACAGTTAAGCTGTGAGTTTTCACGAACAACGCGACAAACCACCTACGAGCTCTTTACGCCCAGTAATTCCGGACAACGCTCGGACCCTACGTATTACCGCGGCTGCTGGCACGTAGTTGGCCGGTCCTTCTTCTATAGGTACCGTCACTTGCGCTTCGTCCCTATTGAAAGAGGTTTACAACCCGAAGGCCGTCATCCCTCACGCGGCGTCGCTGCATCAGGCTTGCGCCCATTGTGCAATATTCCCCACTGCTGCCTCCCGTAGGAGTCTGGGCCGTATCTCAGTCCCAGTGTGGCCGGTCACCCTCTCAGGCCGGCTACCCGTCGTCGCCTTGGTAGGCCATTACCCCACCAACAAGCTGATAGGCCGCGGGCCCATCCCACACCGCAAAAGCTTTCCACCACACACCAGGAAGTGCGCGGTCATATTCGGTATTAGACCCAGTTTCCCAGGCTTATCCCAAAGTGCAGGGCAGATCACCCACGTGTTACTCACCCGTTCGCCACTCGAGTACCCCGAAGGGCCTTTCCGTTCGACTTGCATGTGTTAAGCACGCCGCCAGCGTTCGTCCTGAGCCAGAATCAAACTCTCCAAACAAAAACTTCCCATCCAAAGACAGGCAGAATTCGAATCAGAAAAATCCGATCAAAACAAAAGACACCAACAAACTGGCATCAAAAAACAACAACCACACCCTAAACGGGAAAAAGAATGTGGCCAAAAACAACAAACAAAAACCACCAAACACACTATTGAGTTCTCAAACAACA
>NZ_JBVAXO010000016.1:0-2934 GCF_055419385.1 Mycobacterium sp. IDUB_24
TGACACTGCGTCCACACCTGCCCCGCCAGACCCAACTCCGCATCCAACGTCCCCAACAACCGCGCCACATTCCGGTGAGTGACCGCCACTCCCTTCGGCACGCCAGTCGTGCCCGAGGTGTAGATCAGGTACGCAGTGTCGTCAGCGCTGGACGCGGGTAATGAAATGCCGGATTGCGCACCGATACCCGGATCGTCGACATCGATGACTGGCAAGTCCCTCCCCGCCAGCCGCGTCCGCAACTCGGAGGTGGTGACTGCCGCGACCGGCATGGCATCGGCCAGCATGAACTCGATCCGCGCATCGGGATGCATCGCATCGATCGGCAGGTACGCAGCGCCCGACTTGAGCACAGCCAAAATCGCGACCACAGGATCCGCCGACCGCGTCAGCAGCACCGCCACACATGTACCCGGCCGCGCACCATGCTCAACTAGCTTGTATGCCAAGAGATTCGACGCGCAATCGAGCTCCCCATACGTCATCGAACGACCATCGAAACTCACGGCTACCGCAGCCGGGTCCCGCGCCACCTGCTCGGCGAACACTGCCGGAATCGTCGCTGACACAACCACGGGCTCGGACAGCACCGACTGGTTGCCCCATCCGTCGAGGCGGGCGTGGTCACCGGCTTCCAGCAGATCTATCGACGACAACGTCTCCGACGGATCGGCGGTCAGCGCTTCGACCACCCGCGTCAGTCGCTCGATGAAGATCTGGATGGTGGCGGCGTCGAAAACATCGGTGCGGAATTCCACCGCCCCGGTGATGCCGGCCGGCTCACCCGCGCTCCAGCGCTCTGCCAACGAGATCGTCAGATCCATCCGTGCCGACTGAGTGTCTGCTTCCAGCGGTGTGGCCTGCATACCACCCAAACTCGGTGAGGCAGCCTGGCCCTCGTCCTGACCGGTCAGGTTCTGCCACGCCATCATCACCTGAACCAGCGGGTGGTGGGTCAAACTGCGGGCCGGGTTGAGCCGATCGACCACCATCTCGAACGGCACATCCTGATGCTCGTAGGCGGCCAGGCTGCGGCGTCGCACCTGTGCCATCAGTTCGGCAACGGACCGATCACCGTCGAGTTCGATCCGCAGCACCAGGGTGTTGATGAAGACCCCGACCAACTCATCCAACGCCGGGTCGCTGCGCCCGGCGATCGGGAAGCCCACCGCCACATCCGAATTCCCGCTCAAACTCGACAACAACACCGCCAACGCCGCCTGCACCACCATGAAACTGGTCGCGTTGTGCTCAGTCGCCGCTCGCGCGATCTGCCGCTGCAATTCGACCGGCCACTCCATCGCGATGCTGGCCCCGTGGTAGTCGGCGACCGATGGATAGGGGCGGTCCGTCGGCAGCCCCAGACGCTCCGGAAGTCCCGCCAACGCCTGCTCCCAGTACGCCAACTGGCCGGCGATCCGGCTCTCCGGATCACCTGGATCACCCAGATACGAGCGCTGCCACAAGGTGTAATCCGCGTACTGCACCGGCAACGGTGACCAGCCCGGGACCTGTCCCGCGCACCGGCTCGCGTAGGCCACCCCGATATCACGCACCAACGGACCGATCGACCAGCCATCCCCGGCGATGTGATGGACCACCGCCACCAGGACATGCTCACCCTCAGCCACCCGGAAAAGGGCAGCCCGCAAAGGAATCTCGGCTGACAGATCGAACTCGTATCCGACTGTCGAGCGAATCGCGTCGTGTAGCCGGTCCGGGGACCAGTCGACGGCGTCGACCACCTGCCACCCGAGATCGACCTGTCCCGCCGGCAGCACCACCTGTCGAGGCACACCATCGACCGCCGGGAATACCGTGCGCAAAGACTCGTGGCGTTCCACGACATCGGCCAGCGCTTGGCCGAGCGCGTCGATATCCAACCCACCGGTGATCCGATACACCGTCGGCATGTTGTAGATCGGCGACGGCCCCTCAAGCTGGTCCAGGAACCACAACCGCTGCTGGGCATACGACAACGGCAGAACATCCGGCCGTTGTCGGGCCACCAGAGGTTCACGCATCCCCGAACTCTCACCCGCACGCGCGGCCAGTTGCGCCACAGTCGGCGCCTCGAACACCGCCCGAACCGCAAGATCGGTATCAAGACCGGCGTTGACCTCATTGATCAACCGCATCGCCGAAAGGGAATCACCGCCAAGGTCGAAGAAGGAATCATCCACCCCGACCCGCTCCAACCCGAGCACCTGGGAGTAGATCCCGGCCAGGATCTCTTCGGTGGGAGTCGCGGGAGCACGGTAATGATCGACGTCGGCGTATTCCGGCGCCGGCAGAGCCCGTCTGTCGAGTTTCCCGTTGACCGTCAACGGCAACGCATCGAGCGTCACTACCGCCGCGGGCACCATGTAACCGGGCAAGCGGTCGGATAATGCGGCACGAACGGCGGCCGGGTCCGCGCTGCCAGTGATGTAACCGACCAGGCGCTTGTCACCCGGACGGTCCTCACGGGCAATCACTGCCGCCTGATCAACCCCAGGAAGCTCAGCGAGAGCTGTCTGAATCTCTCCCAATTCGATGCGGTAGCCACGAATCTTGACCTGCTCATCGGCACGCCCCAGGTACCGCAACTCCCCGTCAGCTCCCCACGACGCCAGATCGCCGGTCCGATACATCCGCATTGGGGGTGCACCCGCACCGCCGAACGGACACGCCACAAACCGCGACGCGGTCAATCCACCACGACGCCAGTATCCGTATCCCAAACCAGCGCCTACCACGTACAGCTCACCCGCCACGCCAATTGGCGCTGGCTGCAATGACGAATCGAGCACGAAGAAGCCGAGGTGATTCAAAGGCACACCGACGGGGCTGAGACTGCCCTCAACGTCACCGGCCACGATCTCCCGGAACGAGGCATGCACCGTCGTCTCGGTGATCCCGTACATGTTGATCAACCGCGGCGAACCCGGATGA
>NZ_JBVAXO010000017.1:0-970 GCF_055419385.1 Mycobacterium sp. IDUB_24
AGTAGGGCGGGGGTTTGTCTTGTTCGGTGTTGAGTCGGCGTTCGGTGTTGATGCGTTGGGTGTGGGTTTGTTGGCGGGTTTGTTGGCGGAGTGGCATTTTGGTGTGCCGGTCGGTGGTGGTTGTGGGTGCTGGATCTGCGGGTGTGGGTGGGGTTGGGGTGTGGGTTGTCCAGTTGGGGAAGAGGATTTGGCTGAAGGGGGTGGTGTGGTAGGTGTGGCCGGTGGGGGAGGTCCAGGTGTGGCTGCCGTTGGGGTGTTGGAGGTCGGTCCAGCCGTTTTCGCCGGTGTGGAAGGTTTTGATGAGGTGGTGGGTCCGGCATTTGGGCCCGAGGTTTCCGGGGTGGGTGGGTCCTGCCGGCCAGGGAGTGGTGTGGTCGAGGTCGCAATAGTGGGCGGCCACTCCGCAGCCGGGGAACATGCAGACGAGGTCGCGCATCTGGACGAACGCGGTCAGCTTCGCTGAGGGCCGGTAGCTGGTTTGGGTATCGAGGTCGCCAGGGTCGGCTACGTATTTGACGGTTGCACCGGTGGCGATCAGTTCGGCGAGCAGGGGTGCGGGCACGATGCCGCCACCGAGGATGACGGCAGGAGGGCCGGTGACGGCGGGTGCGCGGTCGGCGGCGTAGTCGTTGGGGTCGGGGTCGCCGTGGATGCGGGGGTCGCGGGGTGGTTGTGCGGCGGGCGGCTTGGGCGTGGGTTCGGGGCCGGCGTCGTCGACACCGCCGTCGGTCGCGGTGCTGCTCTCGTTGTGGGTGGCCCATTGGGGTAGGGCTTGTGCGAGGAGGTGGATCGCTACGGCGCGGGAGCGGGGGTCGGGGCCGGTGGCTTGGCAGTCGGGGTTGTTGCATTGGCAGGTGAGGTGGTCGGCTCCGGCGCCGAGGGCGCCCAGGGCGTCGGAGCGGCGTTGTCCGGTGGTGCGGGGGTCGTGGTCGCAGACTCCGCGGGCCATGGCGGTGAGTAGGTTTTTGAG
>NZ_JBVAXO010000018.1:0-796 GCF_055419385.1 Mycobacterium sp. IDUB_24
TTGCGTATCTGATCTACACCTCGGGCACCACGGGTGTGCCCAAGGGGGTGGCGATTCCGCATCGCAATGTGACGCGGCTGTTGGATGCGATCGATCGTGAGGTGGCGTTGTCGCCGGGTCAGGCGTGGACGCAGTGCCATTCGTTGGCGTTCGACTTCTCGGTGTGGGAGATCTTCGGCGCGCTGCTCCATGGTGGGCGCCTTGTTGTGGTGTCTGAATCGGTGACCCGTTCGGCTGAAGAGTTCCACGCGTTACTCGTCGACCAACACGTCAGTGTGCTGAGTCAGACCCCGTCGGCGTTTTACGCGTTGGCCTCGGTGGACACCGCCCGGCCGGAGAATCGGTTGGCGCTTGAGGTGGTGGTGTTCGGCGGAGAGGCGCTGGAACCGTCCCGGTTGAGGCCATGGTTGGCCGAGCATCCGGGGTTGCCGCGGTTGATCAACATGTACGGGATCACCGAGACCACGGTGCATGCCTCGTTCCGCGAGATCGCTACGGCTGATGTCCAGAATGCGGTGTCCCCGATTGGCGGGCCGTTGGCTGATTTGGCGTTTTTCGTTTTGGATGGCTGGTTGCGTCCGGTGCCTGCTGGTGTGGTGGGCGAGTTGTATGTGGCCGGTGCGGGTGTGGGTTATGGCTATGTGGGTCGGGCGCCGTTGACCTCGACCCGATTTGTGGCGTGCCCCTTCGGTTCACCGGGGTTACGGATGTATCGCACCGGTGATCTGGTGCGCTGGGGACAAGACGGGGAACTGCAGTATCTGGGTCGTGCTGATGAGCAGGTCAAGATTCGTGG
>NZ_JBVAXO010000019.1:0-551 GCF_055419385.1 Mycobacterium sp. IDUB_24
TGGGGTGGGGCGACTTATGATGTGGCGCTGCGGTTTTTGAAAGAGGATCCGTGGGAGCGGTTGGCCGCTCTGCGTGAGGCCGTGCCCAATATTTGTCTGCAGATGTTGTTGCGGGGCCGGAACACGGTGGGGTACACGCCGTATCCGGAGTTGGTGACGTCGGCTTTTGTCGATGAGGCGACTCGCACCGGGATCGATATCTTCCGGATCTTCGATGCGCTCAACAATGTCGAGTCGATGCGTCCGGCGATCGATGCGGTGCGTGAGACGGGTACGGCCGTCGCGGAAGTGGCGATGTCCTACACCGGGGATCTGTCTGATCCGGGCGAGAATCTGTACACGCTGGATTATTACTTGAAGCTGGCCGAGCAGATCGTCGATGCGGGTGCGCATGTGTTGGCGATCAAGGACATGGCGGGGTTGTTGCGCCCGCATTCGGCGCATCTGTTGGTGAGTGCGTTGCGGTCGCGGTTTGATCTGCCGGTGCATGTGCACACCCATGACACTCCGGGTGGGCAGTTGGCGACGTATCTGGCGGCCTGGCAGGCCGG
>NZ_JBVAXO010000020.1:0-422 GCF_055419385.1 Mycobacterium sp. IDUB_24
GCGTCGGCGGTCGATGGTGCGGCTGCGCCGTTGGCGGGGACGACGAGTCAGCCGGCGTTGTCTTCGATCGTGGCTGCCGCGGCGCACACGTCGTTCGACACCGGGTTGTCGCTGAGTGCGGTGTGTGATCTGGAGCCGTACTGGGAGGCGCTGCGCAAGGTGTATGCGCCGTTCGAGTCCGGTCTTCCCGCGCCGACGGGTCGGGTGTACACCCATGAGATTCCCGGTGGGCAGTTGAGCAACTTGCGCCAGCAGGCCATCGCGTTGGGGCTGGGGGATCGGTTCGAGGAGATCGAGACCGCCTATGCCGCCGCGGATCGGGTGTTGGGCCGGTTGGTGAAGGTGACCCCGTCGAGCAAGGTGGTCGGGGATCTGGCGTTGGCGTTGGTGGGGGCTGGGGTCAGTGCGCAGGAGTTCGCCGC
>NZ_JBVAXO010000021.1:0-403 GCF_055419385.1 Mycobacterium sp. IDUB_24
CGTGGCGTTCATGTGCTCAGTTCATGTTCCAAGGCTCGCCGTAGGTGGTGACACTGTCACCGGTCGAGGCGATCAGACGGGCGAACGGACGCAGCAACACACCACCGGCAGCACCGGTCACCGTGCCGTGCGCGTTGGACACCGCCACACCACCGGCCGGACCCTTGACGTCCACCGAGAACGTGGCCACTTCCTGAATACCCGGGCCATTGCCCAGATCGGCACTGATCGACACACCCGGGAACAGGTTCGGGGTGATGACCGACTCCAAACCGAAGGGCGGGCCGGTGATGTCACCATCGTCGATCAGGATGTTGGGGGTCGTGTAGGAGAAGTTGATCCCCACACCCAGCGACCAGGGGAAGCCGATCTGATAACCCAGCTCCAAGGTGCCCTCGAAGTC
>NZ_JBVAXO010000022.1:0-370 GCF_055419385.1 Mycobacterium sp. IDUB_24
CGGGCCGCGGTCAAACAAGCGTTGATTCGCCACGGGGAGGTGCCCGACGAGGAGCATGCGGTGAATGCCATTATTCCGCTGTTACCCAAGCGGTTCCTCGGGGCCACGTCCCGTGTTGGTTCGCCCAATCAGGTCGGTTCATCCAACCTCGGTGTGGTCAACCCTGCTGCCGGCCGGGCCGATGGCACCGACGCCGACCACTTCGCCATCAAGGTTCTGCCCTATCTGGGGCTCACGGAAGCGATGCTCAACCGGTTCGGGGGAACGCAGTCGTTTCTCTCCGGAAGGGTGAACGGAAAGGTCTTCATCTCGGCCCATTCCTATCTGCCGGGTCGAGTCAACACGAATGAGCGTTTGCAACAAGACCTTT
>NZ_JBVAXO010000023.1:0-323 GCF_055419385.1 Mycobacterium sp. IDUB_24
GGCACCACGACCGGTTTGTGTTTGGCGTTGGCGGCCAGGTTGCGCACCGTCTCGGCGGGCAGGATCCCGTAGCCGGGTAGGTATCCCGGATCATCGGAGGTGCCGTCTAGGGTCGATTCGGTGGCCAACACATGGACCATTGCGGCGGTAGCGGCGGCCCGCTGCTGGCTGGCCGGGCAGTCCGGTAACCCGCACCGGCATTGCAGCTGGGATTGCAGGCGGGCCAGCGGACCGATCGCATCGGCGCGGCGCTGGGCATGGGTGCGGGGATCGTGCTCACACACGGTGTCGGCCAACGCGTCCAGACGTTGATCCAGGGCGGC
>NZ_JBVAXO010000024.1:0-317 GCF_055419385.1 Mycobacterium sp. IDUB_24
CGATCGTGGCGATCATGGGTGTGCTGAAAACCGGTGCGGCTTATGTTCCGATCGATCCCTCGGTGCCCGATGCACGGATAGGCTTCGTTCTCAGCGATTCGACGCCGGTAGCAGTGGTCACCACCACCGATCTGATGGACCGGCTGAGCGGGCGTGGGTTGACGGTGATCGACGTCAACGATCCCAGGCTGACCGGTCAACCCGCCACCCCGCCGCTGATCGAGCCGGCCGACGATGATGTTGCGTATCTGATCTACACCTCGGGCACCACGGGTGTGCCCAAGGGGGTGGCGATTCCGCATCGCAATGTGACGCGG
>NZ_JBVAXO010000025.1:0-302 GCF_055419385.1 Mycobacterium sp. IDUB_24
GGCGATTGGGACGAAGTCGTAACAAGGTAGCCGTACCGGAAGGTGCGGCTGGATCACCTCCTTTCTAAGGAGCACCACGAGACCTGGGCCGGCCCCGTAAATCGCGGGATCAGCTGTGCTTTCAGGCGATTCGTTGGATGGCCTCTTACCTGTAGTGGGTGGGGGTCTGGTGCACTCGACAAACTTAGCGTGGGATGCGGGAAAGCATCCGCGGAAAATCATCAGACACACTATTGGGCTTTGAGACAACAGGCCCGTTTTTCCCTGGCCCCTGTGTGGGGTGGGAGGCGTGTTGTTGCTCC
>NZ_JBVAXO010000026.1:0-293 GCF_055419385.1 Mycobacterium sp. IDUB_24
GGTGATCTGGTGCGCTGGGGACAAGACGGGGAACTGCAGTATCTGGGTCGTGCTGATGAGCAGGTCAAGATTCGTGGTTATCGGATCGAGCTTGGTGAGATCGAGGCTGCGTTAACGGCTTTGGCGGGTGTCGAGCAGGCGGTGGTGATTGCCCGGGAGGACCGTCCCGGTGACAAGCGCCTGGTCGGCTACATCACCGGCACCGCCGACCCCGCAGACCTGCGCGCCATGCTGGCCGAGCGGTTGCCGTCTTACATGGTGCCCACGGCGGTCGTCGCATTGGATGGGTTTCC
>NZ_JBVAXO010000027.1:0-291 GCF_055419385.1 Mycobacterium sp. IDUB_24
GGCGATTGGGACGAAGTCGTAACAAGGTAGCCGTACCGGAAGGTGCGGCTGGATCACCTCCTTTCTAAGGAGCACCATTTTGATTCCCCCGCCCCCGCGACTGTGGGAGTAGTGCGGTTGGGATATTTCAGTCAGGGATCTGTAGTGGGTTTCTGGTGGGTGCATAGACAAACGTTGAGCCGGCGTGGGAAATCGCTGGTGATGAAACTGCTGAACACACTATTGGGCTTTGAGACAACAGGCCCGTTTTTCCCTGGCCCCTGTGTGGGGTGGGAGGCGTGTTGTTGCTCC
>NZ_JBVAXO010000028.1:0-284 GCF_055419385.1 Mycobacterium sp. IDUB_24
TTGAATTATCTGGCCGATGTCACGGTGAACAAGCCCAATGGCGAGCGGCCGTCGACGGTGTACCCACAGGACAAGCTCCCGCGCCTGGACCTCACTGCCACACCCGCGCCGGGCTCACGACAAAGATTGTTCGAACTGGGCCCAGAGCGGTTCGCGTCGTGGCTGCGGGATACCCCATCGGTCGGGGTCACCGATACGACGTTCCGTGATGCCCATCAGTCGTTGTTGGCCACCCGGTTGCGGTCCACTGGGTTGCTCAAGGTGGCGCCGTATGTGGCGCGGAT
>NZ_JBVAXO010000029.1:0-244 GCF_055419385.1 Mycobacterium sp. IDUB_24
ATCAGTTCTTCTACGGGCTGCGCTACGGCGAGGAACACCGGGTCGAGCTCGAGCGCGGTGTGCAGTTGCTGATCGGTCTGGAGGCGATCTCCGATGCCGACGAGCGGGGTATGCGCACGGTGATGTGCATCCTCAACGGGCAATTGCGTCCGATCACGGTGCGTGACCGCAGCATCGCCAGTGAGGTCCCGGCCGCGGAGAAGGCCGACCGCAACAACCCGGATCATGTCGCGGCACCGTTCGC